>NZ_OBMR01000009.1 GCF_900218035.1 Pseudobutyrivibrio ruminis DSM 9787
CTTTTTCTCTTTTCCGCGTGTCTCTGGCTCTCCTAACAGACACGCCTTTTTAGCTTTTTCTCTTTTCCGCGTGTCTGGCTCCCCCTCTCAGGGCGCCAATGTGCCACATAATTGGGCTAAAACTGGTAACAGCCCCTCTCCTAACAGCAATAATCTATGCCTATTATTCCTTCTCAACATAGGCTGCCTCGCAAAACAAGGCTACAATGCCTATTCCAACCTTCTCAACATGAATCATCTATCGTCACAGCCAGGCTAAACCAGCCCATAAAAGCCAACGCACAAGCGAAAAGCCCATTCCCTCAGGCCGCCGCTTGGTGCGGGCAGACTGAGAGTATATCTACGATGATTTGATTCAATTTAAAGTATTAATGGGATTTCGGGTTCGATACATGAACCCACAATTAGATTGTTATATGAAAACAAATCTTTCAAAAACTCGTTTGATACTATACCTGCTGAAATCAAACTTGTCAACCAATATAGCCGATAATCACCAGCATCAAAAATCAGGCCTATTTCCCCCACTCCCCCAAATTAGCCACTGACTCCGAGCCAGCTCCCTAACACAAGCTATTCTCCAGACACAGCACAACCATCTCCCAAAAGCACAACAAAAAACCCTCCGCAGCGCCGAAGCACCGCGAAGGGTTCCAAATATATTCAACTCACTCGGCCTGAAACCAGGCCTGAGCCAGCCCAAAATCCATAGCTTTATGCGTTCTGAATCTTACCTGTATAAAGCTGGTAGTACTTACCGCCTTCCTGGATAAGTTCTTCATGGTTGCCGCGCTCGATGATGCGTCCCTGGTCGAGAACCATGATGCAATCACTGTTGCGGATTGTTGAAAGTCTGTGGGCAATAACAAATGTTGTACGGCCGTGCATAAGCTTGTCCATACCGTCCTGTACGATTTTCTCTGTACGAGTATCGATTGATGATGTAGCCTCGTCGAGAATAAGAACTGGTGGATCTGCGATTGCTGCGCGGGCAATTGCAAGGAGCTGGCGCTGGCCCTGTGAAAGGTTGCCGCCGTCGCCCTTGATTACTGTGTTGTAACCCTGAGGCAATCTGCGGATGAATCCGTCTGCGTTGGCAAGCTTTGCTGCTGCAATAACTTCCTCTTCAGTAGCATCAAGCTTACCGTAGCGGATGTTGTCAGCGATTGTGCCTGTAAACAAATGTGTATCCTGAAGTACGATACCAAGTGATCGACGAAGGTCCGCCTTCTTGATCTTGTTGATGTTGATTCCATCGTAACGAATCTTTCCGTCAGCGATATCGTAGAATCTGTTAATAAGGTTTGTAATAGTTGTCTTTCCGGCACCAGTTGCACCAACGAAGGCAATCTTCTGGCCTGGTGTAGCGAAAAGCTTGATGTTGTGAAGGACAACCTTGTCTGGATTGTAGGCGAAGTCTACGTCGTCAAAGACGATATCACCTTCAAGCTTCTGATAAGTTGTTGTACCTTCTGCCTTGTGGAAGTGCTTCCAAGCCCACATTCCTGTACGCTCTTCACACTCAACAATTTCACCGTTCTCTTCTCTTGCATTAACAAGCATTACGTAGCCATCGTCTGTCTCTGGTACCTGGTCGATAAGCTCGAATACACGCTCAGCGCCGGCCATAGCAAGAACGATTGACTGGAACTGCTGTGATACCTGCTGGATTGGCATGATAAATGAACGAGTAAACTGAAGGAATGAAACAAGCGCTCCAAGTGTAAGTCCTGTCCAGCCGTTGAGGGCAAGTGTTCCACCAACAACTGCGCAGATAACGTAGTTTACATTACCAAGCTGCATATTTACTGGTCCTAAACAGTTTGCAAGTCTGTTTGCACGATAAGCATTGTCGAAAAGTTCCTCGTTAAGTCCGTTGAACTTCTCCATAACTTCTTCTTCGTGACAGAAAACCTTAACAACCTTCTGTCCGTTCATGATTTCCTCGATGTTACCGTTTACTGCACCGAGAGCCTGCTGCTGCTTGCGGAAATATCTTCCGGATGTGCCAGCAAGTGTTTTTGTAACAAGTGAGATAATGATAATCATTGCGATTGTCACACCTGTAAGGGTTGGTGACATCATAAGCATGTACACAAATACTGTAACGATGGTGATTGCACTGTTGAACATCTGTGGGAAGCTCTGTGAAATCATCTGGCGAAGAGTATCAATATCGTTTGTGTAAACTGACATGATATCGCCGTGTGCGTGTGTGTCGAAGTAGCGGATTGGTAAATCCTCCATCTTCTCAAACATCTCATTTCTCAAGTCTCTAAGTGAGCCCTGGGCAACGAAAATCATAATAAAGTTGTATGAGAACATTGCGATGATACCAACTGCGTAGTATCCAATCAATGTCTTGATTCCATCTGCAAGTGGGCCGAAATCTGTGCTGCCACTTTCTAGCATTGGAAGAATATAAACGTCAATCAGCTCCTGCATGAAGGCTGTTCCCTTTGCATTGCAGATTACTGAAAGGAAGATGCAGATAAGTACAAGTACAAGCTGTGCTGGGTATCTGCTTCCTACATATTTAACAAGGCGGCCGAGAACTCCTCGTCTTGCGGCCTTCTGCTCTTTTGTCAGTTTAGGAATTGATCCTGGTTGTGGTCCTCTAGCCATTAGTCCTCGCCTCCTTCCTGAGCCTTGTCAAAGTCGCCGCTGCCGGCGCCTGTCTGCTGCTCATAGATTTCCTTATAAATCTCATTTCTAGCCATCAACTCTTCGTGTGTACCGAAGTCGTTGACCTTACCATCATCCATAACGATGATTCTGTCAGCATCCATAACAGATGAGATACGCTGTGCGATGATAAGCTTTGTTGTGCCAGGGATTTCCTCACGGAAAGCACGGCGGATGCTTGCATCTGTAGCTGTATCTACTGCTGATGTAGAGTCATCAAGGATAAGAATCTTTGGCTTCTTAAGAAGAGCTCGCGCAATACAAAGTCTCTGGCGCTGTCCACCAGAAACGTTGGTACCACCCTGCTCGATGTGTGTGTTGTAGCCATCTGGGAACTTCTCGATGAATTCGTCTGCGCATGCAAGCTTTGCAGCACGCTTTACTTCCTCGTCTGTTGCATTTTTGTCGCCCCAACGAAGGTTTTCAGCGATTGTTCCAGAGAAAAGTACGTTGTTCTGAAGAACTACAGCAACCTGATTACGAATTGTCTCAACATCGTAATCCTTAACGTTGTTGCCACCTACAAGAACTTCACCCTCATCCACATCGTAAAGACGTGAAATCATTGAAACAAGAGTAGTCTTTGCTGAACCTGTTCCACCAAGTACGCCGATTGTCTCGCCTGAGTTAATCTGAAGATTGATGTGGTCGAGAACTGGACGCTCTGCTGTTTTGTTGTATCCAAAGACAACATCCTTGAACTGGATTGATCCGTCAGGTACTTCGTAGATTGGATTCTCACCGTTTGTGATTGTTGTCTTTTCCTCAAGTACTTCATAAATACGCTTCATGCTGGCAACTGACATAGTAACCATGATGAAAATCATAGCGAAGAACATGAGTGACATAAGAATGTTCATGCAGTATGAGAATAATGAAACAAGCTCACCAGTTGTAAGTGTGCCCTCGATAACAATCTCATGTGCACCAAACCAGCTGATAAGGATGATACATACATAAATAACTGCACTCATCATTGGCATTGTGAAGGCGATCATTTTTTCTGCTGCTGTTGCTGCCTTGTAGATGCCCTGGCTGCCCTTTACGAATTTTGTCTTTTCAAATGCCTCACGAACGTAAGCCTTTACAACTCTGATACCTGTGACATTTTCCTGTACAGATGCGTTCAAGTCATCGTACTTCTTCATAAGAATTTCGAATAATGGTCTTGTCTTGAAGAGTACGAAAGTCATGAATGCAAGAATGATGACCATTGCAAAAAAGAAGTTCGATGCAATATGTACATTGATTCTGAAAGAAAGTACCATAGCTACAATAACTGTAACTGGTGCTCTGAATCCCATTCTAAGAACCATGATAAACGCGTTTTGCACGTTTGTTACGTCTGTTGTAAGACGTGTAACAAGTCCTGCTGTTGAGAACTTATCGATATTTTCAAATGAGAAGGTCTGAATGTTTTCAAACATCTTCTTTCTAAGGTTTTTGGCTAATCCTGCAGAAGCCTTACTTCCGTAAACAGCTCCCATTACGCCGCCAAACAAACCTACGACTGCGCAAATGAGCATATATCCGCCGATTCGGTAAATCTCGCTCATGTTGCCCGCTTCAACACCTTTGTCTACTAAGTCTGCTACAAGAAGTGGAATTATCATTTCCATTGCTACTTCAAGAATCATAAAAATAGGAGTAACTAATGCTGCTGCGGTGTATTCTTTTATTTCCTGTAATAATCTCTTTACCAAGATTAATCCTCCTTCTTTAATTCTACGTAAGATTTGTATTCCCTAGCATTTTGCTGCATCTTTTCAAGGACGCGAATCACAGTGGCGATTTCTTCCTCAGAGATATCCTTTGTTACGTATTCTTCAACTTCAAGAATCTGATTCTCTATAAGATGATTGAATTCCATTCCCTTGTCTGTTACAACGATTTGCTTTTTGCGGGCATCTCCATCCACTGATACCTTCGCTATTAAGCCGTCTCTTTCAAGAGTCTGAATCATGTCTGCCAATGTAGATTTAGGAAAATGGAAAACTTTTTCCAAATCTTTTTGGAAAATAGGCTCAGTCTGTCTAACAAAATAACCAATAAGCCAACCGTTCTTTGTTGTGCAAAGATCCATTTTGTTGTCGCAGGCGCCTCTGTTAATAGCGTCCTTAACTTCGCGACCTATGCTTCCGCACAAAAAACCTATATGTGTCTTATTGTCAAATTCCTTTGAACACATTTTTTTCTCCTTTCCTCTATAATTTCTTTCTTTAATTTGCTTTGGGAATGTCCGACTTCGGAATGTTCGGTTCCGGACAATTCGGTTTCGGACAATTTGCATTATACACTCCAAATTGTGTCCAAGCAACAAAAAAAATATTAAAATTCTATTAAAAAGTCCACGAGCGACCTCATCCGTGGTATAGTAGACAATAGACATAATGATAGGACTTGAATAGGGGAGAACATTAACGTTAGAGAATGGATTTATTGCTTAATCCGCCTTAGGGAAGTAATTAATAAGAAAAGGAGTATAACATGAGAGAACGAAGCAAAGATTTACGTGTAAGAAGAACTCTTACCGCAATTAGAAAGTCATTTAACGAACTCGTACTAGCACGTGACTATCGCGAAATCTCAATTACCGATCTTACAGAAAGAGCAGGAATCAACAGAAAGACATTTTATCTTCACTATACATCTTTGGATGATTTGATTGATGAAATTGAAGAAGAAGTTTCTTCAGACTTATTAGAGCACATCGGAAAGTATGCATTAGACATGGATCTTAGTGGATGTATCACATACTTCTACAAATATCTTGAGTCATGCAGCAAGGTTCAGAAGAAGCTTATGTGCGACGAGTCATATTCATTCTTCTACAATGCAGTTGTAGATAAGGTTTTGAACAGTGACGAATTTTCTAAGTTCTTCAACCAGACTGAGCATCCTTCAATCGTACGTTCATACACAAAGGCAATCACATCTATTTACAAGGATTGGTTGGCAAGTGGCCGCGACGTAGAATTCAAGACACTTACAGATGTTGCAAGTGTTCTTGTTGGCAAGGGATACGCTGGCGTTATTAAAAAATAAATATGAATTATTAAAGGCAGGTCGTTTGACCTGCCTTTTTGTTTGCTTTTTTACTTATTAAAGGATAAGCTTCATTGCGCCGTAGATACCAGCGTCGTTTCCAAGTGAAGCAAGAACGATTTTGGTGCTCTTGCAGCCGTGGAATGCGATTTGATTGAATCTGTATTCTACTTCATCAACAAGATACTGGCCAGCCTTTGAAACGCCACCGCCAATAACGAAAGCTTCTGGATTTACTACACAAGAGATTACCTGAAGTCCCTGTGCCAAGTATTCACAAGCACGTCTTGCGATTTCTTTTGCAACTACGTCGCCCTTCTTTGCCTCATCGAAAACAGCCTTTGCATCAAGTGTTTCTACATCTCTAAGGCTACTTGCATCATCATTCTGAGCAAGACGAATCTTTGCAAGACGAGCAATACCTGTTGCTGAGCAATACTGCTCAAGACATCCGTGATTGCCGCAACCGCAAGTGTTTTCCTCTGTATAGTTTACTCTGATGTGACCGATTTCTCCTGCTGCACCTGCTGCACCGCTGATGATATCGTCGTTGATGATAACGCCACCGCCAACACCTGTGCCAAGTGTTACCATTACTGAGCTAGAGTATTCCTTTGCAGCTCCCATCCAAGCTTCACCTAGTGCTGCAACGTTTGCATCGTTACCAGCCTTAACCTTGAGACCACCGAGGCACTCAGAGAATTCCTTCTCAACATTGAATACGCCCCATCCAAGGTTTACGCAACGGTTTACAACACCGTCATCTGATACAGGGCCAGGAATTCCAATACCTACACCTGCTACATCATCGGCAGCAATGCCCTTTTCATCCATCTTCTTAACAACTGTCTGTGCAAGATTCTTAAGGATGTTTACACCGCCGTTTGATGTGTCTGTAGGAACCTCCCACTTCTCAAGTAGCTCACCCTCTGCTGTGAATAAGCCGCACTTACATGTTGTTCCCCCCAGATCCAATCCAAATCCGTACTTTGCCATTTCTTTCAAAATCCTCCATATTACTTCTATTCAACCTGATCCTCCACTGATTCAGTGGTGGTTGTTATCTCTATATCTGTAGCGCCATCTGGTATGGCACCCTCTGGAACTTCTGCTCCATCATAAGTTTCAGTAATAATCCTATATGTGTTTGGCTCCTGAGGCTCTTCCCCAGGATTTTCCTCATCGAAGACGCCGTATGGCTCCTCTTCTGATTCGCCCTCTTCATCTATCTCTACTTCATCCTGCTGCTCTTCTGTGCCTATGTATTCCACTGGCTTTTTGAATTCCGCAGGAAGTAATCCTTCGTGAATAGTGTTCATGTATTCTTCCCAGATTTTAGCTGGGTAAGATGAGCCAGTCAAGCCCGCTATTTTCTTGGGCTGATCAGAACCAACCCAAATACTTGTAGTGTAATATCTGGTGTATCCTACAAACCATCCATCACGGTTGTTATTTGTTGTGCCGGTTTTTCCTGCTGCTGGCATTTCACCTAGGTCGATACCTCTGGCAGTGCCCTCAGCCACTACCGATTGTAGCATATCTGTCATGGTTCTGGCAGCATTTTCTTCGTAAACTTGCACTTGTTCTTCTTCGGCCTCGTAAAGGACCTCTCCCTCAGAATCAGTGATTTGTAAAATGCAATCTGGCTCTCGCATATAGCCATCATTTTGGATAGTGGCATATCCTTTTGCCATTTCCAAAGGACTTACGCCAACTGTCAGACCTCCGAGGCATGCTGCCATGCCATAGTCGTCATCTTCTATGTGGGAAAAGCCCATGTTCTTAAGGTACTGGATTCCCTTTTGTGGTGTCACTTCTGAATAAAGCTGCCATGCAACTGTGTTTTTGGACTGGGCCACCGCCTGACGAAGTGTGATTTCTCCCGCATAAGTGCCTGTCGCATTATCAGGGCCGCCCTCCTGCTTCACATCCATCACCTTGCTGTCTGGAGTGTAGCCCATTTCGATGGCTGGTGTGTAAACAATAAGCGGCTTGATTGAGCTGCCTGGCTGACGGAAGCTTTGATATGCTCTGTTTAATGTGTAGCCTGTCACATCCTGGCTACGTCCACCGACAATTGCTTTGGTCATGCCTGTCTCGTTATCGATGCACACTCCTGCGGATTGCACTGTGTAGATGCCATCTTCATTTACATCTGTAAAATCCTCCAGGTGGGAATCTATTGCCGCCTGCAGCTCATTTTGCATGTTCAAATCTATGGATGTGTAAATTCGATAGCCTGATGTAAATAATGTGGTGTTCCACTGATTATAAGCTTCATCGTAAGCCCTGTTGTAGGCTTCCTCATCTTCTTCTGAATCAAACTCAGTCTTGAACTCGAAGCCATTCGCCTTCATCAATGCCCTTGTTGCACAGTAATATGCGTATGTTTCTACGTAGTTATTCTTGATACTGTCTGGTCTTGTCAGCACGATTTCTTCGTTGACTGCTGACGTGTAAGTTGCTTCGCTGATGACCTTGTCCTTCAGCATGGACGACAATATTGTGTTTCGTCTGGTGATTGTGTTTTCCGGATTCACCACTGGGTCGTAGTAGGTTGGGCTGTTCGGAATAGCCAGCAGATAACAGACTTCCGAAAGGGACAACTCTGAAATATCCTTGCTAAAATAGCCCTTGGCTGCCGCCTCTATGCCATAATATCCGTTGGCGAAATATACATTATTTAAGTAGAACTCAAGGATCTGTTCCTTGGAATACTTCTTTTCAAGCTCTGATGCAATATATATCTCCTCCACCTTACGCTGCCAAGTCTTTTCATTGCTGAGGAAGATTGTTCTGGCAAGCTGCTGAGTGATTGTACTACCACCCTGGGTGATTTCCTTGTCCTTGAGCATTGTGTACAAGGCTCTGGCAATTCCCTTATAATCAATACCGTTGTGCTCGAAGAACTTTTTATCCTCGATGGAAACGAGGGCTTTCACCGCGTTCTGTGGAATCTGGTCGTAAGTGATGTAGTACACATCCTTTTCGCCCTTCAACACAGAAATCGTGTTGCCGTTTGCATCGTACACTTCACTGGTTTCTATCTGTCTGAATGTATCTTCCGTGGATTTTTTCACAAGAGAAGTAGCCTCTGATTTTAACTCAGAGACTTGAGCTGCATAACCGCTGGCATAGTAGTAGGTGACGGCCGAAACCAGCAGCAGTAACAGTACTATTTGAAGTTTGATTAGTCGAAAGATTTTCTTGTTATTGGCCTTCATTCTCGGACCACCTTGTTTTGATATAAATATATTACCATAATGTCATTTCTTTGACATTTTTACCTTTATAAATTGATTAATTATTTTGTATCTCTTGTATTAAAAACCACATACATTTATCATTAGTGTAGTTAATTTTATAGGGAGGTTTTTATCGTGGAAAAAGAAAAAGTAGGCGTTACTAAAAACGGCGAAGACATGATTGCATATACTCTTATCAATAAGAATGGTATGCAGGCAAAAATCATGAATTTTGGTTGTAATCTTTTAGAGCTTTGGGTTCCAGATAAGGAAGGAATTCTTACAGATGTAGTTTTAGGATATGACAATATTGAGGATTATTTTGAGAATTCTCCTGGATTTGGATGCTGCATCTGCCCTAATGGCAACCGTATCGGCGATTCAAAATTTACTTTAAATGGTGTTGAGTACAAGCTCGATGCCAACGACGGCAAGAACAATCTTCACTCAGGCTTCCATCCAATGCACAAGCGCATCTGGAATGTAGAGTCTGTAGATGACAGCCACATCACATTCACATGCCACAAGGCTGATGGCGAGTGCGGATTCCCAGGAGAAATGGATATCACAATCACATACACTCTTGGTGATGACAACTCATTAAAGCTTGAGTATTCAGGGGTTTCTGATGTTGATACAATCTTCAACCCAACTAACCACAGCTACTTCAATTTGAACGGACATGACTCAGGTTCTGTTATGGATCACATTGTTTGGATTGATGCTGACAGATATACTCACACAGATTCAGAGTCTATTCCTCACGGAGAATGCCGTGAAGTAAAGGGAACTCCAATGGATTTCACTACTCCTAAGGCTCTCAAGCAGGATACAGAGGCTGACTATGACCAGCTCAACTGGGCAGGCGGTTTCGACCACAATTATTGCCTCAACAATCCATCTCTTTCAAAGCCAAGTTGCACACTTGAAGACCCTGCAAGCGGAAGAAAGATGGAAGTTTACACTGATTTACCTGGCGTACAGCTTTATGCTGGCAACTACCTTGATGACAGCCATATCGGCAAGGGTGACTGCCCTTACGGCAAGCGCTTCGGAGTTTGTTTCGAGTCTCAGTACTTCCCAAATGCAGTAAATGTACCTGAGTTTGAGCAGCCAATTGCCAAAGCAGGCCAGAAGGCTCACTCAACTACAATTTATAAATTTATCTAAATAAAGAAAGCAGCTATGTAGGGAGGCTATCCGAAAGGGTGGCCTCTTTTTTAATCTAAACAGTTGCATACAACTAATCCTTGTTTTAAAATTACAAAAGATTAAAAAGAATAATGGAGGTATGACATGATTAAAGTTGGTATTTTAGGATACGGAAATCTTGGACGTGGTGTAGAAGCTGCTGTTACTCTTAGCGAAGACATGGAGCTTGTAGCTATCTATACTAGAAGAGATCCAAGTACAGTTACAGTAAAGTCTAACGCACCTGTTAAATCTACAGCAGATTTGGATACAGGAAAAGAAGATATAGATGTACTTGTTATTTGCGGAGGTAGTGCTACAGATTTACCAGAAATGACACCAAAGTACGCAAAGCTCTACAATGTAATTGATTCATTTGATACACATGCAAGAATCCCAGAGCATTTTGCAAATGTAGATAAAGCTTCAAAGGAAGCTGGAAAGCTTGGTCTTATCTCATGCGGATGGGATCCAGGAATGTTCTCATTGAATCGTCTTTATGCAACATCAATCCTTCCAAAGGGACAGGCTTACACATTCTGGGGCAAGGGCGTTAGCCAGGGTCACTCAGATGCAATTCGTCGTATCGAAGGTGTTGTTGATGCTAGACAGTACACAGTTCCAGTTCCAGAAGCACTTGAGAGAGTTAGAAATGGTGAGAATCCAGAGCTTACAACAAGAGAAAAGCATACAAGAGAATGCTTCGTAGTTGTTGAGGAAGGTGCTGATAAGGCACGCATCGAGAAGGAAATCAAGGAAATGCCTAACTACTTCTCAGATTATGATACAACAGTAAACTTTATCTCTGAGGAAGAGTTGAAGAAGAACCACAGTGGATTACCACATGGCGGAAGCGTTATCTACACAGGTGAGACAGGATTTGATGGCAACAAGCATGTCATTGAGTACAGCTTAAACCTCGATTCAAACCCTGAGTTTACAGGTGCAGTACTTACAGCATACGCAAGAGCAATTTCTCGCATGAACAAGGAAGGCGCTACAGGTGCAAAGACAGTATTCGACATCGCACCAGCTTACCTTTCACCAATTCCTGCAGAAGAGCTTCGCGCCCATTTCCTCTAAAAGGTAGCAATTAAAATAAGCCAATATGTACGGATTAAACCTACATATTGGCTTTTCTTTAGATTATATCATTGTCCACATAAAAAAGAGACTATCCAACCGGATAGCCTCCCTACAAAATCTTTTATTAGCTTAATCTTCTAGCTCCATCACCGATGTCTACTACATAGAACTCTGCGTCTAAGCCATACTTTTCTTTGTATGCCTTACCTACTGTCTCCTTGAAGTTCTCAACAGCTTCGTCCTTTACGATGGCTACTGTGCAGCCGCCGAATCCGCCGCCTGTGATGCGGGCACCGATTACACCTGGAACGCTCCACTCTGTCTCTACAAGGAAATCTACCTCCTCGCATGATACTTCGTAATCATCGCGAAGTGATACGTGGCTGGCATTCATAAGCTTGCCGAATGTCTCGATGTCGTTTTTATTAAGAGCTTCTACAGCCTTGATTGTACGCTGATTCTCAGCTACGGCATGCTTTGCACGACGATAGTTTACTTCATCCTTGATTGCAGAGCCATACTTTTCAAACTCTTCATCTGTAAGCTCGCCAAGTGTGCTGATGCCACATACTGTCTGAAGATCAGCGAGAGCCTGTGAGCTTTCGTTACGTCTGTCATTGTATGCGCTGTCTACAAGTGAGTGCTTTACCTTTGAATTTGTGATTACTATCTTTGCTCCGTCCAATTTTACGCTGGCATATTTATAGGATAAATCTGCACAGTCAAGGAAAATGGCGTGGTCTTTTTTACCCATTGCAACCGCAAATTGGTCCATTATACCGCAATTGCATCCATTGAAATTGTTCTCAGAGTACTGTCCGATAAGGGCTAACTCTATCATTGTCTTGTCGATACCAAATAAATCAGTGATTACTGTGCCTGTAAGTACCTCAAGTGATGCTGATGATGAAAGGCCAGAACCGTTGGGAATATTGCCCCAAACGCACATTTCAAATCCTGATTTAATTTCTGAACCCTTCTCGATCATAGCCCAAACTACGCCAAGTGGATAGTTTGCCCAATGATATGCATCCTTATTTGTAAGGTCATCAAGTGAGCTTTCTATAACTCCTACATGCTCGATATTTGCTGAGTAAAGCTTGATTACTCTGTCTTCGCGCTTTCTTGCAACTGCATATGTACCGATTGTAAGGGCACATGGGAACACGTGACCACCGTTGTAATCAGTGTGCTCTCCTATAAGATTTACACGGCCTGGTGCAAAATATGTACGAATATCGCCACCCTGGCCGAACTTTTCCTCAAAAATTACTTTTAACTCCTGCTCGTTCATCACATTTCTCCTTTAATTCTAACGATAAATGTCTCTCTTATTGTATTTCTCCATTGCTGTAAGCAACTTGTCTGAAGGGTTGAATATTACTTTAAAATCGTTGCCTTTTGCCTCGCTATGAGCCACTAAGATGTAATCTTTTACTTCTTCATCGTGTGCTGAACAGTCATATGTCTTAAGCTGAACATGGTCAAACTTAAGTGATTCGTTTGTTCCAACAGCTGCAACCATCTTTATCTCGCTAGACTCAATAGTAACAACCTTCTTTCTCTTCTCATTGTTAATGATTTTAGCAATCTCAAGGCTACCATTTGTGTAGTCATATTCATATTCGATGTTTTTGTTCGAATATAAGATTATCGTAAATATACCCATAATAATGAGCAAAATCGCCATTATAAGTGTCAAAATCCCTCTTGAATAGCCAACAGTACCAACCAACAAGCAGAATGTTGCTACAGCAGCACCTGTTTTTTTTGTTTTATCCTGGGCTGTTTCTATTACCTTTACTGCCTCTTCTACGAATGTGTCGTTTGATTCAAACATTATCCTACCTCCTAAATAAAAAGATCCGGCCACGTGTGTAGCCGAATCTAATTATACCTTATATACCCCTGAAACTAAAGCAAATCTCCATGTCTTTGCTATTATCTAACATGAATTCTGGATGTGTTTTTGCACCCCAGGTATCATCTCCTGCAACGCCCATTTGCTTGCCTATTCTCACATGTGTGAAATGAACTGGTGGAAGCTCTGTTGGATGCATTGCTTCGTCGATTTCATGTACTGTGTAAGGAAGGGCCGAGAATCCATTGTTCTTTGTAAGGAAGAGGACTCCGTCTCCTCGATTGTCGGTAAGCTTTGCGTACCTTGTATCCTGATGATTTCCGCATTCCTGTGGCACTAAGTATTTAGCCATGTTATCAGCTACCTTATTTCTAAATACTCCTAGCTTGCCATGGTCGCGGTCGTTGTATGTCTCCTCTGGACCTTTGCCGTACCATTCCAAGTTCTCCAACTGGCTATCTAATGCAAATGTCATGGAAAGCTCTGGAAGCTCGCCTATTTCCGCTGATGCAGGAAGTCTTAAACTACACTCAACAAGTCCATCTGCATATACTACATACTCTACCTGACATGTTCCTGCAGGCTTTGTAGCCAAGTGATATGTGTAAGTTACCTTTACTCGCTCATCTGTGGCATCCACCTGTGGGAACTCATTGATTCCCTGATCCATAACAGATGTTGAGATATATTTGCTTGCTAACTTCCACTGAGCCGCTCTAAATGGCAACTGGTTTGCCAAATCATTTTCTGTCATTGGGCGCCAGAAGTTTGGCATTACGATTCGCTTTAACAGCTCTTTTCCGTGATATTTGTATGAGCTAAGGCCCTTCTGTCCTACGAATAGCACCTCAAAATCATCGCCCTTTACGCCCAGGTTATGGAAACCCTGAGTAACCTTAAGCTGCTGCTTTGGTCCTCTTTCGAAGGTGAAGCGTCCAACTGTAGTCTGGCCGTAGGCTACTTCATGGCCTGCCTTTGCCCACATTGTATCTTCTGTAAGGACAAATGAAAGTGTCACTACATACTCATCATCCCTTGGTAAATCAAGCTCCAAAGCATATTCTGTAGTCTCAAGTGGAGGGCAATCGATTACTAGCTCCTCCTCTGCTATCAAATCGCCAAGCTTTTCTACTGTAAGAATGGCTGTGTATTCATTTGTGTTAGTAAACAGATTTCTGTTTTCAATGATGGCTTTGCCATCCTCGAAGGTTATCTTGATATTTGAATAATCGAATTTAACCTCCTGCATCTTTGGGCTAGGCTCTCTGTCCTTGCTGTAGCAGATGCCATCTCCTGAGAAGCTGCCATCGTTTGGTCTATCGTCGAAATCTCCGCCGTAGCCTTCGAATTCAACGCCATTTACATCCTTCTTTGTAATGGCCTGGTCAATGTAATCCCAGATAAATCCGCCCTGGAACAATGGTTCCTCATAAGCGTACTCTGTGTACTTGCTCATGGCGCCACAGCTATTTCCCATGGCATGCATGTACTCACAGTTAATGTAAGGCTTCTCTCTGTGCTCTGAAAGCCACTTCTTGATGTCCTTTACGTAGACATACATTGTAGATTCCACATCTGACAAATCTACTCTTCTATCGTTGAAAACACCCTCATAATGTACAAGACGTGTGTTGTCCCATTCATGGAACTTGTCCTGCATCTTTCTAAGGTTGCTTCCGCCGTAGCTTTCATTTCCAAGTGACCAAATAAGGACACATGGATGATTCTTGTCACGCTCAAACATGTTGTGAGCGCGGTCGATAACGTTGTCTGTGTATTCTGGTCTATCTCCTGGAACAGCGTAGCTATCATCCCTCATTTTCAGGATTTGGATAGGTGTCTGCCATGTTCCATGAGTCTCTAAATTTGTTTCATCAATAACGTACAATCCAAATATATCGCACAATCTGTAGAAGAATGTCTGGTTTGGATAATGGCTTGTACGGATTGCGTTTATATTGTTTTGCTTAATTGTAATGATGTCCTTGAGGATGTCCTCCTCTGAAAGGGCACGTCCTGTTGATGAAGAAAATTCGTGGCGGTTAACACCCTTGAATACGATGCGCTTTCCATTGATGTGCATCATATGGTCCTTCATCTCGAATCTTCTGAAGCCTACCTTTTCCTTTATTACCTCTGAAAGTCTGCCTGTTGGGCCGAATACATTGAGCTGTAAATCGAAAAGATAAGGATGTTCTGCACTCCACAGCTTTGGCTCCCTCACATGAATTTCCATGTGATTCTTGCCATTTTCTACTGCCATTTTGTTCAGCACATCTGCATCATCATCAGAAAGAGTCATCTGAACAAGTCCCTCTCCAACAACATCCATATCAATTACAAGAGTAGCATCCTTATAATCGTCATCTAGAAGGGTTTGGATACGAATGTCGCGAATGTGTGTCTCCGGAACTGTATACAGATAAACCTCTCTGAAAATGCCTGAAAATCTGAAGAAATCCTGGTCCTCGCACCAGCTTCCAGCTGTCCATTTGAACACCTGAACTGCCAGCTTGTTCTCTCCCTCTCTGATGAAAGGTGTTAAATCGAACTCGCTAGGAGTAAAGGAATCTTCGCTATAACCAACATACTGGCCGTTAAGCCAGAGAGCAAATCCACTTTCTACACCCTGAAATGAGATGTATACTGGACCTTTTTTCATGAATTCTGGAACTGTAAAATACTTGACGTAATTACCAACTGGATTCTCCTCCGTTGGTATTTCGCCAGGCTCTACGGCCTCGTGACCATCCCATGGATACTGAGTGTTCACGTACATGATTTTATCGTAGCCTTCTAATTGGATATGGGCTGGGACTTTAATATCGTCCCATCCCTTACAATCTCTTCCATCCTCATAGAAGTTCTTGTCGCAACACTCATAATTCTTGGCAAATTCAAATTTCCAAGTGCCATTTAAAGAGTACTTGAAATTAGATTTTTCACCGTATGCATATGCTTCGCTGTCGTAATACTCGTGGTCTGAGTGAGCATCTAATCTATTTTGTTGAAAAACTCTTGGGTCTTTTACAATTTCATAATTGAATTCATTCATTTTATTTTACCGATCCTGTAATTCCTTCTGCAAACTGCTTCTGAAGTACGAAGAATACAAACATTGTTGGTACTGAGCAGAACAATACGCCAAGCATTGTCATACCGTAATCTACGGTGTAACCACTTGAAATGTTTGCGATGAACATTGGCATTGTCTGAGCACGGTTGTCGCTCATTACTACCTTTGGCCACATGTATGCGTTCCATGCGTTCATAAATGTGATAACAGCAGCTGCTGCATAGATTGATTTCTGAATTGGAACATACATCTTGAAGAAGATCTTCCATTCAGGAAGTCCATCAATTCTGGCTGCTTCCATGATGTCAGGTGGGAAATTACGAGAATTCTGTCTGAACATCATAATCATAAATGGTGTTGAGATTCCTGGAAGGATGAAAGCCCAAACACTATTAAGTAATTTTGCCTTTGAAATAAGTCCGTACAAAGGAACCATTGTTGCTACTGCAGGAACCATCATAGCAAGAAGAAGGATTCCGAAAAGTCTATCCTTGCCCTTGTCGTGATAAAGCTCAAAGCCATAGCCTGCTATTGAACATACAAAAAGTGTAAATATAGTCTGCACAATTGAGTAGAAGAATGAGTTACCCATACTGCTCCAAAGAGTACCCTGTACTGCATTCTTTAAGTGTTCAAAATTTACTGCAAGCTGATTTCCAAATGTGATTGAACCTCTAGCAACTGCAAGTGATTCGTTTGTTGCTGCTGCAATCATCCAATAAAGTGGAAATACTGATATTAGCGAGCAGATTATCAAAAAGATGTAAGTAGGTATAAGCCTACGCTGTATCATTGATTTATTTCTCTTTTTAGTCACGTGTATCACCTACTTTCAAACTAATAAATGCTAGAATTCCAACCAAAATGAATACGATAAATGACATTGCTGATGTGTATCCTAACTGTCCAACACCCTGACCAAATGCCTGGTTGTAAATGTAGTGTGACATTGTGATTGTTGAGTTTGCAGGTCCACCACTAGTCAAGTTCATTGACTCGTCGAAGAGCTGTAATGTACCGTTGATTGACATGATTGCTGTCATAACGATTGTTGGCTTAAGAAGTGGCACTGTAATGTACCAGAATGTCTTCCAACCACTTGCACCATCGATTTTTGCAGCTTCATATACTGAGTATTCAATGTTCTGAAGTCCTGCAAGGTAGAATACCATGTTGTATCCTGTCCATCTCCAAATCAAAGCAATGATGATTACTGCCTTTGCTGTTGATGGAGTTCCAAGCCAGTTAATGTTTTCACTGATGATACCAATCTTTATAAGAACTGAATTGATAAGACCCTGTGTTGCAAACATTGACTTGAAAATCAAAGAATATGAAACCAGTGATGTAGCACATGGTAAAAAGATACATGTTCTGAAAAGTCCCTTGAACTTTAAGTCCTTGTTGTTAAGAAGCTGTGCCAAAAGGATGGCAAGGATCAGCATGATAGGGACCTGTATTATTAAATAAAAGAATGTATTTTTCATGGATGTCATGAAAATACTATCCTGTAACATTCGAGTGTAATTGTAGGTAAGTGGATCAGCAAATGCGATATTGACACCCTTACCTGTTTTTAATGATGTTATAAAAGCCTTAATAATTGGATAAAAACTCATTATGAAAATGAGTATTGTTGCTGGTGTAAGGAAAATCCAGCCCGCTGCTAATTGCTTATTAGCAAGCGTCATTCCTCTTCTTTTCTTTTCCACGGCGATTCCCTCTTCTTTTTAAAAAAGGGAAGTGGGTTTACCACTTCCCCAAAAATTATCTTTTAGTACTTTTTTATTGATTGGAATTATAATCCCATATCAAATCTGAGCTGCTGCTCTGCATTCTCAAGTGCTGTATCAACATCTACGCCATCTGTAAGTACGCTCTGAAGAGCTGTAGCAAGCTGTGTACGTGCTGAGTAGTGGTAATCTGACTGCTCAACTGTTGGTACGTGCTGTGTGTACTCAACAATTGTTGCGTAGATTGGCTGATCGTTGAAGTAAGCAACACCCTGCTGGTAAACATCTGACTCTGCAGCTGCTGCACATGTTCCGATAACACCACCGTTTGTAAGTGCCTCATCATATGTTGTAGACTGTCCGTCCTCTGCTGAACGACCACCAAATGTGTATGCTAAGAAGTCCTTAGCAAGGTCTGTCTTTGAGCAGTTAGCTGTGATGTAAAGTGAAGAACCACCGTTTGAAGCATATCCTTCTTCACCTGTAAGTGTAGGAGCTGTTGTGATTTCCCACTTACCTGAGTTGTCTGCAACCTGCTCGATTGTAGGAATGATCCAGTTACCATTGTAAACACCTGCAACCATGTCGCCCTGAATAGCCTGATCTGTGTAATCTGACCAGTCATTTGCAAGGTAAAGAACATTGTCCTGAGCAAGTTTAACTACTACGTTGAATACATCCACAAGCTTCTCATTCTCTGTGAAGTATGGCTCGCCGTTCTTGAACTGCGAAGCACCTTCAGCCTGAAGCATCATGTAGAATAAGTCGTTTCCGTCGCCGTCCATGCAAAGTAAATACTTGCCTGTTGCAGCGTATACATCTTTACCGATTTCATCAAATCTGTCCCAAGTAATACCTGTTACATCATCGATTGTGTAACCAGCCTGCTCAAGAAGGTCTGTTCTGTAAGCAAAGATTGCTGTTCCTGCATCTACAGGGAATCCGTAATGCTTGCCATCGATTGTAGAGTATGAAAGCTTCTCAGCTCCAAGTCCTGCCCAATCGCAATCAGCATCGTCAACATCCTGCCATGCATCTGGATAATTTGTAACGTACTGCTGGATGTAGTGATCCTGGAAAAGTACGATATCTGGTAATGTGCTGTAGTCGCCAGCCTCTGCTGCAAGTGTTACAGCGTTCTCAACATCTGAAGACTGTGACTGTGTGATAATTTCAAGATGGAAATCTGGATTAACATCCTGGTAATCCTTCTCAGCTGCCTGAAGTGCTGGGATATTGAAGTTTTCGTCCCAAGCATAAACTGTAAGTGTGTTCTCGTCATCTGACTGAACGTCGGCTGCAGCTGCGCCGTCCTCTGTTGTAGCAGCATCGCCTGTTGCTGCTGTGTCTGAGCTTGAGCTGCCGCATGCTACCATAGAAGCTGCCATTGCACCAACAAGCATGAGTGAAAGTAATCTTCTCTTCATTCTCTTCTTCTCCTTATTTGTTTAAATTGTTCGGGGGTTATTGTGCATCATGCACAACTTATTACCCAATACGTACCCCTCATATGGTCATAATACTAGTTATATCTGCTTATTGTCTGACAAAATCACTCTAAAAAAGTGCAAATTCGACTATCAAAGATTGTTAAATAATTGTTTTTCTACGAAAATATGTTAAGAACGTGAAAAAAGGATGGCGATTTAGCGTAGCTAAATTACCATCCTTTCTTTGCACTGATTTGATAATTCTTTTTTGTTATTCCTAAATGATTCTCTTCTTTTTTCCACTGATAAGGTGTCTTACCAGTAAGCTTTTTGAAGTTACGATTGAAGGTTGATGGAGTCTGATATCCAACTCTAAATCCAACTTCCTCCATGGCGTAATCCTTGTTCTGGATTATCTCGCATGCCTTGTCTATTCGAACCATATTCAAATAATCAAGAGGCTTCATGCTCATTGTCTCTTCGAATATGCGTCTAAAATGGCTTTCAGAAAGACCACATTCATCGGCCACATCAGCCATCTTTATTTCCTCTGCATAGTGTTCTGCAAAGTAATTTATACTCTTTTCAATGTAGCTATTTAGGCGCTTCTCCTCGATTGTAAGGGAAGAACTCATATCCTCGTTGATACGAAGCAACTCCACTATGAATGCTCTCAGATAGCCCTTTACAGATTCCTTATAGTAAGGCTTTTGCTCACGGTATTCCTCAATGATGTTTCTAACAATGGTATTCAAGGTCTTATTCTGATTCCACTGAATTACATAGCCCTGATTGTTAAGGCGCTTTATCACTTCCTCAGGAAGCATGCGCTTGAACTGCATTTCCTTTTTTATGAAGCTGTTAATATCGATGTACAGATACTCCCATTTGCAGATTCCGTTGTTGAAACTTTTGGTCTCGTGTGGAATATTCTCTGGGATGATGGTGATTATTCCACCTTTGTAATTAACATTGGCCTCCTCGATTGTGAGCTGGCCATTGCCCCAATAGCAGTAACCTATTTCCATATAGTTATGAAAATGAAGAAGATTTTCCTGCTCCGCTCCGTAACTGCGAACCCAACTATCGCCCAAAAGCGCCATTACATAATGGCCTTCTGGAATCTCATAATATCTGTATTCAATCTGCTTTTTCTGTTTTGCCATAATAAATCCTAGTGTCTTCGGTCGTTATTTGCAGAATAGAACTCTGCCTTATCATTGTACATCAGCTTGTCGGCACTGTTAATCATCTCTTCTATATTTTCTGCATTTTCCTGCCATACAGCGCCTATAGCCATAGATACCTTTTTACATTTTTTTCGTAGCTTTGCTACTAGCTCCTCGAAATATTCCTTTTCTACTTGAGGAACAATGGCGATAAACTCGTCTCCACCGATTCGATAGCTGTATTTCTTCTTGAAGACTGATTCTACAATGGCTCCTGCTTCTTTTATGTACTCGTCACCTGCATCGTGGCCCTGATCATCATTGATTGCCTTAAGACCGTTGATATCAGCAAAGCATACCCCAACAGGTATCTTCATACCCTCTATCATGTTGAGGGTTGCTGTAAATGCATTCCTGTTTCTTAGGTTTGTCATTGCATCGTGGGAACTCATATATTGCATTTCCTGACCAAGGATGTAGTTTCTAAGCTCCTCGGAAATGAAGATGGCAACTGTCTCAAATACTTCTGCCAGATTTATATCCAGGTACAAAGAGAAATTGTCGGCAACAAGATATCCGATTGTCTCACTCTTGTCCTGTATAGCCGTGATAATGTAACGGGAAATTGTTCCCTGCAGTACATCCTCGTATACTTCTTTATTCTTCTTGATGATTTCTTTCGTATCATTAACAATTACAACTCTATTCTCCAGCAACTGCCTATCCCACATTGTGAAGAAATCAAATCTCTCAAAGTCTTTTCTGTTTGGCAGGCCTGTGCCACTCTTTTTGTCTGTCCACTCATAGATATCTCCCAGGTCACCGCCCTTCGACTCTACAATATAGACTCTGTCTGCCTTTATTTTTGTTCCAAGAGCTTTCAGTGTAGCCTTGATACCTCTTTTAAAATCGCTTGTGGAAAGAACCTTGGCGCAATCCAAGATTAGATTATTAGAATTAGATACAATTTCCTGGTTTTCCTCCTTGCGCTTTTCAGCTGTAACATCATGAATGATGAAGGCGCAAAAGCCCTTTTTATAAACTGGAACTGCCCAGAATTCGAACCATTTATTGAACTGTGTATTGAAAGTGCGGTTGATGACAGATTGGCGCATGACTGCAGCCTGATAGCTGAGCCTTATCCAATCTTCATCCCTGTTTGCAACAGTTGTATAGTATGTTGCACCCATTAATTCCGCTGTTGGTTTTCCAACTAAAGATGCGTATTTTTCGTTTACGAAAATGAACTGCATGTCATGTACAGTGCCAAAAGGATCTGTCATAACCCTGAAAACACAGCAGGCATCAGGCAAATCCTTTAACATATACAAAACTTCACTAGCTGAGTAATCCTTAAATTCTTCAATCTTCTCCATGTAAGAAACCCCTTTTCCCCCCGATTATTTAATAATCATTGCTCGTAAAAAACCTGCTAAACCATAGTCCCGTTTTCCGCTACCCATGCCAACCTTTTCGATAACGAATTCCTTTGGCAATGTGTCGCTTGTTCTAAGTGCCGCTACTGTGGCAGCTCCTGTTGGAGTAACTAACTCTCCATTGATGTCTAGAATTTCTAATCCAATTTTGTATTTAGAAACAATATTGGTTACTGCTGGCACTGGCACTGGCAAAATGCCATGCTGACATCTGACAGTTCCCTGGCCCTCATATAGCTTTGGAACAATCACGTCTGTGATATCCAGATTGTCCATGCAAACTGCAATGGAAATGATATCGACGATAGAATCAATAGCCCCAACCTCGTGGAAATGAACCTGCTCCACTGGTACCCCATGGGCCTTTGATTCTGCCTCTGCCAACACATTAAATATCCTTTTAGCAATCTCTCTTGCTCTATCTGTAAGGGCTGCAGAATCGATAATTTGATTTATCTCCTTCATGCCCCTATGCTCATGATGGTGTTCGTGGTGATGCTCATGTTCATGATGCTCCTCATGGAGATGTCCATAAAGATAATCCATGTCATGGTCATGACCATCATGCTCATCATCCAAGATTACATCAAAATCCATGCAATCCAAACCTGCTCGCTTCACTCTGCTGTAAGCAATCTTGAAGCCCTCAGCATTTATGGTACTTAGGACCTCGGATAAGTATTGCTTATCAGCCCCCAAGTCTAAAAGCGCACCTACAGTCATATCGCCACTAATGCCTGAATTACATTCTAAATATAATGTACGCCCCATTGTGTCTCCTTTGTTATTTTGATTATATCGCATTTACGATTTTTAGTCTCCCTCAATTGTCGCTAAAATAAGGATACCTGCGATGACCAAGAACAAGAATAGATACTGCTTTCTTGTAAGCTTTTCTTTAAGGAAGATTCTTGAAAGTGTAAGTGATACTACACATACTGCTGAAATGATTGGAGCAGCGATTGCACCATTTCCACTCATTGCATATACGTATGTAAACTGACCTGCTGTCTCGCAAACACCGGCAAGTACTTTGTCTCTCTGTTTTGGAAGCTCGAACTTCACTCCGCGGCTCCACATGAAAAGTAAGAGAAGAATTGCACAGATGAAGAATGTGAGCTCGTAAGATGTGTTAGCTACCTCTTCGATTGTTGCCTCGTTTACGTTTGCAAGTGGGCTTGTTTCCATTTCCAAATAATAAATATCAAGGAATGTTCCAAGTGCATCAAGTGTTGCATAGCAGAATGGCATCGCAAATGCGATAATTGCCATCTTCTTTCCAAGCTTTTTCTTTCTGTCGGTATCGCCGTTGTTCTCAAGGAAGCCAAGTCCAAGAATACCGATAACGATGATGACGATAGCAATGATTGAGCCTGTTGCAATTGTCTCACCAAGGATGATTACGCACATAAGTGAAACGATGGCACCTGATGTGTTCTCGATTGGATCTGAGATTGACTCCTCAATGAATCGCATTCCGAAGAATGAAAATGCCATTGAAAGAATGTAGCAAAGGGATACTGGAAGATAGCGAACAAGGTTGATTGGATCGTATCCGATATCCTGAGTAAGCAATGTAAAGATTGCATGCATACCCATGATGATACCTACGGAAACGCATATCTTCAAATGAGCAAACTTCTCGTCCGGATTAGCTCCCTTCTTATAGAATAGCTCCGCAAGACCCCAGATAAAGGTTGTTGCGAGGGTAAAAAATAACCACATAACTTTTCCTCATTTCTTTATTTAATTTACGGATTTATTATATATTTTTTATTAAGTAGCACGCAATCTTTTTTGCAAAATTCACCGAGTTTTCACGGTTTATATAAAAAAATACCCCTGATTAAAATTAATCAGGGGTTTAAACACTATTTATTATTTTCATCCATTTCGATATTAATACTTAAATCAATATCGCTTTTCTCAAGCTTGCCTCTGTTGATTTTGCGCTGAGCTTCGTGAAGCATTTCTTTAAGCTTCTCTAAATCCTCATATGCATCGTCAGAACTATAAGGCTTGCTCTCGTCTTGCCAATTGTAATCCATACTGCATCCCACCTTTACTGTGGGGTCAGTATAACAAATTAGTTTGTTTAAATGATGAAATTTGTATTACATATTCTTTTCAACTAAACCATCAACAAATGGAATAGCGATTGTGCCCTGGTTAAGAGCCTTGAAGATAAGACCGATGAAGATGATATCTTCGCAAATGCTAAGAACACGGCATACAAGGTTGAAGATATCTGAAACAAAGTTTCCATAAATATCTGCACCAAATGTATTGATGAGAGATACAACCCAATCAGCAGCATCTGGAATGATTCCAACTAATGCAATAAGGAAATCAAAGAATACCATTGTGGCAGCTGCCTTAACTACAGCCTTCTTTAACCATGTGTTTTCTTCCATAAGAAGAACATATCCTACTACAAGAGCTGTTGCTACATATCCGCCAAAACCAACTGCTGCAATCGCAAATGCTCCAAATAAACCTACTGGTAAACCTAATTTTGTCTTTTCCATAACTATTAATTCTCCTCTACTTTAGTTCCACAATTTGTGCAAAATAATGCACCATTTTCAAGTGTTGCGCCGCATGATGGGCACTTCTTTTCTACTGGGGCTTCTACTGCTGGAGCCTCCTCTACAGGTGTTTCAACAGGAGCTTCTTCTGCTACTGGAGCTGCCTCTGGTGCTGATACTACCTCAGCCTCTGCTGCAGGTACATCTACAGGTGCCTCCTGCTTTGGTACTGGTGTACCACATGAGCTACAGAAAGCTGAATCCTTAGGAACCTCAGCTCCGCAGTTAGGGCACTTTACAACACCCTTGATGTTTGTAATCTGCTGTCTGTAGTCTTGAATCTTTCCAAGTGATTCATTGATTGCTGCAAAGTGATCCTTAAAGCAATCTTCAAAGTCTTCAAGATGCATTTCAAAATAGAGCTTACCAATCTGCTGATATGCATTGTTGATTCTGCGCTCCTCATCTGAAATATTTGAGTTAAGCTTTGCTACATCTGCAAAATCTTTTGTCTTAGCAATAGCTCCTTGACTAGCATCGGAAATCTTTTTTCCAAAATCATCAAAAAAACCCATTTTTTCCTCCTTAACAAATATTCTTCCTTTTTGTTATTATGTCGCTAAAAATTCGCTTCTTTAAATATAGCTCATTTGCATTTTTTAGTAAATAAAATTGAGTTATTTATTTGCTCTTAAATTTAGTTTTTAACGAATCAATAATATTAATCAAAGGGTTTTCTCCATCGAATGAATAAACATATCCGTGAAGGGATTTAGCCTTCTGCATAAGTGTCTTGGAATGGTTCCAAATCAGTATTACAGAGCGGCCCTTGCCATTCTTCGCCTCTTGGATAAGATTAGCTGCTGCACTATTTCCATCAAAAGCTACTACCACTGATGGGCGACGCTCGAAAATCTCATAGTTAATACTTTTGTATATTCCCATGCCTTCAGACTCGATTGAAACTCGAACCTTAACATCAGCTTCCTTAATCTTTTCTGCCTCTTTCTTTGTAATAAGAGCAGGCACAAATGAATAGATTCTGAAACCCTTATCATTGTGGTCTAAAAGATATTTTTCATAGCCGGAGAGCTTATGACCTATGACAAAGCAAACCTCGTCCGGACTCATGTATTCAAGCATATCGTCCATTTGCTTTATAGCATTGGCGCTGATTTTGGTTGTTCTATTTTCAGTGTTAAAGCTTCCTCCCAAGAGAACCACTGGTGTTCTGTCCCATGTAATTTCCTCAATCTGGTCCTTCAGCTCCGTGTTGGCGTCAAGCTTTGGTGCAGACTTTGCCTTGGCCTTTGAAATGGTTACGGCCTGCATCTTTTCAAGGAGAACCTCCTCCATGTCACGGTCACCTAAAAGCTCAGCGAAGGCTGCCTTCTTTACTGAATATGCCTTTTGGCTTTCTTCGATTATCTTGCTCTCGGAATCGTGCATTTGCTTAAGCTCTTCGTCCGTAAGACCAAGCATTTTCTCCAGAGAAAGCTGCTCGTCGATTGAGTTTGTTCCATAGAGGGCTGCACCATCTGTACCCTGTACACAGGAAATTCCTTTTTCGAGGTACTGCTTAAGTGGATGATTCTGAAGTGAATTCAGGTTGTTCAAACGCACGTTACTTGTGATTTGGAACTCAAGAACCACATTGTTTTCCTTTAGCTCTTTTAATGTCTCCTTGCCCTTCTTTGATGCAAGGCTGTATGTATAAAGTCCATGGCCCAAACGCATCTTTGGCATCTTCTGGCCTGGCTCCAATGATTCTTTTACGCAGGCAATTGAATGGGCTATGTTGTCCTTTTGGCTATCATTTTCTCCAGCATGAACTCTGATAACAAAGCTTGGATCAGCCTTTGCAATCTTTACGATTTCTTTGAATGCAGGCTTGAGGGTGATGATATCGTTTATCTCCTCGCCTACGAAATCGCAGCCTGCAACATATGGATCAAGGGCTGTTGCTTTAAGCACCTCTAAGTTCTGCTCCAGGTAGTTGGCTGGAGTGACGGCATCCTTAACGATTGTAAGAGGGATACGACGCATCGCTGCAAGGAATCGAATCATGACACCTGTCTCTTGGTAAATGCTTGGCATCACGGCATGAACCTGTCTAAGCATTTCGATTGATTCGTACTTTTTAACAAGGGTTGTGTCACTGATTTCTGCATAGCAAACGCCCTGCTTTTTGTAGCTTCTAGCAATCCAAAGAAGCTTATCCTGGAAGATTGTGTTGTGGCAATAATCAGGATTTTCCCTATCACGAAGCATCTGCTTAAGGGCGTTTTTAACATCCTCATCTGGAATCATATCCACCTTTGCAAAAGGTATCTGCTCCTCGCTTTCCTTTCCCTTACAGAATACATAGCGATACAGGTAAACCTTTTCCAGGTTTGTAAATACGGCCTGTCCATCCTTTATAACAGCCAGAGAATTTCTAATCTTTACGATATTCATCTCTGCATTGTCCAGGTTGTTTAGGATTAGGTCTGCAAAGTTTATAAATGTATTATCATTGATTCTGCGGTCCAAATACTTGCCCTGCAAATCCGATGATACGAACTGTCTGGCAACCTTTTCACGCTGGGCATTTACCTTTTCCCACTGGGCGTCTGTAAGCTCCAGCTCCAGTTTCTTCACATAATAAAGTGGATAGCGAATCTGATGAGCGATTCCCAGTGCAATGAGAATATCGCCTGTCAAATTTCCGTTCATGTGGGTGTGCAAATCTGCTCTGAATTTTAAATCCTTGCGGATGAATGTCTTGAATATTGTCTTTCCAGCAGGAAGCTTGAAATCCTTTGTCTGACTCATGAGAGTCTTTGCAATGGCTGGGATTGTAGCTTTTCTATCTACTGTGCCATCTGGAAAAATGCTGGCAATCTCGGTGTCTGCCAGTTTGAAGATATAGCTTTCCTGATTATTTCCATCTATAAAGCATGGGATTTCGTCTGTGATGATAAGCATTCCATTGTCATCCTGTGAAAGTGGGAGGTTACAGGTCTTTGAAAGATTACGAATAAGGTTGCCTGTACTGTGATTTGGCGTGGTCAGAACATAGTACATCCTGTCTAGATCCTTGTAGAGATTTACAATAATATCCTTCTCATTATCGAGAAAAAAACAAGTTAAATATGTCATATCCACTCCTATTATCC
Organism: Pseudobutyrivibrio ruminis DSM 9787; assembly: GCF_900218035.1. Taxonomy (GTDB): domain Bacteria; phylum Bacillota; class Clostridia; order Lachnospirales; family Lachnospiraceae; genus Pseudobutyrivibrio; species Pseudobutyrivibrio ruminis. The sequence continues at coordinate 27,644 of NZ_OBMR01000009.1, forward strand.
TAAGATTTTTACTATATTTTGTATCATAGAATCATTCTCATTACAACAAATCTCTTGTTCTAATTCTAACACTATTTTGCCAGAGCGTTTTAAAATTATTTAAATATGTTGTATTATTATACCTAACATACATTTGGGGAGATTTTTTATGAAATATATTAAACGATATTTACCTTTAGCTATTGCATTTGGAATTTCCGCGGCAATTCTTGTTGCCGTGCTGATTATAAGTTCGGTTAGTAAAGCCACCGTTATCAAGGAACGTAGTGACGATAATGGATGCGCTCCTATTATTTCACCTGATGAACATACCTTCTCACATCCTAAGGTCCATGGCATCTATGTGACTGCGCCAACCGCCGGCACTGAAAAAATGGATGAATTAATAGATCTTATCAACTCCACTGATTTAAATGCTGTTGTACTTGATATTAAGGAAGATTCCGGAAACATCTCCTTTTATCTAGACAATCCAGATACCGACGAAACCAAAGCTTGTATCCCATACATAAAGGATATTAAAGCGCTTTTACAAACTCTTCATGATAACGATATTTACGTCATCGGCCGAATCTCTTGCTTTAAGGACCCAGTTTTAGCTGAGGCTCATCCTGAGCTGGCGTTGCTGGATTCAACTGGTGAACCGGTGGTTGATTCAATGGGAAATGCATGGGTGAATCCATGCAAGCAGGAAGTATGGGATTATGTGACAGACATTGCTGTAGATTGCGCTCTCCTTGGATTTGATGAGATTCAGCTTGATTATGTTCGTTTTCCAGTGGGCCAGAACTCAGAAGATGCTGTTTATGGCGTTGCCTCTGATGATGAAAGCAGACAGGAATACATCAACAGCTTCCTTTCACAAATCACTTCTGCTGTTCATGAAGAAGCGTTTGCTCCTGTCAGCGCCAATGTCTTCGGAACAATTATAACAAGCGATGTGGATGCAAAGCACATCGGACAAAGCTACACTGACTTCGCCTCAAATGTTGATTGCATCAGCCCAATGATTTATCCATCCCATTATGCTGCCGGAGATTTCGGTCTGGATGTACCTGATGCCAATCCTTACGATACCATCTACGGTGCTTTATCAGGCTCCGCATATGCGCTGGCTTCCATCCCAGATGAGGATAAAGGGACCGTTCGCCCATGGCTTCAGGCCTTCACCGCTGAAAATGTGGAAGGCCACATAGAATATGACAAAGCCGCCATCGACAGCGAAATTCAAGCTGTCTATGATGCCGGCTATGATGAGTGGATTTTATGGAATTCAAAAAGTGATTACTCTGTATTATCGGAGTAATCACTTTTTTTACTATCTATTCTCTTCTTTATCTGCAAGGAGCAACGCGAGAATGTGATTAGCCTGTGGGAATTCGCCTGAGGCAATCATTTTATCAATCTGTGCTCTATTGTAAAGATGTACGTTTAAGACTTCTGTCTCATCAAGGTTCTGTCCGCTCACCTTTCTACAATTCTTTGCAACGTAGATGTAGGCGTAATTATCAGCCATAGTGGCATTTGATGGAACAGTAAGGAGAAACTTCCAGTCGTCGCTTTCGTATCCTGTCTCCTCCATAAGCTCTCGCTTTGCTGCCGCAAGAGCATCCTCTGTGCTACCATCATCCTGGCGGTTTCCGTATTCTTTGCCATCTGTGCGCTCAATTCCGCCAGCACAAAACTCTGTGTTCACTCGCTTGATTCCGTGACGGTACTGTCTAACGCAGATGTAATTTCCATCTTCATCTGTGGCTACTATTACCACATAGTCGCGGCGGCTGTAGCTGTAGTATGGCTCAAATTCTCTTCCATCTGGAAATCTGTATCTGCTTTTTCTGAAATCTATCCATTCGTCATTTACGATGTGTTCGCAGGATACCTCTTCCCACTCAAGTTTTTCGTTTTCGCTCATTTACTTATCCTTTTCTATCTTTGAATTGTGAACTCGTAGGCTGTGTTGTATGTGGCCACATAAAGTGTGTCACCCTTGATATCAAACTGCTCTGGAGCCGATTTTACCGAAATCTCATCCACCTTGTCGCCTGTGTGCTTATCAAGCAAGTAGATATAGTCTGGCTCGGATGTAAAACCATATCCGCAGATGATTGTATCATCATCCACGATGAAGTTACAAAGGCCTGATACAAGTGGCTCGCTTCGCCAAATCACTTCATTTTTCTGAAGGTCGATAGCTACGATGTGGCTTGATAATGGGTTCTCGCTAGAATATCCGTTGTGCATTATTGAAACATAAAGGATGTTTGCATTATCATCCATCACTGCATACTGAATATCCTGCACAGCCTGTGAATATCTACCTGATTCATCTGGGCCATAACAAAGCTCGTATAAATCCAAATAATAAAGGATATCCCCTGTGCTCTCGGATGAAATTGTAAGTGCTGTGCATGAATAATCATCCTTTGGATAGAGCCCCATGTATGTAAATGTTCCATCTGAGTACGGAAGCTTCTGATACTCGAAACCATTCTTCTGGCACCATACATCAGTGTCTAGCCAGTCCTGGCTCTCCTCCTTTGTCTTGGTAAGGGAAAGATGTGGGTAATCATCAGCATTTAATCCTGTGTTATTGAACTTATCCCATGATGGATTTTTGATGGTGATAGCTGCTGGTGTTTCTGTGATATTTTCATCATTGTTCTCAAGCTCATCATCTGCGATTGCAGATTCGGATGTTTCAGTTGAACCTTCTTTTGTATCAGTTGTTGATTCTGAATTCGCTGACGCTGCTGACTCTGTAGTCTGTGTATCCTCATCATCCTCAATTGTAATTTTAATTGTTTTGCAGCCTGTTAAAATAAGGCTTGCGCTTAACATTAATAACAAAGCTTTCTTTTTCATAATATTATGTCTCCTTTTTTCTGCATTTTCTAGTATGACACTTTCATCTATTTTTTCAATAAAAAAGACAACAGTTTTTGTCTGTTGTCTTATAACCTCTATTCTTTTTTAGAAAATGTAATACTACACAGCATCAGGAAAATCAGCGTAAATCCAAGCGCATCGTACACTGTGAACTTGTTTCCAAGGATTGTAGTTCCGATGATTGCAGCAGTTATAGGCTCTGCGAAGCTGTAAAGGCTGGCCTTGTTTGGGCCGATTCGCTTAACTCCACTGATGTATAGAGTAAATGCTCCAATGTTTCCAACAAGTACTACGAAGGCTATGCCAAGAAGTCCGTAAATGTTTGGTGTGTAAGGGATTTGCCATATCCTAAAGACAAGGCATCCGAAGGCTCCGCCAAGCAAGAATGACCAGGCCTGAGCGATAACTACAGGTGTGTCGCTGGTGATTCTTGGCGCAAGTACATTGTAAATCATTACGCATACCGCGCTACCAACTCCCGCTATCAGCGCACCCTTTGGTACTGAAAGGTTTTCGATGTTTCCATGGGTTGTAAGGAAGAATACACCAAGGATTGCCAGTAGTATTGCACATATCTCACCGACTCTTGGTAATCTTTTTCCCTTCAGACATGTCACCATCAAAATGAAAATAGGTGCTAAATCCTGCAAAATCGTACCTATGGCTGCATTTGAAAGCTCTATAGTTAGGAAATATAGAAACTGGCAGCAGCTAACTCCTAGCAAGCCATATATCAGCATGTTTATAGACTGGCCAGGTGTGGCCCATGGCTTGAAAGTCTCTTTTTTGTATTTTATAAGGCAGTAAATAAGTAAGATAATTCCTGCCATGCCCAGACGGATAGGCACAAGCCACTGGCTATCCATCTGCTGCACATCAAATAAATACTGGCCCACAGAACCTGAGAGCCCCCAACAGGAGGCCCCCATAATTGTAAGCAATATTCCTTTATAATCACGTTTCATCTGTTAATTAATAATCTCCAATAAATCTTTTTCTACATGGCACTGCAAAAACAGCACCTGTACGCCTGCGTCCTTAGCCTCTTGTAAAGCAGCTCCAAACTCTGGGTGAGTCTCCACATTGGGGCGCACCTCTGTAACTCCATCTACTTGAATTACAAAAGCCACCATAGCCTTATAGCCAAGCTTTGTAGCCTTTGCTAACTCTCTCAAGTGCTTTACTCCTCGCTCTGTAGGCGCATCAGGAAAAAAGCCTACACCATCTTTAATAAGTGTGCAACCTTTAACTTCAAGAAGATATTCATCCTTACCTTTTTTCATAAAGAAATCGATTCTGGAATCGCCATATTTATGCTCCGGATCGATATAATCGTAATCCTGCTTTTCCAGCCATTCTTTCACCACTGCATTTGGCGCCTGAGAATCGATGTTGATTATTCCGATAGGTGTCTCAACGGCAACCAAATCATATGGTGTCTTGCGCTCAGGATTTGTGGCCTTTTCCAGGTATACCACTCTGCCAGGAAGCAATAATTCCTTGCAACGGCCAGTATTTTTCACATGAACTGTTACTTCCTGCCCATCAATATCTACCTGGGCTATAAAGCGATTTGGACGTGATATGAACTTTGCTTCTACTATATTTTTATATTTCACTAATGATTTTTCTCCTATATCAAGCCCATAAAATATGCCGCTATAACCAACTGGATAATCAGAATTGCTGGCATGCCAATCACAAAATACCAGTGTTTTGTCTTGTGGTGGAACAGGTACATCCCTGCCCATGTTCCGATGCTTCCGCCTATTAAGCTGAATAAAAATAATGTCTTTTCTGGAATGCGCCAAGCACCTTTGATGGCTTTTGCTTTGTCGATTCCCATTACGGCTAAGCCTGCAATATTAGCAATGACCAAATATCCAAGTATCAACTTGTCCATGTCATTTCCTCCATCCTTTAAATTCTAGTCTTCGCCAAGCAATGTAACTATTCTTGGCTCGTAGCCTACTGCTGGAAGATATACATCAAAAATATCCTTTGCCGCTATCTTCATGCTTGATGTATTTACGCATGGATGGCAACCGATAAACTCGCTGTTTTTCACATCTTCGTCTACCAAAAGCTGTACCGCATGGTCTTTATCATTCATCAGCCCCATCACACTAACTGAGCCTGGCTCGATATCTAGATATTTGAGCATATCCTCTGGGTCTGCAAATGACAGCCTTGCTGAATTTATCTGCTTTGAAAGCTCCTTTGTTTTGAACTTTTTATCTCCTGGAATCATCAGTAGATAAAAGTTTGTCTTCTGTCTGTTAGACAAAAACAGGTTCTTGCAAATTAATGCACCAAGGGATTTATCTATCTCGGCGCAAACTTCCATTGTGTCTGCGGGTGCATGGTCTATACGCTTGTACTCAATTCCAAGGTTATCCAGATAATCGTATACTCTGACTTCCCTGTCTAAACGTCCTGTTGTGTCCGTTGGTCTGCCTGTTTGTAATTCTGTCATGTTTTTTCCTCGCAATTTGTCATTAAACTAGATTCTTGCTTTTAAGATACAGCTTCAAAGAAGCAGCAATTTCCTCATGATTATTCCACTCAGTTTTCTCGACTTCATCAAGATACTTTTGTGCTTCTTCATAATTTCCTTCTGCTATATCTATCTCTGCTTTCAGCAAATAGTATTCTAAGCATCCGCTCTTATCGCAGAACCAACATACAGGGTTCATCATCATTAGCAATAATGTGTTTTTTGCATCCTCGATTTTACCCATGTATAGATATGCTGTTCCAAGGGCAGCAATATCAATTCGATTGCTGATTCTTGCTACCTTACATGCTTCATCAAAACTTACTTTTTTATCTATGCAATACTTTTTATCATTTATCAAATTAAGATACGATTTTGCATAAGCCTTTGATTCATTATCCTTTTGCATAAATGCGCAAATACGCATGAGATTTTTGTAGTACATATCACGATAGTATTCTGTTGCATTTGCAAACATCTTCTTCATGAATTTCGAGTTTATGATTTTATATAATCTCTCGTAATCAGTAGTAACTGCTGGTGAATAATGAATTGCATGGCCAACAAAAGGAATCATTACATCCATTCCATCCAGATTTAATTCAACTACTTTTTCTATAAACTCAAGAAGGTCATTTATTGACTTTTCTCTCTCTTCCTGAGTGAATAATTCCGGCATTTCCACAAGGGTTACCAGCACATCTCGCAATCTATCAACCTCAGGATTAATGTTTATGCGTTTGAATTCATTTAGATTTTCTGCTGTAACCATCTTGTCAGATTCGTAATCATGATACTGACTAAGGTCGATGGATTTTATATCCTTTAAGATACACTCTCTAGCCTTTGCATAATCTTTTTTCAAAACATATAAACGGCCTGTCAGGCGATTTATAGTGTCAGAAAGCGCTTCCTTTGTATCCTCATCCATTTTTGATTCAGCTTCAGTCATAAACTGAATTCCCTCATCATATTCCCCAAGAAGCCTATAGCAAGTGTAAAGGTTTTCCAATGTACAACCTTGCGTATCCAACTCATTTCTTGCCATAGATTCTTCGAATGTCTGCTTCAAGTTTTCAGCTGCCGCTCTTGTCTTTTCTTTATCCAGTGGCATACAGAAATGATCTTCTCGCTTCAAAAGCATATTTTTTCCAATCAGCCATTTAAATACAAGATCTGGATTCATTGCCGCATCGTCTTCATCCAACTCTACATCTTTTAGTTTCTCGATTGCTTCCTCGGCAACCTTGATTGCATTATCGTTGTCACCAATATACATTCTCATATTGATATCACGATATTCCATTCTCCAATCAAACTCACCAAGACTTCTTGCTTTTTCAGCATATTCAATAGATTTGGTTGCATCTTCCATTCCACCATGGCCATCATCTGTAACCAAATCATAATAAAGCTTTTCAAGATCCATATTTAACTCAGGATACTTGTCTACAACCTCCTCTAGGCAGTCGATAGCATCTCGATATTGATTATACAAAGCATATGCCCTTGCATTTCTTGCATAAACCTCAGGATTATCTGTATTTAAATCGATTGCAGCATATCCTATTCCAACAACATCCTTATACCACTCAAGGTACTCGCATGCTTCCTGCCAGATTTCTAATACCTTTACATTCTGATCATCCTTCTCATAATAGTTGTGGCAAAGCTCCGCTACTGTATAATAATCCTCACGGTTAAACCAGATATAGATTTCATACAAATCCCAATCCATAAAATTAGGATCAATTTCGCGCCCTGTCTCCATGTAGCCCAAAGCTTCGTCATAATTTGCAGCCTTAAGTGCAACCTCAGCTAGTGTAAAATAATAGCCTGCATTTTTTTCCATAGTTAAAACTCCCTTTTTTTTATTTATAATTTATTTTATTTGTTTTCTAACAATCCCACTATCATCAATTTCTACTTCAACAGAAATCTCTTCCAGTTTATCATACAGCTGGCGCTGCTTTGCTTCATCAGCAACGTACTGGGTTGTGCAGTTTGCTTGCAATGCTGGTGTAATGATAACGTCCATATTTTCCTCATCATTATCTCCATAGCAATGAAGTGTGATAAGCATGGTATCCAACGTCTTTTCGTTGAACCAATAATTTCCAAGACTGTAGACTATTGGTACATCGTTGTAAAACTCGAAGCCCTGAAGGCAATGGGTGTGGGCGCCTATGATTACATCCGCGCCGGCATCGATGTATTCATGGGCTGTGGCCGTTTGGACTGGCTCCAGCACTGTGGAATATTCAGTACCCCAATGAGGTAGCGCCACCACAATATCCGCATTGGCATCGGCCTCTTTTATCTCTTCGTCAAAGAGGGCTGTGTCATAGCATCTGAGAATTCCTGGCTCGATATCTGTGGCCTGTGGTGTCATCTTGTTCTTTTCTGCACGGGATGCAGCCACGAAAGCTATCTTCTTTCCCTGGACTTCCATGTATACTGGCTCACTAGCCTCGGCCAGATTATGGCCTGCTCCCACATATGGAATCCCTGCTGCATCCAAGGTATCCATGGTATCAAGCAATGCATCTTTTCCATAATCGTACACATGATTATTTGCAAGACCTACTATATCAACCCCAAGCAACTTCAGATTCTCTACTCTGGCCGGATTGGCTCTGAAAGTGTAGGCTTTTCCGGGCAGTGGTTGTCCACGGTCGCTGTATGTAAACTCGTTATTTATCCACATTATATCGGCCTGCTGCATGGTACTTATCAACTCCGGTGAAATGCAGTCCGCTATACCATTTGCGCAGGTATTCAGATATTGGGTTGTGGCCCAATTTTCATCAAAGTTGATATCGCCGGCGAAGCATAATGTGAAATCGTATTCACCATTATCTTCTGTGGTAGATTCCACAGGCTGTGGCTGGCTATAGTTGGCCTCCTGGGCCGACACCTGCTCTTGCATAACCGTTTGCTTGCCGCATGCTACTAGCGATAAGGCCAAGCATATTGATAAAGCTATCCTTCTTTTCATTGGCTTTCCTTCCATACTCCCTAATATAACTAAATTTAGCTCTTATTATACAACTTCATACTTTAGACGTACATTAGTGTTATTATTACTATATATAACCTTTGTTCGTTTTAAGGTGGTGATTCTATGTTGGGTATTAATGGCATAAACACTAACTTTTCTCCATATAGTAATTCTTTTAATTCTGGCGCTACAACTCCTGTTGATTCTAAAATTGCAGATGAACTGCGTGCTGAGGGCAAAAGTGAGTCCTTAGCCAAGAATATTACCAGCGAACGCGCTGCAAAACGTGCTGGTGTAATTGAATGCGAAACTTGCGCCAGCAGAAAATATCAGGACGGATCTGACGAACAAGTATCCTTTAAATCTGCTGCTCATATATCACCTAATGCAGCTGCTGCACGTGTCCGCGGCCATGAGCAGGAGCACGTAAATAATGCCTACGACAAAGCTGAGGAAAGTGGCGGCAAAGTCCTTCAGGCCTCTGTTTCTATCCATACTGCTGTCTGCCCTGAGTGCGGCCGCACCTACGTCTCAGGCGGCACCACCCACACTAAGATTGCCTATCCAAACGAAGATAATCCTTATCAAAAAAACAGAAAGGAAGCCGATAATGGCCTCCTCTCTGGAATGAATTTCGATATTGGGGTTTAAAATCCTTTTAGTTCTTTTATATGTTCTTTTCAAATATTTGATCTGCAAGACCTACAATAGGAGTAAAATCTGCAATCTTTTTAAATCCATATTTTTCATATAGGCCACGATGTTCGCTTTTTAGATAAACTTTATTTAATCCTAGTTCTTTGCCATAACTTAGGGCTTTTTCTATTAGCTTTTCTGAAACTCTTTTGCCTCTATAGGATTCATCTACAAATACTAGATTTATAAATGGGTGGTAATTATATTCAGGTGGAATATATCCGTTCTCTTCAAAAACGCAAAATCCTGCTATCTGGTTAGCCTCTATAGCAACAAATATTTGCTCTTTATCTTTGAAGTCATGTTTTTCCATCCTATTAGCTAAATTCTTGCCTGGGTTCCATGAGCAATTTCTAGAAAATGCTATTAGCTTATCCCAATATGGTTCATTCTCATTTACTAATATAATCTCCATAACTAATTATAGCCCTTTCGCTCTTTTGCTTTTTCGACAAGTTCTTTAGCTTCTTCAAAAGCTTCTGGAAGTGTATCCGCAAACCATTCTTTACCTTCTTTTTCAGCTTTTTTTAGTTCTTCCCAGGCAGCATGCTGTTCTTCTTTAGAATTATATGTTACCCCATCAAAGACATGCGGGTGACGACGTATCATCTTTTCGGATACAGTCTTTGCTACATCATCAAAGGTAAATAAGCCTTCCTCTTCTGCTATTACAGAATGGAACATTACTTGAAGGAGAAGATCACCAAGCTCTTCCTTAAGGTTTTCTGCATCTCCAGTCTTGGTGTAATTATTAATTCCATTAATGACTTCAGCTGCCTCTTCTATGCACTCAGGCTTTAGACTTTCATGTGTCTGCACTCTATCCCAAGGGCAGCCGTTTTCACTTCTTAGGGTTTCTACTATCTCTTTTAATCTATCGATTTCTGCCATATCTATACCCATCCGTTTAGATTTAGTTATTCTATTGTCTCATCTTAGTTTTTAATTTTACATATATATCAGCAATACTCATTAATTTCTTAGCAAGTGCATCATTATAATCCCAGCTATCTGAAATGCCTCTTGGATAATAAGGATTAAAACTTCCTTCCCCTTTATAGTATGCCATATTTTCAAGTTCTTTCATTATCATCTCAAGTTGAGACTGTGTCATATATGATGGCATTGTGTTTGGATTATCAAAATAAATCTGAATATCAGATTTTGCATCAGCTATGAGATCTTCAAGCTTGGATTGATTGGTATCGATATATTTCGCATACAGATTTGAATCTATATAACCTTTTGCAAATCCTAGAATAATATTGCTCGACAAACCTCCCCCATGGGAGTCGGATATTATCATGATGTCCTTTGTAATGCTTGATAACTGTGCGTCGGTTAACTCAATCCCTTTTCTTTTAAGAAAGAGATTCCCTACAACTTTTTTACAACGTTCTAAGTCTTCATTAGATATATCCATAAGTATCCCCTCATGATTTGTAATAATCGGAGTGACGCGATTTGAACGCGCGACTTCTACATCCCGAATGTAGTGCTCTACCATCTGAGCCACACCCCGAGAGGATAGCATCTTGGTGCCATCCTTTTATTAATAACCTACTATACTTTCATCTAATCCGCCTGCATTCAAAAGCTCATTTATAGAACCCGCATACCAACTTGAAACTGAGTTATCCCATTTATCAATAACAGTATAGCCACTAGCTGAATCGTCCTCCTTATGGAATACTACGCATCCATAGATATATCCATACACATCTTTCTCGGTATACAGATCTCCACCTGTAATCCAGATGGTCCATTCACTATCTTCCTGACCGTAGGCTGATTCACTACTGCGCTCAATACCGATACAAGCACCTCTATCAATATCAAAAATCCACTGACCTTCAAACTCTTCAAGTACATCATCTAAAGAATAATCCTGTTTATCCAATTCAGCTTGAATATCTGAAGAGATTTCAAATGGCTCATTCAAAAGATTTGCAAGCTTTTCTGCCAAATAATAAACTCTAACTCTTGTAATACTAGCAGCTTCATCATCCATTAAACATGGAGCAGCACTACCTCCGCCGTTCTCAATACCTGCTACTTCTGAATTTCTTTCTTTTTTGGTTATCCATTCTTTTTGTTCTTTAACAAGCTCATCTTTCTCATCTCCTGACAACATCTCAGCAAGACGCTCCCAAATAGAATTTAATTCATTATCCCAAAGAGTATATCTTTCACTAGCCAGATCATTTATTTCAAATTGGGACATATTACTAGTATCAGTATTATTCAATTTAGTATATTCGGCTTCAACTTCCTCCAGTTCTATCTGAATTGTTTTTTCTTCATTTGTTTCTTCCTTATCACCTGATGAAACTTCATTTATTGTGCTAAGTTGATTTGTACCACTAACACTTGCAGTATTTACATCATATTCATTTGTACTTTCATGATTGTCAGATGCAAAATAAACAATACAGCCTACTATTAAGAATAATGCTATGACTATAAGTGTTATACATAATCTTTGTTGTCTTTTCATAAGCATTCTCCATTTCTAAAAAATGGCTGTAAAGATTTCTCCTTACAGCCTTATATATTTTAGCGGGTAAGCTTAGCTTGAACCCGCAGTGTCGAGTTTAGGCCTCCACAATGTGGAGGAAATTTGAGGAATTGATCATCGGCAATGTCCTCCTTTCCTATTCTCGATTCAATTATATCTTTTTATCGCTACCATAAGCAATTCTTATTGCTATTAAAATAATCAATAATTTACTTACATAGCCTAGATAATCACCCCCGCCAATTGCTAACTGCGATAATACATTTATCAAAGAATGAGTCATCACGCATAGCCATAGATTCTTTGTTTTTACATAAAGTGCTGACAAAATGAAACTGTTAGTAAATAACCCAATGAGAAAAGGTACTAAACTTACATCAGCAATTGTCCCCTCTATATAGAAATATAAAAAATGCCATATACTCCATGCCACAAAAGTAATAAGAGTAGCACATATGTAGTTAAGCTTCTCCTGCAATGCTGGCTGAAAGAAATATCTCCAGCCAATCTCCTCAAGCCCACCAAATGCGATATGTTTTACAAACATCACTATTGGAATGAACCATGTATTTATTATTACCTTTCCGCCAAATAGCACTGGAAGGAAATCTATGAAAATAAATAATACGGCCAATAGATAATCTTTATAGCTTTGCTTGACTTTGAAAAAGTCAGCTACGATTGTTTTAAAAGATATTTTTCTATATTTTACAGAAACTATTATTCCCCATAAAGCTGATGATATCCCACCTATAGCAATAGCTGTCATGCCTAGTGGCGAAGTATAGTCCACCGTAAATCCGATATTTCTAAGCAGGTATACAACTAGACATACAAATGCAATCTGGCCTAAAGCTCCTGCGATATATAGGGAAATAGCTTTTGTTCTTTTCATAAGTCGCCCCTTCGTAAGTTATAATTCAGCCACAATCTCTGATACAGCAACTAGTGTAGCTTCTCCACTGATAGTGATTCGATTATTATCCTCTAATCTACAATGTACATAACCACCACGCTTTGAAGCCTGGTAAGCTTTGATTTCTTTCTTATTCAATACTTCAGACCAATAAGCTGCTATCTGACAATGAGCTGAACCACATACTGGGTCTTCCGCAACAAGAAGTTTTGGGAAGAAAGTTCTTGAGACACAATCTACATCTTTTCCTCTTGCTGTAGCATCCTGTCCTCTGCCTGGAAGCTTTGAGAGCTTAACCTGATCAGGATTCATATTTCTAATCTGCTCTTCTGATTCAAAAATGCAGAGAAGGTCTGGTCCAAGAAGAGCCTTTATAGGGCGAACGCCGTAAGCTTCTTCCATTTCATCTGTAACAGGTATTTCAGGCTGTTCATATGTAGGGAAATTCATCTCCAAGAGATTTCCATTTCTCTTTACTGTAAGTTTTCCGCTGAGAGTGTTGAATTCTACTAGGTCTGAATCCTTTTCTATGTAATTTAGTATTACAAATGAAGATGCAAGTGTTGCATGTCCACATAGTTCTACCTCTGAACCTGGTGTAAACCAACGTAAGTGATAGCCCTGTTCCTCTTTTACAATAAACGCTGTTTCAGACAGATTATTTTCCATTGCCAGCTTCATCATTGATTCTTCTGATGGCCAGCTATCCATAACACACACTGCAGCTGGATTACCTGCAAATGGTGTGTTTGTAAATGCATCTACGATATATTGTTTCATTATTGCCCCCTTTATATTTCCTTTTGTATATTAAAAATTGTATCTCTTAACCTCACAGTTCTTGATTCCGCAAGATGAAAACTCCTCATTTGTCATTTCTTTAAAGTAGGATTCCACCATTCTTGCAATTCCATTATGGGCTACCAGGATAACTTCTTTATCTCCTGCCTTTATATCATCTATAAGATTATAGATTCTCTGAGCAAGATGAAGCATGGATTCACCAGTTCCAAATCTGCTTGCCATGTCCTTTTTTGCTTCGTGGAATTCTGCTCCATCTCTTGGCGTAGACTCATATCTACCAAAATTCTGCTCTTTGAGCCTTGGCTCTATTTCCATTGGTATTCCTGTAATTTCAGAAATGTGTCTTGCTGTTTCTTTTGCTCTTACAAGAGGCGATGTTAGGATTACATCCGCAGTAATTCCCTGCTCTAATATCTTTTTTCCTGTTTCTATAGCTTGCTCATGCCCTTTTTCTGTAAGCTCGATGTCTGTTTCACCGCAAATCTTATTTTCTACGTTCCAAACAGTTTCCCCGTGTCTAATAAAATAAAAATGATCCATGTTTATATACTTTCTAATTCTTTACAATTAATGTTTTTCTTTTATAGTTTTAGTACTGCAATAATCTCTTCTCCATCCATATCACCAGTCTCAACAAATCCAAAAGATGCATATAAATCCTTTGCAACTTGATTCTCTGGTTCATAAGATAACCAACAATATTCAGCTGGACCGCATGGATATGTCTTAATAAAATCAAGCCCAAGTTTTAATATGTCCCACACATTATTCCCGTTTACTTTTTCAAGCCTTAACATCTTTTTCTCCCAGTATTTGTTCTAGCTATATTTCTAAATATTTTATATGTTGTAACTGCCAACTTGCAACTACAACTATTCTTCTTTACTATTTCCAATAATATAACTTCTTAATTCTTCAATGTCCAACATAAAATCTTTAGGGTAGTTCTCTTTTATCTTTCTTCTATCAAAATGATTATCTGCTCTTGCCTATTAAACTTCTTTTTATACCACTTCTTTGATAATATTATAGATTTCTCTTCCGCTATCTCTTCCGAATACATGCATAGAATCTGCATACATTTGCTTTTTCTGAACTTTATCATGTATAGATACAAACGATATTATTTCATCTACAAGATTTTCATATTCTGTATCATCAAATGCATACTTTATTTTTTGGCATAGTCTCTCTTTTTCCTGATATTTGGCAAATTCTTCTTCTATATTTAATAATGCCATTTTTGAATCTACAAGGGCTTTTCGCTTATTATCATCAGGATCATTCATAGCAGAAATTGCAGCTTCAATTGTTGGTGCTTTAACAATAATCATGCCATCTGATTTATATTTTATGTTTACAAAATCAACAACTGCCTTAAAGCCTTTGTCGTTACTAATAATGGCAATATGTCTTTCTCCCTGCTCCGCTAATATTCCAGCCTGTACTGATATATAAAAATCTAATGCATTCTTTCCAGGAGCTTGTAACTTATATGTACTCCATTTGCAACCACTTTGCTCAATTAAGGTTACGTCACCCTTCCTAATACTCTTACACGCGGCAGAATAAAAAATTATCAAGATATCCTTATCATTCACATACTCTAACCCTTTAAGTCCATTATGATTTGTTACATTTTCGTAATCTACTAGTATTGTCATTTCTTCCTCCTAGATAACACAGCTTGTCTATGCTTACTATTCTGAAGAATACATGTGTCCATATATAACGACAGTATAACTACTTAAAGCTACTTAAAGACTATTTCAAAGTGATATCTTAACTTCTTTATAATACCCAGTAATACCTCTTAGTTCGATGTATGAACCGACAACAAAAGGTTGTTGCTATGACAACCTTTGCATAAAAAAGAGCACTACCAAATAGTAATGCCCATATATTTTTATATATTTTATTGCATAGAAAAAGGCTGCCATCGGCAGCCTATAATACAATATTACAACTCTGTAGAACCAACTTTATCTCCGTTAGCAACATAGTAGATTTTTTATTAGTGTGGTCTATTGTTTATGTTATCGAAATCGAGAATTTCAAATTCTTCTACAGGCATTGGCTTGTAGAAGTAGAAGCCTTGCATTCGTTCACAGTCTATAGCAATAAGAAAATCGGCTTGTTCTTTAGTTTCCACGCCTTCAGCAATATATTTATATTTTAGGTTACGAAGCATTTGTAGGATATGCTTGACCACAATTTTGCTTTTCTCAAAGTTCTTAGTGTTTTTTAGGAAAACATAATCAAGTTTAATTTCATCAACTGGAATTTCTGTAAGCATATTTAGGGATGAATAGCCACTGCCAAAGTCATCCATTTCAACTTCAAATCCTATATCCTGTAGCTGAGCAGTTGTCTCTAATAGTAATTCGTTATCATCAACATAGGCACTCTCAGTGATTTCTATGCTTAGCTGAGAAGGTTCAATATCGTACTTTTCGATAAGATTCTTGAAGTGCTTTGAGATGTTTTTGTTCTTTTCTATATCAAATCGAGATAGGTTAACTGATATAGAACGTTTAAATCCTTGCTCGTTCCATCTATGAATATCTTTGCAAACTATTTCCCAAACTAGACAATCTAAATCGTAGATGAGACCAGTTTGTTCTAGCATTGGGATAAATTGACCTGGGCTCAACCAACCTAGCTTTTCGTGGTTCCATCTACAGAGAGCTTCTGCGCCTATGATTTCACCAGTTCTATAGTTGACTTGAGGTTGATACCAGACTTTTATTTCATTCTGTTTTATAGCAGTAGAAAAATGGCCGCAGATATCTGAAAGCAGTCTTCCTGCTTCCCATTGATCTATGTTATATACTTCGTACCCCCCGGTAATAGATAAATGTGCTTTCTTTTCAGCTAATCTAGCACAGTCTAGCATCTTATCAACGTTAATATTTTTATAATCTTCAGGAGTTAAGACATAAAGACCACTGGATATCTGAACTTCATAGTCGTTGCCCTGATTAATATAATATTTTTTGACTGGTTCAAATACGTTTGTTTCCATTGCTTCGAAACCGTTGTCATCAGGTAGGCAGCATAAAACAGCAAAATGATCTGCATCAATTCTGGCCATAGCCTCTTTGTCAGAGAAATACTCCAATGATTTTTCTACCCAGAAGCATAGAAGTTCATCAGCAGAGTTCATTCCCATTTTTTCATTTATGAATTTGAAATTCTTAATGTTGTTGTAAGAAATAATATATGGAGTGGAAGGATTTTCCAGTAGTAGTTCTTTTACTTTTTCACGGAATCCGGCCATACTAAGAGCACCAGTAAGTGAGTCATAGTCTATCATTTGGCGAATTTGATTGTTGGTTCTTTTCTTTAACAGTTGTTGCTTTGCTAGAAAGTGAAGTGCTACAAGAACAATTACAATTGCACACATGATAAAGACATATCTATCGGCGTAAAGGTAGTCCTGTACATCATATTTGTACAGTTTACGAGAAGTATAATCTAAAATAACAGCCTGACGCTGGGTATCACTAATCATAGCAATACCTTCATTAAGTTTTTCTATAAGAGCCTGATTTTCAGGTGTATCTAAAGCACCAACTCTAAATTCAATAGAAAGCATTGTAGTTGGTTGAACATGCAAATCGATATATGAAGGCTTCTGAAGGACATAACTCCAAACGTAGGAATTCTGAAGTAATGCGTCAACTTCGTCTTTACGTAGGGCGTCTACACACTTGGACATATCTTTATACAGTATGACTTCAATATCTGGATATAGGCTTTTTACTGTGTCTGCTATACCAGCTTGAGACTGAAGCATTCCAATTTTTGCACGATTAATGTCTGATACATTATCTCCCTCAGAAGTTACAACAGTGAGAGGAGTTAGCATTAAATCGTCAGAAACGATTGATGACTGTCCAGATGCACTTTCAATTTCGCTTCCTAAAGGCATGACTATATCATAGGAGGTATTATCTAGCGCATCCTTTAGTGAAGATTCTTCCATAGCAATAAATTCTACGTTATAACCGATATTCTCACAGGCAATACGAAGTAATTCTGGTCCAATTCCAATGATTGCACCATCAGAATCATCTATATAAATCATAGGGCATCTATCCGCTGGAACGCCGACAATGATGGTATTCTCATTGCTTGAAGCAGCAAAAGAAACCCCGGATATAAAAAATGGGATAGCAAGAATTAGCGAAATAATATTTATAGATATAATTTTTCTCATAGGACTAAGCTTCATAGGTTGATACCATCCTTTGACATAATTGTATATGGTGATTGTACAACAAAATTGAGAACAATTTATGACCTACTAAAAACTAGGCTTTGAATAAAAAAGTCGATAATTATATTAACCACTTATTTCTTTGCTATATCCTGCAAAATTCATAAAGCCAGTAACAAGTTATGGAAGGCTGATTTAGATGTTTAAACATAAAAAAAGCACTCTCTAGGTTTCCCTAGAAAGTGCTTTATAATCATATCAAGAATTAATCCTGTACGTATGGCATAAGTGCAACGTGACTTACTGTCCAATAATATGGATGCATTGTCAGTCATTACCGGTTACTATGCCCCCGACTCTTAAATTAAGAATCTCTCACACAGGTAAATAAATGCTGGTAAGGTCAAAAGCATGATAATCGTATTTTGCATAATTGTTGTGGTAGCATATTTTACATCTGCATCATACTTGCGTCCTATGATTACATTAAGTGAGCCTGATGGCATTGCTGTCAACAGAACCATTGTCATAGCAAGTGACTTTTCCACATGTAAAAAAATCAAAACCACAAGTGTAATAGCTGGCACCAAAATCATTCTAAAGAAGGATGTAATGTAAGCCACCTTATCTTTTAGTACTTCGTCAGGCTTAATAGTATAAAGCTCCGCACCAATAATCATCATTGAAACAGGAAGCATACATCCGCCTAACACATCTACTGTCTCTGTTAAAACCACTGGGAAACGATATGGAATCACATAAAGAATAATTGCAGCGATAGCAATCCATATGATTGCATTCTTCATAATTGCATAGATGGAAATCTTTTCCTTCTCGCTCTGCAAAAGCATTACGCCTATAGAAAAATATACTACATCAAAAATGCAATTATATACTGCTGCATATAAAAGACCTGAGCCAGCCACAGTTTCTCTAATAATAGACATGCCAATAAAGCCAGTATTGGCAAATGCGATAAGCAAAGCAAACATTCCACTCTTGGTCTTATCCTTAAAGAAAGGGCGACTGCCTAAATAACATAATGAAATAACAATAGCATAGTATACTAACGTAAATACGATAGTATAACCAATTCCTATCATCTGCCTGGTAGAAAAATCTGCCTGCGATGATACAAACAAATTAGCTGGAAGAAAGATGTATATCAACATTTCTGATAATCCTTTCTTCACAGCCTCATCCATAATTTTAAAATGTGCAGCAAAAAATCCTGCCGCCATCAAAACAAAAATTTTTAATGTGATTGAAACTAATACACTCATCTTACCTAACTAATTCAGTAATCTCCTCATTTTTTCCAGCGAGGAAATATCCGAGATTTGCCCCACTGATTCTTTGTAGTTTCTCGATAGACTCCTGACTGTAGAACGCACTGTGAGGTGTTATGATTACATTTTTTCGGTGAAGCAAACTACATATATTTAAATCTGGATTCTCTTCTTCAAGAACATCTATGCCCGCGCCTCTAATCAATCCCCTATTCAGAGCATTTACAAGAGCCTGTTCATTAACGCTGCCTCCACGCCCTACATTAATAAATATCGGTCTACGCTTCATTTTAACAAAAGCATCCTCATCAAAAAAGTGTCTGTTTTCCTCGGTAAGATTCATATGATTAGTAATAATGTCAGCTCTGGAGAATGCCTCCTTTTTGTTCACAAACTCCACTCCAGCCACATCATACTCACTGGCAGCGTATGGATCCACAGCCAAAACCTTCATTCCAAGGGCAATAGCTATTGTTGCCACACGTCTGCCAATTTTCCCAAATCCAAATATAGCCAGTGTCTGACTGCATAAATTAGGATTTCCATCTATTGAATAATACTTCCACTCCCTCTTATCATTGATTTGTCTGTCATAGAATTTCAGATTACGATTCAGGGCACACATCAGTGCAATGGCATGTTCTGCCACCTCCTGCGTACAATATTCCTGAATATGGCACACTGCCACATTGTTCTGCTTAGCGCTCTCAAGATTGATATTTGAATATCCCACACCACTAACTGAAATACATTTTAAGCTTGGACATGCGGCCAGTATCTCTTCATCAGCCTCAATAAATCCAGTGACCAGCCCATCTGCATCCTGCAATACCTTGATAAAATCATCCTTATCCTTATAGGCATGCACTACCGTATCAACTGGCTCTCCAAGTGCCTCTTCAATGCTTTCAATTGTGATGGAATAATCCTCTTCCAGTGCGCTTTCATAATCCGCAATTACAATTTTTTTCAAACCTTTACCTCCGCTAAAATCTCCTTGATTGCAATCAGTACAACAGCCATTTCCTGTTCTGTTCCAATGGTGATTCGAAGATATTTATCTAGTTTTTCATCAGCAAAGTGACGAGTGAGAATTCCTTCTTCTTTCAGCTTCTCACAAAGCTCCGATGAAGAAATTGCATCATGATAACAAAATACAAAGTTTGCCTTTGATGGAATAACATGAAATCCCAGCTTCTCCAAATCTGATTTGAACTGCTCTCGATTGGTTACAATTCTGTTAATGCATTTATCCAGATAATAAGTGTCCTTCACTGCTGCAATTCCAGCTGCCATAGTAACAGAATTAAGATTAAATGGATTAAAAGAAAACTTTATGCTATTCATATCAGCAATAATTTCTTTTGACGCTATGGCAAAGCCAATATGTGTTCCCGCCATATTTCTAGATTTTGAGAAAGTACGAACAACAACAAGATTTGGATATTTTGTAGCGAGCGGCAAACATGTCTCTCCCCAGTAATCTGCATATGCCTCATCCACTATTACCATTCTGTTAGGATTCTTTTTAACAAGCTTTTCAATATCCGCTATTGGAATTGCTTTTCCCGTAGGATTATTAGGATTTGCAAAAATAATATCTCCTTCCAAATCCATGTAATCATTTATGTCGATTGAAAAGTCATCCTTAACTGGGATCTCCTCCATATCAAGTCCATAGGTCTTTGCATAAGTACGATAGAAACCATATGTAATATCTGGGAAATATATCTTCATTCCTCTTCTGAAGAAGCTCATAAGTACAAAGGATAGTACCTCATCTGCTCCGTTACCTACAAAAACCTCTTCTTCTGTCACTCCATATACAGATGCAACTGCTTTACGAAATTCATGACAATGTGGATCGGCGTAATAGCTCATATTCCAAATCTCGCTTTTTGAAATTGCCTCAAATACCTTTGGTGAAGGTGGCAGCGAGGTCTCATTTGCATTTAATTTAATGTATAACTTATCCTTTGGCTGTTCCCCTGGAACATAAGGCTCCATCTCTTTATATTCATCTACTAAAAAAATACTCATTACTATAGTGTCCCTTCATAATTATTTATATACGTTCAAGCGGAAATGTCATGCAATGTGGTCCGCCGCCTGCCTTTAAAATTTCGGTAATGTCCATCTCTATTACCTTCATGCCTCTTTTTACCAATTCCTCATTAACCTTTTTATTCTGCTTAAGCGAGAGTACGGTATGATTTCCAAGAGCCTGTAAATTACAGCCATGTAAAAAGATTGCCTCCTCGGGAACAGGTATTAATTCCACTCCTCTTTCTTTCAAAAGCTCCTTGAAATCCTCTGGCAAGCCATCCACATATGCCACAGCCAAATGATCATCTACCAAGTTAAAACACATATCTAAATGTAAATATTCTTTCTTAAGAGGAACTCCAGTCACTTCATATCCAAGCGGCTCCAATATGGCTTTCAGCTCCTTTAGACCTTCCTCATCAGTTCTGTCAGCCATACCTACCGCTACCCATTTTTCACTCATAAACATGAAGTCTCCCCCCTCAAAGAGTCCCTTCTTCACTTCTCCTATTTTTGGAATACCAAGCTCAGCCATACGCTTCTCATAATCAACATGTTCCATGTAGCGCATGTCCAGCTTGAAGTTTCCAAGGATATATCCTTCCTTTACACACCCACCAAAATCTCTTGCAAAAACTGAGTTTGGGCGCTCATCATCTGCGTCTAAAAACTCCACCTCAATACCAGCATCCTCATAGCTTTTTACAAACTCCTCATGTTCACGAAGCATAACCTCCACATCCATAGTGGTATCCTTCCACTTTTTAGCTATTTCATTTATTGGCGCTGGCTTTAAATACTCAGGTCTTGAAACCAAAACCTTCTTTAATTCCCCCGTACCATTTTTAACAAACATTTAAAAATACCTCCGTAGTTTTCATAATCAGATTTGGTAACACTCCAAAGCTATATGGTATCTGTAATCTCTCTGTGCTTTTATGAGCATCTTTTCCGTAAACTCCAAAATTGACAGCTTTAATATTCAGCTTTTTAATCTGTTCCAAAGGCAATGGATATAGCTGCTGCATCTGAGGAAAATTTCGTTTAAGTGTAGCAATTGATTCCATGGAATCATCTAGTGATAAATAGCTGCTATCTGACAGACTCGGAAAAAATCCATCCATCTTATATGTGATGTTATATTCTTTTTCCACAGTCTTAAGAATTTCTCCAAGCTTATCCACTGTTTCATCATCCTTTTTCAAGGTATTATGTGGACAATAAGGAGTTGCATAGTAAAGCACTACAACTGGATGATAAATATTTGCCCTTGCAAGCAAAATTTGTATATACGATACGGGAATCTCCCTTTTATCCACTCCAGCCTCCTGTAGCTTTACAGTCTCCTCAGCAAGAATTTTATCTATGGATTCATCCTGATTCTTTACCATCTGATATAAATCTTCATATGACATGACAGACCAGCTGTTTTTTATCTGCTGAAAATCTTTTCCCGACTTTTCACAATAGGCTTTGTACTTATTATTCAAATCTGCTGTAGCTCTTCTAACAGCCTTATCACCTGCAGTCAGAAGCTTTTTAGTTATGTCACGAACATCTGAATTCAAAACAAAATAATTAAAATATACCAAAGCTTCCTTGGCTGTCTGCACGTTATACCAGCCCTTCAAATCCTTACTTTTCAAAAGTGTAGGAGGCAGAGCATATTCCCCCTCGTAGGAATCCGAATACTCAGGATTCAAATTTAATTCCTTTATTAACTCCGCCATTACTGTGGTAGGATCATAACCTTCGAAGCACTGTCCCACATGTGTTTCACGTCCCTGAATATAAAAGCATGGAAGAAGCTTTCCGCCTACACCAGTGTATATATAATGATGCTTGTCCCCTGGATACATAGGGCAAGTGTAGTCATTATTTATCGCCAATACGTACTCTAAGTTATATTCTTTTTTCAGATTTTCAATTACTTCTATTCCTTCAATAATTCCCGTATGAAGATTCTCCTCAACAGGATTCAAGGAAAGAAGAATATTACCAGACAAATTATCTACATGCTCAGATAGTTCCTTAAGCAAAATCATGAATACTGCATCACCGCTTTTCATGTCACAGGCACCGCGACCAAATAAATATTCACCTGACTCCAAATCCTTTTTGACTTCTTCTGACAATTCAATCTGCTTTAACTGTTCTGCCAAACCATCACAATCAAAAGCATATCCAGAAAGCGCTCCATAATCTTCCACCCCAACGGTATCTGTGTGACCATGGAAAATTATGGTTTTATTATTTTTATCCTTCTGGCCAAGCAACAGTGCAAACACATTTCTTCGTTCCAACTTATCGTTCTTAAGTGTCTGCACAATAACCTGCTTAGGATGTTCTTTAAAATATGGTATTGCTCTTAAATATTCTTCAATGAAGAGCCCTATATTCTTTTCTCCCTTTGTAGTATTTACACTGCTTACAGCTACCATATTTTTTGTCAGCTGCAACATTTCTTCATTTATTTTCAACATTTTTCCAAAATAAAAAGGCACTACATCACTATGAATGTAAAGCGCCTTTGCTTTCTCCTATATTACTTTGTCTAAAAATGTTTTAAGTCTTTCTGACTGTGGATGCTCAAAAATCTGCTCTGGTGTCCCCTGCTCAATCAACTGACCTGCATCCATGAAGACTACCTTGTCTGCTACCTCTC
Organism: Pseudobutyrivibrio ruminis DSM 9787; assembly: GCF_900218035.1. Taxonomy (GTDB): domain Bacteria; phylum Bacillota; class Clostridia; order Lachnospirales; family Lachnospiraceae; genus Pseudobutyrivibrio; species Pseudobutyrivibrio ruminis. The sequence continues at coordinate 51,187 of NZ_OBMR01000009.1, forward strand.
GGGCAAATCCCATCTCGTGAGTAACAACTACCATGCTCATTCCTTGGGCAGCCAGCTCCTTCATTACATCCAAAACCTCTCCTACCATTTCTGGATCGAGGGCTGATGTGGGCTCATCAAATAACATAATCTTAGGATTCATGCAAAGGGCTCTGACAATTGCGATACGTTGCTTTTGACCACCTGACAGTTGGCTTGGGAAAGCCGTCGCCCTATCTGCCAAACCAACTCTTTCCAAAAGCTCCATTGCATATTCCGTTGCCTCGTCATTTGACTTTCCTAAAAGTCTTGTAGGTGCAATTGTAAGGTTTTTCAAGATATTCATGTTAGGAAATAGATTAAAATGCTGGAACACCATTCCCATTTTTTGACGATGCTTGTTGATATCTGTCTTAGGGTCTGTAATTAAAACATCATCTACAAATATATTTCCCTCTGTTGGAATCTCTAAGAGGTTCAGCGAGCGTAAAAGTGTTGATTTTCCCGAACCAGAAGGTCCAATAATTACAACAACCTCTCCCTCATCTACATTAATTGAAATATTATCAAGCGCCTTTATGGTTCCACCCTTGTAATATTTCTTCAGGTTTTCCACTCGAATTATTTTGTTATCTTTCATTAGCTCGTAACCTCCTTTCCAATTTTCCAACGAGATATGTTAATACAAGTACTAAAAGAAGGTAGATAACTGCCACACCAAACAGCGGAAGAAATGCTGAAAATGTACGTCCTCGAATTAAATCTCCTGCCTTTGTTAAATCAGTAATTCCGATATAACCTGCAATTGATGTCTCCTTTATAAGCACAATGAACTCATTACAAAGAGCAGGTAATACATTCTTTACCATCTGCGGAATGATTATATGAAACATCGTCTGAAGGTAATTAAATCCAAGTGAACGTCCTGCCTCAAACTGTCCCTCTGGCACTGCCATAATTCCTGCTCGAATTATTTCTGCCACATATGCACCTGAGTTAATTCCAAAGGCAAACACTGCTATCTGAACATCATTGTTTGATGTAGCAAATACTATGAAATAGGCAATTAAAAGCTGTACTACTGTTGGCGTACCTCTAATTACTGTTAGATATATTTTGCAAATTACATTGCAAACACATAATACGTAGTATCCTAAATTTTTTCTTTTCTTCAGACTTTCAATGTTCTTATCATAGGTTGAACGAATGGATGCCACTACAGTACCAAGAGCTATACCTATCAACACTGCAAACAATGTGATTTCCAGTGTTACAAATAATCCTTCGATGATTAGCTTATATCTTTCACTCTCTAAAAAAACAAATTTGAAATCTGAAATAAAATTACTGAACCACATCATCTTTAATCCTCAGCAGAAATATATTTGCTAACAATCTCATCTATAGTTCCATCTGATTTAAGCTTAGTCAAAGCTGTATTAATCTTTTCAAGAAGCTCATCATTTCCCTTTGCTACACAGATTGCATACTCCTCTTCTGCATATGCTGACTCAAGCAACTCAAGTCCATCATTTGCTGCCACATAAGCCTTTGCTGGCTCCTTATCGATGATTACGCAATCAACTTTGCCTGACGCCAAAGCCTGAACAGCATCTGGACCTGCCTTGTAGCGAACAATTGCTTCATCGCCATAATCGTCTGTAGCATAGATATCACCTGTTGTATCCTGCTGCACACCAATCTTTGTATCAGCTGAAATATCATCAATGGATTTGATATCAGAACCTGCTGGAACTATAACTGACTGAACTGCTACCGCATATGTCTCAGAAAAGTTTACGCTCTCTTTTCTCTCATCTGTGACTGTCATTCCAGCCATTCCCATATCGTATTTACCACTCTCAACACCTGCTATGATAGAACCAAACTCCACGTCCTCAATAACAAGCTCTAGATTTAATTCCTCTGCTATCTTTCCTGCTATTTCAACATCTATTCCCTCATACTCACCATTCTCAACAAACTCGTATGGAGGGAATGTCGCGTTAGTAGCCATAATCAGCTCTCCCTCATATTCTCCTTTTTTTGAGCTTGAGCTAGCACCACAACCTGTAATCATAGCCATGGCAACAACCATTGTCATAATAAGTGCAATTAATTTTTTTCGTTTCATCATACCATTACCTTCCTTTTCCTTTATTAGCGTATATGCGTTTTTGAATATAAAAAAAGAGGCACATGTCAATCGACATATGCCCCTTTGCACATTCACGCTTTATTTATGTGCAAAATTATATCTATCCTTTCTTTTGTTTGTCAACAAGAATGTTTATAACACAATTGTGTATATTTATACTGCGTTAGAAATTGATTTTTAGTCCACCAATCCATTTTGAAATCTTGATAAGTGTTCAAATGGTAAAATCTGTCGTCCCCTAAATAACCCACAGCCATCATTTATCAAGCTGTTATTTACTGCAGTAAACATATTTACATCAAGTTTTGCCAAATCTAAATTTTCCAAGGATACAACCCTCTCATAAGCCTCATCAAAGAATACACATTCCCCTTCCGGTATCTCTAATCTTCTGTTTTTCTGCTGCTCCTGAGACTCCACATATCTCAGATGATTAGACTCTCCAATTTCAGCACTATCATCCATGGATTTCGTTCTAAGCTGCACCTCAACGTGGCACCTTGCCTGATTATCAAACAAGGTTAAATGTAAGGATCTATATCCAAAACTGGTTGGCTTATGAACATAATCTCTATAGGTATCCCACAAACTTTTATCCAACAATTCCGAGCATTCACGCCCTTCCAAATTTGCCTTAACAACTGTAAACCCCTGGGATTCCAAGAACACAGGCATTTTATTTGCTATTTCATATAAAAGCTTAATCTCTTCCTCTTCTAAATCCTGTCCCTTTTTTAAATGACACTTAGGTAAAGAGATAACGATTCGATAGGCGAGTACATCCCTAAAACAACTTAATTTTTCCTTTATCTCCTGGGTCGCTGGGAAATGATGGTACTTCTGATAGTATTCATATATGAAGTCCACAATGTATCTATTAAACTTTTCTTCCGACCGGATAATAGATTTAATTCGCCCCTTAAAGGTGAATGCCAAATATGGATATGCTACTACCATATATTTATAGAACTCACGAATTCTTTGAGACTGAGAGGTTAAAAATTCGTTGTGCTCTAAAAGCTCATATATAGTTTCAAGAAATGCGCAGTGCACTAAGTCCACCTGATTATGAGTTGATAATGCGTTTTCCTCCAGATCATCTATATATTTCTGTAATATCCTAAAAATTGTCTCTCCATCATACAAATAATCGTTTATTTTAATCATGTTTCTTCCCCCATTATCTCCTTCTTTCTGTAAAATAAAAAGGCGCCTCAAGCCACAATTGTGACTCAAAACGCCTTTGTTTGTAAATTCAAGAATTAATCCTGTACGTATGGCATAAGTGCAACGTGACGAGCACGCTTGATAGCTACTGTAAGAGCTCTCTGGTGCTTAGCACATGTGCCTGTGATACGACGTGGAAGAATCTTTCCACGCTCAGAAATGTACTTCTTAAGCTTTGCTGTATCCTTGTAGTCGATAACGTTATCTTTACCACAGAAAACACAGACTTTCTTTCTTCTATGCATTGGTCTTCTTCTCTGCTGACCATCGCCTGTCTTATTAAAAGCCATGATTTAACCTCCTATAGATGTTAGTCAAAGCTTTCGTTGCCTTGACTTAGTTGAACGGTAATTCCTCGTCAATTCCATCAGGGATATTCATGAAGCCGTCGCCTGCATCTGAGCTTGGTGCGAAACCTGCGCCACCGTCGAAGCTGCTGTTTCCGCCGCCCTGAGAATTCTTGCTCTCTGCGAACTCAACATTCTCACATACAACATCGGTAGTGTAAACCTTCTGGCCGTCCTTGTTTGTGTAGCTGCCTGTCTGAATACGACCTTCAACTACGAACTTTGTGCCCTTGCGAGCATACTTCTCAAGGAACTCACCTGTCTTGCCAAATGCAACACAGTTAATGAAATCAGCTGTCTGCTCATCTCCATCGCGCTTAAATCTACGATCAACTGCTAATGAAAATCTTGCAACAGCGCTGTTGTTTGCTCCACCGTAACGAACTTCTGGGTCTCTTGTGAGACGTCCCATAAGAATAACTTTATTCATAATTAATCTCCTTATCTTATACTATTAAGCCTCGTCAGCTCTAACGCATAAGAATCGAAGTACGTTGTCCATGATGCGAACATTCTCCTCGATCTGAGCAGGTACGCCTGGCTCAGCATCGAAGTGGATGAAGTAATAGTATCCTTCATTCATCTTCTGAATGTCATAAGCAAGTCTCTTCTTGCCCCAATCATCGACGTCTGAGATCTGTCCACCAAAGCGAGTGATATACTCCTTTGCCTTTTCAACTGTGGCAGTTCTTGCATCGTCTTCGATCTTCGCATTAACAACGAGTGCTAATTCATACTTGTTCATGCTTTCTACCTCCTTTTGGTCTATTGGCCAAACTAGCAATGCTAGCCTAGCAAGGATATAAATGTTTTATACCACGAATTAAGATAATAGCATGAAGCCGTGCGTTTTTCAAGGCTTAACTGAATTTTTATTGTATTTTTTGTATTATTTTCAGTGAATTACAATTCTATTCCCTGAAGCTTTGCCAATTCTGTAAACACCTGTCCGATTCTATCGGTAATCACCAGCGTGTTCTCTGCTCTACGAACTGATAAATCGGTTTGGTTGATTATTACCAGGTATTTTCCTCTGAAGTAATTAACAAATGATGCTGCCGGGTACACTGTAAGTGATGTTCCGCCAATTATCATCATATCTGCTTCTGAAATGGCTCTGATTGCGCCTTCCACTGCATCCTCAGGCAATCCCTCTTCGTAAAGAGTGATATCAGCCCTGACTGTTCCGCCGCAATAATCGCACTTTGGAATCTCATCCTCTGAATCAAAAATGAAATCTACTGGATAGCTGGTTCCACAGTTCATGCAGTAATTACGAAGTGCACTGCCGTGGATTTCATAGACTTTCTTACTGCCAGCCTTCTGGTGTAGTCCGTCGATATTTTGAGTGACCACGCCTGTGAGCTTACCCATTTCTTCAAGCTTTGCCAGATATTTATGGGCATTGTTTGGCTCGATGTTTCGCGTATCCATCTTTTGTCGATGAAATTCGAAATAAACCTTTGGCTCCCTAATCAGACAGCTGTGACTAAGTAGATACTCTGGCTGGTACATGTCAAATCTGACATCATGCTGATTGTACAAGCCGTCCTTGCTTCTGAAATCTGGAATTCCACTTTCTGTGGATACTCCCGCTCCGCCAAAAAATACGATTTTCGACGAATCTTCTATCATATTTTTCAGTTCTTCAATTTTATCCAAAACATTTCCCCCCTTCTTAGATTCTATATGTTAAGGTGTAAAACAACTACAGCACAGATGATTCCGATGAGTATTCCAACAGCTATTTCTGGAATGGTGTGACCCATCTTTTCCTTGAATCTGTTGATATCAAGTGGCTGCTTGCCTTCTTCCTTACGCTCTTCGTTAAGATTGTTCAGTGCCTTACCTTGGCGCTGTGTTTCAAATCGAACTCCTCTTGCATCATAAATAACAACAATTCCAAAGAATAATGCCATTACAAATTCAAATGAAGAAGCCCCGTAAATTGCGCCAGTCACAACCATAAGCGCTGTAACCGTGGCTGAGTGAGAGCTTGGCATTCCCCCTCCGCCGTATAATCTCTCCTTGCAAAAACCTGATTTTACAGTATCGATGATGATTTTAATAATCTGCGCAATAAACCATCCTGCTGCAGGTGCTAAAAAAATCTTGTTTGTAAACAAATCCACGATGAAATGCATTATACTCTCCTATCTCCTATAGCAAAGCGTTGTAAATATCGCGCTTGCTGACTCCTCTGTCCTTTGCCACTGCCTTCATGGCTTCCTTTTTATCCATGCCCTTGCTTAAGTACATATCCATGTGCTCTTCAATGGTCATGTCTTCAAATGCCGCTCTTGCTTCTTCTAAAACCTCTGCTTTAGATTTGCCAGCTATAACAAGAACGTACTCTCCTCTAGGCTCTTTCGTCTCGTAGGATTTTAAAGCTCCACCGATTGTGGTCTTCTCTTTTTCTTCATGCTTCTTTGTAAGCTCCCTACAAAGTGTGATTCCTCTGTCCTCACCAAGCACCTCTGCAAGCTCTTTCAATGTGCCTATCAGATGATGTGGTGCTTCATAAATAATGACAGTTCTTGTCTCGTTTCTGGTCTCCTCTAAGACTCTACGACGTTCTTTCTTGTCTTTTGGCAAAAATGCCTCAAAAGCGAATCGTCTACATGCCTGGCCAGACATGGTAACTGCTGTGATACATGCTGCTGGTCCTGGCACTGATGTGACCTCGATTCCCTCGTCGTAACACATCCTAACAAGCTCTTCCCCTGGATCTGATATGCCAGGTGTACCTGCGTCGGTGATGACTGCAATATTCTGACCTTCTTTTAATTTTTCTATTAGAGTTATGGCCTTCTCCACTTTATTGAACTCGTGGTAGCTGGTCATTGGTGTATCTATTTCAAAATGATTTAATAGCTTTATTGAATTTCTTGTATCTTCTGCTGCAATCAAATCAACCTCTTTGAGAATTCTTACTGCTCGAAAAGTCATATCCTCAAGGTTTCCTATTGGAGTTGCAACTAAATATACTGTTCCTGTCTGTGACATTTATAATCTCCTATCGGAAGATAATTATTTATCTAATCCGTATATCTCGTAGATTTCATCTGTGTACTGGCCTGGCTCTTTGTATACAATCAATGGCGCCTCCACTGTAAGCTGGGCTCCGCCGCCACGCACACCTTCTATCAGAACCATGTTTGGCTCCTTGTCCACGTATGGGTAAACCAGACGCATCCTCTTTGGTTCAAGCTTGTACTTTCGCATGGCTTCAAAGATTTCTACTATGCGTGATGGTCTATGTACAAAGTAACATCTGCCTCGCTGTCTTAAAACAGCTGCTGTTTCTCGCACCACATCATCCAGCGTGCAAAGCAGCTCATGGCGAGCTATGGCCTTAGCATCGTTTGGATTCTTTAATCCATGATGATTTGTCATGTATGGTGGATTGCTGGTGACCACATCCATGGAAGCTTTTCCAAAGATTTCACTAGCACTTTTGATGTCACCTTCTATTATATCAATTTTCTCTTCCAGATGATTAAACATTACTGATCGGCGTGCCATATCTGCGCTTTCTGGCTGGATTTCAAGGCCAGTAAAATGCTTTCCCTCTGTCTTTGCTTCAAGAAGAATAGGCAGAATCCCTGTGCCTGTTCCCAAATCCAGAACCCTTTCTCCTTCCTTGACGCTAGCAAAGCCCGATAGCAAGACAGCATCCATGCCAAAACAGAATTTGTCAGGATGCTGAATTATTTGATATCCATTTATTTGTAAATCATCTAGTCGCTCGTCTTCCTGCAACAGATTATTCATTAATTATCCTCCAGGTCGGCAAGTTCCTTTGCCTCTTCCTTAGAAACCTGTACCTTCTTTTTACGAGGCTTAAACTTAAGTACTGATGTAGGATAATCCTTTACCTCTTTTAAATCGCCATCTTCAAAAAGAACTCGTACAGTCTGACGAAGAACGTTTACCGACTGAACTGTACCTTTGATTCCCTCAGGAGTTGTGACTGCGTCATTGATTCCTGGAAGGCGGCTATTAAGGTATTCGTATGTCTCCTGCTCGTTCTTTAAGCAGCACATAAGTCTGCCGCAAAGTCCTGAGATTTTTGTAGGGTTAAGTGAAAGGTTCTGCTCCTTTGCCATCTTGATTGATACTGGGACAAAATCTCCCAACCAGCTTTTACAGCAGAGCTCTCTACCGCAGATTCCGATACCGCCCATAAGCTTTGTCTCGTCACGAACACCAATCTGACGGAGCTCGATACGTGTATGGAACACTGCTGCAAGATCCTTTACAAGCTCTCTGAAATCGATACGTCCATCTGCTGTGAAATAGAAAATAAGCTTGTTGTTGTCAAATGTGTACTCAGCACCAACTAACTTCATTTCAAGCTCACGCTTTGCGATTTTCTCCTCGCAAATTCGCATAGCCTCTTTTTCTTTTTCTATGTTCTTGATAGCCTTTTTAGCATCTTCTTCTGTAGCCTTGCGGATGATTTTCTTGATAGGTCCTGGAACCTCATCATCTGAAATCTCCTTGTCTACAAGTAAAACTGTTCCGATTTCAACACCGCGAACTGTTTCAACAATAACCTGATCCTCACGCTTAAGCTCTATGCCGTTTGGATCAAAATAATATACTTTTCCGCCTCCTCTGAAGCGTACTCCAATAACCTTTATCATCTAGTGTCTCCTTTAGTTTTCAGGATTTCTCATCCTCTGTATAAGAAGCATAATGGTCAATTCAAAATTGACATTTGCATTTAGTCTGGCTCTAGTTTCTGAGATTGCATTGAAAATCTCGTTTAGGCCATGATATGACAGGCTCTGTGCCTGGTCGTGAATATCGAAGGCATCCTCTGAAAATAAGAGTAAATCATCCCTCGATGTCGATTTATATAATAGCACATCTCGATACCAAAGAGTTATTAAATCTAGCAATTGCTCGATAAATGGCTGAAATTTCTCATTATCAGAATCTTCTTTTTTATCCCTATCGTTGTCCTCTTTGATGGATTTTACTTCGTCAGCTATCTGCTGCTCATCCATTTTGCTTGCTTTTTTGCATAGGGCAACAACACGATTTTTAACATCATTGAAAGTTACATCTGTAGCAAGTGCAATGGCCTTTCCCACATTTCCCTGGGCAAAGCTTGCCACCATCTGAGACTGATAATCAACGGTCTCATACTGTGTCTGCAATATCCGCTTTATGCTTTCTGTATCTACGGATTTCATTTGGATAAGAACGCATCTAGACAGGATTGTCTGAAGAAATGCATTATGATTTGCTGTAAGCAGAATGATAATCGCGTATTCCGGTGGTTCCTCAATGGTCTTAAGAATGGCATTCTGCGCCTGAGGATTCATTCGTTCTGCTTCATCTACGATATAGATTTTATATTTGCTGCTGTATGGCTTGATATCAACATCATTTACAATCTGCTCACGTACTACATCTACGCTGATGTTATTCTTGCCATCTTCTCTTCTAACGTAAATAATATCAGGATTATTTCTCGATAGAGCTTGTTTGCAGGAATGACATTCCATACAAGCATCATCTTCAGATGGATTTTCACACTGAAGCATTGCTGCAAATGCCTCTGCAAGCATCATCTTTCCAGAGCCTTTTTCACCGCTGAAAATATAGGCATGGCTATGATTTCCTGTTTTAACTGCATTTCTTAATAGGCTCTTTGCCTCTTCCTGCCCTACTATCTGCGCAAAGCTCATCTAACAAAATTCTCCTAATCTAGGTGATTATATCAAGGAGCAATCCCCTGATTTCATCTACTCTATTTAATATATCAATGTGGTCTTTTTCATCTTGAACGAGGGCTGTTGCCAGCTCATCCATATGCTCATCTACAAGCTTTATCATACCATAAACTCTATGGCGACCACGTCTGTCTAAAAAGTTTTCTCGCGAAAACTTGTGGCTTCGATTTACAACCTCGTTAAGGAAATCCTTGACCAATCCGCGGTAGCGCTTCATGTCACGAATATCCATATGCTCAGACAAAAGTTTTCCCTGAGTGGTTATGTCATTTAAAAGATTTGTGAGCTTTTCCTGAAGCTCAGCATCATCTACGGCTGCTGCAAGTGTAAATTTGAATGTGTCATCTACAGGTGCTGTGGATTTTGCCTGGTCTGTAGGTTGAACTTGGCTCACATCATTTACTCTAATATCCATGCTAACCCTTTCTATCTTTTATAAAGGCGGCGATTCTATCGCAAGTGATTCTGCTGTCATCATCGTTTTTGAAGACATTAGAAACCTGCGCTGCATCCAGATTCTCCTGTGAGAAATCCTGCTGGTCAGCCAAGAATCGTCTGCACATCTCTTCGTACTTTGGGTGTTCCTGACTGCGTTCTCTTTCAAGTGCTCTCGAAAGACGAACACCATCATCTACCTCTATATATATCGGCAAAACAGCGTCTTTTCCGTAATAATCACGAATCTTTACAAAGCTTTCAACTGTACCAATGATAAGATAATCATTTTTTGATAAATCGATCTGGCCATCATCTACAGTGAAATAAAACCATGGGCCGTGAACAGTATCGTATTTACGAATTTCGATTACCTTGCCTGCCTCTACTAATTTATCCTTTTCCTCGATGGATACGAAGTTGTATTCATCACCAGGCTTTTCATTACTTCTGATAGGTCTGGTTGTGTATGAAACAATTCGCTTTAAGTCCAAATCCCCTTTGTCTAGCAAAAGCTTAAATATAGTGTCTTTTCCCGATGAGCTTTTGCCCATTATGCAATAAATACTTCCCATTTTGTCCTCTTTTTTCTTTTGTATCTAAAGTATAATTCAGCCAAGCTTAATTGACAACGTAGATACAGTCATTATTTATTCCCGTTACGTGTATTCCACATTCTTTTGCCTGGCGGATCAGTTTGATTGCTTCCGCTGAAATGACTTCCCCTGGTACTACAACAGGTGCCCCTGGCGGATAAAGACAAATTTCATCCTGACATACAAATCCTGTGGCCTGTGAAAGGTTGACCTGTCGACCTTCGCCCTTTTTGGCTTCCCAAGGCTCCATTATTTTTTCGCTATCAATCCAGACCATTGGCACATCTACGTTTCCATTCTCTAGTTCTTCGTCAATTTCAAGCAATGCTTTTTTTAATCTCTCAAAACCTTCCCTGGAATCCATAATGCTTGTCATGGCAAGCAAATATGAAAAGCTTGAAAGCTCAGTTTCTATTTCGTATTTTTCCCTAAGAATTCTTGCCAGCTCCACCCCGGAGATATTTGTGAGCTTTGTAATTATTACAAGCTTTCCCGGGTCCTTTGTTTCGCCAGATTCAACGACTATTTTCAGGTGTTTTAATTGTCCACTAGTCTTGTAGAAATCCTGTAAGTTATCCACATAATCCCTAAACATATCCGCGGATTGTTCAAGAATGGTCATGCAGTGACTAATGGAATTCATCAGTACATAGCTTGGTGAACTAGTCTCGAAAATATCAAGGGCTGCAGCTATCTTTCGGCTATCAACTCTATTTCCACTCACATGCATTACCGCTGTCTGTGTAAGAGCCGGTAAAGTTTTATGGAGACTTTGGATAGTGATATCTGCTTTTCCTACTGCAGATTCTTTGAATTCATCATTGAATCCTAGATGTGCTCCATGGGCTTGATCCACAATCAATATTATGCCTTCTTTATAGCAATACTTTGATATTTCATCTAGCTTGCAATGATATCCCTCATATGTAGGACTCGTCAGAAGAATTGCTTTAGGCCTGCCGTATTTTTCTACTGCAGATTTAATCTCTTCTAAAGTTGCTGCCCTGTATATTCCATTTTCATCTGCCTTAGAATTAATATATCCAACCTTCAAGTGTCTTAGGATTGCACCATTATAAACACTTTTATGGGAATTCCTCTGAATTAAAATCAAATCATTTTCACTGCAGCTGCTGTATATCGCAGCAAGGTTTCCAACAGTAGAGCCGCCAACCAGAATAAAGCTTTTATCTGCTCCATAAATTTTGGCTAACCTTTCTTGCTCCTCTGCTATAACCTCCTCAGGGTCGTGCAAATCATCCACTCCGTCCACTTCTGTCATATCTATTTTGTATGGTCCATCAAGCATTCTCTTATGGCCTGGCATGTGGAATGGATACATATTCGATTTTGAATAATCTTCTAATATTTTTTCTAAACTCATTTTCTAGCTTTTATTTTCTACAAAGAATCAATATAATGGATTTTATCAAAGCAAGGAGGATGTTATGAATAGGACTTTAGTTATCCTTTGCGGTGGCGATAGTTCCCGCATGGGTACAAAGAAAGCACTTTTACCCTTTGAAGATAAAACTATGGTTGAATATATCTACGATAAATTCAGTCCATTTTTTGATAAGATTTACCTTTCAGTAAATGAGCGTGGTGACCTTACTCATTTGGGCCTTGATGCTCAGGAAATCCCTGATATCTATCGAAACGCCGGCCCTGTAGGCGCCATTCTTTCCTGCCTTACAATGATTTCAGGAGATAGAGCATTTTTCATGTCAGTGGACACTCCATTTATGGATCCACGCATTGCAGCTTATCTCTATGACCATTCATATAATTACGACATCACATCTTTTAAGTTTGATGGTGAATTTTTAGATACCATCTGTGGTGTTTATCACAAGCGTTGCATCGGCCCTCTTTTCAAAGGTATCTTTTTCAAAAAAGCTACCAAAAGCTATATTCAGGCTAGATGCTATACTAATCTTGTGGATACAGAAGTTATTGACAGCATTTCCACTGTTTCTATGGAGCAACAGTTCTACAAAGTAAACGACAGAAACTCATATTACTATGCTGTCTTCTCCATTTTGAAGCACAACTTTGTTTGCTAATCCTTAATCAAGGAAGCGCTTAAGCTGTGGCATCCAATCTCCAAGGAAGACCATGTTCTTTTCCATGGCGTCCCAGATTGGGCTTAAAAAATTCATTAGGCAATTATTAACGTCCGACCACTGTGGCTCGGACTTCTTTTTTTGCCTCAACTCAACCTTCCACTTTCTTTTCATGTAGGTGTAGTCACCGTAGCTTTTTAGCATATTAAGTCTTGAATCATCAATGACTATTCCTTTTTCTTTTACGAGCTCACTTAATCTATCTTTTACCTTTCGTCCATTTACTGGATTTGATGTAAGGATTTCATATGCATCATAATAATAATCCATGTTGTTAATAAGCTCTAGTTTATCTATTATTTCAAGCAAATGCTTTGATAGCTCTTCCTCTTTTGGATTGATAAGCACATCTACTTTTCTATTTCCATATGCAATAAGTTCCAAACTAATCTTTTCCGGTTCATGGCTTGCACCGTGCTTTTTGAAATATAGATTAATTGGAATATACATATCGTCGACGGTTATCTTTAAACTGATTCCTGTTTCTCCAACAGAACCATTTACCGCCATGCCCTCGAGGGCTCCTTTGGCCATTATCTCCTTTAATATATCTCGCATATAAAGGATTGCCATTTTGTCATCAAGGTCTCTTACATACTCGTAGTAGATATTACTGATGCAAAGATCTTTGTAGACATCTGTTTTGAATTCTGCGGAGTTACAAAGATATAGCTCGTTGCAATATTTTCCATTGGCAAGAAGTTCTATTACAATTTCACAGACTGCTGCAGAAAGCAAATTCTTGAAAGGAATATTTAGTTGTTCCGACTTTTCCTTTATGTTTCCTTTGTTAATCATTACAACCACACACCTATCATATTCTGGACTTTTTTAAGGACCTTACGTTCCTTGGCATATTCCATAAGCTTCGCCACATCTTTTTTCTCATCCATGATGTAGGCTAATACTCCTGTTTTGAATATTTCTCTATCTATCTTTTCTTGATATTTCAGTACGTCGCAGATTAATCTTTCTTTTGTGTAGATTTTCATGCGCCCACCAGCAAAATCCGTCTCTGTTACGCCAAGCTCAAGAACTTCTGGCTCCGTATAGTATGGTTCCACGATTGGATAATCAATGTGGAATCTGGATTTACTAGTATTTTTATTAATCGCAATACTCCACTTGTATGGTCTATCCTTCAAATAACCATATACCCAAAGCGCAGATTCAATTGTGAGGATGCCATCTTCCCCAAACAATTTATAAATCCACTGTTCTTCACTGCATTCAAAATACTTTGTAGTGTAGTATCCACTTTTTACTCTGATTAAATATCCCTCTTCTACGAACTTAAGCACGCGACGATAGTCTACTCCCAGGGCTTCAATTTCACTTGTTTTAATTAATCCGCCGTTGGCCTCTACTAAATCATTAATCTGCTCCAGCTGATACTGCTTCTTTTCATCTCTTGAAAATAAGTTTTCCATTTTTTCCACTCCTGCTTGCTTTACGAGGTTATTTTCTTCATTATCACATTCTATTATTGAGGTGTCAACTAATCCTTAGTTCTATTATATTTTATAATCTGTCTTCTATTTGTCGTAAAATTGTCCTATAATACAAATATAGCAATTAATATTGTCTTTTTGGAGGAATATATGTCTGAAGAAAAAATCACTCTTAGAAAAAATCCTTCTCGTAAAGAATGTGAGAAGGTAATTAAGAAGATACTAATGACAGAGGTGCTAGAACGAGGTACAAATGAACATTTCAAAAGCGCTTCTGATTTCATGAGCTACTTCCAGTCTCTATATCCTGCCAGTGACAGCTTAACAAAGCAGGTTCAACGTGCAGTTAAATCTCTTGGTATGCCAAAGGATGATCGAGGCTATTTCATCATAAACAAAACTGAAGAACAGCTTGGCCAGGATAAAGAAATTGCGTTTCTTATGACAAAGTCTCATTGCGAGCTCGTTCCTTTTGAAAATTATGAAACTTTATTTTTGAAGGCCGATGGAAAATATAAGGATTATCTATTCCAGCTTCTTTCTGAATCAGATACATTTGCAGACAAGGTAATAACCATGATTAACTCTTCAAATGGAATCATATTGTTTACAAACAACAAGCATCAGTTGGAAATTCTGATAAATAGTCTGATAAATAGATAAATATTTTCTGCAAACGTGAAAATAATTTTGATGTCTGTGAAAATGCAAAACGACAGTCTAACAAATATAGGCTGTCGTTTTTATTATGCTTTGTCGTTATTATAAAGAATCAGGACATTTCTTGTCGTTTATCTACGTCTTTTTCTTTTCTTACCATTATCTCTAATGATAGTCATGTTTGTCTTTTGTGGTCTTTGATGTCTGCTCATAAATCGATGTCTGAATAAAAGTATCTCACTTGATTTACTTCTTATAAACATAATCAAACAAATAACCGCAAGAACTATAAGGATTACTAACCCAATTTTTGGATAGTCAACTTGTATATATTCTTTACCGCTTCCACCATTTTCTACAGGAATATTATCGAATGGATAGCTTCCGGCTGTTTCTGCGTTTGTAAATATCAGATTTGCATATCCTACAGACTTATCTGCATATGAGTATTGTAGCTGGCCTATAACTGACGAATCTTCTGAATCAGAATAAGGAACTACTGTTGAGGTTACATCTAATATGCTGGCTGTCTTTGGAATAACGATTATTCCATCTTCATCTACTTTTATTAATTCACTGTTTTCACTAAGGATTCCTGTTACATTAACATCATCCTCTGATATTGAAGCAAAATCCGCTACTGCATACTTGCTAAAGTTGTCAAAACAGTACTCAAACAGGTTTGTTGTATCAGTATACTCATCTGTGGTTGTATCTTTCATTACAACACACACAAGTGTCATTCCATCTTTCTTTGCATATGTAACAAGTGTTGCACCTGCCACTACAGTGTATCCTGTTTTACCACCTAGACAATACTCATACAAATACTGATTTGTCTTGTAGTAATGAAGCATTTGATGGTGGTTATTAAGTGGCGTTGGATCTGAATGCTTATTTGTAGCTGGGATTGTGTAGTTCTTTGTTCCAACTATTTCTGCAAACTTTGGAATCTTGTATGCAGCTCTTGAAATCAGCGCCATGTCATAAGCACTTGTATAATGCTCTTCATCAGGAAGACCATTGGAATTATTGAAGTGAGTGTTCTTGCAGCCTAGCTCCTTTGCCTTAGCGTTCATCATATCAACGAAGCTATCCATATCACCAGCAACATGCTCACCTAATGCGTATGCACACTCATTTGCTGATTCTAGCATCATTCCATAAAGTGTTTGCTCAACTGTCATTTCCTCGTTAACATCTCTGGCAATGCTGGAAGAACCAAGCTCTGTACCATATACCGCTTCTGCAGAAAATGTGACTGTCTCATCCAAATCGCAATTTTCAAGAACGATAAGTGCTGTCATTATTTTTGTAATACTAGCTGGATAATGTACATCATCCATATTCTTAGAATATAGGATTGTTCCTGTTTCCTCTTCCATTACAATGGCTGATTCCGCCACTACATCAACTCCACTAGGCCAATAATCTGCAGCCTCAGCCTGGATTGATTTCATTGTAAATATACTATTAGCAATAAAAATAAAGGCTAATGCCTTTGCAAGTTTTCTTTTTATATTCATACTCTTTTTCCTTTACGACTATTTAGTATAACTTCTCTATTTAGTCTGTTGCAATACTAATCTTACGATTTTTATGTTATAATCCATTTTGATTTTATTTTTGGAGGTTATTATGAGATTAAGAAATATCCCAGGAGCTGATGAGGTTGTTGCAAATAGTCCTTATTGCATTCAGAACCCTACAAAGCTCAAGGGCTCATATAAAAAAGAAGTATTTGGCAATGACAATCCTATTCATATTGAAATCGGAATGGGTAAAGGACAGTTTATCACTACTCTTGCAAAAGAGAACCCTGATATCAACTACATAGGTATCGAAAGATATACTTCTGTTTTACTTAGAGCCGTTCAGAAGGTGCAGGATGAAGAAATTCCTAATCTTCGTTTTATCTGTTTTGATGCTGCTGAGATACTTGATATCTTTGCTTGCCATGAAGTAGATAGAATTTATCTAAACTTCAGCGATCCATGGCCAAAGGACAGACATGCAAAGCGTCGCCTTACATCTTCTACTTTCTTAAACAGATATAATTCAATTCTTTCTAAAGAAGGACATATTGAATTCAAAACTGACAACAGAGATTTATTTGATTTTTCTGTAGAAGAAATAGACAATCATCCTTTATGGAAACTTGATGCCGTAACTTACGATTTACATAATGATGAGACTATGAACGCCGGCAATATTATGACTGAATACGAAGAGAAGTTTTCTAGTAAAGGAAATCCAATTTGTAAGCTCATTACAAGTAGATAATAGTAAAGCCTTGATTATTACAATCAAGGCTTTTATTTTGAATATTTTTAGATATAAAAAAACCACCGAAAAAACTTCGATGGTCAAATGCGCGATCAGGGGTTCGAACCCTGGACACCCTGATTAAGAGTCAGGTGCTCTGCCAGCTGAGCTAATCGCGCTCATTCATTTGTTATTGCCTCAGCAACGAATATAAGTATATAGCCTGATTGATTATTTTGCAAGCCTTTTTTTCATTTTTTTACGTTTTTTAACAACTTTTTTTACTACAGTTATCTGAAAATTCCAACACGCCCTCCCTTTATCGTTTATTGAATATATAAATAACAATACCTGCCTCTGATTTGAGACAGGTATCTTAATTTTATATATTTGCAAATAGCTTTTCTATTTCTTCTGGACTCATTACCCTATTAGGATCTGTTAAATCAATTCCTACATCTGGGATAACTATTGAATCATCTTCTGGCTCTGGCTCAGGCTCTGGCTCCGGTTCAGGTTCCGGCTCTGGTTCCTCTTCTGGAATATCTCCAACCTCTTCTAACAGAGCATCCAAGTTTGCACCTATGTCTTCTACTGGAGCTTCTTCAGCTGCAGGTTCTTCTACAACCGGCTCCTCGGCTGGGATTTCTTCTGCTACTGGTTCCTCTGGAACTACTTCTTCTACTGGAGCTTCCTCAGCCACTGGCTCTTCTGGAACTACCTCTTCCACCGGAGCTTCTTCTACTACTGCATCTAAGTCAAGGCCAAGGTCATCGACTGGCTCCTCTGTAGTTTCTTCCTCTACCACTGCATCCAAATCAAGGCCTAAATCATCAACTGGTTCTTCAGCTTCTGGCAATTCCTCTACTGGAATTTTCTCTTCCACTGAAGGTTCTTCTACTATAGCATCTAAATCAAGACCAAGGTCTTCAACTGGCTCTTCTGTAGATTCTTCTTCAATTACAGCGTCTAAGTCAAGTCCTACGTCATCAATTGGTTCTTCTGTTGGTATTTCTTCAACAGGAGTTTCTTCTATTGCTGGTTCTACTGCTTCTTCTGGAATCTGAATATCTTCTACATTGGTTATCTCCTCTGCAAGAGCTTCCTCAGCTACTGACTCCTCTGGAATTACTTCTTCCACTGGAGCTTCTTCTACTACTGGTTCTTCTAATGGAACTTCCTCAACCATAGGTTCTTCCATTACTGGCTCTGGTTCAGGTTCAGGTGTCACTGCAGGTTCAGGCATTACTGGCATCACTGGAGGTGGTGTCATCTGCATAGGCTGAGCCATAACAGGAATTCCATTTTGAATTTTACCTTCGATATTTGATATCTGTGATGTAAGTGCTGCTATCTTTTGCTGTATATCAAGGTTTGTTTCTTTTAATAAAGTTTGCTGTTTTTCAAGAATCTGACTGTTACTGTTTTCAAGCTTTTCCTGAATATTTACCAGCTGATTGATTAACTCATCATTTGAGTTCATCAAAGCATCTGTGTTTTCCTTGCTTCGTGAAATAGTAACCTTAGCTACTGCTTTCTGTGCATTTATGATATCTTCTGCAGGTAAAGCACTGTTTTCCTCAATTGCTCGAAGTCTTTGATCCATTTCATCAAAGCTTTTCTTTATGACGAGATACGATGCCTTTTGTGCATTGTAGATTTCCTCATACTTTTCCTGCTCCATGTTTTTTTGTTTAAGAGATATATCTAACATGGCACTTATAAGGAAAAACAATGCAACAATCATCAGAAGTATTCCTACCGCCATAGCCATGAAATTGCTTTTGAAATTTATCATGATATAAAATTCCATGATAATTAACACAGCAAGTGCTATGCTGGATAGAATAATCTGAATCTTATCCTTGGCTATTTCTGTTTGAATTTTCTTTGTGTTCTCGTCCATTGTGCCCCCTAGTTAATCCTTTTTTTCAAATAGAGATACCATATCCTGTGCAAACGAAATAGGATACAGCTGTACCATAACTGAATCTATTATCGTTCCAATTTTTAGATCAAATGTTATTTTTACAAAATCTATTTCAGGTGATTCAAATAATCTCTCGAATATTTTTACGCTTTCTACGTCAATATTGTCTGTTTTTGGTGGTGAAATATCTACTACTCTATTCAGTAGCTGTGACATTGAGCTTGCTGCACTTCCCATCATCTGGTTCATAGCTTCTGAAACAGCTGACAACTGAAGTTCTCCAATTTCACCACTGATATTTGTTCCATCGCCACCCATCATAAGGTCAGCGATTATTTTTACGTCATTTTCTTTTAGGATTAATACGTTACTTCCTGATAATCCTTTAATATAATTTATATGTACCAACACACAAACATTGTGATAATCATCAAGCGATTCGCTTTTACGAATTAACTCGATTTTTGGTGTTGTAATATCTACCTTTAAATTATTTAATAATGCACTTAGAGATGTTGCAGACGAACCCATGCTGATGTTCGCAATTTCTCCAAGAGTATCCTGTTGCTCTTTAGTTAAACTTAATTCTGCCATACATTACCGTCCTCCTCTAATTTATTTTCCCCCTTTTCCTAGAATTGTGTTATTTACATTCTATTATACAATATACAATTCTCCATACAAAGGTATTTTACCCCAAAGTTGCGAATTTTGTGTGGACAAAGTGTTATATTTCCTAATTCAAAAAAGGAGCCTACTTCATAGACTCCTTCCAATCATGTTCGAGATGGGATTCGAACCCACGGCCTTCCGCTTAGGAGGCGGACGCTCTATCCAGCTGAGCTACTCAAACTCGACAACTATTTGATTTTAATCTAAAGCTTAAGAAAAATCAACAGTTCCCTGTAGCCAAATAGTGCCTTTAAAACGGCGTCCTATTGTAGGTTCTCCATATAAATTATTCTTGTTTATACACACTTCAAGAACTACATCATTACTTTCTACTACAAGCAGATATAATTCCTCCATTGTGAGATGATTTACAACAGTTTTAACATCAAGAATGTCACCCATAATCTCGTATTTGTCATTCTCTATTCCGTAAGGCATAAAGAAACTTGTGACAACACTCAAGATATCTTCTCGTGAAACTCTTCTTGTAATACGCTGATATAAATCAATTTCATCCATTGTAAGGCTTTCAAGAGCTTCTTCATTTCCCTCTCTAGCCTGCTCTACAAGATCAATTCTTTTCTTGTTATTCATTTTCTCCTTTATACGACTTTTTTCATTGTCGTAAAGAGGAAGAATAACTTTTCCCTCCAAAGATAAGGCTGCCAATCTAATATCACGCTTAACACCTTTACCGTTGGTGGTATTTCTTCTGAGATACTCTCCCATGTTTTGGAGATGAAAAATAAGATTAACACCTAATCTTAATTCATCCACCATGACATGATAGCATTCTTTATCAGATTGCTTTATTACATCTACCTCGTTATTAGATGATATACTCTCACCAAGATAAGTTGGATAATAGTAATCTAAAATAAATTCATCTTTATCGTTATAGATTCCACGCAAAACAAGTCCAACATTGTCTGCCACCATATATCTAAGTTCAACAAACTGATTACCCTCAAAATCTATTGCAGACTCCTGGTAATCAGGTCGAAGAATTATTTCTTGAATAAGATTTTCTAGTGTTTCTTTATTAAGTTTACTAAATCCAATTGCTGGTAAAAATTTATGCATCATATACCGTCCATTAAACATTTAAAGCCTGATTGAGAGCCTGCTCCTCTTCCTCTGCAAGTTGAATTATAGAATTACCATCTATAATCTCCTTAACATAGGTATAGCAACCCTCTCTTGAGTGCATTGCATTAATGATATAACCAGAGTTCTTCTCATTAAGCATGCAAAGTGAAAAGCTAAGCTTTCCACCCATCTCGTTAAATGCATCGTATTTAACAAGACCAATTTTTTGGAAGCAATCCTTCATGTTCTTGAAGATTGCATCAATATTTCTTTCATTGCTAGCATTTGCTTCGATAAGCTCATCTACCTGCTCTAATCTGTAAACAAGTGTATCCTCTAATGATTTTGCATCGCTACCCTGCATAAAGATTTTATATCTCTTTTTAAGCTTATGCATTTGCACGATAAATACAATTAAAAGTATTGTCATTATCAGAACTAGTGCTGCAAGTCCTATTACAATGTAGTCTGTACTAATTCCAAGATATTGTTCTATCATTATTATTTCTCCAATCGAACATATGTTTATTTTATAGATTCAAGCAAATCTACGATTCTGTTAAGCTCATCCTGAGAATAATACTCGATTTCAAGCTTTCCTGATTTATTGTCTTTTGCATTGATAAATACTTTTGTGCCAAGTACACCCTTAAGCTTTTCCTGAGTCTGCTGGTAAACTGCAGCAAGCTGTGGATCAAGTCCAGCTGCCTTAGATTTTTTATCAGCCTTGTCATTTAAGAGCTTCTTTACCTCACGCTCTACATCACGAACTGACATCTTTTCGTCGAATGCTCTCTCAGCGAATTCATACTGCTTATCTAAATCAGTAATTGCAAGCATTGCTCTAGCATGACCTGTAGTAAGCTTATCATCTACAATCATATCCTGAACACGCTTATCAAGCTTTAATAATCTAAGAGCATTTGTAATAGTAGTACGACTCTTTGAAACTCGCTCTGCTACTTCATCCTGCTTAAGCTTGAACTCATCAATAAGTCTAGCAAAAGCCATTGCTTCTTCGATTGGGTTTAACTGCTCACGCTGAATATTATCAATGAGAGAAATCTCTACGAATTCCTGCTCACTAAGATTCATAATGATTACTGGTACTTTCTTAAGACCAGCAATTCTAGCAGCTCTCCATCTACGTTCGCCACCGATTAACTCATAATATGAACCTCTATCCTGAACAAGAAGTGGATTGATGATTCCATGTATTTTAATATTTTCTGCTAAATCTTGTAACTTATCTTCATCAAAGTTTTTTCTAGGCTGTAGTTTATTTGGCTCAACCTTATCAATTTCTACTTCAACTGGAGCACCGTGCTGCTCTGGGTTAGCTACTACTACACCCTCATTCTTATTAACAATAAGGGAATCAAGTCCCTTACCTAATCCTCCCTTTTTTGCTGCCATAATTATAAATCCTTTCTTCCAATGATTTCTTTTGCAAGATTACGATAGCTTTCTGCACCAGCAGACTTCTCATCATATAAATTAATTGGAAGTCCATGAGATGGAGCTTCGGCAAGTCTTACATTTCTAGGAATGATTGTCTGATATACTGTTGCATTAAGATTATTCTTAACTGTATCAACAACATCAGAAGAAAGATTTGTTCTCTTATCGTACATTGTAAATACAACGCCATCAATCTTAAGCTTTGAATTAAGTCTCTGCTGTACAAGATCGATTGTGTGAATCAACTGGCTAATACCTTCAAGTGCGTAATACTCACACTGAATTGGTACAAGTACGGAGTCAGCTGTTGTCATAGCATTAATAGTTAACATATTCAAAGATGGTGGACAATCAATGATTACATAATCGAAGTCATCCTTTACATAGTCAACTGCATTTCTAAGAATATATTCCTTTTCATTAATACCAAGAAGCTCAATCTCTGCTCCGGCCAAGTCTACATTTGAAGGAATAATAGTAAGGTTAGGAATATTTTCCACCTTATACATACATTCTTTAATACTACATTGATCAAGAACTAAGTCATAAACAGTATTTTCACATTCATCCTTATCAAGACCAAGTCCACTTGTTGCATTTCCCTGTGGATCAGTGTCTATAACAAGAACCTTTTTTCCTGCTTCAGCTAAACATGCTGAAAGGTTAATACTTGTAGTAGTTTTACCAACTCCACCCTTTTGGTTGGCTATTGCAATTACTCTCTTCATTTATTGTCTCCCTCTTTTATAGTTTAGTATTTAAATTTGTGAACAGTAAAATTATATCATTCCAATATATTCAATTCTACCAAGAATTTCTGTTTTGGTTTGCGATATATGGATGTTTATTTACTAGATATTGATTAATTATATCCGCTTTAGAAATGTTTCACGTGAAACATTATTGTTAAAAATAGCAATATATAGAAGTTGATTCAAAAATCCTTATACTATATTTTGTGTTTATAATGCTAATAAATAGAAAATGTTTCACGTGAAACATTTTCTATATTTAGTTTTGGTAACTATTTTATAGTGTAGAAATTAATTTTTCTAATTCAATTTTTGCTCTATAAGGGTCCAAAACTATAATATCTTTAATAGATAGAAGCTGATTTTTAAAACTATCATCAATACTATTATTAATAGTAGTTTGATTGTTATTAGTATCAGATGGTCTATTTATAACAGCAGTATTGTTTATCAAAGCATTAAGTTCTACTAATCTGCTATCATAAAACTTCATTTGTTTAGTTTTATTACTCATTTGAGATTCTAACTCAGAAAGAATTTGACGTATTTCTGCTGCCTTTTCATTATTTTTGGCATTAATATCTCTTGGAGTAAACTCCACAAAGTAAGATTCATTAGACTCTTCTAATACATTAAGAAACTTTTTTTCTTCTTTTATCTTAGTTTCTAATAAATCCATATCTTCTTTTAGTTGTATTTTTTCAGAAATAAGTTCTTCCTGATATTTTTTTAGGAAGTCATTTACCATAAACCATCCCCCATATTAATGTTTCATGTGAAAATATTACTTTAAAGGTTCCTTACTAGGAGTACCAGCTTTTCTAGGATAAGCCTTAGGTGTAGATTTTTTCTTATCAATAATAATAAATGATCTACTAATATCAGTATCAGGAAGAGAAAAATAAACTGGTTTTTCCATAGAGCCACCTAATTTTTGTATAGCATTTCCAGATAAAGATACCTCTTCTTTTATGTCACCTGATTTGAAACTAATAAAATATCCATTGAGTTTTACCAAAGGTAAACAATACTCAGATAAAGTACTAATATTAGCAACGGCTCTAGAAACAACTAAATCAAAATTTTCTCTGTATAGTTTATTTCTACCAGCCTCTTCTGCTCTAGCATGAATAAGAGTAACATTCTTTAAACCTAATGCATCAACTACTTCCTGTAAAAACTTGATACGTTTATTTAATGAATCGATTAAAGTAAATTGAATATTAGGATAAGCTATAGCCATAGGTATACCTGGGAAACCTGCTCCTGTTCCAAGGTCACATACAGTATTAATGTTTAATGGCATAACTTTACCTATAGATAAACTATCTGCAAAATGCTTTACAATAACTTCATCAAACTCTGTAATAGCAGTAAGATTCATTACCTTATTTTTTTCAACTAACATTTCATAGAATAAATCTAGTTGATTTATTTGCTTGTCATCTAAAGTAAGATTCCAATCAATAATTGTATTCTTCAAATATGAATAATCTCTACTCATAAATCTCCTATAATAAAAAATTGTATTGTTTTGAGGGTATATAGAAGTACCCTTAAAACAGACCGATTATTTTTCTTTACTCTTATAAGTTTCCAAATAAACTAAAAGTACTGAGATATCTGCTGGACTTACACCAGAGATTCTTGATGCCTGTCCAATGTTAGCTGGTCTAAGTTTTGTAAGTTTTTGACGAGCTTCAATTCGTAAACTAGAAACATCATCGTAATCTATATCAGTAGGAATCATCTTTGACTCAAGCTTTTTGAACTGAGCAACTTGTTTAGCCTGTCTTGTAAGATAACCTTCATACTTAATGTAAATATTTACTTCCTCTCTTACCTCATCAGATAGCTCTGGTCTATCTGGATCAATAGGAGCAAGCTTGTCATAATCAAGCTCTGGACGTCTAATCAAATCTACTAGCTTAATACCATTTGAAAGAGGAATACTTCCATATGATTCAAGTAGAGCTTGAACTTCTTTTCTAGCACCAATATTGATTTCTTTAACTCGAGCAACCTCTTCTTCGATTTGACGCTCCTTTTCTACCACATGATCATAGCGATATTTAGGTAATAAACCAACCTCGTAACCAATTTTAGAGAGGCGTAAATCTGCATTATCTTGCCTAAGTAGAAGTCTATACTCCGCTCTTGATGTCATCATACGATATGGCTCTTTAGTTTCCTTTGTAACAAGGTCATCAATAAGAACACCAATATATGAATTAGATCTATCAAGAATCATTGGTTCTTTTCCAAGTAATTTTAACGCTGCATTAATACCTGCAACTAATCCCTGAGCTGCAGCCTCCTCGTATCCGCTACTTCCATTAAACTGACCTGCAGCAAAAAGACCATCAATATCCTTAAACTCAAGTGATGCTTTTAGCTGAGTAGCTTTAATACAATCATACTCTATCGCATATGCGTTACGAACAATTTTACAATTTTCAAGACCAGGAACTGTATGGTACATAGCGTACTGAACATCCTCTGGCATTGAAGAACTCATACCACCAATATACATTTCGTTTGTATTAAGACCTTCTGGCTCAACAAATAATTGATGTCTATTCTTATCAGCAAAACGAACTACCTTATCTTCGATACTTGGACAGTATCTTGGACCAGTTCCTTCAATTACACCAGAATACATTGGCGATCTATCAAGATTGGCTCTAATAATTTCATGAGTCTTTTCGTTAGTATAAGTAAGATAACATGGAACCTGTTCAATCTGAACATCTTCTCTATTGGTACTAAATGAAAATGGAACTACTGGATTATCACCAAGCTGGATTTCCATCTTAGAATAATCAATAGAACGACTATCAACTCTTGCCGGAGTACCAGTTTTAAAGCGGTTCATTTCTACATTATTATCCAATAATGATTGAGTTAAATGGTTAGCTGCCTTTAAACCGTTAGGGCCAGTATGTTCAATTACATCTCCGTATAAACATCTAGCTCTAAGATAAGTACCTGTACATATTACTACTGCTCTCGCATGATAAATTGCTCCAGATAAAGTCTTAACACCTGCAACCTTTTTACCATCCATAATTAATTCGGTAACCTCAGCTTGTCTAAGTGTAAGATTATCTGTATCTTGCATTGTCTTTCTCATTCGAAGTGAATAAGCACTTTTATCAGCCTGAGCTCTAAGAGAATGAACAGCAGGTCCCTTAGAAGAATTGAGCATCTTTGATTGAATAAAAGTATGATCAATATTGATACCCATCTGTCCACCAAGTGCATCTAACTCTCTGACAAGATGACCTTTTGAACTACCACCAATATTTGGATTGCATGGCATTAAAGCAACTGAATCCATGCTTACAGTAAAACAAATTGTATTTAATCCCATTCGAGCAGATGCAAGAGCTGCTTCACAACCAGCATGACCTGCACCTATAACAACTACATCATAGGATTCTTCAACTACAGACATAAATAACTCCTTTTATTTCTTATAATCGGGCAAAGGCCCTCCTGACACTCGAAATCATCGCAAAGCTCGATTTCAAGTGTCATTTTCCCATACAAAATTCTGAGAAAATTTTATTAGCTAAATCATCATCTATTGTTTCACCAGTAATTTCACCTAAATAACTATAGGCATCCATCAAATCAATAGAAAAGAAATCTTCTGGCATCATATTATCGATACTAGAAAGTACATTTTCCAAACTACTCTTTGCATTAGAAAGACAAGCAGCCTGACGAGAGTTTGTAATGTATAAAGTATCATCACTGCGAACCTCACCACTAAAGAACATATCAGTAATGGTAGATTCAAGTGTCTTAAGACCATCAAGGCTTACTGACGAAAATGAAATAACGCATTTATTGTATTTATTGTATATTTCTTCCTCGCTGATTACCGTAGATAGGTCAGATTTATTTAGTAATATAATAACTTTTTTATCCAAAATTTTATTGATAATGAACTCATCATTTTCATCAAGCGGTCTTGATGAGTCCAATACAAATAAAATTAAATCTGCATCATCAATAGAATCGATAGCTTTATCAACACCAATTTTCTCTACGACATCATCAGTCTCACGAATACCAGCTGTATCAATAATATTTAAACTAACACCATTGATAGTAATCTGCTCTTCCAAAGTATCACGTGTGGTGCCAGGAATATCTGTAACAATTGCTCTCTCTCTTCTTGAAAGTGTATTGAGCAAAGAAGATTTTCCTGCATTTGGTTTTCCAAGAATAAGAGTATTGATACCCTCTTTTAAAATATGACCAGAATTAAATGAATCTATTAATCCATCAACAGTATCAATAATTCCTTCAACCTTACCTTTAAGTTCTTCCGGATAGCCTGTTAAATCATAATGCTCTGGATCATCTAATGCAGACTCAATAAAAGCAGTTTCATATAAAATCTTATCACGTAAATCAACAATGATTTTATTTAATGATCCAGATAACTGCTTAATAGAATTTTTCATAGCAAGCTCTGAATTTGAAGAAATCAAATCCATAATAGACTCTGCTTCTGATAAATCTATACGTCCGTTCAAAAAAGCTCTCTTTGTAAACTCACCTGGCTCTGCAATACGAGCTCCAGCTATAACTAAAAGAGATAAAACTTTTTTAAGAACTAAAATGCCACCATGGCAATCTATTTCAACAACATCCTCAGTAGTATAACTACGAGGAGCTTTCATGATAAGTACAAGTACTTCATCTACTATCTCATCACCGGCATAAATATGACCATATTGAATTGTATGACTATCGCAATCTTTTAATTTATTCTTACCACGAAAAATAGTATCTACAATAGAAATAGAATCTTCTCCACTAACGCGGATTATTCCTATTCCAGAACTATTCATGGATGTAGCGATTGCTGCAATAGTATCTGAATGGTACAAATCAAACCTCCATAAAAATTATAAATATAATTTTAAATAACACTTAATTATAAAATACTATTTAAAATGATATTTATCTAGATTCTTTTAAAAACAAAGAGAAGGGTTAGTCCAATTTAAAAGACTAACCCTAAAAAATCAAAAATTATTTCTTAAGAGTAATAACTACATAACGATATGGCTCTTCACCCTCTGAATGAGTTGTAACATTATTATCGTTCTGAAGTGCAGAATGAATAATGCGTCTCTCATAAGGATTCATAGCTTCAAGAGTAACTGACTTCTTTGTTCTCTTAACTTTGCTTGCCATATTTCTTGCAAGATTCTCAAGAGTTTCTTTTCTACGACGTCTGTAATCTTCTGTATCGATTTTTACTCTAGTATAATTTTCTGATGAACGATTAACTGCAAGGTTTGTAAGATACTGAAGTGAATCAAGTGTCTGTCCACGCTTACCAATTAAAACACCCATCTCTGGACCAGCTAAATCAATTGAAAGAGTTTTATCATCTTCATCAAATGACATTGAAATATTAACTTCAAGCTGCATTGCTTCGAAAACTCCATCAAGGAATTCCTTAGCAACTTCCTTTGGATCTTCATCTGCAGAAATTACAACTTTAATAATTGCATCCTTTGAACCGATTCCAAGGAAACCTGTACTTCCCTCTTCAATAACTTCGTATTTAATCTGATCAGATGTAACACCTAAACTAACAGTAGCATTAGTAAGTGCATCATCAACAGTTTTACCTGTAAATTCTTTGAATTCCAAGATTATTGCCCCCTTACTTATTATTTTGTTCATTGAAATCTTTTACAAGATTTGCTTTTGCAGCAAGAGAATTAGCATTAGCTTTTGCTCTTAACTCGTTAGCTGCATTAAGAGCTTCTTCATTATTCTTTACAAGGTTTGCCTTGTCAGCCATAGAAGAAGACTTTGTAGACATGCGAGCTGCTTCGTAAATCTGAGCCTGGCGAATACCACGCTTTTCAGCCTTTGCAGCTGCTTTATCTTTATTCTTTTCAATAATACTTTCAAGATCAATCTTCTCAAAATGCTTATTTAAGAAGTACTGCTGTGTAATACGAACTACACCACCGACAATCCAGTAGAATACAAGACCAACAGGAACAGTGAAACCAATGAAAAGTGACATTAAAGGCATCATAAGATTCATTGTCTTCATCTGCTGCGCCATCTGATCTGACTGACCCTCAGTGTTTGTAGGCATAAGCTTAATTGTAGCAAGCTGTGAAAGATATGAAAGAAGTGGAATCATTAAAGCTGCAATGATTAATCCAAAATCTTTTCCAGCCCAACCAGTCTTAACAAGGTTAAGTGGTGTATCAGAAATATTTAAAATGAATAAATAGTTGATTTGCTCAAGCTTTGCAACAACAGAATCGATTGATGAAGATAAGCTTGGGAACTTGTCAGTGACCTCAGCCCATCCTGAAGCAGGAAGCTTATACAAAACATCAACGATAAAGTTAGAAACAGCATCAGGATCTGCAGATGCAAATTCAGGTGTCTGCTGTAATCTAATTCCAGCGTCATCGTAAATAGTCTGCATTGTAGTAGCAAAACCATCAGTAGCAACAATACCGTTAACTAATTCTGTAAAAATATTCTTAACAGAACCAATATAAGCAGGTACATTATAGAAAACTCTATAAAGTGCAAAAAGAATAGGCATCTGAATTAACATGTAAACACAGCTACCAGTAGGTGAAATGCCGTACTTATCATATAAAGCCTGTGTCTCTTCCTGCTGCTTTTGCATAGTTGCCTGGTCTCTAGAACCTTTGTACTTATCCTGAATAGCCTTCATCTCAGGCTGCATCTTACGAGTAAGTACTGCAAACTTTTGCTGCTTGTATGTAATAGGAAACATACAAACATAAATAAGAATAGTAAAAACAAGGATTGTAAGAGCTATGTTTTCAACACCTAAACCAGCGAGAAAAACATAAATCTTATCCATAATCCATCCTAAAACCTTAGCAATAGGTCCAAGGATAGATCCACCGTAAGCGGTAAGAAATAAATCGCTCAATGTAAAACCTCCAGTTACTTATGGAACCGGATCAAATCCACCATGAGAAAAAGGATTACATCTGATAATTCTCCAGAGCGCTAATCCACCGCCTTTTATAGCTCCATACTTTTGAACTGCCTCAAGGCCGTAGCAAGAGCATGTTGGATAATAAGGACATTTGGTGGTTTTCATTGGAGAAATATATTTCTGATAAAACTTAATTAAATATATAAATATCTTCTTCAACATAATAGAAACGACGATTCCATTTATTTTCGAGTTACCCTGTGAAGATTTGCAAGATGAAGTAAAGATTTTTGTATTTCATCAAAAGTTGCAGATGCACTGGCTTCTCTTGCAACGACTACAATGTCCAAACCACTATTGAACATCTCTTCATTAAGTCTATAACTTTCTCTTATCAGTCTCGTCAAATGATGTCGTACTACTGAATTTCCAACCTTTTTACTAACAGAAATTCCAATTCGATTTCGATCTGTATTATTATGGTAGATATACATTACAAGCTGTCGATTAGCTTTAGACACACCTCTTCTGTATACAGTTGTGAAGTCTTTATTCTTTTTTAGAGATTCACTAAATTCCATAACAAAAATTTTCCTTAAAATAGAAAGAAAGACCACATGGTCTGTGGCCTAAGCTGATAATTTCTTTCTTCCTTTTGCACGTCTTGAAGCAAGAACCTTACGTCCGCCTGCTGTGCTCATTCTAGATCTAAATCCATGAACTTTGGATCTCTGTCTCTTTTTTGGTTGATATGTCATCTTCATAATATATCCACCTCCTCTTTATGAGAAAACATCAGTTGAAATTATATAAGGAAAAGCCCATAAAGTCAATAATAAAAAGCATTATTATAATAATGAAACAATGTGGATAACTAAAAAACACAAGATATAAATGAAATCTAAAATAAACAATACTAAATATAGTGGAAAATCGTTAAAAAAAATATTTTATTTATCTACAAGCTGTGGATAACCATGTGGATAAAATAGTAATAATTAACATTTTTCCACAAAAAACAGAAAAATATAAGAATTTTAAAGGCAAAAATTGTGGAAAACTCTCTTCTAGAACTGTGGATAACTCACAATATCAATTTTAAACGCTCAAATTCAAAAAATAAGCCATTTTAGCCTTTAAACTACCCCCTACACGTTTTTACACTAATTATTGAATAAAAGCCGTATTTAGGGTAGAATATAAAATAGTTTAAATGTGGATAAAAGGGAAATTATATGGAAGAACTTGTTAAAAAATGGGATGAAATCCTAGACTACTTAAAAAATGAGTATAAAGTCACTGATGTTTCTTATGATTCTTGGCTTAAACCTCTAGAATTATTTCAAATAGAAGATAATAAATTATATATCATCTATAACGGTGATCAAAACAGTATGACACTTGGTTATGTAACCAGAAAGTTTACTACTCCACTTCGTATCACAATCGCAGAACTTACTGGAATTCAATATGATGACATCTTAGTTATATCTCAAGACAATGCAAACCAAATCAAAAAAGAGAAAAATATCGAACACATTAAAATAGAAGAAACACCTTCTTTTGAAGAAAAAAGAATGGGAAATTCTACTATTAATCCTAAGTTTACTTTTGATAATTTTGTCGTTGGTAGAAATAATAGATTTGCTCAAACTGCAGCTCTTGCAGTTGCTGAATCACCAGGAGAATTTTACAACCCACTATATATCTACGGTGGACCAGGTCTTGGTAAAACTCACTTAATGCAAGCTATTGGTAATTACATCGAAAATCAAAATCCAAACACTCACATATTATATGTAACATCAGAAGAATTTACTAACGAGGTTATTGAAAACCTTAGAACAAACAATAATGCTACTGCTATGCAACGCTTCCGCGATAAGTATCGTACAGTAGATGTTTTAATGGTAGATGATATTCAGTTTATTATAGGAAAAGAATCTACACAGGAAGAATTTTTCCATACATTCAATGCTTTGCATGCAATGGGTAAACAAATTGTTATTTCATCTGATAAACCTCCAAAGGATATGGAGACATTAGATGATCGTTTCAAATCAAGATTCGATATGGGTCTTATGGCTGATATTGGATATCCAGATTATGAAACACGTATGGCCATTCTTAATAAAAAGATTGAAGAAAAAAACTTTAATCTTGATGAATCAATCAGAAAATATATTGCAGAAAATATTCAATCAAACATTAGAGAAATCGAAGGAGCTCTTAATAAGCTTATTGCTTTCTCAAGACTTGAAAAGATTGATATTACTATGGATATAGCAGAGAGAGAATTACAAAACTTCATCTCTCCTAATGTTTCAAGAGAAATAACTCCGCAGCTTATAATAGAAGTTGTTGCTGAGCATTTTAATATTACAGTTGATCAAATGGCATCTAAAAACCGCTCTAGTTCAGTAGTTAGACCTAGACAAATTGCCATGTATTTATGTAACACAATGACAGATTCATCTTTACAAGCAATTGGTCTTCTTCTTGGAGGAAGAGATCATTCAACAATCATTCACGGTGCTAATAAAATCGAGGATGAAATTGATAAAGATGAAAATACAAGAAACCTTGTAGAAACAATTAAGAAAAAGATTAATCCTAATTAATGTTAATAACTTGTTGATAACCCTTTGGATAAATTGTTAAAACCATGTTTATTACATCACATAACGGTTAATATTTGAAAATTTAGACACTTTTTATTCACAATTTATCCATAAATTATCAATACTTAATTCACAGTTTTTCATGAGTTATTAATTCATGTTTTACGTATAAATACTGGTGTTTCACAGTTATATACAAATCAACAACCTATAAGAATAATACTTAGAATAAAATTATTTATTATTTATGTTTAAGAAAGGGAGCGTATCAAATGAAAATTACTTGTCAAAAAGCTGACCTTGTTAAAGGAGTAAATATTGTATCAAAGGCAGTGCCAACCAGAACTACAATGGCAATACTTGAATGTATTCTTATTGATGCTTCATCTGGTGAAATCAAACTCACTGCTAATGATATGGAAATAGGAATTGAAACTATTGTTAATGGAAACATTTTAGAAAGAGGTATCATTGCTCTTGATGCTAAAAAGTTTTCTGAGATTGTAAGAAAGCTTCCTGAAAATGAAGTTACTATAGAAACAGATTCTTCATTTAAAACATCTATCACATGTGAAAAAGCTAAATTTGATATTGTAGGAAAATCTGGAGAAGACTTTTCTTATATTCCTGTAATTCCTAGAAATCAGCCAATCGTTTTATCACAGCTTACATTAAGAGATATCATCAGACAGACAATCTTCTCTGTTGCTGATAATGATAATAATAAAATGATGACTGGTGAGCTTATTGAAATTAAAGATAATAAGCTTAAAGTAGTAGCACTTGATGGTCATAGAGTTTCTATTAGAAATGTAGAATTAAAAAACGATGCACCTGATGTAAAGGTTGTAGTTCCAAAGAAGACACTTAATGAAATCGTTAAAATCATTGATGGTGGTATTGATGATGAAGTAAATATTTTTGTTACTGATAACCACATCATTTTTGAATTTGATCAGACTACTGTTGTATCTCGTATCATTGAAGGTGAGTACTTCAAAATTGAGCAGATGCTTTCAGCTGATTATGAAACAAAAATCAAAATCAATAAAAGAGAATTCTTTGATTGTATTGATAGAGCAACTATTCTTGTTAACGAAGGTGACAAGAAGCCAATTATTGTAAATGCAACAAACAACACAATGTCACTTTCAATTTCATCATTCATTGGATCAATGAACGAAGATATTGATATTGTAAAAGAGGGAAAAGATATCATGATTGGATTTAATCCAAAGTTTGTTATCGATGCCCTCAAGGTAATAGACGATGAAGAAATAAATCTTTACATGTTAAATGCAAAGAGCCCATGTTTCATCAAGGATGACAATGGTTCATTTATTTACATCGTTCTTCCTGTAAACTTTAATAATCCAGGAGCAAACTAATGGAAACTATTCAAATTAGAGATGAATTTATAAAACTTGGCCAGCTTCTTAAGCTTGCAAATCTTGTTGAATCAGGTGCAATGGCAAAGGAAGTTATTGAGGAAGGTCTTGTTAAATATAATGGCGAAGTAGAAACTCGTCGAGGCAAGAAAATTTATCCTGGCGATGTTGTTGAATTTAATGGAGAAAGCGTAACAGTTACTAATGATAATTAAATCCATTGAACTTAAGAATTTTAGAAATTATGAATCACTTAATATAAATTTTGATGATCATACTACTATTCTTTATGGAGATAATGCTCAAGGTAAAACAAATATATTAGAGGCTGCTTATTTAAGTGGCACAACAAAATCCCATAAGGGAAGTCGTGACAAAGAAATAATAAAGTTTGATACTGATGAAAGTCATATCAAAACAATTGTTGTAAAAAACGAAAGGGAATATCAAATTGATATTCACCTTAAGAAAAACAAATCAAAAGGAATTGCTATTAATAGGGTTCCAATAAAAAAAGCAGCCGAATTATTTGGACTTATAAATATTATTTTCTTTTCTCCTGAGGACTTAAACATCATAAAAAATGGTCCTTCAGAAAGAAGAAAATTTATGGATGCTGAGCTTTGCCAAATTGATAAAATCTACCTTTCAGATTTAACAAACTATAACAAAGCTCTAAATCAAAGAAATGCTCTTCTTAAAGAGATGATTTATAAGCCTGAATTAAAAGAAACTTTAAGCTTATGGGATGAACAACTTATATCCTATGGCAAAAAGATAATCACAAGACGTCAGCAATTTATTAATGATATCAACATTATTGTTAAAGATATCCACTCAAAGATTACTTCTGGCAAGGAAAACATAGAAGTAACCTATGATCCAAATATTGAGGACATATTTTTCCTTGATGAATTGGTTAAAAATAAAGAAAAAGATATGAGGTTTTGCCAAACTTCTGTTGGTCCTCATAGGGACGATATCAAAATTACTGTTGATGGAATTGATATTAGAAAATATGGAAGCCAAGGACAGCAGCGTACCTGCGCTCTCTCGCTGAAGCTTTCAGAAATAAAACTAGTTGAAAATACAATAAACGATAAACCAATATTACTTTTAGATGATGTTTTATCTGAGCTTGATAAAAATCGTCAAAGTGATTTGCTTGATAATTTAATTGATACACAAACTATCATTACCTGTACAGGTCTTGATGAATTTGTAAAAAATAGATTTATGCTAAACACAGTTTATAAAGTAACAAATGGTTCTATAGAATTAATAACGGAGGAACACAGGTGAGTAAGGAAGTAAATCAGGAGTACGGTGCAGACCAAATACAGATTTTGGAAGGACTTGAAGCAGTTCGTAAGCGTCCTGGTATGTATATTGGATCTACATCAGAAAGAGGTCTTCATCATTTAGTATATGAGATAGTTGATAATGCTGTAGATGAAGCACTTGCTGGATTTTGTACTCATATTCAAGTAACAATTAATCCTGACAATTCGATTACAGTAGTCGATGATGGCCGAGGAATTCCTACAGGAATTAACAGTAAGGCAGGTATCCCTGCGGTAGAGGTTGTATTTACCGTGCTTCATGCCGGAGGAAAGTTCGGAGGTGGCGGATACAAGGTATCAGGTGGACTTCACGGTGTAGGTGCTTCAGTTGTTAATGCCCTTTCAAATTGGGTTGAAGTAGAAATCAAGCGTGAAGGAAAAATCTTTAAGCAGAGATATGAGCGTGGAAAGACAATGTATCCTCTTAAAGAAATTGGAACATGTCCTGTTGAAGAGACTGGAACAAAAGTAACATTCCTTCCAGATGATACAATTTTTGAAACAACAATTTTTGATTATAAGACACTTAAAGTAAGACTTCGTGAGACAGCATTCCTTACAAAGGGACTTAGAATTACTCTTACAGATACAAGAGGTGATGA
This sequence comes from Pseudobutyrivibrio ruminis DSM 9787, assembly GCF_900218035.1. Classification (GTDB taxonomy): domain Bacteria; phylum Bacillota; class Clostridia; order Lachnospirales; family Lachnospiraceae; genus Pseudobutyrivibrio; species Pseudobutyrivibrio ruminis. The sequence goes on from NZ_OBMR01000009.1 coordinate 87,012, forward strand.
GCCACACGAAGAGAGCTTCCACTACGAAGGTGGTATCAAGGAATTTGTTCAGTATATCAACCGTGGAAACGAAGCACTTTACGATGAGGTTATTTATTGCGAAGGTACGAAGGATAATATCTACGTTGAGGTTGCTATGCAGCACAATGATGGATATCAGGATCAGGCCTACAGTTATGTAAATAACATCGTAACTCCAGAAGGTGGTACACATCTTACTGGTTTCAGAGGTGCTCTTACAAAAGTATTTAATAAATATGCTAGAGATTACAAGATTTTAAAGGATTCTGATCCACAGCTTGATGGTGATGACATTCGAGAAGGTCTTACAGCTATTATTTCTATCAAGATTGAAGAGCCTCAGTTTGAAGGTCAGACAAAGCAAAAGCTTGGAAACTCAGAAGCTCGTGGAGCTGTTGATGCAATTGTATCAGAACAGCTTACATGGTTCCTTGAGCAGAATCCAACAATTGCTAAAAATATCTGTGAAAAATCGCTGCTTGCGCAGCGAGCAAGAGAGGCAGCTCGAAAGGCTCGTGATCTTACTCGTAGAAAGACAGCTCTTGAAGGAATGTCACTTCCTGGAAAGCTTGCAGATTGCTCAGACAAAGATCCAAAGAACTGCGAAATCTTTATCGTAGAGGGTGATTCCGCTGGAGGTTCAGCAAAGACAGCTCGTAGCCGCGCAACACAAGCTATTTTGCCACTTCGTGGAAAAATCCTTAACGTAGAAAAAGCTCGTGAAGATAGAATTTACAGCAATGCCGAAATCAAGGCAATGATTACAGCATTTGGTACTGGTATTCATGAAGACTTTGATATTTCAAAGCTTCGTTACCACAAAATCATTATCATGACTGATGCCGATGTTGATGGTGCTCACATTGCAACACTTATGCTTACATTCCTTTACAGATTTATGCCAGAGCTTATTAAGCAGGGCTATGTATATCTTGCTACTCCTCCACTTTACAAGTTGGAGAAAAACAAAAAGGTTTGGTATGCATATTCTGATGAAGAATTAAATCAGATTCTTACAGAAGTTGGTCGTGACAGCTCAAACAAGATTCAGCGATACAAAGGACTTGGTGAGATGGATGCTGAGCAGCTTTGGGAAACAACAATGGATCCTGAAAAGAGAATTCTTAAGCGTGTAGTTATTGATGATGAAGATGCTTCTGAAATCAATGTTACATTCTCTACTCTTATGGGTGACAAGGTTGAGCCAAGACGTGAATTCATCGAGGCTAACGCTAAATACGTACAGAACTTAGATATCTAATCGTAAAAAATTTTCGGGGCATGCCCCGATAGCAAAGACGAAGGAAAAATATGGACGACAAAATTTTTGATAATATTCATGATGTTGATCTGAAACAAACAATGGAAACCTCATACATCGATTATGCCATGAGTGTAATTGCCTCACGTGCACTTCCAGATGTAAGAGATGGTCTTAAGCCAGTACAGCGTAGAGTTCTCTTCTCTATGATTGAGCTTAATAATGGTCCCGACAAGCCACATAGAAAATGTGCACGTATTGTCGGTGATACAATGGGTAAGTATCACCCTCATGGTGATAGTTCTATTTATGGTGCACTTGTCAACATGGCACAGGAATGGAACACACGTTATCCACTGGTAGATGGCCATGGTAACTTCGGTTCTGTGGATGGTGATGGCGCCGCTGCCATGCGATACACAGAGGCACGTCTCTCAAAGATTTCCATGACAATGTTTGGTATCAACTACAAGGATGAAAAGTTCACCCTTGGTAAAGATATTGACATGGATGGCGTAGACTTCATGCCAAACTTTGATGAGACTGAAAAAGAGCCAACAGTTCTTCCAGCCCGCTACCCTAACCTTCTTGTTAACGGTACAACTGGTATCGCCGTAGGTATGGCTACAAACATTCCACCACACAATCTTCGTGAAGTAATTGGTGCTGTTAATAAAATCATCGACAATCAAATCGAGGAAGATAGAGATACAGAAATCGATGAGCTTCTTGATATTGTAAAGGGACCAGATTTTCCTACAGGTGGTGTAATCCTTGGAAAGGCTGGAATTGAAGAAGCATACCGTACAGGTCGTGCTAAAATCAGAGTTCGTGCCGTTTCAGAAATCGAACCAATGGACAACGGTAAAAGCAGAATTGTTGTTACTGAGCTTCCATACATGGTAAACAAAGCTCGTCTTATTGAAAAGATTGCAGAGCTTCACAAAGACAAGAGAATCGACGGAATCACTGATCTTCGTGATGAGTCATCTCGTGAAGGAATGAGAATCTGTATCGAGCTTAGACGTGATGTAAATCCAAACATCATTTTAAATCAGCTTTATAAGCACACTCAGCTTCAGGATACTTTTGGTGTTATCATGCTTGCACTTGTTGATAATCAGCCAAAGATCCTTAGCCTTAAGGAAATGCTTGTACATTACCTTAATCACCAGAAGGATGTTGTTACTCGTCGTACAAAGTACGAGCTTAACAAAGCTGAGGAACGTGCTCACATATTAGAGGGATTACTTATTGCCCTTGATAATATCGATGAAGTAATTCAGATTATCCGTAGTTCAGCTGATGTAGCAACAGCAAAGGCTACATTGATGGAGCGCTTTGGTCTTTCAGATGCTCAGGCTCAGGCCATTGTTGATATGCGTCTTCGTGCTCTTACAGGTTTGGAAAGAGACAAGATTCAGCAGGAATACAATGAATTACAGGTATTAATCGGAAAATTGAAGGCTATTCTCTCAGATGAAAAGGTTCTTCTTTCAGTAATCAAAACTGAAATTACAGAAATCGCTGATAAATATGGCGATGATAGACGTACATCAATCGGATTTGATGAGTACGATATCAATATGGAGGATATGATTCCTGTTACTAACACAGTTGTTACATTCACAAAGCTCGGATATATCAAGCGTATGAATGAGGACAACTTCAAGACTCAGCATAGAGGTGGTAAGGGAATCAAGGGTATGGATACAATTGATGATGATTACGTTGTTGAAATGCTTATGATGTCATCCCATGACTATCTCCTCTTCTTTACAAATAAGGGTCGAGTATACAGAATCAAAGCATACGAGATTCCAGAAAGCAGTAGAACAAGCCGAGGTATTGCAGTAGTTAATATCCTTCAGCTTCAGCCAGATGAAAAGGTAACTGCTATGATTCCTATTGAGGATTACAGCGAAGATAAATACTTATTCATGGCAACTGCAGATGGATTTGTTAAGAAGACAAAGATAACTGAATACGAGAATATTCGAAAGAATGGTCTTACAGCAATTACACTTCGTGATGATGATATGCTTATTGAGGTTAAGCTTACAGATGGCGATGAAGATGTAATTATGGTTACAAAATATGGTCAGGCAATTCGATTTAGCGAGACAGAGGTTCGCCCAACAGGTCGTGCAACAATGGGTGTTATCGGTATGAACCTTGCTGCAGATGATATGATTATTGGAATGCAGCTTATTTCTCAGGGTGAAAGCCTTATGACTGTATCAGAGAATGGTCTTGGTAAGTGTACTCTTATGACAGAGTTCAACACAATCCACCGTGGTGGTAAGGGTGTTAAGTGTTACAAGATTACAGAAAAGACTGGTAACCTTATCGGAGCAAAGGCAGTAGAAAAGGATGATGAAGTAATGCTCATTAATGATGCAGGTACAATCATCAGAATCAATGTTGCCGGTACTGCTCTACTTAGCAGAATTACATCTGGTGTAAAACTAATCGACTTAAAAGAAAATACTAAGTTGATTAGTATTGCAAAAGTTAGAAAAAGTGATACAATACTTGCGGAAGAGGTTGAAGAATTAAATGAAGGTTCAACAACCGAATCATAAAAGTGTGTAATAGCAATGGGGCTGTTATTTAAAAAATAGCAGCCCTTTTTATTTAAAACTTATTGCTTTACTCATTTAAAGTGACGATAAATTAAAGCATTAACAGGATATAGTGATGAAGAACATTAAAACAGCAGATATTGTTAACATCGTTAGTGAAATGTGTATTCAAGCAAATCATTATCTATCTGATGATATGAATTCACGATTAAAAAATTCTGTTAACACTGAAAAATCTGAGCTTGGAAAGAAAATTTTAAACCAGCTTAAAGAAAATCTTGATATAGCAGATAAGGAGCAGATTCCTATTTGTCAGGATACTGGAATGGCAGTATTTTTTGTGGAGATTGGGCAGGAAGTTCATATCGACGATGGACTTTTAACAGATGCTATAAACGAAGGCGTTAGAAAAGGTTACACTGAGGGATACCTTAGAAAGTCAGTAGTTTCAGATCCAATTGAAAGAATCAACACAAAAGATAATACACCTGCAGTAATCCATTATGATTATGTGGCTGGGGACAAATTAAAGATTACATTGGCACCAAAAGGATTTGGTTCTGAAAATATGAGTAGAATTTTCATGCTGAAGCCAGCTGATGGAATCGAGGGAGTTAAAGAAGCTATTCTTACGGCGGTAAAAGATGCTGGGCCAAATGCCTGTCCACCAATGGTTGTTGGTGTTGGCATAGGTGGAACTTTTGAAAAGTCAGCCCTCATGGCCAAACAAGCACTTACAAGAAGCTTCGACGATAGACCATCAACCCCATGGGTTAAAGACCTAGAGGATGAAATGCTTGAAAAGATTAATAATCTAGGCATTGGACCAGGCGGTCTCGGTGGTACTACTACTGCTCTAGCAGTAAACATTAATACATATGCAACTCACATTGCAGGACTACCAGTGGCAATCAATATTTGTTGCCACGTAAATAGGCATATTACAAGGGAGATTTAATGGAGCATAAAATTCAAACTCCAATAACTTCAGAAATAGCAACAACACTTCATTCAGGTGACTATGTCTACATCACAGGAGAAATATATGTTGCTAGAGATGCCGCCCACAAGCGGATGAAAGAAGCTCTTGATAAGGGAGAAGGACTTCCAATACCTATTGAAAATTCCACAATCTACTATATGGGACCATCCCCTGCCAGGGAAGGAAGACCAATTGGGTCGGCAGGTCCCACTACAGCAAGCCGTATGGATAAATATGCCCCACAGCTTCTTGACCTTGGAATGAAGGCAATGATTGGTAAGGGCAAAAGAAATCCAGAAGTTGTAGATGCCATAGTTAGAAACAAAGCTGTTTATTTTGCAGCTGTTGGAGGAGCTGGTGCTCTTCTATCAAAATGTATCAAATCTTCAGAAGTGATTTGTTACGACGACCTTGGAGCTGAAGCAATTAGAAAGCTTTATGTAGAGGATTTTCCAGTAATCGTTGTTATTGATTCAGATGGAAACAACCTATACGAAACGGCTATCAAGGAATTTCAAATTCTAAATTAGATTTAAAAACTGTGCGGGGTTTTTAAATAAAGTAGTACAAGAAAAGGAGTATAAAAAATTGGCAAAATATGTTGTTAAAAGAGTTTTGCTGGCATTCGTTACAGTAATCATTATTAGTTTGATTACATTCTTTGCAATGAATGCTATTCCAGGCGGTCCTTTCAATAAAGAAAAGGCAGTCAATGAAGCTGTTATTAGACAGCTTGAGGCTAGATATAATTTGGATAAGCCTCTGTGGGAGCAGTACATTATTTATATGAAAAATATGGCACACGGTGATTTCGGTGTATCTCTTAAAAACGGTCGTGAGATTAAAGATATTTTCGCGGAGAGTTTTCCTATCTCTGCAAAGATTGGTTTAATTGCAGCATTCTTCGCAATCATCTTTGGAATTATCCTTGGATCAATTGCAGCACTTAAGAGAAATAAATGGCAGGATAGATTGATTATCTTCTTCATTACGATAATTACATCGATGCCATCATTCGTAGTAGCAACTATTTTGCTTTACGTATTTAGTGTAAAGCTTGGTGTGATACAAGCTTTCTCTGCTGGAGAAAACTTAGTATTCTTGCCAGTGCTTGCTCTTTGTTTATCTCCACTTGCATATATTACTCGACTTACAAAGACATCAATGCTTGATGCACTTGGACAGGATTACATCCGTACAGCAAAGGCAAAGGGTGTTTCATCGAGAAAAGTTATCTTCGTTCATGGTCTTAGAAATGCATTAATTCCAGTTATTACTTATGTAGGACCAATGGTTGCTGGAATTCTTACAGGTTCAATGGTAGTAGAAGCAATCTTCAACCTTGGGGGCCTTGGATCAAAGTTCGTAAGTGCTATCACAAACCGTGACTACACACTTATCATGGCAACTACCATCTTCCTTGCAACAGTAATGGTAATTGCAAACCTTATAACAGATATTGTTTATAAGATTGTTGACCCTCGTATTAAGCTTGACTAAGAATCAATTGAAAAGGAGTTATATTCGATGAAGGACAATTTTAAAAAGGCGCCTTTTTCTGCACAGATTGACCTTAGCAAGTTTTCTATGCAGGATTTTGAAAAGGCAACAGACGAAGAAAAAAGACAGCAGGATGTTATGGGCGAATCTACTACATTCTTTAAGGATGGTATGAGACGTCTTAGAAAGAATCCATTAGCAATGCTTGCTATTGGAATTCTTATAGCACTTATCATAGTTATTATTTTTGCACCACTTGTTATTCCTTACGGTTATGCAGATATCATGAAAGGTTCTGCAAACTTACATCCATTTGAATACAGTGCATCAGAGCTTAAGCAGATAGCAAAAGGGGAAAGCGTATTCCCTCACATCTTTGGTACTGATTCTCTTGGAAGAGATTATTTTATCCGTGTAATTTATGGAGCTAGAGTTTCACTTGTAGTTGGTATCTTTGCATCAATCCTTGTTTTAATGATTGGTATGCTTTACGGTTCAATCTCAGGTTATCTTGGTGGACGAGTTGACCTTGTTATGATGAGAATTGTTGATATCATCTATTCTTTACCAGACATGTTGTTGATAATTCTTCTTGCTGTAGTTTTAAACGAAACACTTGGAAGTATTATCAAAGGAACTATTTTTGCAAAACTTGGAACAAATATGATTGCTTTGTTCATCGTATTTGGACTTTTATATTGGGTAGGTATGGCTCGTCTTATCAGAGGTCAGATTCTTACTATCAAGCAGAATGAATATGTTCTTGCTGCAAAATGTATCGGTACATCTACATCACGTACAATTTTGAAGCACATTTTACCAAACTGCTTATCAGTAATTATCATTACTACTGCCCTTCAGATTCCATCAGCTATCTTTACAGAGAGCTACCTTTCATTCGTAGGACTTGGTGTTTCTGCTCCAATGCCATCACTTGGTTCTCTTGCAAACGAAGCAAGAAGCGGTATGATGACATATCCAGAAAGACTTTTGTTCCCAGCATTTGCAATCTGCTTGATTGTACTTGCATTAAACTTACTTGGCGATGGTCTTCGTGACGCATTCGACCCAAAGTTATCTAGATAAGAGGTGATAGTGATGGAAGATTATAAGTACATATTAGAGTTGCAGGATCTACATACTACCTTTACTACAGATAACGGTGATGTAAGTGCTGTAAACGGAGTTAATTTTACACTTGAGCCAGGAAAGACTCTTGGTATCGTAGGTGAGTCTGGTTCAGGTAAATCAGTTACTGCATATTCTATAATGCAGATTCTTGCTGACAATGGAAGCATTTCCGGAGGCAAGGTTTTATACAAAGGCGAAAACATTGTAGATTGGGATGCTAAGCAGATGGCAGGTTTCCGTGGTAGATGCGTTTCTATCATTTTCCAGGATCCAATGACATCTCTTAACCCAGTATTTTCAATCGGTTATCAGTTAAAAGAGGCAATTCTTTTACATACAAATAAAACAAAGGAACAGGCAAACGAAAGAGCTAAGGAATTACTTAGCCTTGTAGGAATCAATGAGCCAGAAAAGCGTCTCAAACAGTATCCACATGAGCTTTCAGGTGGTATGAGACAGCGTGTTATGATTGCCATGGCACTTGCTTGTGAACCAGATATCCTTATTGCCGATGAGCCTACTACTGCCCTTGATGTTACAATCCAGGCACAGATTCTTGAGCTTATGCAGGATCTTCAGAAAAAGCTTGGTATGGCAATCATCATGGTAACTCATGACCTTGGTGTAATCGCATCTATGTGTGATGAAATCATCGTTATGTATGGTGGTCGTGTTTGTGAAAGAGGTACAGCAGATGATATCTTCTACTCTCCTTCACATGAATATACAAAGGGCTTACTCCGCTCTATTCCAACAAAATCAAACAGCAAAGAAAGATTAGTACCAATCGGTGGTACACCAATCAATCTTTTAAACATGCCAGAAGGTTGTGCATTCTGTCCTCGTTGCGATGAAGCAATGAAGATTTGCTTAAAGGAAAAGCCAGAAGAAATCAGAGTTGGCGAGACACACATGGCATCATGTTGGATGAATATTAAGAATATGAAGCAGGAGGAAGTAGTAAATGAGTAGCGAGAATATTTTAGAAGTAAGCCACTTAAAGCAGTACTTCCCAGTAAAAAATGGATTTAGAACAGTACCTCTTAAGGCTGTTGATGATATTTCTTTTACAATCAAGCCAGGTGAGACACTTGGTCTTGTAGGTGAGTCAGGTTGTGGTAAGACAACAGTAGGACGTACTCTTCTACGTCTTTACCAGCCAACAAGCGGACGTATTGTATTTGATGGCGATGTTCTTTTTGATAGCGAGAAAAAAATTGATGTAAAAATGCAGCCATATCGTAAGCAGATGCAGATGGTATTCCAGGATCCATACTCTTCTCTTAACCCACGTATGACTGTAGAAGATATTATTGGTGAGCCTCTTGATGTGCACAAGCTTTACACATCAAAGGGAGAGCGCCATGACAAAATCATGGAGCTTATGGAAACAGTAGGACTTAACGCAGAGCATGCAACACGTTATGCTCACGAGTTCTCAGGCGGACAGCGTCAGAGAATCGGTATTGCAAGAGCTCTTGCTGTAGATCCAAAATTCATCGTTTGTGATGAGCCTGTATCTGCTCTTGATGTTTCAATTCAGGCACAGGTTGTAAATATGTTTGAGGACCTTCAAAAGCAAAGAGGTTTATCATACTTATTTATCGCTCACGATTTATTAGTAGTTCAGCATATCTCTGACAGAATTGCTGTTATGTACTTAGGTCACATGATGGAAATTGCTGATGCAGATGAGCTTATGGACAACCCAATTCATCCATATACTCAGTCACTTCTTTCAGCAGTACCAATTCCAGATCCTGAGACAGCTAGAAAGAGCCAGAGAATTATTCTTGAGGGCGATGTTCCAAGTCCTCTAAAGATGCCTAGCGGATGTCCATTCAGAACAAGATGTCGCTACGCTACAGAGCAGTGTGCATGTGAGATGCCTCCATTTACAGATAGAGGAAATGGTCACATGGTTGCATGTTGGAACAAATAAGAGAAGGTATTGGTTTTAATTCCTATAGGGATTGAAATATAAAAGAGATTAAAATTATAGGAGGGATAGTATGAAGAAGAAATTAGTCTCATTAGTACTTGTTGCTGCTATGGCACTTTCAATGGTTGCTTGTGGCAATAAGGCAGCATCTACTGAGGGTTCATCTACAGGTGAAGCACCAGCAGTTGCAACAACAAAGGAAGATAAGACAACACTTAACATTTGGATGTCTAGTGAGCCAGCTCACATTGATCCAGCTCTTAACTCATCAGTAGATGGTGGATGTCTTGCAGTAAACTCATTTGAAGGTTTAATGCGTTACAATGAAGCAGGAGAGCTTGAGGAAGCTTGCGCAGAGAGCTATGAGGTATCAGATGATGGACTTACATACACATTCACAATGCGTGATGGTTTAAAGTGGTCTAACGGTGATGATCTTGATGCAACAGATTTCGTATACTCTTGGAAGCGTGCAGCTTCTCCAGAGGTTGCAGCTGATTACAGCTACCTTTGCGAGATTTTCCCAAGCTTCACATATGAAGAAGGCCTTGGTGATGGTGATGTAGTTGCTTCTGAAGATGGTAAGACACTTACAGTAACACTTAAGAGCGTATGCCCATATTTCCTTGATTTATGTGCATTCCCATTCTTCTTCCCAGTTAACCAGGAAGCTGTAGAAGCTTCTATGTCTGATGGTGATCCAGTTGGTACATGGGCTAACGATGCAGGCGAAAACTTCGTATGTAACGGTGCTTATGTTCTTAAATCATGGAACCATGATTCAGATATGACATATGTAAAGAACGACAATTACTGGGATGCTGATTCAGTAACAGTTACAACACTTAACGTAATGCTTACAGCTGAAACAACAGCTGCTTACACAGCTTACACAACAGGAGATCTTGATTTCATCGATGATATTCCTGTAGAGGAAATGGAAACAGCTAAGACAAGCTCAGAGTATGTAGTACTTGATAACCTTGGTACATACTATGCATCATTCAACTACAACACAGATCTTTATGATGAGCTTGGTCTTGATGAGGAGCAGGCTAAGGTATTCCGTCATGCTATCGCTCTTTTAATTGACCGTCAGTACATCATTGACACAGTAGGTCAGAACAACCAGGAAGTTGCTACATCATTTGTTCCAGCTGGATGCTCAGATGGTAACGGTGGTGAGTTCAAGAACAAGGATTACTACTCAACAGATTACGAAGCAAACGTAGAAGAGGCTAAATCACTTCTTGAGTCTATCGGATTATATGATACAGCTTCAGATGCTCTTACACAGGATATTTCATTAACATACCTTACAAACAACGTAGAAGGTAACGTAAAGATCGGTGAGTGTATCCAGGCTGACCTTGCAACAATCGGAATTAACCTTTCTATCGATCAGGAAGAGTGGAACGTATTCCAGGAGACACGTAAGGCTGGTAAGTATGACTTCGCTCGTGAAGGCTGGATTATGGACTACAACGATCCTGTAAACATGCTTGAAATGTACACAACAGCATCAGGAAACAACAATCCACAGTTCGGTAAGGATTCTAGCAAGGATCTTGATTGGGCTAAGTATGATGAGATGATTGAAGGTATTCGTACAGAGGCAGATCTTGCTGCACGTGCAGAGCTTATGCATGAGGCTGAGGATTACCTTATGGATACATGGTGCATCATCCCTATCTACTACTACAACGATCCATACATGATCAAGGATTATGTAAAGGGTGTATATGGTACTGTAGAGGGAATGAAGTACTTCTATCATGCAACAATCAACTAGTCTTTTTACTAGATTTTAAAGTGTGAAAAATTTTTGGGGAAATCGTGAAGATTTCCCCAAAATATTGTTGACAATGGTGCATTACTCTAGTAGAATAACACTTGCGTCGAAACAAAATAAGTAATTTACCTACAACTTTGGAGAAGTACTCAAGAGGCCGAAGAGGCGCCCCTGCTAAGGGTGTAGGTCGGGCAACCGGCGCGAGGGTTCAAATCCCTCCTTCTCCGTTTTACTTAATAAGGTGCCATAGCCAAGTGGTAAGGCAAAGGTCTGCAACACCTCTATCACCAGTTCAAATCTGGTTGGCACCTCTAATTTAAATCCCTCGACCCTAAGTAATGGGGGCGAGGGATTTTTGTTTATACAAAACTAACTATTCAAAAATGTGAGAAAGGAGAATTTTGCAATGACAATTTATGACGAGTTAGTTGCTCGTGGCCTGATTGCTCAGGTAACAAACGAAGAAGAAATTAAAAAATTAATAAATGAGGGCAAGGCAACTTTCTATATCGGCTTCGATTGTACTGCAGATAGCCTTACAGCCGGTCACTTTATGGCTCTCACACTTATGAAGAGATTACAGATGGCTGGCAACAAGCCAATCGCCCTTATCGGTGGCGGTACTACTATGATCGGCGATCCTTCAGGTCGTACAGACATGAGAAAGATGCTTACACGTGAGGACATCGATCACAACGCTGAGTGCTTCAAGCGTCAGATGGAGCGTTTCATCGATTTCTCTGATGGCAAAGCTCTTATGCTTAACAACGCTGATTGGTTACTTGACCTCAACTACGTAGAGCTTCTTAGAGAAGTTGGTGCATGTTTCTCAGTTAACAACATGCTTCGTGCTGAGTGCTACAAGCAGCGTATGGAAAAGGGACTTTCATTCCTTGAGTTCAACTACATGATTATGCAGTCATACGACTTCTATCACATGTTCCAGCACTATGATTGTAACCTTGAGTTCGGTGGTGACGATCAGTGGTCAAACATGCTTGGTGGTACAGAGCTTATCAGACGTAAGCTTGGTAAGGATGCTCACGCCATGACTATTACTCTTCTCACTGATTCACAGGGTAAGAAAATGGGTAAGACAGCTGGTAACGCAGTATGGCTTGATCCAAACAAGACTTCACCATTCGAGTTCTATCAGTACTGGAGAAATGTTGGTGATGCAGATGTTCTTAAGTGCATCCGTATGCTTACATTCCTTCCAATCGAGGAAATCCAGAAGATGGATAGCTGGGAAGGTGCACAGCTTAATGAAGCAAAGGATATCCTTGCTTATGAGCTTACACAGATGGTTCACGGTACAGAGGAGGCTGACAAGGCTCGCGAGGCTTCTAAGGCACTTTTCGCAGGTGGAGCAAACTCAGAAAACGTACCATGCCATAAGCTTTCAGATGAAGACTTCAAGGACGGTAAGGTAGATATCCTCCAGATCCTTGTTTCTGCTGGTCTTACAGCTAGCCGTGCAGAGGCTCGTCGTGCTGTTCAGCAGGGTGGTGTTTCAGTTAACGGAGATAAGGTTGCTGATCCATTTACATCATACGAAAAGGATGCATTTGCAGAGGAATTCCTTCTTAAGAAGGGCAAGAAATCGTTCTGCAAGATTGAAGCATAAAATCTAAAAATGATATAATAAAAGTGTCAAGATAACTTGGCACTTTTTTTTATAAAGGAGAATATAAATAATGGGTAACATTTTTTATTTTCAATGGGAGCTTGATTTACTCCACTGGTTTCAGAGCATACATAATAGCTTTTTAGACTGGATAGTTCCAAAGATTACTTCCTTAGGAAATGGCGGATGGTTTTGGATAGTTGTTACTCTCCTACTCTTGATTTTGCCATTCAATAGAAAGATGGGTGTGCAGGCAGCAATATCACTTATCATGACAGTTATTATTTGCAATGTGATTCTAAAGCCAAGTATTATGAGATGTCGACCATGTTGGCTTGAGACAGACGTACAGATGCTTGTAAGTATTCCAAAGGATTTTTCATTTCCATCAGGTCATTCAAATGCCAGTTTTGCTGTGGCAACTGCTATTTTTACAAGAAATAAAAAGCTTGGAATTCCAGCACTTGTACTAGCAGCTTTAATCGCCATAAGCCGTTTGTATGTGTTTGTACACTGGCCTACAGATGTGCTAGCAGGTTCCTTGATAGGAATCTGTGGTGGAATCACAAGCTTTTTCATTGTGAATTTTATTTATAAAAAATTCAATAGAAATGGTTTAAATGATGCCCGTATTTAAACCATTTCAACAACTAACAATTCGTAAGGAGAGAGCACAATTTCTGTGCCGTTAAATGAAGAATTGTCTAAGGTTTTGCTTGTATTGGAAAGCAAAACCTTTTTTATTTTAGAAGGTAAACTAAGTGTTTGGGCATCCTTCTGATAATTAGCAATAACCATTACACTCTTCTCTCCTACCCTACTGTAGGCAAGAAGGTTTTTCTGCTCTGGTTTGTATGGAGCAAATTCGCCATATACTAAAGTTGATTCATATTCAGGATTCTTTCTAAGTGAAATAAGCTCCTTATAAAAATTAAATACTGAATCCGAATTATTAATCTGTTCAGCAAGATTAATATGTTTATATTTTGGATTAATTAAAAGCCAAGGATTTCCAGAGGTAAATCCTGCATTCTCAGAGTCATCCCACTGGAAAGGGGTACGGGCATTATCTCTTGTCACATTTATAAGATGTGCAAGGGCCTCAGCATGTGTCTTCCCTTCATGTAATGCTGTTTCGTAGATGTTGGCATTTGCACAGTCATCCAAATCATTAACGTCATTAACTTTATCTAGGTTTTCCATACCTATTTCCTGTCCCTGGTAAATAAATGGAAGTCCAGGAAGAAGGAAGTATATACCTGCCAGCATCTTTTTGCTGGTGTCATCTAAATCTTCTTTTGGTATGAACCTTGAAACGCCTCTAGGTTCGTCATGATTTTCGATGATGTTAGAAAGAAAACCAATGCCATCAACTCTCTCATGTGCATTAAAAATCGCATTTTTATAGTTCTCAGGAGAAATATCTTCTTTTGTAGATTCAGCAGAAAAATCAAACATGGTAGAAAAGTATCCATGTGAGCCGATGAATAATGGAAGCTCCTCATCTTTTTCATTAAAGACTTCTCCTACGGTAAAGGCATCATGCTTTCTGAATGTCTCATCAGCTAATTCATTAAGGAACTCTCCTACCCCAGTTGCTTCTTTTAGCATATTGTCGATTGAGGAAAGTCCATCATCACCATCTACAGGATAATCTGAAAATGGAAGTTTCTTTTTAATGTTGATGATGGCGTCGATTCTAAATCCAGCAATACCCTTATCTAGCCACCAGTTAATCATTTGGTAAACTTCCTTGCGAAGCTTAGGGTTTTCCCAGTTCAAATCTGGCTGTTTCTTGTGGAACACATGAAGATAGATTTTGTCGTCATGTCCTGGCAATTTTTCCCATACACTACCTCCAAAGTAGCTACGCCAATTGCAAGGCAAAGGATCACCATCCTTGTAATCTTCAATGTAAAAAAATTTGCCGTATTCTCCGTCAGGGTCTTCGCAGGCTTTTTTAAACCATTCATGTTCATCAGAGCAATGGTTTACCACCAAATCCATTACAATTCCAATACCCCTCTTCTTCCCTTCTTCAATTAGACGGTCCAAATCAGCAATAGTGCCAAAGCGAGGGTCGATATCGTAGTAATCAGAAATATCATATCCCTGATCAGCTAAAGGTGAACAGTAAATAGGTGAAAGCCAAATAATATCAATTCCAAGATTCCGCAAATAATCTAGTTTTTCAATAACTCCGTTTATATCTCCAATACCATCCCCATTGGTATCATAAAAACTCTTTGGGTAGATTTGATAAGCTACCTTGTTGTGCCACCATTTTTTTTCCATGTAAAAGCCACTCCTTAGATTAATCTAAGTAAACGCTAACATAAAAATATTGACAGGTAAATAGGTTATGCGTATAACTAAAAACAAGGAGGAGAATGCTATGGTAAGAATCAAAGACATTGCAAAAACATGCGGGGTAAGTACAGCAACTGTGTCGTATGTACTGCATGGCAAGTATGAAAAGGTCTCAAAGGAAGTAAGAGAACGAATTGAAGCAGAAATAGCGGAAAGTGGATATATTACGAATCAATCTGCAATCAATCTGGTAAGCAGATGCTCAGGCTTAATTGGCGTAGCGGTAATGGATTCCAGCGATAAAAAGGATATTATGGGTGATCCATATTTTAGTATCCTCTTCTCCTATCTTGAAAAGGAATTTAGAAAAAGAGATAAATATATTTTGATTATTCTAGACCAGTCACCAGAACGAGTTGTTAAGGATGCCTTAAGATGGAATTTGGATGGACTGATTCTAAGCAACTACACCAAGGAAGCCATGATTGCAATCAGCCAGGAGTTTGTGAAACCCATTGTTACTTTAGATGCGGCATTCGTTTATGAGTACGATAAGCTGGTGCAAGTTTTTATTGATGATTATGATGGTGGCTACAAAATTGGCAGTTATTTGGCATCGATAGGTCATACAAATGTGGCCATGCTAGATGACAATGATGAGGAAGATACAAGACATAGATGGCGCGGATTCCGCCAAAGCTTTATCGATAATGGTATTGAAATCGATGAAAGCTCTCACTTTATTATCGATATGAAAAGGGAAGAACTGCAGGAAGGTTTGGACAGAATCTATCCAGCCTTAATAGAAAAATCAGCTGTTTTTTGTATTTCAGATTTCTACGCATTAAGAGTAATAAAATATTTAAACGAGCATGGAAAAACAGTACCTGAAGATATTTCAGTAGCAGGTTATGATGATATATTGTTTTCAAAACTATCCACACCAGAGCTTACAACAATACGCCAAAACGTACAGCAAAAAGCAGAATCTGCAGTAGATAGCATGATGAAAATGATTAAGAATAAGCCAGTGGACCATGACATAAAACTGCCGGTAGAGCTGGTTATTAGGGAGTCATGTAGGCAGTTGTAAAATATTAATAAAAATAAAAAACTAAATATGTCACATAGTAATAGTTATGTGCATAACCTTTGACCCAAGATTATTCTTGGGTTAATTTTTAGTTATAAGGTTATTCGTATAACTAAAGGAGGACAGAATGGAAAAGGCATGGTGGAAAGAAAGTGTCATTTACCAGATTTATCCAAGATCTTTTTGTGATTCAAATGGTGATGGCATTGGTGATTTAAATGGTATACGAAGTAAATTAGATTACTTACAAAAGCTTGGAATAAATGTAATTTGGCTAAGTCCAATATATAAATCTCCTAATGATGATAATGGATATGACATCTCAGATTATCAGGACATAATGGATGATTTCGGCAATATGGAGGATTTCGACGCCCTATTAAAAGAGGCTCACGAGCATGGAATCAAAATCGTAATGGATTTGGTAGTTAATCACACATCGGATGAGCACAAATGGTTTATCGAAAGCAGATCTTCAAAGGATAATCCTAAGAGAGATTATTACATCTGGCGAGAGCCAAAGGACGGCAAAGAGCCAAATAACTGGGGCTCATGTTTTTCAGGGTCGGCATGGGAGTTTGATGAAAAAACAGGAATGTATTATCTACATTGCTTTTCAAAAAAGCAGCCGGATTTGAACTGGGACAATGAAAAAGTCAGAGATGAAGTATTCAACATGATGACTTGGTGGTGTGAAAAGGGTATTGATGGATTCAGAATGGATGTAATATCAATGATTTCCAAAGTGCCTGGATTACCAGATGGTAAAAAAGAAGGAGATGCCCTTTATGGGGATTTGTCCAATACAACTAATGGCCCAAGAGTTCATGAGTATTTACAGGAAATGAGAAAGCGAGTGCTTTCAAAATACGACTTGATCACAGTTGGGGAGTGCGCAGGCGTAACTATAGAGGAAGCAAAGAAATATGCAAATTTAGATAATTCTGAGCTGAATATGGTTTTCCAATTTGAGCACACAGGACTAGATTACGACGAACGAGGAAAATGGACAACCAAAAGATTCTACTTGCCAGATCTTAAGGCAAACTTAAGTAAATGGCAGAATGAGCTCGAGGGCCAGGCATGGAATTCGTTGTATTGGGACAATCACGATCAGCCTAGAATCGTATCAAGACTTGGAGATGACTCACCACTATCAGCAAAGTGCATCGCCACAGTTCTTCACATGATGAAGGGTACGCCTTATATATATCAAGGCGAAGAGCTTGGAATGACAAATTATCCTTTCAAATCAATTGATGAATGTAGAGACATTGAAATAATCAATGCTTACAAGGAATTAGTTGGTGGAAATCGCATGACAGAGGAGGATTTGTTGGCAGGAATCAGAGCAAAAGGCCGAGATAATGCCAGAACTCCAATGCAGTGGGATGAAACAAAAGAAGCAGGATTTACAACAGGAAAACCTTGGATAGGAGTAAATCCAAATTACAAGACAATCAATGCAAAATCAGAATTAGAGGACAGCAATTCTGTATTTTATTATTATCAAAAGCTGATTGAGCTTAGAAGAAAAAGCGAGTGGTCAGACATTATCGTATATGGCACATACCAGCTTTTAGACAAGGAAGATGAAAATATATTTGCATACACAAGACAGTTTGGGGACAGAAAGATACTTGTTGTATGTAATGTAAGTGCCAATGAGGTGCAATACAAGCTGGATTTTGACGTGGAAGGAAAGGCTTGCTTGATTCGTAATTACGATAATGTGGATTTAAATATGGATATGAGTGTCCCAGCATGGTTTGCAGGAGTTTGGGAGATTTAATCAGGTACCAATGAGCAAAAGCTCTAAAAATAAAAAAGAAGGAGAGGTATTGGTATGAAGAAGAAGTTATTATCATTACTACTGGTAGGACTTATGGGAGCAAGCATCGTTGCATGTGGCGACACTGGCAGTGGAAGTACAAGCAGCGGAAATTCAAGTAAATCTATTCGATTAGTAAACGGAAAAATCGAAGTAGATTCACAATTGAAGAAGCTTGCTGAAATGTATGAAGAAGAGACAGGCGTTCATGTGGAAATCGAATCAATGGGCGGTGGTATCGATATCCAAGGTGAGCTCAAGGCCTACTATCAGTCAGATAATATGCCGGATATCTTCGTTTGCGGTGGGGCAGCAGACTTTGATAACTGGGATGGATTGCTGCAGGATATGAGCGACCAGGCATGGGTAAGTGATACAGATGCAGCATACACAAGTGATGATGGGGTGGTCGGATTCCCATACACTACAGAAGCAGTTGGTCTTGCATACAATGCTGACATTTTGAGTGCAGCAGGAGTTGATCCAGCATCAATCACTGGACCAGAATCTATGAGAAAAGCATTTGAAACTATCGATTCAAAGAAGGATGAGCTTGGACTTACAGCTGTAATTGGTTACTATGCAGAGCCAGTTAACCTATATTGGTCAACAGGAAATCATCTTTTTGGAAATTACCTTGATGCGGGTCTAGATAGAGATGATAGAACATACATCGATATGTTAAGTGATGGTGGAAAGCTTGATGATGCAAGATTTGCTGATTTTGCAGATATGGTTGAGCTCTTTAATGAATACGCAGACCAGTCACTTTTAGTATCAGGCACATATGATCAGCAGATTCTTAATTTTGCATCTGGAAAATATGCTTTCGTAACTCAGGGTTCTTGGATTGGTGCAACAATGACAGGTGATGACGCTAATGCATATAAAGAAGCAGGCAACTTTGAATGTGGAATGATTCCATATGCATTCGAAGAAGGAATCGACACAATCCTCACAAACTCTCCATCATGGTGGGCAGTATATAACGGTGGAAATGTAACAGAAGCAGAGGCATTTTTACAGTGGATGGCAGGAGATGAAGCTCAGGAAGTTCTTGTTATGGAAGCAGGTTTTATCAGCCCATATAAGTCATGCACATACGTAGCAAATGATCCATTTGCTGAGACAATTTCAGAGTACACTGCTGCAGGCAAGACATCAGCATGGCATTGGCTTGAAATGACAGATGGATATTCACAGAATTACACAGGTCAGGTATTTGCTGACTTTGCATCAGGAACTCTTAGCAAGGAAGAATTTATATCAACATTCAAGCAGGTAACTGAAAACGCATATGCACAGTAATTAAACTTATGAGATGGGAAGTCTCTAGGCTTTCCATCTCATATTGAATTTGCAGGGGGATAGTGGCATGAATACAGATAGTAAAAAATCCTTGTCATTAGTATTATTGGCGGCAGGCTGCTTTGGAATAATTTCAGCATTAGCACTGGATATTACAGGTAGTCAGTTTGTATTTAGAGGCGCCTTATTAATAATTGGAGCAATAGCTTTTTTGGGAGGATTGTACTTCTACCCAACAGAAAAACATCATAAGACAATAATAAATATAATATTTTTATTTCCACTGCTGTTTTGCTTTGTAGTAACAGTGATTATTCCTTTTGGACTGGGATTATTTTATTCAACAACAGATTGGAACGGAATAAGAATGACAGCTTTTGTTGGGCTTAGTAATTACAAGGCAATGTTTACAGAAATCAGCTTCTTGTGGTCACTTATAATAACAGTTTTATTTGTAATCATAAATATGATTGCAGTAAACGTAATAGGCCTTGCATTAGCAGTTTTATGTACAAGCAAAATAAGAGCTGTGGGATTTTTCAGAGCAGCTTACTTTATACCAAATCTTATTGGTGGTATCGTACTTGGATATTTATGGCAGTTTGTTTTTAACAATGTTGTTTTAAATTGGACTTTGAAATTATTTGAATATAACAGCTCAATGCTTTCAAAATATAACACAGCATTTTTTGCAATTGTTTTAGTTTATATCTGGCAGTATGCAGGATATATCATGATGATTTACATTACAGGACTTACAACAGTACCAACAGATGTAATAGAGGCTGCATCAATCGACGGAGCAACAGCTGTGCAAACATTTTTTAAAATAAAGCTACCAATGATTGCATCAACAATTACAATTTGTACATTCCTTACATTGCAGTCTGCCTTCAAGCAATTCGATGTAAATATGGCATTAACAAATGGAACAGGCTCTGTAAACTTCATGGGACAGTACCTTACAAATGGAACTCAGATGCTGGCACTTAATATCTACAACACAGCAATAACAAAGAATAATTACGCACTTGGCCAGGCAAAAGCTGTATTGTTCTTCATCATCCTTTCAATTGTTTCTATTATTCAGGTTCGTGTATCTAACAAGAGGGAGGTGGAGATGTAATGGTAAAGAAATTTACAGTAATAGATTTCATAATTAGAGTTTTAGTTATTATCATTGCAATGCTTGTTTTATTTCCATTTTTCCTAATAGTGATTAATGTATTTAGAAATGCAAATGATATAGTTAGTAATCCGGTGAGTGTGGCTGGTATGTCAGTGGAAAAATTGATGAACAACCTGACATCAGTAATTAATAATACCAATTTTAGTTTTTGGTCTGCTTTTGCCACATCAGCAATCGTAACAGTGTTTTCGCTAGTGCTCCTGGCACTATTTGGTGGAATGGCAGCTTGGGTAATCTGCAGAAATAAAACGAAATGGTCAGCATTTATATACATGGTATTTATCGCATCAATGATAATTCCATTCCAGGTAGTTATGCTTCCACTTATATCAACTTTTAGAGATGTGGGAAAATTCCTTGGAATTACAATGCTTCAATCCTTCCCTGGTATTATTTTTGCTTACCTAGGATTTGGTGGTGCAATGACAGTGTTTATCTTAAATGGATTTATAAAGACCATACCATACGAGCTTGAGGAAGCCGCATCAATTGACGGCTGTTCTCCAGAAGGTATTTATTTTAGAGTTATCTTCCCTCTTCTAAAACCACCAATTGTGACGGTTACAATTTTGAACGGCATGTGGATTTGGAACGATTACTTGCTGCCTTCATTGATGCTTGGTCATAACGGAAAGGTGAAAACACTTCCGGTTGCAGTACAAGCATTCATCGGCTCATATGTAAAACAGTGGGATTTGATTTTGACAGCAGCATTCCTTGCAATTATCCCAATGATAATCCTGTTTTTATTTGCACAAAAGCAGATTATGGGCGGTCTTGTAGATGGTGCTATTAAATCCTAGTGTTGACATTATGCGAGGATGTTTAGTATATTGTATACATCTCGTGAGGGAGTAGCTAGCGCTATTAAACGAATGCGTTGTTTGTCAACAGACTCGGGTTTTTCCCTGGCAAACATTAAATAGTGAGACTCACGTGTAGCCATAGATTTGGTTACACGTGGGTCTTTTTTTGTTATATATTAGCCCTCACAAAAAAAGGAGTTTAATATGAGTGTAGTAGACATATTTTTATTCGGTGTAGGTCTATCTATGGATGCATTTGCTGTAGCTATCTGCAAAGGACTGGCAATGAAGCAGGTAAATAAAAAGCAAATGTTTATGATAGCACTATTCTTCGGTGGTTTTCAGGCGTTGATGCCACTGATTGGTTTCATTTTGGGAAGCGCATTTGCTGATATGATTTCAGCCTATGACCATTGGATTGCCTTCGTACTTCTGTTGTATATAGGTGGCAAAATGGCTATTGAGGCAATCAAAGAATGGAAGGATGAGGATAAGGTGGAAATCATGGATCCACCACTTAATTACAAGGAGCTTACACTTCTTGCAATTGCCACAAGTATTGATGCATTAGCCTGTGGTGTTACTTTCTCATTCTACGAAGGATTTAACATACTTCGTGCAATCTTAATAATTGGGCTTACCACATTTGCTATTTCAGCAGGTGGTGTTTATGTGGGAAATATTTTTGGTAATAAGTTCAAGGCAAAGGCCCAGTTATTAGGCGGATTTATCCTGATTTTCCTAGGCGTGAAAATCTTGCTTGAGCATTTATATGGAATATCATTTGGGTTTTAAAGGAGGAGAACAAAATGTCATTTTTTAGCACAATACCAGGAGCTTTGATTCTCTTGGTAGTAGGATTCGTTTTTTTGATTAAGGGGGCGGATTTCTTCGTTGAAGGCGCATCTGCAGTAGCAAAAAAGCTTCATGTTCCAGCACTTGTAATTGGTATGACAATCGTTGCAATGGGAACATCACTTCCAGAGCTTTCAGTTTCTGTTACAGCTTCTTTAGCAAACAGCAATCAGCTTGCAATTGGAAACGTAATTGGCTCAAATATCTTTAATTTGATGGTGGTTTTAGGTAGCTGCGCATTGTTTTCAGCCCTTGAAGTAGCTGATGACACAATCAAAAAGGATTTTCCATTTTCGGTAGCATGTGCAGTTGCTCTTATGATCATGGGATTAATCGGAAGCTCAGTTGGACATTTAGACGGCGCAATTCTTTTAGTAGTCTTCGTTGTTTTCCTTGGTTCAATGCTAAAGACCGCAAAAAATCACAGAGCACATGAAGCAGAGCTTGCTGAAGAGGATGTAGAAAAAGAAATCGTAGATATTCCAACATGGCTTTGCATTATCTACATTATCGGTGGTGCAGTTGCTATCAAATTTGGTGGTGATTGGGTTGTTGCTTCATGTACAACTTTAGCTCTTAAGTTTGGTATGTCAGAAACTCTTGTTGGTCTTACAATTGTTGCCCTTGGAACATCACTTCCAGAGCTTGTTACATCAATTGTTGCAGCTAAGAAAAACGAGCTTGATATGGCAATCGGAAATGTTGTTGGTTCAAATGTATTCAACATTCTTTTGATTTTAGGTACAGCAGGTGCTATTTCACCTATGACTTACCTTACAGTAAACGCTATTGATACATTGATTCTTGTAGCATTTTCAGCTGTTGTATGGATCATGTGTTTAAAGAAAAAGAACCTCAATAGAGCTAATGGAATCATCATGTTGCTACTTTATGTGGCATATCTTGCTTATATCATTGTAAGAGATGGCGGTGTAGCATAGATTAAATGTGGTAAAAAGTACAGTGTTATGGTAAAATCATAAAGTTTAAAGGGTTGAATAAGGAGGTAATTTTATGGGTCTTTTAGACAATCTTTCAGATAGCATTAGAAGTACCACCCAAGACCTTGGAAAAAAAGCTCAAAACGCCACAGATATGACCAAATTGCAGTATGACAAAAAGGTCAAAGAAGGTGAACTTATCAAGCTTTATGAAAAGCTTGGCAAGAAATATTATCAAGAGCACAAAGATGAGGACAGCGAAGATATCAAACGAATCACCGCTGTGACTCTTCGAATCAAAGAGATATCAGATGATATCATGGCACTTAAAGGCGGTGTCGCCTGCCCTAAGTGTGGCGCATTAGTCAAAAATGGCTCCATGTACTGTAGTGCATGTGGAGAAAAAATAGAGGATATTTTTGAAGAGTAGGAGTTAAGAATGGGTAACAAAGGCAATTATTACATCACCACAGCAATTGCTTACACATCAGGTAAGCCACATATTGGAAACACATACGAAATCGTGCTTGCAGATTCAATCGCTCGTTTCCGTCGCCAGGAAGGATATGATGTTTTCTTCCAGACAGGAACAGATGAGCACGGTCAGAAAATCGAGTTAAAGGCCGCTGAAGCAGGCATCACTCCAAAGGAGTTTGTTGACAATGTTTCAGGTCAGGTTAGAAATATCTGGGATTTAATGAACACATCTTATGACAAGTTCATCCGTACAACAGATGAGGATCATGAGAAGCAGGTTAAGAAGATTTTCAAGAAGCTCTACGATAAGGGCGATATTTACAAGAGCTCATACGAAGGACTTTACTGTACACCATGTGAGTCTTTCTGGACAGAGTCACAGCTTGTTGATGGCAAATGCCCAGACTGCGGTCGTGAGGTTCAGCCAGCAAAGGAAGAAGCATACTTCTTCAAGATGAGCAAATACGCTGACAAGCTTATTGATTATATCAATACACATCCTGAGTTTATTCAGCCAGTTTCTCGTAAGAACGAGATGATGAATAACTTCCTTCTTCCAGGATTACAGGATCTTTGTGTTAGCCGTACATCATTTACATGGGGAATTCCAGTAGATTTTGATCCAAAGCACGTTGTTTACGTATGGCTTGATGCTCTTACAAACTATATCACTGGTATCGGTTATGAGTGTGATGGTGAGTCATCTGATCAGTTCAAGGCTTTATGGCCAGCTGACCTTCACCTCATCGGAAAGGATATCATCCGTTTCCATACAATTTATTGGCCTATTTTCCTTATGGCACTTGATCTTCCACTTCCAAAGCAGGTATTTGGACATCCATGGCTTCTTACAAAGTCAGCTGATGGTGGCGATGACAAGATGTCTAAGTCAAAGGGAAATGTTATCTATGCAGATGAATTAGTTGATTTCTTCGGTGTAGATGCTGTTAGATATTTCGTTCTTCACGAAATGCCATTCGAGAATGATGGTGCTATTTCATGGCCACTCATGGTAGAGCGTGTAAACTCAGATCTTGCAAACACACTTGGAAACCTTGTAAACCGTACAATCTCAATGAGCAACAAGTACTTCGGTGGCGTTGTTGAGGATAAGGGTGTTACAGAGGAAGTTGATGCAGATCTTAAGGCTGTAGTTACAGGTACAGTTGCAGCAGTTGAGTCAAAGATGGCTGAACTTCGTGTTGCAGATGCTATTACAGAAGTATTCAATCTCTTCAAGAGATGTAACAAATATATCGACGAGACAATGCCTTGGGCACTTGCAAAGGATGAGACAAAGCAGGATAGACTTGCTACTGTTCTCTACAACTTGGTTGAGGGTATCTCAATTGGTGCTACTCTTCTTAAGGCCTTCATGCCTGAGACATCAGAAAAGGTATTAGCTCAGATTGGTGCTAAGGAAATTCCTTACGATGAGCTTTCTACTTTTGGTCACTATGTAAACGGTGACAAGGTAACAGATGCACCAGAGATTCTCTTCGCACGTCTTGACCTTGATGAGGTTATGGCAAAGGTTGCAGAGCTTCATCCAGCACAGCCAGAGGAAGCAGATGCTGATGATGAAGAGGGCATCGATATCGAAGCAAAGCCTGAAATCACATTTGACGATTTCATGAAGCTTCAGTTCCAGGTTGGTAAGGTTGTTTCTTGTGAAGCAGTTAAGGGTTCAAAGAAGCTCCTTTGCTCACAGGTAAAGATTGGTTCACAGACAAAACAGATTGTTTCAGGTATCAGCAAGCACTACTCTCCAGAGGAGATGGTTGGAAAGAAGGTTATGGTTCTTGTAAACCTTAAGCCAGCAAAGCTTGCAGGTGTTCTTTCAGAAGGTATGCTTCTTTGCGCAGAGGATGCAGAAGGCAATCTTTCACTCATGACACCAGAGAAGTCAATGCCATCAGGCGCGGAGATTTGTTAATATGATTTTTGAGACACATGCTCATTATGATGATGAGAAGTTCGACGAGGATAGAGTCGAACTTCTTTCTCATTTATTGAGAGAAAACAATATCGGTAATATTGTAAATGTAGGAGCAACCTTTAGAGGCTGTAAGGAAAGTATAAAACTGGCTGAGGAATACGATAATGTATACGCAGCCATAGGAATACATCCAGAGGAAATTGATGAAATTAACGAAGATGTTATCAATTGGCTAAGGGATAATTCATCAAATCCAAAGGTTGTTGCAATAGGTGAAATCGGCCTTGATTATTACTGGGTGAAGGAGCCGGAACAAAGAGCAAAACAGCGTCTTTGGTTCGACAGACAAATGGATTTGGCAGTGGAGTTAAATTTACCGGTAATAATTCACTCTAGAGATGCGGCAGAAGACACTTTAAACACAATTATTAGGTATAATACACAAGGATTGAAAGGTATTGTCCATTGTTATTCATATTCCAAGGAAATAGCCATGGAATATGTGAAAATGGGATGGTATATTGGTGTTGGAGGAGTAGTCACTTTCAAGAACGGCAGAAAGCTAGTTGAGACGGTTGAGGCTATTCCAATTGAAAACATTGTTCTTGAGACAGATTGTCCATATATGGCGCCTGTCCCACATAGAGGCGAGCGTAACAGCTCAATCTATCTAAGTCATGTGGCTGAAAAGGTTGCAGAGCTAAAGGGCCTATCTGTAAAAGAAGTGGAAGATGTTACCTATGAAAACGCCTTGAGGGTGTATACTAAAAGTAAAAGGAAATAAATATGGCATATTTAAGTAATCCAACATATACGCGAGCTGTTTTGGAAGCTCATGGATTCTCATTTCAAAAGAAATATGGACAGAACTTTCTTATTGATGGCAATGTCCTGGATAATATCATTGATGCAGCAGGCATCACTAAAGACGATTTCGTATTGGAAATCGGCCCTGGTATAGGAACAATGACACAACGTCTATGCGAGGAAGCAAGGGAAGTTGTGGCAGTGGAAATCGATAAAACACTTATCCCAATTTTGGATGATACATTATCTACATACAAGAATTGGACAGTTATCAATCAGGATATTTTAAAGGTTGATATTAACAAATTGGCCCTTGAGAAAAACGGTGGAAAGCCGATAAAAGTAGTGGCAAATCTGCCATACTACATTACAACTCCAATTATCATGGGGTTATTTGAAAGTCATGTACCACTTGAGTCAATTACAATCATGATACAAAAAGAAGTGGCCGACAGAATGAAAACAGGACCTGGTTCCAAGGAATACGGAGCTTTGTCTTTAGCGGTTCAGTATTATTCAAATCCAGAGATAATATGTGAGGTTCCACCAAGTTGCTTTATGCCACAGCCAAAGGTATCAAGCACAGTAATATCGCTGAGATGTCACAACAATCCGCCAGTTGAATGTGACGAGAAGCTTTTATTCCAGATTATTAGAGCATCATTTAATCAGCGTAGAAAAACTTTATTGAACGGTCTTAGCAATGGGCTTCATTTTTCAAAGGAGCAAATTGCTGATGCTATAGAGCAGTGTGGTTTCGTACCAACTGTACGAGGAGAGGCGTTATCACTTGAAGATTTTGCCAAATTAACAAATGTATTAAAGCAGGCTTAGGAGATTAACAGACTAGTAGGGAGAGCTTAATTAATGGATGTCCGTAGCTACAGCAGAGAAGTTCAACTTCTCATAGGTGAAATACAAAAAAATAGAGGCAAGGACTCAGGAACAGTTTTATCAGCTTGCGATAAGCTTTTAGCTTACGGTAAGGGCATGAAGGATGATGCCCTTATTGGGTATGCTTATTTTTCTAAGGGCGAAACCTATTATCTTTTAAATGACGCATCAAATTTCTATTCTGAAATGCTTTCTTGCATGGGACCTATGGAGCACGTAAAAGAATGGGGCTATGTTGCCATGGCAAATAATATGCTAGGCATTGTATCTCTAAATCGCGGAAATGCTCCATTTGCCCTGGATTATTTCATTAAAGCAATCAGTATTTGTGAGGATTATTCACTTCCAGATATAGAGTGGATGATTCACATGAATCTTGGTTCATTGTACCTTAACATCGAGGAATATCAGAAATCCATTTCTCATACTGAAATTGCATATAGATATATTCTTGATCATAAGAGCTTGGATGGTTTTACTGAAAGTTACACAGCCATCCTACTTGGCATGGGACGAGCTTACTTAAATCTTGACAGGGAAGATAGATGTCTTGAAATCGAGAAGAAGCTCAGAACAGATTGTCTTCCATATCTAATGGAGATGGACAGAATAATCATCTATTGCTATTTTGCACGAGTTCATCAGGCAATAGGCGAGGATGAAGCAAGAGACTATTGGATTGAAATGGTTAATAAGCATGCCAGCACAAGCATGCCTATTTTGGATGTGTTTGATGATTTCTATGATTATCTTCACATGCTTCTTAAAATTGAAAAATACGATGATTTCTTTAAAGCTTACACAGTTCTTGATGATTTAACCAAGCACACATCTATCAAAAACTTAGAAAGAAAGCTTCTTACACTGAAGATTCGTTACTACAGAAGAGTAGGACAAATCGAAGAATATAAAATCGCTTCAGTTTTGTATTTCGAGCTATCAGAATTTATGGAACGTGAAAATCGCTTGATGGTCAGCAACATGATCGTTATGCGTAATTCGTATATGGAGCTTACACAAATCAATAAAAAAGTCGAAGAGAAGAATACATTCTTGCAGAAACGTTCAGAGACAGACCCATTAACAGGAATGTATAATAGACTGAAGCTTAATGAGTATAGTGAGGAAGCCTTCGAAAAGGCCCTTATTAATAGATCTAGTATAGCAGTTGAAATCCTTGATATAGATTTCTTTAAGCAGTACAACGATAACTATGGACACCAGGAAGGTGATAATTGTATCAAGTTAATTGCCAGCACTTTAATAGAAATGGCAAAAGAGGATGGCATTTTCACAGCAAGATATGGTGGAGATGAGTTCGTAGTTATCTATGAAGGTCTTACCAAAGAAATGGTTGAGGCCAAAGCAAATGAATTAAGAGATCGAATATACCAGCAAAAGTGGGAGCATAAGTTTTCTCTTACAGACAACATTGTAACCATTTCTCAGGGTATCTGTTATGGAATACCAGAAAGAGATGCTAGCATGTTTGGTTATCTTCAGGGAGCAGACAAAATGTTATACGAGGTTAAGCAGCAAAGCAGAAATGCAATTAAAATCTGCGATGCAACAGACTTAGTAGAACTAAAGGATGAATAAAAATGAAAACCATTAAAAAGATTTTTTTTGATGATATTATCAGTCTTGTGAAGAATTTTTTCGCTCTTGTTATTGTGGTAGGAATTTGTTTCTTGCCAGCGCTGTACGCATGGTTCAACATCTATTCTAACTGGGACCCATATGGCAATACAGGAGCGCTAAAGTTCGCAGCCGTATCTTTGGATAAAGGATACACAGATGAAGAAGGGGAGTATCACAATCAAGGTGATACCATAATCGAAAACCTTCATGAAAATACCTCTGTGGATTGGCAGTTTGTCGATTCAGAGGAGGATGCTGTAAATGGAGTTTATAGCGGGGAGTATTATGCAGCAATTGTTGTAGATGAAGATTTCACATACAACATGTACAACGTTCTTACAGACGACGTCAAAAGACCGGTTCTACATTTCTATGAGAATCAAAAGAAGAATCCCGTAGCGACTAAAATTTCAGATACAGTAGCCCAGTCCTTGCAGAACAACATTAATGTGGCATTCACAGAAGTTGTTGTTAGCAGGGTATTTTCTAGTGCTTCAGATGTGTCAGAAGATATGCAGGAAAAGGGTGGAGTAGACGAGATTGTAAACAAGCTTGAGAGCCTTAGCGCAGATTTAACCACATATCAAAATGCTATGACAACAATCATAGAAAATGATGCACAGCTTAAGGCGTCCTTAGAGGCAGCAGAGCAGGATGCGACAAACGTCAAGAATCAGGCAGAGCAGAGTGCAAAGTCCCTTGAAACAGCTGGGAATATTACAGACAAGAGCGATACAACTATTAATTCTTACTCTCAAACTGTAGAAAGAGCCATGACACAGATAGAAGTTAAATCCGCCTCTATGAATGAAAAACTTGATACAGCAACTTTGAGTGAAGATGCGACAATGGTTGCCAAAAGTTTTAAAGATGCAATGATAGATGCATTGGATATGGCAGAAATAGCTATACATCTTCCTGATCATCTAAAGGATACTGAGATAAGTGAGGCTAAAAAACAGTTTGATAACGCAACTGCAGAAATATTAAGTGTTTACAAAGACATTCCAGAGGAATTGATTCCACAAGATTTAAGAGACAAATTGGCAAAGTTACAATCGGTAAGTACAGCTATAAACGCTCTCAATCCATCTTCAGAAGATTATGCAAAGCAGGTAGAAGAAGCAGATGAAGCTATTAAAGAAGCCAAAGAAGCACTTAATAATGTTAATGAAGAACAACTTGTAGAAGTTGGTGCGGATAATCTTAAGGCAGCCGCTGCCAATGCAAGAAAAAAAGGTGAAGAGCTAAACAAAACATTATCAGGCCCACTTAGAGAAAAGGTCGATGAAGGTTTATCGTCCCTTGAGGGAATGCTATATGATTCAAGTGCAATACTCAACACAGTCGGTGAAACATTCGGAAATTTAGTTGTTATGTTTGATGCAATTGGAAATACTGTTGATTGTGCAGATACAAGCTTGCAGAAAACGAGTGAGGCTATCGTATATGTAAATGGAAGAATAATAGAGGCAATAGCTGAGATTGAAGAAGCTGGCGCAGATGAGAAAATACAGGTTCTTGTAAATGCATTGTCTGGCGACCCTGAAACCTATGGAAAATTCTTTTCAACACCGGTGGAGATGAAGACAGAGGCTGTTTATCCAATAGAGAATTATGGTTCGGCAGTAGCTCCATTCTATTCGACATTGGCATTCTGGGTAGGCGCATTGATTTTAACAGCAATTATTAAGATTAAGCCAGATAAAGATAAATATCCAGGAGCGTCCGAAAGACAATTATATTTCGGAAGATATGTCTTATATTGGGTACTTGGACAAATTCAAGCAGTAATTATTGTATTAGGAGACATTTTTCTGTTGCATGTACAGTGCTTACATCCTTGGCTGTTCTTATTAGCCGGCTCTGTAATTGCCACCACATTTACCATCCTTATCTATTCACTTGTTACAACATGGGGTGATGCAGGAAAAGCACTTGCAGTAGTACTTGTAGTTATTCAGATTGCAGGAAGCTCGGGAACATATCCTATTGAACTTTTACCAGAGTTCTTTAGAAAGGTTTATATATTCTTCCCATTCCCATATGCAATCAATTCCATTAGAGAATGCTTGTGTGGAACATATGAATGTGACTATCTAAAATATTTAGGCACATTGGTTATATTTATGGGAGTATCCCTTGTAATTGGTCTTTTGGTACGAATTCCATTTGAAAAGCTCAATCATTATATGGAAGAGCGTATGGAAGATACCGAAATGATGTAGGAGGCAGCTTTGGGAAAAGAAAAAGAAATCATGTATGAGAAGTTTATGGACTTGCAGCAGCAGGTTCATCAACAGAATCAGAAAAAGATTAAAGTTGGATTGAAAGTAAATATTCTATTACCTCTTGTTTTCCTTGTAATAAGCTTTATTTCAGATAGATCAAAGCTTGTATTCTTAGTACTTTGGATTGTTTCGTTATTTGGAATAGCCTTCTATCTGCTATATGTAGAATACATGGATTTTGAACTCCAAGAACAGTTAAAAGAGCTTGGAATTATGGAAAAAGAGGCAGAGGCACAAGCCCTTATTGGAGAAGAGGTCATCCAGAGTATTGATGAAATAAACAATGCTAAAAATGAGATGGTAAAGGATATTAAGGACTTAAGAAAAGAGATTAAAACTGATATTCAATCAATGGGAGACAAGCTGAAAAGATGAAAAACGTTATTAAGATTATCGTTTCAGACATAAAAAGATTATCTACAAACGTAGTCGCTATGGTTGTTATCATAGGACTTACGGTTATTCCAAGCCTTTACGCTTGGTTTAATATATTGTCCAATTGGGATCCTTATGGGGAAAGCGCTACCACAAATCTACAAGTAGCGGTTGCTTCATCTGATGAAGGAATCATGATTGGTAGTGTGGAATTAAATGTCGGAGACATTATCATAAGTAATCTAAAAGAAAATACAACTATTGGCTGGGTATTTACAGATACTGCTCAAGATGCCGTTAATGGAGTTTATTCAGGTGATTACTATGCAGCTCTTGTCATTGATGAGGAGTTCAGTTCCAATATGATAAGTTTCTTAAGTGGAGATATTGAAAATCCAATAATTACTTATTATGAAAATGAAAAGAAAAACGCCATTGCACCAAAGATTACAGCGAAGGTAAAGACTACAATTGAGCGAGAGGTAGATCATGCCTTTGTCAGTACCGTGGCAGAATCGCTTTTAAAAGGCGGAGAATATTTTGCTACATTGGATGAAGAGGGAAACATTACCGGTGCAGGTATTAATAAGCTTGAGCAACTTGATTCAGACTTAAATGGAATGATTACTATTTTGGATTCATATATTGCTTTAATGGATTCAACTGAAAGTATATCAGAGGCTGGAGAGGCAATCACAGATAGCGCCGATACCATCACAGAAATGGCAGGCTCAATGGCTGAAAAATCACAAGGCAAAGCAGCAGGCGTGAAAGATGATGTTGAGCAAAGCAAGAAAAATGTAGATAGAAAAGTAGAGAACATAAACGAAAAGCTAAGTGCTGTAGATTCAGATGTAAATACCTTAAATGAAAAAGTAGCAGGATTAAGCCTGGATGTAAATGTTGACTATGAGCAGATGCAGCAATCTGTAGAAAAGATTCAGGAAATGTGGGGAACAGACCAGGACGGTATATATCAGTTGCTGTTAAATGTTGATGCACCTGATACAGAAGAGGGAGCCTTAGCTAAAGAAGCAATTACAGAATATGCTAATGTATTAAATGATTTAATTGCAGGACTAGATGAAGACGTGACAAATATGCAATCAGCTACTGCAAAAGGCGAGGAAGATTTCAATGCAGCGAAGGATACATTAGTAAATAATGTGGCTGGAATCCTTGCTTGTACGAAAAATATTCGAGGTCAGTACAGTTCATTGTCATCTGTGGGCCAGGAAGCTATCGATGCAGGATCAAAGGCAGTTGAGGAAGTAGAAAAGCTTATCAATTACAATGCAACAAGCATCGATTTGGTAGCTGATAATTTGGATAATTATGCCGTAATAATGGAGCAGTCCAAGGATTCTCTTGTAAAATCAAGAGATGAAGCTGTAGAAATGGAAAGTCAGCTAGCAGCACTGATTGCTGAGATAAAAGCAATTGGCCAAAACGAAGCATACCAAAAGGTAATGGAATTACTTCAGTCAGACCCAGATTTGCTATCTGATTTTATTAGCAGCCCAGTAGACATATCTGATGAATATATTTACCCAGTGGAAAATAATGGTTCAATGACAGCGCCATTTTACATTATTCTTTCTATTTGGGTTGGTGCACTTATCATGTCCACTATCCTAAAGACGACTGTAAAAGACACAACAGGTATGGATAACCTAAAGAACTGGCAGTGCTTCTTAGGAAGATATTTCACCACCTTTGTGATAGGCCAGATACAGACAATCATCACTGTGCTAGGAGCATTCTTGTTTGTAGGAATTCAATGTGAGCATCCATTCTACTTCTGGCTGGCTTGTGCATGGACATCATTGATTTATTCATTGTTGTTATATTCATTTACATATTCATTTGGAAATGTAGGTGAAGCGTTATCAGTAGTATTAATGGTTATACAGGTTGCAGGTGCAGGCGGTACATTCCCAATCGAAGTACTTCCAAAGGTATTCCAGGTGCTCTACAAGTTTATGCCATTTAACTATTCAATGAATGCACTTAGAGAGTGCATTGCAGGATTCTATGAAAATACATATAGAAACTGCATGTTAATACTTATCATCTATGGTGTTATTGCGGTATTTATAGGTGTTACACTTTATCATCCATTTAAAATATTGAATGAAAAAATTGAGAGCAGTAAAGAAAAATCAGGTATATTGATCTAAGATGAGGGCAGGATAATCCTGCCCTTTTTTGCATTATATAGGAGGTTTGTATGAGAGATATTAGTTGGGTTAAAGATTCGGTTTTTTATCATATTTATCCACTGGGAGCATTTGGCTGTCCTAGAGAGAATAAAGGCGAAGAAACCGCAGGCCATAGTATTTTGCAGCTAATTGACTGGATACCTCATCTAAAAGAAATCGGCGTTAATGCTTTGTATCTAGGGCCTATTATGGAATCAGGAACTCATGGCTACGACACTTGGGATTACTATAAAATTGACAGTCGATTGGGAACAAATGATGATTTTAAAAGGGTCGTAAAAGCTTGTCATGACAATGATATAAGAGTTGTCCTGGATGGTGTCTTCAATCATGTTGGTAGGGGCCATGTTGCATTCAAGGATGTATTAGAAAAGAGGGAAAACTCTACCTACAAAGAATGGATTGCAGGATTGAATCTGTCGGGTAATAACTGGCATGGAGACGGGTTGTCTTATGAATGCTGGTCCGGTGCAGAAGAGTTGGTAAAGTTGAATCATTGGTGCAATGATGTGGATAACCACATTTTAAATGCTGTAGGCATGTGGATAGATGATTTCAAGATAGATGGCTTGCGTCTAGATGCAGCAGACTGTATAGAGAGAGGCTTTTTTAATAGGCTTAAGAATTTTACCGAAGAGAAAGCATCAAATTTCTGGCTAATGGGCGAGATAATCCATGGAGATTACAATATTTATGTAAATGAAAACATGCTAGATGCAGTAACAAATTATGAGTGTTGGAAGGGAATATACTCAAGCCATAATGACCATAACTATTTCGAGATAAACTATGCTATGAAGCGCCAGTGGGGCCAAGGTGGACTCTATGTAGGTAAGTACCTATACAACTTTGTGGATAATCACGATGTAAATAGAATATATAATCTGCTGACAGATAAGGCCAATATTTATCCTGTTTACACTCTATTATTCACTATGCCTGGAATACCATCCATTTATTACGGTAGTGAGTGGGCAATTGAAGGGGATAAAAAATCAGGAGATGGAGATTATGCTCTTCGTCCAGAAATAGATCCAAGTAAAATGAGCAATCCAGATTTGATTGATCATATAAAGACCTTGGCAGAGATTAGAAAGAATTCAAATCCTCTGAAACAAGGGGTATACGAGGAAGTGCAGGTTAAGAATGAAACTTTGGTTTTTGCTAGGGTGTGGAATGATGAATATGTGATTGTGGCATTAAATAACACAGCCGAAGAAAAACAAATGGTCTTTGACTATCGAGGTCAGCACTATGACTTTGTGCTGGAGCCTCATGGTAGTAAGATTTTAAAATAATTAATTGTTTGCAAGATATGCATACATGCAGTGGTCAAGGCGTTGTCCGTTGATAATGATTTTATCTCGGAGGACGCCTTCAAATTGGAAGCCTAATTTCTTGACCATATGGATAGAAGGGGCGTTATTAGGCAAGATTAAAGCTTCGAAACGATGAATACCTAAGTCGCGTGCAATTACGGGAATAGTGTTAGCGATAGCTTCGCTGCAATAACCTCTGTTCATGTAATCCTTGTCCATTTTATATCCGATAGTACAGCTTTGATAGATAGGTCTTACAATGTTTCTATAGCTAACAGTTCCAATGATTTTGTTTGGATTATTTTTTTCAAAAATCCAATAACGAATCATAATCATCTTAAGAATATTGTTATGTTCAAATTCCAGTATTTTTCGTTGATGATTCAATGTATAGAAATCATCGCCGATGATAGGTTCGTATTTTTCAAAAATGTCTCTATTTCTAGAATAAAAATCTAGTACAAGATGTGCCGATTCTTTCCCTAAAACCTTTAATGTAAGACGTTCAGTGTTAATTTCGAATTGCATATAATCCTCCCCTGAATAATAGATTAATCTATTCCTCTTAAACTAGTGTTAGGAATATAAGGCTTCAAAATATCAACAAATGATTCTAAAGTCTCAAGTGAATGAGGTGAAAAGATAGGATTAATAACCTGCTCAGACTCTTTATAGCTTTGTAAATAATAAGCCTTGGCGCCTTTTAGCCACCTGCCGATGGATTCCATATCATTACTATCATGACATTCTTTCATGATAGTTGTTCGGAATTCGTAGTCTATCTTTCCTTCCATCATAATATCAATTGATTCTTGAATAGGCTGGATATCAAAGGTCTTCATACATGCAATAGTGTTGTATTTATCCTTTGAATGCTTAATATCCATAGCCACATAATCGATAAGTCCGCTATCAATCAAGGTTTTAAGCATCTTGGGATTTGTTCCGTTGGAATCAAGCTTAACCAATAAACCCAAATCCTTAATCTGCTTAATAAAATCAGGCAAATCCTTGTGCAGAGTAGGCTCGCCACCAGTGATGCATACCCCGTCTAGAATTTTCTTTTTCTTATTAAGATGTTCGAATATTTCATCCATAGAATAGGCAAAAACATCTGCAGGAGGAATAACTAAATCCCTATTGTGACAGTATGGGCATCTAAAGTTACAACCACCAGTGAAAAGGGTTGTAGCCACTTTGCCAGGGTAGTCCAATAATGTAGTTTTTTGCATTCCCAAAATAAGCATAGTAAAAATTCCTATTTAAAAGCTAAAACAGGCAATTTTTCTAAAGAAAATGATTGCTTGCAAAGTCTTTTCTGTTAAAATTTATTCTGTAGATATTATAAAAAGTATAGCAAACTAGGAGGGGAAAATCCATGATGTCGAAAGAAGAGCGCCAAGAGAAGCGCGTTGCAAAACAGGCAGAAAAAGAGGAAAAAAAGACTCTCAAAGTATACGAAAAATATATGGAACAGGCCATCAAAGAAGCAAAGAAGGCCTACGACATTAATGAGGTTCCTATAGGATGCGTTATTGTTCAGGATGACAAAATCATCGCCAGAGGGTACAATCGCAGAAATACAGATAAGAGCGTGTTGGCTCATGCGGAAATAGCAGCCATTCAGGAAGCCTGCAGAAAAACAGGTGACTGGAGACTGGAGGATTGCACATTATATGTTACT
Organism: Pseudobutyrivibrio ruminis DSM 9787; assembly: GCF_900218035.1. GTDB lineage: Bacteria > Bacillota > Clostridia > Lachnospirales > Lachnospiraceae > Pseudobutyrivibrio > Pseudobutyrivibrio ruminis. Next base: position 123,835 of record NZ_OBMR01000009.1, read on the forward strand.
TTGGAACCATGCCAGATGTGTGCTGGAGCCATAGTGCAAGCCCGAATTCCAAAGGTTGTAGTGGGCGCTATGAATCCTAAAGCTGGCTGTGCAGGCTCAGTAATAAACATTTTACAGATAGATAAATTTAATCATCAGTGCGAGCTTGAGACAGGAATCTTAGGTGAAAGATGCACAGAAATGATGACAAAGTTTTTTGAAGAGTTAAGAGAACAGAAAAATCAGTTAATGTAACGCGTAGTTTTATTGACAAATAGGGCCTTTTTTCATACAATAAGGTCTCCGAGTAATGACATAAGGTATCATTTGGCGGTCGTCCTGAGAGGATGTTGATCTTTGGGTCCCTCGTAATGGGCACCTGCGAATCGTGTCAGGGCAGGAATGCAGCAGCACTAAGTAGGACCGTTCATCTGACGAGGGGTCACCTGGAGGGAGTTTTCCCAGGGCGGCTACCAAATGATACCGATGTAGTTAACTCGGTATTTTTATATCAAGGTGGATTAATTATGGGTGCACAGGATAGAACAGAAAAAGTACTTAGAGATATGCATGTATTGTTTTCAAAGGCTCAGCCTTATGAAGGCAGCGCGAGAAACGTCATTGTTGATAAAAATGCAATGATGGATCTTCTTAAGGAGCTTAACGAGTGCATGTACGATATGATGGAAGAGCACGAGCTTACTGTTAAGAGCCGTGACAAAGCAAATCGTGAGATGCAAAAGCAAGGGGATGATATTGTCTTCGAAGCAACTCGCAAAGCAGAGGATATCTATGCCGCATCTCTTATGTATACAGATAATGCTATGGATTCTATCCAGTCAATTATCAAAGAATCCCAAGAATCTATTGCAAAGATATATGAAGAAGCAAATAAAAAAATCAAAGAGGAAACAAGACTTGTTAAGACTAATCAGTTAGAGCTTAAGAGTCACCTCAATGATTTAATTGATACACAAAAATACCTTCGTCTTATTGATGAAGAAAATATGCGAATTCGCCGTGAAAAAGAGGAAGGAACTGATGAGGAGTATGATAGCGCTCCTAAATATGCAGCTCCTGAAATTAGAATAGATAAAGAATACTTCGCAAAGGCGGGGCTTGAAATCGAAGACGATTTAGATGCACCAGCAGATGTAGAAGAAAATGGAATCTCCTCAGAGGACTTGGATGCAGAGTACTTCAAGTGGCAGGAAGAAGAGTCCGAAGGAGAGAAGAAACCTGGTAAGAAAGGTCTCGGAGGCCTTTTTGGATTAAAGCACTAGAAGGAGAATAAAGGATGAAGCTTTACAACAATGGAGTTTACCTTGTAAACGGCAACCAAATTGTAGAGGATAGCCCAGAGGCTCTCAGCGCAATCAAAGCCGCAACAGGTAAGGATGTAACTAAAGACCAGGCACACCAGGAAACAATGGCATATGGAATTTTATCCAGCCATAATACTTCTGGAAACATGCAGCACCTACAGATTAAGTTTGATAAGTTAATCAGTCACGACATCACTTATGTAGGTATTATTCAGACTGCAAGGGCTTCAGGCCTTGAAAAATTCCCAATCCCATACTGCCTTACAAACTGCCACAATTCACTTTGTGCGGTAGGTGGCACTATCAACGAAGATGACCACATGTTTGGTCTCACATGTGCTAAGAAATACGGCGGAATCTATGTTCCACCACATCAGGCTGTTATTCATCAGTTTGCTCGTGAGATGATGGCAGGAGGCGGAAAGATGCTTCTTGGTTCAGATTCCCACACAAGATATGGAGCTCTTGGAACTATGGCAATGGGTGAAGGTGGCCCAGAGCTTGTAAAACAGCTTCTTAATCAGACATATGATATCGCTATGCCAGGCGTTATTGGCGTATACATGACAGGAACACCAAGAAAGGGCGTTGGTCCACAGGACGTTGCTCTTGCTATCATTGGTGAAGTGTTCGACAAAGGCTACGTTAAGAATAAAGTTATGGAGTTTGTTGGCCCAGGTGTTGCAAATCTTTCTATGGACTTCAGAATTGGCGTAGACGTTATGACTACAGAGACAACTTGCCTCAGCTCAATCTGGACAACAGATAAAGCTACTGAGGAGTTCTATGAAATTCATGGTCGTAAGGAAGAGTTCAAAGAGCTTAATCCAGGCCAGGTAGCATATTACGATGGAATGATTGAAATCAACCTTGATGAAATCAAGCCAATGATTGCTATGCCATTCCACCCAAGCAACACATACACAATCGAAGAGCTCAATGCGAACCTTATGGATATCCTTGATGATTGCGAAAAGCGTGCAAAGGTATCTCTTGACGGTCAGGTTGAGTTTTCTCTTAAAGATAAAGTTAGAAACGGAAAATTATACGTAGATCAGGGTATCATTGCAGGCTGCGCAGGCGGTGGATTTGAAAATATTTGCGATGCAGCAGATATTCTTCGTGGCACAAGCATCGGCCCAGACGAGTTTACTCTTTCAGTTTACCCAGCATCTACACCTATATACATGGAGCTTGTTAAGAATGGTGCAGTAGCAGATCTTATGAGCACAGGTGCTATCGTTAAGACTGCATTCTGTGGACCTTGCTTTGGTGCTGGAGACACACCATCTAACAATGGCTTCTCAATTCGTCATTCTACAAGAAACTTCCCTAACCGTGAGGGATCAAAGCTTCAGAATGGTCAAATTGCATCAGTTGCTCTTATGGATGCTCGTTCTATTGCAGCAACAGCAGCAAATAAGGGATATCTTACAGCAGCAACAGATATTGACGTAGACTTTACAAAGCCAAAATATCATTTCGATGGCAGAATTTATGCAAACCGCGTATTCGATTCAAAGGGCGTAGCAGAGCCAGATACAGAAATTCACTTTGGTCCAAACATCAAGGATTGGCCAAAGATGAGTCCATTACCAGAGAATTTATTCTTACAGGTTGTATCTGAGATTCACGACCCAGTTACAACTACAGACGAATTAATTCCATCAGGCGAGACATCTTCTTACCGCTCTAATCCTCTTGGATTGGCAGAATTTACTCTCTCTAGAAAAGACCCTGAATACGTAGGAAGAGCTAAAAATATCCAAAAAGCTCAGAAGGCTCTTGAAGCTGGAGAGTGTGCAGGCGAAGCTGTGCCAGAGTTAAAACAAATCGTACATAAAGTTAAAGAGACATATCCAGATGTAAATCACAGCAATTTTGGAGTAGGTAGCACTATATTCGCTGTTAAACCAGGTGATGGTTCTGCAAGAGAGCAGGCTGCATCTTGTCAGAAGGTTCTTGGCGGATGGGCAAATATTGCAAATGAGTATGCAACAAAGCGTTACCGTTCAAATCTTATCAACTGGGGAATGCTTCCATTTGTTATCAAGGAAGGCCAGTTGCCATTTAAGAATTTAGATTATCTCTTTATTCCAGGCATTAAAGAGGCAGTTGTTAACAAAGCTGAAACAATTAAGGCGTATGTTGTAAAAGAAGAAGGATTAAAGGAATTTGATCTTACTCTTGGAGAACTTACAGACGACGAAAGAGAAATTATTCTTAAAGGATGCTTGATTAATTACAATAGACAGTAAGAGCAAGCTCTTAGGGAGGGTATTTATGACAGACGAAGAGGCAAAAATTGAACAAAAGGCTCTCAGAAAAAGACTATTTAGCTATGTTATTGCAGCTTTTATTGTAATAATCTTTTACTTTTTACTGAGAAATAGCCGTAGCGTATCTGCTGCTATTAATCATGTAAATACAGTCATTCAGCCGATTCTGATTGGTTTTATAATGGCATTTTTGATGAATCCTATCATGAGGTTCTTCGAAAAACGCTTTAATAAGCTATTTAATAGATTTTGTAAAACAGAGCTAGGTGCAAGGAAAGCTAATAGAACTCTGTCATCAATACTTTCATTGGTAGTATTGGCTGGAATTGTTATTTTTATTATCAATGCCATAGTGCCAAACCTAATTAGCACAATCATCTATCTTGCAAAGCATATTGAAGAGCAGATAGCAGGTGTCTTGGACTGGTGCAATGTAATTACAAAAGGCCAGTACGAAGAAGCCCTTATGAAAGCCAAGGATAACAATATTGGCGATTTGGTAAACCAAGGGTTGTCCTTTGTAGACCAGTATATTGATTATGATGAGACAGATATGATGTCTCTTATAACCAGTAGTGTTCTTACAGTTGGAAAGTTTATAGTAAACATAATCATTGGAATGTTCGTTTCAGTGTATGTATTGCTTTCAAAGGAAACATTCAAAGCACAGGCCAAAAAGCTTATATGCGGATTGATGTCTCCTAAATATGCAAATATCACTCTTGAAATAACACGTAAATCAGCAGATATCTTCTACGGGTTTATCATTGGTAAAATCATTGATTCTATAATCATTGGCGTGATTTGCTATATTGCATGCTTAATTATGAAGATGCCATATCCGGTATTAGTATCTGTAATCGTTGGTGTTACAAATGTTGTTCCTGTTTTTGGTCCATACATCGGTGCTGTTCCAACGGTCATCATCATCTTCCTTACAGAGCCTATGAAGGGAATTTATTTCCTCATTTTCATCTTGATTTTGCAGCAGGTTGATGGAAACCTTATTGGGCCAAAGATTCTTGGTGATTCAACAGGTATATCTTCATTCTGGGTAGTATTTGCTGTAGTTGTAGGCGCAGGCTTCTTTGGATTTGGAGGAATGATTGTAGCCGTACCAATTGTGGCTATTATCTACTACATAGTTGGACGAATAGCAAACTATCTTGTGAAAAGAAGAAACTTGCCGGAGCAAACAATCGAATACGAAAAGATGGAATATATCGATTTAGAAAAAAATATTCTTCTACAGCATGCTGAAAAAGAGGCTAAAGAAGAGAAGAAATCTCCTATTTTTGGGAAAAACAAAAAGAAATAAAGAATTTTGAAAAACCAGGATTTTTAAGTCCTGGTTTTTTGATTTTAATGACAAGCTATGATAATATTTTAATAACTATAAGTATGTAATTTGGAGAATAATTCTGTGGAAAAAATGGAATATCGTACTCGAATTGAAGAGATGAAAAATCTCATCGAAAAAAACAAATTTACAGATGCAATGTCCGTTGCAGATACTATCAACTGGAGAAAGATTCACAATATCAATGATTTGATTGCGGGAAGTGAATCCTATGAAGCGGCTGGTAGAATCGAAGAAGCAAGGGATTTATTATTAGTTGCACATGAGCGTTCTCCTATCGGAAGGATGATTCTGTACAAGCTTTGCATGATATCACTGAAGCTCAAAGAGATAGATGTAGCTCAGGAATACTACAACGAATTTGTGCAGATAGCTCCACACGATAGTCTTAAATATATCCTCAAATACAATATTAATGTTGCAAAGGGCGCAGATAATGCCACTCTTATCAAGATTCTTGAGCAGCTCAAGGAAAATGATTTTATAGAGGAGTGGGCTTATGAGCTTGCTTATCTTTATCACAAGACAAATCAGGGTGATAAATGTATAGCACTTTGCGATGAAATCATTCTTTGGTTTGGTGATGGTCCAGTAGTTGAAAGAGCATTGGAATTGAAAATGCTTTATCAGCCACTTGATAAGTCCCAAGAGGATAAATATCGTAGCTTGCAGCAGAAAAAAGACGGCATCACAGAGATTACTCCACAGATAGTTGCTGATTCAAGCAGTATTGTTCCAAACATTAAAAACATTCAGCTTCCAGAAGGACCAGAGCGTTTCGACACAATCAACCTTCAGGCAGAAATCAAAAAGAATATAGACGAAATCATGAAAGCAACCGATGCTGGTGAGGTTTCAGAAAACATCGGTGCCATCAAGAATCTCGTTGAAGAAATACCTTATCTTCAGGTAGCAGAGGAAGAAGTTGTAGAGGAGCCAGAGGACTTCTCAATAAACGACACATTCCAGCAGTACTTGGAAGAAGGCTTTGATGGTCAAATGAGCCTTAAGCTTGCTGATGAAAGCACTCAAACTGAAGAGCAAATCGAAGGACAGATGACCATCGAGGATGTTTTAGCTGAGTGGGAAAAGACAAAGCGTGCAGCAGAGGCAGCCATGGAAGATGCCAAGAGCAAGGAGCTTGAAAGCGCTAGAGCGAAGGCACTTCGTGAGGCAAACAACGTCTTGAACCGATTAGAAGGAGTTATGTCAAAGCTCGATGCTGGTATATCTTCGCAGGAGCTTCTCAAGGAGGAATACCTGGGCACCGCAGAACCTACAGAAGTAAAAGAGGCTCAGCTAGAAGAAGAGGAATCTGTTCCTGACGACACTGAGCAAAATCAGGAGCCAGAATATACAGAAACACACGCGGGATTTACCATTCCGATGCTTTCAACAGATGGATTGCAGACAGGTATGATTGATATACCGGTTGTATCCGCTGAGGAAGCGGCACTTGCAGGAGCAGCAGCTGCAGTGCCAAGTGCTATTATGCATGCAGCAGGGGAGTTAAAGGAGGCAACACCAAGTTGGCAGCCTCCAACGCTAAATGAAAATGACACTGAGGAGACAGAAGACGTGGATTTCAAAGAAGCATCCCAGATGATTGCTGATGTAAATAGCCTTTTACAAAAAGAAATAGATAGACTTAGTGGAGTGGATACACAAATTCCAGCTCCAGCAGAGACTGCTGAGGAAGAGCCTGTAGTAAAGTTCACAGAGGAACCAGCTATAGCAATGCCTGACATGGAGCCTGTTGCAGAAATAATAGAGGGGCTTGGCGATGAATTTATTCAGGAGCCTGAGGAAGAGCTCGAACAGGAAGAGCATGTAGAAGCTCCAATTGAAGAAGTAGTTGAAGAACCAGAAGATGAAATAATAGAAGAACCAAGAGAGGAATTAGTAGAGGAATCAATAGAAGAACCAAGTATCAATATTGATGATATTGAATTACCTCCTATTATTCTTCCAGAAGATTTATTTGCTGAAGAGCCAGTCGTAACTACAGAGCCTCAGTTTGAAGAGGTCGATCAGGTGCAGCCAGAGCTAATTCAGCCAGAACCAGTACAGATTGAAAAGGTACAGATTCAGGAGGCTGAAGTTCCTGTAGCCGAGGTAAACCCTGCAGTTGCAGCGCCAAAGCAGCAATCATCTATTAAGATTGACGATGAAGATCTTGATATCTTCTCATACTTCCTCCCAATAAATGGTATGAAGGCAAATATTACTCGTGTAATCGAGGGAGCAGCATCATATCTTGATAAGCCTAACGCAAATGGTGGAAGTATTGTTATCGTTGGTGAGCCTGGTTCAGGTAAAACACAGATGGCAACTAGCATTATCAAGGTTTTACAGAAGAAGACAGGATATCCAAAGGGTGGAATTGGAAAGATTTCCGGAGAAAAGCTTAACGAAAAGGATATTCAAAAGCTTTACAGCAAGATTCAGGGTGGTTGCTTAATCATCGAATCAGCTGGTGGCATTTCAAAGGAGACAGCGGTTACATTGTCTCTTCTTATGCAAAACGATACATCAGGAACAATCATCATTATTGAAGATAGTAAAAAGGGTATTGATAAAGCCCTTATCAAAGACAGTTCATTTGCAAAGAGATTTACAGAAAAGATTGTAATTCCTGTCTTCTCAATCGATGAGTTGGTATCATTTGCAAAGACATATGCTCTTGAAGCAGAATGCACTATAGATGATATGGGAATTCTTGCACTTTACAATAGAATCAATCTTATCGGTCGTTATGATCATGTTACTACAATCAAAGAGGTTGCAGAGATAATGGATGATGCCATTGAAAAGTCAACAAAGGGTGGATTCTTCAACAAGCCTAAATACGATAAGAATGGCAATATCATCTTAAAAGAGAAGGATTTCGACAAATAAATAATTAATAAAAGGGGATAGTTTATGAGCAATTTTACAGATTTGGATGCCTATTTATTCGGGCAAGGCACACATTATGACATTTACAAAAAGCTCGGAGCACACAGGGGGAAGCAAGGCAAAGAGTCTGGATACTACTTTGACGTGTGGGCACCACACGCTAGCAGAGTGGCAGTTATTGGAGAGTTTAACGACTGGGATGAAACTCGCAATTATATGCAGCGAGTTGAGCCAGAAAGTCATGGAATATTCGAGACATTTATTCCAAATGTAAAGGAAGGGCAGCTGTACAAATATCTTATTTATACAGAGGATGGAACAAAGCTTTATAAAGCAGATCCATATGCTACATATGCAGAAGTACGTCCTGGCACAGCGTCACGAATCTATGACAATACAAAGTTTAAATGGACCGATAATGCGTGGATGAAGCAGAGAAAGGCTGCCAAGAATTTTTGGGAACAGCCACTTGCAATTTATGAGGTTCATCCAGGTTCATGGAAGCGTCATCCAAGGCCAGAAAACGATGGCTTTTACAGCTACAAAGAATTTGCTCATAGTCTTACAGAATATGTTCTCGACATGGGATACACCCATGTTGAGTTGATGGGTATTGCGGAATATCCATTTGATGGTTCATGGGGATATCAGGTAACAGGCTACTATGCACCTACATCACGTTATGGTACACCTGATGATTTCATGTATCTCATCAATTATTTGCACAAAAACGGAATAGGTGTAATTTTGGACTGGGTTCCAGCTCATTTTCCAAAAGACGCACATGGTCTTGCTGATTTTGATGGAAGACCATTATATGAATATCCAGACCCTAAAAAGGGTGAGCATCCAGACTGGGGTACCAAAATTTTCAATTACGGCAAACCAGAGGTTAAAAACTTCCTGATAGGAAGTGCTTTACAGTGGGTTGAGCATTATCATATCGATGGTCTTAGAGTAGATGCTGTAGCATCAATGTTATACCTCGATTATGGCAAGAAGCCTGGTCAGTGGATTCCTAATGAACATGGTGGAAATGAAAACCTTGAAGCAATCGAGTTCTTTAAGCATATCAATACTTTGATAAGGGGTCGAAACCCTGGTGCCATTATGATTGCTGAGGAATCTACAGCTTGGCCAAAGATTACAGGGGATGTTGAAAATGGAGGATTAAATTTCTCCTACAAATGGAATATGGGATGGATGCATGACTTCATAGACTACATGAAGCTAGATCCTTATTTCAGAAAAGACAACCACAATAAAATGACATTTGCTATGAGCTACAATGAAGCCGAGAGATATATTCTTGTGCTTAGTCATGACGAGGTAGTTCATTTGAAGGGCTCTATGCTTGCAAAGATGCCTGGACTAGAGGTTGATAAATATAAAAATCTGATGGCGGGATATGCATTTATGATGGGCCATCCTGGCAAAAAGCTGTTATTCATGGGTCAAGAATTCGCTCAGGGAACTGAGTGGAGCGAGGCTAGAGAGCTTGATTGGTATGTATTAGACAATCCAAATCACAGACATGTGGCCCGTATGTTCAAAGAGTTGTTACATATATACAGACAGTATCCGGCAATGTATGAACAGGATGTTTCATGGGCTGGCTTTGAATGGATAAATGCCAACGATAGCTACCGCAGTATCTTTAGCTTTGTTCGCAAGGCAAAGAATGGGAAAAATAATCTATTGTTTGTAATAAACATGACCCCTATGAAATACGACGATTATCGAGTAGGTGTTCCAGAAAATAAACGGTTTAGGTTATTGCTTGATAGTGAAAACAAGGAATTTGGAGGCGAAGGCGGAATAATTCCTGAGACTTGCACACCAATTCATGAGGAATGTGATGGCAGAGAGTACTCAATAGGATTTTCGATGGCGCCATATCAGATAGCAATATTTGTTTATTAAAGAAAATTGGGCTGTTAATACAGCCCTTTTCTTTTTAAAAAATAGTAAGAAGCGAGAAATATGGAAGAATTTAAGATTATAAAGTTACCAGAAAAAAACAATGAAGAAGAAACAGATGAAAAAGAGCCTGTAGTGGCAAGACGGGTAGATGACGACTATAAGCCACCTAAGAAGCGCTATTTTTATATCATTTTATTACTTCTATTTATTGTTATATCCATATTTGTTATACGAATAATCACTACATATGATGATTATGAAGTCGAAAAGACATGGGAACGACAGGACTCTAGCGAGAGTAATTATTGTAGCTTTAATAATAATCTAATTAAATATAGTGCTGATGGAATATTCTATACCACATTTGACGGCACATTAATATTGAACTACACATATGATATGACAAACCCAAATATTGATTTTTGCGGTGATTATATTGTTGTATACGATAAAAAAGGAACTGAAGTGGATGTATTCTCCTCAAAAGGATATATCAATACTATTTCGTCAACCACGCCTGTTATAGAGGCAAGAGTGGCAGATAAAGGCACAGTAGCAATATTACTTCAAGAGGGAACAACCAGTTATATACAAATGTATGATAGGGATGGTTCCGTTCTTGTATCAGGTGAAATCCATCCTGAGAACAGAGGCTATCCTGTATCTATGGCCCTTTCCTCTGATGCCACCAGGCTTTTATTATCTATTATAAATGTAAATAACGGTGAATTAGATACAGAGTTAGTATTCTATGATTTTACCAGTGCTGGTAAGGAAGAAGAGGACAATATCGTTGCATCTTACAATTACATAGGTGCATTAATTCCAAAGGTAGAATATATGAAAAATGATAAGGCTATTGCCTTTAGTGATTCAAAGATTATTATTTTCAACAATAATCTTCGTGCAACTGTGGCAAAAGAAATTACAGTTGGCCAGCAGATGAAAAGTGTATTCTATAATGATAGTCATTTTGGATATATATGCGAAACAGCAACAGACAATGGTGAAATTGTAAACGAGTTGAACGTATATAATTTATACGGATTTAGACTTATCTCAAAAGAAATAGAAAGTAGCTATGACAACATTACTATTTTAGATAATAATGAAATCTTTATCAGTAATGAAAACGAGGTAAGTATATATAACCTACAGGGCTTTAAAAAGTTCAATTATACATTTGAGGATAAAATCTATGGTGTAATTCCTGGAACAACATCAAAGAGATACTATTTAATAGAGGATAGTAAGACAGAAGAAATATATATCAAGTAGGAATCTAAATGGAAATAAACTATTTATTAATTATCACAGCTTTAATATTATTGTTCTGCGTTATACGTGGAGCAAGAAGAGGCATGCTGAGAATCGTATTTGGAATCATAGCATGGGTGTTCTTAATATGCTTTGTTAACTACGGCAGCAATTTTATTGATAATTATATATCTACATCTACACAGGTACCGTATACAATCCAGGAAGGTATTGTAACTCATCTTACAGAGCGATATACGGCCTCAGAAGAGCAGGAAGTGGGCACAGGCGAAGATGCGGTCATGTCAATGGTTCCATCCTCAATAAAAGAAGAAATAACAGAAAGTGTCCAGAGCTCAATAGACGCTACAATTAGATTCATAGCCGAAGAACTTACAGATGCTGCTATAAATGGTATAGCCACAATAATAGCAGTACTAATAGGCATACTTGTGATATTTATAATAGACAAGATCATAAAGGGGATAGGTTTAGTCCCAGGAATAAGGGATGTAAATCGTCTTCTTGGAGTAATAGCGGGATTGATTGAGGGAATGTTAGCAATATGGTTGTTGATGTATATTGCAAGCTGTTTCCCGGCATCTGCAGTAGGGCAGTTTGTAATAGAAAATGCCGAAAAAGACCAGCTATTGTATTTCGTCTTTGAGAACAATCTAATTGCTAGAATTATCGGAAAATAAAGACAATAATTTTTTTGTAAAAACGTGTTGACTTTAGTGAAATCCTTTGCTATTATACTATTCGTTCCGCTGAGAGCGGCACACTTAGAAAACACTGAGTTTTCTAAAAGAAATGATTTAAAAAATAAATCAAAAAGTTGTTGACAAAAAGATAGCATCGTGATAATATAAACGAGTTGCTGCTGAGGGCAACAACAAAGCGAAGATTGATAACTGAACAGTGAAACAAACCTTGAATTAATACAAGTTTTTAAACATGTATCCTTGAAATTCATTTAGTTTCTAAGACGAAACAAAAACCTTTATTAGTAAACAAGTCAGTTTTATACTGATTCGGAATTAAACTTTTTAACATGAGAGTTTGATCCTGGCTCAGGATGAACGCTGGCGGCGTGCTTAACACATGCAAGTCGAACGAAGCAACTTATCACGATCCCTTCGGGGTGACGATTTGTTGACTGAGTGGCGGACGGGTGAGTAACGCGTGGGTAACCTACCTTGTACAGGGGGATAACAGTTGGAAACGACTGCTAATACCGCATAAGCGCACAGCTTCGCATGAAGCAGTGTGAAAAGTTTTTCGGTACAAGATGGACCCGCGTCTGATTAGCTAGTTGGTGAGGTAACGG
>NZ_OBMR01000008.1 GCF_900218035.1 Pseudobutyrivibrio ruminis DSM 9787
CAGATCAGGGATGGCAGTATCAACATACTTACTATAGAACTGCTTTAAAGGAGCATGGTATTATCCAATCCATGTCTCGTAAAGGTAACTGCTATGATAATTGTATTATGGAGACATTCTTTGGAAGATTAAAAAATGAGATGTATTATGGCTATGAGAAAGATTATTCTTCTTTTGAAGAATTCTCAAAAGCAGTTGAAGAATATATAGATTACTATAATAACAAAAGAATTCAGGCAAAAACAAAATGGATGCCACCTGTACAATACAGGGTAGCATCCATGTGTTTAGCCTAGTTCATAAATATGTGTCCAGGATTCTGGGTACATATCATTTTGACCAGCCTTGATTTATTTAGTTTTAAGATGGCTTTAGGTCTCTATATATGTAGATGAGCTTACAGTGGAAATGTTTTCCATATATGTGATGGATGTTCCACCGGTTGCACCTGCATTATTTGCTGAGTTAGATCCAGAACTGTAAGAGCCATTCTTCCACTGCTCAAATTTATCTAATACAGCATCGTAAGTCTTTGAAGAAATGTCTGGCAAATCCTTGCCCCAAGTTCCTGTAGCCTGCTCGTAGCCTTTCTTGAATGCATCTAAAAGCATGTCTGCCTTTGAGGTATCGCCGCCAGAAAGTGCGATAGCAAAATCTACAATTCTATCAGATGTCTGGTTAACTCCCCAGTATCCATCTTCGGAAATATCTTCCTTTGCTTTTGCAATTGTTTCCTCGTCTGCAGTGAATTTACCTTCTGCAAGGAATTTCCACATATCATCCTGAGTAGCAATAGCAAATGTGCTTCCCTGACCATTAATTGTCTTCATAACAATATCTAAAAGATTGTTAATCATCTTTTCCTGGTCAGCTTTCAACTGCTGAATAAGAGCAGTTCTATCTGTCTTTTTGTAGTTGTCTGTTGTTAGTGATTGTTCATCAGATTTTTCATAAACAGCAGCTTCATCAGAAAACTTTGATGCGCTGACTTCCTGTTTTGATGCATTGAATTCAAGTGTTTCTGTAACCGAACCATCAGAATTTGTAGTCTTAGAATAGGTACCTGCTATATTAGAAGATACGCTGCTTAATGTGCTTAACTCCATAATAATAACCTCCTTGTTACTGTGGCCATGAATAAAAAACCATATGGAAATCCTTTTCCTATTCTTATTATCGGATGCTAATTGAGAAATATTTATTATTAGATTGTATTTATTTTAATACAAAATTCTTGTAAAAGTGTGGTATCTTTGTTAAAATTTATTAAGATTGAATACAAAGAACAATCAAGTACAAAATACACACAAGTACAAATTTTAATGGAGTAGTAATTTCTTTTCAATGGATAATATAGATCTTAAAGCATTAGCAAAAATAAATATCGGACTTGATGTTACAGGAATCAGGGACGATGGATATCATGAAGTAAGAATGATTATGCAGACAGTCAATCTTTTTGACAAGGTCAGCATTAAGAAGCAGGAGGGGGATGCTGTTACCATGAGCACAAACCTTCGCTTCCTTCCTGTTAACGATGACAATCTTTGCATTAAGGCGGCAAAGCTTCTAATGGAAGAGTTTGATATACACACTGGTGTGCATATCAGCCTGGAAAAGCATATCCCTGTTGCAGCAGGCATGGCAGGCGGTTCTACAGATGCAGCTGCTGTAATGTTTGGAATAAATAAACTTTTTGATTTGAATCTCAGCAGAAAAGATTTGATGGAGCGAGGCGTTAAAATCGGAGCCGATGTACCATACTGTGTAATGCGCGGTACAGCTTTGGCAGAGGGAATTGGCGAGGTGCTCACACCACTTTCACCAATGGTGAAGTGCCCAGTGCTTATTGCAAAGCCAGGTATTTCAGTTTCTACAAAGCAGGTATATGAATCTTTGGATTCATGCTTTGACAATGTTAAGCATCCAGACATCGATCAGCTGATTTCAGATATTAAAAATCAGGATTTACATGCCATTTGCAACCACATGGGAAATGTACTTGAAGAGGTTACAATTCCACTACATCCAGTTATTGCTGATATAAAGAAAATCATGCTGGATAATGGAGCAGTTGGCGCAATGATGAGTGGTAGTGGTCCTACTGTATTTGGCTTTTTTGAAGACAACAAAACAGCAAAGGCAGCCAAGGAAGCACTTACAGAGAGCAAGCTTGTAAAGCAGCTTTATCTCACTACACTTTTTAACAACAAGTATTAATTAGTTTCACACATGAAATAAGGAGATTTAAACAGAATGACTGAAAATCTTACACTTCAAATGGATGATTATTTACCACTTCGCGATGTGGTGTTTAACACCCTGCGCGAAGCTATTCTTAAGGGCGAACTCAAGCCAGGTGAGAGGCTAATGGAAATGCATTTAGCTACAAAGCTTGGAGTTAGCCGTACACCTATCAGAGAAGCAATCAGAATGCTTGAGCACGAGGGACTTGCTGTTACTATTCCTCGTAAGGGCGCCCAGGTTGCTAAAATGACAGAAAAAGATTTACAGGATGTACTTGAAGTAAGAGATGCACTCGATGCTCTTGCGGTGGTATGTGCCTGCGAAAGAATGACTGATGCTCAGTTTGTAGAGCTCAAGGAAGCTATGAAGGCATTTGAGTCAGCTACTAGAACTGACGATGTTCGCAAGATTGTGGAGGCTGATGAGGCATTCCACGATGTGATTTATGCAGCAGCTGCAAATCCTAAGCTTGAAAACATAATCAATTCTGCAAGAGAGCAGATGTATAGATATCGTTACGAGTATGTAAAGAATCCATCTGTTTACACGCAGCTTATAGCAGAACATAAGTCTATCATTGATGGTTTCGACAGAAGAGATGTAGATTTCCTAAAGGATATAATGCATGTTCATTTGTCAAATCAGATAAATGCTGTTCGTGAAGTAATTAGAGAACAAAAATAGATTGGAAATAAATAATGACAGGAACAAAATGTAATATTAAACTTTGCTCCAAGCAAAAGATGGGCCACGAATCAGAAACTACTAATGAGGAGTATGTGGGTTCATTTATTGATAGAGGTAGTAAGCGATACCTTTCCTATAATCGAGTTATGCCGGAGGGACAAAAGGTAGATTGTCTTATAAGCTTTGAGCACAATAAGCTTACATTGACTCAAAAAGGAGATATTCAATCAAAGCTTGAGTTTGCCCCAGGGGCTCGAACCAGAAATGCTTACAATACACCAATGGGCATGATGACTATTGTGGTTCACACAAAGCGTCTTGTAATCGAGCAAAAGGATACCGAAATCAATCTTTTAATTGATTACGATTTGGAAGCCGGTGGAGAACCTATCAATACAGTAATAGAAATTAAAGCAACATTAAAATAAGAAAACGCCAGAGATTGCCTCTGGCGTTTTTATTATTAAAAATTATTCAGTAGCCATATTTTTAAGTCTGTTCATGACATCTCTTACTGGTGGAATGAAAAGAATGATAAGTGTTACAGCAGCCTCAGCAAAGATGTAGATTGCGTTGTAAGCAAGTGAGTAAGCAAGTGGATTCCAACCTTCCCAAGCCCATTCGCCAAAGAAAATCCAACCTGAGATTACCGCAAATACGTAGCGTCCTAAAACAGCTGCAATGTAACCTTTGATAAGACCATATTTAGAATCCTTGAAGAATCCAGATAATCCAAGAGCACCAAAGGCGAGGATGTAATCAACAATAACCTGTGCTGGGAAAAGAATATAAGGATCAACAATGAGATTTAATAATCCATAGGCAACACCTGTGATAATTCCAACAATAGGACCAAACCAAAAACCAGGAAGGCATGCAACGAGCATTGAAAGCAATGTAATTGAGCCACCGGTTGGGAATTTAAATACCTTAATATTAGACAAAACAAAAGCAAGTGCCATAGAAGCTGCACAAAAAGCTAGTTGCTTTGCAGAAAATGTGATTTTAGTTTTTTCGTTAGACATGTGATTAATCATTAAAAAAATCTCCCTTCATACATCAATGCTAGGAGATTCGTCTATCGCTTCCTTACGCTGGTATTATCCAGTTCAAGTATTAAGGGTCGGTGCAAGCACCTCTCAGCATATGCGCCCCTAGCAAAATATTTAATTTCGATATAAAAATATCACTTGTAGGAAATATAGTCAATGAGAAAATAACAATTAAATTGCAGTAAATAAAACAACATTGTAGAATGTAACTATAAGAGATTTTGAAAAGATAGGATATTAAATGGTAAATACAGAAAAGATTATAGAAAGAGTAATACTTGTATCAGTTAATGAAGGGGACGAGGTTGAGGCCAAGGATTCCCTTCATGAGCTTGCAGAGCTTTGTGAAACTGCCGGTGCTAAGGTTGTGGGAGAAATCATGCAAAATCTGGAGCGCAGAAACCCAGGCACATATGTGGGCTCTGGCAAGGTGGAAGAAATCGCAGATTTAATCTGGGAGACAGAGGCTACAGGTATTGTTTGCGATGATGAATTAACACCAGCACAGATGCGCAATCTTGCTGATGCATTAGATACAAAAGTCATGGATAGAACCCTTATTATCCTTGATATTTTTGCTGCCCGTGCTGGCACAGCAGAGGGAAAGATTCAGGTTGAGCTGGCACAGCTTAGATACGAGATGACTCGATTGACTGGCTTTGGTAAAAACATGTCTCGTGTGGGTGGTACTGCAGCAGGTGGCGGAGGAGCTATCGGAACACGTGGCCCTGGTGAGAAAAAGCTGGAGATGGATAAGCGTCTTATTGCAGGTCGTATTACTCAGCTGAAGAAAGAGTTAAATGATGTGGTAAATCATCGTGAGCTTACACGTTCAAAGCGACAGCGAAACGGCGTACCTGTAGCAGCTATTGTTGGTTACACAAATGCAGGCAAATCATCACTTTTAAATAAACTTACAGATGCAAACATCCTTGAGTGGGATGCTCTTTTTGCGACCCTTGATCCAACCACTCGTGAGCTCCTCTTGGATAATGATCAAAAGATTCTGCTCACAGACACAGTAGGATTCATCAGAAAGCTTCCTCATCATTTGGTTGATGCTTTCAAGAGTACATTGGAAGAAGCTAAGTATGCAGATTTTATCATTCATGTGGTGGATGTAAGCAATCCGCAGATGGACCGTCAGATGGAAATCGTATACGAGACTTTGGACAAATTAGGAGTTAGCGACAAACCTGTTCTTACTATTTTTAATAAAGTAGATAAGCTTGAAGATGAGTTGGATTATCACGATTTAAGAGCTGATTATACAGTACACACTTCCATTAAGACAGGAAAAGGCCTGGATAAAGTAAGAGAAATTCTGGCTACTTTGATGCGTGGAAATAAGGAATATATTGAGCGATTAGTTCCTTACACAGAAGCGGGAAGTATTGCAAAGATTAGAGAGACAGGAGAATTGATTTCAGAGGAATATCGTGAAGACGGTATTTTCATCAAGGCTTATATCTGAATTTACACAAATTTTACTTATATCATAGAAAATACTTAGACAATGGCATTCTAACATGTTATGATTATCAAGGACTAAAAAAAGAAGGATTAAGGATTTTACTTTTCGTGAAGGAAAAGTACGGTAGAAGGAGAAAATAATGACTTTAGCAGAGATATTATCACTTCTTGGTGGAGTGGGTCTATTTCTTTTCGGAATGTCGATTATGTCTACAGGCTTAAAAAACAGCTGTGGAGATAATCTTCAGGTTATTCTAGAGAAGGCTACTACAAACAAATTTGTAGCAGTCATCGTTGGTATAGCTATGACAGTATTGGTTCAGAGTTCATCTGCAACCGATGTTATGGTTATTGGTTTTGTAAATTCAGGTATGATGGCGCTTTCACAGGCCATCGGCGTTATCTTAGGTGCCAATATCGGTACAACAATCACAGCACAGATTACAGCTTTTAATATTGCTACATTCACACCATTCATTTTGTTTATCGGTGCAGTAATGTATCTTTTCATGAAGAGAGATATTGTTAAGCATTTAGGTTCTTTCTTTATGGGATTCGGTATGCTTTTCCAGGGAATCACAATCATGAAAGCATCCATTGCACCACTTGCAAATTCAGTAATGTTTAAGAACTTCCTTGCTGGATTAACAAATCCATTTGTAGCTCTTGTATTTGGTGTTGCATTCACAGCATTACTTCAGAGCTCATCATCTGCAACAGTTATCTTCCAGACATTCGTTGTGCAGGGAATCTTGGACTACGATGTAGCAGTTTATTTGATTATCGGTGCAGCCATTGGTTCAGTTACACCAAACCTTTTGGCATCACTTACAGCAAACAGAAACGGCAAGCGTTCAGCTATTTTGAACCTTTTGTTTAATGTAATAAGAGCAATTGTAATCATAATTATTATAAATGTAACACCACTTCTGACATGGATTCAGTCTACATCATCTGATCCAGCCCGTCAGATAGCTAACACACATACAATCTTCGCTATTTTAGCAGTTTGTATTATCTTCCCATTCACTGATTACATTATTAAGCTTACATATATGTTTATTCCAAAGCTTCCAGAGGAAACTCGTGCAGCAGAGGACAGACAGCTTGTATTTATGACTCAGGTCAACAATGTGCCACCAAACATGGCTATTCACCAGGCACAGCTTGAGGCAGCCAGAATGGGTGCTATCGCAGCTGAAAACTTTGAAAAGGCCATCGATTGCTTCTTCGACTACTCACCTGAAAAGGTTGAAGACGTAGAGCAGCGCGAGGAAACAGTTAACATCCTCAACCACGCTATTCAGGATGCAATGGTTAAGCTTCAGACTCTCAACCTTACACCTGCCATGCTTCGTCGTATATCTGCAATCACTATTGCAGTTACAGATATCGAACGTATTTCAGATCACGCTGAAAACATCATCGAGTATGCAACTCGTATGAAGAATAAAAAGACAAAGCTTTCAAAGAAGGCAGCCAAGGAGCTTAAGGAAATGGCTGACAACTCTATGGAAGAGGTTGAGCTTGCCATCGATATTTTCACTTCTGAAAACTACGAGAACCTAGACAAGATTGAAAAGCTTGAAAAGAAAGTAGATAAGCAGGAGAAGCAGCTCATCAACCACCACGTAGAGCGCCTCATGGAGAACAAATGCGAACCTGTTGCCGGTGTAATCTTCTCCGACATGGTCACTGACCTGGAGCGATGCGCCGACCACGCCATCAACATCGCCTACGCCCTGAAGGAACATCCATAAGCGGTAGGGAAATATCTACACTTTCCCCCGTATTGCAACCCTTCAAAGTACTGTACTGTTTCTGGCTGAGGTATAGAGGGGGCTGGGCACCGCCCTACCTGTATCATTGGAGCAGATTTATAGATTATCTTAATGTGTAAAGGCTCCCATATGTAGGTGTACTTACGAGGCTTTTACTATTCGAAGGTAATGTATGGGTGAGACGGACAATGGAGTTTACATAATCATCTAGTCTTAACTAGTCTTTGTATTATTACTTTTGCTACTCCGCTCACTAAGAAAAAATAAAAAAGAGATATTTGTATGAATTGGCACCGTGGCACATTCAACATCGTGTTTCAAGTGACCACTGCTGCCGCCGTCCTAGCGGCAGCTGCCAATTCATATCAAATATCTCTTTTCCTTTTTCTAAGTTCACTCCAAAGCAAATAGTAATAAATACAAAGCTAGTTTAAGACAGATGATTACTTAGAATAGTGTTTGTCCGTCTCACTCATACCTTACCGGCAGAATTGTAAAACTTCGTAAGAACACCTACTAATAAATATGGGAGACTACACATTTAGATAATCATAAATCTGTGACGTACAGGTAGGGCGGTGCCCAGCCCCCTCTATACCTCAGCCAGAAACAATCTTTGGATTTTGGGGTTGCACTGCGGGGGAAAGTGTAGTATATTGTACTCAATTAAATAGGAAATCTTCAGGGCAAGGTGCGAAAACGATGGTTTTCAATTCCTGACCGGCGGTAAAGTCCGCGAGCCTTCGGGCCGAACTGGTGAGATTCCAGTACCGACAGTATAGTCTGGATGAAAGAAGAAGCGATATAGTAATTAGGCCCTGAGAGTAATCTCAGGGCTATTATATTGTGTACAATTAATTTTGGAGACTTCCTAAATTTTAATAATATTTTATTTTTAGGAGGATTGAATTATGGATTCAACACAAATGACAGGACAAGGAGTAGGTAACAAGGTGCAGAGCAGAGTAAATGTAAGGAATATGACAGTGACAGCAATGCTTTCGGCAGCAGCTTTCGTATTGATGTTTTTAGATACTGCTATTCCTCTTATGCCAAACTTTATCAAGCTTGATTTATCAGAGCTTCCAGCGCTTATTGCTTCTTTTGCATTGGGACCAGTGTGGGGCGTTATTGTTTGTCTTATTAAGAATCTACTTCATTTAACAATGACACAGACTGGTGGTGTAGGCGAGCTTTCAAACTTCATTTTAGGAGCAAGCTTTGTACTTCCAGCAGGTTTGATTTATCACAGAAAAAAGACAAAGGGGCGTGCGATTTTAGGAGCTGTTGTTGGTGCTTTGATTATGGGTGCAATTAGCTTCCCATCAAACCTTTTTATTGTTTATCCAGTGTATTACAACTTTATGTCAAAGGAAGCAATCATCGCAGCATACCAGGTAGTTGCTCCATTTGCAAAGATTAGTTCAATTGAGCAGTGCTTGTTATTCTTCAATGTACCATTTACATTTGTAAAGGGCATGATTTCAGCAATTATTACAATTTTAATTTATCAGCCACTTAGACCACTTCTTAAGGGCAATAATTAATAACTGAATATCGAAATAGCAATTTATCCCACATTCATCGCAAATTTTGTGTAGATGATGTGGGATTTTTTTTATACCATAAAATATATTTAATTAAGGTAAGGAGAGTGGGGGAATATGGTTAAAGCACCAACGGATCCAGAAAAGAATAGGGGATTTTTCTTCACCATGAAGGAAAAAGAGTTTTATGGAAAGAGAACGGAGCTTTATCAGGATGCATGTAGATTGCCAAACAGTGCGGAAGTGACAGGAAATGTGCATGATAAAGAGATGCTGAAGCTCCTTGAAACGGTAGATGGTTTTAAAAAGCTTGTGCACAGCATTGGTGTTTCTATTGAAATGGAAGACAAGGACCAATCTATAGATTTTAGATTTCAGTTTTATGGTAAGAAGGATCAGTACGGTGGAGGCGCAAATATTTATGCTACCATTCCAGCTGATGGTTCTGAGCAGAGACTATATCTAAAGGATGTTGAGTGGAAAGAGGATGACAATGTGCCAGGTCAGATTATCCTTACATCTGAGGATGAAAAGGCTAGAGGCTTTATCACACTTCGCTTATATCTAAACGATGGTTTCGAAGCACCGGAGCAGGAAGAGGAATCTCCTGTAGATGTGGATTCAAAAGAGTATAAGGATATGATTTCCAATTCTCTGATGCAGATTGGAAATACGAAGCGAATTGGAAAGCTTATTGAAAAAGCGAAAGCCGGCAAGGATGTGACAATAGCCTATATTGGCGGTTCAATCACACAGGGAGCAGGTGCAACTCCTATAAATACAGAATGTTACGCTTATAAGTCTTTTGTAGGTTTCAAGAGGCTTCTCGGAGATGGGGATAATATTCATTATGTAAAAGCCGGTGTTGGCGGTACTCCATCAGAACTGGGCATGCTGAGATTTGATAGAGATGTAACTAATGATGGAAAGATAAAGCCAGACCTTGTAATTGTGGAATTTGCTGTTAACGATGAGGGCGATGAGACTCAGGGGGATTGCTATGAGAGTCTAGTAAGAAAGATTCTTAAGCTTGATTATGAGCCAGCAGTAATTTTATTGTTCTCTGTATTTGCCGATGATTTCAACCTTCAGGATAGATTAAAGCCAGTGGGAATCAGATATGAATTGCCAATGGTTAGTGTGAAGGATTCTGTAGTACCTCAGTTTTATGATAGATCAAAGCGTATAATTACAAAGAATCAGTTCTTCTATGATATGTTCCATCCAACAAATTTGGGACATACTATTATGGCTGATTGCCTTATTAATCTTTTACAGACCATTATGGAGAAGGCGCCTATAGATAAGGAGTATAATCCTGATTTTGAAGCAAAGCCTGCCATTGGTAATTCATTTGATGATGTGATTTTGGTAGATAAAAAAGACAACACAGATTTGCTTACAATCAATCCAGGTGGATTCGTATATACCGACACAGTGCTTCAGTCTGTTGAGCGTGAGTTGGATTTGGAACTGACACCAGAATTCCCATATAATTGGATGTATGATGGAAGCAAGAATACTGATAACGTATTTACGGTAGATGTGGAATGCAAAGCTCTTGTAGTTATTATGAAGGACACAGGAGAAGTGGATGGAGCCGTAGCAAAAGCCTATGTAGATGGAGAGTTTGTTAGAGACTTAGATCCATATGTAAACAGATGGTGCCACTGCAATCCATTGATACTGGTAAATCAAAAGACCACAGCGGCACATCATGTTGAAATTCGCGTTGAATCAGATGATATTCGAAATAAGTTTACAATCCTTGGTTTTGGATTAGTGAAATAGTGATGATTTATTGAGGGGACCGGCGGTCAAAACCGGTTTCCTCATAATATTGCTTTTTATCTTCGTACATTCTGTCATCAGAAAGCTTTGCAAGTGTATCTATATTTGCATAAGGATCTTCTCGTACAGAGGCATATCCCAAAGAAATCGAAATTCCGTCGATATACTTTCCTCTCCAATGTGAAAGGTAATGCTTTAAATTGAAAAGTCTTCTGTTTAATTCTGTCTCGTTTGCAACTAAAAGAACAGCAAACTCATCGCCGCCCATACGGCCAATTGTGCTGGTAGAAGAGGTGTTAAAAGCTCTTCTAAGACATTCAGCGGTACCAATTAATAATTCATCACCTGCATCGTGACCTAAGTTATCATTTGTGTATTTTAATCTATTCACATCTACTGCTATATAGGTTAAATCCTTTGGCAGTTTGTGTTTTTCATAATCTCCTACTATGGCATAGAAATGACGGCGGTTGCCAAGCTTTGTCATTTCATCTGTATATGCGTATACCTTTGCTTGGGCAAATTCCTTTTCCTCTTTTACATTCAGGCCAATCCTTCGGTAAATCAATCCTACTTGAACCATAATGAATATCATCAAATCAATGATAACAACAAGTAAGTAGTTGTAATCGATATGGTTTACATATTGAACCAATGCAATTCCTGCAAATAGAATAAATATAAAGTTAGCTATGGCAATTCCAGTGCCGGTTTTAGCTTTTTGGTCATCTTTTACTGTAGTGTATGAATAATAACCTACCATTATCATAACCAGTAAATCGATGGCGTGAGCTACATATACAACAGTACCCCATTCAATTGTTCCGATGGTAGCAAGAAAACAGCTTATCACGATAGCAAGGGCGATGATGCCATCTATCATGTTATCCACTTTGCCGATTCGCATGAATAATGCTCGGGATAATTCAAAGAACATCATCGGCATAAGAATAAAGGTTATTACACTTAATATTGAAAATCCCGTCATATGCCCCATAATTACAAATGGAACTCGGGTTTCATTAATGATCCATTGGGCAGATATTATGGAAAAAGCGCCGGCGTAGAATAATGCTTCGAATGTAAGCTTTCTAATCAAAGCGGTGCGTTTAACTATATAGTATCCGGCAACTATCATTTCTAAAACACCGGTTACCGTAAATACAACAAACAAAATGAGTGAAGGAATGTTTTGCTGCATTTGACGGATGCCATATGAAGAACGAGTAGTGATAAAGCCTTCTGTAAGCTGGGAACCATATAGTGAATCCTGTAAATCAATGGTTACAGATATATCGTGCCCGCTATACGAGTATTCCAGTGGTATCCAAATCTCTTTCTGGCCAATATTTGTTTTGTGGCCAAAAAGAAGATTATCTCTGGACTCCAGTATGACATCTCCATCTATAGCTACTTCGAAAGAGTCATAATAAGCTCGCAGAACCAGCATCTGATCCCCATAAACTGTAGGAAGTGTATTGGTTATGGTGAATTCTTCATGATTTCCGTAAGGGAATGTAATCACTCTACCATTTACCTTCCAGTAATCACTGAAATAAACAGTATTCTCACGATATCCATATTTGACTTCGTTAGAATAGCAGAAACCGAAGCCTATGAATAATAGGAGTATTAAAGTATAAATGAATGCTACAAGTCGTCTAACAAATGATAAATCCATAATTTTCGCTCCTTGTGGAGCATTATATCAACAAATATAGAACTTTTAATGAACATGTTGTGAAAAATCCCATAATGCAAAATCTTTATTTTATAATAGCGTTAAATGGTAACTGTGTAATATTCTACAGTTCAAAGCGGAGGTAAAAGATGGAGACTAAAAAAGGATTAAAAAGAAACAAGGCTACAATAGCCGGTCAACTCGGTATCTTTTCTGGATTTACAATCCAAATGTTTTTACTTGTAACTGTTATAATGCTGATATTTTTTGGCTTGGTATTTGCAAATATCTATAGCTTCTACAATGTCCAGTTTGTAACAGAGACATACCAGATGGAAATCAGAAAAGATGTCCAGACAATCAACAAGAGACTTCTTTTTGCACTTGCGTCTAGCGATTCTGATGTTACTGCAGCGCAGAGAGAGGATTTGGAGGGAAGATTTCCAAAGATTGAAGGTTATTTCTCAACAATTTCTGCAAATTTGAATAACGAGGAATTGGGAAATCGTCTTACAACAAACTGGAAAGCATTTGAAGATGCATCATATGAGATGCTTGATTTGGTGGAAGCAGGCGATGCTGCTGGTGCATTGGAATATTACAATTCCACATTGAATGAAGTTTCAGAGACTCTTGCTGATTCACTTGATGAAACAGGAACACTTGCGGAAAATGCTGCAGCAGGAAAGTATAAAGCTATTCTGTTCATTATTGTCGCTGGTGTAGTTGTACTTGTAGGCGGACTTATAGTTGTAAGTTCAATCAGTAAGAAGAAGGCTGATACGCTTATTAAAACAATTGAAAATGATTTGGCTGTACTTGCGAAGGCTACTGAAGAAATTGCTGAAGGTAATGTACATGTAGAAATTGATTATGAAGCTGATAATGAAATTGGCAAGGTTGTAAATGAATTGAGAACAGCTGTAGATTCTTTGTCATTCTATATTGATGAAATCGGAAGTAAGATGTCTACAATGGCAAACGGCAATTTCAATATTAGCTTTGAAAAGAATTTCGATGGTGATTTCAGAGCAATTCAGACAGCAATTGAATCCTTCTCACAGCAGATATCAGATTCTATGACAGAGATTATGGAAGTATCTGATATGGTATCAGAAGGTGCAAATCAGATTGCAGGTGCTGGTCAGAATCTTGCAGATACAGTTACATCACAGGCAAATATCGTAGAAGACTTGTCTGTTACTGTTAATGATATTACAGATCAGATTTCAAGTAATTCAACAGATGCAACACAGATTTCCAAGGAAGTTGAAGTGGTTGCACAGAATATCGTTGAAGGAAACCAGAGAATGCAGGATGTTGTTAATGCTATGGATGCAATTTCAGCATCTTCTCAGGAGATTTCAAAGATTATCGATACAATCAATGCTATTGCTGATCAGACAAACCTTCTTTCTCTTAATGCTTCTATTGAGGCTGCAAGAGCAGGTGAGGCAGGAAAGGGATTCGCAGTTGTTGCTACAGAGGTTTCACAGCTTGCAGGTCAGACTGTAGAAGCTGCTCAAAACACAGCGGGCCTTATTAATGCATCACTTCAGAGTGTTCAGGAAGGTATTGCTATTGCTAATGATACAGCTGAGAAGCTAAATGGCATGGTTTCACAGGTTCAGGGAATTGCAGATAAGGTTAAGACTATTGCTGAGGCTTCAAATTCGCAGGCTGCATCTGTAAAAGAAATGTCTGCTAATATTAGTGAGATTTCATCAGTTGGTCAGAACAATGCAGCTACATCTGAAGAATCGCTTGCTCTTAGCTACGAAATGAATGAACATGCCGATTCATTAAAGGGATTAGTTGAACGCTTTGAACTTAAAAAATAAATAGAAATTTAAAATATCAAGGACGCCTTGTAAAACCAGGGCGTCCTTATTTTTTTGAGAAAAATTATCTAAAAGATTTTATAGAATTATGTTGACTTCTAAAATTTTTTAGCTATCATAGGTGGTGGTTAATGTAAAACATTTTAACTAATTAAATTAAGATAAAAGAAAAGGAGAATATTATGTTCGAGACAGTAAAGGAAGTAATTATTGATACACTTAGCTGTGCAGCAGAGAAAGTTACTATGGAGGCAAATCTTTTTGATGATCTTGGTGCTGACTCCCTTGATGCAGTAGAGCTTTCCCTTGCAGTTGAAGAAAAAACAGGTATCACAATTGATGAGGATGCAATGGCTGAAATCAAGACAGTTGCAGATATCGTAAACTATTTAGAGGCACATAAATAATCATGGAATTAAAAGATGTAAAAGAACTGTTGAAGGCATTTGATGAAAGCAATAGTTCTTATCTGTCAGTAGAAATAGACAACACTAAAATCAAGTTGAAAAAATATTGTGAGCAGGGGCCGGTTGTAGAAAATGCCACACGTGTAGTTGAACAAATGCTACCTGCACATAATAATGATAATGTGGATAACAGCCCAGAAATACAAATCGATGGTGAACAGGTATTGGCACCTTTGGTCGGAGTTTTTTATGCAGCTCCCTCTCCAGATGAGGATGCTTATGTGCAGGTTGGAGACTCAGTCAAAAAAGGACAGGTGCTCTGCTTAATTGAAGCCATGAAAATGATGAGTGAAATCACCGCACCAAAAGATGGAGTAATCAAAAAAATCTTTGTAAAGAATCAGGATGTGGTTGAATTTGAACAGCCACTCTTCTTAATAGGAGATTAGTTATGTTTAAGCGTATTTTGATTGCTAATCGTGGTGAGATTGCAGTTCGAATAATCAGAGCTTGTATGGAAATGAATATTGAGTCAGTTGCAGTTTATTCAACAGCTGACAAAGATTCTCTTCATGTGAAGCTTGCTACTAAAAGTATTTGTATTGGTCCAGCCCGAGCAGCAGACAGTTACTTGAATATGGATGCTATTATAACTGCTGCTCAGGTTATGGAGTGCGATGCGTTACATCCTGGCTTTGGATTCCTCTCGGAGAATTCTACATTTGTAAGAAAGTGCAATGAAGCAGGAATCACATTTATCGGTCCAACAGCTGATGCAATGGATGCGCTGGGAAATAAGGCGGCAGCACGAAAAATGATGATGAAAGCAGGAGTTCCTGTGGTTCCAGGATCAGATGGTCCAGTGGCGGACTACAGCAAACTAGAAAAAATAGCTAAGAAGATTGGCTATCCTGTTTTGATCAAGGCCAGTGCAGGTGGCGGCGGACGTGGAATGCGTCGTGTCTATAAACCAGAGGATTTGAAAAAGCTTTTCGATGAAGCAAAGGCAGAAACAATGGCTTGCTTCAATGACGATGAAATGTATCTAGAAAAGCTTATTGTTAATCCAAGACACATTGAATTCCAAATTTTAGCAGATGAGCACGGTAATGTGATTCATCTAGGGGAGCGCGACTGTTCAATTCAGCGTAAGAATCAGAAGCTGATTGAAGAAAGTCCATGTATGTATATAAATGACGACTTACGAAAGTCTATGGGAAAGGCGGCAGTTGCTGCAGCAAAAGCAGCCAACTACACAAATGCTGGTACTGTAGAATTCGTCTTGGATGAAAAGAATCATTACTATTTCATCGAGATGAACACAAGAATTCAAGTGGAACATGGCGTTACCGAAGCCGTTACCGGAATTGACCTTATCAAACAACAGATTAGGATAGCTTTTCATGAGCCATTAAAAACAAGGCAAAAGGATGTAAACATCAAAGGCCATGCCATGGAGTGCAGAATAAATGCAGAAGATCCGGCAAAGAATTTTATGGCTAACACAGGCAAAATTACTTTTTTGAATGTGCCTGGTGGACCTGGAGTCAGAGTGGATACACTTTTGTACAACGGATATGAAACTAGTCCGTTTTATGATTCCATGATGGCAAAGATAATTGTTCATGCACCTACGCGACTTGAAACAATCAGACGTATGCGAAGAGCTCTTTTGGAGCTTGTTACAGATGGAATCAAAACAAATGGAGATTTTGATTATCTTCTGTTGCATCACCCTGATTTTATAAAGGGAAATTACAATGTTAGCTTTATCGAGGAGCATTTAGATGAAATACTTTCCTGGGATAAAGCTGCATCAGAATATCCAGAGGATAATGAATGATAAGTGCTGTAGATCAAAGAAAAAACAAATTCAATAGATACAAAGACTTGCGTAAAAATCCAACAGAGATGTTGGAGCCGGCCATCAAACCTGTAAAGGAATATGATGTGTGGG
Organism: Pseudobutyrivibrio ruminis DSM 9787; assembly: GCF_900218035.1. Classification (GTDB taxonomy): domain Bacteria; phylum Bacillota; class Clostridia; order Lachnospirales; family Lachnospiraceae; genus Pseudobutyrivibrio; species Pseudobutyrivibrio ruminis. The sequence continues at coordinate 16,465 of NZ_OBMR01000008.1, forward strand.
ATAGACTTAATGACATTGCAGATGAGGGCACCTTTGAAGAGTTCAAGTTCAGCTTTCCTGAGACAAATCCTCTTGAATTTGAGGGGTATATTGAAAAGAAAGAGGTACTTCGATTAGAGATAAATCTTCATGATGCAATCATCTCAGGCACATGTCAGATTGATGGCTACAAGACTGTGATTGCCATAATGAACAAGAAATTTATGATGGCATCCATGGGAATGGAGCTTGGAGAGATAGTTTGTAGATCTGCTGAATTCGCAATGCAAAACAAACTACCACTGATAATATTTACAGCAAGCGGCGGAGCTAGAATGCAGGAAGGAATTCTAAGTCTTATGCAAATGGCCAAAACCAGCGCTGTAATCCAAAAGTTCAAGGAAGCTGGCGGATTATATATTACAGTTCTCACTCATCCAACTACTGGCGGTGTTAGCGCAAGCTTTGCTACTTTAGGAGATATTACTTTAGCTGAGCCGGGTGCTCTCATCGGGTTTGCAGGGCCAAGAGTTATTGAACAGACAATTGGTCAAAAGCTACCTGAAGGCTTCCAGAGAGCGGAGTTTTTGGAAGAGCACGGATTTGTGGATCAGATAGTTAAGCGGGAGGATATGAAAAACACTCTTGGAAAGCTGCTGAAGCTTCACAGTTAAGGAGGAATCAGATGAAGGCTATTGATAGAGTTCTAAACGCACGAGATAAAGACAGACCAAAGATTACAGATTATATCGATAATCTGTTTACGGATTTTTTTGAGCAAAAGGGAGATTTTTTAGGTAAGGAAGATGCCAGTATATATGGTGGAATAGCAATGTTTCATGGCAGACCTGTGACAGTGCTTGGGCACCGAAAGGGCCGCACGGCAGAGGAGAACATGACTTGCAACTTTGGAATGCCAGGGCCGGAAGGCTACAGAAAAGCACTTCGATTGATGAAGCAGGCTGAAAAGTTTGGCAGGCCAATTATTACATTTGTAGATACCCCAGGAGCATATCCGGGACTTGAAGCAGAAATGTATGGACAGGCTCAGGCTATTGCAAACAACCTGGCCCAGATGAGTGATATAAAGGTTCCAATCATCACCATAGTAACAGGTGAGGGAAGCAGCGGTGGAGCTCTGGGAATAGCAGTAGCAAACAAAGTTTATATGTTGGAAAATGCAATTTATTCTGTTCTTTCACCAGAGGGCTTTGCATCCATTCTTTGGCACGATAGTTCAAAGAGGGATGAAGCAGCAGAAGTAATGAAGCTTACATCAAAGGATCTTTTAGAATTTGGTGTAATAGATGGAATCATTTCTGAGAGAGGTACTGGTTTTGAGCTTGTGTCAGAAACGGAAAACGTTGATAGATTCAGCAGACTATATGGAAGAATTGACAAGCAGATTTCTTCAGCATTGAAGGAGCTTGAGAATAAAAGTGCAGAACAGTTGATTACTCACAGATATGAAAAGTTCAGATATTTTGATAAGGATTATTTGAATGAAACAACTTCAGAAAGAATGGAAAATGTGTAAATGACTGGAATAAGGATTTTAGGGACAGGAGCCTATGCTCCAAAGAAGCTAGTTAGCAATGATGATTTAGCACAAATCGTTGAAACAAGCGACGAATGGATAAAGCAAAGAACTGGAATGAGCGTAAGACATTATGTCGATGGTGATGAGAATCATACATACCTTGCTGAAATGGCTGCGAAAGAAGCTATTGAAAATGCAGGAATCAATAAAGATGAAATTGGCGTAGTTGTTGTTTGCACAGTGTCGGCTGATTATTTCTCTCCTTCAGCTGCATGCCTAATACAAGGAAGACTGGGACTTTCAAATGACATTATCGCCATGGATATTGGCGCTGGATGTTCAGGTTTTATATTTGGAATGGAGACAATCAGAGCACTTATGATGGCTAGAAATGCCAAGTATGGTCTTTTGATTGGAGCCGAGGTTCTTTCGAAAAAAATGGACATGACAGACAGAAGCACCTGCGTGTTATTTGGAGATGGGGCAGCAGCAGTTGTTGTTGAACCAGCAGATTCACTGTATTCGTCAGTGATTGGCGTGGACGGTGATGAGGAAATGATTAACATCAAGTCTCCAGATGGATACATTCATATGGATGGTCAGGGAACATACAAATTTGCAGTAGCAACAGTTCCAAAGGTGATAGAGCAGGCAGTTAATAAAGCGAATTTAACCTACGATGAAATTGATTACTTTGTATTGCATCAGGCAAATCTTAGAATCATAGAGTCCATAGCCAAAAAGGTTAAACAGCCTATGGATAAATTCGTAGTAAACATAGATAAATATGGCAACACATCTGCAGCAAGCGTAGGCTTAGCCTTGGATGAAGCTGTCAAAGGCGGAAAGATTAAAAAAGGAGACAAGGTACTGATGTGCGCTTTCGGCGCCGGCCGAACATGGGGCGCCGTGGTACTTGAGTGGTAAGTTAAAAATTTAGATGAGCAAGTAGACAGCAAGCTCTGAGGTTACTCAAGCGAGACGTGTTGTCGAGTGGAGTAACTCTCAGGCTTGTAGGCGTAACTTGCGGATGGAAGGAATTCATGAAACTTAGAGATTTAACAGGTACAAAGTATTCGATTATTCAGGGCGGCATGGCAAATATTGCTACTGGTGAGTTTGCGGCTGCAGTTTCAAATGCAGGCGGACTTGGACTTGTAGCCAGCGGCGGTATGAATGCTGAAGCCTTGAGAGAACAAATAAGAATATGCAAAAGCAAAACAGACAAGCCATTTGGTGTGAATTTGATGTTGATGAATCCAGATGTGGATAATATCGCTCAGATGCTTATCGAGGAAAAGGTCCAGTTCATTACAACTGGAGCAGGAAATCCTGGTAAGTACATGGCTGGTTGGAAAGCAATGGGAGCAAAGGTATTTCCTGTAGTGGCTTCAGTTGCATTGGCAAAAATTATGGTAAGAGCAGGTGCAGATGCCATTATTGCGGAAGGCGGAGAGTCAGGTGGTCACGTAGGTGATATGACAACAATGACTTTGCTTCCTCAGGTAGTTGCAGCAGTGGATGTACCAGTAATTGCAGCAGGAGGAATTGCATCAGGAGAGCAGATGGCGGCAGCAATGTTGCTTGGTGCATGTGGTGTACAGATTGGCACATGTCTTCTTGTTTCAGAGGAATGCCCAATTCACGAAAACTACAAGCAGGCGCTTATAAAGGCAAAGGATAATGCAACAACTGTGACTGGAAGATCACAGGGGGCGCCAGTTCGTATTATCAAAAATGAAATGGCAAGAGAGTATTTAAAGCTTGAGGCAGAGGGCGCAGATAGAGAGCGCCTGGAGCAGATTACACTTGGTGGCCTTCGCAGAGCTGTAGTTGATGGAGATATGCTTCGTGGCTCGGTAATGGCAGGCCAGGTTTGCGGCCAACTCAAAGAAGTTCGTCCTGTAGCGGCTATCTTGGAAGAGCTCAACCGAGGCGCCGTGAACACGCTAAATAATGCGGCTTCAATTGAATTATAACAACCAGATAAGGGGTACAAGAGTATGTTAGGTTTTGTTTATGCTGGCCAAGGTTCACAGCGTGTTGGGATGGGCCAGGATTTTTATGGTAAATACGATAGTTTTAGGGAGACTATAGATAACGCAACTGAGGTTGTAAGTAAAGTAACTGATATGGATGTAGCTGATGTTTCATTTAATGGGCCAATTGAGCAGCTTTCACAGACTGCTTATACTCAGCCTGCCATGGTTGCATTTGCAATTGGCGTGACAAAGCTTCTTAAGGAGGCAGGGATAGAGGCAGACTACACATGTGGTCTTAGCCTTGGTGAGTATTCTGCACTGTATGAGGCTGGTGTTGTAGATGAAGCAACAATTATGGAGCTGATTGCAAAAAGGGGCAAGTACATGACAGAGGCTTCCCAGGGATTGAATGTCAAAATGGCTGCTGTCCTAGGATTGGATAGAGAGACTGTTTTAGAATGCTGCGAAAAAGCATGTGAAATAACAGAAGGTGAACGTGTAGTTCAGGCGGCAAACTTTAATTGCCCAGGTCAGATTGTTATATCCGGCCATTCAAGTGCTGTTGATATGGCTAGTGCATTTCTTAAGGAAGCAGGGGCAAAGCGAATTCTTCCATTAAAGGTTAGTGGACCATTCCATACAAAGCTTATGAAGCCAGCAGGAGATAAGCTTGCTCAGGAATTTAAAGCAGTAGATTTTAAAGACGAGAAAACAAAGGTAGTTTTCAACTGTCTTGGAAGAGAAAAAAATCAGAATGAAAAGGTAGCTAATCTTCTAGAAAAGCAGGTGCAGTCATCAGTTTATCTGGAAGACTCAATTAGATATATGGCAGAAGCTGGTGTGGATACTTTTGTGGAAATCGGACCTGGAAAAGCTATCAGCAAGTTTATAACTAAGACTGTTGATAATGCAAAAGTCTATTCAATTGACACAGTTGATGATTTTGAAAACATTGTAAAGGAGCTTGGAGCATGAGTGTAGCATTAGTTACAGGTGGAAGCAGGGGAATAGGAAGAGTAATTGCCGAAAATTTGGCAAAATCCGGTATTAATATTGCTATTTGCTATTCGGGAAATGAGAACGCAGCCCAGGAGACAATCGAATCCTGCAAAAAGCATGGCGTTCAGGCAATGTACATCAAGGCTGACGTAAGTAATGCTGATGATGTATCAGAAATGTTTAATCAAATAAAAGAATTGATGGGCCCTGTGGAAATCCTTGTTAATAATGCTGGAATCACAAGGGATGGCTTGCTCTTAAGAATGAGTGAGGCTGATTATGATGCAGTTCTCGACACAAACCTTAAGGGAACTTTTCTATGCACAAAAGCTGCTATAAAGGACATGATGAAAGCCAGAAATGGCCGAATCATCAATATCACTTCTATTGTAGGTGTTCAGGGCAATGCTGGACAGGCAAACTATAGTGCAAGTAAGGCCGGTGTTATCGGATTTACGAAGTCGGTAGCAAGAGAATATGGTTCAAAGGGCGTTACCGTAAATGCGGTAGCTCCAGGATTTATTCAGACTGCTATGACAGATCAGTTGCCAGATAATGTAAAGGAAGCTTATTTAAAGCAAATTCCTTTGGCAAGATTTGGAACACCTGAAGATGTAGCAGATGTTGTAGATTTCTTGGCATCAGATAAAGCATCTTATATTACAGGACAGGTAATAGAAGTAACTGGAGGAATGTAAAACATGAAGCGTAGAGTAGTTATTACTGGAATGGGTACTGTAAACCCACTTGGCAATTCAGTGGAAGATACATGGAATGCGGTAAGAGAGGGAAAATGCGGTATTGGCCCTATCACACATTTTGATACATCAGAATTAAAAGTTAAGCTTGCTGGAGAGGTAAAGAATTTTGATGCAGCAGAGATTTTAGGTCCTAAGGAATCTAAGCGTATGGATGTTTACACACAGTATGCTTGTGCTGCAGCCAAGGAAGCATTTGCTGATGCTGGAATCGATGTGGAAAAAGAAAATATGGACAGGTTTGGTTGCATCGTTTCATCAGGTATTGGCGGTCTTTCAACAATAGCTACAGAGCATTCCAAGGGCGAGGAAAAAGGCTACAGCAGAATTTCACCATATTTTATTCCTATGACAATTAGCAATATGGCAGCAGGACAGATTGCCATAATGTTTGGACTTAAGGGAATGTGTACATCAGTTGTTACTGCATGTGCCAGCTCAAATAATGCTATTGGTGATGCGTTCCACAGAATTCGTGATGGATACGAGGATGCTATGGTTTGTGGAGGAGCAGAAGGGGTTATTATGCCACTTGCCATTGGTGGCTTCCAGTCTATGAAAGCTCTTTGTACAAGCGAAAATCCTAATCGTGCTTCTATTCCATTTGATAAGGAGCGTCATGGATTTGTTATGGGCGAAGGTGCAGGTATTCTTGTGCTTGAGGAATTAGAACACGCGCAGGCACGTGGAGCAAAAATATATGCTGAGGTAATCGGCTACGGTTCAAACTGCGATGCTTATCATATCACTGCACCAAATCCAGAAGGAGAGGGTGGTGCAAAATGTATGGCTCTTGCAGTTGCAGATGCAGGTATTGAAATGACAGATGTAGACTACATCAATGCTCACGGAACAAGCACAAGCCTAAATGATGCAGGGGAAACTCTTGCAATTAAAAAGGCTTTCGGAGACCACGCATACAAGCTAATGGTAAGCTCTACAAAGTCTATGACAGGACATTTGCTTGGTGCAGCAGGTGCAGTAGAAGGAATCATTACAGCCCTTTCTTTAAAGGATGGTTTTGTTCCAGCTACTATTAATTATCTTGAAAAGGATGAGGCTTGTGATTTGGATTACGTGCCAAATATCGGTAGAAAAGCAGATATAAATGTGGCATTATCAAATGCTCTTGGCTTTGGTGGCCACAATGCATCAATTGTGTTTAGGAGGTTTTAATGGAACTAAGTTGTTCAGAAATCCAGGAAATATTACCACATAGATATCCATTTTTGATGGTGGACAAAATCACAGAATGCGAACCCGGGGTATATGCCAAGGGAATCAAATGCGTATCTGCAAATGAGATGCATTTCATGGGGCATTTCCCAGGACATCCAGTTATGCCAGGAGTTCTTATAATAGAAGCATTGGCTCAGGTGGGCGCAGTGGCACTTTTAACAGAAGAGAAAAACAAAGGAAAGCTTGCTTTCTTTGGAGGAATTAAAAATGCCAGGTTTAAGCAACAGGTTGAACCAGGTGATGTTTTACAATTGGAATGTAAGCTAACATCAAGAAAAGGCCCTGTTGGATTTGGGGAAGCAGTTGCTTATGTGAATGAAAAAATTGCCGCTAAAGCAGAAATTTCCTTTGCTTTAGGCGATTAAATTGAGTATGATATTTCTAGAAGTTTTAGATTAAAGAAAGATAGGAGCTAGAAATGTTAGAAGAAGCACTTACAGAGGTTTACACCAAGTTTAAAGTTCACTTTTACCAGGAGATGTTCAAGAAGCTTCGTGCAAGAGAAACATCACTTACAATCGTTGAGCTTTTTTGCGTAGAGATTATCTATGTACTTAGAAATCCAACTGTAAAAGAGTTCGCAGAATTTATTGGTATTTCTTCACCAAATGCTGCATATAAGATTGCTTGCTTAATTGATAAGGGGTACATTGAAAAGGTTCAGTCTGAAAAGGATAGAAGAGAATTCCATCTTCATGTTACAGACAAATACCTTGAATATTTAAATCTCTCGGAGGGCTATGTTAAGACAGTAGCTGAAAGAGCAGAAGAGCGTTTCACAGAGGAGCGTATTGAAACATTAAATGATATCCTTAACGATATGTCAGATTTCCTTATGAAGGAAGTAGATATTCCAAAGTATCGTAGAAGCGAAGAAGAATAATAATAAATAACAGGTCCTTGGCGAAAGCCAAGGACTTTTTTTATGCAAAAAAATGTGCACAGTTGCTTGGCTTTCATTTTGTATGATATGTAGAATCGTTTGATTGAGTTTGATTGCGAATTATCAAAAGTAATCATTTTTTAATTAATAAAGGGTGCATAAATATGTATTTTTGTGATTAGGTTACTGATTATTTTGCTGAAAAGCCCGTAAGTATGGGCTTTTGACGTATTTTACGAAAATGAATATTTCAATTTAAGTAAGTTTCACAAAATTGAAAAAGTGGTCCCTAAATCTATTGACCTTATTATGAAACAGCGTTAATGTGTTAACAGTGTTAAGTGATTAACACTTGAAAGCAATTGCGAGGTAATGTTAATGAAAAAAGTCAAAGAAGTTGCAGGCAATAATACAAGCGATTTAACAGAAATGAATCGTTCGGCTATTGTACGAATCCTTCAGCAACGAGAGGTTTGTACCAGAGCAGAGATTGCTAAGATGATGGGCCTGACTCAGGCATCCATTACAAAGCTTGTTGCCTACCTGATAGATATGGGTATTGTATCAGAGGTTGGCATTGTGAAGGGAAATGGAAATCGACGCTCCATTGGCCTTCGCCTAAATGCCGAAAAGAATCTGGTAATCGGAGTAAAGTTTTCAAGACATGTATTTGCCATCGGAGTTTTTGATATCTCTGGAAAGCTTTACACACAAAGCGAGACAGAGTTTAGTCTGGATGAAAATACAGGCAAGGTTCTGACAGCTATGAAAGACCAGATAAGAAAGCTTCTTGATGAATATGAAAATGTAGTTGCTATTGGTCTTGCACTTCCAGGTCCTTATCTTAGAAAAGAAGGACGAATTGCAATGGTCACACGAATGCCAAGCTGGCACAATATCAACTTCATTGATGAGTTCAAAAATGAGTTTGATAAGCCAGTATTCATAGAGCAGGATGCCAATGCGGGAGCGTTAGCAGAGTGGTGGTTCGGTGATCATGGAAGACCACTTAGCTCACTTACTTATTTCTTGGTTGGTGAAGGTGTTGGATCAGGAGTAGTTGATCATGACAGCCTTTTGCTTGGATATCAGGGAATTGCCAGTGAGGTTGGTCATATAAGCATCGATTATAACGGAAGCACTTGTGAGTGTGGAAATAAAGGATGTTTGGAACTTTATTGTTCCACAATGGCACTTTTGAAAAAAGCTGAAAAGGAATTGCCTGAGCTGTTTAAAGAAAAATATGAAAACAGATCAGAGGCTGTTTCAAGAATAGTTGATGCAGCACGAAAGGGCAATGAAAAAGCTATTAGGGTTTTACAGGAAATTGCAACATACATTGGATACGGATGCGTAACACTGATAAATGCATACGATCCAGAAATTATAGTTATTGGTGATAGCGTATCGCAAGGGGACGAATTTCTTTTACCAACAATCAAAAAGATTGTGGAAGAAAGAACTATTCCAGAAGTTAGTAGCAAGGTAAGAATAGAGATTTCTAGATTGAAAGTGGATCCTACTCTTTATGGTGCAGCAGCAATTGCTACAGACAGAGTTTTAAGAAAACCAAGCGAGTATTTGGCTTCAAATTAGGCATCAAAATAGGGAGGTATTTGATATATGGAAAACAATTCTTTTATCCTGCAAATGCAAGGGATTACAAAAGAATTTCCAGGTGTAAAAGCACTTGATGATGTAAACCTCTCAGTGAAAGAAGGCACAATTCATGCAATCTGCGGTGAGAATGGTGCTGGAAAATCTACACTGATGAAGGTTTTATCGGGGGTTTATCCTTATGGCACATATGATGGCGACATCGTTTATATGGGCCAGGTGATGAAATTCAAAAACATCAAGGAATCAGAAAGCGCTGGAATAGCAATTATTCACCAGGAGCTGACAATGATTCCAGAGTTGTCCATTACAGAAAACATCTTTATGGGAAATGAAATCATAAAGAAGGGAATGATTGATTGGGCAGAAGAAAAAAGAAGAACCTACGAAATTCTCAAAAAAGTAGGACTTTCAATTAACCCAGATGTATTGATTAAGCACTTAGGTGTAGGTCAGCAGCAGCTGGTAGAAATTGCAAAAGCACTTTCAAAGAATGTAAAGCTTCTAATTTTGGATGAGCCAACATCAGCATTGAATGAGGCTGATTCAGAAAACTTACTTAACCTTATGATTGACCTTAAGAATAAGGGCATCACATGTATCATGATTTCTCACAAGTTGAACGAAATCGCTGCGGTATCAGATGCTGTTACAGTTATTCGAGATGGTCACACCGTAGAAAGCTACGACGTTGAAGCAGGTAAGGTTGATGAAGATAAAATCATCAAAGCCATGGTTGGTCGTTCGATTGAGAATAGATATCCAGAGCACGAACCAAATATTGGAGAAGTTATCTTCGAAGTAAAGAATTGGTGTGTTGAGGATCCAGATGTTGAAGGCAGAATGGTTTGCAAGAATGCAAGCTTCAATGTAAGAGCCGGTGAAATCGTTGGATTCGCAGGACTTATGGGTGCAGGTAGAACAGAGCTGATGCGCTCACTATTCGGTAGAAATTATGGAATTTACAGAGGCGGTTCAATCAAAATCAAAGGTCGTGAGGTGAAGCTCACATCCGTTGAATCAGCAATAAAGAATGGGCTTGCTTATGTTCCAGAGGATAGAAAAAACTTAGGTTTAAATCTTTTGGATTCAATCAGAAAGACAGTTGTTGCAGCTGATTTGGACAAAATCACAAAGCATGGTCTTCTTGATATAAATGATGAAAAGAAAGCAGCAGAAGAGTATCGTAATTCTCTTAAAATCAAGACATCAAATGTAGATGCTGGAGTAACAACACTTTCAGGTGGTAATCAGCAGAAGGTTGTTTTATCAAAGTGGATGTTTACAGAACCAGATATTTTGATTCTTGATGAACCTACAAGAGGTATTGATGTAGGTGCTAAATATGAAATTTACAAATTGATTCATCAGCTTGCAGATGATGGTAAGGCAGTAATCCTGGTGTCATCTGAATTGCCAGAGCTTCTTGGAATGGCAGATAGAATTTACACAATCTTTGAGGGAACTATCACAGGCGAACTTGAGAGCAGTGAAGCTAACCAGGAAGGCTTAATGAAGAGGATGACAATTACTTCAAACTAGTATATGGGAATTATGAAAGGATGGAATAAATTATGAAATACTTAAAACAGGTATTAGGCCAGGATTTGCGCCAATACACAATGGTTGTTGCGTTAGCTGCTTTGATTATTATTTTCAACATTATTTCTGGTGGAAGAATGCTTACTTCTTCAAACTTCCAGAACTTGATTTCAGGTAATGCATACGTACTTATTTTAGCTCTCGGTATGTTGATGGTTATCGTTATCGGTCAGATTGATTTGTCAGTCGGTTCCGTAGCTGGTTTCGCAGGAATGGTTATGGCACTTGTTGCTAAGAACTATAACGTTCCTTGGTGGGTAGCAGTTCTTATCGCAATTGCGATAGGTATCTTAGCTGGTGCATGGCACGGTTTCTTCCTTGCACAGCTTGGTATTCCAGGATTCATCACAACTCTTGGTGGTATGATGATTTTCCGTGGTGGTGTTATTTGGATTTCTCATTCAATTTCAGTTCCTGCTCCAGAGCAGTTAAAGTGGTTCGGTGCTGGATACTTACCTGAATGGGGACCTGCATTTACAGGCATGAACAACTCAACACTTTTACTTGGAATTATTGGAATTGTTTGCTACGTAGTAGCTCAGCTTAGAAAGTATAAGCACTCAGGTGATGGCAATGGCACAAAGGATCCACTTTGGGCTGTAATCGTAAGAATCGCTCTTATGACATTACTCATTGGTTACTTTACATGGTTATTTGGTTCAGGACGTGTTGGTACATCATTCCCTGTTCCAGGACTTATCTTATTATTACTTACAATCGTTTATCACATCATTACACAGCGTACAAAGTTTGGTCGTCACGTATATGCGGTAGGTGGTAACAAGGCAGCAGCTGCCCTTTCAGGTGTAAATGTTAAAAAGACATATTTCCTTACAATGGTAAACATGTCACTTTTAGCATCAATCGCAGGTATTCTTTTTGTAGGTCGTTCAACAGCAGCTGGTCCTGCTGATGGAACATCATGGGAAATGGATGCAATCGCATCAGTATTCATCGGTGGTGCTGCAGTATCAGGTGGTGTTGGTACAATTCTTGCAACAATCGTCGGTGGTCTTGTAATGGCAGTTCTTAACAACGGTCTTATGCTTATGGGTGTTGGTGCCGACAAGACACAGGTTATCAAGGGCTTCGTTCTTTTAGCTGCTGTAGCATTTGATGTTTACAACAAGAAGAGCGGCAAGAGCTCAATCATTGGCAGAGTATTTGGGGGAAATAAAAAAGCTGCCAACTAATTTAAGAAGGCTTGCCTGCAGTAATAAACTGCTGGGCCTTACATATTAAGTGCACAATATGTGATTATTTAAGGAGGATGGAAAATGAAAAAAAGAACATTATTGTCAATGGCAATGGTGGCAACTATGACAGTTGCAACATTCGCAGGCTGTGGGGGAAGTAGAGAGGGAACTACAGAAGAAACAGCTACAACAGAAACAGAGGCAACAACAGAAGAGGCTTCAGCTGATACAGCTGCAACAGATATGCCTGGTTTCGAAGAGGGAGCAACAATTGGTATCTCACTTCCATGGCTTGGAACTCAGAACTGGAAAGAAGCGGAGGAGATGTTTACAACACAGCTTGAAGAAGCGGGTTACACTCCACTTGTACAGGCTGCAGATAACAAGGTTACTCAGCAGCAACAGCAGATTGAGTCTATGATTGAAAATGGTGCAAAGGTTATCGTTGTAGGTCCTGTAGATGGTTCTCAGCTTGGTTCAGTACTTGAGCAGGCTAAGGAAGCTGGCGTATACGTAATCGGATACGATCGTCTTCTTGAGAACACAACAGGTGTTGATGGTGTAGTTCAGTTCGGTTCTGTAAAGACTGGTGAGCTTCAGGCACAGGCTCTTTTACAGGGTCTTGAGGAGCAGAAGGGTGAGGCTCCTTACAACATCGAGCTTTTCGGTGGTGGTCCTGCTGATCCTAACGCACCAAACTTCTTCAAGGGTGCTATGTCAGTACTTCAGCCAAAGATTGATGATGGAACACTTGTAGTTGTATCTGGTCAGACAGACTTTACACAGTGTGCAACAGTTGATTGGGACAATGCTAAGGCACAGTCAAGAATGGATTCACTTCTTTCAGGATTCTATTCAGACAAGGAAATCGATGGTGTTCTTTGCCCTAACGATGGTATTGCAAGAGCATGTATCACATCATGTGAGAACGCTGGTCAGGATATCCCAGTAGTATCTGGTCTTGATGCTGAGAACGAGTCAGTTGAGTGGGTATGGCAGGGACGTCAGTACTCTACAGTTGCTAAGCCAACAGAAGATCTTGTTGCTAAGACAATCGAAATCATCGATTCACTTCAGGCTGGTAACGGTATGCCTGCTACAGAAGTAACAGCAGACAATGGTGTAATCGAAGTTCCAGTATATGAGCTTCCACCAGTAGTAGTTACAAAGGACAACGAGAAGGAAGTATTCGCAAATGATCCTTCACGTTTAGAGTTATTAAAGTAATTTCTTCTTCATATTCTTTTTTTGATAATTTGTTTAAAGTATAATTAACTCAGAGATTGTATTTTAAACACTTATAGGGCAGTGACAATCCACTGCCCTTATTAAATGATATTTTAGGAGGTAGTGTTGTGGAAAAGAAAATTGACGTTGTGGCATTGGGAGAACTCCTTATTGATATGACTAACAACGGAGTATCAGAGAATAATAATGACTTGTTTGAGGCAAATCCAGGAGGGGCACCATGTAATGTACTTGCTATGCTTAAAAGATTTGGCCACGAAGTTAATTTTATTGGTAAGGTAGGAGATGACATTTTTGGTAGAAAGCTGAAAGCTACACTTGAGGAAGTTGGCATCGGTACAGACAATCTTTTAATGGATAAGGATGTTCGTACTACACTTGCTTTTGTAGAGACTTTCCCAGATGGAGATAGAGATTTCTCATTCTACAGAAATCCTGGAGCAGATATGATGCTCAGAAAGGATGAGGTAGATACAGAGCTTATCAAGAATACAAAGGTTTTCCATTTTGGAACACTTTCTATGACCCACGAATTGCCAAGAGAAGCAACAATTTTTGCTCTTGAAGAGGCTAAGAAAAATGGTGCTATCATCACATTTGATCCAAACCTAAGAGAACCCCTTTGGAACAGCTTGGATGAGGCAAAAGAGCAGATTTTATGTGGCATGAAATACGCTGATTATCTTAAAATATCAGATAATGAAATCCAGTGGCTTACTGGAGAACAGGATTATACAGCAGGTGTGCACAAAATCAGAGAGCAGTTCAATATCCCGCTTATAACTGTTTCTTTGGGCAAGGAAGGAAGCCGTGCATACTATCAGCCAGAAGGCAAGGATGAAATAATCGTGGAGGTTGATTCATTCTTATCACCAGAAACAATCGAAACAACTGGTGCAGGTGATACATTCTGCGGTTGTATAATTCACTATTTATTGGAGTATGGTATATACGAATTAGATGAAAATAAATTAAAGGAAATGCTTACAGTGGCAAATGCTGCAGCATCTCTAATTACAAGAGTTAAAGGCGCACTTAGGGTAATGCCATCATTAGATAAGGTTAATGAATTGGCTAAATCAAGGTGAGATAATGACTTACAAAATTGTGTTCTGTGATGTGGATGGAACATTACTTAATAAAGAACATAGATTATTGGATAGTACCTTAAAGTCCATAAAAGCTTTACAGGAAAAAAATCTGCCATTTGTTATTGTTACTGCTAGAGGACCTTCTGGTATTTATCCAATATTTAAAAGATACAAGTTTGTATGCCCAATGGTTTGTTTTAGTGGAGGCCTTATCATTGATTACAATGGCCAGGTATTATACTCAAACGGATTTACAAAGGGCACAGCAAAAAAGCTTATAAACTTTATAGAAAAAGAGAATCTTGACTGTACATGGAATATCTATTCTATGGACAATTGGATCGTTAAAGACCGTGCTGACGAAAGAGTTGCAAGGGAAGAATCTATAGTTGAGGCACAGGCATCAGAAGGCGATGTTGATAGCTTGCCAGAAGGTGCAGAGATAGGAAAAATCCTATGTATGTGCAACCCCGCTCATACTATAGAAATTGAAAATAGACTAAAAAAAGAATTCCCATGCCTATCTATAGTTCGTTCGTCAGATATTCTTATTGAAATTATGAATAAAAACATTTCTAAGGGAGAAAGTATTGAATTTCTCTGCAAGAAATGGGATATTGATATTAAGGAGACGGTAGCATTCGGAGATCATTTCAATGACATTGAAATGCTTGAAAAGGTGGGGAAACCTTTCTTGATGGAGAATGCTCCACAGGAGCTAAAAGAGCGGATTGGAAATGTTACTTTTAGCAATAATGCTGATGGGATATATCATGGTTTGAAGCAAATAGGACTAGTTGATTAATCGACTAGAAAGGGGGATTTTGCATGGGACGATACGAACTTGATTCAGCTGAAAACAAAGCCTTTGTCAGAGAGATGAGGAATAGTCTGTTGTCATTTGGACACAGATTTCCTTCTCCTGGCGGAGGCTCTTATTATTTAGGGGATGACGGAACTCCTTGGAAGGACCGCCCGAGGGAAACTTGGATCACAAGTAGAATGTGCCATGTCTATAGTCTGGGAGCAATGCTTGGCCATGAAGGAAGCGAAGCACTTGCTGATGCGGCACTAAAGGGACTGACAGGGGAATTGCATGATGATGAGCACAAAGGCTGGTATGCAGGCTTGACTGCAGATGGAGAGGTACTTCCTAACAAGCAGTGCTATGCTCATGGTTTTGTAATACTTGCAGCAAGCAGTGCACTTCTGACAAAGCGTCCTGGTGCAAAGGAGCTCCTTGAAAATGCATTAGCTGTTTACGATGAATTCTTTTGGGATGAAGAACTTGGACTCTCTGTAGACACCTGGAATACAGAGTTTACAGTCTGCGATGATTACAGAGGAATCAATGCAAACATGCACACTGTAGAAGCTTTTCTTGCAGCAGCTGATGCTTTGAAGAATGAAAACTATCGCGTTAGAGCAGGCAGGATTATCAATCATGTTGTGAATTGGGCAAGGGAAAACAACTGGAGAATCCCTGAACATTTTACAAGTGATTGGAAGCCTGATTTGCAGTGCAATAAAGACAAACCAGATGACCAGTTCAAGCCATATGGCGCTACTCCAGGCCACGGAATTGAATGGGCCCGACTTATCACACAGTGGGCAGTTTCTACATATGGTAAATACGATAATGAAAATGCAAAAGATTATATCGTAATTGCGGAGAAACTATATAACAGAGCAGTGGAGGATGGCTGGAATGCAGACGGCGAACCAGGCATCTGCTACACCACCGATTGGGACGGCAAGCCTGTAGTTCACGATAGAATGCACTGGACTCTTGCTGAAGCTATAAATACATCTGCAGTTTTATATCGCGTCACTGGAAATGAAAAATACAAAGAGGATTACGCTGCTTTCATGGAATATTTGGATGAAAAGGTATACGACCACGCCACAGGCTCCTGGTTCCACCAGCTTGATGAGCACAACAACGTGATTGGAACAGTCTGGCCAGGTAAATCCGACATCTACCACGCTTTGCAAGCCACAATGATTCCATACAATGACTTGGTGGGCGTGTCCATTGCCAGTGCTGTAGCCAAGGGCAATAGCTAGAGGTTGTTGGCTGTGGGCTATGGCTAAGATTGGGGATATTTGAATTGGATGATTACTGCCTAGATTCAGAAAATGAATTTAGGCAGTAGTTTTTTTGTAGGGGTAGTGGGCCTACTACTGCTTGAGGGCTGAAAATGAATCTAGGCAGTAGTGATTGTGAGGACTACTACTGCCTGAGAGCAGAAAATGAAATTAGGCAGTAGAGATTGCAGGGACTACTACTGCCTGAGAGCTAAAAATGAAATTAGGCAGTAGTGATTACTGGGCCTACTACTGCCTGAGGGCAGAAAATGAAACTAGGCAGTAGAGATTGCAGGTACTACTACTGCTTGAGAGCTGAAACTGAAACTAGGCAGTAGTGTTGGTTGGAAATTTTACTATCTGGGAGAAAGAAATAAATCTAGATAGTAATGATAGAGCAGATTTTTACTATCTGTAAATAGAATTTGATTCTAGATAGTAAGAAACAGGAGAAATCTTACTATCTAGAAACAGATAATGAATCTAGGTAGTAGTAATTGCAGAAAATCATACTATCTGAGTAATCAAAATAAATATAGGTAGTAGGAGAACATCACAATATTCTAGATAAAACTTCCGATAGAGATTCGGCAAACTTTTTATGCCCATCAATTGAAAAATGAACTCCGTCGTAACCCATCTCTATATTCCATTTTCCAGCATCGATAGCATTTATGTTATGCTCCTGTGCTAGTTTCATATAGCCTGCATTAAGTCGTAAGCTGCAGTCATGGTATAGTCCCATTTCAGAATCTGATGCGCTTATGTATGGTGGGGCAATCAGGATAAATCTAGCCATGCAGTTTTGATTAACATAATCAAGAATGCTATCAAGTCTTTGAAGTGTAGCTTCTACATCTGGATGATTTGTAAGTAGAATATCATTGGTGCCAAGCATCATCACAAAGACATCTTCTTTAGTTAGATTTTGAATGGTTGTTGTGAAATAGCCATAGCCTAATTCAGGCAACATTCGGCCATTCATTCCTTCCCCAATGACTTCATAGTTATCTTTTAGGGCTTCTTTTATATGAGTAGTCCAGCGAACTTCTGTAGGATATCTACCACCCAAGAAGCCTCTTGGATCATAGCCATATGTATTTGAATCTCCAAATAGAATTAGTTTTTTCATAGAGTTAACCTCATTTGATACCAGGTAACATTGCCGTGAACTGATTCACTTATACCTTCATTCACAAATCCAAACTTAGAATAGTAATGTATGAGTTTATCTTTACAAGTAAGGACGAGGCCTTTACGACCTTGGAATTTAGCATCCGAAATGGCTTGTTTAATAAGTTCTCCCGCAAAGCCTTGTTTTCTATAGCCAGGGAGAGTATTTACGCCAAAAATCATTTGCCATGCACCTTCTTCACTATGCATATCAGCTTTAGCATACATTTCATCGGTAAGGTCAGGCTCATCAGTGCAAAAGCCATCTACGAAAGCTATAAGCTTGTCATCATCAAACATAAGCCAGAAGTGATTGGCATAATGCTCGAGTCTTTCTTTAAATTCATCTATAGTAGCTGCTTCTGCAGGTGGGAAGCATTCGGCTTCAACTGCAGAAATATCTGCTAAATCATCTATAGTTGCAGTTCTAATTATCATTTCATAACTCCATAAGAATTGTATTGGATAGATTGAGAATAGCCATTATTTTCAAAGTTTGCAAGACTATTATCTATAGTTTTCATACTTGGTTACATATAACACATACTAGAAAAATTGCATGTAGAGTCATTTTAAAAGTCGTGCTAATATATCAAAGCTAATTTTTAGAAATAGAGGTAAAAGTTTTTGATTATAGAGTACGATTTAGATGTAATAAGAAATGAAGAAGAGGAGAACGAGGAGTACTTCTTTGAAGCAGAAGCTTCCAGTTTAGATGAATTAATATCCTTCAGTAGGACTATCAATATTAATGACCCAGATGAGGCGGGGATTGGGGTTTACAAAGATAATGCTTCAGGAAGATATATTGTTCCATTTGTTGCAGATGGTCCGGGGTCTCCGTTAAACTTCGGAGAATTTCTCGATGTAAAGTCAGTTGATGAGAAGTATTGGAACATACACGAGGGAAGAAGTTATATAACAAATTTAGGAATGCTTGCGATGATGTCGGTTATTGCGTAAACATACATTCAATTCTAATTTCATAATATATTTAAAAGCTAGGAGCAGCAGCTCCTAGTTTTTTTATGTTTGATGTCAATGGGATTTATTGATGCAGGTATTGTTACTTTGGGGTCTGTTTTTGGCCTGGAGGTTGTGGCTTTTATATGGGTGAAGATTTACAATAATTAATAGGATGATGGAAAGGGAGAAGGGGCATGATTAGTAAGCTTTTAGCGGAAAAGTTTATTGAACAGGTAACGGAATACACTTCATATAATGTAAACATTATGGATGAAGACGGTGTAATAATAGCAAGCAGAAACAGTGAGCGAGTGGGGCAGTATCACGAAATTGCTTACAGGATTGTTCATGGGGAAGAGGACATAGTTGATACTACAACCATTGAGCAGTTTCCAAACGTTCTTCCAGGCATAAACATGGTAATAGAGATGGATGGAAGGCGAGAGGGAGTAGTTGGTCTTACTGGAGAGCCAGAGGAAGTCAGACCTGTAGCAATGATTGTAAAGATGGCAATTCAGTCTATGCTTCGCTATGAAAAGCAGCAAGAAAAAGCCAGACTACGTGAAAATCGAAAAGAACGTTTTATCCATATGTTAACTGAGGTTGAGTATGCGGATTCGCAGGAAATACGTGAGTTGGCTGAGGAACTTGGCTATCCTGAAGAAAGAATTAGAATTCCTATCTTAGCCATTATGGATGGGGTCAATGCATCTGACTTTTTAGTACATCTTAAAAAGAGTCCATATCATACTCTAAAAGATGTTTCTTTGGCGCTTGATGAAAAGAGAGTCATCATATTTAAAACTATGCCTGACACAGTTAGCGAACTGTTCTCTGATTACAAATACATAGTTGGAGAGTATTTAAGTCCAGTTCTTAGATGGATGAAAGAAAATGATACTCAGGCAAAGTTTTACATTGGTAGTTTCCAAGATTCTTATGCACGCTATTACTATGCATACAGACATTGTAGATGGTTACAGGAATATATAAAAACAGAGGGAAGCTCCGTTTTCTTCTATGATCATGTAGGAGAGTATTTGCATTTCATTACGCCAATGAGAGATATGGCAAATATGTTTTATATCTTTGAAAGCAAATTTCCAGAGGGAAAGATTGATGATTTCATAGAGACAGTTGGAGCTTTAATTAGAAACAACTTTAACTTTAATAAAGCAGCCCAGGAGTTATTCATACATAAGAATACATTGGTTTATCGATACAATAAATACAAGGAATTAATGGATATCGACCCAGTGGCAAAAGCTTCTGATAGAAGCTTTTTAGAGAGTTTCTACACCTATTTGTATAGGAAGAGGAACAAATACAATATATAATGTGTTGTGTTCTCAACACAAAAAATTGATATTCTTTTTGTAATGATAGTACATTAAATTCTATATTGCCCTCCCTTATCATAAAAGTATCTTATAAATGCTTTAAGAAGGGAGGGCGGTTCCATGACTGGATTTCCGTTAATTATCATCTTTATTTTGGCAATCGTATTAATGATTGTCATGATCTCAAGATTCAAGATTCACCCATTTATTTCAATTATGTGCATCTCTTTAGTATTAGGTCTGTTAGCGGGCATTCCTATTGTTGATGTCACATTAGAGGACGGAACAACAAAGGCTGGTATAGCTACTGTAATTGGTCAGGGCTTCTCTGGCACATTTACATCTATTGGTATTGTTATTATCCTTGGTGCTTTAATAGGAAGTATCTTGGAGAAAACAGGTGCAGCTTTAAAACTTGCTGACATAGTAATTAAGATTGTAGGCAAGAATCATCCTGTACTTGCTATGGAGCTTATGGGTTGGGTTGTTTCAATCCCAGTATTCTGTGATTCGGGATTTGTAATCTTAAACCCTATCCGTAAAGCATTAGTAAAGAGAACAGCTTCATCTTCTGTTGCAATGACAGTTGGTCTTGCAGCTGGTCTATTTACATCTCACGTATTTATACCTCCTACACCAGGTCCAATTGCTGCAGCAAATACTCTTGGAATTGGTGATAATTTACTTCTTGTAATTGGACTTGGTTTAGTATGTTCAATCTGTCCACTTATTGCAGCATATTTCTATGCTACATTTATTGGCAAGAAGGTTAAGGCCGATGATGAATTTGATACAAACGCAGTTAGCAAAACATACGAAGAATTAGTTGCTGAGTATGGTAAGCTTCCAAATGGATTCTCTGCTCTTGCACCTATTATCGTTCCAATCATTCTTATGGCATTATCTTCAATTGTTACAATGGCTAAGGTAACAGGAGCTGGTGCTAGCATCTGCAAGTTCTTAGGAACACCTATTATCGCGCTTGCAGTAGGTACAATCTTTGCTGTTATTCAGCTTTGCGGAGCTAAAAAGATTGATGAGTTCTATGACATCGTAAACGATACTTTAAAGACAGTTGGTCCTATTCTTTTCATTACAGCTGCTGGTGGTGTACTTGGTAAAGTTATTGCTTCTTCTGATATGGTTAACTACATTTCAGAGCATGCGACAGTACTTTCAGCAATGGGCATCTTCTTCCCATTCTTACTTTCAGCTATCTTAAAGAGTGCTCAGGGATCATCTACAGTAGCACTTACAACAACAGCTGGTATTGTAGCTCCACTTCTTCCAGTGCTTGGATTTACTACACCAGCACAGATAACACTTGTATGTATGGCAATCGGAGCAGGTGCTATGACAGTATCACATGCAAACGATTCTTATTACTGGGTTGTTACAAACTTTGGTGAGATGACTCCTGAAAGAGGTTACAAGACCTGGACAGTAGCATCACTCGTTATGGGTATTGCAGCTATAATTGAAATAGCTATACTTAGCCTATTCATACATTAAAAATGTGATTGAGGAAGTTTTATGAATCAGAAATTAAGGAATGATATTGATTATATTGTTGAAAACACAATAAAAGAAGTTCTGCCTGATGAGGCGGTTACTAGAGCTCTTAACAATTTCTCTTATGGAAAAGGTAAAGTGATTCTAGTAGCCGCTGGAAAGGCGGCTTGGCAAATGGCCGCAGCAGCAAAAAAGGTTCTTAAAAGATTAGATGGCGGCATTGTAATAACAAAATATGATCATGTTAAAAGCAATATTGAGGGGATACAATGCTTTGAAGCAGGACATCCAGTACCTGATCAAAATAGCTTTGATGCGACAAAAAAGGCTATTGAATTAGTGGAAGGCCTATCAGAAGATGACACAGTTATCTTTTTGCTTTCCGGTGGTGGAAGTGCCCTGTTTGAATTGCCATTAATTTCTGGTGAAGAACTACAAGACATTACAAAACAGTTACTTGCTAGTGGTGCTGATATAGTAGAGATAAACACTATTCGCAAGCGTCTTAGCAAAGTAAAGGGCGGCAGATTTGCTTTATCCTGTGCTCCAGCCAAAGTATTTAGTATTGTGCTTAGTGATATAGTTGGAGATCCACTTGATATGATAGCAAGTGGTCCAGCATATCCTGATTTTTCTACATGTGATGAAGCAAAAGAAATAGTTCGTAAATACAATATCAAGCTTTCGAAGGAAGCTGAAGAGCTATTGAATAAAGAAACTCCTAAAGAATTAAATAATGTAGAAACTCACATAACGGGATCAGTTAGAGAACTTTGCAGAGCTGCTGCTAGTAACAGTGGAAAGTTAGGTTACAAGTCTATTATTTTGACCGATGAGCTTTGCTGCGAGGCGAGAGATGCAGGAAGTTTTCTTGCTAGCATCGCAAAGACTAAAGCAAAAGAAAATGAAAGGCTTGCCATTATTGCTGGTGGAGAGACAGTGGTTCATCTTACTGGTACCGGTAAAGGTGGAAGAAATCAGGAACTTGCACTCAGCGCTGCTATAGGAATAGCTGGAAATAGGGGCATTGCTGTAGCATCAGTTGGAAGTGATGGAACAGATGGCCCAACAGATGCCGCTGGAGGATATGTTGATAACGAGACTTATCAAGAATTACTATCTAAAGGAATCAACATACATGATGTTCTTAAAGATAACGATGCATACAATGCATTAAAAGCAGTTGATGGCCTGATAATAACTGGTGCAACAGGAACGAACGTGAATGATGTTGCCATAGCACTGATTGATATCTAAGGAATAATATACCCTTCTGTGATATACTAAGCTTAGTTTAGTTCGTATATACGGAGGGGTTATTTTATGCCAAAAGGGTCTTTATGATGACTTTTGTTGCGGTTGATGTGGCTGTTTCTTAGCAGTTCTTTGTGATTATAAGAAACAGATTGAAGAACAGTTAAAGGGGTATTGCGGAGAATAGATATATGTATCCAACTAGAAATGAGGCAATGAGACTTCTTGAAGAAGCAGAAAAAATGAATCCAGGTCCTTGGGGAGATCATAGTAGAACTGTAGCCCACTGCGCTGAATGTATTGCTGCAAAAAGTGGGCTTGATGCAGAAAAAGCATATGTAGTAGGTTTGTTACATGACATTGGCAGACGATTTGGAAAACGTCATCTTGGACATGTTTCTGATGGATATTCTTATATGATGTCACTTGGTTATGATGAACCAGCCAGAGTTTGTCTTACACATTCATTCAATGGAAAAAGCATTGATGGTTATGTTGGCAACTTTGATACAACGGATGAAGAGACCGAATTAATAAAAACAGAATTGGATAAGATAGAACTTGATGAATATGATAAGTTAATTCAACTTTGTGATTCCATTGGTGGTGCTGAGGGCGTTATGGACATCATAGATAGAATGTCTGATGTTAAAAGAAGATATGGTTACTATGATCCTGAAAAATGGGATACTAATTTGGGGCTAAAAGATTATTTTGAGCAGAAGATGGGTGAAGATATCTATATTGTGGTTGATAAAGATAACTACAAACCTAGTAAATAACATGAATAGTAGGGGGATTTTGCTATGGAAAGAGAATTTCTTGAGGAAAGACAATTCACAAAGCTCTTAGCTGGAAAGACATATAAGATTTTCTTTGAAGGAAAAGACTGTGTCATTGCTGAAACAGAGCTTGGGGATGTTGTCATATCTTTTAGTGAATATGAGTATTACTCTTTGTCTAATGATGAGATAGAGCAGAAAATCTATGATGGTATAAAGAGTAGAGAAAAGTAAGTATGATTGAACTAATGTCGTAGGATTGAGAGGTAGAATATGGGATTATTTAATCTTTTCAAGCATGTAGATATTAATGCTGAAGTAGAAGCTATGAAGTCTGTAGAAACCGCAGTGCTCCTTGATGTGCGAACAGAAGAAGAGTATTCGGGTGGACACATTCCTGGAAGTAAAAATGTGCCAGTGGAGAATATAGAAAAGGTAGTGGATGTCATTAATGACAAAGACACGCCTGTTTATGTATATTGTCTTCGTGGATCTAGAAGTGCATCTGCAGTGAAAGCCATGGAGAGGATGGGATATACAAATGCTAAAAGTATAGGTGGAATAGTATCTTACAAAGGAAAAACAGTAATAGGAAGTAACTAATTTTTGGACGTCTATAATATGGAGTCTGGACAGCTGCCTTTATTAATAGAGTTTAAATACAATTGCTAATATACATAGTGTTGTGCCAATAATACTAAACCATAAATCATTAGGACCACTTTTATTGTTCCTGTATTCTTCAGGAATACAGACTTTATGATTAGAAGGGCATACCCAAATATATGCTGTGTCGCCAATTTTGAATTTAGGTTTTTTGTACCAAAAAGGGATTTCAACCTGAGAACGAGCAGTATACCACCAATGCTCAACTTTGTATCGATAGATTGGGTAAAATAGTGGTGGTTTGTAATAGCCAGCATGAGAAGCTTCAATTGCTTCAACTACAGCAGATACTTTAATTGTACATTTTTTTATATAATAAATATGTCTCAATAGAGCAAACACACTTGCTATTACAAGAAAAATTATAATACCACTAAATAGTTTCATTTCTTTTATACCTTCTATTATTAATCTATCCCCATGAACCAAAGATGACCTTCAGGTTGAGTTATATCAAGTGCATATCTAGTACACATGGTGAATCTCCTATGGATATTCTTCTACAGGTACATGTTCTAAGTCAGAGTAATTTGCTTCAAAAGAGAGTTCTGTACTTGCGATTTCTTCATTAAATCCTT
The DNA here is from genome assembly GCF_900218035.1 of Pseudobutyrivibrio ruminis DSM 9787. Classification (GTDB taxonomy): domain Bacteria; phylum Bacillota; class Clostridia; order Lachnospirales; family Lachnospiraceae; genus Pseudobutyrivibrio; species Pseudobutyrivibrio ruminis. The sequence goes on from NZ_OBMR01000008.1 coordinate 40,958, forward strand.
TTAGTGCATCGAAGGGGCTGAATATTTTGGCACGTCTAGATAAATCCATAGCCGGATGTTTGACTGAAAAATCATCAAAAGGAGAGTGCTTTGGTTTGCCTCTTTCATACACTTTTTTGTATCTATCAGTAATCATATCATTTCATCCAATTTCATAAAATATAGGTTATTAAACTAAGCTTTATGCCCGCCGATTTGAACATTTCGCTCTCTTGTGGTAGCACCTTCTAGAAGGTTAATTCCTTTTAATATTGCATTTGCTCCATACCTAGTCCTTACCTCTAAAAGTGCAGAATGAATGAGCTGCTCTTTGTTAAGCGCTTCATAGTTGGTGAATAGATCCATTTGAAAATAGCCACCATCGTTTTGAACATTACAAGCACATATGCCAAGTCGGCGGAATAGTATTCTATGGTCAGTTTTCTTTATCACATCATTCATGATTGCTTCAATTACAAGCTTAGAAGTGTTTGTCGCATTACGAAGGTTTACTGTGCCATTAGAATGTGCTGGATGGAGTCTACCATACCAATCTATAGCTAGTGGCCCATCGTAGTGAGGGCAGTATTCAAGGCTTTTGTAGTCGTAGCTTACCCACCAGGTAAACTTTGACGATACTAGATTCTTCTTGTACATGTCACAACAGAGGATATCAATCATCTCTTTTAGAACAATACATGCTTCTTCGTACTTATATGGTCTAGGCAATACTTGTCCGTTGGAAAGAGAGTGGTTATCGGATTTGTAGTTTTTAATATCATGCATTGTAACAGGCTCGATTCCCCAGGCATGATCAATTAGTATCTCTGCATCAATGCCAAAGGTTTTATAAAACCACTCCTCATCTAGTTGAGATCGTTCTGCAACATCGCCCATGGTGTACATCATATTTCGTTCCAAGCGACGGGCTTTACCATTTCCTATTTGCCAAAAGTCTGTGAGGGGTTTATGTGGCCATAGTAAAGTCTTATATGAATCTTCTGTAAGAGCAGCAATACGTACACCATCTTTGTCTGCAGGAGCCTTCTTAGCAACGATATCCATGGCTACCTTTGCAAGATATAGATTTGTTCCAATCCCAACGGTGGCAGTAATGCCAGTTTGCTTGAGTACATCACTAATCATTGTCATAGCCATAATGTGAGCTGGGCTTTGGCCAGATTTTATAGATGCGGGTTCATATAGATGCAAGTATGGTGTGCAATCAATGAAACTCTCATCGATGCTGTAAACATGGATGTCTTCTGGGGCTACATATTTTAGAAAAATACCGTAAATCTTGGCTGATACTTTCTCATATTCGAGCATACGTGGGACTGCAGTAATATAAAGAACCTTAGTATGGTGGAGTCGCTCGTACTTCTCTATGGCTTGTTTTGCCTCAAATAGTCTAGGTCTACTTGGAACGCCTATAGCTTTAAGAGCGGGAGAGACTGCCAAGCAGATGGTTTGGTCGGTTCTACTTCCATCAGCGACTAGAAGGTTAGCTTTAAGTGGATCAAGACCTCTGGCAACGCATTCAACAGATGCATAGAACGACTTCATATCTATAGCTATGTAGCATTTGGGGAGTAGTAAATGCTTAGACATATCCAGTTGCCTTACCTCCTTGATAAATTGCGAACATACTTTCCGAAAATATGTTTGCCTTTTGTAAGTAGATAATACACCCGAACATGTATTCTTGTAAATCGAACAAATTATAAAATACGAAAAAATCTTAAGTAAAATGAATTTTTAAATTCTAGAATGTACAACTTAATTCTACATTGATTGATTTTACTTTTTTTATTTTAAAGCTTGATAATACATTATTGACACAATCACTTGTTTGCCATAAAAATGGGCCTACTTGATAAATAAAGATTTTATCATAGAAGACCCAATAATAATTGTCTTATATTAAATTTACAGAGATTTTTTCAAAGGCTCAGTTTTGGAAAACCAAGTTTCCTGCTAAGTAAGTATATTTAACTTTTATATTTTTGATGGAATTAATATCTGTTCTAAACAAGTCGCCATCAAAAATAACTAAGTCTGCGAATTTACCAACTTCTAGAGATCCTGCTTTTTTTTCAATGGAAAGGTTATATGCGCCTCCATAAGTCCATGCTTTTAATAATTCTGCTCTTGAAATCATATTTGACTGATTGAAAGGAAGATCAGAATCAGGGAAAAGACCTCCGACTGCATGATATATAGATTCTGGAATGTCATCGATAAGTAAAGGCAAATCAGTTCCGCAACTCAAGGTGACCCCTGCATCTAGGGCAGAGCGTCGATTCCAATAGTTTTGTCCTCTATCAAGACCTATTTTCGTATCAATCATTTCTAGCTTATCTTTCCTATGAGCAAGTGACTGAATCTGAGGGTAGATTTCTCCAACAATTCCAATGTTTCCCATCTTTACAAAATCACTTGCATCAGAAAATTCTAAGTCGGTAATAGCATGTCTGTTTTTTAGTTTTCCATCAGGTGTTTTTTGGCAGTTATCTAATACTTCGATTGCATTATGGATGGCAGCATCACCTTGTGCATGTAGAGAATAACGAAAACCATTTTCGTCAGCTAAGAGTACGTCGGCTTTAATTTGATCCCAATTTATGTCTTGCATGCAGCAAGTGTCCATATCAAGATAAGGTTCTTTTATTTCTGCACAGTTATCACTTACAGAACCATCTGTCATCATATTGAACCCAGAGAACTTAACGAAATCAGAGCTGAATTTTTTTCTCATTGAAATTCCATAAGGAATGTTAATAGCAGATTCCATAGGTTGGCTCATAAAATGAAAACGTACAGATAGTTCATTTGACTTTTCTAATTCTTCTAGAATGGTTGTAAAACCATAGTAATCATCAAATCCCATCTCTTTAACAGCGGTAATACCTTTACTATTAAGCATTTTCATATGGTTTTTGAAAAATGGAATAATGTATTCTCTATTATTCAGTATTTCTTTAAGTAGATCTGGAGTTGGTTCAGTTAAAGGTTTGTTATTAAGCTTTTGATACTGTTCTAAAGCATAGCCTGCAAAGAAGCAATGAACGTCAATGGCCCCTGCCATGACTGTCATTCCAGTGGCTTCAATTACAACGGTGTTTTCGTTTTTGTAATTACCTGTGTATTCGCCCTTTATGATATTTGAGATTAGTCCATCTGTTATACAAATAAAACCCTTATAGGGAAACTCAGCAACTGAATCAAAAATACTATCAGAAATGATGATAGTATCAGCATATTTAGACATAAAAAATCCTCCCGTTGTTGAACAGGAGAAAATGAGAAATAAGAATAACTTAAAAGAATTGCACGTTTCTTTAAGGTACATTGAAAGTAGCATTTAAATCAGCCATTTGCAAGGTGTCGGTGTGATTTTTGGAGAATTTGATAAAAATAAAGGGCCTAATTGTAAGCAACGACTAAATTGGTATGTTTTGGTTTTGATAATCCATATAGATTTTGGGAATTGGAATAAAAAATAATTTCATTTTTAGGGTATTAGCAAATTGATTTAGGAGAATGGAATTGATTAAATAGTTATAGAATTCAATGGCCAACGAGTTCAAAAAGGAAACAGAAGAAAATGAGAATAAGAGTTTTCTATTTAATGTTATGGAAAAGTGGTTAGCACAGCCACTAAAAAGGAGATAGGCATAATGTCAGAAAAAAATAATAATGAACTCGGGCGTAAGCTTGGCCTGAGCGCAGTTGTAGCGCTAGGCGTAGGCACAACTGTCGGCTCAGGTATTTTCTCTTCTTTATCAGAGGTAGCCAATGCAGCTGGTAGTAGTTTGTTCTTAGTTTTAGCGTTTGTAATTGGAGGTTTACTTCAGATTCCTGCTAACTTTGTTTATTCAGAGTTGGCATCAGCGTATCCAGAGGATGGAGGCCAGTATGTATACTTTAGAGAAGCAGGTTCTAGACCTCTTGCATTCTTTTGTGGATGGATAAGCTTTTGGGCAACAGATCCACCATCAATTTCAATCATGGCACTTGCGATTGTAAACCACTTAGCATTTTTCTTCCCTGTGCATGGATTGATTCTTAAATTAATTGCTGTTGCATTTGTAATTTTCTTTATGTGTATTCATCTTCGTTCGGTAGAAGGTGGCGGAAAATTCCAGACTATTATTACAGCTTTAAAGATTCTTCCATTTGCTCTTGTAATTGGAATCGGTTTATTTAATATTGATTCTTCATTATTACTTTCATCAACAAGACTTTCAGGATTTTCGAGTGGAACATTTGCTGCTTTGATTGCAGGTATTGCAGCAACAACTTGGTCATATGACGGTATGGGCGCTGCTTGCTATATGTCTGGAGAGATTAAAGATCCTAAGAAGAATATGCCACTTGGTCTTATCCTTACAGCGATAGTAGTTTTAGTTTTATATGCAGGACTTACTTTCGTTGCATCTGGAATGCTTACAATTGATGAGTTAGCTGAGTCAAGTGCACCAATAGCACTTCTTGCATCTAAATTACCTGTAATTGGTTCATATGCAGGAACAATCGTAGCTATTATGGCTATAATAGTTGTAATTGGTTCTCTTTCTTCATGCATCATGTACCAGCCACGTATCGAATATGCAATGGCAAAGGATAACCTTTTCTTCAAGTCTTTTGCAAAAGTACATCCAAAGTATGAGACACCATACTTCTCAATTATTATTCAGTGTGCTGTAGCAATCGTTCTTATTTTTGCAACAGATTTATCTGGATTACTTGGCTACTTTACAATGGTTGCTTTGTTAAAGAATCTTCTTACTTTCTTTACTATTTTTGTATTACGCAAGAAGGGAAGCGAGAAAGGATACAATCCTTCATATATTTGTCCAGGTGGAATCATCATGCCTGTTATTGCAATCGTAATGACTGGAACTTTAATTTGGGGTGAGTTGACATATGCTCCTGTTCAAAGTTTGTTATGTGCACTTATAGCAGTTGTCACTGGTCTTCCTGTATATTATTATTGGGATAGAAAGAATAAAGCTGCAGAAAAATAGTATTTAAGGAGACTGATGGTGGAACAGATTAGGAAAGTTAAACCAAGAGACTTTGCTATGGAGCAAATCAAGTGGTATATAAGCGAACAAAAGTTAGGACCACATGCCAAGCTACCTAGTGAACGTCAATTATGTGAAAAATGGAACATTAATCGTTCCACCTTGCGGTCTGCTATAAAGCGATTGACTGAGGAAAACATCCTTTATAGTGAGGTAGGATCGGGCACGTATGTTGCGCCACCTAAATTTAGAATCAACTTACAGGATGCAAAATCTACAACGGAATCCTTTAAAGGAACAGGAAATTTTCTGTGGACAGATGTTGTGGATTCAGAAATGCTTAAGGCAGATGAGTTTCTTGCTGAAAAACTTGGAATAAGTGAAGGCTCGAAAGTATTTTGCCTAAAGAGAATTCGTAGAAAGAACAATGTTCCATTTAGGCTTGAGGAAAGCTATATCAACTATCAATTGTGTGAGGGCATCGAGAATAATAGTTTTATTGATGTATCACTTTTTAAAGTACTTAAAAACTATGGATTAATCCTATATCAGGGAAATGAAGATATTGGAATAGAATATGCTTCTTCAGAGATAGCAGAGAAATTAGATGTTAAAGAAGGCAGTTTTTTATTTTGTCTTTCTGGAATTACAACTGATGTAGAGGGACGAGTAGTTGAATATTTTAATATTTTATCCCGTCCTGATCAGGCACAGTTCTCAAGTTCACTAAGAATGGACGTTGATTAAAAGAGGTAGAATAATGAAACTTGCGGCAGTAGGTAGTAATTGTATTGATTACTACAATAATGTTGAAGGTGGAAAGGCTTTTGCAGGTGGCGGACCTGTTAATATGGCGGTTTACACAGTTCGTATTGGCGGAGAAGCATCATATATTGGGCCAGTTGGAAATGACAGCTATGGTCAGTTCATGAAAGAATCAATTGAATCTAAGGGAGTTAACGTTTCCCATCTTTATGTAAATGATGGTAAGACGGCAGTTTCCCAGGTTCAATTAGTGGATGGTGAAAGAGTATTTGGCGACTATGATGAAGGCGTACTTGCCGATTTTAAACTCACAAATGAGGATATGAAATATATTGCAAGCCATGATGTTGTTGTGGCTGACTTGTGGGGCAAGGTCGAAGGTCAACTAAAAGATTTAAAGGCTATGGGTATTACCACTGCCTTTGATTGCGCTGATCGTCCAGAAGATAATGAAGCACAGGTGGCTATACCTTTTGCTGACTATGTATTTTTCTCATCAGATTTAGGAGACACTCCTGAATTGAGAGAAAAAATGACTACTATTTATAAGCAAGGGCCAAAGCTTGTTATAGCAATGCTAGGAGAAGAAGGCAGCTTATGCTTTGATGGCGTTAATTTCTATAAATGCGGAATTAAAGAATGTGATCATCTAGTTGATAGCATGGGCGCAGGGGATAGTTATATTGCAGGTTTTTTAAAAGGCATTACAGAGGGTAAGGCTATTGAGGAATCAATGGCACAGGGAGCTGCTACAGCTACAGATACTCTCAAATATTTTGGAGCATGGTAAATAGATAATTGGAATTACATTTATGAGCAATAAGAATTTTGGGAATAATCAAAATAAAATTCAAAGAAATATGGATGACTTAAAGGGATTTACTCAAACTATGATTGAGAAGGACTTAGTGCCATCTATTAGAATTTTGAATAAATATTTAAGAGAAGCCGGAAATCTTTATGCTGAGCTTTTTGGCATAAAACCGGACGATTATCTTTTTTATATTAGAAGACTATGTTTGGCTAATGATGAGCCGGTTTCTTTGGAAGAAATATACATCCCCCATTATCTTGTTCCAAAGATGGGTGGCATCAATCTAAATATGTTTTCTATATATGAAACATATAAGATGTTTGGAATAAATCTTTATCGAGCTGATGAGACGCTTGATTTGGTTATTCCCGATAAATCTGATGCAAAGCTACTTGGTATTAAAGAGGATGTTCCTACACTTTTTTTCCAAAGTACTTCATATGACGATTTAGGTAGAGTAATAGAATTTAATAAAAATTACGTCAGAGGAGATAAATGTAATTTCAATGTACATTTTTTTCAAGCATAGATAAATTGGAGTTTTGACATGAATAATAAAATAAGTATGTGGGCAGAAGTTGAGGGTCCACATTTAAGAAGTTTCGACGAGGATAAAATTAGAGACAGCATTAATGGGGCATTAAAACTTCGAAGTGACATAGAGAAGATTGTTGATACTATCTGGGAAGATGGATTTGATGGTATTTACTTTATGGGCATTGGCGGAACTTATGCTTCAAGTATGCAGGTTGAGGTTTATATGAGAGGTAGATCTAAGCTTCCGGTATATGTTGAGAATGCTGCTGAATTTCTTACTACAGGAAATAAAAGATTTACAGAAAAATCCGTTTTAATATATTCATCTGTTTCAGGTAATACTAAAGAAATGGTAGAACTAGTTAAAAAGGTAAAAGATATTGGTGCGAAAGTCTTTGCTTTCATAGATACACCAAATACAGTTTTAACTCAGCCAGAAAACCAGGATTATCTAATTATGTATCCTGCAAATGAGCAGCTAAAGTTTTATATGGTAGCAAACTATCTTATGTATAAAAATGGTGAGTTTGAAGACTATGATGAGTATAACCGTCAGATGGAAGCTAGTTTGGCAGATGCTTTGATTGATGTAGAAAAATCTGCTGATGAATGGGCTTACAATTATGCGAGTGAAAAGGTTGATTTCTTGAATTCACATAAGGATCTACCTCATTATTTCATTGGATCCGGAAATCAGTACGGCGCAACATATTCATATGCGATGTGCTATTGGGAAGAACAGATGTGGATTAGAACAAAATCCATCAGCTGCCAAGAGTTCTTCCACGGCATGCAGGAAATAATAGTTGCTGATACTCCTGTTACATTATTTATAGGAGAAGATGAGCAGCGACCACTTGCAGAACGTGTTGCAAGATTCCTTCCTAAAGTAAATGCAAATTATACTATTATTGATACAAAGGAATATCCTTTAAAGGGTATCAGTGAGAAGTTTAGAGGAAGCATTTCACATTTAGTTATGAGAGCCGTCAACGCAAGAGTTGACTCTTATATGGAACTCTTCTTAAGACATCCTCTTTCTATTAGAAGATATTATAGACAGTTTGATTACTAATTAAGCATTAAGAGACATCATATGATGTCTCTTTTTTTATAGTAGTTTTTCCAAAAGCTGTTGATGAAGATTCTAAGAATTCATAATATTGTATTGTAGAATATTTGATAGGAATATATTCAATTATTTGAAAAGTAAAACTAACAAATATAACAACTTAGTATTGGTTTGTGGGGGAATAATCTAATAATGGATAACAATATTAAGAGTATTATAATTCCAGCTTTTGGCGGTTTATGTGGAGGTCTTTCGCTGCAAGTTATTTGTGAAATGATGTGGAAGGGATACCGGCAAATCTTCTTGCAAGCCGAAGATTAACTAATCGTCCTCTTAGACCAGGCTGCAGCTCCACATCTGGCGCAGCCATAATATCTATAATTTCTAGTGAATTTACTGTCTCGCTTGCGGTAGATGGTGGCACCACAGTTGCCGCAGGTGAAGACATATTTTATTGCCATTTCCCCATCTTCGTAATTTTCAATACCTTTCTCAGAACCTTGAGTTACACGTTTAATATTGTAGCCATAGACCTGATTAACAACTTCAGCGTAGTATTTCCACTTGCCAGTGTGACGCATACAGCCTTTGCAAGTATGGAGAAGTTCGTGGGTTATGGTTTCCTTGCAAGATTGTTCTGAAATTCTATCATCTTCCAATAGACGGGAAGCAATCTCAATAGAATAACTTCCATCACGGTTCAATTTGCATAATCCCCAGCGGGTCTTAGCTCTTGAATTTGTAGTCCATGATGAGATGGTACCGAGCTTGATGCCGAGATGGGTAACCTCATGGATACATTGTTCTTTTAGTATATCAAAGGCTTTCATTTTATATTTTCCAATAACAGAATAAGGAAATTATAAGTATTGTAATAAGAAAGATCAAAATTTACATGGGTCACAATATAACAATCCGTACTGAACTCGCTGATTATAGGCATCTCGGTGGGGTTGGATAGATTCATCCATATATAGAATGTGCGCTTTTTTGCGCATCACTTTTTTTATGATAAATAAAGGAAACGATTATTACATAGAGGAGTGAACGCTTTATGAAAAAAGGGATATTCTGGTACTGTAATACTAGCCGTTATGGAGTTGAAGAGCATATTATTCCTGTATTTGTTGAATGCAATATTGATGGAACTGCGCTTGAGGATGTTGAGTTTAGCTCCAAATCGGGAACAAATTTTAATCATAAAAAAGAATGGAGCAAGAGGAATAGCGAGTATCCGTATAATTATTATCCTCGCGGGAGGGTTGAAATAAGAAAAGGAAAGATTAAAGTCTTTGCGAATCCTGTCATAATAGAGGATGAAGATGCGAAAAGGATAATTATAGATACATTTGAACTTCTAGAATTTGAGGATCAAATCATATGGATTCCTGATGGCTCGACTCACTATAAATATCTAGCTCAATTTACGAGAGACTAAAGGTATCTTAATAGTCGCGAATTGTCGTTAACGTTAACTCCCTCTCAAATTTAATACATAAGAATAATAAACAGAGAGGACTGGAGGGATTAATAAAATTTGTTTTGATTTACATGTGCCATAAAATGCACATACATTAATGCTATTATCCTCAGTAGATACTTTTACTGGAGGCCATTTTATGTACGGAACGGGAACAAAAAAGATGTTGAATATGCTCATTTTAGATATATTACGAGAATACTCTGATAGTGAGCATAGGTTATTACAGCAGGATATTATCGATTTACTTAAAACCAACTATGGAATGGACTGCGAAAGAAGAGCAGTTAAGAATAACATAGTTAGCCTTCAAGAGATGGGGTATGATATCGTCGCGAAGCAAGGCTATTATTTGAATACGCGTGATTTTACTGATGCAGAACTACGTCTGATGATAGATAGTATCTTTACTTCGGGAGCTATATCAGATAAGGATGCACATTCTTTGGTAAAGAAGTTAGAGCGATATTCTAATAAATTCTTCAAAGCACATGTATCGCATATTCATAGTACTTCCAGTGGAAAGAATGCGGATAACCAAAAGGTGATGAATTCTATAGCGGTTATTGATGAGGCTATTTCAAAGGGACGGCAGATATCCTTTTCGTATTTGCAATATGGAATAGACTTCAAACTTCATCCAAAGCGGGATTTTAAATATGATGTAAGTCCGTATCAGATGGTTAGCAATAGAGGGAAATACTATCTTATAGCCAATAATGCGGAGTATGAAGATTTATCTCATTACAGATTGGATAGAATCACAGATGTAGAGATACTAAAGGAAAAAGCTAAGCCAATTAAAAGTATTAAAGGATATGAAAATGGTCTTAATCTGAAAGAACATTTAGCAGAGCATTTTTATATGTATTCTGGGGATAGTATTCATATTAAGCTAAAAGCTCATGAAAATCTGATGGATAACTTGGTGGATAGCTTTGGAAAAGATTTTAGAGTTATTCCAGAAGGCGACGATGAGATTATTGTCAGTTTAAAATGCAATCCGGATACATTTTTCTATTGGGCTATGCAATATGGCTTGAATATAGAGGTACTTGAACCTGAGAGTATGCGAGAACGTATTAAAAATGCGTGCAAGGAAATAGAAAAGAAGTATCGCTAAAGACAGGAGATAGCATATGAGAACAGATGAAACTGTAAAAGTTAGGATACATAGAGGTGCTAAGCAGATAGGTGGTGTGTGCACTGAAGTATTTACAGATAATACGAGGCTACTGTTTGACATAGGCGCTCCACTAGAAGGAGAAGGTGATCAGGCTCGTCTTGATATTGATGGTGTCACTACCGGAAGTACTAATTGCGATGGTATCTTTCTCACACACTATCATGGCGATCACATTGGTGAAGTGGATTTTGTTGACGCAGCGATTCCAGTTTATATGGAAAAGCATGCCAGGAAGATTCTTGAGCTCCAACAGGATTATAGAAAAGGAGTAGTTGGAGCAGTATGGGCTGATACAGTAAATGAGATTGAAATTGGAAAGCCTTTAAAGATTAAGGATTTTACTATTACTGCATTAGAATCAGATCATTCCGCTGCTAATTCTGTAATGTACTTAATAGAGGCATATGGTAAAAGAATTCTTATTACTGGTGATTATCGTTTGCACGGTTTTTACAAGGATAAGGTTGAGACTTCACTAAAGAATATTGGACATATTGATTTGATGATTACGGAAGGTACAAATATCTCAAAAGATACAGCATCAAATATACCATATTTTACAGAACAAGCTTTAGTACCAGTTTTTACTGAAGCATTTACAAAGTATAAATATGTTTTCTTACTGGCATCTTCATCACAGTTAGATAGAATTGCATCATTTTCAAGATGTGTGCCAGATGGAAAGTATAGGATTACAGATAGATATCAGTATGATTTGATACAAATTTATGATGAGGATAGAGATGAACAGTTTAAGTCTCGCAAGATACTGTATGATAGTGATTATGTGATGGAGAGGGCTGAAAAGGTTGGCTTTGGAATGGTTGTCAGAGCTAATCATCATTTCCCATTAATTGTAAAAGACTATTTTGAAAGACACCCTAAAGACACATGCTTAATTTATTCTATGTGGAGTGGGTATATAAAAAAATTTCCAAATATAAAGCAATTGATAGACTATGCTGGAGACAATTTGATTTGGGCACATGTTTCTGGTCATGTTACAAAGGAAGATTTAGAGCGGGCAATTGATATTGTTAGGCCAGATAAGGTGGTGGTGCATCATACAAAGTCAAACGACGAACAAGAATGCCAGATTAATCTAAGTGATAGAATTCAAAGACTAAATATAGAGGATGGGGAGCATATTTCTATATAAAAAGGAGGGGCAACATTTATGTGCGCATATTATAAAAAAACAATTGTAAAAAAAATGGATACTTACCCATTGGAAAATCTTTATCAATACCGATGTAGTACTACTGCAAAAACGAGTGACAAACATGGGAGCGTATTTTATTCCGAAGTAATGGCTGAATACGTTTTGAAAAGGGCAAATGAATTAAAGAGAATACAACGGGAAAATGTATGGAAAATAGAACCTAGTCCGGGGTTAAGCTATTTTAGTAAATATAGAACTAATATTGATAAAGCAAGAAAAGGTGATGATGGAAAGAATCATTTAAAAGATGATGATGAAAAAATCATTTGCCGACAAATGTATATTAATTCTAAAAATGGATTAGTTTATGACGGAATAGGAAAAATTATTGACTTTGAGACTCCATTAGCACATCTAAGAGAGGCAGACAAAGATCCTTATAGAACGCGCAAAGTAGGAAATGTGGATTTAATTTCTTTTTCATCTGAGAGCAAAGCTACAATATGGCTTTTAGAAGTAAAAAAAGAATTAAGTGATGAATCAATGTATAGATGTGTAATGGAGGGATTTTCGTATTTACAAACGATTGATCGAGCCCGATTCATTGAAGATCTCAAGAAGCATGTTTCATGGTTTGGATCTGTTCCTAAACCTATAGTTTTCAAGACGGCACCACTTATTGCGTATAAAGGTAAACAGTTTGAAGAGATGAATGAAGCAAAAAATGAACCAATGCTTCATCAAAAACTACTTGAATTGATGCGATTTTTGGATATTACAGTTTATTTTTCATACGAGATTAAAGCGGATTCCTTCAAAATAAGAAAACATTATATCTGATGGTAAAAGCAATGTGCGCTAAAAAGTACATTGCTTTTTTTATGATCAAACTGGAATAATATTACTAGGAGAATAGATTTAATGAATGATTTAGAACAAACCAAGCTTATCCTAGAAAACAGATTCTATGTCGAGATTTTTAATGCCATAAGCAAGTACCTTAAGGATAATCCTGACGTATTCGGGTGTGATGGAGATTATTGCTATCAGTATTTGTATGAACTGGGATTACGTGATTACAAGATTGTAGAGCTATATTATGTAGTGGATCAGGAAACGAGAATAATGGAGATAGTAGTAGAAACCAGTATAGAAGTTTTTGACATGTGGGATTATGGCTTGAACCGAAATATGACAGAGAAGCTACGCATCGGAGCTAATGTTGATTCAATGTATGAGAATTTTGAGGTTGTATACGTTGGTCAATACATAAGTAGCTTTTAATGAAGAAAAAGTAATTTTGCAATGTGCCAAAAATGGTGCATTGCTTTTTTTATTATGTGCATATAAAAGCACATTTCACATGATGCAGATGAATGATGGTGATAGCAAAATGGAGGAGATATACTATGCTATGTTATAACTTGAAACTGCAATACAAATCATTAAGAAAACTTGGTACTAAAGAAGATGATAGAGATAAAAAGAACGAATCACTTGAAAATAGGATGGCAATACTGAATGCAGAGATTTATTCTCATACATCGCACGATGATTTTTTTGCTTTTGCTTATAATGCAGATGATGAAAATATAGATTTTGCCATAGGTATATGGCCTGATAAGGTATCAGTTTTAAAGGTAAAAAAAATAATTATAAATGAAGCTGATAAAACGTATGGTGCTGAGGAGATATCTGCTTCTCCCATATCAGAGATAACCACAAAAGAGTATGGCCAGATGCTGGAAGATGCTGATAACAGAGATTATTTAAAACGGTCAGCAAGAAAGAATAAAAGGGATCTTGACTTTGATTTTTATGGTAATAGTTATTTTAAGTTAAACGAAACGGTAGTTACAAATGAGAAATTGAGCAAGAAAGAAGCAGTTTGCCGTGCTAGAGAAATAATGGCAGATGTGACTCTTTTTGATGAATTAGATCGAATTTATGCAAAGGGAAATGCTCGGAAGTTTTATGGGTATCCAGTTCATTACTGTATATCTTCTGGTAATAGAGATTCTGGGATGGAAATAATAAAGCTTTTAGTTCAAATGCTTTATAGTCAGGGTCGATTATTAAGTTCAAGAGTTAACTTGATTAGTCAAATCAAAGAAGGTTGCTATGATGAGAGTGATCTAGAGCATATTTGTAAACACGCTGATGGTGCTGCAATTGTAATTGATATGCGTGGTAGTGACGAAAACCATGGAAATTATGCTCAAAGCTATAAGAGAGTTATTAGGTATTTTTCTGAATTGGTTGAAGGATATTGTGAAAAGACGCTTTTTTTCTTTTTGGAAGAGTGTGAAAATCCAGGGTTTGCTAAAGAGTTATTGATTAAGACTGACGACTTTATGGATAGAATTGAGATACACGAAGGGGCAGGAAATCGGGAAGAGGCACTAGCATATCTTGATTATCTTGCGAAAGAAAGTACATTTTATAAATTCAAAGATGAAAGTTTAGAAAATTATTTACAAGCTGAGAGAAAAGTATATAAATGCTATGACGTGCATGCAGCTTTTAACAAATGGACTAGAGAAGTTCTAAAAAATAAAGTATATAGTTCCTACAAGGAATGTAAATGCATCGTAAAAAAAGAAGAAAAGAAAAAGAAAAAAAGTGCATACAAAGAATTACAGGAAATGGTAGGCCTTTCTGAAGTGAAGGCTTTGGCAGACCAAATCGTAGCATCCTATAAAATGCAGAGTATTCGTGATGGGTACGGGTTGAAGGATGGAGGAATATCTAAACATATGGTATTTACAGGAAATCCAGGAAGCGCCAAAACAACTGTGGCAAGACTTTTGACAGATATATTAACGGAAGAAGGTGTGCTAAAGACTGGAGCTTTAGTTGAGTGTGGAAGGGCAGATTTGGTCGGTCAATACGTTGGATGGACGGCTCGTGAAGTAAGAGATAAATTCAAGGAAGCAAGTGGAGGGGTACTATTTATTGATGAAGCATATTCCTTGGTGGACGATAGAAGAAGCTTTGGTGCGGAAGCAATAAATACTATTGTGCAAGAAATGGAAAACCACAGAGATGACGTAATTGTAATATTTGCAGGTTATCCAGATAAGATGGCTGATTTTTTGGATCAAAATGAAGGCTTGAGAAGTAGAATAGCCTTTCATATAGATTTTCCAGATTATAACGGTGAGGAACTTACCGACATTCTTAAGCTTATGGCAAAAAATAGGGGCTTGAAATTAGATAATAAAGCAATTGAAAAGTGTAAGAACATCTGTGAAAAGGCTTGTATTGAAAAGGAATTTGGAAATGGACGTTTTGTAAGAAATCTTTTGGAGCAAGCAGTGTTGAAGCAATCTCAGAGACTATATTCAACATATAAAGACAAAGAAATACCTAAGTCAAGTGTGGAGAAACTGTTAGTTTCGGATTTTGATGTAAATCTATCCGATGCATGTCTTAAGAAAAAGGCTAATGAAATAGGATTTGCTGTTTGATGTGTCAAAGTAAATTATTTGTGTCGAGACTTCAATTGTATTGGAAAAATTTTAAGAATGACATTACTTGTCATCTTTATTTGGTACCTTTGATAGGTCACTATTGTATAATTTCTCTGAGTTCTTCTAAAATATGTCTTACTTCTGGCGCCAATTTCTGGGCTTATTTACAGCATCTTCCTTATCGCTGGCCCTAGCATAAATGTTAGTAGCTGCGATAGAAGCGTGTCCCATATGGTTTTGAAGAACCAGAATATCGTGTTCAGACTTATAAAACTCCATAGCAAAGCTAGAGCGAAGCTTGTGTACGCTGATATCATTGTGGTGAAGCGACGCTCTAACGTATTAATTGTCTATGAATAAAATCGCCTTATTAGCCAAATCGAAAACTTAATAACCATTCATCCTATAAAATATAGAGATTGCTATTTACCTACTAAAAGAGTATGCTTTTAGAAAATAAGAGAAGGGGGATAGTAACAATGATTTCAAGAGATGAAGCTTTTAAATTACTGAAAAAATACAACAAGGATTCTTTTCATATTCAACACGCATTAACCGTTGAAGCTGTTATGAAATGGTATGCAAATGAACTTGGTTATGCAGATGAAGAGGAATATTGGGGAATTGTTGGACTTTTACATGATATAGATTTTGAATTGTACCCTGATGAGCATTGTTTGAAAGCTCCAGAATTATTAAAAGAGGGTGGTGTGAGTGATGATATTATTCATGCAATATGTTCACACGGATATGGAATTACTGTTGGTTGCGGAGAAACTATAGATGTAGAGCCAATAAGAGAGATGGAAAAAGTACTCTTTGCAGCTGATGAGCTGACAGGACTTATTTGGGCGGCAGCTCTAATGCGACCATCTAAGAGTACTAAAGATATGGAACTAAAATCTCTTAAGAAGAAATATAAAAGCAAAGGGTTTGCTGCAGGATGCTCACGAGAGGTTATAGAACGTGGTGCAAATCAGCTTGGCTGGGAGCTTAACGATTTGTTAGATAAAACATTGCAAGCAATGGCAGCTAGTGAGGATACTATTAACAAGGAAATGTTAGCGGGGTAAAGGCTTATGAAATCCATCCTTATTAAAGATACAACACGAGAAGAACGCGAAGAGATTATAAAAGCATCTCTTGATTGTGGAGGCGGCTGTGAAAACTGTTCGTCTTGTTGGCTTGGTGGCGGTAGTCCTTGGGATATTTACCAGGACTATATAGATGGAAAACGTGAAATTAGTGATATTAATAAGGATTATATGTCTATATACCGTCAGGATAGGCAAATAAAATAGGCAAATAAAATAGGTATATTTATGAAAGAAGCTCCAGATATTATAAATTCAACCGAACAAGAACGGCGCGATTATATAAAGCAAATATTTCCATGTATTGCAGATTGCGATATGTGTGGGCTTTGCAAAGTTTTTCACGGAAAAGATGCAGAAACAGCTTATGATGATTATATCTCAGGGATTCGGTCATTTTTAGATGTCTCAGCGGATTACAAAAGATGACTTAGACACATCCATTTAACAAACTTGTTAATGTCGTTTGGAGTGATGGCATTTAGGTTTTCTATAGTAAGATATAAAGTTAAGCCTGATGCATTTGAAATTGTAGAGGGATTGAAAAATGAGCACTTACTTAGGTAAGTGCTTTTAGGATAATCATTCTGGGCCTCATTTTACTGAGGCTCATTTTTTTATAGGATGTGTTCATTTTTTTTGAAACAGTGGTTGCTATTATTACTTCATCAAGTGATTTCAATGGAGGAAAAAAAGATGAATAATAATATAAATGGAAATACATTAAAAGAGCAAATTAGAAAATGGCTTTCAAACGTTAAGCTTGAAGAATTCTGTGCTGAAATAGAAAGTAAGGTAATAGGACAAAAAACAATAAACAGAATCTTAGCAAATATTCATAGTTACTTATATTGTGTAGCTTATAATAAGCCAATTAATCATAATATGCTTTTAGCGGCACCTTCTGGGACAGGTAAAACGGAAACCTATAGAGTAATAAAAGCATATTTCAAGAATCATATACCACTACTACCGGTTAATATATTTGACGTATCTCAAGTTACACCAACTGGATATAAGGGGGAAGATGTCAAGAATATTCTTGCACCATATTTTTGACAAAAAGTTATATTGTAAAATTTGATTTTCCATGACCTTTTCCCCTCTGACGGAGCTATAACAGGTATCCAAAGGAGATGAAAGAAGCTATAGTAGCTAGACTTTATTCTTGTATTAAAGGATGAATTTGGCCCATCGGCTATTGAGCTTTTAGAGCTTGTTAAGACTGTAAATGCTACAGAGGTTGCAATTAGACTGGCTTTTTGTGTTATGAAAAAGTTTTACTGACATTTTAAAAAATTAGCCCGTATAATGAATTATGATTCAAATGAAGGAGGAAACCATTTATGAAATTTGCTATGTTATGTTGGACCTTTGGGTTCTTTGGGGAATTTCTACATCTGTTATAGGAGTTGTATTAACAAAGCAAAAAAGGAGATTTATAGATGGAATTTAAGACAGTTATAGAATCAAGAGAGTCTGTTCGTAAGTACAGTAATCAGAAACCAAATGAAGAACAGGTTAAATATATTTTAGAAGCGGGACGTATGGCGCCAACTGCTTTCAATAAACAGCCACAACGCATATATATATTAAAAAGTGAAGAAGCACTTCAAAAAATGGATAGTGTTCATCCTTGCCGTTATGGAGCACCTATGGTTATATTGGTATGTGCTGACAAGGATGCTGCTAGTAATTTTAAAAAAAAAAACTGTTTTTTGGATTTAGGATATCGCTCTGATGATTTTAAAAGTCTTTTAGGCAATAAGAAAAGAAATTCCTTAGATTCAATGATTAATACTTTATAGGCACGGAATAATACGTAATCAATTCAATCATATACCTTTGTCCAATAACTTACCCTTCTGTGATATATTTAAGTTCAAGTCATTTTATTTGAGTTCAATTTATGCTATAATTGAACTCAAATAATAGTGAATGAATAAATCGTAGGAGATTTCATTATGAGGAATTTTGATTATAAAAAACTGAGCCAGCAAACGTGGGATAATGACATCTTGCTTTTGTGCTCAAAAATTCATGAATGTAAGGGAAGACAGGACTTATTTGTTCGTCAGAAGCCTGCTCAATTAAATCGTCTAATTGAAATTGCCAGGATTCAAAGTACAGAAGCATCTAATAGCATTGAAGGAATTGTTACAACTAGTACAAGAATTAAACAGCTAGTAAACGATAAAACAACACCCAAGAACAGGGATGAGAAAGAAATTCTTGGTTATAGAGATGTTTTGAACACCATACACGAAAGTTATGAATATATAGATATATCTCCTAATCACATTTTACAGCTGCACAGAGATTTGCTAAAATATGCAGGTTTTACATATGGGGGCAGTTTCAAAAATACTCAGAACTATATCAAAGAAACACGACCAGATGGAAGCGAAGTAATCAGATTTACACCAGTTCCACCATATGAGACGCCTAAAGCAATAGAAGATATTTGTAGGAGTTATGCAGAAACTGCTGCTCTAGAGATTGTAGATCCGTTGATATTAGTACCTGCCTTTATCTGCGATTTTCTGTGTATACATCCATTTAACGATGGTAATGGTAGAATGAGTAGATTATTAACATTGCTGTTGCTTTATAAAAATGGATATGCTGTTGGAAAATATATCAGTATAGAAAAGCAAATTGAAAAGACAAAAGATGTGTATTATGACGTTCTTCAGGAAATTGATTACGGCTGGCATGAAGAGAAAAATGATCCAACACCATTTATAAAATATATGTTACAGGTAGTACTTGCATCATATTTAGAATTTGAGGAGCGTGTTGGTGTGATGGATGATACAGGTGTAAAAAGTTCCTCATATGATGTTGTTAAGGCGTATGTAGAAACTAAAATTGGAAAATTTACTCCAGCGGATGTTTTAGCCAATTGTCCTGGCGTAGGTCGTACATCGGTGTTTAATGCGTTAAAAAAGCTAAATGAAGAAGGCTTTATAGATAAACACGGTGAAGGAAAAGGGTCATTCTATGTACAAAAGAGTGAATCTATTTGGTAAGTTCAAACTCAAACAAAAGAGTTCAAATGTAATGGCATTTGAACTCTTTTGTTTGATAATCTAGTTTAGTCAATTTTATTTTCGCGCCAATTCCTTGGCATCAATCCTGGCTTCCTTATCTGAAATATAGTGATTGGAAGTATCAATATTACTATATGGACTACATGTTACATACTGCATAAAGTGGAATATTTACCATCCAATCTTGTTTTTCATCAATCCATAAAGGATATTTCCAAGTATTATTCCGCTTAATGTCTGAAGGCTAAGGGTTAGAAGAGTAGATAGTGCATAAGCAAGGCCAAACATTGGTATTTTTATAAGTGTATATAAGGCTATGTGTACAAGTCCTCCAATTATAGCTCCAATCCAAAGGTTGTATTTAAAGTTCTTAAATAACTTAAATGCAATAAATCCCATCACAAGGACCCAGGCTGCTTTAAAAGCCATTGTAGGCAATACCCAAGCTGTGTATCCGCCGATAAAATCGGCAAGGCCAGCGCCTAATGCTCCCGCTATAGCACCTTTTTTGGTACCGAGCAGGCATGTTGCAAGAATAATCATGCAATCCCCTAAATGAGTGTATCCAAAGGCTGTTGGAATCTTAAAATAAAAGGTCCCAATAAATACTAAAGCAATCATAAGCCCAACTACAGCAATATCTTTTTGATTATATCTAGTCTTTTCCATGAATGTATCCCCCTAATCTAAAAGTGATCCTAAAAAGTTCTTTGCATTGTTATAGAATATGTTCTCATAATCCTTTTCTTTTAATGGGCAAGAAAGAATCTTTTGGATTTCCACCTCTGGTGCATGAAATGGCGTATCTAGTCCAAACATAACTCTGTCATTTCCCACGTTTTTATAAGCATTGAAAATCTGAGCAGTCATTGAAGTGCCTGAAGTTTCAAGCCATATATTTTTATATCTTTTAGCAATAGTCTGAGCTGCCTCAACATATATTCCATGGCCATGCCCCATATGAAGCATTACAAATTTACATTTTGGATGTCGCTCTGCTAAAAGCCCTATCTGCCAAGGCAATGAGAAAGGTTCATGTCCTGAATGCACAAAGAAAGGCACATTATAGGATTCACAGATTTCAGCTACTGGATCTACTATTGGAGAATCAGCAGCATAGCCATCGAATAAAGATTGTATCTTTGCCCCCTTGCAGCCTTTATCACGAATTAAATATTCTAGTTCGTCATAGGCAGCTTGTTCTTTTGTGCAATCAACCCAAGGCACTGGAATAATCTTGTCTTTAGCTTTTTCATAAGCTTCTAGAATATCCGCGTTTTTAGAAGAATCAGAAGGGCATAAGACTGTCTTTTCTATATTAAATTTATCCATCAAATCAATAACTAAATTAATATCCCCACTAAAGTTAAATGGATTACCCCAAGTTCCAATATGCGAGTGCATATCAATCTTTTTAAAATCAGTAAATTCATACATAACAAGTTCTCCTCCTTTTGTTGGAGAAAATATTATATGATTCCTGTGCACTTTGAAATATCTAGTTTTGATTATTTTTTAGGGGTCAGTTTCAAAGGACTTCGTTATAAATATAATTTATAAATCATTCTCATTTTTTCCTGAGATATAAACAGTTGACCAGATAGTAGAATAGATTTATATTTACTACAAGATTATAAGAAGGGGGAATTAATAATGAAGAATAATTTTTCTACAAAAACAATTGTTGCTACTGGATTAGGTGCGGCCTTATTCCTAGTATTATTTATGTTTGTAAAGGTGCCTTCTCCAGTGCCAGAGACTAATCTGCAGATTGCTTATGGCGTATCTAGTTTTTTTGCAGCCTTGTTTGGTCCAGTTGCAGGACTTTTGGTAGCATTTGTAGGACATGCACTTTCTGATTTTATTCAGTATGGCTCACCATGGTGGAGCTGGGTTGTGGCATCAGGTGTTAGCGGATTTATTTCAGGATTTGCGGCAAAGAAAGTATCATCTGCAGTAGAAGAAGGAAGATTTGGAAAAACAGAAATCATTTTCTTTACAGTATGGGTTGTAATAGCCAATGCAATTGCTTGGATTCTGGTTGCGCCTGTCCTTGATATTGTTTTATATAGCGAGCCAGCAAATAAAGTATTCATTCAGGGAGCAACAGCTTTTGTTGTGGATGCCATTGTTTCTGTAATCGTAGGCATTATACTTTTGAAGGCTTATTCTGCTACAAAAACAAAAAAAGGAAGCCTGGCAAAAGAAGATTAAGCTAAGAAATAAAGGGGGAGGCTGAGAGGCCTTCCCTATTTTTTATTGAGGTTAGTATTGATGAATGATGTTTTAGTAGAATTTAGAGATTATAGCTTTCAGTATTTTGAACAGAGTCAGCCCACCCTTAAAAACATAAATTTGAAAATTAAAAAAGGGGAAAAGGTACTGATACTTGGACCTTCTGGCTCAGGAAAAAGTACTCTTGGCAACTGCATAAATGGACTGATTCCGTTTGCCCACAAGGGAAAGATAGATGGAAAGCTATTTGTGGATGGAATAGAAAATAAAAATTCCAGCTTATTTGAACTGTCCAATCATGTGGGAACGGTTCTTCAGGATAGCGATGGACAGTTTATTGGACTAAGTGTTGGCGAAGATATTGCCTTTGCCCTAGAGAACGATATGGTTGAGCAATCACTGATGCATGAACGTGTGCAGAAAATTGCCAACATTGTTGATATGGGGCAGCTGTTAAACCAAAATCCCCACGATTTAAGTGGAGGTCAAAAACAGAGGGTATCATTAGCAGGAGTTATGGTTGATGATGTAGACATTCTTCTTTTTGATGAACCTCTTGCGAACCTTGATCCTAAGACTGGAAAAATAGCAATTGAGCTTATTGATTCCATTTCCCAAAATGATAAAACTGTCATCATAATAGAACATCGCTTGGAGGATGTGTTACACAAAAAGGTTGACAGGATTGTAGTGATGAATGATGGCTCCATTGTTATGGACGACACTCCAGATAATGTGCTTTCCAGCGATATTTTGCAAAAATACGGTATACGAGAGCCTTTGTATTTGACTGCAGCAAAATATGCCAAGATTGATATTGTGCCTGAACTGAAGCCTGCATATTTGGAAACCTTTAATGTAGAACTATGCAAGGACAAAATTAGAAGCTGGTATGAATCAAATCATGTCCGGGAACAAAAGGAAAATAATTCACCACTTTTGGAAATTAAAAACATATCCTTTTCTTATGACGGTAAAAGACCAATTCTTCAAAACGTAAATGCGATAATTAATGAAGGAGAAATGGTAAGTATAGTTGGCAAAAATGGAGCCGGAAAAACAACGCTTTCTTCTATTCTTTGTGGGTTCATAAAGCCTGACGAGGGCACTGTACTCATGGAAGGCAAAGACTTATCACAATACTCTATTTCTGAGCGAGCCGAGTATATTGGAATAGTAATGCAAAATCCTAATCAGATGATTTCGAAGACAATGATTTTTGATGAGGTTGCATTTGGTCTTAGAATAAGGAATGTTGATGAGGACGAAATAAAAGAAAAGGTTCATGCAGTTCTAAAAATCTGTGGATTATATGAATTTAGAAATTGGCCAATAAGTGCTTTAAGCTTTGGACAAAAAAAGAGGGTTACGATTGCTTCGATTTTGGTATTAAATCCTAAAATACTTATTTTGGATGAGCCAACTGCAGGGCAGGATTTCTTCCATTATTCAGAAATTATGGAATTCCTTAGAAAGCTAAATGAGAATGGGCAGACTATTCTGCTAATAACCCATGACATGCATTTAATGCTTGAATACACAAATAGAGCAATAGTTATATGTGATGGAAAGAAGCTTGCAGACAAAAAATCCTATGAGGTATTGTGTGACCTAGATTTAACAGAAAAGGCAAATCTAAAGGAAACCTCATTATTTGATTTAGCGTTGAAGGCTGGAATTGATGATCCATTAAGCTTTGTGGAGTGTTTTATTCATTATGACAGGAGGGTTAGAAGAAATGAAAATTAAGGTCTTTTCTTACAGCAGTCTTGATACCCTTATTCATAAAATGTCTGGACTTTCAAAGCTTATATGTTTTTTGCTGCTTACAACAGCAATTATGGCTACGTATGATATTAGAATAATTATTGGCATCATGATATTTTCCTATGCAATGATGAAAATATCTCAAATACGGTTTTCTCAAATCAAAATGATGCTAATTTATGTAGGGATTTTTCTTGTATTTAATTTTATTCTGACCTTTTTATTTGCTCCAAAGTTTGGAGTTGAGATATATGGTACAGAGCACGTTTTAGTTAATGGCCTTGGAAATTATGACATTACAGTAGAACAGCTTTTTTACCAGATTACCAAGACGGCGAAATATCTGTCTGTAATACCGCTTGGTATTATTTTCATATTAACCACCAATCCAAGTGAATTCGCATCTTCACTAAATAAAATAGGTGTAAGCTATAAAATATGTACCTCATTGTCTTTGACCCTTAGATATTTTCCTGATGTGGCAAGTGATTATAACACAATATCACTAGCTCAGCAGGCTAGAGGTCTGGATATGAGTAAAAAAGCAAAAACCTCCGAGCGAATAAAAAATGTAGCTGCCATTTTAGTACCTCTTATTATGACAACCATGGATAGAATTGACATAATATCTAATGCAATGGATTTGCGTGGTTTTGGAAAGCATAAAAAGCGAACCTGGTATGCAGCCAAGCCTTTGAGAAAGGTTGATTATATAGGAATATTGATTTGTTTATTAATATTTTTACTTACATTATGGGTGAGATTTTTTATTAATAAAAGTATCTATTACAACCCATTCATATAATTAGGAGGAAAAGTGATGCAGGAAGTTTTACCAATTATGGTTTTTCAAACAGATTTTACATATAAGGAGGGGGCAGTAGCTGCAATGTACGGGGCAGTGCGCAGTGTTTCAAGGGATGTTGAAATAGTGACTGCTACCCACGAAATCCCACAATATGATATATGGTCCGCTTCCTATAGATTGCAGCAATATGTGCAATTTTGGCCTAAGGGAACAGTTTTTGTCAGTGTTGTTGATCCTGGAGTTGGAACCAGTAGAAAGGCATGTGTGGCACTGACTAATGACGGATATTATATTGTTACACCAGATAATGGAGCACTCACCCATATAAAAGCAAAGCACGGAATAAAAGAGGTCAGGGAAATTGATGAAAGTATAAATCGCTTAAAACAAACAGAAGGAACATCAGTATTTCACGGAAGAGATTTGTTCGGCTATTGTGGTGCCAGATTGGCTTCTGGAATAATTTCTTATGAGCAGGTTGGCAATGAATATAGTGTAGACGATATTGTAACACTTGATATTTCAACACCTGAAGGCAGCGAGGGATATCTCAAGGGGATAATAGAAATAGATGACCCCAATTTTGGAAATTGCTGGTCGAATATTCCTGTGGCAGAAATGTTTGAGAATGGTTTTTCCTATGGAGATGATGTGGCAATAACTGTTACTAAGGATGGAAAAAAGCTTTATGACCAAATTACCAGATTTGGTAAAACCTTTGGAGATGTAAAAAAGGGTGATGCTATTCTTTACAACAATGAATTGATGAATGTGTCACTTGCTCTTTCACAGGGAAGCTTTATGGAAAAATATAAGGTTTACTTTGGACCAGAATATATTATAGAAATCAGGAAGGTAAAATGATATGAGTAAGTTATTAGTTTTTCAAAGCGATTTTGGATTATCAGACGGTGCCGTTGCTGCCATGTACGGAGTAGCACTATCAGTTGAGCCTACTCTTAAAATCTACAATCTTACTCACGATATACCACCCTTTGACACTTTTGAAGCATCCTACAGATTGTTTCAGGCTGTTCCATTTTGGCCAAAGGGAACTGTCTTTGTTACAGTAGTAGACCCTGGTGTTGGAAGTGAAAGACGAAGTATTGTTGTCAAAACAAAAAGAGGGCAGTATATTGTTACTCCTGATAATGGCTCCATATCACATGTTAGCCGTGTAATTGGTATTGAGTCGGTAAGAGAAATCAGTGAGGAAGTTGGAAGGAGAAAGAATAGTGAGAATTCATATACGTTCCATGGAAGGGATGTGTATGGCTACACGGGAGCCCTTCTTGCTTCAGGTCAAATTTCTTATGAAGATATTGGATCAGAGATACCTGTAGAAGAAATCGTCATAATGCAAGGCATGTATCCAGAAATTGGTGAAGATTTCATTGAAGGAAATATTGAAACCTTAGATGTACGATTTGGCTCATTGTGGACAAATATTGGACGAGAAGCCTTTGAAAAGATGCCATTTAAGGCTGGTGATTTGGTGGACGTGACAATTACCAGGGGGGAAACAACCATATACCATTCTTTCGTGCAGTATGTTAATACCTTTGCTGATGTTAAAATTGGAGAAGCATTAATATATGCTAATTCAATGGATTATATGGCTCTTGCAATAAACCAGGGAAGCTTTGCCAAGGCCTATAATATCGGAACAAGAGACCCTTGGAAAATCAGATTTTCAAAAATCTCATAAGATAAATTTCAATCAAACATAAACATCAAAGCTGCTGCTTTTCCATACAGTAGACACCTTGTTCATGCTACTGTTGTCTACATTGACCTTTTCAATTGTGGAACATTTTGGATTTGAAGCAGCCTTTTGATATGCCGACATAAATGAGGTGCCTGTGGTTATTTTTGAGCCATAGGCATCTTTTAACAAATAGATATTTGAAACATCCATAATCTAAATCCTTTTTCAGCTATTACTAAATACCGTGAGATATTATGGATTCTTTGTCTGAAAGGCATATGCGAGCAAAGTGAAGATGAGCTGAAAATTGGATGATTACTAGCTGAGAATAATTGTGATAATCCCCGCCGAAAAATCTCACTTCAATTAAAATAAAACACTTTAAAAACTTAATACTTAAGTCTAATATGAGAAGGTAAATATAGTTATTAATGGGAGGTTATATTATGCAAAAATGGTCCAGATTACTATATCAGCCTTCTCTTCCTTTATATGGAGATAGAAGAGTTACAGGCTGTGATGAGCATATTGCATTGTCAAGAAAAGCTGCGGAAGAGGGAATGGTTCTTTTGGAAAACGATGGAATTCTTCCTCTGAAAAAGGAGCAGCCATTGGCATTGTTCGGTAAGGCCAGTGTTGATTATGTAAAAGGTGGCGGTGGCTCAGGTGATGTATATTGTAAATACGTACATAGTCTTTATGATGGCTTGAAGGCTAATGGCGTATCAGTGTACGAGCCATTAATAGATTTCTATAGAGATGATTTGAAAAAGCAGTATGAAAATGGCAGAGTGCCAGGTATGACTGCTGAGCCAAAGGTTTCGGCTGATTTGGTAAAGGGTGCTACCGCATTTACGGATACAGCTGTTATTTTGATTAATCGTTTTTCTGGCGAAGGCTGGGACAGAAGCGATGTAGAATGCAACAATGAGTACAATCCTTGGGAGACAGAAACAAGCATGCCAAAGATTGCAGGAGAGATTTTCCCTGATGGTGATTTCTATCTCACGAAGGAGGAAAAAGAGCTTGTTGCTACAGTAAAGAAGAATTTCAAGAAGGTAATTGCAGTACTGAATATTGGCGGAGTAATTGACCTTCGCTGGCTTAAAGAGGGTGGAATAAATGCCGCTCTTTACATGGGCCAGGGTGGTATGGAAGGCGGCGATGCAGCAGCCAAAGTTCTCCTTGGTTTGGTAAATCCATCTGGTCGTCTTGTAGATACATTTGCTGGTGAACTTGAGGATTATCCTTCTACAGCAGGCTTCCATGAGTCATTTGATTACGTTAATTACAACGAAGATATTTACGTAGGATATAGATATTTCCTTACAATTCCAGAAGCAGATAAAAAGATTATTTATCCTTTTGGATACGGATTGAGCTACACCAGCTTTGAAAGCAACATTGTTTCAATGTCACTTTGTGATGATACATTCTATTTCACAGTAAAGGTTACAAACACAGGAGATAAGCCTGGCAAAAATGTGGTGCAGCTTTACTACAGTGCGCCACAGGGCAAGCTTTTCAAGCCGGCTAGAGAGCTTGGAGATTTTGCAAAGACAAAGTGCTTAGAGCCAGGAGAGAGCCAGATTATTTCTCTATCTGTAAGTAAATATCAGATGTCTTCATTTGATGATTTAGGCAAGGTTAGGGATGCAAGCTATGTACTTGAAAAAGGTGAGTACAGATTCTGCCTTGGCAATAATTCAATGGATGTGGCAAAGGTAGATTTGGTTTGGAACAACGAGGAAGATGAGGTTATACAGGAGCTTTCTCACAAGCTTGCACCAGTTGAGTTAAAAGAAAGAATGCTTTCTGATGGTTCTTATGAGGCGCTTCCTCAGGGCCAGCATAAGGATATCAACGAAAGCGTTATTACAAAGATGGAGCCTGGTACAGAGGAAGGCCTTACACCAGTTGTACGTAGCAGAGATAGCTACTGCCTGACTACTCCATTTAAAAAGGATGCACACATTTTTGCTGAAGTTGCTGAGGGCAAAATTACTTTAGATGAATTCGTTGACCAGCTTTCGCTAGAAGATTTAATGAACCTAGTGGGTGGTCAGCCTAACACAGGTGTTGCAAATACTTTTGGATTTGGAAATCTTCCAGAATATGGTGTGCCTAGCGCAATGACAGCAGATGGTCCAGCCGGTGTTAGAATCGCACCAGAGACAGGAATCCTCACTACAGCATTTCCATGTTCAACACTTTTGGCATGCACTTGGAACGAGCATCTTCTTGCAAAGGTAGGAAAAGCAGGAGGCGAGGAGCTTAAAGAAAACAACCTGGCTGTATGGCTAACTCCTGCAATAAACATTCACCGCAGTCCACTTTGTGGTAGAAATTTCGAGTATTATTCTGAAGACCCAATTGTTGCAGGACGTCTTGCAGCAGCTTTGGTAAATGGTATTCAAAGCAACAATGTTGGTGCATCGGTTAAGCATTTTGCATGCAACAATAAGGAGACAAACAGAAAACACAGTGATTCACGAGTTTCAGAGAGAGCTCTTAGAGAGATTTATCTCAAAGCCTTTGAAATCGTTGTAAAGACTGCAAAGCCATACACAATCATGAGTGCTTACAACGCAATCAATGGTGAGCGTGCTTCTGAGAGTCACGATTTGCTTACAGGAATCCTTCGTGATGAGTGGGGATTTGAAGGCATGGTTACATCTGACTGGTGGACAAGAGGCGAGCATTACAAAGAGTCAAATGCAGGCAACGACCTTAAAATGGGAAATGGCTACACAGACCGCTTGAAGGCCGCTGATGAAAAGGGCGCTCTTGACCATGAACAGTTAAAGCTCAATGCAAAGAGAATATTAAATACAATTTTGAAGTTCGACTAATTTCGGGCAAGAAAAAAGGACACCTAGTTAAAAAGGTGTCCTTTTGCTTTAATTCTTGAGGCTGTCATATTCGATGGATACGAGGCTGTCGCCGTCGAATACGAAGACGAGAGTCATTGTGTCGGTTGCGTATTTCATGGAGCCGGTAGCTTCTTCGGTTGGGTCACCGTAGGCTGCGATGATGTCGTCTCGAGAGCTTGAGAGGTCGATGCCTTCGGCTGTGGCTACATTGTCTGTACGAAGGAGTACGTAGAGGATTAAGTCTGTGTCTCCATCTGGGTATGTCTGGATTTCGAAGTCGTTGTATGTGTAGAGCTTTCCGATGCCTTCGGCGGCGCAGCTTGGTGATTCGAAGTATGAGTTTGGCTCGCCAAGTGCTTCAACGATAGGTGCTGCATCGGCATCTACAGGGATTGTTGTGCCGTTGTATGAGAATACGTAGCCGCTGTTTGATGCTTCTGTAGTGGATGTAGTGTTGCTTGATTCGATGACTTTTGTGTCGCTAGAACCTCCGCATGCAACAAGTGAAAGTGCAGTAGTTGCGATTAACGCAAATGCGATAATTTTGTTTCTCATTTTGTTAGTTCTCCTTTATGTAAATTCATTATTTGCTACTGAATAGTTGGATACTTGCTAGGGTCATAATTGTGCGTGTTGTTGTGGGCGTTTGAGTATTCCCATAGGTCGGCGTCATGCCAATAGAATATTTTTGTGCCATCCAGTTGTAAGTTTGGATCGAAGTGATACCATCCTTCACCAATGTCAATTAATAACCAGTAGTGTCCGCGAAAATCACGTATTTTTTCGATTTCCATATTCTTAATGCCGAGCCTGTTGAGCATGACTTCGGCGGTTTTCTGCTTAACAGTGCAATCACCGATACGGTTATGAAGACCTTTGTAGGCCGCAGAATAGAGGTCATCTATTCCGGCTGACTCGGAATATTGAATATTGTCAACTACCCAATCAAAAACAGCTTTTGCTTGCTCTTTTTTTGTCATTTCATCAGTAATAATTTCGGCTAGAACTTCATCAGCCATTGCATTAACGTTTTCTTCTGTGGCTTCGGCAATTTTAGCGGAGACTATTTTTACAGTTGTAGTTTCTGTGGTTGTGTTGCCAGCAGAATCTGTGGCGATATATGTCAAATTATATGTGCCACGTTTGTCTACGTTTACTTCTGAACTATCTACCTCAAGAGTAGGGTTCTCGTCCAAATCATCGGTTACTTCTACATTCTTTTTATAAGAAACTGTATCGCCCTGGGTGATTTCAATTGGTTCTACACCTGTAATAACAGGTGGTGTGGAATCCTTCCTAACGGTACAAGGGATAGTTGCAGTGGTTTGATTGCCAGATGCATCTGTGACAACTATAGTGGCATCGAATGAGCCTTCTGTTGTAAAGTCGTATGATTCGGCAAAATCAATGGTGCAGTTGCTCACATCGTTTACAGATTCAACTAAATCAGCGGCGGTTGGAACATCAGCTGTGGTGTACATATCGATAGAGTCTGCTGAAAGAGTAACAGTAGGCGCTGTGGTATCCTGCACATGCAAGGTGGAGGTAAAGGAGCGTTCCCTTCCTCTTGAATTCGTACATATGATAGTAAGCTCATAATCACCTGGTACATTTGGATCAAAAACAGAATCATCTGAAAACCTTGCGGAAGTGGTTGGATCCTTTAGAAATTCTGTTACATCGCAATCTGAGGTACCGGCTTCAACAAAAACTTCGGAATATACAAGGTCCGAGTGGTTTGTAACGTATATTCCAAGGATGATAGCGGTAGTAACAAATAGAATTGCAGGTGTTAGAATAAAAATAATAAATATTTTCTTTTTCATAATCATTCTACCTATAAATATATATTTAATTAAAAAAAATTATAGTTCATTTTCCCTTAAAAACAAAGCATTCGTAAAAGAAAATGCTAGTTATAAATAAAATTGATAGCTAGCTATTAAATCTAGGTATAATGAACCGTATTGAAGTGAAGTTTATGGTGTGTTAAAGTCTCATTCATAAACAAATACGAAACAAAACCCCAATATAAATAATGGGCTTGAAGGAGGAGACAAATATGAAAAACAACTTATTAAAGAAGATTACTAGCGTATCATTAGCAGGTGTTGTATTGGCTGGGGCACTTGTAGGTTGCGGAAGCTCAGATGCAGCTGCAGACACATCATCAGAGGAGACAACAGAAAGCACAGAGGCTGCTGAGTCAACAGCTGATCTTGAGACAATCACAGTTGCAGCATCGGCTACACCACATGCAGAGATTCTTGAAGCTGCAAAGCCATTACTTGCAGAGCAGGGATACGATTTACAGGTTACAGTATTCGAAGATTATGTACAGCCAAACGAGGTTGTAGAGTCAGGGGATTTTGATGCAAACTACTTCCAGCATGTACCTTATCTTGATAGCTTCAACGAGGAGCACGGAACACATCTTGTAGATGCTGGTGATATTCACTATGAGCCATTCGGAATTTACCCTGGCACAAAGTCATCACTTGATGATGTAGAAGATGGTGATGTTATTGCAATTCCAAACGACACAACAAACGAAGCTAGAGCACTTTTACTTCTTCAGGACAATGGTCTTCTTACATTAAAGGATGGCGTTGGTCTTGAGGCAACAGTTAACGATATCACAGAGAACCCATACAACCTTGAATTCCAGGAGCTTGAAGCAGCTCAGGTAGCACGTGTAGTTGGTGAGGTTTCTTATGTAGTTCTTAATGGTAACTATGCACTTGAGGCAGGCTACTCAGTTGCTAAGGATTCAATCGCATATGAGGCTTCAGATTCAGTTGCAGCTGAGACATATGTAAACATCATCGCTGTATACGAAGGACATGAGAACGACGAAAAGATTCAGGCTCTTGTATCAGTACTTAAGTCTGATGAAATCAAGAAATTCATCGAGGATACATATGATGGAGCAGTAGTATTCTACGAAAAATAAGTCGTATACTTGACCAATATAAAGACAAAGGTTAATCTAAACAAGTGTAGTATTACTACACTTGTTTTTACTTTTGATTACTAAAAATAAAGGAAAAAATATGAACGAAATTGTTGTAAAAAACTTATCGAAAACCTTCGATCAGTCAGAGACAAAGGTCGATGCGTTAAAAGACATTAATCTTACAATTGAAACAGGTGATATTTATGGAATCATCGGTATGTCAGGTGCTGGTAAAAGTACCCTTGTAAGATGCTTTAACTTTTTAGAGAGACCAACAAGCGGAGAGGTTTGGATTGGAGACAAGAATCTTGGTGCGCTTTCAGAGGCTGAGCTTAGAGCTGAGCGTAGCCAGATTGCTATGATTTTCCAAAGCTTCAATCTTCTTATGCAGAAAAATGTTTTGGATAACATCTGTTTTCCACTTCGTCTTCAGAAGGTTTCAAAAGCAGATGCCAGAAAAAGAGCAAAGGAATTACTTGAAGTAGTAGGCCTTGCCGACAAAGCAAAGGCATATCCAGCTCAGCTTTCAGGTGGTCAGCGTCAGCGTGTGGCTATTGCTAGAGCTCTTGCAAACAACCCTAGAATTCTTCTCTGTGATGAGGCAACATCAGCCCTCGATCCACAGACAACAGCTTCTATTTTAGAGTTGCTTAGAGATATCAATAAAAAGTATGGTATTACAATCGTTGTAATCACTCACCAGATGTCAGTTGTATCTGAAATCTGTAACAAGGTTGCAATCATTGAAAAGGGCCAGGTTGTTGAAAATGGATTTGTAGAGGATGTATTTAATCATCCAAAGTCAAGTGCGGCTAGAGAGCTTATCCTTCGTGGTGATAGCGAAAAGTCTGGTGGCACAGTAGAGACTCTCAATGGCGAAAGAAAGATCAGAATCGTATTTACGGAGAACTCTTCTTTCGAGCCTGTTATTGCAAACATGGTATTAAAATTCCAGACTGCAGTTAACATTCTTCGTGCAGACACAAAGAATGTTGGCGGTTTTGCAAAGGGTGAAATGATTCTTGGACTTCCAGAGGATGAACAGCTTCAGGAGGATATCATTATTTATCTTAAGGAAAGAGGCCTTGAAATTGAGGAGGTGACTGGAGATGTTTGATTCACAGGTTATTAATATGATTTTAGAGGGTATTCGCGATACTCTTTACATGACAATTGTTTCTACTCTAATTGCATATGTTTTAGGATTACCACTTGGAATTCTTCTTAAGGTCACAAGCAAGGATGGCCTTAAACCTAACGGAGTAGTTTATAGAATTTTGGATGTTATATGTAACGTAGTTCGTTCAATACCATTCCTTATTCTTCTTATTTTATTAATTCCATTTACAAGATTTGTTGTTGGAAAGAGCTACGGCTCAACAGCCACAATTGTTCCTCTTGTAGTTTGTGCTGCACCTTATATTGCACGTATGGTTGAATCTTCTCTTAATGAAGTGGACCCAGGTGTTATTGAGGCTGCTAAGTCAATGGGCGCTAGCAACTGGGATATCGTGTTTAAGGTAATGCTTGTTGAGGCACGTACTTCTCTTATTGTTGGTGCTACAATCACAACTGGAAATATCCTTGGATATTCTGCAATGTCTGGTACAGTCGGTGGTGGCGGACTTGGCGATATCGCCGTTCGTTACGGATATTACAGATGGCAGACAGATATTATGATTGTTACGGTTATTCTTTTGATTATCTTATTCCAGATTATTCAAAATGTTGGAATGAAAGTTGCTAGTAATTTAGATAAGAGAAAGTAGTTTGAATATGATCAAATTAATCGCCACAGATGTAGATGGTACATTAGTTAAAGATGGATCATCTGAAATTTATCCTGAGTTTATTGAAAAGATAAAAGAGCTTAGAGAACAGGACATCATTGTTTGCATTGCTAGTGGACGACAATCTACCAGCGTTGAAAGAATGTTTGATGAAATCAAAGATGATTTGATTTTCATAGCAAGTAATGGCGCGCACGTTAAATGTAGAGGTGTGGATATTCACGTTGCAGAAATGAACTGGGAATACGTGAAGGGACTTACACATGAACTCAGAGAAACACCAGGCTGCAACATTATTTGGGAAGGCCCTGGCGTTACTTATATTGAGCCAGGAAATGATGAAAGCTTTATCAAGCTTCTCACCGAAGGATATCGTAATCACGTAGAGGAAGTAGAAGATATCCTTACAGCCGGCAAAAAGATTATCAAAATATCAGCATTTAATAGACCATCTATTCGTGACCTTGGTGAGGGCAAAATCATTCCAGAATGGAAAGACAAAGTAAAGGCTACAATGGCTGGAGAAGACTGGATTGACTGTATGGATAAGTCAGTTGATAAAGGCGCAGCCCTTGGCTTTATACAAAGAATCTTTGATATTTCACCAGAGGAAACAATGGTGTTTGGCGACAACAATAACGACATTGGTATGCTTGATGTTGCAAAGCATAGCTATGCAGTAGCATCTGCCCCAGATGTTGTTAAAGAGCATGCAAATAACATATGTCCATCATGGGCTGAAAAGGGCGTATATCAGGTTTTGAAAGATTTTGATTTTCAATAATTATGAATAAATAGAAGGAGCACTCCGAATGATTGGAGTGCTCTTTTTTACAGGTTTTCCTCTCCCCATTTTTTTAGCTGCAGAAGAATAGGTATCATAGATTTAGCTTTGTCAGTGAGAGTGTACTCTACCCTTACTGGCATTTCATCGTACTGAGTGCGATGAACCAATCCATCGTTTTCTAATTCTTTTAGAGATTGAGCCAGCATAGTGTTTGTAATCCCAAATACTGAGCGGCGCAAATCTCCATATCTTACAATTTCGTTATTGTCGATGACACATAAAATCATGATTTTCCATTTGCCACCTACAATATTAAGTACTTTCTTTAATCCGCAGCCTTCTCCGGCGATTTCATCACATAATGGTTCTTTTTTCATAGTCAGTTTTTCCTTACTAGGTTAATAAAAATTGCGTACTTGATAAGTTTTTTGTACCATCTATAATAGGCATATCGGTTAAAAAATACAAGTAAAAAGTAAAAGGAAGTTTAAATGGCAAAGAAAAAAGCAAGTGTAAATGTAGCAAGCTGTGTTGCCTGCGGTGTTTGTAGGCTGCAGTGTCCGAGGCAAGCTATATCCATCTACAAAGGATGTTATGCCACTGTAGATGAAAATCTATGTGTGGGCTGCGGATTGTGCGCTAAAGCATGTCCCGCAAGTGTTATCGAAGTGAAAGAGAGGGATGTGATAAATGGCTAAAAAGAAAAAGCATTGGTACAATTACCTTTGGATTTGGAGCATCATCTATTTCGCGCTAGGATTTTTTAATATTTTATTTGCATGGCTAGGATTAATTGATTTTATCCTGCCGCTGATATTTGCAATAGTAGGTGGCAACAAATGGTTCTGCAATAATATGTGCGGTAGAGGCCAGCTGTTTTGGGTATTAGGAAGAAATGTAGGATGTTCGAGAAAGAAGCCTGCGCCAAAGTGGCTTTCTTCAAAATGGTTTAGATATGGATTCTTAACATTTTTCATGACTATGTTTGGAACCATGATATTCCAAACATATCAAGTTTTTGCAGGTGCTGGCACACTTAGAAAAGCTATAAAGCTATTTTGGACTTTCAAAGTACCTTGGAAATGGGCATATTCAGGAAGTGTATTCCCTGATTGGGTAGCTCAGTTTGGATACGGATTTTACAGTCTGATGCTTACATCTACTTTGATTGGACTTATAGTAATGGTACTATATAAAGAAAGAACCTGGTGTACATTTTGCCCTATGGGAACCATGACTCAGGGCATTTGTCAGTTAAAAGAAAAAGGAGCAAAGTAATGACAATAGAGGAAAGAGCTGATATAGCTGCTAATTTAAAGGCAACAGGACAGTGCAATTGCACACAGTCTGTACTTAAGGTATTTGAAGATAAAATGGATATTTCTCCAGAGGAGCTTACAAAGCTGGCTGCTGGTTTTGCAGCAGGTATGGGCTGTATGGAGAGCACATGTGGTGCTCTTATTGGAGCTGTCATGGTAGCGGGCATGGCTACTGACGGAAAGGGCACACCTAGATACTCTAAGGAAATCGTAAGCAAGTTTAATGAAAAGTGTGGCGCTACAATCTGCAAGGATTTAAAGGGAATCACAACAGGGCAGGTGCTCTGCGATTGTCCTGATTGTGTCAGAAACGCAGTGCTTTCTCTGGGAGAGACTGTGGAGATATAAAAAATAATATAAAACATGTGTTTGCCTCTAGCTTATAATGGTGTAATATAAAGCTAGAGGTTTTTTATATGAGTGATAGATTAATATTTCATATTGATGTTAATAGTGCTTTTGTTTCTTGGTCTGCGGTGGAAATGCTAAAAAATGGTGGGCCTGATTTGCGTGAAGTTCCATCCATAGTTGGTGGTGATCCAGATTCTAGAAGAAGCATTGTAGCGGCAAAATCAATTCCTGCAAAGAAATATGGGATTGTTACTGGGGAGCCTGTTTCCAGTGCTCTTAGAAAATGTCCTAATCTTGTAATTGCAGGCTCTAATTTTGATTGGTATGTAAAATGTTCCAGAGCTTTCAAAGCAATATGCCAGGAATATACCCCTACGATGCAATCTTTTTCAATCGATGAAGTATTTTTGGATATGTCTGGCATGAATCTTATTTATCCAGATCCAATTGCAACAGCTTATGAAATAAAGGATCGAGTCTATAAAGAACTTGGATTTACTGTTAATGTGGGGGTGGCTTCTAATAAATTATGTGCAAAAATGGCTAGCGATTTTGAAAAGCCAAATAAGGTGCACACTCTATTTTCAAATGAAATAGAAAGCAAAATGTGGCCTTTACCAGTGGAGGATTTATTTACATGCGGCAAATCTACATCAGCAAGGCTTAGGAGCCTAGGAATATATACAATTGGTGAATTGGCGAAATATCCAGTAGAGCAATTAGTAATGCTTCTTGGAGAACGCGGGGCCATACATTTTCATAATTATGCTAATGGAATAGACGATTCTCCAGTGCTTCAGGAGACTGAGGATGCAAAGGGATATTCTGCAGAAACAACGGTTGAAGAAGACTTAGTAGATATAGAAAGTATCAACCGTCTGCTTTTGGCTCAGACGGATGTAGTCGCAGCACGTATGAGAGCCGATGAGGGAAAATGTAGATGCATAGGTGTAACATTTAGAAACCTCGATTTTGTAAACAAATCACATCAGAAAAAGCTTCCGGAAGCTACAGATGTAACAGATATTATTTTTGAAACTGCTAAGCAGCTAATAAGAGAAAGCTGGCATGGAGAGCCTCTCAGGTTGCTGGGACTGTCGCTATCAGATATAGAAAGAGATGGATTTGAGCAGATGTCGTTATTTCAGGATGAGAATAAAGAGAAGAGAAAGGCATTGGACTCTACGCTGGATTCTATAAGAGGAAAATTTGGCAATGGTGCAGTGCAGCGCGCAAGCACCATTGATACTAGCAAAAATATCAACAGACGGAATCAATAACCACTATATTTGAGCAATACTTGCTTATGATTGAATTGCCTACATATGCAAGATATTCATCATAATCTATATAGAAGATTTGTCCCCAGGATGAAACTTTTATCATTGTATTGTGGATTTGGGTATCATTATGAATAATAGCTATCGCATTTACGTAGTGACTATTAGTAGATGCGGTAGCTTTATATGTATCATTTATAGAATCATAGGAATAGAGTGTTATTCTGCGATTATATCGATACAATCCCCAGATGACAGGGATGTTGTTGCTAAGCATTTCTTCCATGGTGGAAAGCATATTTTTATGGCCATGAATACCATTCCATTTTGCTTTCATTTGAATGGATTTCATGGAATTAATATATCTGCATATTTGAAATGGTAGAATGCCAATGGAAATTGTGCCGAAGAATTCCCTTGTAAATAACTTCGTAAATACGATAGCAGTGGAAAACTGATGACACAGCTGGAGATAATCGTGCATAGAAATAGAAGTGTTATTTGCAAGATAAAGGCCACAATCGATTGCTGAAATCATACCGCAACCTTGATTGCTAAGGCCTTTAAGGTCAGTATTACTAAGCCATGATTGATTAAAACCACAGCCGATTACTTTGCCATTATCATCTTTGATTTGAATGTATTCTCTGGCCAATTCTTGTGCTTTCATATCTATGATTTTAGCATTATAAAAAAATATAAACAATTGTGTAAAAAGTGCTTGACTTATCCTTGGAATTCCTATAGAATAACCATTGTTGTTGAGGCAATCAACAGATTTGCGCGAGTGGCTCAGTTGGTGGAGCACCACCTTGCCAAGGTGGGGGTCGCGGGTTCGAGTCCCGTCTCGCGCTCTTTTAATATAAAAATGAGGTCATCCAAATGGGTGACCTCATTTTTTGTATTAAAGAGCACTTTACATCGAGACGGGACGACCTATCACGATTTATCGAGCTTGCGATGAGAAATCGTGATGCTTCCTTAATCCCGTCGAGCGCGTAGGCCCATACGGGCCTCGAAGGTTCGAGGTCTCGCCTGCCGGCTCGGTCGGTGCTTCTGCTTCGCAGAGGTGTCCACCGGACACCCGCACCCCGTCTCGCGCAATTTGACGAGATGTTTCCCTACTTGATTCTATGGCTTAGTTTC
This sequence comes from Pseudobutyrivibrio ruminis DSM 9787, assembly GCF_900218035.1. GTDB lineage: Bacteria > Bacillota > Clostridia > Lachnospirales > Lachnospiraceae > Pseudobutyrivibrio > Pseudobutyrivibrio ruminis. The sequence goes on from NZ_OBMR01000008.1 coordinate 79,623, forward strand.
TAACATTGTTGCATATGCAAGAATCCTTTTTATTATATTACGCTCTTTATCTTTGCATTGACTAATTAGCTCGAATAATTCAGGATCAGATGCCTTATATATTGTATAAGATACTGGACTTGGGTCGTCGGTTTGATTGGTCAAATATTCAACCGATGTATGTAGAACATTTGCAATTACATTAATCGTTTGAATTGAAGGAGTTCTTTCTCCTGACTCGTATCTTAAATATGCTGGTTGCGAAAGCTGCATCCTTTTTGCAGCTTCCATTTTTGTAATTCCATTTTTTTCCCTACATTCAATTAATCTTTTTATATTTAGCTCGGCCATCAATAATCCTCCTGAATTTAACATTGATTATACCAATGGAATAATATACAATCAATATACCAATGGTATACAAGGAGGGACGATGAGCAAAACAAATAATAGTTATCATGGTGTCTTTTTAGAAAGTGATTGGCGGCATAGAGTATTGAGTGATGAGAAAATCAAGTTTTTTAGACTGATTACTGATAATTCAATACATGATAAAACATGTAAACTTATACAAAAATATCCTGATAGAGATATTATATGTTTGAATGAATACGATGAAAAGTTATCACAGTGTAAGGCTTGCGCCACCAAAGCATATCTTAGGATTGGAGCTACAGATCCTAAAAACTATAAAAGATATTGTACATTTTTTGATAATACATTTTTAAGCACTAAAGTTCTTAGAGATATATACGTTACTAATAGGATGACTACTTCTATATTTGAAAATACATTGACAATCAAATATAAAGAAGATACTTGGAGAATTATATCTCTTGATAATGATGGAAACGTTCAGCTTAGACATAACAATTATAAAAGACTTACAGATGGTACAAGACAATTTGTAGGGGGATACCATATACAAAATAATTATTGTAAACGAATTAAAATAAGACCGGCATTATCAGTTATAAAAACTTATGATTATAGGGTACACTCTACCAATGACAATATTCTACAAGCTGTTGACAAGAATAATAAAATCGCACCAAAACATAGTCCAATAAGTAGAATCTTTACTTGGATTAAGAGTGTTAATAACCGGGTTAAAAGAGCATTGTTCTGATTTACATTCGACAATGAAATAGTCAATATCGTATTTGCGGTACTGTTTTTTTATGGTTACAATAGGAGGGAGCATATAATCATGTCAAAAAACTTATCGGAAGGATTTTTGATTCTCTTTCAGAATATTTAACAAATAACTATGGTCGTGGTTTTTCGAGAAGCAATGTGGCGAGTATGCGACAGTTCTACTTGGTATATAAAGAACGTGATTCTCAAATTGTCCAATCGCCGATTGGACAATTGACAATAAAGGGGAATTGGTCTTTTTTAGTGAGTTGGACTCACAACACGAGCCTTTGGTAATGTATAATATTGAGGAAATAGACTTGAGTTTAAAATAAAAAATTAAGAGGCTTATTTAAATGTACTATAAAAAGGCTAAAGAACTATTACTAATATGCATGGCTAGCGCAGTATTAACTAGCTGTGGAAATGCAGTTTTGGTAAAGGAAGATAGTAAAAGCGAAACTAATACTATTGTAGAAGGAATTGATGATTCAGAGGATAATAATCTACAGAATGTCTATAATGCCTATGCGGATTATCTTGAGAATAATCCTTTATATGAAGGTTTTGAAGTTGGTGAGTACGAGACATACGAAACTAAGTTAGCATTTTCTCTAGTATATATAGACGAGGATTATATTCCAGAACTTATTATTGGTTGGACTAAGTTATTGGCTAATACCTCTGATATTTGTATATTAAAATATGTGGATGGAAATATTATAAGTAGTGGTCCGATTGGTCACTATAATAGTATTAGTTATATACCAAGAAAAAATGTATTAAATGAGAGTAATTATAATTTAGGCATTTGTTCTAATTGGTATGGATATCTTAATGATGAAGGTGAATTATCAACCCATTGCGAATCGTATGAAGAATGTCCGGAAGGAGAGTCTTTAGGTTTTTCTTATTATGTAAAGGGTGAAGAAGTTAATGAAGATGAGTATAACAATTATTATGACTCTGTTATTGAAGGAGAGTTTACTGGCTGGTCGGGAAATAATAGTTCAAACACTACATACATACTAAATGAAGAGTCATTAGAACTCTTACGTTCAGGCGAGGTTGAAATTGATGATCCATCGAAGGAATCAAATCATCCTGAAGTAGAAGCATACAGCGAATTGCTCAAGGGAATGCTTCAGGATGTAGATGAACCTCTTCGTGTAGCATTAATAACGATTGATAATGATAACACTTATGAACTTGCAGTTTTTCAGGGAAATGCACATAATGACGGGGCGTTGCTTTACTCTTATCGAGATAATGAAGTGGTTTCATTGGCTATAGATGGTTTTCCGCAATATGGTTCGTATGGTTCTTTTGAATTATTACAAAATTTGGGAATGATTTCATATAACTATTATAGAAATGGTGGGGCTGGTGAATATCGATTTTACCTATCTCTAGCTAATGGAAAAATGACATTAGACAAAGGAATGCAGGCAGATATAACGTTTACAGAAGACGGAGAATTAAAAGAAAACAAGTATTATTTGGATGGACAAGAGATAACTGGAGAAGAATATGAATCGATTATAGAAAGCTATGAAGCATCTTTATCAGAAATTGTAGATTATGATTCATGTTATGAAATTTTGAAAGAAGAAGATATCCCGGAGGCGTTATCACAAGAGTACTATTCTATAGATTAGGATTTTAATCAGGCAATAAAAAAAGAGATATCCACAGCGGATATCTCTTTTTAAAACTATATGAACTTCGCAATATCTTCAATATTCTTGCGAGGTGGCTTCCTAGTAACAGATTCAGATCTGTAACCAACAGCAATGATGCTCATGACCTGCTCATCCTCTGGAATGCCACAGAAATCAGCAACAACCTTAGCATCTCTTAAGCCCATGATAAGTGTGTCTACACCAAGTTCAACAGCTTTTGCGCAGAGCAACATATCGTGTAAACCAAGATCATAAGCACCCCAGCCGTTTCCAACTTCGTTGTCGGCCTCTCCTGTAGCTTTGTTAAATCCAGAAACATTCTTTTGGAATGTAGTAACAACGTATGCTGTTGCTTCTTTTGTGCTGTTCTGATTAAAATCAGGTAAAACAGTCTCTCTGAATTTGCTTACCTGCTCTGGAGTAGAAATGCAGTAGTATCGAGATGTCTGAGTGTTCTTCCAAGAAGGTGCAGCTGATGCAGCTGATACCATCTCGCGTAGGATTTCCTCAGAAACCTGCTTACCGTTGAATGATCTAACGCTCTGTCTAGCGTCAATAACCTGCTGGAATTCCATAATAACCCTCCTAGTGAAAGTGTCTATAATTAATATCTGGTTGCAATCAATTGAATTGTATCACAACCGCTCTGAAAATCAATGTATTGGTGCTAATGAAGAGAAATACTAGCAGTATTTCCGTTAATATCTTCTAATTCAATTGATTTTACAGTGCTAGGTTCTATTATGTTATTGAATTCCAAAGAAAAAATAGCGGTGTTATTATCTCCATCAATGCTATTTAGATTATCGCATTCCCTGCAATCAATTACTGTACCGTCATCTAAGGTTAAACTTGTAATATAAGGTACGCGAGGTTTATCCATTGGAGTACCAAACCAGCTATCTTTTACATCGTCAGTAATAGTGTAGCGAATCTCCGCAGAAATAGGACTGATTTTAAATGAAGTAGCCTCACAATTAAACTCAGGGATAAAGTTGTTTAAATCAATTACAAGAGCATTACTTACTTCTGGAATAGGCAAATCAAATACCCAGGTACCACCTAAACTATTTTCTGAGAAATCACTATTCACAATAGAAAAATCGCTTAATTCTAAGTGTATGGTTTTGCCGGTTAGGGACATTTCAGAATCAATTGAATCTGTTCCATCGATATTAAAGATAAACTCATCATCTCTGATTCCCATGCCGTATCCAAAGCTGTCCCCTTCGTAGCCTTGTATATAAATATCATCAACGTTGATGTTTGGCTCACAGCCTTCGTTTATCTCAACACCTGAGTATTTCAATGTAAGATTAATCTTATTATCATCGGCAACAATTGCTACTGGAGTAAGAGTGATTCCATTGTCCGTGATGGCATATTTTGAATAATCGTCTTCTTCAGAAAATACTATTGCCTGTCCCTGTTCTGTAAGAGTTTGTTGCTGTTCGTCGGTAGCATTAAAATAGCTGCTGAGTCCATGACCCCAGAAATGACGTATTGCTGCCGTAGCAGTGATGGTAGTTATGAGTATTAAGCATATGCAAGCTGCCACTGACAGCCGTTTATTAAATTTTACAATCTTTTTACCGGACTGATATCTTGCACACTGAGTAATTAAAATGTCATCTACACCGTTAAATGCTAAAAATAAATTTTCTTTTTTCATGATGCCAAATATCCCTCCTTTACCAAACGTGTTCTGAGCTTTGCTCTCAATCTGCTAAGCATTACTGATACATTGTTCTTTGATATACCATATTTTTTGGATATGGTAGTAATATCATCGGCATAAAAGTATCTACTAAGGAAGATAAACGCTTCCCTTTCAGGAAGGGATCTGACATAATCTGCTATTATATTTTCAAGTTCCTGTCCTAAAATGGATTGCTCTACGCCATTTGAAGCTGGAATACATTCTTCCAGTTCATCAAGAATCTCGTGCATGGTACCATTTCCACGCTTTTTGCTTCGACTTGCTCTGTATTTATCAAAAGCAAGTTCTCTTGCAATTTTAGCTAAAAAAGCTTTGAAGACTTTGGGCCTTGTAGGTGGGATTTTATCCCAAGTTTTTAAATAGGTATCATTTAAACATTCTTCAACATCTAAATCATCATTAAGAATATTGTTTGCAATTGATTCAAGGTAATTGCCATATTTGATGTCTGTCTCTTCAATGGCTCGTTCGTTACGTTTGAAATAAAGCTCGATTATTTCCTCGTCTTTCATGTGTGTCCCCCTTTTTATTCATTTGTAAGCGCCTTACACTTATATAGCCGTAAAAAAGATGAGATTATTACAGTTTAATAAAAAAGAAAGACTAAAGCGAAATAAAAGCAGCCAGGCTACCTCTATTTGCACCCATGATTCTATGGGAATAAAAAAGCTTAGGATTGCAGCGCGTGCAGTAATTTGTGGTTTCGATGTGGTCTTCAGGAATGCCTGCCTCAAGGAAAACGAGGCGGCATGCAGCCCATAAATCTAGCATGTATTTATCTTTATCATCTGGATTAAAAGTAGATGGACGGAGTAATTCGGATTTATGTTTTTCACCAAAAGCTTTTATAAATTCATTGGCTACATCTGCGCTTACTTCATAGCAATCTTTGCAAATGCTTGGTGCGATTCCGCATAGGATATCGTTTTTATCACAGCCAAATTCTTCACACATTTTTTCGATGGTGACCTTGCCAATTTTACCGACTGTTCCGCGCCATCCTGAGTGAGAAAGTGCGACCACTTCTTTTACAGGATCGTAGAAAAATAAAGGAACGCAGTCAGCATAGAATGTCACAAGTGGCATATCTTTTACATTTGTAATGAGTCCGTCTACATCATCGTAAGGGAGTGGTTTGATAAGTCCATTTCCTGCATCCTTTTCATCAACCACAATTACATTAGTTGTATGAGTCTGTTTTGACAGGCACATACGGTCATAATTCATATCTAACGCATTTGCGATACGATGATAGTTTTCACGTACGTTTTCATCGGAATCGCCTCGATTAAAACCTAAATTCAATGAATCAAATACACCTTCACTTACACCGCCTATTCGAGTGGAAAAACCGTGCTTAACACCGGCTTTTTTGAAAGAATCAAATGTAAGAAAGGAAACACCATTTTTATTTTCTAAGTTCATATTTAAACCGCCTTTTTATCTAGATACTTTACAATTGAGTATAGCATATAGAGATTTGAAAAGCAGAATAATAGATATTTGAATTTTCTGAAAATCAACCGATAAAAAGTAAGCTTTGCAACTTTAAAAAACTGTATTGACTTATAGGGGGTTATCCTATAGAATACATTTTGTTGTTGAGGAAACAACAGATATGCGCGAGTGGCTCAGTTGGTGGAGCACCACCTTGCCAAGGTGGGGGTCGCGGGTTCGAGTCCCGTCTCGCGCTCTTTTAATATAAAAAATGAGGTCATCCAAATGGGTGACCTCATTTTTTTATTATTTAGTATGTATCTAACTTGGAAAGCAGTTCCAGATTATATTTTTCGTATTCATTAAAAACGCTATCATCAAAGTCTGATGCTCGTACTTCTGGAAGGTACCAGAGTTGTGTGAGGTAAAAATTGTTTAAATCTTCATCTGTAAAAATATAACCATGTCTGGCATAGATTTCATTTTTTGCTAAATGAATGATTACAGGTGGAACATTTTCAAAATCAGTTGCTTGATAATACTGGGTATCTGTATTAAACAGTGGATAGCAATCTACAGAGATATCAGTGCATTCGCGAACTACTTCCTTATATCTTAAGAAATCAGGATAGTATGAAGTTTCATCTTTATATTGACTTCGTTTATCAAGCTCAGCTAGAATCTGTTCCTCGGTCCAATCGTCATTATATTTATTTAAAGTAGTATCGCTGGTGGTAGTTTGAGAGTCATCGTCCTGCACTTTAATAAGATCATAATGCCCATTAATTCCATAACCTATCACGTTGTCTTCTGACAAGACAAAATCTTCCACATCAATAGTAATGGTATTGTCTTTTAATTGAATTAAAAGTGTTCCGCTATTATCCCAACCATCATCTGTAAATTCATACGTACAAGTTCCATCTATAATGGTTCCAGTGATATTGTCGACTTCGGCAAATCTATCAAACGAGCTTGTTTGTGTATAGAGAGATGCATTTGTTATTTCATTACCTTGTATTTCAATATTTAACTCAGTTCCACTATCTGTTATGCGAGAACCATCAGTTGACCATAAGCCTACATAATCAGAGTAGTCTTCAGTGCTAGAGTTTGAACTGGATGACTCATCATTGGTTGGCGAGCTAGTAGCATTATCGACCGTGTTTTCTTGTAGTTCCTGTGTGTTGGTTTCTTCACTAGATTGATTGCATGCTGAAAGCAACAAAGAGGTAGAGATTATTAATAGAATAATCTTTTTCTTCATAAATTAAGTCCTCCGATGATGTGATGTTTTTAAAAGTATAAACTTTATACTAGCACTGGGATTAAATTATAGTCAATATGTCTAGTTCTGTGGTTTTTTATGCTGAATAAGTTTTTGTTCCCAAGCAGATACTCTCAATGATAAATCAACTAATTTGACACATACTACACACTATGCTAGAATCCATTCCGTTGTACTTTGATAATTGAATAGAGGTCAAGAAATCCATGTATTTATTCCTCGTTTTAGCGCCATGCACCAGGACGACTGGTTAACGAGGAGGAGGGATTATCGAAAATTCGGCGGGTGCCCTCCCGTGTTGCCTAACGCGAACGCATTAGCAAATATGCAGGTGACTGCAAAACAAAGATGATGCGATAGGTAGTTTTGAACTTTCACAGCATTGCTGTAATACATAGAAAGAATGAGGAATAAAATATGTGTGGAATTATAGGTTTTTTAGGAAATGATGCTTTAGCTAATATATTAGATGGATTAGAGCTTCTTGAGTATAGAGGATATGACAGTGCAGGAATCGCTATCAGACGTGAAAATGAAGGCGACTCACAGGTGTACAAGTGCCAGGGCAGAGTTAGCGACCTTAGAGGAATTGTTCCAGCTGAAGGTGCTGATTTTAGCTGCGGTATTGGTCATACCAGATGGGCTACTCATGGTGGAGTTTGCGATAAGAATGCTCATCCACATCGTTCGGGAAAGGTTACATTAGTTCATAACGGCATCATTGAAAATTATGCTGATTTACGTGAAGAATACGAGCTTGAGGATAAGCTTGTTACTGAGACAGATACTGAGGTTGTTGCAGCTCTTATTGATAAGCTCTACGATGGTGATCCAAAGAAGACAATCAAGAGAGTAATCAAAAAGATTAAGGGTACATTTGCGTTTGTAATCATGTTTGATGATAAGCCAGATACTATCTACGCAGTTAGAAATGTTAGCCCTATCGTAGCTACAACTACTGACAATGTGACTGTATTGTCTTCTGACCCAGCAGCACTTTTCAAGTATTCAAAGGAGTACTTTGTACTTGATGAGAGAATTATTCTTACAGCAAATCGTGATGGAATTTCTTTGGAAGATTTCGATGGTAATCCAGTTGAGCCAAAATACACAAAGGTTGATTGGGATGTTTCTGCTCCAGGAAAGCAGGGCTATCCATATTTCATGGCAAAGGAAATTGATGAGCAGCCAACTTGCATTCGCAGAATCTTAAGCAATTATCTTGTTAATAACGATATTGAGTTTGGTTTCGGTGGTACATTAGACGATGCTTTAAAGAACTTCAATCGTATTTGCATTGTTGCCTGTGGTACAGCTTTGCATGCAGGTATTATGGGGGCTCAGTTGTTCAAGAAGTGGACAGGAATAAATGTTGATACTGAGATGGCTTCAGAGTTTATTTATTCTGATACTACAGTTGGCCCTGATACACTTTTCATTGCAGTTTCTCAGTCAGGTGAGACAATCGATACTTTAGAGGCCCTTAGAAAGGCAAAAGAAGCAGGTGCACTATGTCTTGCAATCTTAAATGTAAGAGGTTCATCAATCTCACGAGTTGCAGATTATACTCTTTACACAGATGCAGGCCCAGAAATCGCAGTTGCCAGCACAAAGGCGTATACAACTCAGATGTTGATGTTCTACATGCTTGCCCTTAAGTCAGGTCTTGTAAGAGGAACAATCACTGAGGAGTATTTTGAGGAAGCTACTAGCAATCTTAGAAAAATCCCTGATGCTATGGCAGAGGTTATCGGACAGAAGGATGCAATTCACAAATTGGCAAAAGAAGTAATCACAGCTTCTGATCTTTTCATGATTGGTAGAGGTTTGGATTACACAGTACTTATGGAAGGCGCCTTAAAGCTTAAGGAGATTTCTTACATTCATTCAGAGGCATATGCAGCTGGCGAATTAAAGCATGGTCCAATCGCTCTTATTTCAGAGGGCACACCAGTTATTGCAGCAGTTACTCAGACTCACTTGATTTCAAAGGCATTGTCAAATGTTAAGGAAATCAGAGCTCGTGGAGCAAACGTTGTGCTTATTGCAAAGAATGAATTAAAGGCTGATTTCTCTGATGAGTATCATGTAATTGGTCTTCCAGATTTAGATGACGAGTATATGTCATTCCCAGAAATCGTTGCTCTTCAGATTTATTCATACTACGTTTCAGCAGATAAGGGACTTGATGTTGATAAGCCAAGAAACCTTGCAAAGGTAGTAACAGTTGAGTAATAGATATTTATATGGAATAAATATGTGGATTTGACCAGAAGTACAACAAAGGTCCATGTCAAAATGACATGGACCTTAAATATTGCATATGAAATTAATTTAAAGTACCAAGATAATCCTGAATAGCTTCAGTAGTGATATCGTAATACTCGTATGTAGCATTTTCTTCAGCTGCTGTTGTAGCCTTTGTATAAATTGAAAAACCAATCCAAACAACAATAGCCAATCCAATAACGGCTACACAAAGGATGCTAAGAGCTTCCTCTAATTTTTTCTTTCTGATAATTGATCTACGATGCTCGCGCTCGTATCTTTTCTTATCTACCTTTTCTTGACTCATTTCTTCTCCTAGAACAGACCGTGATATTTCCAATAGGAACGGTCTGATATTAACAACTACAAGATATAGTAACGCAATTAACTTGGATTTTCAAGGAAATTTAGGCAGAAAGAGGTTACAACTAAATATTAACTAAAAACAGGAAAAGAACTATTCAAACCGCAAGATATTGTGGTAGAATTTATACTGAATATATTATAGACGTAGTCTAGGTAGTTTTACGAAGGAGATATAAGTTATGAGTAAAGCTGATGTGATTTTTAAAGAGATGTGCCGTGATATCCTAGAAAATGGCACAGATACAAAAGACGAAATTGTGCGCCCTATCTGGGAGGATACTGGCGAAAAGGCATATACAATCAAGCAGTTTGGTGTAGTCAACAAATACGATTTAAGAGAGGAGTTCCCAGCTCTTACTCTTAGAAAGACAGCACTTAAAACAGCTATGGACGAAATCCTTTGGATTTACCAGCGTAAATCAAACAACATTAAGGATTTAAAAGGCCATATTTGGGACCAATGGGCAGACGAAGAAGGCTCAATCGGTACAGCATATGGCTATGTTGTAGGCGAAAAGTTTGAGTTCAAGGGTGAGATGATTGATCAGATGGATTATGTTCTCAAGCAGCTTAAGGAGACACCATATTCCCGTAGAATCATGACAAACCTATATCAGTTCCATGATTTAGCGACAGGTCATTTGGATCCATGCTGCTACTCAGCTACATACAATGTTACAAAGGATAAGGATTCAGACAAGCTAGTTCTTAATATGGTTCTTAATCAGCGTTCACAGGATGTACTTGCTGCAAACAACTGGAATGTTTGCCAGTATGCAATCCTACTTATGATGGTTGCACAGGTAAACGACATGATTCCAGGCCAGCTTATACATGTCATCGCTGATGCACATATTTACGATAGACACGTGGATGCTATAAAGGAATTACTTAGCCGTCCAGAGCTTCCAGCTCCAAAGGTTCACTTGAACCCTGATGTTAAGAACTTCTACGATTTCACAACTGATGACCTCATCGTGGAAGGCTACGAGGCTGGCGAACAAATCCGTAATATTCCTATTGCGGTTTAGGAGGTGTGTATGAATTTAATTGTTGCAGTAGATAAGAATTGGGCAATCGGCAAGGATAACAAGCTTCTTGTGAGTATTCCTGACGATATGAAGTTTTTTAGGGAGACTACTACAGGCAAGGTTGTTGTTATGGGCCGAAAGACTCTAGAGAGCTTTCCAAATGGTAAGCCTCTCAAAAATAGAGTTAATATCGTTCTTACAAGAGACCTTAATTACGAAGTGAAGGATGCACTCATCGTTCATTCAAAGGAAGAGCTTGATGAAGAGCTTAAAAAATATAATCAGGATGATATTTTTGTCATCGGTGGCGAAAGTATCTATCGCATGATGTTAGATGACTGCAAGCGAGCGTTTGTTACATATGTTGATTATGCTTACGATGCAGATACATATTTTCCAAATTTGGACGAGCTTTCAGATTGGAAGCTTGCGGATGAATCAGAGGAGCAAACTTATTACGATATAGAATTTTATTTTAGAACTTATACACGTTAATTGGCACAACTTAAGAGGGTACTGACATGGCATTAAATATTACTGGAAGGAAGTTATTTGTTAAGGCACTTAAAGAAGAAGGCGTAGATACCATTTTCGCTTATCCAGGAGGCATGATTACTGACATCGTGGATGAGCTATACAAAACCGAAGGAATTCGTGTTATTTTAGGCCGTCATGAGCAAGCACTTGTTCATGAGGCGGAAGGCTATGCCCGCGCTACTGGGAAAACTGCGGTTGTCCTAGTCACTTCAGGTCCTGGTGCAACAAATACAATCACCGGTATTGCAGATGCTTATTATGACAGTATCCCTATGGTGATTTTTACAGGACAGGTTCCTCTTCACCTTATAGGAAACGATGCATTCCAAGAAGTAGATATTGTTGGAATGACTCGTTCAATCACCAAGTACGGCGTGACAATCAGAGATAGAGAAGACATGGGCCGTCTCATTAAAATGGGATTCCAGGTTGCTTCGACTGGCAAGCCAGGCCCTGTGCTTATAGATATTCCAAAGGATATTCAGGTTCAGACAGGCGACCCTGAGTACCCAGAGCATGTTGATATTAGGGGCTATCATCCTAATGAAACGGTTCATATTGGCCAGTTAAAAAAGGCTTATCGTTTACTTAAATCAGCCAAAAAGCCTTTAATCCTTGCTGGTGGCGGCGTTAGAATTTCTGGTGCTGAGAAGGAGCTTCTTGAGTTCGCTGCTAAAATGAATGTTCCAGTTACTACTACAGTAATGGGTAAGGGTGTTATGCCTGAGGACCATGAGCTTTTTATTGGCAATTGTGGTATGCATGGTCGCTTTGCTGCCAACAAAGCGGTTACAGAGTGTGATGTATTGTTCTCAATTGGCACACGTTTTAATGATAGAATAACAGGTGAGCTTGATGAGTTCGCGCCAAAGGCTAAAATCGTTCACGTAGATATTGCTTCTGCATCTATTTCAAGAAATGTAGTGGTAGATGTACCGGTTACCGCAGATGCTAAAATCGCACTTGAGCGATTAGTAGAATATGCCGAGCCAATGAACACATCAAAATGGCTTGCTAAGATAAACGAATGGGAGAGTGAACATCCTCTTTCAATGCCTGACACAAAAGTAGGCATTAATCCACAGATTATCTGTGAAACAATCAATCAGGTATTCTTTGATGCCAATATCGTAACAGATGTTGGTCAGCATCAGATGTGGGCAACACAGTTTATCAAATTAAGTGAAGGCCAGGAGTTCATTACTTCAGGTGGCCTTGGCACTATGGGATTTGGTTTCCCAGCAGCAATTGGTGCTTCGATAGGCAATCCTAAAAAGCCAGTTGTATTAATTACTGGCGATGGTGGCTTCCAGATGAACATGCAGGAGATGGCCACTGCAATGACTGAGAAAATTCCAGTTATTATATGCATATTTAACAATTCTAACTTAGGAATGGTTCGTCAGATGCAACAGTTATTCTATGGAAAGAGATACGAGATTACAGATCTTTCTGCATCAGACGGAAGCTATTATCCAGACTTTATAAAGTGGGCTGAAGGATACAGCTGCAAAGCTATCCGTGTTACTAATCAGGACGATGTATTGTCAGCGCTTGAGACAGCAAGGGCAAATACAGATGGCCCAACAGTTTTGGAATTTATTGTCTCTCCAGACGATTTAGTATTACCAATGGTTAAAAGTGGTACACCACTTAGTGAAATGATTTTGAAGTAGATGTAGAGGGGCTAACAATATGAAGAACAGATGGATTGCATTATATGTAGAAAATCAGGTTGGTGTTTTGGCAAAGGTTTCAGGATTGTTTTCAGCAAAGTCCTACAACCTTCAAACTCTCACTGTTGGTACGACAGAAAGAGACGATGTTTCTAGAATGACTATTTCGGTTAAAGCTGACGATGCCACATTTGAGCAGATTAAAAAACAGCTCAATGCTATGGTTGAGGTTATAAAAGTAATAGATTTGACCACTATGTCAATTCACATGAAAGAGATTCTTTATGCCAGGGTAAATGGGCTCAACAGTGAGTCTAAGACCGAAGCATTTCAAATAGCCAACGTATTTAATCAAGGAGGAAGCGTTAAAATTGTTGATATCGGCGCTGATTCAGTACTCTTTGAGTGTATGTTGACAGAGCGCAAGAACAATGAGATTATAGAACTACTCAAATCACGATTTAAGAAAATTGAAGTTACTCGTGGTGGAGCAGTAGCAGTAGAATCAATCAGCAGTTCTTGCAGATAATATATATTGTAGGAGAAATTAATGAAAAAGCTAAAAGGGAGTTTAGCACTGCTTTTAGTGGTTAGTTTGTGCCTTTGTAGTACATCTGCCAGAGCTTCACAATCAGAGGTAGATCGACTAAAACAAGAGTCGGAAAATGCCTCACAGGCTGTTGACGATATCAACAATGCCAAGCAGCAGGTAGAGGAAGCGAAGGGACAGCTTAAAGACCAGGCGGACTCACTCAGTGGGCAAATAAGCGATTTAAATACGCAGATTACCACGGTATCAAGTGAAATTTCCGAAACGGAAGACAGCATAGCACTTGTAGAAGCAGATATCGAATCTTTGAATGAAAAGCTTGAAACAACACAGGCTTCTTTAGACACACAAAAGGAAGCTATGAAGGCTCGCATTCAATATATGTACGAAAATAAATCTACAAATACGCTGGTTAACTTCTTGGAAAGCGGTTCTATTTCGGAGTTTTTACAACGTCTCGAATACATGGCACAGATTACAGCTTATGATCAGGATGCCATAGAGAAATACGAAGAAACACAGCAGGAATTGGAAGATACAAAATCTGCTATCGAGACTAAAAATGATGAGCTTACAGCATATCAGGACACTCTTCAAAGCAAGAGGTCAGAGCTTGGTACACTTGTAAGCAGTACCACTTCAGCATTAAACACTACCAATTCTCAGATAGAGCTTACAGAGGCTGCTATTGCAGAGTTGGAAAAACAGTTAGAAGAAGCAAAAGCATACGAGCAAAAGATTCAGCAGCAATATGAGGCAGCTCAGGTTGCATTAGCTGAGAAGCTTGCAGGTGAGCATGGCGGATACACTGGTGGATACACCACTACAGACGAGGAGACACTTATTCTTGCAGCTCTTATTCAGGCAGAAGCAGCAAATCAGGGAGACGCAGGCCGTTTGGCAGTTGGTTCAGTTGTCATGAACCGTGTAGCCAGCTCAAAGTTCCCTAACACTGTCTCTGGTGTAGTTTATGCATCTGGCCAGTTTGCACCAGTTACATCAGGCCGTGTGGCAATGATTCTTGCAGAAGGGCCAAACAGTGCATGCCAATACGCGGCAGCTCAGGCAATTGCAGGAAACACAAATACAGATGCTTTATTCTTCTGTACTTATTCATATGCTCAGAGCTTGCACGAATCGCAGGTAGCTGCTGGGCAGTCAGGATTTTTAGATAGAACTTCGGGTACAGTTATAAATGCCCATTATTTCTATAATTATAATTAATAAAGGAGGTTTGTTTTATGGCAACACCACATAATGAAGCGAAAAAAGGGGATTTCGCCAAGACAGTACTTATGCCAGGCGATCCATTACGAGCAAAGTTTGTAGCAGAAAATTTCTTAGAGGATGTAAAATGTGTTAATACAGTTCGTAACTGCCTTGGTTTTACAGGAACATACAAGGGAGTACCAGTATCTGTAATGGCTAGTGGTATGGGTATGCCTTCAATCGGTATCTATTCATACGAGCTTTATGCTTTCTACGATGTAGAAAACATCATCCGTATCGGTTCTGCAGGAAGCTACACAGATAAGCTTAACGTTCTTGATGTAGTTATCTCTGAGAGCGCATATTCAGACAGCACATTTGCTAAGTACACAAATGGCGTAGAGGAGAAGACTCTTTACCCAAGCAAGAAGATCAACGATATCGCTATTGCAAAGGCTAAGGAGCTTGGTATTGATGCAAAGGTTGCAAAGGTACACTCTGCAGATCAGTTCTATACAGCACCAGAAATGGGTGGATGGCAGGCAGTTAAAGAGCGCTGCCAGTGCGATTGCGTAGAAATGGAAAGCTTTGCTCTTTTCAACAACGCAAACATGCTTGGAAAGAACGCTACATGTATGCTTACAATCTCTGATTCTTTCGTTACATCTGAGGAAATCCCAGCTGAGGATCGTCAGAAGTCATTCACAGAGATGATGAAGCTTGCGCTTGAGACAGCTATTGCGCTTTAATTTAATATGAGTATTATGAAGTCACTTTTAATAGTGACTTCATTTTTTTAGGGGGAATTACGATGGGACAGATTAGTATTACATCAAAGTTTTGGGGAAGATATCGCGGACTTGTAAGAACAGAAATGATTCCTTTTCAGTGGAGCGTTTTAAACGACCAGGCGGATATCGTTATTGAGAAGGAAAGAAACGACGATTCAATCCCAAACGAGAAAAGCCATGCAATTGCTAATTTTAAAATTGCAGCAGGACGAGAAAAAGGAACACATTATGGTTGGACTTTTCAGGACAGTGATGTGTATAAATGGTTGGAGGCCGTAGCATACTCCCTTAGGGAAAAAATGAATCCTGAGCTTGAGGCTAAAGCACTGGAAGTTATTGATTTAATAGCTGACGCCCAAGAGGATGACGGATACTTAGATACTTACTTTTCAATCTTGGGATTGGATAGTAGATACAAAAGATTAGCAGGCAGCCATGAGCTATATTGTATGGGGCATTTTATTGAGGCTGCAGTGGCTTATCATGATGCTACAGGAAATGAAAAAGTACTTAATGTAGCAAAGAAATGTGCTGATAATATTGATGCGAACTTTGGGCCAGAGGACGGAAAAATTCATGGCTATGATGGTCATGAGGAAATCGAAATAGGCTTGCTGAGATTATACAGAGCAACAGAAGAAAAACGCTATTTGAATTTGGCAAAGTACTTCTTGCTTGAAAGAGGAAAGAATCCTCAGTTTTTCAAAGACCAGGCAAAGGAATATGATGGCCCTAATGCGTTAAATGGAATTGAAAACCTGCCTGACACATATTTCCAAAATCATAAACCAATTCTTGAACAGGAAACTGCTGAAGGTCATGCAGTAAGACTGGTATATATGTGTACAGCTCTTGCTGATTTAGCGGCAGAAACAGGTGACAAAGAAATATTCAAGGCATGCAAGCGTCTGTGGAAAGACGTAGTTGAAAAGCGCATGTTTATTACAGGTGGAATAGGCTCAACAGTAATAGGCGAGTCTTTTACACTGGATTATGATTTGCCAAATGACACTATGTACTGCGAGACTTGCGCGGCTATCGGTCTTATTTTCTTTGCAAGACAAATGCTTAGAATAGAGCCAAATAGTGAATATGCAGAAGTTATGGAACGAGCTCTTTACAATTGTGCTTTGGCAGGTATGGCTTTGGATGGTAAACACTTCTTCTATGTAAACCCTCTGGAAGTAAATCCTAAAAAGTCAAAGCTAGATCCTACCAAAAGCCATGTAAAACCTGTACGTCCAGCATGGCTTGGATGTGCTTGTTGTCCACCAAACCTTGCAAGAATGATTACATCTTTGGATGACTATATATACACGGTGCAAGCAGGTGGAGTTTTGCTTAATCAGTACATTGATTCAGACTCTCATATTAAAGTTGGAAACAACTATGTGGAAATAATTCAAGAGACAGAGTTCCCTTGGGACGAGGCTGTAAAGGTATCTGTAAAGAATTCAGGTGTAGATGCCATAAGATTTGGTATAAGAATTCCAAGCTGGGCAGATGAAAAGTGTCTTATAGTTGATGGAAAAGAAGTACCTATAAATGCTGAACAGGGCTATCATTATCTGGATATGGAAGCTAATGGAAAAGCCAGCATAGTTCTAAAGTTTAAGATGTCTGTAAGACGTTATTACTGTAATCCACTTGTATCTGAGAATAATGGCAAGGTTGCAATTGGACGTGGCCCTTTCATCTATTGCATCGAAGGAGTCGATAATGGTGACAATCTAAATAATATCAGTTTACCTGCTGACAATAAGCTTGAATATCATTTCGACGAGAAACTTTTGAATGGTGTAGGGGTTATTGAAAGCGAAGCTGAAAGACTTGTAGTTGATAACGGTAATTCACTCTACTTCACAGAAACAATAAAGAAGGAAAACGCAAAGATTAAGTTTATTCCATATTATGCATGGGCAAATAGAGGCGAAAACGAGATGCAGGTATGGATTAGAGAATAATAGCATGTTCGAATTTATAATAAATTTTCACATGCATAGACACAATTTGGAAACCGCAATTTAAAATTGCGGTTTCCTTTTTAACGAAAATAAGCCATTTCTTGATAATTATTTAACGAGCGGAGTGTGAGAATTGAGTAACTTGATGATGAATATTCTGAAAGTTACCATTTACATGGTAAAGTATGACAAAAATTCTCATTGAAATGAAATTGGAGTTGTGTTAATATTTTCACAACGACGGCGAGAGGTGAGCGCTTTTTTTTTGAAGAGGTTCGTTAAAAAATTAACAGTTTTAAAAGCTGATAATTGTGGAATTTTAACAAAAGAAGGTACTTATCTATACCGAAAACAAATTATTTCTACAAAGGAGAAAGAAAAAGATGGGAAAAAAAGTAGTTATTGCTAGCGCATGTAGAACAGCCATTGGTACAATGGGCGGATCACTTAGCAACACTCCAGCAGTAGACTTAGGTGCTATCGTAATTAAGGAAGCAGTTAAGAGAGCTGGAATCAAGCCAGAGGACGTAGAGCACGTATACATGGGATGCGTTATCCAGGCAGGTTTAGGACAGAACGTTGCTCGTCAGGCAGCTATCAAGGCTGGTCTTCCAAACGAGACAACAGCTGTTACTACAAACGTTGTTTGTGGTTCAGGTCTTAACTGTGTAAACCAGGCAGCTCAGATGATCATCGCTGGTGACGCTGATGTTGTTGTAGCTGGTGGTATGGAGAACATGTCACTTGCTCCATTCGCACTTCCAAATGGTCGTTTTGGTTACAGAATGACATGGCCATCAAACAGCCAGGGTGCTTTAGTAGATACAATGGTAAAGGATGCTCTTTGGGATGCATACAATGATTACCACATGATCAAGACAGCTGATAACGTAGCTGAGCAGTGGAAGCTCACAAGAGAAGAGCTTGATGAGTTCGCAGTAAACTCTCAGAACAAGGCTGTTGCAGCTCAGGAATCTGGTGCATTCAAGGATGAGATCGTTCCTGTAGAAATTAAGAAGAAGAAGGAGACAATCCTTTTCGATACAGATGAAGGCCCAAGACCTGGAACAACAATGGAAGGTCTTGCTAAGCTTAAGGCTCTTTATCCAAACGGAGTTGTTACAGCTGGTAATGCTTCAGGTATCAACGATGGTGCAGCAGCACTTGTTGTTATGTCTGAGGAGAAGGCTAAGGAACTTGGTGTTAAGCCACTTGCTACATGGGTAGCTGGTGCACTTGGCGGATGCGCTCCAGAAATCATGGGTGTTGGTCCAGTTCCAGCAACAAAGAAGGCTCTTGCTAAGGCAGGTCTTACAATTGATGATCTTGATGTATACGAAGCAAACGAAGCATTTGCTGCTCAGTCAGTAGCAGTTGGTAAGGAGCTTGGCTTCGATCTTAACAAGCTCAATCCAAACGGTGGTGCTATCGCTCTTGGACATCCAGTAGGAGCTTCAGGTGCTCGTATTCTTGTAACATTACTTTACGATATGATTCACAACCCAGAGTACAAGAAGGGTCTTGCTACTCTTTGCATCGGTGGCGGAATGGGTTGCGCTACTATCGTAGAGAAGTACGAGGGTTAATTTAGTAAAGTAAAGAAGTCAGTAGCAGACAAGCTCTTGGTGTTACTCAAGGAGCCAATCTCGCGACGGAGTAATACCAAGGCTTGTAGGCGTAACTGACAGCATAAACTAGGAGGATTAAACAAATGAAAGTAGGCGTAATTGGCGCAGGTACAATGGGCCAGGGCATTGCTAAGGCATTTGCTATGGTTGATGGTTATGAAGTAGCTCTTTGTGATATTAAGCAGGAGTGGGCAGAAGGCGGAAAGGACAAGATTGCTAAAGGTTATGCAAGACTTGTTGAAAAAGGCAAAATGGAGCAGGCAGCTGTAGATGCTATCTTAGCTAAGATTACTCCAGGTCTTAAGGAAGACCTTTGCAAGGATTGCGACCTCATCGTAGAGGCTGCTTTCGAGAATATGGAAGTTAAGAAGACAACATTCAAGGAGCTTGACGAAATCGCTAAGCCTGAGTGCATCTTCGCTTCAAACACATCTTCACTTTCTATCACAGAAATCGGAAATGGTCTTAACCGTCCAATGATCGGTATGCACTTCTTCAATCCTGCAGATAGAATGAAGCTCGTAGAAGTTATCGCTGGTGTTAACACACCTGCTGAGACAGTTGATGCTATCAAGAAGATTTCTGAGGAAATCGGAAAGACTCCTGTACAGGTTAACGAGGCTGCTGGTTTCGTAGTAAACCGTATCCTTATCCCAATGATCAACGAAGCTGCTTTCATCAAGATGGAAGGTGTTTCTGATATCGCTGGTATCGATGCAGCTATGAAGCTTGGTGCTAACCATCCAATGGGACCACTTGAGCTTGGTGATTTCATCGGTCTTGATATTTGCCTTGCAATCATGGACGTTCTTTACAACGAAACAGGTGACAGCAAGTATCGTGCTTGCCCACTTCTTCGTAAGATGGTTCGTGGTGGTAACCTTGGCTGCAAGTCTGGTAAGGGATTCTACGTATACAACGCAGACCGTACAAAGACTGCTGTAGATGCTCAGTAAGAGCAATATTTTTGCGAAGCAAAGGTATTGCCACGACGCACTCCCTTTTGCGAAGCAAATCATAAATGAGTGCGTCTTCCCGTTAGGGATTAATATATTATAAGGAGAAAAATCATGGATTTTACATTAGATAAAAAGCATGAGATGGCTAGACAGTTATTCAGAGATTTCGCTCAGAATGAAGTTAAGCCAGTTGCTCAGGAAATTGATGAGACAGAGTGCTTCCCACGTGAGAACGTTGAGAAGATGATGAAGTATGGCTTCATGGGTATTCCAGTACCAAAGGAGTACGGCGGACAGGGATGTGATGTTCTTACATACATCATGTGCGTAGAGGAGCTTTCAAAGGTTTGCGGTACAACAGGTGTTATCGTTTCAGCACATACATCACTTTGCTGCGATCCTATTCTTACATATGGTACAGAAGAGCAGAAGCAGAAGTACTTAGTTCCACTTGCAAGTGGTAAGAAGCTTGGTGCATTCGCACTTACAGAGCCAGGCGCTGGTACAGATGCTCAGGGTGCTCAGACAAAGGCTGTTGAAGATGGAGATTCTTGGGTACTTAACGGTTCTAAGTGCTTCATCACAAACGGTAAGGAAGCTGACATCTACATCGTTATCGCAGTTACAGATATCGTTGAAGATGCTAAGGGACGTAAGTCTAAGAAGTTCTCTGCATTCATCGTAGAGAAGGACACACCAGGATTTACATTCGGTACAAAGGAGAAGAAGATGGGTATCCGTGCTTCTTCTACATACGAGCTTATTTTCCAGGATTGCCGTATTCCAAAGGAGAACCTCCTTGGACAGAGAGGTAAGGGATTTGGTATCGCTATGCACACACTTGATGGTGGACGTATTGGTATCGCTGCTCAGGCTCTTGGTATTGGTGAAGGCTCAATCGACGCGACAATTGATTTCGTAAAGGAGAGAAAGCAGTTTGGTCGTCCAATCGCTGCATTCCAGAATACATCATTCCAGCTTGCTGATATGAAGGCTCGTATGGATGCTGCTAAGTATCTTGTTTACAAGGCTGCTTGCACAAAGGATCAGTATTTTGTTGATCACAAGACAAGCTACTCTGTAGAAGCTGCTGAGGCTAAGCTTTTTGCTGCTGAGGCTGCTATGGCTGTTACTACAAAGGCTGTTCAGCTCCACGGTGGTTACGGTTATACAAGAGAGTACGATGTTGAGCGCATGATGCGTGATGCAAAGATTACAGAAATTTATGAGGGAACATCTGAGGTTCAGAGAATGGTTATCTCTGGCTCAATGCTCAAATAATTTTGATTAGTAGCATTTAAGTTAAAGGAGATTAAATACATGAATATCGTAGTATGTATTAAACAGGTTCCTGATACAAAGGGCGGCGTTAAGTTTAACCCAGATGGAACTCTTGATAGAGCAGCTATGCTCGCAATTATGAATCCTGATGACAAGGCAGGCCTTGAGGCTGCTCTTCGTATCAAGGATGAGACAGGTGCAAAGGTTACAGTTCTTACAATGGGACTTCCTAAGGCAGATGATATGCTTCGTGAAGCTCTTGCTATGGGCGCTGATGAAGCAGTACTTGTTACAGATAGACGCCTCGGTGGCGCAGATACATGGGCTACATCTTCAACAGTTGCAGCTGCAGTAAAGAAACTTGATTATGATCTTATCATCACAGGTCGTCAGGCTATCGATGGTGATACAGCTCAGGTTGGTCCACAGATCGCTGAGCACCTTGGCCTTCCAGTTATCTCTTATGCAGAGGACATCAAGGTTGAAGGAAACAGCGTAATCGTTAAGCGTCAGTATGAAGACAGATATCATGAGATTAAGGCTCAGATGCCATGTCTTATTACAGCTCTTTCAGAGCTCAACGAGCCACGTTATATGACTCCAGGCGGAATCTTTGATGCTTATGATAAGGAAGTAACAGTATGGGGCCGTGATGATCTTACAGATCTTGATGATGCAAACATCGGTCTTGCTGGTTCTCCAACAAAGATTGCAAAGGCTTCTGATAAGGTACGTAAGGGTGCAGGCGAGAAGGTTGCACTTGATCCTAAGGAGTCAGTAGAATATATCGTTGGCAAGCTTAAAGAAAAGCATGTAATTTAATAAGAGGAGGCAAATATAATGTCATTAGAAGAATACAAGGGCGTAGCTATATTCGCTCAGCAGGTTGATAATAAACTTAGCTCAATTGCCTTCGAACTTATCGGTAAGGCACATGAGCTTGCAGCAGATTTAGGAACAGATGTAACAGCAGTAGTACTTGGTTCAGGCATTGCTAACCTTGCAGATGAGCTCGCTGAGTACGGTGCAGACAAGGTTGTTGTTATTGATGATCCAGCACTTGAAACATATCGTACAGAGCCATATGCACAGGCTCTTACAGCTTATATTAATGAGTACAAGCCAGAAATCATGCTCGTTGGTGCAACAGCTATCGGTCGTGATCTTGGTCCTACAGTTTCAGCTAGAGTTAAGACAGGTCTTACAGCTGACTGTACATCACTTGAGATTGGTGATTTCCCACTTCAGGCTAGAGAAGGTCAGGAGCAGAAGCACAATCAGCTTCTTATGACTCGTCCAGCATTCGGTGGAAACACAATCGCTACAATCGCATGCCCAGACAACCGTCCACAGATGGCTACAGTTCGTCCAGGTGTTATGCAGAAGCTTGAAAAGCAGGCAGGTCGCAAGGCAGAAGTTATTAACTTCAAGCCAGAGCTTAAGGAAAACAATAGATTTGTTGAGATTCTTAACATTGTAAAGAACGTTGCAACAACAGTAGATATCATGGATGCAAAGATCCTTGTATCTGGTGGTCGTGGAGTTGGTTCTCCAGAGAACTTCAAGCTCCTTGATGATCTTGCAGAGGTTCTTGGTGGTACAGTATCTTGCTCACGTGCAGTAGTAGATGCTGGTTGGAAGCCAAAGGATCTTCAGGTAGGTCAGACAGGTAAGACAGTTCGTCCTAACGTTTATTTCGCAATCGGTATCTCTGGTGCTATTCAGCATACAGCAGGTATGGAAGAGTCAGATATCATCATCGCTATCAATAAAGATGAGACAGCTCCTATCTTTGACGTAGCTGATTACGGTATCGTTGGAGATCTTAACAAGATTCTTCCAGCTCTTACAGAGGCACTCAAGGCTGAGGTTGCTTCAAAATAATTCCTTTAAGGGCAATATCTATTCTTTTAGAAGTATAGATTTTTCCTATAATTTCTTTCTTTAATTTTATGAGGGCAAGTCCATGTGGGCTTGCCCTCAAGCTTTTATTTTATACGGTAAAGTGCTACAATCATCCTATGAATAATTCAAAAAAAATCGATATGATCCATGGCCCGCTCTTGGGCAAATTAATTATCTTTACAATACCTATTATTTTGTCAGGTGTTTTGCAACTTCTTTTTAATGCAGCTGATGTAATAGTAGTGGGTCGTTTTGCCGGCGAAGCGAGTCTAGCAGCCGTAGGTTCCACAGGTTCTCTTATAAATTTAATGACTAATTTGTTTATTGGTATGTCCGTTGGTGCAAATGTATGCGCAGCTCAGTTTTATGGCGCAAATCACCATGACGACGTTAAAAAGACAGTTCATACAAGCACTGCTTTTTCATTGATTTGTGGCGTATTTCTTGTATTTGTTGGATTGTTTTTGGCCAGACCTATACTTGAGATAATGGGGTCACCTGAAGATGTTATTGGTTTGGCTGCATTGTATGTTCGTATATATTTTATTGCAATGCCAGCTATCATGCTGTACAACTTCCTGGCAGCAATTCTTAGGGCAGCAGGAGATACAACTCATCCTCTTGTTTTCCTTACTATTGCCGGAGTTGTAAATGTTATTTTAAATCTTATATTAGTTATTTGTTTCAATATGGGTGTCGCAGGAGTTGCTATTGCCACTGCCACATCTAGCTATATCTCTTGTTTCCTATTAGTTGGGTTCTTTATGAAGCAAGAAGATGCATTACGACTTGAGTTTTCTAAGATTAAAATAGATAAGAGAATATTAAATCGTATTATAAGAATTGGATTACCTGCCGGAATTCAGGGAACAGTCTTCTCTCTGTCTAATGTTGTTATTCAGTCGGCAATCAATTCATTTGGTACTGCGGTAATAGCTGGATCGTCAGCTGCTGCCAGCATCGAAGGCTTTGTATATGTATCAATGAACTCAGTATCTCAAACTACTGTTACCTTTGTTGGTCAGAACTATGGAGCCGGAGATGAGCATCGTGTTAAGAAAGTAATATTTGAGACACTTGGAATTGTAATGGTTGTTGGTCTTGCTATGGGCAATTTAGCCTACCATTTTGCAACTCCACTGCTTGGTATATACACAGACAGTGCAGATGCAATAGCAGCCGGAACACTGCGTCTTTTCTGGGTTTGCTGTCCATATTTCCTTTGTGGAGTCATGGATACACTAACAGGTGGGCTGAGAGGATTGGGACGTTCTACAGTTCCAATGATAGTGTCGTTGTTGGGAGCATGTGTAACCAGATTAATCTGGATTGCCACATATTTCCATGTTCATCATACACAATCAGTATTGTTTTTCTCATACCCTGGAAGCTGGCTGTTGACACTTAGTGTCCACAGCATCTGCCTCGTAGTGGTATATCGCGGTTGGGTAAAGCGTAAAGCGTCCGAGGTACGAATTTAAATCATGGATTAATAAACGTTAAGCGACAAAAACTTTACACTAAATGAGCCTGTAGCTAACAAGCTATGATAATTCTAAAGCGAGAAATGCTCGAGCGTAGAATTATCATGCTTGTGAGCGTGACAGGCGGACTAGGGGGTTAGTTATGTATTGGAAAGAAATGCTTGGAGCTATTGCTAAGCCTAGTAAGGATGGAAAGACATATGAGTTGAGCACGGATTACAAGTTTGAAGGCTTGTTAGAGTATCCACGTCCTCAGCTCCAGCGCAAATCTTATATTAATTTAAATGGCCAGTGGGACTATCGAATTATAAATGGTAAGGGACAAGTATGCAGTTCGGGCAGTATACTTGTCCCTTTTTCACCAGAAACTAAGCTTTCTGGTACGGATATGCACATCCTTCTTCCGGAGGAAACCTTGGAATACACAAAGGTGTTTGAGATAGATAAGGTGAAAAAATCTAAGCATTTGTTACTTCATTTTGGAGCGGTAGATCAGGTGGCTCATGTGTCTTTAAATGGCATTAATTTAGGCTCCCATGAAGGTGGATTTACTACATTTACCTTTGATATCACAGATTACGTTGTAGAGGGAAATAACGAGCTAAAAGTTAAGGTTAGGGACTATACAGACAGAATTGGATATGCTAGAGGAAAACAAAGCATTGAGCCATCAGGCATGTGGTATACAGCACAAAGCGGCATATGGCAGACAGTATGGATGGAATGGGTGCCAGATGCTTTTGTGACGGATTTAAAGATTAATCCAGACATTGATGGAAATAAGCTAAATATGATAATAAAGGTGTCTGAAATAAAGGGACATCTGGATATATCATCCTCAAATCAAGATTTAATAAAAGAGTACAAGGTTGATAATATCAAGGATGATAAGCTTTATGTGACTATAGAACTTAATCAGTATCAGCTGTGGTCACCAGAAGACCCGGTACTTTACTTTTTAAATATAAGCTATGGCAAGGATAGCTTTTCTACATACTTTGCCATGAGGCATTTTGGTGTGGCTAGGGACGAAAAGGGAATTCCTCGCCTTACCTTGAATCATAAGCCTTATTTTATGAATGGTATATTGGATCAGGGGTACTATCCTGAGAGCCTTATGACACCGCCATCTGATGCAGCCATGATAAACGATATTGAAACCATCAAATCATTGGGCTTCAATATGATTCGTAAACATTGCAAGATTGAACCAATGCGCTGGTACTTCCATTGTGACAGGCTAGGAATGATTGTATGGCAGGATATTGTCAATGGCGGCACAAAATACGATATGAACATGATTTGCAATATTCCTACAGTGGTGCGTCCATTTGGTAATGCAAAGGATAAAAACAGACTTTTCCTTAGATTTACCGGTAGAAATACTGAAAAATCTAAGGAAGTATGGTTTAAAGAATGCAGGGAAATGATGCATCAGCTTTATAATGTACCTTCATTAGGCCAGTGGTGTTTGTTTAATGAGGGATGGGGCCAATTTGATGCTGCAGGTTGCCTTGATTTTGCCAAAGAAATCGATGATACAAGGCCTATTGATGCAGCTTCAGGCTGGTTCCATGAAGGTTGTGGAGATGTGTTCTCTGAGCATGTTTATTTTGAAGAATTAAAGGTAAAGCGAAACAGAAGACCTTATGTTATCTCTGAATATGGCGGATATTCTCTTAAAGTGGGGACTCACGTGAAGAGAGACGCTGTTTATGGATACAAAAAATATCAACAGCAACATGAGTTGCAGAATGCTTACGATGAACTTATGGCAAAAATAAAGTCCCTCCAGGAAGAGGGACTAAGTGCTGCTGTATTTACTCAAGCTACTGACATCGAAGATGAGGTTAATGGCTTGATGACTTATGACAGGAAGGTGCAAAAACTGTATTAAACCAGCTTTGAGGGAAAGCCATACCAAAGATGATTCCCATTACGATTGCACCTGCTGTTTTGATGGTGGATAACCCGTAAGAACCGAAGGTTTCCATGTTGTTCATAATTAAATAGTAAGAAGTATAGTAAATTCCGGCACCAGGTACCAGTGGGAATATTCCCGCTATAAGGTACACGGTGACGGGATTTTTTCTTTTTACAGCCAGTGAACGTGAAAACAGTGTAAGGAACAAAGAACCTATCATGTTTCCAAGTGTTGGTGCTCCAAGGACTGTGGATATTATAGAGTAGGATATCCAGCCAATCGCTCCGGAGAGTCCACAAAATAGAAGCTCTGACTTTGGTGCGGAAAAAATCATTGCAAATGCTAAGGTGGCTACCATAGCTATTATAAATTGAATAATGTAATCAGCTATCATTAGATGTAAGCACCTCCTCCTATGAAATGAGCAAAGGTGATTACAACACCAACTCCTACAGCAATACAGAAGGCTGTAAGAAGGGCGTCTATGAGTCGAATAGAGCCAGACAAATAGTCGCTGTTGATAAAATCACGAATGCTGTTAGTAAGAGGAATACCGGGCACTAATGGCATAATTGCACCGATGATTATTTTGTCGTAGTGAACAGGAAGCCCTACTGCATAAAAGAGAATAGCAGTGAGGGATATAACCATACTTGCTAGTACGTTGGTAATTGTTTTGGAATTACCCATGCGTGCTTCAAAATGAAGGAATAATCTAAGGACTGCACCAACTATGCAGGCGATTAAGGCATCTAAAACTGTTCCTCCATATAGATAAGAAAATCCACCACATCCAATGGCAGTAGCAATTATCAACATTGGAAAATTGTAGGATGGAATTCGTTTACATTCTTCCAGCTTTGCCCATGCTTCATCTAGTGTGATCTCTTTTGAACAGACTTCACGGCATAAAGCATTCAGCCCAGCGATACGTCCTAAGTGGGTTGGATACATCGGTACATGTCTGATCATTGAGCTGGCGTGCTCGGTAACCTCATCTGCACTTGCAAATATTCCGTTACTCAATACATACACATCACAGTCTGTAATATCATATGAATTTAAAATGGCGAGGACACTGTCCTCGACCCTGTAAACCTCTGCTCCATTTCTAAGAAGAATGTCTCCTAGTTCCACAGCAAAGGACAATACTTTTTTTGTATCTGACATTGTTGCTCCCTAAAATAAAAATTCTACATTGATTATCCATTATTAATAGAAGTTTTTCAACCAAATGTGTAGTTATTTACAATTGTGGATAACTTTTGGGGAAAACTTTGTTCGTTGAAATGTGTATCACTAAAACGTTATCGCCCATAAAATCAACGTTTGTTGGCATTTTGGTTGAGTGCAATTTGTGGATAAATATGTTAATAACATGGAAAATAGAAGTTATCCTCAACTGAAAAAAATCCATTGTGGAAATTGTGGATAAGTCAAGTTGCTGGTTGAGACTAATATCAACAACGTATTATTTATTAATGTTTTCTTAAATAAACCTATGAATTGTAGGGCATTTAAGGTAATTGTGATATAATGTTTGACGGATTACAGAAATTAGGAGGTCTAATAATGGCAGAGAAAGAAACATGTGCTTCAGCTAGTTCTTGTAGCAGAGGCTCTTGTGAAGGCTGTCCATCTGCAGAGGCAGCAAAAAAAGGTGTTAGAAATACAGCATTTTTAGAAGAACAGAATAAGAATTCTAATATAAAACATGTTATCGGAGTTGTATCTGGTAAGGGTGGAGTTGGTAAATCATTAGTTACATCTTCACTTGCTGGTGTTATGGCTAGAGCAGGCTATAGCGTTGGTATTCTTGATGCAGATATCACCGGTCCATCTATTCCAAAGATGTTTGGTGTACACGGCCCAGCTATGGCTAACGATGATGGTACATTCCCAGAGGTTGCTGAGGATGGTACAAAAATCATGTCTATCAACCTCATGCTTGAGGATGAGGAAGCTCCAGTTATCTGGAGAGGTCCAGTTATCGCAGGTGTTGTAAAGCAGTTCTGGACTGACACACAGTGGGGTGATATAGATTACTTATTCGTAGATATGCCACCAGGAACAGGTGATGTTCCTCTTACATGCTTCCAGTCACTTCCTGTAGATGGAATTGTTATTGTAACAAGCCCACAGGAATTAGTACAGATGATTGTTAAGAAGGCATACAACATGGCAGATATGATGCACATTCCAGTGCTTGGCCTTGTTGAAAACTACTCATATATTTCATGCCCAGATTGTGGAAAGAAAATCGAAATCTTTGGTGAAAGCCACATTGATGAGGTTGCAGCAAGCCTTAATATTCCAGTACTTGGCAAGATGCCAATGGATAGAGCTTTCGCAACAGCTGCAGATGCAGGACGCATCTTCGATATGCCTAATAACTACCTTGTTAAGGCACAAGATGTATTAGAGAAGCTTTAGATTTTAGATGAGCTAGTATGTGTAACTAGCGGAATAAAATATTAAAAGGAGAATTAATTATGGTACAGAATCCAGTAGTTACAATTGAAATGGAAAATGGCGATATCATGAAAGCTGAGCTTTATCCTGAAATCGCTCCAAACACAGTTAATAACTTTATTAGCTTGATTAACCACAACTTCTATGATGGAGTTATCTTCCATAGAGTTATCAAGGGCTTTATGCTTCAGGGTGGAGATCCAGACGGAACAGGTATGGGCGGCCCAGGATACTCTATCAAGGGTGAGTTTACAAGCAACGGCTTTAAGAATGATTTAAAGCATGAGCCAGGTGTACTTTCAATGGCTCGTACAATGATGCCAAACTCAGCAGGTAGCCAGTTCTTCATTATGCACAAGAATAGTCCACATCTTGATGGCGACTATGCTGCATTTGGTAAGGTTATCGAGGGTATGGATGTTGTTAACAAAATCGCTGAGACAGATACAGACTGGTCAGATAGACCTCTTAACGAGCAGAAGATGAAGAAGGTTACTGTTGAGACTTTCGGAGTTGAGTATCCAGAGCCTGAGAAGTACTAATTATTAGCTTTGTTAAAACAACTATTGCCACAATCATAATGTTGTGATATCATAGCGGCACGCGTTTTGCGTGTCGCTTTTTCATTTATTTCATTCATATCCCAATAATACTATGGAACTTAATAATTTAAGGCTTTGTTTTGCTTTATGGATAGGTGTAGAGGCTATTTCTATACTTGCTGCCATTTGCCATAAACACAGAAGTAATAAGGCTTTTCGCATGAAACAGCTATATTTCAATAGAATGCTTTATTTAATGGAAAGAAAGGTGCAAAGGGAGAGCCTGCTTCAGGAATGCTACTTGAATACTACATCCTGTAAGCCATTACAAAGACTGCTATTTAAGGCTTTGAACCTACAGAATCCCAATAGCGGATTTAGATATATGACGAAAGCTTTATATTGTAAGCCTATTAAACTATTAAATGGGTATCTTATAAATAGCAAGGATAGAAAATTGACCAAAGACACAGTGGAGTACTTTCAAGATCAATTGGAATTGTGGATAACTTCTAGAAAAAAACTGCAAGAACATTTAAATACTAACAGGCTTATCTACATAATTGAAAAGACAATTTTTATGATTGCAAATTTGGCGTTATATTTTAGAAGTAGACTAAATATTACCCTGTTTATATTTATTGTTGTCAATACAATTGGCGTAGTTCTCTTCATTGTTCTGGATTATGAATGTGTTGTTGTAGATGAGGAATTCCGTGACAGAAAACTTGCAAGAAATAATACTATAGAAAAAAAGACCCTAAAACCAGCCCGCAGAATGAAAGAAATCTTTCAAACTGTAGCTAGTTTGGGTCTGATAATCAATGTAACTATGCTTGTGGAGCAGTATCTTGATAAGGTAATTTAATTCTAAGCTTTGTGATACGCTTCTTATCAACTGCAAGCACGCGAACTATGGTGCCATTTTCTGATACGTAGGTTTCACCGGCATTTGGAAAGTGATCAAAGGCTCCAACGATGTATCCGCCGATGGTATCATAGTCCTCGCTTGTAAATCCCAGAGGAATTATATTGCATAAATCTTCTAGATTCATTGAACCGAGAACCTGGTATTCTCTATCGTTTAGACGTACGATTGGGTCTTCCTCATCTTCATCGTACTCATCACGAATCTCGCCAACAATTTCTTCCAACAAGTCTTCCATAGTAATCATTCCGGATAAATCACCGTATTCATCCAACACTATGGAAACTGTTGTAGATTCTTCTCGCATCTCATCAAAAAGATCAGATACGTTTTTCATTTCATAAGTAAAGTAAACATCGCGAAGGTAGTTTCTAACAGAGAAGTCATCACCTGGAACAAGTCCAAGGAAATCCTTCATATTCACCATGCCGATAATTTTTTCACTGTCTGGCTCACAAACAGGAAGTCGTGTAAACATGTCTTCTTTAAAGACTGATATTAAATCATTATAAGAGATATCAGCGTCAACCATGGTCATATCGATACGAGGAATCATAACTTCTTTTGCACAAGCATCAGAGAAGTCGAACACTTTGTGTATCATGGTGCGCTCATCGCCTTCAATTTCACCACTTTGATGGCTGGCATCTACCATTATTCTAAGCTCATCCTCAGTTATAGTGTCATCCTTGAAATCAGGATCGATTCCAAAAAGCTTTATACAAAGTCCTGCCAGGAAATTAATTATTATAATAACTGGAGTAAGCAACCACATCAGTCCACTGATTATAGGTGCGAATAGAAGACTGAGGGATGTGGAATTAATAGTTGCTATAGACTTAGGAGTGATTTCGCCGAATATCAATATTAATAATGTAAGAATACCTGTAGCGATTCCTGCTCCGACACTGCCAAATATGTCTATTGCAAGGGTTGTTGCAAGGGAAGATGCTGACAGGTTAACAATATTATTTCCTATTAATATTGCCGATAGCATTTTTTTAGGACGGGTGACAACATTTAAAACTCTAGCAGCCTTTTTGTTGCCATCATCTGCCATAGTTTTCAGTTTGATTTTATTTACTGTTGTTAGTGCTGTTTCAGCTGATGAAAAGAAAGCGGAAAGGACTAACAATAATATGAGAATTATCAGTCTAATTAACAGGTGTGTATCCAATAATGTATGCTCCTTTTACCAAAAATATTATTTCGTCAGTTAATAACTAGAATTATACATATGGTAAAAAGTTGTTGCAAGGATAACCTACCCAAAGGACTTCATCTTTGCTAAAATGGATGCTATGAGAAAAAGAATTTTATGTGTATTACTAACTTTAATAATGACAGCATCCCTTGCAGGATGTGGTAAATATAGCCAGTCTGAAATCGACCTTAGAGATCAGGGAATTGAGCAGATGGATGCAGGAAACTACGAAGAAGCCATCACTCTTTTCGACCAGGCACTTGCCAAATCCATTGGTAAGGTTACTGATTTAGAGATAGACATTAACTATTACAAAGCAGCAGCTCAGTTCTCCGCAGGTTCATTTGACGATGCAGTAAAGACCTACACTTACCTTATCAAATATGATGGCGATAATTACGAGGCCTACTTCCTTAGAGGAAGCATTTATGCGACAGAAGGGGAAATCGGCGAGGCCATCACAGATTATGATGCTGCTGTAGCCATTGATGAAAAGAACTACCTATTATACATACAGATTTATGAAAACCTTAATTCTTTAGGTTACACGGATCAGGGATTGGTTTATTTAAACAATGCTTTGGATGTATCTGATAAATCAGCTAATGCAAAATACTACAAAGGCCGAATATACTACATGCTTGGTCAAAACGCTGACGCGCAGGAATACCTTCAGGCAGCAGTTGATAAAGATATAATAGAAGCAAAGCTTTATCTGGCAAAGCTATATCAGGATTCTGGGGACTATGATTCAGCACAGACTCTGCTAGAAGAGTATGCTGCATCAGATGAAGTTACCAGCAGCGCTCTTGCAGCACTAGGCGATATTGAGATGACAAATGGCAACTATGAAAACGCCTTAGGATACTATCAGGCAGGGTTGAGTCTGGATTCAATAGACAATATGTCTGAACTTATGAAGGGACAGGTTGCAGCACTTGAAAAGCTGGAAAGATACTCAGAAGCTAAGGATGTGTTGACACAATATCTTGAGAGTTATCCAAATGACGAAGAGGCATCAAAAGAGTTAATATTCTTGGAGACAAGATAAAATACGTAAAATGGGCACACTATATATGGTGTGTCCATTTTGTGTTAAAATACCAAATATTGTGTGTGTTGAAACGTGATTCTACTTAGAAAATAATCAAATTATTGGAAGCAATTTAGGTAATTATGACGAAAAGCACAATATCTAGTCTTTTTAAATTGAATATCACCCTATATTTTGATAACATATAAACAAGTCGAAAGTGCCTTGAAAGAAGGTGAAGGGGGAGTCCTTTTTTTGACATTATAAGGATACTAGAGAAAGGAATATTTGGTGAGTAGAATTGTTTGATGTTGTAAAAAGAGATGGACAAGTCGCAGAATTCAATTTAGGCAAAATTAACGATGCGATAGCAAAGGCTTTTGAAGCTACTGGAAAGGAATACAACGACGATATTATCGGATTATTGTCGCTTAGAGTATCGGCTGATTTCCAGAACAAAATTAAAGAAAGCAAGATCTCGGTGGAGGATATTCAGGACTCAGTAGAAAACGTACTTGAGCAGACTGGATATACAGATGTTGCTAAGGCATATATTCTTTACAGAAAACAGCGTGAAAAGATGCGCAACATGAAATCTACAGTTCTCGATTACAAGAATGTTGTAGATAGCTATGTTAAGGTTGAGGACTGGAGAGTTAAGGAGAATTCCACAGTTACATATTCTGTAGGCGGTCTTATTCTTTCAAACTCTGGTGCAATCACAGCTAATTACTGGCTTTCAGAGATTTATGATGAGGAAATTGCACAGGCACACCGCAATGCAGATATCCACATTCATGATCTTTCTATGCTTACAGGTTATTGTGCAGGTTGGTCACTTAAGCAGCTTATTCAGGAGGGCTTAGGTGGAATCACAGGAAAGATTACATCTGCTCCAGCAAAGCACCTTTCAGTACTTTGCAATCAGATGGTAAACTTCCTTGGTATCATGCAGAATGAGTGGGCTGGTGCTCAGGCATTCTCATCATTTGATACATATCTTGCACCATTTGTTAAGACAGACAACCTTTCATATCAGGAAGTTAAAAAGTGCCTTGAGGCATTTATATATGGTGTAAACACTCCATCTCGTTGGGGTACACAGGCACCATTCTCAAACATCACTCTTGATTGGACAGTACCTAATGACTTGGCAGAGCTCCCAGCTATCGTAGGTGGCAAGGAGCAGGATTTCAAGTACAAGGATTGCAAGAAGGAAATGGATATGGTTAACAAGGCATTCCTTGAAATCATGATCGAAGGTGATGCTAACGGACGTGGTTTCCAGTATCCAATTCCTACATACTCTATCACTAGTGATTTTGATTGGTCTGATACAGAAAACAACAGACTATTATTCGAAATGACAGCAAAGTATGGTACACCATACTTCAGCAACTACATCAATTCCGATATGGAGCCAAGTGATGTTCGTTCTATGTGCTGCCGTCTTCGTCTTGATCTTCGTGAGCTTCGTAAGAAGTCAGGTGGATTCTTTGGTTCAGGCGAGAGCACAGGTTCTGTTGGTGTAGTTACAATCAATCTTCCTCGTATTGCATACCAGGCAAAGGATGAGGCAGATTTCTATGCTAGATTGGACAAGCTTATGGATATCAGCGCACGTTCTCTTAAGATTAAGCGTGGCGTTATCACAAAGCTTCTTGATGAGGGATTATACCCATACACAAAGCGATACCTTGGAACATTCAACAACCACTTCTCTACAATCGGTCTTATCGGTATGAATGAAGTAGGTCTCAATGCCAACTGGCTTCGTGCAGATATGACTAGCAAGAAGACACAGGAGTTTGCAAAGGATGTCCTTAATCACATGCGTGAGCGTCTTTCTGATTATCAGGAGATGTACGGAGATCTTTACAACCTTGAGGCTACACCAGCTGAGTCAACAACATACCGTTTTGCAAAGCATGATAGAGAGCAGTTCCCAGATATCATCACAGCAGGTAAAGAAGGTGACACACCATTCTATACAAACAGCTCACACATGCCAGTAGAGTACACATCAGACATCTTTGATGCTCTTGATGTTCAGGATGAGCTCCAGACACTTTACACATCTGGAACAGTATTCCATGCATTTATTGGTGAGAAGCTTCCTACATGGGAATCAGCAGCAAATCTTGTACGTAAGATCGCTGAAAACTACAAGCTTCCATACTACACATTATCTCCAACATACTCAGTATGTAAGGACCATGGCTACATCGCTGGCGAGCACTACACATGCCCACACTGTGGCAAGACAGCAGAAGTTTACAGCCGTATCACTGGCTACTATCGTCCAGTACAGAACTGGAACGAGGGCAAGACACAGGAATACAAGAACCGTAAGCTTTACGATATTGCTGGCTCTGTATGCCGTCGTGCTGGAGAAAAGCAGGCAGCAAAGGCTGAACAGCCTGAAATCAACCTTGAGGTAGTTTCAGAGGAGCCTACAACAGGTGTTAAATACCTCTTCACTACAAAGACATGTCCAAACTGCGCAAGAGCAAAGGAAATCCTTGAGGATGAGGATTATATCCTTGTTGATGCAGAAGAGCAGGTAGATATGACAAAGAAATATGGTGTTATGCAGGCACCTACTCTTGTAGTAGTTAACGGCGATGATGTTAAACGTTATGCTAACGCAAGCAACATCCAGAAGTACGTTGATGAGAACTAAATAAAGATTTTAAAATGAAAAATACTCTTATGGCAAGCCATAAGAGTATTTTTTTGTTATTATAGGTTTAGTTTAAAAATAGGGAGAAGGAAAATGGAATACGGGTTTAAGGAGTACAAGAAGGCTGAGATAAAACGTAATCATCTCAACTTAGGGCAGGTTAGAGCAGATGGAAGTAGCTATCAGGTAAATAGCTTGTACCTTGAGAAGGATGGCAAGCCTTGGATTGGAATAATGGGGGAGTTTCACTTTGTGCGATATCCTCGTAGTGACTGGGAGATGGAGCTGGCCAAGATGAAGGCTGGCGGAATCACAACTGTGGCTTTTTACGTGTTTTGGATTTATCACGAGGAGATAGAAGGGCAGTATGATTTTACTGGAGACCGAGATCTGCGATATTTTGTAGAGCTGTGCCAAAAACTAGGTCTTACTGTGATGCTAAGAATTGGACCATGGGCCCATGGAGAGGTTAGAAATGGTGGCTTCCCCGATTGGCTTTTGAAAAAGGGATTCAAGCTGAGAACAAATGACGCTGGATATTTGGAATGTGTCAGAGGCTGGTATTCAAAGATTTATGAGCAGGTGCAGGGGCTTTTCTTCAAAGACGGTGGCCCTATTATAGGTATTCAGATTGAAAATGAGCTTGTAGATCAGTGTGAACACTTAGGAAAGCTCAAGGAAATAGCTGTTTCAATTGGTTTTGATGTGCCTATTTGGACTGTGACAGGATGGGATAGATTGTACGGAGCAAAGTTTCCAGTAAAGGAATTTCTGCCAGTGTTTGGTGGATATGTGGATGCGCCATGGCTAGATCATACAAAGCCGCTTCCTCCATCACATCACTTCACATTTAATACCATCAGAAATGATGCTGCCATAGGTGTAGATTTGATTAGTGAAACAGATGACGAGGGCTGGAGACTTCCTTATGAGGATTATCCATTTGCTACTTGTGAGCTAGGTAGCGGGCTTCCTACTTCGTATATACGTAGGCCTTATGTGGCACCAATGGATGCCTATGCACTTAGCCTGGTAAAGCTAGGATGCGGAAATAATCTGGTAGGTTACTACATGTATCATGGGGGCACTAACAAGCTTGGTACGCTTTCCACATTGCATGAAAGCAAGGCTACCGGATATCCTAATGATTATGCAATCTTGAATTACGATTTCATGACTTGCATTGGTCAGTATGGCCAGCTCAGGGATCAATACAGACTTTGTAATTTGCTTCACATGTTTATAAATGATTTTGGTGATATTCTGGCACCAATGGAGCATGTAGGAAGTCAGACTTTTGTGGAAGCTGATGATGCAGATAGCCTAAGATATGCTATGCGTACTGATGGACACAGTGGTTTTGTGTTTATAAATCATCATCAGAGAAGCTTGAAGCTAAATGACGTTAAGGATGTGGTGATAGACACTGGAAATGTAAAGTTCCCACAGTTTGATGTAAAAGGCGATGTGGCATTTATTCTGCCATTTAATCTATCATTTTCAAATCATAATATAGACTACGCTACAGCTCAATTGCTTTGCAAAGTCGATAATACTCTGTTCTTTGCAGCAGTGCCTGGGGTAAAGCCTGAGTATTCTGTGGATGGACAGGTGATTGCGGTGGATGCTTCTACCCATGTAAGCCATGACCAGATAGGAGATTTAACTATAGTCACTATTCCATGGGAGGTTGCGTTATATTTGCGAAAAGTGGATGGAAAAGTCTTTGTTGAAAGAAAAATAAACAAGGGAATATGCCACACAGAATTAACCATTGAGGACAGTGTTTATACACCTGAGCTGGATTATCCAGAGGAGTTTTCAGTATGTGTTGGAAAAGAGCTTTTATGCAAAAAGCTAACTGTGGATAGCCTGGACGGAATGGTTTCTATCAAGCTGGAATTTGATGTGGCACAGATTATTGCAGATGGAAAGCTGGTGGCTGACTGCTATTACTACGGCAAGCCATGGGAGATTCCTGCATCACTAATTTATGGCAAAGAATCCTACATGGTTTACACACCTTTGAATAAAGAAGTCTATATGGATTTTGATGAAAGCTTGAAGTAACAAAAAGTTTTCAAAAATTTAATATTTGCTTTATTGTATTTGGGAAAAGTAATAGTTACTATTTTTATAGTGACTATTATTTTTTTATAATCTGTGGAGCATAATATGGATAACGTAATCGATTATATAAAATGGTACAAAGACTACTCATTTCAGGATAAGCCACTTACAGAGGTGGACAACTTTATCCTGTGTAAGCTTGCATATCTGATACTTGAGGATGTAAAGCTCGACAAGCCTAGACCATTTAGAGATGTTGTTTATGAAGTGATTGCCAAAACTGGAATCCAGGGTACATTCTATGGCAAAGAAGAAATCGTTACATTAGCTGCTGATTCTAAAAGGTATGGAGAAATGCTTTTAGTAAAGCATGAGGACGTATTGGATGAATCAATATCAGCCCAGTTTTCCGCTATGACCTTTGATTTAACAGATGAAATCAGATTCGTTGCATACCGTGGAACGGACGATACCATGGCAGGCTGGAAGGAAGATTTCATGATAAGCTTTACTGAGACTGAGGCACAAAAGAAAGCCTTAGCTTATTTGGAAGAATCCTTCGATGAAAAGCACCAGGTAATAGTGGCAGGTCACAGCAAAGGTGCCAATCTTGCACTTTATGCTTCTACACATATTTCAGACGAATATCAAAAGTGGATTCAGCATGTATATTTAGATGACGGGCCAGGACTTTGCCCAGAAGTATGCGATAAATCATGTGTTTCAAAAATCAAGGATAAAGCAACTCGATATGTTCCAGAGTATTCCATCTTTGGACAGCTGTTTGAGGAGCATGATATTCCACAGGTAATAGTAAAGAGTACAAATGAAGGCATCATGCAGCATGACCCTACATCCTGGGCAGTTGATCATGGACATGCCTTTTTAAGCGATGGATTTGATCCGGGATGTGTTTTTATAAATCAGGTACTCAATCAGTGGATTGAAAGTGTTAACAATACTAAGCGAACAAGCTTTGTTAACGACCTATTTAATGCTATCGACAAGGCAGGCATTAAAACAACCAGTCAGGTAGTGGCGAAGGGGCCTTTCGCCATAGAAAAGATTATGATTGAGCTTTTAGCTCTTGATAAAGATACTGTAAAGACCTTTATGAAGTTGCCTATCACAGCTGCTTTAGATAAAGCGCCAGATGAAAAGAAGGCTAAAAAGATAAAGGAAGAGATTAAAAAGAAGGATTGGCTTCCTTATCTGGGAATGATTCTGTGTAGTGTAGTTCTGTTCATTATTCCAGAATATATTTTACAGACAGCCATTAGCTTGGCGTTGTTTGCAGTAATTGTGTTTGAAGTAGCCGTTACCATTAGGCACCTATACAAGGCAAAGTGGAATCTGCAGGAAGAATCTGCAAGAGTATATATATGTCTTGGAATGGTTGGTGTATACGCTATGCTTCTTGTAAAAGAAGATGCTATTTTCTTGATAGGTAGTGCAGTAATTGGCGTATCATTTTTAGCTTGGGCCTACCGCAATGCAATTGCTTTCCGAAATCTTTGTGAGAAAACAGAAAAGAAGGAAAGACGTGGGGAAAAGATAAAGCTTATAGCTGAAATTTCTATCCTCATTATATTGGGAGGATTCATTTTGGTAGCGCCAAAGGATACTTTGGGATGGTATATGGTATTTCTTGGAATTGTGTTACTTACCGACGGAATTATCAATCTTATAATGATATTTAACAGAATTTTAACATCAAGACGTACTATTTAATTTTACAAAATTGAATTTAGATGTTAGAATATATGTCGTGAATAAAATTGAAAACATACCTTGACCTAAAGTTAACTTTAGGAAGTATTATAAGTATGAATTCGGAGGTTATAGCAATATGAAGGAATATAGACAGGAATTTTTCAAGGGTGAAAGAGCTCTCTATGCAGCAGAGGATGCTGTTATTTACGATTCAATCTTTGATGAGGGCGAGTCACCATTAAAGGAAAGCAAGAATATAGAGGTATACCACTCTCAGTTTAAGTGGAAGTATCCAATTTGGTATTCAAACAATGTAAAGGTAGAAAACTGTAACTGGTTCGAGATGGCTCGTTCTGGTGTATGGTACACAAATAACATCGAAATCAAGAATTCTCTTATCACAGCTCCAAAGAATTTCAGAAGATGTGATGGAGTAACGCTTGATAATGTAGACCTTACAAATGCAGAAGAAACATTCTGGATGTGTAAGAACATCAATCTTAAGGATGTTACAGCAAAGGGACATTACTTTGCTATGAACTCTGAGAACATCGAAATTGATAATCTCAGACTTGATGGTAACTATTCATTTGATGGTGGCAAGAATATCACTATCAGAAATTCAGTTATCCTTTCAAAGGATGCATTCTGGAATACAGAGAATGTTACTGTATATGATTCATACATTTGTGGTGAGTATCTTGGATGGAATGCTAAGAATCTTACTTTTGTAAATTGTACTATCGAGAGTCTCCAGGGACTTTGCTACATAGACAATCTTACAATGAAGAATTGCAAGCTTATCAATACAACACTTTCATTTGAGTTTGCAAAGAATATCGATGCAGAGATTACAAACAAGATTGACAGCGTATTTAACCCAATCAGCGGTACTATTTCAGCACCTGAGATTGAAACATTGATTGTAGAGAAGGATTTCGTTGATCCTGAAAAGACTACAATCAAGTGTCAGGCAGTAGGTAAAAAGGAAGAAATCGTAGAGTGGAGAATTCATAATTAAGAAAAATTAGGAGTATTATGGCACATTATAATTTCGACAAAACAATAGATAGACGTGGTACAGATTCCATGAAATGGGACGTGAAGGAAAATGAGCTACCTATGTGGGTTGCAGACATGGACTTTCAGACAGCCCCAGAAATAATTGAGGCACTTGAGCAGCGTGTGGCACATGGTGTATTTGGATACACTGATGTGGACGACGACTGGTATCAGGCTTATATTTCATGGTGGGACCGTCGTCATGGCCTTAAAATTGAAAAGGATTGGTTGATGTTTTGTACAGGGGTAATCCCTGCACTTTCATCAATTGTGCGTAAGCTTACTACTCCAAATGAAAAGGTTATTATTCAGACTCCAGTCTACAATATCTTTTTTAATAGCATTGTAAATAATGGATGTAGAGTCCTTGAAAATCCGTTGAAGTATGAAAACGGTGTGTATTCAATGGATTTTGAGGATCTTGAAAAGAAAATGTCTGATCCACAGGCTAGTCTTATGGTTCTTTGCAACCCTCACAACCCGGTTAGTAAGATTTGGTCAAAGGAAGATTTGGCCAAGGTAGGAGAGCTTGCAAAGAAGTATGGGGTTACTGTGGTATCAGATGAAATCCATTGTGATTTGACAGCTCCAGGTAAGGAGTATGTGCCATTTGCTTCAGTGTCAGAGACCTGCAAGGACATCAGCATCACTTGCATCGCACCTACAAAGACTTTCAGCATTCCAGGAATTCAGACTGCAGCTATTTTTGTTCCAAATAAATTCCTTCGTCATAAGGTATGGCGAGGAATAAATACAGACGAAGTTGCAGAGCCAAATGTATTTGCAGCTCATGCGGCAGTTGCTGCTTTCACTAAGGGAGAGCAGTGGCTCAATGAACTCAGAGAATATCTCTTTGAAAACAGACGTATTGTAGAAGAGTATGTGGATGCCAACATTCCACAGCTTCATGTGGTACGTGGAGATGCTACATATCTCTTGTGGATTGATGTTTCAACTATAGGAACATCAAGTGATAAGCTTGCTGCTTTTATCAGAAAAGAAACAGGTCTTTACCTGTCAGCTGGTACAGCTTACGGTGGCACAGGCGCCAATTTCCTTCGTATGAATGTGGCATGCACAAAGGCCACCCTAAAGGATGGCCTTGATAGATTAAAATGTGGAATTGATGCATATTTAAAACTTAACTAATGCTTCAAGCATTGCAACACAGGCTTCTTCATCTAGCTCGCTTACGTTAAGCACTATATCGAAGTAGTCTGTGGAGCCCCATTTATATCCAGAATGTGTGGTAAAGAATTTCTCACGCTTTTTGTCAAAACGTTTCATTACATCTTCAGCCTTGTCGGCTTCAATATTTTCCACGTTAATTGCACGTTTCATACGGTAAGAATCATCGGCTGTGATAAAAACCTTAAGGCATTTTTTGCCCTTCAGTATTTCGCTCGCACAGCGGCCAACAAAAACGCAACCAGGCTTTTCAGCAGCTTCTTTAATGATTTCTACTTCGGTGTTATAGATTTTTTCTTCCATGGAAGTGTTGTCAGTTCCTGAAGCTTTAAAAAGAGCTTTTACTGGAGTCTGTTCGTCCATTCCAGAAACCTGATCATAAGGAAGTCCCATTCGCTTGCAAGTCTCAACAACAACTCCTCGATCGTAAAGCTGATATCCAAGCTTCTTTGCAAGCTTATCAGCAATCTCATGACCACCACTACCATATTTACGTTCTATTGCTATGTAGTCGTACATAAAAGAGCCTCCTCTCATTAAATTCTAGTTTTCGCTCAAAAAATCCTATTAGTATAATATCATAAAACTTCAGCAGTTGTGTGAATATTCTAACAACTAATTCTTTAATTTGAGCACTCATTCATATGTCAAGAAATAATAACAAAACTTTTCTTTTAATTTAGGCCTTTTAATGTGGAGTTTTGCAAATTGACAAAGCAACTGGTAATAAGTATCATGACAGTGATGTTTAGTTAGAGTCAGCTAATCAGCTGAAATTAAGGAGAAATCATGGAATATAGCAGTTATAGAAATAGAATAATTGCTGTAGTAGCTCTTGCAGCTACTCTATTTATGATGCTCTTTTCTAGTATGTATCTTACAGCTCATGCTTCACATCATTGTGAAGACAGCAGTCACTGTCCTGTATGTGCAATGATGGTTCAGTGCGAGCGTTCGCTCAAGACACTTGGCACAGGCTTAGCTGTTACTGTAGTAGTCCTATTTACATTCATGTTGTATACAAATCTATTCCAGGGCTATTCATTCAAGTCTGTTCAGACTACACTGATTTCCCAAAAGGTAAGAATGGATTCTTGAAAAATACTGCCTTTCACTCTGCATTTAACACAATGCAGGTTCTGTTTTGGTATAATTTTTTAAGAATGGAGAAATAAATAATGAAAACTAATAAGATAATCGCTATGCTTGCAGCAACAACACTTGGAGTTTCGGTTTTTACAGGATGTGGTGCAAGTACAGACAATAATTCATCAGTAAATAATACAACTTCAGAAAATAAGATATCTGTAGTAACCACAATTTTCCCAGAATACGATTGGGTAAGAGAAATCGTGGGTGATAATGACAATGTAGAAATCACAATGCTTCTTGATAATGGTGTAGATCTTCACAACTATCAGCCAACAGCTGAGGACATTATGAAAATCGCTACCTGCGATGTGTTTGTATATGTTGGTGGAGAGTCTGATGAGTGGGTAGAGGATGCTCTTTCCGAGGCTACAAACAAAGACATGCAGGTTGTAAATCTTCTTGAATCTCTTGGAGAATCTGTTAAGGAAGAGGAAGTTGTCGAAGGCATGATGGCTGAAGAAGAGGAAGCCGAGGCAGAAGAAGGTGAAGAGGAAGAGGTTGAATACGATGAGCACGTATGGCTCTCACTTAAGAATGCCCAGGTTCTTGTTGATGCTATCGAACAGGCTATTGCTACAGTAGATGCAGACAACGCAGATACTTATGCTGCCAATGCATCTGCTTACATCGATGAGCTTGCTGCCCTTGATGAAAAATATCAGGCTACTATCGATGAAGCTTCAGTAAAAACAGTTCTATTTGGAGACCGTTTCCCATTTAGATATTTGGTAGATGATTACGGCCTTGATTATTATGCGGCATTTGTTGGTTGCTCAGCAGAGACAGAGGCAAGCTTTGAAACTGTCACATTCCTTGCAGGAAAGGTTGATGAGTTTAATCT
Organism: Pseudobutyrivibrio ruminis DSM 9787; assembly: GCF_900218035.1. GTDB lineage: Bacteria > Bacillota > Clostridia > Lachnospirales > Lachnospiraceae > Pseudobutyrivibrio > Pseudobutyrivibrio ruminis. Next base: position 123,327 of record NZ_OBMR01000008.1, read on the forward strand.
TAATACCGTATTTACGATAGAAAACTCAGATCAAAAAATAGCTAAGACTATTATTGAAAACACAGCAGCTAAGGATGCTCAGATTCTTACCCTTGATTCTCTACAGTCCACAACTATGGATGACGTAAATGCAGGGGTGACATATCTTTCAGTAATGGAAGGAAATTTGGATATACTTAGTCAGGGGCTAAATTAGGAGGCAATATGGCACTTTTAACAGCAAGAAGTTTATGCGTTGGCTATGAAGGTCAGGCAGTTCTTTCAGAAATAAATTTCGAGATTAATGCAGGAGATTATTTCTGTATTATCGGGGAGAATGGTTCTGGAAAGTCTACAATGATGAAGACTATGCTGGGGCTTCAAAGTCCTATTTCCGGTAGCATTGAGTTTGGAGATGGTCTTATTCAAAATGAAATCGGCTATTTACCACAGCAGTCAGTAGTTCAAAGGGATTTCCCTGCTTCGGTATTTGAGATTGTTCTTTCAGGTTGCCAGAATAGCCTAAAGAAAAAGTTTTTCTACACTAAGGAGCATAAAGCCTTAGCCATGGAAAACATTAAAAGAATGGGCATTGAAGATTTAAAGGACAGATGCTATAGAGAGCTTTCAGGAGGGCAGCAACAGCGTGTACTTCTTGCTAGAGCTTTATGTGCAACAAAGCGAGTACTGCTTTTAGATGAGCCAGTAGCTGGTCTTGATCCTATTGTTACAGAGGAAATGTATCAGCTTATAAAGCAGCTTAACGATGAGGGGCTTACAATTATCATGATTAGTCACGACATGGTTGCTGTAAAAGACTACGCAACTCGTATTTTAAATGTTAATGATATGGAGGGAGTGTCATGTTAGATAAACTTATTTTGTATATGGGATTCCCATTCGTAAGATATGCGTTAATCGTAGGCGTGCTTATCGCCCTATGTTCATCTCTTCTTGGAGTTACACTTGTTCTTAAAAGATATTCATTTATTGGAGATGGATTATCACACGTAGCATTTGGCGCACTTGCTATAGCAACAGTTCTTCAGCTTACAAACAAGATGATTATCGTGCTTCCGCTGACAATTCTGTTTGCTATTCTTTTGCTAAGAAAGGGCCAAAACGCGAAAATCAAAGGCGACGCAGCAATAGCTATGCTTTCAGTAGGAGCACTTGCATTTGGTTACTTGATTATGAATCTGTTCCCTACATCTTCTAATATATCCGGAGATGTATGCTCTACACTTTTTGGCTCAACATCTATCCTCACACTTACAAAGGCTGATGTATGGGCTTGCGGAATTCTTGCTGTTATAGTGATTTTGATTTTCATATTGTTTTACAACAGGATTTTTGCAGTTACATTTGATGAGAATTTTGCAAATGCGGTAGGTACAAAGGTAAATCTTTACAATCTGCTTATTGCCACAGTAATTGCTGTAATAATTGTGCTTGCAATGAATTTGGTGGGCTCGTTACTTATATCTGCTTTGGTAATTTTCCCGGCATTGTCTGCTATGAGCATTTTAAAGAGCTTTAGAAGTGTGACAATCTTTTCAGCAGTATCATCGATGATTTGTGCACTTGTAGGAATCATTATTTCTATACTGGCAGGAACACCAGTAGGTTCCACAATTGTAGCAGTGGACTGCATCCTTTTTGGCGTATGCTATTTGATTGGAAGGATTAAAGGATAATTTATGTATAAAAAAGTTAATATATTATTAGGTCTGCTTATGGCTTTGGTGTTTGTAGGCTGTGGCTCGACAGAGGCTGCGTCAGTTCAGGAGACTGAGGTTGCAGAAGAACAAGTAGCCGAAGAGCCAGAGGTAGAAGTGGAAGATTCAGAAAGCCTGGAAAATGAACTACTATTAGAAGATGAAAATGTTGATGCAGACCCAGGTGTTGATTTGGATTTAACGGCACTTTCGTCAACTATGGTTTATTCAGAAGTTTTCAACATGATGATGGCGCCGGAAGAATACGAAGGAAAAACAATTAAAATGGATGGCGTTTGCAATGTGTATCAGGATTCAGAAACTGGGAAAACATACTATGCATGTATTGTTCAGGATGCCACCCAGTGTTGTTCACAAGGATTAGAGTTTGTTCTTGATGAAAGCCAGTATGAAGCCTCAGATTATCCAGAAAATGGCGACGAGATTGTTATTTCCGGTGATTTTTCAACTTACACAGAAGGAGATTATCAGTATATAACTATACTTAATTCTGTATTGGAGTAAAATCAATTGTGTATCTTTAAATTGTGGAAAAAATGTGATAGAATGTCTGAGGTTTTTTTGAGGAATAGGAAATGAATAATAGATTTACAATAGAAGCCCCAGACCAGGAGACCATTCAGGCTGCTAAAGAGGCTCAAAAGAAAATTCAAGATAAAGCCAGTATTATTATGGATATATATACCTTTCAGGCAAAGGTTAATAGCGGTGAAATCACCGATGATAAAGGCATTGCAGAGCTTATTATTAACGGCTCAGTTTCAAACTATCATATCCATATAAACAGACGATGCGTTACAAAGTCTGATGGCACACTTATCACATACACTGGCATCATGAAGATGTATAAGCCAGAGGAATTAAAAATCAAATATACAAAGCGCCCCAAGAAAATGATGAGCTTGGCTCAGTACAAGCAAATGATTAAAGAAAGAAAACAGAGACAAAAAAATGCGGGCATGAACGTATAAAAATAACCAGCTGTAGGAATCCTACAAGCTGGTTTTTTAATACATATTTTTATTCTGCTACAGCTTCTGCTGAAAGCTCGTTTTCTGTATTTTTCTCTCTAAAAATAGTTCTGAAAATAAGTCGTACAAATGGTCCACAATAGAACAACTGATAAAGAAGTGCCATTGGGAAGTTCATAGCCCATGTCTGAATCCATGTTCCAAATGTGTGAGTATCCTTGAAAAGAATAGTAGCTACAAGGCTCATTGTTGGGCACATGATGCAGCAAATGCAAATTGAGATAGCGTATGTAATGAACTGAGGTCTGTCAGTAGGTTTCATTACAGAAAATGCAAGGGCACGTGCAAGCTTACCAACGATGAAAAACTCAAGAATGAATGCGATAGGCACCATTATAGGAAGCTCATGGAGTGCTAAAAGGAATGTCTGACCTGTTACTCCACCTGTGTTTAATGCAACGTTGTAAACCACCATTCCGTAAACCATAACAGTGGCCATAATTATAGTTAATACTACGTCTTGAAATTTGTTTTTAGGCATAATAAATCCTCCTTCTGATAATGAATAATACATAAAATTACATGTGTTGTTCGTTATCATCCGGAGGATGTGTCGTTTCCAATTAAACCATATTATCTTTAGTTGCGTCAGCAATGATAACATGATTTTCAACAAAATGTAAGTGTAAATTTTGTGTTTTGTAGAATTCGCAAAAATGACACAATTTTTAAACATATATTATACAAATATATCTCGCTTAGATGATATAATCCATTGTGCGTAACATAATAGCGAGCAACAAGGGGAACGAAAATGAGAAAAAGTTTAAGAAGGACGATTTTAGCAGTTTTTATTTTGCTAGATGTAATGATGGTGGCAGGAGTTACAGCTATTGGATTGTATTTTCGCTCATCAGTTAATGCAGCAAATAAGCTAGCAGATTATTATATTGAAATTGAAAATGATTTTGGTGAAGTAGATGCCAATATGCAAAATTTGGTTAAGCGTTTCTTTATATGTGAAACTATGTATTACATGGGGGCTATGGCTGATGCTGATACTGCAAAGGCTATTATAGATCCAGGTGTGGATGAACGAGCTAATCTGATTGCAGCAATGGATGATTTAGTTGAAAAGTCATCTATTGTTAAGAATGCAGATTATAATGAGCAGTTAGAGGCTTTGAAAACAGCAGTGTACGGCTTCTCCGATTTATATGCGGAAATTGAAAGTGATTTCTATGCTGGAAAATATGATGATGCAATGACATTGTATTTTGGTTCTGCCCACGAAATGATTGTAGCTCATGAAGAAAATATCAAGCTTATGAGCGATACCATTGATCAGCTGGTTGAGGTAGAAAAGAAGAATTTAACAAGAGCTGAAAATGGTGTGCATATTTCAATTATAATCGGAGCTATTGTTTTGGTAACAATTTCTATTATGGGAATTACAATAGTCAATCGCTCTATCAGACCGCTTGTTAAAGCAGCTAATAAATTGGATTCTATATTAAATGATATGAACGCAGGTAATGCTAATCTTTCTAATAGATTGGAGAATAGCACATCTGATGAAATAGGAATTCTTGTTTCAGGCATCAATAATTTCCTTGATACTCTGGAAGGTATTATTTTAAAAATAAAGGATGAATCAGGCAACATTTATCATTCAGTTGAAAATACGTCATTAATTGTTAATTCATCAAAAGATGATGTTAGTAATGTTTCTGATGTTATGGAGGAGCTTACTGCTAGCATGGAGACAGCAAACAGTAGTCTTCTTTCATTGAATGATGAAGCTCAGGATGTAAATAATGCTGTAGAGCAGGTTGCATCTGAAGTAGAATCAGGTTCAAGCAGAGTGAAAGAAATTAAAGAGAGAGCACTTGATGTTAGAAAGGAAACAGAAGAAAAACGTCACTCTACAAATGAGATGGTTTCTTCTATCAAGGATACTCTTGGACAGTCAATAGAGGATAGCAAGAACGTAGAACAGATTCAGAACCTTACTGAAGATATATTAAGTATTGCATCACAAACAAATCTACTTGCACTTAATGCGTCAATAGAGGCTGCTCGAGCAGGTGAAGCAGGCAAGGGCTTTGCGGTAGTAGCTGATGAAATCAGACAGCTTGCTGAACATAGTAGAGATACTGCAAATTCAATTCAAGAAATTAGTAATCAAGTTATTAGTGCAGTGGAAACACTGGCATCTAATTCAACAGAAATGCTTGATTATGTGAATGAGTCAGTCTTGAATGATTATAATGATTTTGAGAATGTTGCAAAACAGTATTATCAGGATGCTGAAGATTTGAATGATGTACTTATAGGTGTTAATACTAATACAGAAAGACTTAACAGTACAATTGGGGAAATGACAAATGAAATAGAACATATTTCAAAGGTTATTGGAGATTGTACACAGGGCGTTTCAGATGCAACAGAAAGTACCACTGGAATTCTTACTTCGATTACTACAATTCATGATGATTCGAAGAATAATCGTGAGATATCAGAAAGATTGCAGGAAGAAGTTAGCAGATTTTCCGTAGATTAATAAATTTGAAAATTCCCTTTTTGATTTTCCCCTCAAAAAGTATCAGTGCGAAGGGACCACTATTTCTAGTGGTCCCTTTGCGCATCATAAATTATTTTGTTTTATCTTGTTACGTAAACAGGAAGTCCATTTGCATATTCAAGCTCAGGCTCTCCGATTACTAGAGGCTTGAGATACTCAATCATTTCGTTTGTAACCCAGTTGTGGCTCTCATTGATCCATTCCTGAGGAACTTCTTTTGCTTCGTTGGCAATGTCACTGATAGTAGCGTGGCTGTAGTCTACAGTGTATGGTGCATTGCTTGTGCGGTTAAGAACTACCATGGCACCTGTTACACCTTCTTCTGCAAACTGAACGCCGTGTTTACCAAGCTCTACAGATTCTTGCAAATCAGTAAGTGAGCTCATGTGAGCAGCTGCTCTTTGAAGAACGTTTACTTCGATTGAGCGAACCTTTACACCGAGTTTGTCTTTTACAATGTATTCAAGGGTTTTGCCAGCACCTGAAAGCTGAGCGTGACCAAAGTTGTCTAATTGGCCTGTAGATGCAGAGATATATTCGCCCTTAGCATCACGAATTCCCTCAGATACAGCTACAACGATATTTGTCTTTTCCTTTAAAAGTTTAGATAAATCATTTACAAATACCTCTGTGTCAAATGGAACCTCTGGAAGATAGATTAAATCTGGTCCACAGCAACAATTGTTTCTTGCAAGAGATGTGGCAGATGTAAGCCATCCGGCATCTCGTCCCATTACTTCTATAATAGTAACACTAGGAGTGTTATAGATTTTAGCATCGTAGATAACTTCCATAGTGGTTGTGGCAATGTATTTTGCAGCTGAGCCAAAACCTGGAGTGTGATCTGTTACACACAAATCGTTGTCTACAGTCTTTGGCACACCAATAAATCTGATAGGAGAATCTATTGATTTTGCGTATGCTGAAAGCTTGTCTACTGTATCCATGGAGTCATTTCCACCGATGTAGAAAAATGCTTCAATATCATATTTTTTAAATTGCTGAAATAGGGTATTATAGATAGGGTCGTTTGAAGTAACGCTTGGAAGCTTGAAACGACATGAGCCAAGGTACATGGCTGGAGTTACTTTGAGTTTTTTTAGAAAATTTGAATCAGATTTAACAACTTCGGATAAGTTGATAATGTTGTTGTCTATGATTCCTGTGATTCCGTTGATGGAGCCGTAAATTGTATCATATTTAGAAGACAAGGCTCCCTCGATAACACCAGCAAGACTGGCGTTGATTGCCACAGTTGGTCCGCCCGACTGTGCGACGATGATGTTTCCCATTTGATTACCTCCCGAACGTATGCTTATAATTAAGCTTCTAGGGATTATTCTAACATAAGGAGAGATACTATGAACACCTTTTTATACGCTATTTTGGATTTTATTAACGACATGCACACCTATCTTCTTTCTCTGAATGATGCATATGAGGCAAATTTCACAGATAAAGAGCTACATTTCCTTGTAATTGGCGCAATTGGCATGGCTATGATTTTTGTTGTACAGCCACTTTTTTCACTTCTGGCAAAAACAGGTCACGTTCTTGTAATCAGTTGGATATACGTATTTACGTTAATTCTTCTTCTTACCTTCGCCATTGAAATCGAGCAAAAGATTACAGGCTCAGGCGCTATGGAGTTTGAGGATATCGTGTTTGGCGTTTGGGGCTTTATGCTGATGTTTTTGATATACGCCCTGATACGAGGAATTATAATAGGTATATATAAGTTAATAAGAAATAGAGATTAAATAAAATGCCAGGTTCAACTGAACCTGGCATTAATTTATATGATGTTAAGTAAGAGTCTGTTGTAGTCACGGTCTTCTAGAAGATCAAGGACACGGCGGGCTCTTGAATATTGTGTTCGACTAATTGAAATAACACAGACGTTTCTGGCTCCATTGTAAGATCTGCGTTTGAAGAATGGCACTCGGTGCCAATTCTTTGAAAAAGGTACTGATTCATGAAGAAGTAGATTAGAAGTACGATTAGATACTATTCTGTTTGTGATTTCGCATAAGACAACGTCTTTATCAATGTTTTTGGCAAGCTTTGGTTTCTTTCTCATAACAATTTCCTATCAATCCAAGTGTATGTTTATTTCTTTACCCATAGAATTTGCAACCTTCACTAGAAAATCCAATGAGGGATTGTATTTACCGCTTTCCATGCGGGAGATATTTGATTTTTTCGTGCCGGCCATATCAGCTAAAACCTCCTGCGTGAGATGCAGGGACTTGCGGGCGTCCTTTAGCTGCTTTGCAACAGAACGCCGGGCTGCTATGGCTTGAGATGAAATGATTCCATCTGAATATCTTTCCTTCATTAGCTACCCACCAATTCGATACTATAATGTTATCATATATGATAACAGACTACAATGAGTTTCACAACAAAAACATTCTTTTTTAAAAGGGGAGAATGTACTATAATCTTAAGAAGAATGTTTTATAGAAAAGAGGTTATGTATGTACGATTTAACGGGAAAAACAATTGTAGAAATAAAAGAATATGTAAACTCTCTCAGCAATGAGGAGCTAGATAAGTTTATCGAAGAAGTAGATTTTGCTGATTACGATTTTGACCTTGAGGCTACAGATCTTTTGACCAGTTCACGCCTCTATGATTATATTCAGTATGCACACAATGGAGAGGCTGCTGTAACTTTCGACTAAATTTAAAATAAGGAGAATGGTATGGTTTCAAAAAAGCAGAAATTCAGAACAGTATTGTTAATAATAATTCTTGCGATAGCAATTATCGCTGGAGTATTTGGAGTAAGCTATGCCAAGGGCAGTGTGGTATTTCCTTGGGAAGTAACTGAAAAGCAGGAAGAGGAGCCGCAGGTTGCTGAGGAGCCAGAAGCTGAAAAGGTTAAGGAGGCTACTGCTAAAGAGGAAGAACTTCAAAAAGAGGTAGAAAAGGTAGAAGAGCCAGAAGAACCTGTTGAAGAAGAGCCGGAAGAGCCAGAGACTACTGCAGCTACTACAGGTGTTTCACTTGATTATTATGGTGCCCTTCATGTAGAGGATGGCAAGCTTGTAGACGAGTCAGGGGATGTAGCAGTGCTTACAGGCGTCAGCTCACATGGACTTAGCTGGTATCCAGAATACATCTCGCCAGAGACTATCGAATCTCTTAGAAATAACTGGGGAATTAATGTTATCCGTCTTGCAATGTACACAAGCGATTACAATGGCTATTGCGTGGCAGGAGAGGATGTTCAAAATACATTAAAGGACAACATCGATGCTGCAGTTGAAGCTGCAACAGAAAACGATATGTATGTCATCATTGACTGGCACATCTTAAATGATAGCAATCCAAATGAATACAAAGCACAGGCTATTCAGTTTTTTGGAGAGATGGTTCGTAAATACGAAGACAACGAAAATGTTATCTACGAGATTTGCAATGAGCCAAACGGTGACACTACATGGGAAGATATCTGTGCTTATGCGGATGAAGTAATTCCTGTAATCAGAAATGTGGATAGTGATGCGGTGATTTTAGTCGGTACTCCAAACTGGTCTAGTGACCTTGATTCAGTTATGGAAGCTCCACTTGACTATGACAACATCATGTACACATATCATTTCTATGCTGGCACACACAAATCCAGCGCTAGAAACACACTTACAGACGCTTTAGACGCAGGCCTTCCAGTATTCATTTCTGAGTATGGCTTTGTTTCAGCTGATGGCGATGGCTCAGTTGATACAAAGGAAGCTGCTAAATGGCAGGATATTATCGATGAGTATCAGCTTTCATCTTGCATCTGGAATCTTTCAAATAAGGCAGAGGGTTCTGCTTTGATTAGTTCAGACTGCGACAAAACAGCTGATTGGGAAGAAGAGGAGCTTTCTGAGCAGGGCCAGTACTTCTTCGATATGCTTACAACAATAGATACAAGCAAGCAGGAAAATGAAAAAATCTCTGATGAAACATCAGAAGACATAAAAGAAAAAGAGCAAAAGCTCAATAAAGAAAAAAGTAATTTGGAGAAAAAAAGATAATGACAACAAATGAGAAAATCGCAAAACTTAGAGAATTAATGAATGAAAGAGGAATCGATCTTTACTTGATTCCAACAGATGACTTCCATTCATCAGAATATGTAGGAGAGCACTTTAAGGCTCGTAGCTTTATGACAGGCTTTACAGGTTCAGCAGGAACAGCAGTCATCACAAAGACAGAGGCACATCTTTGGACAGATGGACGCTACTTTGTACAGGCTGCAAAGCAGATTGCAGGCTCAGAGGTTATCCTTGAAAAAATGGGTGAGCCAAAGGTTCCAGAGGTAGAAGAGTTTATCGAGAAGAACTTCCCTGAAGGAGGATGTCTCGGATTTGACGGCAGATGTGTATCAGCAAAGAATGCAGCAAAGTATTTTGATATTGCTCAGGACAAGGGCGGAGAGCTTGCTACAACAGAGGATTTAGTTGATATTATCTGGGAAGACAGACCAGAGCTTCCAAAGGCTACAACATGGGTACTTGAGGATGAGTTCTCAGGTGAGAGCATGCAGGCAAAGATTTACCGCATCCGCGAAAAGATGAAAAAGAAAAAGGCAGATGCTCATTTAGTAACAAGCCTTTATGATATCGCATATATTCTTAATCTCAGAGGAAATGATATTGCAAACGTACCAGTTTTCCTTTCATTCCTTCTTATTACAGATGATAGCGTAATCTTATTTACAGACACAACAAATTGGCCAGAGGAGGCTATGAGCTACCTCAATGACAACAGCGTTAAGCTTTATCCATACGACATGGTTTACCACTATATGCAGAGCGCTGATATGGCTAACAGAAACATTCTTCTTGATCAGGAAATCGTTAACTACAACATCGTTAAGGCTTTAAAGGGCTCAGCAAAGATTATCGATGGAAAGAACCCTTCAGAGCTTATGCGTGCAGTAAAGAACGAGACAGAAATCAAGAACACAAGATTAGCTCACATCAAGGATGGTGTAGCTTGCACAAAGGCTATCAAATACATCAAAGAAAACATCACAAAGGAGCCAATGACAGAAATCACAGCTTCAGACTACTTCGAGGCTAGACGTCGTGAGCAGGAGCACTTTGTAGATTTATCATTTAATACAATTTCAGCATATGGTCCAAACGCTGCAATGATGCACTACAGCGCTAAGCCAGGCTCAGAAGCAACACTTAAGCCAGAAGGATTCCTTCTTGTTGATTCAGGAGCCCACTACCTTGAAGGTACTACAGATATCACTAGAACAATAGCTCTTGGTGAGCTTACACAGCAGATGAAGGAATACTACACAGTAGTTCTTCGTTGCCACTTAAGACTTATGGCTGCAAACTTCCCTAAGGGAGTTACAGGAGCAAACCTTGATGTACTTTCACGTGGTCCAGTTTGGGATATGGGACTCGATTATCGTTGCGGTACAGGTCACGGTGTTGGCCACATCCTCAATGTTCACGAGGGACCAAACAACTTCCGTTGGAGAGTTCCACAGGGCAAGAATGCTGCAGAGCTTCAGCCAGGAATGATTACAACTGACGAGCCTGGTCTTTACATCGAAGACGGCTTCGGTATCAGAATTGAAAATGAGCTTCTTTGTGTAGCTGGAGAGACAACAGAGTACGGTGATTTCCGTCACTTTGAGTCACTTACAGTATGCCCAATCGACCTTGATCCAGTTATTCCAGAGATGATGACAGAGGCAGAAAAGAAGACTCTTAACGAGTATCACGCATTTGTTCGTGAAACACTTAAGCCATACTTAACCGACGAGGAATATGCTTGGCTGGAGAAAGAAACTCATGAAGTATAAATAGCTTGTTAGCGTAACTAGCGAGAGGATAATGTAATGAAATTATTATTGATTGACGGCCATAGTATTGCCAACCGCGCATTCTATGGTGTTCCAGATCTTACAAATAGTCAGGGCGAGCATACAGGAGCCATTTTTGGCTTCCTGAATATGATGCTCAAGTTTATAGATGATGAGAAGCCTGACAACTTTGCTGTTGCATTTGATGTTTCAGCTCCAACATTCCGCCACAAAATGTATGATGCATACAAAGGCACTAGAAAGCCAATGCTTCCAGAGCTTAAAGAGCAGATTCCTCGTATTCAGGAAATGCTTAAAGCTATGGGTGTGCCTGTAATCACATTAGAGGGATGGGAAGCAGATGATATTCTCGGAACTCTTTCTAGAATTGGTGAGGAAAAGGGATTCGATGTAACTATCGTTTCTGGAGATAGAGATCTTCTTCAGCTAGCTACAGACAAAGTAAAGATTTCAATTCCAAAGACAAAAAAAGGTGGCACTGAAATCGAGCAGTATTACGCTGCTGATGTCAAAGAAACATACGGTGTTACACCAAAGCAGTTTATAGATGTAAAGGCGCTTCAGGGAGATGCCAGCGATAACATTCCAGGTGTTGAGGGCGTTGGTCCAAAGACAGCTGAAAAGTGGATTGCCCAGTATGGCTCAATCGAAGAGTGCCATGCCCATGTGGATGAAATGAAAAAGGGGAAAGTCCTTGATAATTTCATTGCTCAGTGGGATATAGCAGTTTTATCAAAGGAGCTTGCTACTATTAATGTACACGCTCCAATCGAGCTTGAGGAAGGCTCTACAAAGCTTGAAAACTTATTCACAGAGGAGGCATATCTTCTCTGTAAGCGTTATGAGCTTAAAAAGCTTCTTCCAAGATTTGAAAACACAGACACTTCAAAGGTTCAGGACACAACATCTGAGACATTTAAGCACATCAGTGACCTTTCAGATGTGGAAAACTTCTTTGCAGGTTTAAGCAATAGTGGAAAAGACTTTATCGGTGCAAGCATTATGGCTGGTGCAGATAAATCCATAAAGGGTGTAGCCCTTTCTGTCGGTGACGAAACTGTCTATGTGGATTGCGCAGGCTTTATTACTCCTGATTATTTGGGTCACAAGCTTGTAGAAATCAGCAAGGCAGGTGTAAAGCTTTGCTTCTGGGATTTAAAGAATGCAATGCACATCATTTATCAGCTATTCTCATCAGAGGAAAAAGCACAGGTAGAGGCAAATGGTGGTAAGGCTGAGATTTTCCCTACTGCCTGCGATGTTGCAGTGGCAGCATATCTTCTAAACCCTACAAAGAATGCATACACAGCAGATGACGTGGCAAGCGAGATGCTTGGCGTAATCATTCCTGCAGTGGCTGATTTGTTTGGTAAGAAAAAGCTCGAGGTAGCCTTAGAAGACGATTCAGAGCTTGAGCACATTACGACATACGCTTGTTACAATGCTTATGTAGCTTACGCTTCATATGAAAAGGTTATTTCTGAAATTAAAGATCAAGGAATGCTTCATATCTACGAGGATATTGAGCTTCCTTTAGTTTACACATTGTTTGATATGGAAATAGCAGGTATTGCAATGGACGCTGAGGCATTATCAGCATACGGAAGTAAGCTTGCAGTGCGTATCACAGAGCTTGAAAAGAGCATTTATGAGCAGGCTGGCGAGGAGTTCAATATCAATTCTCCTAAGCAGCTTGGAGTGATTTTGTTTGAAAAGCTTGGAATCCAGGGCGGCAAGAAGACCAAAACAGGTTATTCTACAGCAGCGGACATTCTTGAAGAGCTTGCTCCTGCAAATCCAATCATCAACGATATTTTAGAGTACAGACAGCTTGCAAAGCTTAAGAGCACATATGCAGATGGCCTTGCAAATTGCTTGGATTCAGACGGCAGAATTCGTTCTACATTTATGCAGACAGTTACAGCTACAGGACGAATTAGCTCTACTGAGCCAAACCTTCAAAACATCCCAGTTAGAATGGAGCTTGGCCGTGAAATCCGCAAGGTATTTTATCCAAAGGATGGCTGCGTATTTATTGATGCTGACTATTCGCAGATAGAGCTTCGAGTATTGGCACATATGTCTGGCGATGACAATCTTATCGGGGCATTCAAGGCTGGACAGGACATTCACCGTTCAACAGCCTCACTTGTGTTTAACACTCCATTCGATGAGGTTACAGATATCCAGCGTCGCAGTGCTAAGGCTGTAAATTTTGGAATCGTTTATGGAATCAGCGCATTCGGCCTTGCAAAGGACATCGGAGTTGGCAGAAAAGAAGCTCAGGAATACATTGATAATTACTTCTTGGCATATCCAAAGATGCACACATTTTTGGAAGGATTAAAGGCTGAGGGCAATGAAAAGGGCTACGTTACTACTATGTACGGCAGACGTCGTCCTATCCCAGAGCTTAAATCATCAAACTTTATGACAAGACAGTTTGGTGAGAGAGTGGCTATGAACTCCCCTATTCAGGGAACAGCTGCAGATATTATCAAGATTGCCATGGTAAATGTTCATGACAGATTATTAAAAGAAAAGCTCAAATCAAAGCTATTGCTTCAGGTTCATGATGAGCTCCTTATTGAGACATTCAAGGACGAGCAGGCACAGGTTGAAAAGCTTGTTGCAGAAGAGATGGAGCATGCTGCTTCACTGGCAGTTGATTTGGAAATCGATATGAAAACCGGAATGAATTGGGCAGAGGCACACTAATGAAATTTATCGGAATCACAGGGGGCATCGGTGCTGGTAAGAGCACGGTGCTCTCTTTACTAGAGGAAAACTTTAATTGTAAGGTCTTGTTGGCAGATTTGGTTGCTGCAGATTTAATGAGGCCTGGTAAGGAGTGCTTTGATAAGGTGGTGGCATTGCCATGGCCAGAGAGCATTTTGGACCCTCAGGGTGAAATCGACAGACCTAAGATGGCAAAGTTTATGTTTGCTGACAACAGTCTTCGCGAGGCAGTTAATGGAATAGTGCATCCAGCAGTACAAACAGAAGTACTAAATCAAGTAGAAGCTGAGAAAGAAAAGCACAATATAGAGTATTTTTTCTTTGAAGCTGCATTGCTCATAGAATGCGGTTATGGTAAACTTGTGGATGAGATGTGGTATATCTATGCAAGCCAGGAAGTAAGGGAAAAACGCCTTATGGAGACTCGCGGATATTCTAAAGAAAGAATCGCAAAAACAATCAGTACACAACGCAGTGAGGAGAGCTTCAGAGCTCACTGCAACAGAATCATAGACAACAGTGGCACAAAGGAGCAAACACTTGCTCAGTTGCGCCAGATTATTCACGAATAATTCCCGAGGAGAGTAACTTATATGGAGAAGAAAGATATTGTATTTGGACTTGATATTGGTACCAGAAATGTCATTGGTACAGTAGGATATCTTGATGGCGATGAATTCCATGTTATCGCTCAAAATCTTAGAGAACACGATACCAGAGCCATGCTTGATGGTCAGATTCATGACATTGGCCGAGTAGGTGCTACTTGCGATGAGGTGAAAAAGGACCTTGAAGCACAGACAGGTCTTGCATTATCAGAAGTATGTATCGCTGCCGCTGGTCGTGTGCTTCGTACAATCACTACTCACGTAGAGTTGGAATTTCCAGAGGAAACAGTTGTTACCGGAGAGGACTTACATACACTTGATATGATGGGTATCGAGCAGGCTGGTAAGGAAATCAAAGGCGACGAGGACAATAAATACAAGTTCTTCTGTGTAGGTTATTCTACTGTTAAATATTACTTAAACGGAGATGTTTTCACATCCCTTGAGGACCACAAGGCCGATACAATCGGAGAGGATATCATCGTAACATTCCTTCCAGAGGATGTAGTTGATGGTCTTTATTCAGCTGTTGGCAAGGCTGATCTTTCAGTTGCCAACCTTACATTGGAGCCTATTGCAGCTATCAATGTTGCAATCCCACAGAGCTTCAGAATGCTTAATATTGCCCTTATCGATGTTGGTGCAGGTACATCCGATATTTGTGTCACCAGAGACGGCAGCATCATCGCATATGGCATGATTCCTATGGCTGGTGATGAGCTTACAGAAGTTTTGGTACATGAATACCTTGTAGATTTTGCTACAGCAGAGCAAATCAAGCGCGCCTCTACCGAGGGTGGAGAAATCACATACGAGGATATTATGGGTCTTAGCCATACCATCAAATCAGAGGATGTATGGAAGCTTACAGAGCCTGTTATGAAGAAAATCGATTCTGAGGTTGCAGAAAAGATTAAAGAGCTTAACGGTGGCAAATCAGTATCTGCAGCGTTTGTTGTTGGCGGTGGCGGTAAAATCCACGGCTTTACAGAAGCATTAGCAGCTGATCTTAAAATTGTGCCAGAGCGTGTTGCTCTTCGTGGCGAAGAGGTTATGAAAAACATCGTATTCGAGCAGGAAGATATTACAAAGGATTCACTTCTTGTTACACCAATCGGTATCTGCTTGAATTACTACGAGACAAAGAACAACTTCATTATGATTCACTTCAACGGTGAAATGATGAAGCTTTATGATAATGGACAGCTTACAATTGTAGATGCAGCTATGCAGGCAGGCTTCTCTGCTGACCAGCTGTTCCCAAGACGTGGCCGTGAAATCAATTTCACAGTCAATGGTGTATCACGTATGATTCGTGGTACAGAGGGCGAATCTGCAGTTGTTACAATGAATGGCAAATCAGTTGGAATCAACACACCGCTTGAGTTTAATGCAGATGTTACAGTAGTGCCTTCTACAGTTGGTGAAGGTGGACGTGGTACAATTGCTGATTTGGCAGAGTTCACTACAGAGTATCTATACTTCAATGTTTGTGGACACAGAGTTAAGTGTCCAAAGTTTGTTGAGGTTAATGGTTCTATGGAACCACCTACATATTCAGTTAAGGATGGAGATGTTATCGAGACTCGTCCATTCTATACAGTTGGCCAGTTGGCAGAGTTTATGGATGTTACAATCGATGACAGATACGAAATCCTTGTAAATAACCGTCCATCTACCAAGGAATCCCTTGTATACGAGAACTTTGCAATCGAGTGGACAACAACAAATCAAATCGCATACAGAGCAGATTATCTTGTTGATGATTCAGAAGGCTTGCCAGAGGATTACGAAGCTCCATCACCAGCACCTGAGGCACCAGCAGAGGACGCTCGTACAAGAATGAAAATCGAAACCGTTGAAATCCCTATCAAGGTCAATGGCAAGAATATGGTCTTGGCAGGTAAAAGGGATTACATCTTTGTAGATGTATACAATCTCATCAATTTCGATCCAAGCACAGGCGGCGGAAGACAGCTTATTACAAAGGTCAATGGTCAGCCATGTGGCTATGCCAAGGATCTTAACGCCGGCGATGAAGTCGAAATTAGATGGAGCGAAAGTTAGTAAGGAAGTATTTTAGTAATGGATTTTTTTAGTATTGCAAGTGGTAGCAGCGGTAATTGCATTTGCGTGGGTGACAGTAGCACCCACGTAATGATTGACGCTGGTATTTCTGGAAAACGCATAGAAGCAGGTATGAATCAGTACGATTACACCACAGCCGATATGGCTGGTCTTCTTGTGACCCACGAACACTCAGATCATGTTTCTGGGCTTGGTGTTATTTCTCGTAAATATCACATTCCAATTTATGCTACAGCTGGTACCATCAGAGCAATACGTTCTATGAAGAGCCTTGGGGCTATCGATGACACTCTTTTTCATGTTATCAAGCCCGATGAGGACTTCGTCTTAGGTAGTCTTAAAATTCACCCATTCCACATCAGCCATGACGCGGCTGATCCAGTTGCATATCGTATAGAAAATGATAAATCTAAGGTTGCAGTCTGCACTGACTTAGGGTATTATGACAACAATATTGTGGAGAATCTCACAGGTTTGGACGCTATGCTTTTAGAGGCAAACCACGATATCCACATGCTAGAAGTGGGGTCATATCCATATCATTTAAAACAAAGAATTCTTGGAAATTATGGTCATCTGTCAAATGAAACCAGCGGTAAGCTTTTAAGCAAGGTTTTAAATGACAACATTAAACATGTATTTTTAGGGCATTTAAGCCATGAAAATAACTATCCAGATTTAGCTTACGAGACTGTCCGACTCGAAGTTACCATGGATGAAACCACTCCATACAAGGGAAATGATTTCAATATCACAGTTGCAAGTCGCAGCGAGGTTTCCCAGTTGGTGGTTATATAACTAGTAGATAATGGACTATAGGAGGAAAAGATGGAGAATAAGGTTATTATTACTGTAGTTGGCAAAGATACAGTAGGTATTATTGCACGTATTTGTACTTATCTGGCAGAGAGCGGTGTTAATGTGTTGGATATTACTCAAACTATAGTTCAAGGCTTCTTCAACATGATGATGATTGTAGATATCAATTCAAGCTCACGTGCTTTTGACGATATTCAGTGTGATTTGGAAAAGCTTGGAGATGAAATCGGAGTTCAGATTAAAGCTCAGAAGGAAGACATCTTCAACGCAATGCACAGATTATAGGAGGGAATATGGTTAATCTACAGGAAGTACTTGAGACAAACAAAATGGTTGAGGAGCAGACCCTCGACGTTCGTACTATTACTATTGGTATCAGTCTCTTAGAATGTATAGATTCAGATTTAGATAAGCTTAATGAAAAGGTTTACAACCGTATCACTACAGTTGCAAAGGACTTAGATAAAGTTGCAAAGGAAATTGAAAGTGATTACGGTATTCCTATTGTAAATAGACGTATTTCTGTTACACCAATAGCTTTAATTGGCGGTGCAGCTTGCAAGAAACCAGAGGATTTCGTTACTTTGGCCCACACAATGGACAAGGCCGCAGCAGCAGTTGGTGCAAATCTTATTGGTGGTTATTCAGCTCTTGTTTCAAAGGGAATGACAACAGCTGATGAATTACTTATTCGTTCAATTCCACAGGCTCTTTGCGAAACAGAAAGAGTTTGTAGCTCAGTTAATTTAGCTTCCACAAAAACTGGTATTAATATGGATGCTGTCAGACTTATGGGAGATATTCTTCTTCAGGTTGCTGACCGTTCAAAGGACAGAGATTCAGTTGATTGTATGAAGCTTGTAGTATTCTGCAATGCCCCTGATGACAACCCATTCATGGCAGGCGCTTTCCACGGCGTAACAGAAGCAGATGCTATTATCAACGTAGGTGTTTCTGGCCCAGGTGTTGTAAAGAAAGCTCTTGAGCAGGTTAGAGGTGAAAGCTTCGAGGTTCTTTGCGAGACAATCAAAAAGACTGCATTCAAGGTTACACGTGTTGGTCAGCTTGTAGCACAGGAAGCAAGCAAGCGTCTTAACATTCCATTTGGTATTATCGATTTGTCACTTGCTCCAACACCAGCTATTGGCGATTCTGTTGCAGATATCCTTTGTGAAATCGGTCTTGAGTATGCAGGTGCACCTGGTACAACAGCAGCTCTTGCTATGCTTAATGATCAGGTTAAGAAGGGCGGCGTTATGGCTAGCTCATACGTAGGAGGCCTTTCTGGTGCCTTTATTCCTGTTTCAGAGGATCAGGGTATGATTAACTCAGTAGAGGCAGGTGCAATCACTCTAGAGAAGCTTGAGGCCATGACATGCGTATGTTCTGTAGGTCTTGATATGATTGCAATTCCTGGTGACACACCAGCTACAACAATCTCAGGTATGATTGCTGATGAAATGGCTCTTGGAATGGTAAATCAAAAGACAACAGCAGCTCGTCTTATTCCTGTAATCGGAAAGGGCGTAGGCGATACAGTAGAGTTTGGTGGCCTTTTTGGATATGCTCCAATCATGCCAGTTAACAAATTCTCATGTGCTGATTTTGTAAATCGTCAGGGAAGAATCCCAGCACCTATTCATTCATTTAAAAACTAAAAGAAGATACAAAAAACTCCTAGCCAAGTTGCTAGGAGCTTTTTTGATTAATTATATTGAGGAGTTATTGTCTGGATAGTGCCGTCTGCGTTGTAGGTAAGTTCGCAGTATTTTACGCAACGGCGATGGTTGATTCCTTTTGAATACTCACAATCATGATAGAAGAGATACCATTTATCATGATACTCAACAATTGAGTGGTGAGTTGTCCAACCGATAACAGGCTCAAGAATTTTGCCTGCATATTTAAATGGTCCAAGTGGATTATCTCCGATTGCGTATGCAATGGTATGTGTTGTGCCTGTAGAGTAGGAGAAGTAGTATTTACCATTGTATTTGTGCATCCAAGGACCTTCGAAGTATCTACGGTCTTCATCTCCGGCTAAAAGAGGTTTGCCGTTTTCATCAAGAATTACAACATCAGCAGGAGTAGAAGCGAAGCCTTCCATGTCATCTGTCATTATGGCAACCTTTGGACATACCGCTGGCTCGTTTTTCTCAGGCTCTGTTCCGTTCGGATTAAAGCTGCCTTCTCTGTATTTCTCAAGCTGACCGCCCCAAAGACCGCCAAAGTAGATGTAAACCTTTCCGTCATCATCTATGAAAGAACATGGATCGATGCTAAAACTTCCTGGAATTGGCTCTTTTCTTGGAGTAAATGGGCCTTCTGGATTCTTGCTTTCTGCAATTCCTAATTTAAAGATTCCATCCTTATCTCTAGCTGGGAAAACTAAATAGTAAGTATCGTTTTTGTAAACTACATCAGGTGCCCAAAGCTGTTCCTTAACCCAAGGAATCTGGTCTTGGTGTAGAACCTCGCCGTGATCTATAACCTCATCGCTTTTGTCATCCATTGATAGGATATGATAATCACGCATCTGATATTCATCACCGTTATCGTTGTCTTCACCATCA
Source organism: Pseudobutyrivibrio ruminis DSM 9787 (assembly GCF_900218035.1). Lineage (GTDB taxonomy): Bacteria > Bacillota > Clostridia > Lachnospirales > Lachnospiraceae > Pseudobutyrivibrio > Pseudobutyrivibrio ruminis. The sequence goes on from NZ_OBMR01000008.1 coordinate 143,269, forward strand.
TGAGGAATATCATGGGATGGATAAATGTAAATTCTGTCGTTGAAAACATGTGCAGATGGATCTGCTGTGAAAATGTGTGTCACTAGGGGTGTGTTTTGTTTTTTCATTTTGTCTCCTTTAACCCTTAACTGCACCAGCGGTCAATCCATCAACAATTTGGTTAGAGAATGCACAGTACACAATTATTGTAGGAACGATAGCGATAATGATTGCAGCAAACATCTGGGAATAATTAGTGTTATAAGGTCCTACGAATTTTGAAAGTGAAACTGGCAGGGTTTTCTTCAAATCATCTGATATAAATACCATTGCTAAGAGAAGTTCGTTCCAGTTTGCAATGAAAGTCATAAGACCTGTTACAAATAAACCTGTCTTTCCAAGTGGAAGACATACTCTAAAGAAAATCTGGTAAATAGTAGCACCATCAATACAAGCACTTTCAATAAGCTCATTTGGCATACCTTCGAAGAAGCCTACCATGATGAATATGGTAACAGGAAGTGCAAATGTTAAGTATGGCAGTACCAATCCGATTAAGCTGTTTGTGAGATGAACCTTAGCAAAACGAGTGAATAAAGGAATCATTACACAGTGAACAGGAATCATCATTCCAAGAAGGAAATAAGTAAGTGAAAGCTTTGCGAATTTCCAGCGGAGTCTAGCGATTCCAAAAGCAGCCATTGAGCCGATAATCATGCTTAAAGCAAGTGTGATTACACAGACAAGGAAAGAGTTTAATGTGGCAATGCCAAGCTTTCCTGCTGTCCAGGCAAATGTAAAGTTTTCAAATGTAGGAGCCTGTGGCAAAGCAAATGGTGCTGTAAATATTTCTGCATTTGTTTTAAAAGATACGTTAAATACCCAAAGTAGTGGTGCAAGATAAAGCACAGCCATGAGTACTAAAAATATATAAATTATAATTTTAGGAATTGATATTTTTTTCATTACTAAACCCTCCTATTACATTTCGTACTGCTCGGTTTTTACAACTTTATTAATGAAAGCTGTTACAAGCAGACACAGGATTAGTAAAAGTACACCGATGGCACTTGCATAACCGTATTTAAAGTATTTAAAGCCTTGCTGATAAAGATGTGTAGCAAGAACTTCAGTTTTGTGGTTTGGTCCGCCTTCAGTCATGTTGAAGATCAAATCAAAGAACTTTAATGAACCAATAGCATTAAGTGACATTGCGGTTGCAACCATAGGTCTGATGAGGGGGAGTGTGATGTAACGAAAACTTTTGACCTTGTTGCATCCGTCAATGTAACTAGCCTCGTAAAGAGACTTACTAATGCCTGATATCTGGGCCATGTAAAGCATCATAGACTGACCAACATATTGCCAAAGGGCTACGAAAGCGATTACCCACATAGGAAGGATTATGAATCCATTTATATCCATGAGCCACAGAGGGCCTTCGATACCAAGCTTTGCAAGTAATTGGTTGATACCAAGCTTAGGACTGAAGATGAACATCCACAAAAGTCCTAATGCTGCAGAAGAAAGAACGCATGGTAAATAAATGATGTTTTTGAATACGTTTCTTCCCTTATCTATATTTGTGAGAAGGGCTGCAAGAAACAGACCCATAATTAGCTGTGTTACACAAGAGAAGATAAGAAAGAATAATGAATTCTTTAATGCAATTACTAAAGTCTTATCTTGTAAAAGGTTTTTATAATTCTCAAGTCCTATGAATTTAGGAGGAGTGAGTGCATTGTAGTCACAGAATGAATAATAGATTGACTGACAAATAGGTATAAATAGAACAAATGTAAAAAGTATAAATGCTGGCGCCATAAATATGAATATGGCTTTTTTATTTCTTAATAGTTTATCCATAACAATATCCTTATTAATTAGTTAGTCTGAATTGGTTTCTTTTTTAAAATTGGGGCACATTAAAGTGCCCCAAAAAGAATGAGATTATGAAGAAGAAGTTAGTTTTTATCTACAGTTTGCCTTGTAATATTCTTCCATGTCTGTAGCTGCCTCAGCAGGGGTTATTTCGCCAAGGAATACAGAAACCATTGTGTCATCGAAGTGAGAACCTGTCTCAGTTGTAGGCATTGACTCGTTGTAGAAACCGAATGTTCCCTTTGCGTTCTGGAACACATCCATAACGTATGCAAGCTGTGCAGGAGCCTTAGATGCATCGTACTCAACGTTTGTTACAGGAATCTTTCCACCAACTTCTGCTGTGTACTTCTGAGCTGTGTCGTCTGTGAAGTACTTCATAAGAGCAGCACAAGCTTCTGGATGCTCTGTAGTTGAGCTCATAGCAAGTGAATCAGACTTAGCAATTAATCTGTCGCAACCTGGGAACTGGAATACACCACACTTTGACTCGAAGTCTGGATTTGAACCATTGATTTGTGCAATTGCCCATGAACCCTGGATAAGAATAGCAGCTTCTTCATTGTAGAAGTTTGCTGTAGCTACATCGTTTGTATCACCAGCAGCTGTTGGCTGGAAGTACTTAGAAAGTTCAACAAGCTTTGTTGCAGCTGACTCGAGCTTTCCATCTTCCCAAGAAGCACTACCGTCTGCAAGAGCTGCAAGGTCAACACCTTCCTCTTCACAAAGGTAACCAGCTACCATTGAAAGACACCATGCTGTACCAGCTGAGATTGTGATTGGTGTGTAACCTGCTGACTGAAGCTTGTCACATGCTGTAAGCATTTCATCCCAGTTTGTAGGAACTTCTACACCAGCATCTTCGAACATCTCTGTGTTGTAGAAGCAGCAAGCTGCAGCTGTGTTAAGAGGTACTGCGTAAATCTTTCCATCATATGTCTGCTGTGTAAATACTGCGTCGCTTGTGAATGTATCTTTCCAACCATCCTGTGCAAGATAATCATCAAGTGGAGCGGCAACTCCTGGCTCTACATAATCTGTAAGGTTTGGACCAGGGCTGACAATGAATACATCAGGTGTATCGCCTGCAGCTACAAGAGCGTTTAACTTTGCGTAATACTCTTCAAGGTTTGTTGTAACTACATTTACGTGATACTGACCTTCGTAGTCGGCGTTGAATCTGTCGATAACATCTTTGTAACCGAGAGAGATAAGATCCTCAGTTGCATTTAAGTCATCCCAGAACATCCAAGTGATTTCCTCTACTCCATCAGCAGATGTTGATGAGCTAGAGCTTCCTGACTGGCCACAACCTGCAAATAAAGAAGCGACCATCATTGTTGATAAGATTGCTGATAATAATTTTTTTCTCATACCTTTCTCCTTTTTTTCTTAGATAGCAGTTTGTTATAAAAACCCCAAATAAACTGCTTCGTTGTTGTTAACCTAAATGTAGCACACAGATTATTCACATTCTTATAAATTGTTGTTTCTTGATTATCAAATCTTGCTATAGTGCTACGGCACTCTATCGGTGATTTGTATATGATTTCCGAAAGGCTACAGTGTGAAATGTGCATTATGCACAAAATGAGGGAAATATAATTTGAATTTGATAAAAAATGTCTTGATTTTTTTGACAATTAGAGCAAAAATTGAAAACAAGAATTATTGCTAATTGTTGCTATAGGGGGAATTACAAATGATAGAGACTTTAGATGGCATATTTGAGACCGTCCATTATAAGCAAAGCACCACGCTAAAGCTTTATGACAATAGAGAATATGAGGATTATCCAAAGCATTGGCATCCTGCAATAGAAATAGTAATGCCAGTGGAAAATGGATATACAATGCAGTTTTCAAATTCGGAAGTGTATTTAAGGGAGAAGGATATCTGCATTATATGTCCGGGATGCATTCATGCTATAAAAGCACCAGAAACCGGTCGTAGAATCATCTTTCAACCAAATACTACATATCTGAGATTCCTTAGAGAATTCGAGGTTTTAATCTCATTTATGTCACCATATGCAATTATTACTCCAGAGGAATATCCAAGCATACATGAGCAGCTTGTAAAGATGCTGATAGAAATAAAAGAGGAGTACATGGCAGGCACATCTTTTTCAGAACTTAGTATATATAGTAAGATTTTGGAAATGTTTAAGCTGATAGGACAAAACTATTCTAGTAAGTCTACCAAAACAAATGATTACAGCATTTCTTCAAAAGAAGATTACGCCAATAAGTTTGTCGAAATCTGTGATTATATAGATAACCATTGTTCAGAAGATTTGAAGCTGGATGAGGTGGCAGATATGAGTGGATTTAGTAAGTTCTATTTTGAAAGACTGTTCAAACAGTTCACAGGTACCAGCTTCTATAAATACGTAAATCAAAAGCGTATTGCTAAAGCATCAGAGCTTTTGATAGAACCAGGAAATTCCGTTACAGATGTGGCCCTTAACTGCGGATTTATGTCGATTTCTTCTTTCATTAGAATGTTTAAGCTACAAAAAGGATGCACTCCTACAGAGTTTAAAAGCATGTATTGGAGCCTTGAAATTGAAAGAAGTGGAGAAAAAGTAGAACTTGTACAGTAGTAATACAACTTGTACACTCCTAATAAATGGCTAAAATATAATATTCTAAATCAAAGAAATACAACTTGTGCCGAGTGTTGGACAAGTTGTATTTTATTTATATACGGTAAACGTTTTAGGAGGAGGGTAAATCTTATGAAAACACAGCTTAACTACAAGTTTTGGTTCTGCACAGGTTCTCAGGATTTATATGGAGACGAGTGCTTAGAGCACGTTGCAGCACACTCAAAGGAGATTGTTGAGACATTAAACAAGTCGGGACGTCTTCCTTTTGAGGTAGTTTGGAAACCAACAATGATTACAAACGAGGTAATCAGACGTACATTTAATGAGGCAAACAATGATCCAACATGTGCAGGTGTAATCACATGGATGCACACATTCTCACCAGCAAAGTCTTGGATACTTGGACACCAGGAATTCAGAAAGCCACTTTGCCATCTTCATACACAGTATAATCGTGAGATTCCATACGAAACAATGGACATGGATTTCATGAACGAGAATCAGGCAGCTCACGGAGATAGAGAGTATGCTCATATTCTTTCAAGAATGGGTATTGAGAGAAAGACAATTGTTGGATATTGGCAGGATGCTGAGGTTCAGGAAAAGCTTGCTTCTTGGATGCGTACAGCAGTAGGTGTTGTTGAGTCAAGTCACATTCGTGTAATGAGAGTTGCTGACAACATGAGAAATGTTGCTGTAACAGAAGGTGATAAGGTAGAAGCTCAGCTTAAGTTCGGATGGGAAGTTGATGCTTATCCTGTAAATGAAATTGCTGAGGCAGTTGCAGCTGTTTCTCAGTCTGATACAAATGCTCTTGTTGATGAGTATTACAGCAAATATGATATCTGCCTTGAAGGTAGAGACCCTGAGGAATTCAAAAAGCATGTTGCTGTTCAGGCACAGATTGAACTTGGCTTTGAAAGATTCCTTGAGGAGAAGAACTATCAGGCAATTGTAACTCACTTTGGTGATCTTGGTTCTCTCAAGCAGCTTCCAGGTCTTGCAATCCAGAGACTTATGGAAAAAGGATATGGCTTTGGCGCAGAAGGCGACTGGAAGGTTGCTGCTATGGTTCGCCTTATGAAGATTATGACAACAGGCATGAAGGATGCTAAGGGTACTTCAATGCTTGAGGATTACACATACAACCTTGTAAAGGGTAAAGAAGGTATTATCCAGGCTCACATGCTTGAGGTTTGTCCAACACTTGCTGATGGTCCTATTCAGATTAAGGTACAGCCTCTTTCAATGGGCGACAGAGAAGATCCAGCACGTCTTGTATTCCAGTCAAAGGAAGGAAAGGGTATTGCAACATCTCTTATCGACCTTGGAAATAGATTCCGTCTTATCATTCAGGATGTTGATTGTAAGAAGGTTGAAAAGCCACTTCCAAAGCTTCCAACAGCTATCAACTTCTGGACACCACAGCCAGATTTCTACACAGGTACAGAAGCTTGGTTACTTGCAGGTGGTGCACACCATACAGCATTCTCTTATGATTTGACAGCAGAGCAGATGGGCGACTGGGCTGCAGCAATGGGAATCGAAGCAGTATACATTGATAAGGATACAAAGATTCGTGATTTCAAGCGTGATCTTGCACTTGGAAATCTTGTATACGGTAAATAAATTGCCATTAGAAAGTCATAAATTTGATTGAAGGCAAAGGTTAAAAGCATTAAACTTTTAGTAGTTAAAAACTAGAAGAAATTGGCAAAATTGCCAGCACAGAAAGAAGGAGAAATAAAATGAAGTTATTTGTTGACACTGGAAAAATTGAGGACATTAAGAAGGCTAACGATCTTGGAGTAATCTGTGGAGTTACTACAAACCCATCTTTGATTGCTAAGGAAGGTGGACGTAGCCAGGAAGAAATCCTTAAGGAAATCGCATCTATCGTAGATGGACCTATCTCAGGCGAGGTAAAGGCAACAACTGTTGATGCAGAAGGTATGATTAAAGAGGGCCGTGAGATTGCAGCAATGCATCCAAACATGGTAGTAAAGATTCCTATGACTGCAGAAGGTCTTAAGGCTGTAAAGGTTCTTTCAGCTGAGGGCATCAAGACAAACGTTACATTAATCTTTTCTGCAAACCAGGCAATTCTTGCAGCTAATGCAGGTGCTTCTTATGTATCTCCATTCCTTGGAAGATTGGATGATATCAACATGCCAGGTATCGACCTTATCCGCGACATCGCAGAAATCTTTGATATCTATGGATATGATACAGAAATCATCGCTGCATCAGTTCGTAACCCAATCCACGTTACAGACTGCGCTCTTGCAGGTGCTCACATCGCAACAGTACCATACAACGTAATCGAGCAGATGATTAATCATCCACTTACAACTGCTGGCATAGAAAAATTCCAGAAAGATTACATTGCAGTATTCGGAGAGTAATCTCTCGCCTGTTACATCCACAAGCCTACTGATTTCTCCGCTCGATGGAATATCTCGCTTGAGAAATAGTAGAGCTTGTGAATTACAGGCTATTTGTACTGGGATGTAATAATCTATTATTACGGTATTGGGGGAATTTACACATGAATATTAATGAGATAATTGCTGAGGGCAAGAAGACAGCCCTTGGTATTGAGTTTGGCTCGACAAGAATCAAAGCAGTTCTCGTTGATGAGGAGAATAAGGTTTTGGCTCAGGGGGATCATGAATGGGAGAATCATTTAGATAATGGTATTTGGACATATCCTCTTGATGAAGTGTGGGCTGGACTTCAGGATTGCTATGCAAAGCTTAAAAAAGATGTAAACGACAAATATGATGTTAAGCTTACAAAGATTGGTGCCATCGGATTTTCAGCTATGATGCATGGCTATCTTGCATTTGATAAGAATGATAATCTTTTGGTTCCATTTAGAACATGGAGAAATACTATCACAGGAGAGGCAGCAGCAGAGCTTAGCAAAGAGCTCAACTTCAACATGCCTCAGCGCTGGAGTATTTCACATTATTATCAGTGCATCCTTAACAAGGAGCCACATGTAAAAGATGTTGCATACTTCATGACACTTGCTTGCTATGTTCATTTCAAGATGACAGGCAAGAAGGTAGCAGGTGTTGGTGAAGCATCTGGTATGTTCCCTATCGATTCAAAAACATGCCAGTATGACACAGCAATGCTTGAAAAGTTCAACAAGCTTGCAGCTGCCCATGGTGTTACTACAAAGGTAGAGGATTTAATGCCAGCTGTTCTTGTGGCAGGTGATGATGCAGGAACACTTACAGAGGAAGGTGCAAAGCTTCTTGATCCAACAGGAGAGCTTGAGCCAGGCTGCCCACTTGCTCCACCAGAAGGAGATGCAGGTACAGGTATGGTTGCAACAAATGCAGTTTCAGCAGGCACAGGAAACGTATCTGCTGGTACATCAGTATTCTCTATGGTAGTTTTGGACAAGCCATTATCAAAGCCTTACGAGGAAATTGATATGGTTACAACTCCTACTGGAGAAGCAGTTGCAATGGTTCACTGCAACAACTGTACATCTGACTTAAATGCATGGGTTGGAATCTTTAAAGAGTTCGCAGATGCATTTGGAATGGATGTTTCAATGAACGATATTTATGGAACACTTTATCGCAAGGCTCTTACAGAAGATGCAAACTGCGGTGGCGTTGTTTCGTTCAACTATTTTGGTGGCGAGCCTGTTGTTAATGTAAACGAAGGTCGTCCGATGGTAGTTAGACAACCAGATGCCAAGTTTAGTCTTGCAAACTTCATGCGCTCAAATCTTTACGGTGCACTTGGAGTATTAAAGATTGGTAATGATATTCTTCTTAAGGAAGAGCATGTGCCTATCAAGTCTATTACAGGCCACGGCGGATTCTTCAAGACAAAGGGTGTTGGTCAGTCTGTTCTTGCAGCAGCGCTCAACGCACCTATCACTGTAATGGCTACAGCAGGCGAAGGTGGTGCCTGGGGTATGGCTGTTCTTGCAAATTATCTTCTTCGTGAGGACAAGAGCAAGAAGTTACAGGATTACCTTGATGAAAACGTATTTGCAGGTCAGGAATCTACAACAATGGAGCCAGATGCTGATATGGTAAAGGGTTACGATGAGTGGATGGTTGACTACCGCAAGGCACTTAAGGCTGAGGCATGCGCAGTGGAGGAATGGAGATAATGTTAGAAGAATTAAAAAAGCAGGTTTATGAGGCAAACATGGAGCTTCCTAAGCGTGGGCTTGTTACGTATACTTGGGGCAATGTTTCTGGAATCGACAGAGAGTCTGGAATATTTGCAATTAAGCCATCAGGTGTAGAATACGATGAGCTTAAGCCTGAGGATATGGTGCTTGTAAATCTTGATGGAGAGGTAGTAGAAGGCAAATATAAGCCTAGTTCAGATACTGCTACACATGTTGAGCTTTACAAAAAGTATGAAAACATCGGTGGTGTGGTTCATACACATTCTACATACGCAGTAGCTTGGGCACAGGCAGGAAGAGATATTCCTTTATATGGAACAACTCATGCAGATTATTTCTGCGGACCAATCCCATGTACAAGAAACCTTACTCCAGAAGAAATCGATGAAGCATACGAAGTAAACACTGGAAAAGTAATCATCGAAACATTCGAAGAGCGTGGCGTTAATACAAAGTATGTGCCAGGCGTTATCTGCAAGAATCATGGCCCATTCACATGGGGCAAGGATGCAGACCAGGCAGTATACAACGCAGTAGTACTTGAAGAAGTTGCAAAGATGGCACTCCTCACAGAGCAGGTTAACCCAAAGGTTGAGCCAGCTCCAGATTGCATCAGAGATAAGCACTTCAATCGTAAGCACGGAGCAAATGCTTATTATGGACAGAACTAAATAAAACCAAAATATATGGCAGTCTAGAGAATTACTCTAGGCTGCCATTTTTGATTCGATATTAACTTATTTTTGAGCGAAATATTCATTTGCACTGAGAGGATGACGGACTTCATTCAATATTCTGAATTGTGAAGGCGGGCATCCTGTGCTTTTTTTGAATGCCCTTGTGAATGCATTACAACTTGCAAAGCCGGCTTGATACGAGATATCAGTCACTGTTAACTCAGGGTTAGACAAAAGGGTGACGGCATAATTAATGCGGGCTTGCTGCAGGTATTGATAAAAGGTCATTCCTGTATAATCGCTAAATATTCTTTCAAAGTGGTACTTACTAAATCCGGCATAGGAAGCTACTTTTTCAAGCGTGAGCTCCTCTGTAAAATGTTCGGTAATATAAGCGCATGCTTTATCTAATGAGTCATAATTTTTTAGAGCGGCATGAGATGAAGAAGACTCAGAAGATCTGAAGAGATTAATATTTTTCCCACAGAAAGCAATAAACTTCATCAGCGTTGCGTAAATCTCTAGCTCATCATATGGCGCTAATTCTGTAAATGCTATTACATCATCCATTTCTTCTTCATGTATGTGGACTGGTGGAGCAGAACCAAAATAAACCTCCATTATTTCATTTATACAATTACACAGGTAATCGTAAATATCACTAGGACAGGTTGCTTTTTTTATATGAAGAGCTGGATACATAAGATAGAATGCTCTATCGATTTCTTTGAATGAGCCCAAGCCAGACATATCCGCCTGAATATAGACTCTGTTTCCCGGTGATAGAGAGTAAATTTCATGAAGAACGGTTGGGCAGATTAAAAGAATATCATCTATATCTACATAATATTCCTGGTTGGCACAAACAACTCTGTAAGGAGCTTCTTTTGGCCAGATAATCTCAATATCTGTGTGCCAGTGTGCAGGAAAATCAGCATGTAAACGGTTAATAAAAAACCTTAGACTGGTGTTAACTTTGTGCTGTACAGTTTCTTTCGTACTATCATGATGTCTACTCATAAATTATCCCCCTTTTTTACGAAAGCAATCATAGGTTACACAAATTCTTTTATTTGGAGATTATAACACATATATTGCTATGAACGAGGGCAAAAAGTGGCATATTGTAATGGCAAATTATTGACCAATTAAAAAGGCGTTGTATAAAGTGCATATATAGAATAGCAATTATGGTGTGGTGAATAGCAATTATGCACAGGAAAAAATGTGGGGATTAATATACAATTTGTCATAAGAAAGAAGCAAGGGGATGCTTCAAAGAGCTAAAAGCAATATAGAAGGAGGATATTGTATGAACAAAAAAAGGGTTTTTAGCGCTATCTTAGCGGCAGCATTGACAGTTTCAACGTTTGTTGGATGCGGTGATTCTTCTTCAAGTAATACACCTGCAGTAAACACAGGTGCTAAGCAGACTGATGGAAAGAATCTTCCAGAACTTACAACTGAGCCAATGGAAATCGTCCTTTGGGACATCGCTACAGATGAGCCAGCAAAGAGTACGCAGGAAGGCGCTGTACAGAGATTTATGGCAGACTATCCAAATATAAAGGTAACTCAAGTTCATCAACAGAATGATAACTATAAGCAGCAGCTTGTAGTTGCTATGAGTTCAGGACAGGCTCCTAACATTTATGTACATTGGGGCGGCGGTCCAATGGCAGAGTATTATAAATCAGGATTTGCTAATGATATTACTGATATGTATGCAAAGTATGATCACCCTGATTTCATCGATGCAGCAGTTGCACAGTCAACATATGATGGCAAGATGCTTGCTATTCCATTTGGTGGACTTTCAGGTTGTGATATTTTCTACAACAAGACAATATTTGAAGAGCTTAACCTTGAGGTTCCAGAGACAATCGATGAGCTCGAAGAAGTATGTGACACTCTTAAGGCAAACGATATTACACCATTCGCACTTGCAAATGCATCTAAGTGGACAGGTTCTATGTACTATATGTACCTTGTAGCACGTCATTCAGGAAATGCTGAATTCGATGCAGCATATACACAGGAAAATGGTGGTTCATTTACAAGTGATGCATTTATCTATGCAGGTACAAAGATTCAGGATTGGGTAAAGAAGGGATACTTCCCAGATGGTGTTAACTCACTTTCAGCTGATGACAACCAGGATAGAGCACTTATTTATGATGGTTCTGCTGCAATGATGCTTCACGGTGCATGGCAGGTATCAGGAATCAAAGCTGATAACGAAGAATGGTACAACGAAAATATCGGTGTATTTAGATTCCCAGAAGATTCAGAAGCAAAAGCTAAGGGCGTTCCTCAGGATGTAGAAATCGGTACAGCAATCGGTATGGGATTAAGCTTTAATTGCTACAAGGAAGATGGCTCTGTAGATCAGGATATGCTTGATGCATGTTATGTACTAGCAACACAGTACTACAATGATGATACATACAATAATGATCAGATTTCTACAGGTACACTTCCATCAATCAAGGGTATGGAAGATACAATTGATGATCCAAACATGAGAATCATCACAGATGTATTCTTCGATGCATCAAACGTACAGTTATGGTATGACCAGTACTTACCAGCTTCTGTAACAGAAGTACACAAGAATTGTATGACAGAATTATTTGGGCTAGAAAAGACTCCTGAAGAAATTGGTCAGGAACAGGATGCGGCGATGCAGAAGGCTATTGCTGAACAATGATAAACGACTGCTGATAATAATTTAAAAAACTGCCCACAGTAATTTGCTCTGTGGGCGGTTTTTGCTAAAAGCGGCAGGAAGGAGATAATGTGAGAAAAGAAAAACAATATAGTCTCAAGCAGGCTAAGGCCAGAAGTACAGCTCAAGCTGCTACAGTATTTTTATTACCAGCTCTTTTGCTTATAGCAATTTTTATAGTATATCCGGTTATTGATACCTTTATTATTAGTGGATACAAATGGAATGGTATTTCTTCAGACAAAGTATTTATAGGATTAGACAATTGGAAAACGCTTATTCATGATGAAATGTTTTGGAAATCATTTGAACATAACATCATAGTTATGGTTTTCTCAATTCTATTACAGATACCTCTTGGAATGCTTCTTGCTACATTTTTGGATGCAGGTGGCAAGAAATTTAATTTATTCAAGGTTATTTGGTTCCTTCCATATTTGATGAGTTCGGTTGCAATTGCATTTTTGTTTACCTACGCGCTTGCTACTAATGGAGGTATGGTATCTTCACTTGCTACCATCATTCATGGAAAAAAGGTAACCGTAGATTTGCTTGGAACAGCACCCAATGCGTTGTTTACAGTCATTGGTGTAATGGCTTGGCAATTTACACCATTTTATATGGTTTATTTTATAGCTGGATATGGAAATATCGATACTACCATTTACGAAGCAGCCGTCATTGATGGGGCAACCAGATGGCAGTATATAAAGCATATTGCAATACCTCTACTTGCACCTATTTTCAAAACAGCATGCATCATGTCTTTAATAGGTTCACTTAAGTACTTTGATATGATTTGGAACATGACCCAGGGTGGTCCAGCTGGTTCCACAGAACTTATGGCTACATATATGTATAAGCTGTCATTCCAACAGTTTAGTATGGGCTATGGTTCTACAGTAGCAGCGGGAATGTTTATCCTCATAACCGCTATTGCACTGCTTTTCAACAAAGTATTCAAGGCTAAGGAGGTTTATTAATTATGACAAAGGAGCAATTAAAATCAAAGATTGCCTGGGGCGTGGCTATATTCTTTGCTTGCATAATGTTGGTATTAACGCTTACACCATTTTTCTTCATGATAATGAATTCTTTCCGTAAGCAGTTTGACATGTTGCAGCAGGGCGTATTTCATTTACCTCACCCATGGTATTTTGATAATTATATAAATGTTGTTAAAAATGGTTTCTTTGGATATTTCTTACGAAGTGTCATTGTAGTTGGGATTTCATTGGCGTTAATGCTGATTATTTCTGCATTTGCCGCATATCCACTATCAAGAATGAACTTTAAGCTGAATCCATTAATCTATGCCACAATAGTTGCTATGATGTCAGTTCCAATGCACGTAACATTGATTCCTATTTTCAAACTGACAACAGCCATAGGTTTTTATGATTCCTTAAAAGCATTAATAGGACCATACGTTGCGTTTGCCCTTCCAATGTCGGTTTTCATTTTGACAGCATTTATGAAAACTATTCCAAAGGAGGTAGAGGAATCTGCAGAAATTGATGGATGCAATCGTTTTCAGAATTTCTTTAAGATAATACTTCCGCTTTCAAAATCAGGTTTGTCTACGCTAGCTATTTACAATGGCGTTTCAATGTGGAATGAGTTTGCTTTTGCAAATACATTGCTGATTACACCAGCAAAAAAGACACTACCACTTGCGCTTGGACAGTTTAAAGGAGAGCACTCCCTTGATATACCAATTATCCTGGCAGTTCTGACCTTGTCTGTTTTACCTATGATTATTCTATTTATAGTATTTCAAGATAAACTTGTAAAAGGCATGATGGCAGGAGCGGTTAAAGGATAAAGGGAGAATAATATGACAATATACGTAGATGTAAATGCTAAACATGATGGCAACGGAACAGAAAAGTTGCCTTTTAGAAGAATAAATGAAGCCGCAAAGATAGCCGTCCCAGGGGATGAAATTCTGGTGGCACCGGGAGTTTATAGAGAATATGTAGACCCTATAAATGCAGGACTGGAAAACGCACCAATAGCCTATAAAAGTGTTGAGCCACTTGGTGCTGTAATCACTGGAGCTGAAAAGCTAAAAGGCTGGGTAAAATACAAGGATGATGTGTGGACAGCCAAAGTGAAAAACAGCATCTTTGGTGGATACAATCCATATACGACTTTGGTATATGGTGATTGGTATTTTGCAACTCCAAACAAACACACAGGATGTGTCTGGTTAAATGACGAGGCTTTATATGAGGCAGTGAGTATTGAGGAATGCCTTGAAGGTGGAGTATACAAGTGCTCTTGGGTACCGGAAAAATCAAAAAGAAAATGGTTTGCGTGCCAGAACGATGCACTTGATGAGACTATTTTTTATGTGAATTTTGGCGGAGCGGATCCTAATAAGGAAAATGTTGAAATCACAGTAAGACGTGAATGTTTCATGCCAAGTAAAGAGGGAGTTAATTATATTACTGTTAGTGGTTTCAATATCAATAAGGCTGCAACAACATGGGCTCCTCCAGCAGCATATCAGGATGGTATGATTTCACCTCATTGGAGCAAAGGCTGGATAATTGAGGATTGCGATATCTGGGGTAGCAAATGCGCGGGCATTTGTGTAGGTCGCTACTTTGATCCAGAAAACAGTAATTTTTATACAACTAAGCATGTTAAAAGTCCTACTCAGATGGAGCGTGATTCTGTATGTCGTGGACAGTATTATGGTTGGTTGAAAGAGAAAATCGGTGGCCATATAATTCGTCGAAACAATATTCATCATTGTGAACAAGGTGGAATTATCGGTCGTATGGGCGGTGTATTTAGTATCATCGAAGATAATCACATTCACCATATCAACAATATGATGGAGCTTGGCGGTGCTGAGATTGCAGGAATAAAAATGCACGCTGCAATTGATGTTATTATGAGACGTAACCACATTCACCACTGCACAATGGGAATCTGGTGCGACTGGGAAGCACAGGGCACAAGAATCACTCAGAATTTGTTGCACGATAATCAGTGTCCTGAATTTGCAGAGCAGCTTAAAGGTGGCATGACTTGCCAGGATATATTTGTTGAGGTTGGTCATGGACCAACACTTATCGACAATAATATTCTTTTATCAGATGTTTCTTTGAGAATAGCTACACAGGGTGTTGCCATGGTTCATAACCTTTGCGCAGGCTCCTTCACATATGTAGGCGATGGAACAACTTGGAGATACACTCCTTATCACATGCCGCATCGAACTGAAGTGATGGGATTCATGACAATTCTTCATGGCGATGATCGTATTTATAATAATATCTTCATTCAAAAGTGGTCATCAAAGGATTTGGAACTTTTAAATGATTCAGACCCAACAAAGAAATATGTTGAGAATCGAAAGGTTGGTACCTATTGTTTCGATGAATATCCTACCTATGACCAGTGGATAGAGATGTTTGATATGGACGAGGTATATCCTAATATGATGAAACACGAAGATGCGCACTTTGCACATCTTCCAGTATGGATTGATGGAAATGCATATTTTGAAGGTGCAAAGCCATGGAAGAATGAAAAGAATGCTTTTGTTGAGGAATCAGAAAAAGCTTATGTAGATGTAGTTGAAAAAGATGGCGGATATTTCCTTGATACTAATATTTTTGATTTAATCGAGGACTTCAAGGTAGATATGATTTCAACAGATACATTAGGAAAAGCTTTTGAGCCACAGCAAAAATTTGAAAATCCTGATGGAACACCAATTATATTTAATTATGATTTTGCTGGCAATCATCGTACAGCGGCGATTATGCCAGGACCATTCGCTACAAAGGAATTAGCAAAAGAAAGACTGATGTAAATACATTAGGGAGTCTCTATTTTTTAGAGGCTCCTTTTTCATTGTATAAAATTTAATTGTTGACAAATACCCCATAGGGGTATATTATCGTCTTAACAAAGATGATACCCCTCGGGGGTATATAAAGGAGTACTAATTATGGGAAATAAGGACGAATTAATAGAGGAAACTTGCGAATGCTGTTGCTCTGGCAAGCACAAAAGTCGCGAGGATAAAGAATTTAAGGATTTGATGAATCGCCTGAAAAGAATTGAGGGACAGGTTCGCGGAGTGGAAAGTATGCTTGAGAAGGATGCCTATTGCACAGATATTCTCATGCAGGTTTCTGCCATTACATCAGCTCTCAATAGCTTCAACAAGGTTTTGCTTGCAAATCATGTAAAGACATGCGTTGCAGACAACATCCGCAATGGTGATGAAGAGGTGGTAGACGAGCTTGTAACGGTTCTTCAAAAGCTAATGAAATAAGGATGGTGTTATATGGAACAATATAATGTGACAGGCATGAGCTGCGCGGCATGTCAGGCTAGGGTGGAAAAAGCTGTATCCGCAGTTCCTGGCGTGGATAGCTGTGCAGTGAGCCTTCTTACGAATTCAATGGGAGTCGAAGGAAATGCAGATGCAGCGGCAATCATAAAGGCTGTAGAAAATGCAGGTTATGGTGCCAGCTTAAAGGCAGATGGTTCTGCAGGAGCAAGTGCCTCAGTGCCAAATTATGATAATGAGCTTGCAGACACCGAGACTCCAAAGATCAGAAATAGGCTGATTGCTTCAGTGATACTACTGATTCCTCTTATGTATGTGTCGATGGGGCACATGCTTTGGGATTGGCCACTGCCAGGTTTTCTGGATGGAAATCATATCGCTATGGGATTGTATGAAATGCTTCTTACAATCGGAATTATGGTTATCAATCAAAAATTTTTCGTCAGTGGATTTAAAGGACTTATTCATGGCGCACCAAATATGGATACCTTGGTAGCCCTTGGTGCAACAGCATCCTTTGGATACAGTGTATTTGCTTTATTTGCAATGACATCAGCTATGGTTGCTGGCGATATGGATAAAGTCATGGACTACATGATGGAGTTTTACTTTGAATCAGCGGCTACAATCCTGACACTCATTACTGTTGGTAAGCTGTTAGAGTCTATTTCCAAGGGACGTACCACAGATGCCCTGAAGGATTTGATGAAGCTTGCAGCCAAGACCGCAGTTGTATTAAAGGATGGAGTAGAAACAGAAGTCCCTATTGAGCAGGTCAAAATCGGAGATAGATTTGTTGTAAAGCCTGGGGACAACATTCCGGTGGATGGAATCGTTGTGGATGGTAGCAGTGCAGTAAACGAATCCGCCCTTACAGGTGAAAGCATTCCTGTAGATAAGTCGGTTGGTGATTCAGTTTCAGCAGCTACAAGCAATGAAAGTGGATATATGGTATGTGAAGCCACAAGAGTTGGAAAGGACACAACCCTTTCTCAGATTATTCAGATGGTTAGTGATGCGGCAGCCACAAAGGCTCCAATTGCTAAAATCGCAGACAAAGTTTCGGGAGTATTTGTTCCAACAGTTATCGTAATTGCGATAATCACTTTTATAGTGTGGATGCTTGTTGGACAGCCTGTAGGCTATGCTCTTGCTAGAGCAATTTCAGTCCTTGTAATCAGTTGCCCATGTGCTCTTGGTCTTGCTACGCCGGTTGCCATTATGGTAGGAAATGGCATGGGCGCCAAGAATGGCATCATGTTTAAGACAGCTGTTTCTTTGGAAGAGACAGGAAAGGTGCAGATTGTAGCCCTTGATAAAACAGGTACAATCACAAAAGGTGAGCCAAAGGTTGTTGGAATCTTTGAGGCCGAGGATGTGGATGATGTGGATCTTCTTAGAGTGGCATTTGCGGTGGAGAACAAATCAGAGCATCCCCTTGCTAAAGCTATTGTAGAAAATGGCCTTGAAAATGGTATGGAGCCAGCCGAGGTTACAGATTTTAAGGTTCTATCTGGAAATGGAATCACAGCTATTTTGGATGGAGAGGAAGTCTACGGAGGAAACCTAGAGCTTATCAAGCAGCATGCTAATGTTGGTACTGAAATAGTAGAGCTTGCAGATAGATTAGCTGAAAAGGGCGAGACTCCATTATTCTTTGCCAAGAATGGCAAGTATCTTGGAATCATATCAGTTGCAGATGTTATAAAGGAAGATTCGCCAGAGGCTATCGCACATCTTAAGAATCTTGGTATCCACGTGGTAATGCTTACTGGTGACAATGAAAAGACCGCAGCAGCTATTGCAGCTGAGGCAGGTGTAGATGAAGTTGTTGCAGGCGTAAAGCCGGACGGCAAAGAGGAAGTAATCCGAGCATTGCAGCAGTATGGTAAGGTTGCCATGGTAGGAGATGGAATCAATGATGCGCCAGCTCTTACACGTGCCGATATGGGAATTGCCATTGGTGCAGGTACAGATGTTGCTATTGATGCAGCAGATGTAGTTCTTATGAAGAGTAGACTTTCAGATGTGGCAGCAGCAATCAGACTCAGCCGCGCGACTTTACGTAATATTCATGAGAATCTATTCTGGGCATTCTTCTACAATGTTATTGGAATACCACTTGCAGCAGGTGCATATATACATGCATTCGGCTGGACATTGAATCCAATGTTTGGCGCAGCGGCAATGAGCTTATCAAGCTTCTGCGTTGTAACAAATGCATTGCGTTTAAATCTATTTAAAATGCACGACCACACTAGAGATAAGGCATTAAAGAATTCACTTGGTCATGAAAAATTATTAGTTAACAGCCAGCACTCAAAAGCTGGAGAAATAAAGGAGGACAAATCAACAATGGAAATTACAGTTAATGGAATGATGTGCGCTCACTGCGAAGCACACGTGAAGGAAGCCCTTGAGAAAATCAACGGAGTAGATGAGGCTACAGCAAATCATGAGGCAAACCTTGTTACACTTAAGACTTCAGCTGATGTTGCTGAGGCAGACCTCAAGGCTGCAGTAGAATCCGCAGGCTACGAGTTTGTAGGAATTAAATAAGAAAATAAATGAAGAGGCCAGACTATTGTCTGGTCTCTTTTGTGTTTCAACCTGCTCGACACATCATATCTGCCAAGTTATTTCAGTCAAGGGCAAGCCTTCGGAGCTTCGCTCCCTTGACTTCATAACTTTTGGCAGATAAATGTTAGTCAAGCAGGTTTGAAACTTGGATTGCGGCGAAGCCACAAGTCATCACTGGGGGACTACTGCCTAGAATAAAAAATAAGAAATAGGCAGTAGTTTTCAAGGCCAGTGTGGCGTAACTAGGCGACATTCCTAATGATAAGTTGATTAGTATTTAGCATACAAAAGTATTTCAATCTTATCTGTCCCCAAATACCAAAAAGGCTACTGCCTAATCTAGCAAAATCTAGTTTAGGCAGTAGTCTCTTAAAAAGTTATGCCACACTAAGGATTTCTTCCTTAAGGCATTAGGGGGATCAGAAATAATAGATTGCAAAAATGGAAGATATATGTTTAAAGAGGCAGGTTTATGATTATTACTGAAGATGTTGAGCTTTGGAAATGTCAGATAAATTATAAACAAAATATAAAATAATTATAAATTATTAGCACTCGTACTTGACGAGTGCTAATTTTAGGTTTATAACATAATCACAAAGAGGAACAAAAGAAGTTCTTCTTTAACCACATTAACAATCAGGCTCAAAGAAGCCCGTAAATAAAAGGAGGTAAGTATTATGTTAATGCCTAGTATTTTATCAAATGATTTTATGGATGATTTCTTTGGAGTACCACGTGTCACAGGATTCGGAAGAAATTTCGATAATGACTTCTCAAGAATGATGACAACAGATGTAAAAGAAACCGAAAACGGTTATCAAGTAGATATGAATCTTCCAGGATTCTCCAAGGAAGATATCAAAGCTGAGTTGAAAGATGGATATCTTACAATCAAAGCAGAAACAAATCAGAACAACGACAGTCAGGACGATGACGGCAACTACATCCGCCGCGAGCGCTACACTGGTTCTTGCAGCAGAAGCTTCTATGTAGGTGATAACATCACACAGGAAGATATTCATGCAGCATTCAAGGATGGAGTTCTTACTTTAAGCGTACCTAAGAAGGAAGAAATTCCTCAGAAAGATGAAACAAAATATATAGCTATTGAAGGATAGCTTGAACTTTCAAAGGCCTCTCCAAATCAGGAGAGGCCTTCATTTTATTTACTCCATTTTTCAAACTCAGCGTCGGTACATTTTACATAGTGAGTTCCACCCACTAAATGCTCCGTTCCCTCATTATAATTGATACCCGAAGTTTTATAATCGTAAGTCAATGCTACGCGATTTTTCTCAACCACAGGATTTGGTTCTGGGATGGCAGAGAGAAGACTTTTTGTGTAAGGATGGATTGGATTTGAAAAAATCTCCTCTGTGGTGCCAGTTTCTAGCAAGTGGCCTAGGTGAAGTACGCCGATGCGGTCGGAGATGTACTTTACCATTGAAAGGTCGTGAGCAATGAAAAGATAAGCGGCACCTGTTTCGGCCTGTATATCTTTCATAAGGTTTACAACCTGAGCCTGGATAGAAACATCAAGGGCAGAAATACATTCGTCGGCAATAATCAGCTTTGGATTCATGATCAAAGCTCTGGCGATGCCTACACGCTGTCTCTGTCCACCAGAAAACTGATGAGGATATCTAGAAGCGTGCTCTGGAGCAAGCCCAACTTTTGCAAGAATCTCCTTAATCTTTTTATCACGTTCTGCTTTTGATGAGTAGGTGTGATGAATGTCTAATCCTTCCCCGATGATGTCCTCAACCTTTTTTCTAGGATTAAGAGAAGACATAGGATCCTGGAAAATCATCTGCATCTGTGTACGAAGCATGGTTTTGTCGCTTCTAGAAAGATGACCAGTGATGTCAGTATCGTTAAAGGTAATCTTTCCATCGGTTGGATTGTACAATCTGATTACAGAGCGGCCGATAGTAGATTTACCTGAGCCTGATTCTCCAACCAAGCCATAGGTTTCACCAGGGTAGATTTCAAATGAAACACCTTCTACAGCTTTTACGGTATAGTTGTTGCTAACTTTGAAATGCTGCTTTAAATTTTCAACCTTCAAAAGAGGCTCTGCATTATAGTTCGCTGTCATATTTACTTGCCTCCTTCTTCATTCTATCTAGTCTTTCACGAAGCTCTGTAGGCATTTCAACCTTTGGAGCACGTGGGTCAAGCAACCATGTGGCTGCAAAATGATTCTTTGTAATCTGGAACATTGGTGGCTCTTCAATGTCGTCAATTTCAAGTGCAAATCTGTTACGAGGAGAGAATGCATCTCCTTTGACTTCGTGTAAAAGATTTGGTGGAGAACCAGGAATTGTGTATAACCTGTCGTCGTCTGTTTCCAAATCAGGCATAGCAGATAAAAGTCCCCATGTGTATGGATGTTTTGGGTCGTAGAAGACTTCGTTTGTCAGGCCCTTTTCAATTATCTTTCCTGCGTACATTACGTTGACGTAGTCAGCAACCTTAGCAACAACACCTAAGTCGTGGGTGATGTAAATAACAGAGATGCCTCTTTCTTTTTGCACCTTTTTGATAAGCTCTATGATTTTCGCCTGGATTGTAACATCCAAAGCAGTAGTAGGCTCATCGCAGATTAAAAGATTAGGGTCACATGATAATGCGATAGCAATAACAACACGCTGACGCATACCACCTGAAAGCTGATGAGGATACTGTTTCATTCGCTTTTCAGCATCTTCAATACCAACTTCCTTTAAAAGCGAAACGGCTTTCATATAAGCAAGGTCTTTACTTAGTTTTGTATGAAGAAGGATTCCCTCAACAAGCTGTTTACCTATATTCATGGTAGGGTCCAATGATGTCATTGGATCCTGGAATACCATTGCGATTCGTTTTCCGTTGATGTGTTTTCTAAGCCATTTTTTATCCTTCTCAAGGATATCCACAGTTCCTAATTCGCCATCTTCGTTTGTGTAAGTGAAATCAATTTGGCCACTGTTAACAACCGCATTTTTTGCAAGAATTCCCATAGCGGCTTTCATTGTAACTGATTTTCCAGAACCAGATTCTCCAACGATTGCTACAGTTTCACCGCGCTCCAAATCAAAGTCGATTCCGCGGATGGCGTGTACCATACCTGCACTTGTCTTGAAAGAAATGTCCAGGTTTTTTACATTTAAAATTACGTCTGCCATATCTCCCTCCTACATTTCTTTCATTTTTGGATCGAAGGCTTCACGAAGGCCATCGCCAAGTAAGTTAAAGCTAAGCATCAACAGTGCCATTATGATAATTGGTGGAATAATCTGATATGGATGGGTTGTAAATGAATCGTAGCCATCTGAAATCAGTGAACCAAGTGAACACTGTGGTACAGGAATTCCAAGACCTACGAAGCTAAGGAAAGCTTCAGTAAAAATAGCTGTAGGAATTGAGAACATTACCTGTGTGATGATTGGTCCAATAATATTTGGCAGAACTTCTTTAAAGATAATGAAGAAGCTGCCGGCACCAAGAGTTCTTGATGCGAGAACAAATTCCTGCTCTTTAAGTTTAAGCATTTCTGCACGTGCGATTCGGCTCATACCAACCCACTCAGTAAGCATTAATGCAAAAATAATTGTAATCATACCTGGTCTTAAGATAAGAAGCAGAAGTGTAACAATTACAAGTCTTGGAATACCATTCCAAATCTCTAGCAAACGCTGCATTACCATATCAACGGCACCACCAAAGAAGCCGGAGATAAGACCGTAGCTCATACCGATAATCATATCGATAAGGGCAGCAGCAACAGCGATGATAAGCGATACTCGGGCGCCTGACCAACAACGAGTCCAAAGGTCACGACCGTACATGTCGCTGCCAAACCAGTAGTACAAATCATCATGGCCGCCAGCTTCATATTGATTGATTTCCTTGCTACCTGTTGTGGTGCTAAGTGTTTCTGTTCCGTCAAGAATGCCAAGGTTTTCGAGGCCAGGAACACGTGGTGCAAAGTTTTTTTGAGTAAGCTCCTGTGTTGAGTAATCATACTCGGTCATGCCTGGGCCAACGATGGCAAAAAATACAATAAGAATAATGAAGATAAGTCCGACCACAGCGCTTTTCTTGTGGAAGAAACGATGTCTGACTTCCTTCCAAAAGCTTTGTGAAGCATAGTTGGAATCGATATTGATATCTTCATTTTGCTTTTTTAAAACAAAGTATGCATCCATCTTAGTCGCCCTCCTTTCCAAGTCTGATTCGTGGATCGATTATGCCGTAAAGAATATCCACAACCAGCATTACGAAAATGTAGAGAGCAGAGTAGATAAAACTTAAAGCGATTACTACGTTATAATCATTTGATTGAATTGCATTTACAAGCAAGCTTCCTACACCAGGAATAGCAAAAATCTTTTCTACAACAAGAGAACCGGTCATAAGGTCAACTACAAGTGGCGCAAGAACAGTGATGATAGGAATCAAAGCATTTCGTAGAGCATGTTTGATGATAATCTGACTGCTTGTCAGTCCTTTACTTTCTGCAAAAAGCATGTATTCACTGCCTAATACTTCAATCATTTCACTGCGGGTGAATCTGGCAATTGTTGCCATGGTAAACATCGATAATGCAACTGAAGGCATAATGCTGGAATTCAGCGCATCTGCAGTGTTGTAAAGCATTGGGAATACCTTCCACTTGAAACCAAGGTTGTATGAAAGAGCTAAAGCAAATACGTAGGATGGAACTGACACACCAATTACTGAAATGATGGTGCAGATAGTATCCAAAACAGTATCCCGCTTTAGTGCTGCAATCAGACCAAGAATCAGGCCCACTATAGCGCCTAATGCTACTGCGAAGAAACCAATGTTGATTGAAATTGGAAGTCTTGATTGGATAAGTTGAGAAATTGGAGTATTTTTGGAAATATTGTAGCTTACTCCGAAGTCTCCTCTTAGCATGTTGACTACATATCTTCCAAATTGAATTACAATTGGTTGATCCAGTCCATACTTCGCGTACAAGACGGTACGCTGATCATCTGAAAGTTTTTCGTCATTGAATGGCGAACCTGGCATCAAGTGCATCAAAATGAATAGCACTAGAACGATTGCCAAGAGAGTAAGAATAGATGTAAGAACCCTCTTTAGTATGTATTTTTTCATATTACATATCCTTCCCTTTTAAATTTTTACTTAGGGAGCTCAGCTATAAATTCTGAGCTCCAAAGTAAGAATTTAATTCCTATTAGTTCTTTGTTGTGTTCTTGTAAACTCTGTTAAGAGCAACTGGATGGAAGTCAATTCCTGAAACATTAGATGAAACCATCTGTGCATTTGCTGCTGTGTAGATTGGGAAGATAACTGCTTCTTCCATAACAATCTGCTCTGCATCGTAAAGTCTATCTCGTCTAGCATCAATCTCTGTGCAAAGGTCACCAGTTGTGCACTCATCAAGAATTGCATCGTACTCAGCATTTGACCAGAAACCGTAGTTGTTAGGGTTGTCTGTGTACCACATTCCAAGATATGTCATTGGATCATCGTAGTCAGGTCCCCATCTTGTAAGACCAAGTTCGTAGTTACCTTCCTGAAGATCAGATACACGCTGCTTCTTTGGCTCTGTTGTGATGTTTACTGTGAGTCCTGGAAGAGTAGTTTCCCATTCTTCCTTAAGAACTGTAGCAACCTTTGCAGGTGCATCATCCTCATCAGCTACAAGCTCAAGAGTAAGCTCTGTGATACCAAGTTCATCAAGACCTGCCTGCCAGTACTCAGCTGCAGCAGCTGCATCGTCACGGCAGTAATCCTTAAACAGTTCCTGATCAGCAGAGAAGTCAGCAGAGAAGTCACGTGGGATTGCTGTGTATGTTGGAAGTGAGCCATCCTTTAAAACATCAGCTGTAACAGATTCTCTGTTGATTGCCATTGTAAGAGCAAGTCTAATGTTGAGGTTTGTAAGCTCTGGAACTTCTTTGATGTTCGGAGTTACATACCATAAGTAACCAGCACCGATTGACTGGAACTCAGGATCGTCTTCAACCTGGTCAACCTGATCACCGTTTACAAGTGTGATATCTAAATCACCTGTCTGATAGCTCATGAGAGCTGTCTGTGAATCCTGAATTACCTGATATGAAAGACCTGAAAGTGAAACAGAAGCTGCATCGTAGTAGTCCTCATTCTTTGTAAGATGGAATGCTGTTGCAGCTGGCTCGTAGCTATCAAGTACGAAAGCACCGTTTGCAAGAACTGTCTCAGGGCTTGTTGCAAATGTATCACCACATTCGTTGAAGAAAGCTTCGTTTACAGGATAGAATGTTGGGAAATACATAAGTGAAAGGAAATATGAAACAGGAACATTGAGCTGAACCTCAAGTGTCTTGTCGTCAACAGCTGTAACTCCAAGCTCTGACTTATCCTTTTCACCAGCAATGATTTCTGCTGCGTTTACAATCTGGCCGATGTCTGAAAGCATGTAAGAATACTCAGATGCTACTTCAGGATCTACTGCACGCTGCCAAGCAAATACGAAATCCTGTGCTGTTACAGGCTCGCCGTTTGACCAGTTGGCATCATCGCGAATCTTGAATGTGTAAGTAAGGCCGTCATCTGAAAGCTCATAGCTTTCTGCTAAAGCGTTGATTGGATTTCCATCAGAATCCATCTGCATAAGGCCATCTGTGTAGTCAGCGATTACTTCGAAAGAAGTACCGTCTGTTGCCTGCTGTGGATCAAGTGATTCAACAGCAGTTTCGATCATTACATTCAGGTCAGTTGATGTAGAAGCAGTAGATGCAGAGCCTGTTGATGCTGTATCTGCACTAGAATTTCCACAGCCTGCTAACCCAGCAACCATTGTGGCTGCAAGAACTAAAGCAAGTAGTTTTTTCTTCATAAGTTCATCCTCCTTAGGTTATTAAATTTGGGCTTGCTTTTCTTCTTTAGAGAACTAAAGTGTATTGGCAAAAAAAACAATGAAGCTCTACCTAATTGTTAGCACTTCATTGTACTTGCGTCGAATTATAGCACAATACTTTAGTAGTTTAAAGAGGAAAATTAAAATTAATTTTAAGTAAATTTGATAATTAGTTATAGAAATATTTAATATAAAAAATATTAAACTTGTATAAACCCCAATATTTAATTTTAGTATAATTTAATAAAATTGCTACAAGGTATAGTATTACTATGTACAGAAGGTACTATATGTGCTAGTATACTAAAAGGGGGAGATTAAAATTATGGAAACAACAGATATTTTATTTAGAACGCATTTAAATTATCAAATTGAAGCTAATAGCGATGAGGAGCAAGTCCGGCAAGTCACGCGGGACGAAATCGAAAACATTGACCTACATCGCTGTACTTTCTTTGACTTCAAAACTTTTCTTACTTACATTCGAGACAATTACCCAGATTATTATTTTAGTGATGCTGCTATCGAGGCAGTTAAGCCAACAGGCTTTAATGAAAATGAAAAATATGATTTTGTATCTTTGACAGACTATGCAAAGCATACAGCCATCACTATTGGCAATATGACTTTATTTAATGAGTTGCAAAAGCTTGCTAGTGCGATTGAACTGCTTAATGTCAAACAATACGATTTTGATCCGCAGCCACCAGTATACGAAGAATTAGGAAGCTGTGTAGTTGGTGGAGCCAATATTGATGCATATAAATTGACTGCATATTTACATGAAAGCAGCACCAAGGAAAGACCTATTGTTGCGGTTCGTTCATATTCGATTGGTACGAAGACATATTTACTGAATCCAGATATTATAGATATTTATTCTATCTATAAGCCTAATGCCACACTAATTGAGACTTTTGCTTACATGTGTTACGAAGATTATCGTCAGCATCGTACATCGCAATCTTTTGATAGACTTCTAATTAGTGGGGATGTAGATGTAGAAAGTCTGGAAGACATGTATTCAACACATTATGACTTACGCGTTTATGATAGACAAAACTAAAGAAATCTAAAATAATTATTAATTATTAGCACTCGGACTTGTCGAGTGCTAATTTTTGTGTTAGAACATAATTACAAGATAAATAACGGGTGGAGGTGAGATTATGAACATCCAAAAATTTACACAAAAATCAATCGAAGCAATTAATGCATGCGAAAAAATAGCCATGGATTATGGCAATCAGGAGATAGAGCAGGAGCATTTATTGATGGCGTTGCTACGTCAGGAAAATGGATTGATTCCATCATTGATTAGCAAGATGGACATCGATGTGGAGCAATTCAAAAATGCTGTAGATGCGGCACTTCAAGCCAGAGTAAAGGTCCAGGGCGGTGAACTTAGAGTAGGTCAGCATCTCAATTATGTTCTTACTTATGCTGAGGACGAAGCTAAATCAATGCGAGATAGCTACGTTTCTGTTGAGCATTTGATGCTTGCTATGATTAAAAAGCCAAGCATACCTATCAAGAATATTTTCAAGGCATTCAATATTACAAGGGATTCATTCCTTGCAGTGCTTGCAACTGTCAGAGGAAATCAAACCGTAAATACGGATAATCCAGAGGCAACCTACGACACACTTGAAAAATATGGATACGATTTGGTAGAGAGAGCAAGAGAAAACAAGCTGGATCCTGTAATCGGTCGTGATGAAGAAATTAGAAATGTCATCAGAATTCTTAGCCGCAAGACAAAGAACAATCCAGTACTTATAGGTGAGCCTGGTGTTGGTAAGACAGCGGTAGTAGAGGGCTTGGCTCAGCGTATTGTCAGAGGTGATGTGCCTGAAGCACTTAAAAACAAAAAGGTATTTTCACTTGAGATTGGCTCAATGATTGCAGGTGCCAAATATCAGGGTGAGTTTGAGGAAAGGTTGAAAGCTGTTCTTGATGAGATTAAAAACTCTGATGGAGAAATCATTCTTTTCATAGATGAGCTTCATACGATTATTGGTGCTGGAAAAAATGGTAACGGTGGTCTTGATGCAGGAAATATGCTTAAGCCAATGCTTGCACGTGGTGAGCTTCATTGCATCGGTGCCACAACCCTTGATGAATACCGCGAGTACATTGAAAAGGATGCTGCTCTTGAAAGACGTTTCCAGCCTGTAATGGTTGATGAGCCAACAGTTGAAGACACAATCTCTATTCTTAGAGGTCTTAAGGAACGCTACGAAGTATTCCATGGAGTAAAGATTACCGATGGCGCATTAGTTAGTGCAGCAACACTTTCTAACAGATACATCTCCGACAGATTCCTTCCAGATAAGGCTATCGACCTTGTGGATGAGGCTTGCGCACTTATCAAAACAGAGCTTGATTCTATGCCAGCTGAAATGGATGAGATGAATCGAAGAGTTATGCAGTTGGAAATTGAGGAAGCTGCTCTTAAGAAAGAGACAGACAGATTATCTCAGGAGCGACTTGCAGATTTACAAAAGGAATTGTCAGAGCTTCGTGATGAATACAACACAAAGAAAGCTGCATGGGATAATGAGAAAAAGCTTGTTGAGGATGTAGCTAAAATCAAAGAAGAGCTTGATGATGTGCAGGGCCAGATAAAGGTTGCACAGCAGAAATACGATTTGGAAGAGGCTGCAAAGCTTCAGTATGGTAAGCTTCCAGAGCTTGAGGCAAGACTTGCAGAAGCAGAAGAAAAACTTAAAGCTAGAGATACAGGCTTGGTTCATGAAAATGTTTCAGAGGAAGAAATTGCAAGAATCATTTCAAGATGGACAGGTATTCCTGTAGCAAAGCTTAATGAAACAGAGCGCAGCAAGACTCTTCATCTTGATGAGGAATTGCACAAACGAGTTATGGGACAGGATGAGGCTGTAAAGCTTGTGTCAGAAGCTATAATTCGTTCAAAGGCAGGAATAAAGGACCCAAGCAAGCCAATCGGTTCATTCCTTTTCCTAGGTCCTACAGGTGTTGGTAAAACAGAGCTTGCAAAGACATTAGCTCAGGCACTATTTGATGATGAAAACGCCATGGTTCGTCTTGATATGTCGGAGTATATGGAAAAGTTTAGCGTCAGCAGATTAATAGGAGCACCTCCAGGATATGTAGGATATGACGAGGGCGGTCAGCTTACAGAGGCAGTTCGCCGTAAACCATATTCGGTAGTACTTTTTGATGAAGTGGAAAAAGCACATCCTGATGTATTCAATGTTTTATTGCAGGTACTTGATGATGGTCGAATCACCGATTCACAAGGCCGTACAGTTGATTTCAAAAATACAATTATTATTCTAACCAGCAACATCGGCTCTCAGTATTTGCTTGAGGGAATCGATGAAAATACTGGTGAAATCACCCAAGCGACAAATGATTTGGTAATGAATGATTTGAGAAATTCATTTAGACCAGAGTTTTTAAATCGACTGGACGAAATCATCATGTTCAAGCCACTTACAAAGAACAATATTGGCGGAATAGTAGATTTGATTATGGCTGAATTGAATGGTAGACTTGAAGACAGACAGCTAAAAATCGAACTTACTCCAGCAGCAAAGCAGTTCGTCATTGATCAGGGCTACGATCCAGTATATGGCGCTCGTCCTCTTCGCAGATACATTCAGAAAAATGTGGAGACTATGGCAGCTAAAATCATACTTGCAGGAGACATAAGCGAAGGTTCAACTATCACAATTGATTCAGATGGAACCAAGCTGTTTAGTTAACACACAGGAGGATAATGTATTATGTCATTTCAAACATTCATGTTTAAGTATATGGCAGCAAAGGGGGACAAAAAGAGGGATTCAACATTGAAAGTACCAGATGATATTCAACTTGAAACAAACATCAACTATCTTGGAAACAGCGATAAATACAACCTTTTAGATGTTTATTTCAAGAAGGGCACAAATGAAATTCAACCAACAATTGTCAGTATTCATGGCGGTGGATATATCTACGGCACAAAGGAGATTTACAAACACTATTGTGTATATCTTGCAGGCCTTGGATTCACAGTTGTGAATTTCAACTATCATTTGGCACCTAAGGCCAAGTTCCCATCTCAGCTTAGTGAAATCAATCAAGTGATGCAGTGGATGGTGAAAAATGCAGCCCAGTACAATATTGATATTAACAATGTATTCTTAGTGGGAGATTCTGCTGGAGCACAGATGTGCAGCCACTATGCAGCTATCTTCACAAATCCAGAGTATGAAAAGCTATTTCCATTCAGCACTCCACAGGAAATAAAGGTTAGGGCTATTGCTCTCAATTGTGGAATGTATAAATTTGGCCTTGAAGCAGGTGGAAAGGGAAATGAAAAATTCACTCAGGATTTGTACAACATGTATGTTGGAAGAGACGATGATGAAGTAAAGAAACAGCTTGATGTGTTAGGTCACATTACTGAAAACTTCCCACCAGCCTATGTTATGACATCCTACTATGATTTCCTAAAAGCTAATGCAGAGCCTATGTACAATTTCCTTAAGGACAAGGGAATCGATACAGAATGGAAGCTTTATGGAGCGGAAGGTCAGGAATACATGGGACATGTGTGTCATGTCAATATGAATCTTGAAGAGGCAAAACAAATCAACCAAGATGAGGTTGCTTTCTTCAAAAAGTATATAAAATAAAGGATTCCACTTATTTAGTGGAATCCCTGTATATAACATCAGTTTCGATGTATGTTTTCTTATATGGCATAAGAGGATTTGCAATTCTAGAAAGAAGAATTTCTGCAGCTGTGTACCCCATAGAACTGCTATGGATTTTAACGGTTGTGAGGCTTGGCTCTAAAAGGGCTGCCTCAGGGGCATCATCAAAGCCACACACCTTTACATCTGCAGGAGCATCCTTGCCTAACAATCTAAGAGCCTTTAAAACCGACATTGCCAAGAAGTCGTTAGCACAGAAGAACAAATCTGGCATGGTTTTAAGGGCTTTTATTTGTTCACTAAGCCATATAACATCTGAATATGGGCAACTGTCATCCTCTAATATGCAGTTTGCTGTATCTATATTAATTCCTCTATCTGCAAGAACAGACACGTATGCTTGCCATCTCTCAAAGAATGATTGGCAGTGGAAACGGTCACCTACGAAAGAGACATTCTTGCAGTCTTTTTTTATCAGAGTATCAAGCATGTGATAAGAGCTTGATAGATTTTCCATATACAAAACATCTGCATTGATATCGCAGCGATGGGAGATGGGGCTATCTATGAATAGAAGAGGTATGTTTTGCTTACACAAGAACTCGCTGTACTTTTCGGAAAAAAGCTCTATACATAGAATGCCGGCAATATTATTAATGTTGAGATTGCTAGGGAAACATAGATTGTCTATTTCATAATCTCTGATAATGTTGATGGTTAATTTGTAACCAAGGCTATCGATTTTGTGCTGGAATGCTTCTAAAAGCTTGGTTCCAGAGTGAGAGTAGCCAGGGAAGGAATGTGTAAATAGTGCAATTTCAGTTTTTCCATCTGAAGCAGGTACATTTGCACTCACTGCACCATTGTACATGGCTCTTGAATCAGGCATACTAAATTGCTTATATCCCATTGAAATGGCAGTTTGGCATATTTGATTTCGTGTTTCTTCTGAAACATTTCCTGTATTATTAAGGGCTCTTGAAACAGTATTTCGTGACAATCCAAGAGCGTCTGCAATTTCTTGTAAAGTAACCCTTTTACTCATAATAGTCTCCTAAATTTAATCTAATATCAATCATACTTGAAGGTTATAAATGTGTCAATTGTAACATTTTGAAATAGTCTAGTATGTAATTTCTAACAAAATGAATGGTGCATTTGATTACATTTGCACAAAGATTTGTTACTTATGCAAAGTATTATTGATTTATATGCACCATGAATGTAAAATTTATGGTGCAAGATATAGTGCAAATGCACCTTAGGGAGGTAATATGAGAAAAGCAGCAGTAGTGACATTGGCCGGTATCATGGCAATTAATATGATTGGATGCGGCAATCAGACAGTAGAGGCAGAGGAAGAAAAGTACATGGGAGAAGAATACGAAAACTACGAATTATTCCCAGCATCGGTAGAAGGGTTTATTGGTGACACAATGCCTTTTTACGATGATGGAAAATATAATGTTTTCTATTTGGCAGATCAGCGAAATGGAAAGCAGGGATATCATCCATGGGCTTTGATTCAGACCAGCAATTTTACAGAGTATGATGACAAGGGTGTGGTGATTAATTATGGAGATACTGTCGAAAGTCAGGATATTGCACTTGGTACAGGAAGCGTAATCAAGGATGATAAAGGAATCTATCATGCCTTTTACACAGGCCATAATGACACATATGAACCCAAGGAAGCTGTGATGCATGCTACAAGTTCGGACCTTGAAAACTGGGAAAAGATTCCATCAGATACATTTACAGGTGCAGGCAAGTATTCCACAGACGATTTCAGAGATCCATATGTTTATTATTCGGCTGATGACAAATGCTACGAGATGCTCGTAACCACTCGTTTTGATAATAAGGGAGTTATCGTAAAATACACATCCAATGATTTGAGCAAATGGACTGACGAGGGAGTCTTCTTTGAGAATGACTTGGGAACCGATTCAAATATGGAGTGTCCATCGCTTCTTCAATATAAAGGAAAATACTATTTAGCATTTTCTGATCAGTGGCCAAACAGAGTTGTTCACTATCGAGTATCAGATTCTTTGGATGGTCCATTTGAAAAGCCTGAAAGAGATACATTTGATTGCAATGGATTCTACGCAGGAAGATTGGAGACAGATGGTGAGAATCTTTATGTAGTAGGCTGGAATGGAACCAAGAAGGAACACCAGGATACAGGAGAATATGACTGGGGTGGAAATATGGTCACTCATCTTTTGAATCAAAATGATGATGGAACATTATCACCAGTATTGAATCCAGAGATTAATAAGAAGCTGGTACATGAACTAGATTTGGAACCACTGAAAATGACAGAGACTGTGAAAGCAGACGGTACAACCTATACTTTTAGCGGCGACAAATATGAAATGGTTGGCTTCAAGAATCTAATGGGAAGCTACCTGTTAAAGGCAGATATCAAGGATTTTGATGCTGATGGTATGTTTGGCTTTTGCTTCAATACAAACACTGAAAATGTAGGCAATCTGAATATCATTTTCAACGGGGCAAATAATAGAATCGAGTTTTACAACGGCAGCAACATAATGGAAATAAGCGCTCAATCATATGTTGATTTTGATTTGTCAAAGGAGAAAGAGCTACATGTATCAATGGTTATTTCTGATGGAGTTGTTTGCATGTATGTAAACGATGAGCTGGCTTTTACAACTCGCATGTATTTATCACAGGGAATGGAATGGGGAATTTTCTCAGTTAATTCTAATGTGGTATTCGAAAATATGAGTATTAGTAAGTAGGAGGATAATAATGTTAAAAGAGGGGATTAGTAAGGTGCTTCAGGCTATCCTGGCTCACAAGGTAAAAACGGCGCTGATTGCATCTGGAACCACGGCAGCTATTGCGGTTGCTGCAGTGGTAATGACGAATCATCCTATGGAAATTAAGGATGAGATAATAGCCTTAGGAGGCGGATGGCCGGATTCATTTTTTTCAGACGAATACGTAGAGCCTGAATTTGTGGATGATCCAAGCAGAACAAACAATGCCTTTAATGTAGCAGACTTTGGTGAGCAGGGAAATAACGGCTGGTTTTATAGATATGGTTCAGCTTTGGATCCTGTAAAGTCTAGAAGACTTGAGTCTTATGATGGAGAAAAGTATTTTCAGCTTGGAAAAACAGGTATGGAAATAAAATCAAACTTCATCCACACTGCCGAAGGAACGGCGCCAATTCTTGAGTGGCGAGCTGCAGATACAGGTAAAGTAAATGTACAGCTGACTTACGTAAAGAATGCCAACAAGGACAAGAATCCTTCTTATCCAGATGGTGTCACACTTTATGTGTACAAGGGCGATGAAGCAATCGGCAGATACGAAGTAGATGTAAGCACAGATAAGGAAGAGGTTGTAGAGGAAACAATCAAGGATTTATCTGTGGAGGAATTGGAGAGCCTATACTTTATCGTTGCCCCAAACATGAACAATGCATTTGATGGTGGTTCGCTTTATGTTGCTATCAACGATGTAAACTCTAAAGGGCCAACTGCTTCGGTAGATACCACAAGAGAGAATAATAATGCAAACTCTCAGGAGGATTTTGGAAAGCAGGGAAATAATGGTTGGACGTATCTTTACGGCAAAAGTGTAAAGGATGCCAAGCTTGTATCCACAGAAAAAGATGGAGCATACATGAATGTTACATCTCCAAATCTTACAATTAGCCAGTATTTCATCCATCCAGCTATAAATGACGAGGCTATGCTTTGCTGGCAGCCAGCAGTGGATGGAAAGATTGAGGTCAGAGGAAAGTACACCAAGTTTGAGCAAAACGATGGTGATCCAACATGGCCAGATGGTGTAGTTGTATCTGTATACAAGAATGGTGAAAAGCTATTCAATAAGAAGGTGGCTGCTCCAGCTAAGGGAGAAAACAGCATTTCCTTTAGAGAGCAGGACTTAGAAGTAACAACAAAAGATAAGCTATATTTTGTGGTTGATGCAGGAATCAACTCATCATATGACGGCGGATGCTTCGATATTAATATCATTGATAGAACAGGAGCAACTACAGAAGCAGATGTTCAGATAGATGAATCGGAGACAAGACAGAACTTTGCAGATGTAAAATATGATTTCGGCGAGCAGGGCAAAAACGGATGGTTCTATCAGGATGGATTTGGTGATGAGCCAACTGGTTCATATAACATGCAAAACTTCGAAACTGAAGAAGATAGATATTTTGATAGCAGCTATTTGGAAATTAAGCGTGATTTTGTGAACACAGGAAAGGGCAAATCTGCAGTAATTAAGTGGAAGGTTGCCCAGACTGGTGATATCAAAATCGATGCATCTTATACAAAGTTCAAAAACGAAGATAAGAATCCAAGCTGGCCTGATGGTACTAGAGTAACCATCTATCACAATGATGAAGTTTTAGTTCAGGAAGAGTTTGAAGCTGACACTAAAAAAGAGATTACAAAGTCATTGAACGTAGAAAAAGTGTCTGTTAAAAAAGACGACTTCATCACAATGGTCGTAAATGGTAAGGACAACAACGCCTATGATGGAGGAAGCTATGAGTTTTCAATAAAGGGATTATCACCTCTTACAGGTAAGACTCATAAGGATGTTACTTCCACAGGCGGTTCTAGAACAAATAACGCTTCAATGCAGGAAGACTTCGGAAAGCAGGGAAGCAATGGTTGGGTATTCCAGTCAGGATATTATCTTGACCCTGATTTTGCGGTAAATGTTGAGACTTACAAAGAAAATGATAAGTACACAACTAACGACGGAATTGAAATAAAGAGAGACTACATCATGCCAGCCAATAAAGGCAGATCAGCAAATGTAAAATGGGTTGCAGCTCAGACTGGTCCAGTAGATATTTCATTGACCTATACAAAGCTGAAAAATGAGGATGCAAATCCTGATTGGCCAGATGGTGTAACAGTATATCTCAAGAAGAACAACGAAATCCTTAAACAGCAGGATTTTGCACCTCTTACAGATAGAGAAGTAACAAAGGATTTGTCAGTAGAAGGTGTAAATGTAAAAGCAGGAGATTGCCTGACACTTATGGTAGATGGCAAGGAAAATACAGCCTATGACGGTGGTAATTTCACATTTGTAATCGAAGATGCAGATTTAAAAACTGTTGATATGGTAAATAACAGTGGTAGCAATTATGCAAATCTTGCACTTGATTTTGGTGAGCAGGGCAACAATGGTTGGTACTACTGGGAAGGTAAGAGTGTAGATAAGGCAGAGGTTCTTCGTCAGAAGACAGAGGATGGTACTGGTTATACTTCTAGAAAGCTTAAAGGCTTAGAGGTTAAGAAGGATTTTGTTCAGCCTCGACTCAATGCCCATGCAATGTACAAGTGGGTTGTAGCGGTAGATGGTGAAATTGATATAACTGGAGCCTATGTGAAGTTTGGTCACGAGGACCCTAATGCAACCTGGCCAGATGGAACAACAGTTACTGTATACAGAAATGGCAAAGATATTTTTGATGAAACATGTTCTTGTCCACGAGGAGAGGACCGAAGTAACAAGATTGATATCAATATTTCAAAGTTAAGTGTTAAAGCTGGAGAAGTCATCACTTTTGACATTGGTTGCAATAAGAATAATGCATGGGATGGCGGTCGCCTTGAAATTGATATTGAAGACGCCAATGCAACAAAGGTTGGTGTTGGTAATAAAGAGAGAACAAACAATACTGTTCTTGGTGCTATCGACTCTATTGAACAGGGTACAGATGGATGGTGGTTCTTAGACGGAACATCTCTGAAAGATGCAAAGGTTCTTCATTACATGAATGATGATAAAACTGCTTATCTTTCAGGTAAAAATGAAGGTCTTGAAATAAAGAAGGACTACGTTCATCCAGGTAAAAATGGAGCAGCTATTTATCAATGGGTAGCTTATTCAGATGGCAAAATTGATATTTTAGGAGATTATGTAAAGTTTGGTCAGAATGATTCAAATCCAAGCTATCCAGATGGTACAAAGATTCAAATCTACATAAATGATAAGCTTTTAACTGAGCAGGATGTTGCAGTATTTGCAGGTGATGGAAATGATAACAAAATCGATTTCATGTTCACTAAGCAGGATATTCACAGAGGCGATAAAGTATCATTTTTAATCTCAGCAAAGGGAAATAATGCATATGATGCTGGAAAGCTTTCGGTAAGTATATACGAAGCAAATTCAGAGTCAACTGGCAGAACAAATAATACAAATCTTAAGAATGCATTTGGCGAGCAGGGCTCAGATGGATGGTATTATGGAATGTGCGATTGGGATGGCAAGAACTTTGAATTGCTTGAAATGGACACAGAAAACAACAGATACTACAACAATGGTAAGCCAGAGCTTAAGGCAGATTTTGTTGAACCAGGAAATGGTAAGAACGCTGCATACAAATGGGTTTCAGGTGAAACAGGAAAGATTAAGGTAACAGGAAAATACACTAAGTTTGTTAGTAGCAATGATCCTGCAGCAGATGGCGTAGTTATCAGAATCTTTATCAACGGAGATGAAAAGAAGTTTATTGGTGTTCAAGGCAATTTCTCAAGTGAAGTAACTAGGGATATCAATGAAGAATATGTTGTTCACGAAGGAGATGAAATCGTATTTGCGGTAAACCCTGAGGGCAACGATAGTTATGACGGTGGACGCCTTGAAATCAAGATTTCTGATGGAACAGGAAATGATGATGAACCAGAGACTCCGGACACTCCAGATGATCCTGATGAGCCAGAAAATCCAGGTGAAAACACAGACCCAGAGCCATCAGATGAACCTGAAACAGATGGCAGAACAAATAATACTAATCTTGCATCTGCATTTGGTGAGCAGGGCTCTGATGGATGGTATTATGGAATGTGCGATTGGGATGGAGCAAACTTTAGCGAGTTAGGCTATGATTCAGGGGCAAACAGATACTTTAACGATGGTAAGCCAGAGCTTAAGTCGGATTTTGTTGAACCAGGAAACGGCAGAAATGCAGCTTACAAATGGGTAGTAGCACAAGATGGAACAATCAATATTTCTGGAAGCTATGTGAAGTTTGCAAATAATGAAGATGAAAATGCTACAGGAACTTGCATGAGAATCAGAGTAAACGGACAGGAGATATACTTTGAAAATCAAACAGCTGGAAACTTTGATTCAGAAAGAGAAGCCACATTCGATAAAACAATAGATGTAAAGAAGGGCGATGTAATACTATTTGCCATAGATCCAGAAGGCAACGATGCCTGGGATGGAGGTAGATTAGTGGTAAATATCAAATCAGTTGATTGATAACAGGTAATCGGAAACCTCTGGGGAAACCTCCTCAGAGGCGACGATGCCAACATAAAGATGTTCAGAAAAACCTGCTTGAACAAATATATTAGAGTAAGATAAATCGATGGCATATGGAACACAGCTTTCATCCTCTACGTAATAGTTCTCTAATTGATTTGCAAGGGCAGGATTTTTTGACTCTAAATAATCCTTTGGATTTGTAAGATATCCAGCGTTATTAGCCATTTCGATGCCGTAGCTATCAGCAACAATGATATCAAGCTTGCCAGCACTAATGGCAGACATGAGCTTCATAGAAGATGCATAGGCATACTCTAAATTGTCACTTGCTGGATCTTCAGTGATAAGTAGATTTGTATAGTTGGAAATGTTAAGACCCGATTCTTCATCGATAGATTTTAGCATGCTATCATCGGTGGCAATATTTACATAGGCCACATATAAATCTATGTCATGATTTTTATGAATAGTTCTTATGATAGAAAAAAGAATACAAATAATAGCTGCAGTGACTATTATGTGGATTTTGTAGTAATCCATGATGTACTGCAGCTTTTGTTTTTTGTTTAATTGTGAAAATGTATTAGTTCTGTTCTTCATAGTTCTCAGTGCTTTGTAGCTCGCATTGAATCAAAATATTTTTCATTAGCATGGAATTAATAAGTGCACATGTGCCAACCCCCAGGATGATACATGGTGTGCAAACGTAATATACGATGTATCCCATAATAAGAAATACGCCAAACATTATGACGGTGCAAAAAATAAAACGCATACCAAGCATAATGGAGTTCTTGAAAAGATTAGCTATCGTATTTTCGAAGTGGGCATGTAAAGGATAAATCCAAAGCAATATTATCGTATATGCGATAGAAGCTATGATAAGTACAGCACTGATTAATGTCCAAAGCTTTGATGTAAAACAAAGATGATAAAGGATGTATCCGTCTGTGACGATGACACAGCCTAATAAGGTCATAATCAATCCGATAATAGTGCTTTTCTTAAAATCGTCCTTAAAAGCTTTAAAGAAAGCCTTGGTAATATAGCCTTCTTCATCTTTTACTATCTTTTGACAGCAGTAGTACAAAGCTGTTGTAGATGCTCCGCTTGTGACAATTGGTATACAGCAAATAAACCAAAGTATGTTTAGCCAAACGCTGTAGACAATCTTGGTAAGAAAGGTCAGAACCGGACCATCGTAATTAAGTAAATTTCTCATAAAATCTCCTACTAATTAATCCCTAGTAGATTCTCTATAAATAAGGTTTGTCTCGGTATAAACAGTGCGATAGTTTAAATCAGGCTGTTCGATACGAGATACCAAAAGATTGGCAGCAGTAAAGCCCATAATCTGTGAGTGAATGTGACAGGTGGTTAAGGCTGGTGTCATAACCTTTGATTCTGCTGAATCATCGAAGCCTGCAACCATAACATCCTTTGGATATGAAAGACCCATAACCTTGAGGCAGTTGATTATGTCTATTGCAATGAAATCGTTGGCACAGATAAGCAATTCTGGAAGCTCATCAAGTGCTGAAATGACTTTAAATAGATAGGCAAAATATTCTGGGCCATGTGGATGAATATCTGTAAGACAGAACTTTTCATCTATTGGAAGTCCATTTAAATACATTGCATTTCTAAAAGCCATATATCGTTCAAAGAAAGAGCGGCAGTGATTAGCCTGGCCAACGAAACCAATCTTTTTAACACCGCGTTCTTTCATATTAGAAATCAAGTTAAAGAAGCCCGCTGAATTATCCATCATAAGCACATCTGCTTCAAGCTGATTGCTGTAGCTTTCAACTGGTGCATCCACAAATAGCATTGGGATGCCAAGGCTACAAAGCATTTCACAGTACTTCTGATTGAACATTTCTACACATATGATGCCCTTTGTGCGCTCTCTGTTAAAGCTGGCTGGTAAAACCATATCAGCAATATTGGCAGGAGTAACACGATGCATCAACATGCTATATCCCAAATCTGTAATTTCATGCTGGAATTTGTCTAACATAGTAGAAGCGAAATGGGAGTTATCCAAAAAGCTTCCTGTAAAAAGAGCAATTTCACCAGTGTGCTCTGGTTTCTTTACTATGCTTCCTCCGAAGATATCGGAAACTGAATTTGCGTATGAAAACTGTTTGTACCCCATTTCAACAGCTTTCGCTAATACCTTTTCGCGTGTGGCATCAGCAAGGATGCCGGTGTTATTGATTGCCTTTGATACGGTGTTTCTTGAAACACCAAGAGCATCGGCAATATCTTGAATTGTTACTTTGTTTGCCATTATATTCTCCTATTTATTTAATGTAAAAATCCGCTGTAGGATTTATTGTCTAAATCCGTTGATAAAATTATAAAATGTAAAAATATATTTGTCAAATGTAAAAATTAAGATGGTTCATTTTTACAAAAAGAAAAGTAGAGTATTGTGATAATGTTACAAATAAACAAAATCGCATTGACACAAATGTAAAAAATGGTATAGTAAATTCATACACAAGTTGTGCAAACGCACACAAATGTTTTGGGTGTATATGAGGAGGATAAATGGAAAAGGAAGGCAAATTTCACAATACGATTACGTATGTGACACATCATTGGAGACTATATGTTTTCTTCTTGGGACCAGCGCTTTTACTTACAATCATTTTTAAGTATTTGCCAATGGGTGGTATTTTGATTGCATTTGAAAAGTACAGTCCTTTCAAAGGCTTCTTCGGAAGTGAATGGGTTGGGTTTGAATATTTTCAGCAGTTCCTATCATCCCCAGATTTCATGTCATATCTGGTTAATACATTAAAGCTTAGTGTATTTGGATTGTTATGGGGCTTCCCAGTTCCAATCATTCTTGCACTTCTTCTTAATAGAATTGAGAGCAGCAAGATCAAACAAAAAATTCAGCTTGTTTTATACATGCCAAACTTCATATCAGTAATTGTACTTTGCGGTATGGTAAGAATTCTTCTTTCAGTAACAGGACCAGTTAATATGTTGTTCCACACAACAATCAACTTCCTTACACTTCCAGAAGCATTCAGACCTATCTACATTATAAGTGGTATTTGGCAGGGTGCTGGTTGGGCGTCAATCATGTACACTGCATCACTTGCAAATGCAAGTCAGGAATTAAAGGAAGCAGCTCAGATTGATGGAGCAAACATCTTCCAGCAGATTAAGGCAGTTGAATGGCCTGCCATTAAAGATATGGTAATCATCCAGTTCATTTTACAGGCTGGTAACATAATGAGCATTGGTTTTGAAAAGGCATATGCTTTACAGACAGACTTGAACTTAGGTGCTTCAGAAATCATTGCTACTTACGTATACAAAAAAGGTTTGTTGGATGGAAACTACAGTTATTCAACAGCGGTTGGTTTGTTCAATACAGTCATCAACTTAATCCTACTTTTATCAGTAAACAAAGTTGTTGAGAAAATGAACGACGGCCAGGGCCTGTAATTGGGAGGATACGATGGAGAATAAGAAAAAGAAGAAAAGTACATTTGCCAAGTATTCAGCTGGAGATAAAACATTCTTATTAGTTGGATATGTACTTTTAGGATTATTTGTATTGGCCATAATCGTGCCAATGGTTTACATAGTAATTGCTTCATTTATGGATCCAATTACATTGCAAAACCAAGGAATCACATTTGACTTAGATAAATGGACATTAACAGCATATGAAAGAGTTATTTCCAATTCACAGATTTGGGTAGGCTTTAGAAATGCCGTAATTTATTCGTTGTTGTTTACCTTCCTTTCAGTCGCCATAACAATGCTATGTGCCTACCCAATGTCATTGGATGACTTTAAAGGGAAAAAGATTTTCAACGTTATCTTTATGATAACAATGTTTTTCGGCGGTGGATTGATTCCTACATATTTGTTAATCAGCAATCTTGGTCTTCTTGATAGCATGTGGGCAGTAATTCTTCCAGGAGCTTTCTCAGTATGGAACATGATTATTGCACGTACATATTATAAAGGAATTCCAGGAGAGCTTAGAGAAGCAGCAGAAGTTGATGGAGCAAATGAGCTTACATTATTCTTCAAGATTCTACTTCCAGTATGTACACCAGTTATTGCGGTGCTTTGCTTATGGCAGTTCGTCGGAATGTGGAACAGCTACTTCGATGCAATGATTTATTTAAACACAGCTTCAAAGCAGCCATTACAGTTGGTGCTTAGAGCTATTCTGATTCAGAATCAGCCAGATGCAGGAATGATTGCAGATATGCAGTCAACAGCAGAAAGAGCAAGACTTGCAGAGTTATTAAAATACTCAACAATCATTATTTCAAGCTTGCCACTTTTAGTTATGTATCCATTCTTCCAGAAGTATTTCGATGCTGGAATTATGGTTGGTTCAGTTAAGGGATAAATAGTAGCGTGTAGCTATTATATATATTAAATGGAGGAGATAAAATGAAGAAAAATGTAAAGAGATTCGCAGCAGCCGCTCTTGCTATGACTATGGCAGCGTCAGCATTCACAGGCTGTGGATCAAAGGGTAACAGCGCAAGCAACGCAGACAAGGTAGATGTATCAAATCTATCATTTCCTTTGGATGAGAAGGTAACAATCACAGGTATGATTAGCTATCCAACAGGAACAGAGGAGGAGCCAAACAATCGTACAATCTTCAAAAGACTTGAGGATGACACAAACGTACATGTTGAATGGACAGCCATTTCTTCAGATCAGTGGGGCGACAAGATTTCATTGAATATGGCTAATGTAAACACACTTACAGATTTCGTATTTAACGCAGGCTTCAGTGATAGTGATCTTTTAAGATACGCTGATCAGGGCGTTATCATTCCTGTAGAGGATTACATTGATGAGTATATGCCAAACTTAAGCACTGTATTCGAGAAGTATCCAGAATACCGTACAATGTGCGAAGATGAAGATGGTCACATCTGGGCATTACCATGGATTGAGCAGCTTGGTTCAGAGAAGACTGCTATCCAGACAGTTGGTAACAACATGACATTCATCAACCAGAAGTGGTTAGATTTCCTTGGACTTGAAACACCTACAACAGTAGATGAGTTTGAGCAGGTTCTTTTAGCTTTCCAGGAGCACTCAAGTGAGCTTCAGAAAGAGTTCAACATTGATGGTGACATCATTCCTATGTCTTGCATCGTAAATGATCAGGATCCAAACCTTTTGATTAATGGTTTTGGCGATGGTATCGGTGATGTAGATATGGGTCAGCATATTGCAGTAAATGATGACGGAAAAGTTGTATGTACTGCAACTACAGATGGTTTTAGAGATGGTGTAGAATGGTTACATAAGCTTTACAGCGAAGGCTTAATCGATCCAGAGTGCTTCACACAGGATTGGTCAACATACGTTGCAAAGGGTAAATCACACAGATATGGTGTATGCTTCTCATGGGATGTTGCAAACATCGACAACATTCAGGACTATGTTCCACTTGCAGCTCTTAAGGCAGATACAGTAAGCGTTACTCCACAGAATGGTTCATTTACTTCTGGTTTTGATAGAGGACGTTGCGTAGTAACAAGTGTATGTTCAAACCCTGCATTAGTATGTGCTTGGTTAGATCAGATGTATGATCCATTCCAGTCTCCACAGAACAACTGGGGTACATACGGCGAGGATGATGATTTCGATATCTTCGAGCTTAGCGAGAATGCAAACGGCGAGCCAATGCTTAAGCATGCAGCTTTAGGTGATGCTTCACCTGTTGAGGTTCGTGAGGCAGAGTGCGTAAGCGGACCACTTGCAGTATTAGATGAGTACTATGATGTATACGTAACATGCCCAGATGATGCCCAGTATCGTCTTGATTGGATTAAGGACTACTACACAGATGATATGCACTGCAAGTATGTATATCCAAAGGTATTTATGTCTGCTGATGATACAGAAAAGCTTTCAGCTATTCAGACAGATTTAGTATCATATTTAAATTCAAGCAAGGCTGAGTTTATCAGAGATGGTATTACAGATGCTACTTGGCAGTCATACCTTGATCAGGTAGATAGCTACGGCTTAGATCAATATTTGGAAATCTATCAGAAGTACTTTGATGATTTCTATGCTAATTAAGAAATAAAACACGGAAGGAATTATAAATACCAATGAGCAGTCAAACACTTAGAGAGGCGAGAAAATACGAGGAGGTCTATGAGAAATTAATACCTGAGGAGGATAGACCAAAGTTTCATTTATCGCCTAGGGTTGGTTGGATGAATGACCCTAATGGATTAAGTTATTATGAAGGGAAGTATCATTTATTCTACCAGTATCATCCATATGATGCACACTGGGGCCCAATGCATTGGGGCCATGCCACAAGTACTGATTTGCTTCATTGGGAGTTTCTTCCAGTTGCTTTGGCTCCAGATGAGTTCTACGACAAGGATGGCGTCTTCTCAGGAAGTGCCATCACTCTAGAGGATGGCAGACATCTTCTTATCTACACTGGCGTTATGAAAAGAACAGCTGAAAATGGTC
Source organism: Pseudobutyrivibrio ruminis DSM 9787 (assembly GCF_900218035.1). Taxonomy (GTDB): domain Bacteria; phylum Bacillota; class Clostridia; order Lachnospirales; family Lachnospiraceae; genus Pseudobutyrivibrio; species Pseudobutyrivibrio ruminis. The sequence goes on from NZ_OBMR01000008.1 coordinate 187,582, forward strand.
AGATGAAAGAGTTCCAGACACAGTGTATAGCAGTCGGTGACGGATTAGATTACGAGAAATACGAAAACAATCCTGTTATTAATTCAGACCTTATCCCTGAGGGGTCAAGCAAAACAGATTTTAGAGATCCAAAGATTTGGAAAAAAGAAGATGGCAGCTACAGATGTTTAGTTGCCAACAGAGCACCAGATGGAAGTGGACATTTACTTCTATTTAAGAGTGCAGATTGCATTCACTGGGAGTTCGAGAAAATATTTGCAAAGAATGAGCGCAGATATGGTCTCATGTGGGAATGTCCAGACTTCTTTGAATTAGAAGGCAAAGGTGTTCTTTTAACAAGTCCACAGGATATGCTTCCTGAAGGATTTGAATTCCACAACGGCAATGGTAACCTCTGCATAATTGGTGATTTCGATTCTGCAACAGATACATTTACAGAAGAAAATGTTCAGGCAGTTGATTACGGAATTGATTTCTACGCTATGCAGACAATTCTCACAGAAGATGGCAGAAGAGTCATGATTGGCTGGATGCAGAACTGGGATACAACGGGGGCCCATGATGGATCAGAGCCATGGTTCGGCCAGATGTCACTTCCAAGAGAGCTTTCTATCAGAGATGGTAGATTATGCCAGTGGCCAATTAAAGAAGTAGAAGATATGCGTTCTAATAAAGTAGAGTATCGTGATTACGATATTACTGCTACAAAGAACATCAAAGACAGTGATAGCGAAAGCGTTGTAGGTGGTGTTTCATTAGAAGGCATTAATGGCAGATGTTTAGATCTAGAATTAGAAGTTAAGCCTAAGGATATTCAGGCTATGTATGACAGATTCGTTATCTCAATTGCAGCAGATGACAAGTATCATACAGATATCGTTCTTCGTCCAAAGGAAAACATTGCAAAGATTGACAGAAAGTTTTCTGGCTCGAGACGTGCAATAGTGCATCAGCGTAGAGCTCATATTCCATGGAAGAGCGAGACAATCAAGCTTAGAATTGTAATGGATAGATACAGCATGGAAGTATTCTTCGAGGATGGAATGTACGTTATGACAGCATCGCTTCCAACTGATGTATCTTGCGATGGCATCTATTTCAACACAAATGAGGATGCAGTTATCAACATTACAAAATACGATCTAAACTAAATTGATTATTGCCAGCGACGGACAAATGTCCGCCCTACGGAAATTTTTTATTGTAATACTGAAAAAATTATAGTATAGTATCAAGAGCGATTACTTTAGTTTAGTAAAGTGACCTCTTGATACTTTTTTTTGTATAGATTAAATGTGAAAACTCTGTCCTATACAGAACAAATGTGCTATTATGAATGCGTACGATAGTATCAAGATAAGGAAGGTTTTACATGGATCTATTTGATTACATGAGACAGGAAGCAAAGAAAAAGGAATCGCCTCTTGCCGCTAGGCTTCGTCCTACCACACTTGATGAAGTGGTTGGCCAGCAGCACATCATTGGCAAGGACAAGCTCCTTTACAGAGCCATTAAGGCGGACAAGCTTTCTTCTATTATATTTTATGGACCACCTGGTACAGGCAAGACCACACTTGCACAGGTAATCGCCCACACCACATCTGCAGAGTTTACTTCCATCAATGCCACCACATCCGGCAAAAAGGACATGGAGGCAGTTGTTGAGGGAGCTAAACAGACACTTGGTGCATACGGCAAAAAAACAATTCTATTTATCGATGAGATTCACAGATTCAATAAAGGCCAGCAGGATTATCTGCTTCCATTCGTTGAGGACGGCACCATCATTCTTATAGGAGCCACCACTGAGAATCCATACTTCGAGGTCAACGGAGCTTTGCTTTCCCGTTCAATCATCTTCGAGCTAAAGCCACTTGATATAGAGGATATTAAAACCCTCATCAACAGAGCTTTAACAGATTCAGAAAAGGGACTTGGAAGCTACGATGCTGTTATCGATGATGACGCTTTAGAGTTTTTAGCAGACATTGCAAATGGCGATGCCAGAAGCGCTCTTACAGCTATTGAGCTTGGCGTTCTCACTACAGACAGATCCGACGATGGTAAAATCCACATCACCATAGATGTTGCCAGTGAATGCATTCAGCGTAGAGTTATCAAATACGACAAAGATGGCGATAATCATTACGACACCATCTCTGCTTTTATAAAGAGTATGAGAGGCTCAGATCCAGATGCGGCTGTTTATTATTTGGCTCGAATGCTTTACGCAGGAGAGGATCCCAAATTTATTGCAAGACGTATATGTATTTGTGCATCAGAGGATGTAGGAAATGCTGATCCTCAGGCACTGGTAGTTGCTACCAGCGCATTCCTTGCAACAGAACGAATCGGTATGCCAGAGTGTCAGATTATTCTTTCTCACGCTGCTACATACGTAGCATGTGCACCTAAATCAAATTCAGCCTACGGAGCTATTGATTTAGCCATGCAAGAAGTGAGAAACAACCACACGCGACCAATTCCAACACATCTGCAGGATGCACACTATAAGTCTGCTGGAAAGCTAGGACATGGCATAGGTTATGAATATGCTCACGATTATCCTAACCATTTCTCACACCAGAGATATCTTCCAGAGGGACTTGAAAGTGGAGATTTTTACAGACCAGGAAATCTCGGTTATGAACAAGTTATTAATGAGTACTTAGATAAAGTACGAAATAATAAATAAAGTAAATGAAAGAGGACCAACAATGAAAAAGTACAGTGAAATGTCACCCGAAGAACTTGAAGCAGAGAAGGAGCTACTTAGAAAAGAGTATGTTGCTTGGCAGGCAAAGGGCTTAAAGCTTGATATGAGCCGTGGAAAGCCATCCGTAGAGCAGCTCAATCTTTCTATGCCACTTTTCGACATCCTTGATGGAAAGTCTCTTATGAAATGCATGAATGGTGTTGAGACTAGAAATTACGGACAGTTGGAAGGTATCGTAGAAGCTCAGCATCTTATGGCAGAAATCATGGATTGCCAGCCAGAGCAGGTAATCGTATGCGGCAACTCATCATTAAACATCATGTTTGATACAGTTGCTCGTGGATACATGTTTGGTTTTGATGGCTGCACACCATGGTGCAAGCTTGAAAGAGTTAAATGGCTTTGCCCAGTTCCTGGTTATGACAGACATTTTGCTATTACACAGCATTTTGGTTTTGATATGATAAACATCCCTATGAATGAGGATGGTCCTGATATGGATGTTGTTGAGGGACTTGTTGCAGCAGATGACACAATCAAGGGTATCTGGTGCGTACCAAAGTACTCAAATCCTCAGGGTATTGTATACTCAGACGAAGTTGTTAGACGTATGGCAAATCTTAAGCCAGCAGCTAAGGACTTCAGAGTATTCTGGGATAACGCATATGCGGTACATCACTTATACAAAGAAAAGAGCAAGATTTTAAATATCCTTCACGAGTGCGAGGAAGCAGACAATCCAAATCTCGTATTTGAGTTCGCTTCTACTTCTAAAATCACATTTGCAGGTGGTGGAATTGCAGCTATCGCATGCAACCACAACAACCGTGAGGAGCTCAAAAAGACACTTACAGTTCAGACAATTGGATTCGACAAAATCAACATGCTTCGTCATGCTAGATATTTCCAGGATGTTGAATCAGTATCTAAGCACATGGAAAGACATGCAAAGATTCTTCGTCCTAAGTTTGAGCTTGTTATCAAGACAATGGAAGATGATTTAACAGGCCCAGGATGTGGTTCATGGATTTCTCCAAAGGGTGGCTACTTCATCACATTTGAGGCTCCAAAGGGAACAGCTACACGTATCGTAGATTTGGCAGCAGAGGCAGGCGTTAAGCTTACACCAGCTGGTGCACCATTCCCATACCACATGGATCCAGGCGATTCAATCATCAGATTTGCTCCATCTCTTCCACCAATCGAAGAATTAGAGGAAGCAGCAAAAATCTTTACAGTTTGTGCTCGTATTGCATATCTTGAAAAGCTTATTTTGGCCAAGGCTGAATAGGAGGTTTCTTTATGAAGATAGGTTTTATTGGAACAGGTAACATGGGTAGTGCCATGATGGGAGGAATCATTTCCTCAGGCATGGTAGAAGCTACTGATGTTATGGCTACAGATATTTTCCAGGCAGCGCTTGATAGAATCAGCGAAGAGTTTGGAGTACATACTAGCACTGATAATAGAGACGCAGTAGAATTTGCAGACATCATTTTTCTTGCTGTAAAGCCTCAGTTTTTAGCTAAGGTAGTAGATGGCATCAAGGATATGGATTTCAGTGATAAGCTTGTTGTTAGTATTGCAGCAGGTCAGTCATTGGAACGTCTTACAGGAATGTTTGGCAAGGAGCTCAAGCTTATCCGAGTAATGCCAAATACTCCAGCACTTGTTGGAGAAGGCATGAGCGCTCTTAGCCCTAATGAGCTTGTTTCAGAAGATGAAGCAGCCACTGTATTAAAGCTTTTTGAAGCATTTGGACAGGCAGAAATTATTCCAGAGCGTCTTCAGGATGCAGTAGTTGGAATTAGCGGTTCTTCACCAGCCTATGTTTATATGTTCATCGAAGCACTTGCTGACGGAGCAGTTGCAGAGGGAATGCCTCGTACACAAGCATACAAGTTTGCAGCGCAGGCAGTTCTAGGTTCAGCCAAAATGGTTCTTGAAACTGGTGAGCATCCAGGGGTTCTCAAGGATGCAGTTTGCTCTCCAGGTGGCACCACTATCGAGGCTGTTGCAGCTCTCGAGGCAGCAGGATTCAGAAGCGCAGTTATCGAAGCAGAACGAATCTGTATCGAAAAATCTAGAGATTTATAATATGTAAAAAATCTTACATCAAAGGCACAAAAAGTAAGGGCCACAATATTTTTCATAATGATAATATGTAACTATTCAGAATAATCTGAGGTATATCAGATTAGGCTGAATAGTTATTTTTTTGCAAAAAAGGAGAGATTGTTATGAATATCCTAAGACCGGACAGCGAGGTAATGGAATTTCTAGGGAAGGCGACGGATTTAATTATATTAAATTTGCTTTGTGTTCTATGTTCTATACCAATAATCACTATTGGTGCGTCTTTTACTGCTAAATATTATGTTTCCATGAAGATAGCTAAGGGAGAAGAACCAAGTGCAGTAAAAAGCTTCTTTAAGTCATTTTGCTTAAATTTCAAGCAGATTACTCCAGTATGGATTGCGGAGTTGTTGGTATTACTGATTTTGGCTTTTGACTGGTACAACCTTTTCTTTGGAATGGCCAAATCAATGCCTATTCCTATGAGAGTGGTACTAGCAGTTATTACTTTTTTGGTATGGTCAATTATTTATTGCATGTTTCCTTTTATGGCAAGATTTCAGACCACAACAAAGGATTTGGTAAAAGCATCCATAGTTATGGCAATACTTAATATCCCAAGAATGGTACTGATTTTTATAGTAACTTTTTTACCATATATTATTTGTGCATGGTATATCCAGTGGGGGCTGGGAATTTGGATACTTGTTACTACTGTCTCTCTTTACTACATCAGTAAGGAGTTCGACACTCAGCTAGAAATGATTACAAAAGGAGAAGATGAAAATGAATCAAGAAACAATGAAGCGTGCTAAAGAAATAGTGTCGCAAATGACTATGGAAGAAAAGACTAGTCAGATGCTATATCACGCAGCAGCTATAGATAGGTTGGGGATACCAGCATATTGTTGGTGGAATGAGGCTTTGCATGGGGTGGCCAGAGCTGGAGATGCAACAGTTTTTCCTCAGGCAATTGGACTGGGAGCTACATTTGATGAGGCACTAGTGGAGAAAATTGGTGATGCTACTTCTACAGAAGGTCGAGCTAAATACAATCAGTTCACTAAGCATGGTGATAGAGATATTTATAAGGGACTTACATATTGGGCACCAAATGTAAATATTTTCAGAGACCCAAGATGGGGCAGAGGCCATGAAACATATGGTGAGGACCCATATCTTACTGGCCAGTTGGGAATGGCTTTTGTAAAAGGATTACAGGGTCCAGATCTTGATAATCCCAAGGCAGCTGCTTGCGCAAAGCATTTTGCAGTTCATTCTGGTCCGGAGGCAGACAGACATCATTTTGATGCCAGGGTATCAGATCAGGATTTGTACGATACTTATCTTTACGCCTTTAAGAGACTTGTAAAGGATGCAAAGGTAGAGTCTGTTATGGGAGCCTACAATCGTGTAAACGGAGAGCCAGCTTGTGGAAGTAAACGCTTACTAAAGGACATCCTGAGAGATGACTGGGGCTTTGAAGGACATGTTGTTTCTGACTGTTGGGCTATCAGAGATTTTCACGAAAATCATAAGGTCACAGGCTGTGAAGTGGAATCGGCAGCATTGGCTGTGAATAACGGCTGCGATTTGAACTGCGGATGTGTATATGAAAAGTTAATTTATGCATATAAAGCTGGACTTGTTTCAGAGGAGACAATTAACACTGCAGTTGAAAGATTGATTGAACTTCGATTACGCTTAGGAACTCTTCCTGAAAGAAAAAGTAAATATGATGATATTCCATATGAAGTGGTGGAATGCAAAGAGCATAAGGATTTAGCTAATGAAGCAGCAAAGGAAAGCTTTGTTTTATTAAAGAATGATGGCGTCTTGCCACTGAATAAAGACAAGTTAAAGACCATAGGAGTCATTGGTCCTAATTCAAACTCAAGAATAGCCCTTGTTGGAAATTACGAAGGAATTTCATCTGAATATATCACTCCACTTGAAGGTATCCAGAGATTTGTTGGAGATGATGTAAGAGTATTCCATGCAGATGGAACTCATCTTTGGAAGGATAGAATGCATGTGCTTAGCGAAGCGAGAGATGATTTTGCAGAAGCTATGGCAGTTGCAGAGCATTCAGATGTTGTGGTTATGTGCTTAGGCTTAGATTCCACAATCGAAGGTGAAGAAGGTGACGCTGGAAATGAGTTCGGCAGCGGTGATAAAAAGGGTCTTAAGCTTCCAGGTTTACAGCAGGAATTACTTGAAAAAATAACTGCAGTAGGAAAGCCAGTTGTTCTTCTTCTTTTATCTGGTTCAGCCCTTGATTTATCATGGGCACAGGAAAACGTAAATGCCATAATGCAATGCTGGTATCCAGGAGCAAGAGGTGGAAAAGCTATTGCTCAGGTACTGTTTGGACAGGAAAGCCCAAGCGGAAAGCTTCCTGTTACATTCTACGCATCTGACAAAGATTTACCTGATTTCAAAGATTACTCTATGGATAATAGAACTTATAGATATTTTAAGGGAACACCACTTTATCCATTTGGATATGGATTGGGATATTCCAAAATCAAATGCGAAAATGCTTCTATTGATAAACTTTCAGGCAACATGAATGAGCATTTTACAGTGAATATCGATGTGACAAACCAAGGAAGTATGAATCAAAAAGAAGTGGTTCAGTTGTACATCAAGGACGTGGAAGCATCAACAAGAGTTCCATTGTGGTCTTTGAGAAAAGTAATGAGAGTCTCACTTACACCAGGGGAGACAAAGACAGTTTCATTTGAGCTTGCTCCAAGAGATTTTGCAATCATCGATGAAAAAGGAAATGCTATTGTAGAGCCAGGCAAGTTTAAGATAGCTGTTGGAACAAGTCAGCCTGATGGTAGAAGCAAAGAGCTTACTGGAAATAAATGTGATGTATTTGAAATAGAATTGAAAGGGGAAACTATTCAGGTGGAATACTAGGATAGTTTTATATAGGGAGAAGATAATGACAATTGCTAATAATCCGATTTTAAAGGGCTTTTATCCAGACCCATCAATATGCAGAGTGGGAGATGATTTTTATATTGTATGTTCAAGCTTTGTGTATTTTCCGGGAGTGCCAATTTTCCACAGTAAGGATTTGGCCCATTGGGAGCAGATAGGACATGTGCTTGATAGAGAAAGCCAGCTTCCATTACATGGTGAAATATCTAGAGGAATTTTTGCTCCAACAATTAGAGAGCACAAAGGCACATTTTACATGATTACAACAAATGTGGATGCTGGAGGAAATTTCCTTGTTACAGCAAAGGACCCAGCAGGACCATGGTCAGATCCATACTATTTGGGTGATAAAGAATGCCCTGGCATTGATCCATCATTATTCTTTGACGATGATGATCGTTGCTACTATGTTGGAACCAGACCAAATCCAGAAGGTGTTAGATACAACGGGGATTGGGAAATCTGGGTACAGGAGCTGGATTTAGATTCTATGAAGCTTGTTGGCCCATCTATGGCAATTTGGAAGGGGGCTGTTAAGGATGTTATTTGGCCAGAAGGTCCTCATCTTTACAAGAAGGATGGTTATTACTATTTGATTCATGCAGAAGGTGGCACAGGCCCAGAGCATGCTATATCAGTTGCCAGATCAAAGGAACTCTTTAAATGGTTTGAAGGCTGTCCAAGAAATCCAATATTTACACATAGAAATCTGGGCAAGAACTATCCTGTTATCTATGCAGGACATGGAGATTTAGTTGATGACAAAGACGGTAACTACTATATAGTAATGCTTGCATCAAGACAGTGTAAGAACCATTGCAGTATGGGCCGAGAGACATTCCTTGCCAAGGTTACATGGGAAGATGGATGGCCTGTTATTAATCCAGGTGTCGGCAAGCTTACAGACCAGGTTGAACTTCCATTTGAGGAATACAGATTCAACCAGGAAAACTCGTATACTGACATTATTCATTTCGACAGCAAAGAATTGGATGATAGATTAGTTGGAATTGAAAGAAGAAGTGAGGATTTCTATTCCCTTACAGAAAAATCAGGATTTCTTACTCTTTACACTCGTCCAGAAAGAATCGAGGATATTTGCAATCCTTCTTATCTTGGAATTCGTCAGAAGGATTATGCATTTGCTGTTAGCTGCGGAATTGATTTTACACCTAAGAATGAAAAAGAATGCGGTGGCCTTGTGTTGTTCCAAAACCATGAAAATCATTTAGTTATGGAAATTGTAAAAGGCGAAAGTGGAAAGCAATTCCGTGTGAGAACTGTAATTTCTGGCAAAGAAGAAATTATAAAATCAATACCAGTTTCAGATGGATTGGTTGAAATTGGAATAAAGGCAAAGGAACAGAAGTGCCAGATTTATATTGTTGATGAAAATGGCCAGTTGCCTGTAAAGGAAGATGTTGATTTGATTCCATACACAACAGAGGAAGCAGGGGGATTTGTTGGCTGCACAGTTGGTATGTACACTTCCTCAAATGGAGATACTTCTGATAACAAATGCAGCTTTAAATGGATTAGTCACACAAAGAATTAAGGGCATGATATATGAAAAGGTTTTTTAATAAGCTTGAAATGAAAAGGAAGATGGCCCTTTTGTATATCCTTTGTGTAGTGCTTCCAATTATTATTTCAGATGGTTTTGTTTTCAAGTCCATTTATGATTCAGAAAAATCTTCCATTCTTCATCAGATGGAAAATGAAGCAAATGCCATCAATTACACTTTCTTTAATCAGGTAGACGAGGCTGCGAAGTTGGGAAATGCTTTATACAGTAGCCTCTACGTACATAGGTTTTTACATAAGGAATACTCATCAAATCTTGAGTATTACAACGCCTACCAGACATTTTTTGATGATACACTTTTAAAGCTTGTAACAGGTCAGTCTGGTATGGATTATTGTATTTATTTGGACAACAATACCATTACAAATGGAGCGGAATTTCAGAAGATTACTAAGGCTATTGGAACAGACTGGTATGACTATATTTTGACATCTCATTTGAACAAGGGGCTTTACTTTGGAATGACAAAACAGCCAACAGGAGCCCTGCAAAGGACGATCTATTATTTTCAGCGACTGAACTATTACAAGTATAATTCGCCCAATATCTTGCTGATAAAGATAGATTATTCAAAATGTGTTGATGATATAGAGAATCTGAATTATCCATATAAGGCATACATATGTGACGATACTAGAGTGTTAATGTCTAATGGTAAATACAGTAATGTAAGCAAGGAATATGCTAACAAGACGTTGTTAGAGAATATTGCGTATTCTCAGGATTGCACAGTCTATGGACAGGAACTGGAAATCAAAATAAAAGATGTTGATTACAGCTTCTTGGATTTGTTTAGAAAACGATGGTATCAGCTGTTTTTTATGATTGTAATTAATATCGCTTTGCCAGTGTTTGTTAGTAGCTTGATGCACACCAATTTGAAAAATAGATTGCGAGAGCAGGAAGCAGTGGTGGCCAGAAAAAATGCGGAGCTAATAGCTCTTCATAGCCAGATAAATCCCCACTTTTTGTTTAATGCTTTGGAGAGCATCCGAATGCATTCTCTTCTTAAAAAGGAAGAGGAAACAGCCAAAATGGTGGAGCATTTAGCAAAGCTACAGCGCCAATATACCGAATGGAACGATGACATAATAGCAATTGAAAATGAGCTAAATTTTGTAGAGGCATATTTGCAATTACAAAAATACAGATTTGGGGACAGGCTTTCTTTTGAAATTGATATTGAGGATGAATGTAGAAAACTGTTGATACCAAAGCTAACACTTGTAACATTTGTGGAAAATGCAGTTGTTCACGGTATAGAAAGTAAAACTACGCCAGGTTGGATTTTTGTTCGTATATATGTTAAGGACGAAAATGCAATTATAGAAATAGAGGATACAGGAAGTGGCATTCCTGAGGATATAGCAAATGATTTGCTGGAAAGCATGCGCAATGCTGATATTTCTATGTTAAAGGAGAAAGGTAGAGTTGGAATTGTAAATGCATGCGTCAGATTAAAGATGATATCTGAAGCTGACGTTATGTTTGATATGGAGTCGGAAATAGGTACGGGAACTCTATTCCAAATTACAATACCAATGAAATATTTAAAGGGGATGATTTAATGTTAAAAGTTTTGTTAGTGGATGATGAACCGTTTATTCTACAGGGATTAAAGGTACTTGTTGATTGGGAAGCTGAAGGTTATGAAATCTACACTGCTGTAAATGGAAAAGAAGCACTTGAGTTCATAAAGAAACAGCCGGTTGATCTTGTCATAGCTGACATAAAAATGCCTCTAATGGATGGAATAGAACTTTTAAAGGAAGTTCGAAAAATAAATGATGAAATATACTATGTGATTCTTAGCGGATATGCTGAGTTTGGATATGCTCAGGAAGCATTAAAGCATGGATGCGTAGAGTATATTTTGAAGCCGGTTGAAAAAGAGCAATTACTTGTCATTCTTAGAAAGATTGCTGCTTTGAACAAAGAGAAAATCATTGAGATTCAAGATAAGGCAAAGAAGGATAAGGCCTATCTTGATAGAAATATAATGTCGCTTCTTAGGGGCAAATACGATAGAACAAATATTGAATGCATATCAGATAAAATCGATGTGGATGAGGATATGTGTTATGTAGAGGTGCAGCTGGATGTTGCAACTTTATCAGAGGATTATTCAGACGAAGAAAAGAAGGAACAGCTAAACAAGCTTTATTTAGCGGCAGATGAATTTCTAAAAAACGATTTTGCTTTATGCATAATGGATGTTTCTGACAGCGAGAAAACCTATGATATAGGCTTCATATACACAGACTCAATGGGACAAAAGCTACAGCTTACCACGGAAGAATATTTGAAAAGGTTCTATGATTACCTAATCGCAAATACGAATCTTGAGATTACCATGCTTGTAGGAAAAACAGTGTCAGGTATAAGGAATATTTCTAAATCATATGGAACAGCCAATATGCTTCGCTCCCTTCAGGGATTTAGAGAAAAGAAAAACATCTATTACTATGAAGATGAATACAAAATTAATGATACTGGCATTCTTATTTGCAAGAAACAACTGGACAACCTCATAGATGCAATTGAAGGTGGAGAGCACGTTGAAATAAGAAAGAGCGTAGATGAGTTTTATCAGGAAATGAAAAATACTGGTGTTACAGAATCTACCATGAATCTAAATATTAATTATCTGCTATTTCAGCTGATACATTTGGCAAGTGAGCTGGATAACGAGGTCAATCAGGAAGAAATTCTTAGAATGATTTTGGAAAGTACCTCAGAAGAGGGAATCAGGCGAGGTGGACGAACCCATCTTTGCAAAATGGCCTATGCTTATGGAGATTACATAACTCAGCTTCGTAAAAACGTATCTAAGGGCGTGCTTGGTCAAATAGAAGATGAAATCAAAAGAAACTATGCCAGCAATTTAACCCTTCGAGAGTTAAGCGAAAAGTATTATATAAATTCAGCATATTTAGGTCAGGTTTTCAGGAAAAAATATGGTTGTTCATTTAAGGATTATCTTAATGAACAACGTCTAAATGAAGCTGCAAAGCTACTTCGTAAAAGCGATATGAAGATTTACGAAGTGGCTGAAATGGTGGGTTACAAGGATGTTGACTACTTTGTAAATAAGTTTATTGAGGCAAAGGGGTGTACCCCTACAAAGTATAAAAAGAATATGGCCGTCTAAAATTTAAGGGGGGAGAAATATAAAGTTTCTCCCCCTTTTATCTATAGTTTCTCCGATGTTTTCAAATGCTATTTTTCCTAAAATAATACCATAAAAGAGGGAGAAAGGTTCCCGAATAAAAGGAGGGTTTATATGAAAAAAAGAGTAGTAAGCGCATTATTAATTACTACAATGCTTACCTCTATGTTGGCTGGATGCGGCAAAACAGCTGGACATGGTGGAGCAGTTAACGAAGATGGAATCAAAGAATTTACAGCATTCTTTGCAGTTCCAGGTACAGAGATTAATGATGACAACGAGATTCAGCAGATTATCGCTGAAAAGACAGGCTGCAAGGTTAAGGAGTCTTGGTTAACAGGTCAGACAGCTGAAGAAGCAGTTGGTACATTTATCGCTGGTGGCGAGTATCCAGACTTCATTGATGGTGGTGATGGTTCTGTTCAGTTATATGAAGCTGGAGCATTAGTTGCACTTGATGATTATATTGACAATTATCCAAACATTAAGGAATTCTTCACAGATCAGGAGTGGGATGCAATTCGTCAGGATGATGGACATATTTACTGGATTCCACAGTTCACAAACATCTATGGTGAAGAAAGAGAATGTATCCAAAACGGTGAAGCATTCTGGATTCAGACAAGAGTACTTGAGTGGGCAGGATATCCAGAAGTTCACACAATGGATCAGTACTTCGATTTGATTGAAGCATACAACGAAGCTAACCCAACAATGGAAGATGGTACAGAGAATATTCCTTACACAATTCTTTGTGATGACTGGAGATACTTCTGTTTGGAAAATGCACCAGAGTTCCTTGATGGTTATCCAAATGATGGTTCTGTAATCGTAGATCCAGAAACAAAGAAGATTATTGATTACAACACAACTGATACAGCTGTTAAGTATTTCAAGAAGTTAAATGAAGAGTACAAGAAGGGTATCGTAGATCAGGAATCATTCACACAGACATATGATGAGTATATCGCAAAGCTTTCTACAGGTCGTGTTCTTGGTATGATCGACCAGTGGTGGGATTTCGCATACACAGCAGAAGATGCTATTAAGACAGCAGGTCTTGACAAGCAGGGATGCCAGTACGTTCCACTTCCAATCACAATCGATGAAGGAATGAAGAACCAGTGGCACAACTCAGGCGGAGAGTTAAACGTTTCTTCAGGTCTTGCTATTACAGTAGATTGTGGTGATGTTGAAGGTGCTCTTCAGTTTGTAAACGACCTTCTTGGTCAGGAAGTACATGATCTTAGATTCTGGGGTGTTGAAGGTGTAGATTACAACATCGGTGATGACGGAATGTATACAAGAACTCCAGAGATGCGTACAAATGTTGTAGACGCAGCATACAAGGCTGCTCACATGTGCCCATATTCATACTTCCCACAGTGGTTAGGAACTAGCCGTGATGGAAAGAATGCTATGAAGCCAGAAGGACAGGAAGATGAGTTCTATGATGGACTTTCAGATACAGTAAGAGAGTGCTTCGAAGCATATGGCGCAGAAACATACGTAGAGATGCTTGGTACATCTCCAGCACCAGGACCATGGTATCCAATGTACACATACTCAAATTCAATGACAACATCAACACCAGGTGGTACAGCTTGGACACTTATGGGTGAGACAAAACACCAGTATCTTCCAAAGGTTGTAATGGCTGACGATTTCGATGCCGCTTGGGATGAGTACATGGAAGCATACAATGCATGTCATCCAGAGGATTTTCTCTCTGAGATGCAGACAGAGCTTGATAGAAGAATAGAAGAGGCTGCTAAGTATGAATAAAAAATCAATTAGCCTAACACAATTAAAACATCAAAAGGTACTTTTGATATGGGCTGCAGTAATAGTTGTATATGGAGTTGTATTCTATTATCTACCTCTTGCAGGATGGGTAATGGCATTTCAGGATTACAAACCAGTAACTGGACTATTGCATTCCAAGTTTATAGGCTTTGATAAATTTATTCGCTTGTTCTCTGATGTCACATTTTTGAGAGTAATTAGAAATACCCTTGCAATGGGTGTTATCAACTTGGCTGTAACATTTTTCATGGCAATCTTATTTGCAATCTTGCTAAATGAGATTGCCTGCCAAGGTGGCAAAAAGGTTGTTCAAACAATTTCTTACCTTCCACATTTCCTTTCTTGGATTATTGTTACAGGAATTCTTCATGATGCACTTTCAGGAACAGGAATTATTAATCAGTTGCTTTTAAACTTTAATTTAGTGGAACAGCCAATCAACTTTTTTGCCCACGAAAAATATTTCTGGCCTATCGTTGCATTTGCAAATGTATGGAAGGAAACAGGATGGAATGCCATCATTTATTTGGCAGCTATCACAGCTATCGATCCTTCTTTGTATGAAGCAGCAGCAATCGATGGAGCTGGAAGATGGGCAAAAATAAAGCATGTTACTTTGCCAGGAATTAAACCTACAATCATGATTTTACTTCTGATGAACATCGGAAATGTGTTGAATGCAGGATTTGAAATTCAGTACTTACTTGGAAATGGCCTTGTTGTAAATGTATCCCAGACAATTGATATTTACGTATTGAAATGGGGTATCAGCCAGGGCGATTATGCAATCGGTACTGCAGCAGGTATTTTCAAGAGTGTAGTAAGTATAGTGTTGATTGTAATTTGTAACCGAATTGCAAAACGACATGGTGAAGAAAGATTATTCTAAGGGGGCTAGGCAATGAATAAGAAAAAGAGAAAGAAGATTTCTGGTGCCGATTTGGCCTTTAGAATATTCAATACAATTTTCATGATTGCTTTCGTAGTAATCACCCTTTATCCGGTATTGAATACTTTAGCAATTTCTTTGAATGACGGTACTGATGCATTAAGAGGTGGAATTTATTTATGGCCACGTGTATTTACTTGGAAGAATTACACCACAGTACTTCAGAAGGATAATCTGATTACAGGTGCATTTATCACTGTTGCAAGAACAATTATTGGAACATTTTTAGCTTTAGTATCAAATGCGATTTTAGCGTTTATTGTAAGTAGAAAAGATTTTATATTTGCCAAACAAGTATCCTTATTTTGGGTAATAACAATGTATGTTAATGGCGGACTTATTCCAACCTTTCTCCTATATAAGTCACTTGGCTTAACTAACAGTTTTGCAGTCTATGTAATACCAGGAATGATTTCTGCTTTTAACATGCTTGTTATTAGAACCTACATGAAGGGTATTCCAGATAGTTTGGAAGAGTCAGCACAGTTGGACGGAGCGGGCTATACAACAATTTTCCTAAAGATAATATCTCCTCTGTGTAAGCCTGTTTATGCAACTGTCGCTCTTTTCGTAGCTGTTGGTCAGTGGAACTCTTGGTTCGATGCAATGCTCTATAACAGAATGAGTGATGACTTAACAACATTGCAGTACGAATTAATGAAACTCCTTTCCTCTGTAACCAACCAAAGCTCGTCTGCTGAGTCTATGAAGAATTCTAACGGCTCCGTAACTCCAACATCCGTTAGAGCAGCAGCGACAATTATCACAATGCTTCCTATAATTTGCATTTATCCATTCCTTCAGAAATACTTCGTAACTGGACTGACACTTGGAGGCGTAAAGGAATAAAGGCATCATGAGAAACGTATTTTTAGAAATAGGAAAAACAGGGGAAGAAATAAATGCCAGAGTAGAAGAGACAT
The DNA here is from genome assembly GCF_900218035.1 of Pseudobutyrivibrio ruminis DSM 9787. Classification (GTDB taxonomy): domain Bacteria; phylum Bacillota; class Clostridia; order Lachnospirales; family Lachnospiraceae; genus Pseudobutyrivibrio; species Pseudobutyrivibrio ruminis. The sequence goes on from NZ_OBMR01000008.1 coordinate 203,758, forward strand.
TTAATGAGATTTTCTATGGCAATGACAAATTCTTTTACACAACTGATGATCAGACTATGGGGTATCTTGTTGATACAGGAAACAACGACACCAGAACTGAAGGCATTTCATATGGCATGATGATATGTGTTCAGATGGATAAGAAGAAGGAGTTTGATCTACTTTGGAACTGGGCCATGACAAACATGCATTTAAGCCAGGGAGAAAACAAAGGATATTTTGCCTGGTCCATTGGAACAAATGGCGAGAAATATTCTGATGGCCCAGCTCCAGATGGTGAAGAATTTTTCGCTATGGCCCTTATTTTTGCGAGTCATAGATGGGGAGATGGGATTGGAATATATAACTATAGCCACATGGCTAAGGAACTTCTGAAAACCTGTATTCATCACGAAGAGCTTTATGGTGGTCACAACATGTGGAGTGATGAAGGCTTGATTAAGTTTGTGCCAGGCTTAGAGTTTACAGATCCATCATATCATCTGCCTCATTTTTACGAGTTGTTCGCAGAAAACTGCTATCCAGAGGATAAGGCGTTTTGGAAGAAGGCGGCTCAGGCTAGCAGGGATTTCCTTAAGATAGCCTGTCATCCATCAACTGGACTTTCTCCAGAGTATAGCTTTTACGACGGAACACCATATCCTGATGATGGAAACTTTGGTGGTAGACATGATTGGTTTTACAGTGATGCCTACAGAACTATTGCAAATATCGGCTTGAGTTATGAATGGACGAAAGATGATGCGGTAGACAAAGACTTTTTACAGTGGAGTAGAAATACAGCAAACAATCTACAAAACTTCTTCTACACACTGCCAGAAGACAACAACCGTGGAATCTATGCAATAGACGGAACACCTATTGAAGGCAAGGCACTTCACCCAGTGGGACTTACTGCCACCATTGCTCAGGCAAGCTTAGCTTCTGACAATCAGTGGAGTCTCAAAGCAGTAGAAGATTTTTGGAACACTCCTCTTAGGACCGGCGATAGAAGATACTATGACAATTGTCTTTACATGTTTGCTATGCTGGCGCTGAGTGGAAATTATAAAAAGTGGTAAAAAAGACCCAGCTTACACTAGGTGTGAGCTGGGTTATCTATTTCTGTTTGATGCAGACTGTTTTCTAAAAGCTGATGGAGTCATGCCTGTGTGTTTTTTAAACTGACGAATATAATGTTCTGAAGTATCATAGCCGATCGCTTCCGCTATTGTTGCTACAGACATTGTGGAGTTTGCAAGCAAATCCTGTGAGTGTTCTATTCTTACAGTTCTAAGAATCTCAGTATAATTCATACCCGTCAATTCCTTTATCAAACGAGAGGTATATTCATTTGAGTAATGGAACTTCTTAGCTAAATCTGAAAGAGTAATCTCTTTATAATTCTCCTGAATGTATTGAATAAGAGCGTATCTTTGAACATCAACTCTACTGTCGAATAATGGCATTTGTACTGATTCAGAGTAGTTTCTGATAATCATGTAAAAATCCAATAGCAGAGTATTGGTTATTGCTTGATAGTAGTATTCTTGCTTGTTTGTGCTTTCTGCCAACATCCATATAAAAGATGTATTTAATGATTCATCGCTGCCAGTTCTAAACATAATATAATCATTTGCTTTTTTAGCGTAAATATTGTTTAGAAAGAATGATGAAAGAATATTTGGTGTATTCAAAAAGCCATAAAACATGGAGTGTAAAGTATCTTTTCTAAGCATAATATTGATGGCGATTGTGTCGTCAAAAATGGAAATAGAATGCTTGATACCTGGAGGAATTATGCAAAAATCTCCTGTTCGCATATTGATAGTGCTTCCTGATATTTCTTGGGTGCATTGTCCGTCAAAAATATAAGTGATTTCAAAGAAAGTATGACTATGTTCAATGGCAGGACTATATCTTTCGTGCTTCTGCACAACAATACTGTCGTTATTTGACAAGTCAAAGAAAAATGAATCCTCGAAAACTTCGGGAATGGTTTCCTCTATCTCCAAAATCAACAAATGCTTTTTGAAAACCTCATCCATATTCAGATTAGCAAGAAACTTGTTAAGTTCTTTCTGGTTGCTTCTTGCTAAGTAATATTCTTTATAGAATTTTTCTGTTTCCGTCATATCGTAGATATGCTGTCTTAATGCTTTTGCGTCCATGGAAAAGATAATATATCAAAAAAAATCACATGTCAAAATAAATCATATTTATACCATCAAAAAATTATATACATCAAAAAACATCAATAGACTTGAACAATATTGTTAATTATCGAAGGGCAAAAATGAATCTATAATCAACCTGCAAGTTAAGTAAGGAGAAAGGTGTTGATGATTATGAGTGAACCAATACTTGAAATGAAAAATATTTCAAAAAGGTTTGGTAGCGTTGTAGCCCTTGATGATGTTTCACTTACAGTTTATCCAGGTGAGATAAGAGGTCTTATTGGAGAAAACGGTTCGGGAAAATCAACTATATCCTCTATAGCTGCTGGTATGCAGAAGGCAAATGAGGGCCAGATGATTTTCAAGAACAAAGAGTGGAATCCAGAGAGCATGATAGATGCCTTAACGGGTGGAATTGGTATGGTTGTTCAGGAAAGCGGTACTATTGCCGGAATAACTGTAGCAGAAAACATTTTCTTAGCAGAGTTAAAGCTTTTTAAAAATAAGTTTGGAATTGTTGATAAGAAAAAGCTTTATGAAGAAGCTAATAAGGTTTTACAGGAAATTGGAATCAAAAATGTAAAGGCTAGTGACTTAATGGGAAGTCTTGATTTCCAGGAAAGAAAGCTTGTTGAAATTGCGAAAGTCATGATGAAAAAGCCTGACATTTTAGTAATAGATGAGACTAGTACAGCATTGTCACATGATGGAAGAACATTGATGTATGGACTTATCAAAAGACTTAAAAGCGAGAATAAATCAGTTATTTTTATTTCCCATGATTTAGAAGAAATCACTACTGTTTGCGACACATTGACAGTGCTTCGCGATGGTAAGTTGATTAGAACATTTGAAAAAGAAGAATTCGATGACGATTTAATCCGAACAAGCATGATTGGACGTGAGCTTCAGGGGGATTATTACAGAACTGACTTCGAAGCTACTTCTCAGGAAGAGGTTGCATTAGAAGGCAAGAATATCAATTACGGCGACAAAATAAAGAATGTTAACATCAGTCTCCACAAAGGCGAGATAGTTGGAATTGGAGGCCTTTCAACATGTGGAATGCACTATTTAGGGGAAGCTCTTTTCGGAGCATTGGAACTTGATGGTGGACAGGTGATTACAGAATCTGGCAAGGAAATCAAAAGCTGTCATAATGCTGTATCTCAAAAGATTGGATATGTATCAAAGGACAGAGATACAAAGTCCCTTTGTTTGGAAGCCAGCATCAAAGACAACATCGCTATTGCAGGAATGAATATTTTCAAAAATAACGCTGGCATGATTACAGAAAAGAATGAGAAGGATTATGTACAGAAACAGGTTAACGATCTTTCCATAAAGTGTAGTGACATGAATCAGCAGGTAAGCCAGTTATCTGGTGGAAACAAGCAGAAGGTTGTTTTTGGAAAATGGATTGGATGCGACAGTGAAATTCTCATTCTAGATTGTCCAACACGTGGCGTTGACATCGGCGTAAAACAGGCTATGTACCAGCTGATGATAAAGCTTAAAAAACAGGGAAAAGCAATTCTTATGATAAGTGAAGAGCTTCCAGAATTGCTGGGAATGAGCGATAGAGTCCTGATTATGAAGGACGGAGAAATAACAAAAGAATTCAATCGTAGCAAAGATTTGTCTGAAGCAGACGTTATTGGCTACATGATATAGGAGGTACGCTGTGAGTAAACTTAAGAAATTCAAAAATACTCAAATGCTTATAGCTACATTGCCATTGGTAGCGCTGATTGCTTTGTTTTTTATCTTTTGCGGAGTTATTCAAACATACGGCTATAGGCTTGATATGTATTTACAAATCGTTTTCAACGAGGCGGTAGTTCTTGCGGTTGTAGCAACAGGAGCAATTTTTATTTACACCTTAGGAACATTTGATATTAGCCTTGGTGCATCTACTCTTTTTGCAGCGACCCTTGGTGTTACTGTTTACAACAAGACAGAAAGCCTTGCACTTATGATTCTTGTTTTGTTTGCAACAGGTATTGCTTGCTCACTGTTTAATTCAGTTTTGGCATCAGTATTTAACATACCTGCATTCGTAACAACTGTTGCTATGATGTCAGTTTTGTCGGCAATAGCATCTCAGATTATTACAACAGATGGTGGTGCTCTCGGTGGAATCAGTATTCCTTCAAGCGTTGTAAAGCCTTATTCAGGAATCGGATTTAAAGCAATGCTCTTAATTATATATTTTGCAGTTTGTTTCTATGTTTTCCAGTTAACAAAAACTGGTAGAAGAATGAAGTTTATAGGTGGTAATCCACTATGTGCTTCACTTACAGGAATTAAAGCAAACAAGTATACAATTATCGCATTTACGATGGCAGGAATTGGTGTAGGTCTCGGGGCATTTCTTACTCTTACCTATACACCATCAGTTACAACACAAACAGCATCAAGCATTGGAATGAATATTTTCATTGCAATCGTATTTGGAGGAATGCCTATTTCAGGTGGCCCTCGTTCAAAAATCTATGCAGCCTTGGTTGGTGGATTTTCCTACATGCTACTGAATGACATTTTGGAAATTGTTATTGATAGTAGCGCGGCATATGGAATTACTCAGGTGATATCTGCTTTATTCTTTATGGCAGTTGTATACATAACAAGTATGAACTACCGTACTCAGGCATTGCCAAGATAAAGGTACCAACTGCTTTGGCAGTTAAAAATAATGGTTAATTATGGAGGGATTTGAAGATGAAAAAAAGATTTGCAAAACTCATTAGCTTAGCACTTGTTGGTGTAATGAGCGCTGGTGTTTTGGCAGGATGCGGAAATTCTAAGGACACAGCATCTGCATCAAAGGACGGGGTTAAAATTGGTGTTCTCGTAGCTGATGTAAGTGGTGAGGAGGCTCTTGGTTTCAGAAACTATTATGAAGAGTATATTCAGAACAACTATGACGTAACTTTCGAATATACAGATGCTCTTGAAAGTGCAGAAGATGAGAAGGCTGCAATTGAGAAATTTGCATCTAAGGGATATGACGCAATCATTTCTCTTTCAAGCTCAGATAGAGCACAGCAGATTGAGACATGTGAAGAATATGGTGTTTACTATGCAATCGCATCAGGCGTTCTTGATGAGGAGCAGTATGAACAGTACAAGGGATATGAGCATTTTGTAGGACAGATTGGGCCTTCAAACGAAACAGAGTTTGAAGCTGGCAAGGCTATGGGCGAGTACTACAAGGAGCAGGGAATTAGCACAGTTGCAATTTACGGCGCATTCATTCCAAATCCAATGCATGTATATCGTGCAGCAGGAATCATTGCAGGACTTGGTGATACATACGGTGGAACAGATGATATGAACGGCATGATCGGTCAGATTTTTGGAGATCAGGCTGTTGACCCATCAAAGATTGAAGGCGATGTAGAGGTAGTTGCTTACCTTCAGGGATATGGTGATACAACTACAGATGAGCTTAATGCAGCAATCCAGAAGGCTCCAGAAGCTTTCTTATCAGTTGGTATGGCTACAACATTCTTTGCTCAGACATTAGCTCAGAATGATATTCAGTTTGCTGATATTGATTCATTTACAGAAATGAATTTGGATTCTATGACAAATGGAACACTTACATATCTTGCTGGTAAGTATTCTTCATCAATTGGACCTGTATTTGCACTTGTTATGAATGCAGTAAATGGAAATGTAATCCGTGACAATGATGGAAATGCAGTTTCATTAAGTCAGGGATACCTTGTAGCAACAGATGTTGATTCGTTCAACGAATATTATGTAACAGACAATGGCGATACACCAATTTTTGATAAGGAATCACTTGATACAATCATCGGTGATGCAGTTACTTATGATGATGTAAAGGCTCTCGTAGAGTCAAAATAGTTTTTTGGAGGCAATTATGAGCACCCTTAAGAAGATAATACATTCATTGGCAATACCCGTTTTAGTAGCAGCAATACTTGAGGGACTTTGCCTTACACAGGGACAAAATATTATTACAAATGCAAAGAGTTTTGATAATTTTGTTGTTTACACAGCAATTGTCATGATTACAACAATGGCTCTTTCTATAAATCTAAATAGTGGACGATTTGATTTTTCACTTGGTTCAATGGCAGCGCTTTCATCAGTAATTGGAGCTGAAATAACATATTCAGCTCTTGCTGGTGGAAAGGGCTCCGCAGCGATGATGCTTATTGTAACAGTAGCTGTAGGATGCTTATTGGGATTAATCTCAGGAACTATCTACGTTGCACTGCGTTTACCACCTATTATCACATCACTTGGTGTGACTCTTATTTACGAGGGAATCATGTACACAATCACAGGTGGAAAATACCTTATGAAAGAGGTACAGAATTCATCTATGTCCGCTTTTGCTAATACTTGGGTTTATGCATTTATTATCATTCTTGTGGTGCTCATATTTATGGTTGTTGTATTTGAAAAGACAACATTCGGATATGATTACGCAGCTCTGAAAAGTGGACAGAAGGTTTCAATAAACACTGGTATTAACGAAGTGAAAAATGCGCTGATCTGCTATGGAATATGCGGAGCATTAATGGGACTTGTAGGCTTCTTAAATGCGGCAAGAAACACAACAATCAATGGTGGACAGCTAAACTTCGGAAGTATTGCAATCATGTTTACAGCATTCCTTCCAATGTTTATTGGTGGATATATCAGCCAGTACTGCAATGAAAAAATGGGATTTTTGCTTGCAGCAGTTTGTATGTCATTTTTGAATTCCACATTTGCTGTTTTTTCAAATCAAGTAACAGCTTCCATGCAATCAATTATAAATGCCGTACTTCTAGTGGTATTTTTGATTTATTTAAACAATATTAACGTGATAAAGAGAATATTTAAAAGATGAGAAATGAAAAATTATTGAAGACAGCTTTAGGCTTATTGCCAAAGCTGATTTATAAGGATGTAAGTCCTATAAATATGACTGAGACTCAGTATCTTTCAAAGGGAGATAGCATAATAATAGATTTTGGTGACCATCAGGTGGGAAGATTAGCTTTCGATTTGAAATCTGTCGGTTCGCATGCTGATGCACCTGCTTTTCTCAAAATTCATTTTGCAGAAAGAGAAATCGAGTTATATGAGAATCCTGCTGAATATAAAGGATGGATAAGTGCTTCATGGATTGAGGAAGAGCAAATTCACGTAGATGTTATTCCATCGAGAGTATCACTAGAAAGAAGATATTCATTTAGATATGTAAAAATTGAAGTTTTAGATATAAGTGATAAGTTCAAGCTTTATTTGGACAATGTGGTGTGCACTAGCGAATCTTCAGCTGACGATTCTAAGCTTGTTTCACTTAATTCTGATAATCAGTTACACAAGAATCTTGATAGAGTTGCTATCAAAACTCTTCATGATTGTATGCAGCTGGTTTTTGAAGATGGACCAAAGAGAGACAGACGTCTTTGGATTGGCGATTTAAGAATGCAAGCATTGGCTAATTATGAGACATATCGTAATAACGATTTGGTGAAGGAATGCTTGTATTTGTTTGGTGCACTTACCAATGATGAAGAAAGAGTGGGAGCTTGCATATTCCTTGAACCAGAGCCAGAAGTGGATGACACTTTCATGTTTGATTACTCTTTGTTCTTTATTAACACATTATTGGATTATTACAAGCAGACAGGTGATGTACAGGCTGTAAATGATTTATGGCATGTATGCAAAAGACAAATTGAGCTGGCAAAAGAAAATCTTGATGAAAACTATGTTGTAAGGGATTCCGATAAGCTGGGTTGGTGCTTTGTAGATTGGAACCTCATGCTTAACAAGCAGGCTAGTGCCCAGGGAATATTCCTTTATGCTTTGGAGGCAGCAATTGAGCTTGCTCAGATTACAGGAGATGTAATGGCAGAAGAAGAGTATGCCCAGGATTATCTCAAATTAAAATCAGCAGCGAATAGCATTTTATTTGATGAGGAAAAGAAGCTATATGTTTCTGGTGCAGACCGACAGGTATCCTATGCATCTCAGGTATGGATGATTCTTGGTGGAGCTGTAGAAGGAAATGGCGCTGTTAAGCTTATTGAGCGTTTGCGCCAGGAGGAAAGCGCTCTAACAATGGTTACCCCATACATGTTCCATAACTTTGTAGAAGCTTTGATTATGATTGGTGAAAAGGCTCAGGCTTTAAAGGAAATGGAAGAATACTGGGGTGGAATGCTTAAGGAAGGGGCAGATACATTCTGGGAATTATACAATCCTAAGAATCCAAATGAGTCTCCTTATGGTGGAACAATAGTAAATAGCTATTGCCACGCATGGAGCTGTGGTCCTACATATTTCTTAAGAAAATATTTTTGTAATTAACGAGGTTATAAATGTCAAAGATAGATTTTAAGGGAAATCCCTTTTATTTAGATGATGAGGCTGTAAAGTGGGTTGAATCTACTTTTAGCGAGATGTCACTTGAGGATAAGTGTGGACAGGTATTCTGTCCAATGGGATTCAGCAGTGATGATGGAGTTCTCAATCACATTGTAGGAGATATAAAGGTAGGGGGTATGATGTATCGAAGTGGCAGAGCCGAGGAGATACAGAATACTCACAGAAAAATTCAATCAATCGCCAAGGTGCCACTTCTCCTTGCTGCCAATACTGAGGCAGGAGGAGATGGTTTGGCTTTTGAGGGAACATCCTTTGGAAAGCCTATGGCAGTAGCTGCAACAGCAGATAGCGAATATGGCTACAAAATGGGATATGTTGCCTGCAAAGAAGGTGCAGCTCTTGGTATGAATTGGTCTTTTGCACCAATCGTTGATATTAACAAGGAGTTTCATAATCCAATTACAAATGTAAGAACATTTGGAGACAATCCACAGATGGTGGTTGACTTTGCCAGCAGATATATGGATGGTGCTGATGAGAATAATGTGGCGGTTGCTATCAAACATTTCCCAGGAGATGGTATCGATGAGCGAGATCAACATATTCTTACAAGCATCAATAGCCTTTCTGTAGAGGAATGGGATGAGACCTTTGGATATGTATATAAGTCACTTATTGATAAGGGGGCAAAGACAGTTATGGTTGGCCATATAGCTTGCCCTGCCTATGTTCGTAAATACGATAATGGTGCTTCAAGAGAAAAACAGTTACTTCCTGCATCATTGTCTTATGAATTACTTACCAAATTGCTTAGACAGCAGCTGGGATTTAATGGCTTGATTTCTACAGATGCCACACCTATGGTTGGATTTACAGCTGCTATGAAGAGAGAACTTGCAATTCCTACTGCTATCCAAAATGGATGCGACATGATTCTTTTCAATAAGAGCTTAGAAGAGGATTATGGATTCCTTATGGATGGTGTAAAAAATGGAATCCTTAAGGAAGAAAGATTAGACGAAGCAGTTCTTAGAATACTTGCTACAAAGGCTTCTTTAGGGCTTCACAAAAAGCAGGCAGAAGGAACTCTTGTGCCAGGCAAAGATGCTTTGGCTGTAGTAGGTTGTGAGGAGCATAGAAGGATGGCCAAGGAAGTTGCAGATAAGGCCATCACACTTGTCAGAGATGAAGCAAGTTTACTTCCGCTTTCTGCAAAAAGATATAAGCGAATATATTTGAATGTTATCGATAGAAATGATGATCCGAATAGCGATTTTGTAAAGATGTGGAAGGAAAAGCTTGAAGCAGAGGGCTTTGAAGTCAAGGTTAGAGACAGACGCACTCGAGTTTCTGTAATGGATTTTGCAGATCCAAGCAGAATGACTCCAGAAAAGCAGGCTCTTATGAATGAAATGTACAGAAGCGTTGCAGATATGAAGGCTGATTATGATTTATATCTGTATGTATGCAATATGGAGAATGCATCAAATAATACAACACTCAGACTAAACTGGAACGTATTGTTTGGACTGGGAGATGACGCTCCATGGCATGCCAGCGAAATTCCTATGCTTATGGTTTCTACAGCATACCCATATCATCTGTTTGATGCACCAATGATGAAAACATATATCAATACTTATAGTGGCAATGAGGAATTTGTTACTTCTTGTATTGATAAACTTATGGGCCGCTCAAGCTTCAAGGGAATCAGCCCGGTAGACCCACTATGTGGAAAGGACTATATATAAAATGGAAATCAAGGGAATTATATTTGATTTAGATGGTGTTATTTGCAGCACTGATGAATATCATTATCAGGCCTGGAAGAAAATGGCTGACCATGAGGGGATTTATTTTGATAGAAAAATAAATGAAAGACTTCGTGGTGTTTCTAGAGCTGCCAGCCTGGAGATAATTCTGGAGAAAGCTGACAAGCAGTATTCAAACGAAGAAAAGCTTGAGATGATGACAAAGAAAAATGATTTATATAAAGAGCTTTTGGCATCAATGACAGAAAGGGATGTATCGTCAGAGGTATTAGATACTTTAAATGCACTTAGGGCAAAAGGTTTAAAGCTTGCTATTGGTTCATCATCACAGAACACAAAACTTATTCTAAGTCGCATTGGACTTTTGGATTTCTTTGATGGAATATCTGATGGAACAATAATTTCTCAGTCAAAGCCTAATCCAGAGGTTTTCATTAAGGCTGCAGGTATTCTTCAATTAAGGAACGAAAATTGTTTTGTAGTTGAAGATGCTGAAGCTGGAATTGACGCAGCAGTAGCTGGTGGATTTCACAGCATAGGAATAGGCAGTGCTAGCAGTTATGACAAGGCAGAGCATAAAATAAATAGCTTTAGAGAGATTATCAATCTAGTATAGGTGGATAGTCTGTAGGATATTTAGCTATCTATGTTTTTATTATTCCTGTACTCCAATGGGGTACAGGAATATTTTTCTTTAAATAATTTCGAGTAATAGCTTTGGTTTGAAAAGCTAAAAAAATCTGATATTTCTTCTATAGTTGCATTTGAATAAAGCAGCAATTGAGTGCTTCTTTGTAGTTTTATGTTATTAATGTAATCAGGAATAGCAACCCCAACCTCTTTTCTAAAGCATTTAGAAAGCCAACGCCCAGAAACATTACATATGTCTGCCAGTATAGATAAGTTTAATTTTTTTTGCACATGAGAATTTATATAAGACACACAATTGGAAATCATAGGTGAATAACCTTTCTCAACTGTGGCATGGTTATTTACAACTTCTGAGATGGCGGCAATAAGCTCTACATAATAAGGTCTCACATCAAAATAAGTTGGCGCTGAGTCAACTCTCTGACATATTATTTCAGCAATCACATTTACAGCATCTTCTCCAACACCACTACGGATTGCTTCCTGACAAATCTTGTTGGCGACTACCATAAAAATATATTTTGTTTGGCGATCGTGATCCAAGGACATTTTCGTAAAGGAATACTGATTTGGTTCTGAAAACTTTTTAAATAAGTCTTCCATGACCGGAATTCCATCCATGGCGAAGTAAGAGTATAAGTCGTTATTAATGGATTCAGGGCTACTGTAATTCTTATCCTCGGTTTCAAGATTATTAACTTCTAGAAGAGATTGGAGATTTTGTAAAGGCTCATTCGATGCAATTATTTCATCAACTAAAATATTAGATTTGTCCAGCTCTTTGGCAGTGTTTATAAAGTAAGCTAAACAAAGTGCATTTTTTAATTCTTCTATGGAAATAAGCTTGCTTTGTTTTATGTTTAGTTTAATTGCTTCCTTGTCCTTGCTATATGGCTTTCCAAAGAAAAAGTGATTTATAAATTCATCACTATGCTCTTGAGGCAAACAGGGACCAAGAATTAAAAAACTATAATCGGATAGCTTTGAAATGGCAATAAAAATAGATGGTTCTTCAATGATGATTAGTGGGGTATTTATATCGTGTCCCTCATTATTAAATCTTGAGACTACATATTTCATCAAACTAGGCATAGGTATGTCTGGAATGAAATAAGAGATTTCGGTGTGAGTATTGTATATGCAAAATGGAATATTGATGGTAGATTGCAATGATTCTAATAACTGTAATCTGTGGGACATTTGTATTCTTCCTGTTCAGTGTACTAATTTAATAAAATATGTACAATTTTATTATTTGTATATCCCGCTGTCAAATATAATAAACCCATAATACAAAAGGGGGACAGGTATTTATGTTATTTAACAAAGATTTTATGTTAGGTGCAGCAACAGCGGCTCATCAGGTAGAAGGAAACAATGTAGGTAGCGATTATTGGATTATGGAGAATCTTGAACATTCTGTTTTTGTAGAAAAATCAGGATCAGCAGTAGATCATTACAACAGATATGAAGAAGATATCGATTTGTTAAAGAAAGCAGGGCTTAATGCATATCGTTTTTCCATCGAATGGGCAAGGATTGAGCCTGTAGAAGGTCAGTGGAATGAAAAGGAAATGGAGCACTATATTAAGGTGATTGACTACTGTCTTGCAAATGGAATTGAACCGGTAGTAACTTATCATCATTTCTCGTCACCTGCGTGGCTAATAACTAAAGGCGGATGGGAATCTCCAGATGTGGTTAGATATTTTGAAAGATATGCCAAATATGTAACAGAACATGTCGCAGGTAAAGTTAAATATGTATGTACAATTAATGAAGCAAATATGCGACTTCAGATGGCCTTTTTAATTAAAGATATTACGGAAAGAATGTCTAAACAGTCAGAAATTCAAAATCAGGAAGGCTCAGTACAGGTTGGAGTAAATCTTTCTCAGAATCAATCACAGATGATGATGTCTATGATGGAAACAGCAAAGGCATTTAATATAGATGATCCTAGAAAGGTAGCAAACTTTGTTTCACAAGCTAGTGAAGAAGGCGATTTGCTTGTAATGAAAGCCCATAATGCTGCGCGAAATGCAATTAAAGCAGTTGATTCTAGTATACAGGTTGGATTAACTCTTTCTCTTCATGATATTCAATGTGTAGATGGTGGTGAAGAGAACGCAAAGAAAGCATGGGATGATGAATTCACACACTATCTTCCATATATTGAAAAGGACGATTTTCTTGGAGTTCAGTGCTACACAAGAAAGATATTTGATGCTAATGGAGCAAACTCAACACTAGAAACAGGACCAAAAACTCAGATGGGATATGAAGACTATCCAATGGGAATTGTAAATGTTGTTAGAAGATGTGCTGAAGAATTCAAAGGCGCTATTATCGTTACTGAAAATGGAATAGCAACATCGGATGATGAAAGAAGATGTGAGTTTATAAAAGAAGCATTGACAGGACTTAATGATTGCATTACCGAGGGCATTAAATTAAAGGGCTATTTTGCCTGGTCATTACTAGATAATTTCGAATGGCAGAAGGGATTTTCAATGACATTTGGATTAATCTCTGTTGACAGAAATACAATGGAAAGAACACCGAAAAACAGCCTAAAAGTACTTGGTAGCTTTATTGAAGCATAGAGAGGTTTATTATGACATCGAATATAACAACAAATATAGAAAACAATATTTATAGAAAAGCAAAAAACTGGCAAATAGCACTTACAACAATAAATTCAGGTGGAGCAATGTGTTTTTACATGCTCTTAACATATGCAAGTTATGTGGCCAATGTTGGTTATGGAATTGCAACTGCACTTGTTGGCTTTTTGTTGACAGCGACAAGAATATTTGATGGATTCATTAATCCGTTTATAGCAATGTTAATAGATAAGACTATGACAAAATATGGAAAAATTCGTTTATTCTTGCTGGCAGGTTGGGGTCTAGAAAGTTTGGCAATCTTTATGCTCTATATATGGTGCTCAGGAAAAGGCCATGGAATTGTTTTGTTTACAATGATGTATTTAGTTTACATTGTGGGATACACAATGAACAATGTTGCAGGTATGATAGCTGGACCTGTTATGACAAATGATCCAAACCAAAGACCAATCGTTGGTGTGTGGGGAACGGTATATAATTATTTCGCACCAATGATAATGACTGTATTTTTTACTGTTGTTTTACTCCCTAGATACAATAATGAATATACAGTAGAGATGCTTGCGGCATGTGCGACAGTGACAATTGTTATATCATTCGTATTTACGATACTTGCTTGTATTGGTATATCAGAGGCTGATAAGCCAGAAAACTTTGGAACAGATAGCCAGGGCGCAAGCGAAAAGGTAAAAGTAAAAGATATGATAAAGCTGTTGAAATCAAACAAGGCTTTGCAGATGTACATTGTAGCAGGAGCTACTGATAAGCTTGCACAGCAGACTGCTAGTCAATCTATTATTACAACAATGCTATTTGGTATTTTAATTGGAAATATGCAATTATCAACAATATTGAATGTAGTTGCGATGTTGCCATCTATTGCTTTTGCAATTTTTGGAGCAAGATATGCAGGTAAACATGGTAGCAAAGAAGCTCTTTATTTTTGGACAGGAATTTGTATGGCGTTTTCCATATTATTGGCAGCATTTATGTATATTGTGGATATGAGAAAAGTGACTGTTGAAATACTCCCTACTGCAATATTTTTTGTGATTACATTATTAGTTAATGGCGCAAAGATGTGTGTAACAACAGCTACATCTTCTATGAGCGGCGATGTAATTGATTATGAAATGGCCCGTTCAGGAAAATATATGCCTGCAGTTGTTACAGGGACATATAACTTTTTTGATAGAATTCTTTCATCACTTGGAGCAGTTTTGGCAACTTCGCTAATAGCGTTAATCGGTTATACATCTACAATGCCACAGCCAACAGATACACCAAGTCTTGCAATTAAAAATATGACAATATTCATATATATTGGATTACCATTTATTGGCTGGATTTGTAATCTATTTGCAATGAAACTTTCTCCTATATCTAAAGAAGAAATGGTAAGGATTCAGGAAAAGATAGCAGAACAGAAAGCGAAAGTGAAATAAGAGTAATGAATAATTTAGCTGTGCAACAGATAATGATTGGATCTGCATGTAAAGATGAGAAGACAACGTTAAGTACTTTGAAACGAATAAAACAGGTTGGTTACGATGGAATAGAATTGAATCTATTTATGATTGAGAGTACACCATTTATAGTTCGATTACTTACAAAAATGGCAGGTATGCCGGTTGGTAAGGGGGCCAATATATATTGGCCCGATATGCTAAAGGAAAGTAGACTTAAAGCTACTAGTCTTCATGCCGATTTAGGAAGTTTGGAAAATAGAATTGATGAAGTTATTTCAAAGGCGAGAGAATTAGACACAAACAAAATAGTAATAACTGGAATGTACAGATTTGATTATGGTAATTATGATGATGTAAAGTCTTTAGCAAAAAGATTGGACAAAGTAGGCGCGAGACTACATGAATCAGATTTGCAATTACTATATCACAACCATAATGTGGAATTTTTGAAGGTTGATAATAAATATACGGCATATGAAATGATACTTAAGGATACGGATCCTGATTTGGTTAAGGTAGAATTTGATTCATATTGGCCTGCAGAAGCTGGTGTTGATTTTATTCCATTGATGGAACAACTGGGTGAGCGATTGGTTCTTTATCACATTAATGATAGAGGGACAAGATTGAAAAAAGTTCCAATTACTCCAATTCTTAAATCAGATTCAATAGAGTTAGGGCATGGTAATATGCCATTAAAAAGGATTCTTGGCTTGGACTGTATAAAAAATGTTGATGCAATTATTCTTGAGAGCCATAGAAATTGGGTCAACAATAATCCCGTTGAATCTTTGGAGAAAAGTATAGCATTTTTGCAGGAGAATTATTCTAATGAACATTAGCGGAATACTAAAATCGAATTTAGTACATTGGATAGAACCAGAAAAGGAAATTGATACAGAAAAAAGACAAAGACCAAAGTGGGTGGAAAAGTCTTTTGATGTAAAAACTATAAATGGTAACGAGGAACTATTTATCACAGCCCATGGATGCTATGAGGCATACATTAATAATCATAGAGTAGGAGACTTTGTTTTTGCTCCAGGCACATCTGAATACGAAAAGGAACTATATGTTCAAAGGTATAACGTTGCAGGTCTTTTGAGGAAAGGTAAAAATACTATTAAGGTATTGCTTGGAGATGGTTGGTATCGAAGTGCAGCAGGTGTTACTGGCGCAAGAAATCTTTTTGGAACCCATATAGGGCTTTTGGCGTGGATTTCTTCGGAAGATACTATTATGGTGAAGACTGATAATACATGGGAGACTTATCCTCATTCTGAAATTGTGTCTGCGGATATGTGTCAGGGAGAAGTAATTGATTGTTCTAAAACCGTACAAGAAAACAAATCGCATGTATACGAGAAGAACTATTCCTTTAACAATCTAATATTTACTGATAATCCTCATATTGTTGAGAAGGAAAGATTTAAGGGAAAGCAAATAAAAACTCCATCTGGAAAAACGGTCATAGATTTTGGTCAAAATATTGCAGGATATGTTCAGATGACATTTAATGCAAAGTCTGGTCAAAAAATCATATTGACTCATGGTGAAACTCTAGATGAAAATGGTGAGCTTACTATTGAAAATTTTCAACCTGGAGAACGTCACAAAGAAGGTGGTATTTTTCAAAGAATTGAGTATACAGCTCATGATGGCAAAAATACTTACAAACCACATTTTTCTATTTTCGGATTCAGATATTGTTTAATAGAAACAGATATTTTATTAGAGGATGCAGTGTTTGAGGCAATTGCTGTGTATTCAGATATGGAAGAAACAGCAAGCTTTGAGTCAAGCAATGAAAAGCTCAATACGTTGTTCCAAAATGCAATGTGGAGCATGAAGGGAAATTTCTGCGATATACCAACGGATTGTCCGACTAGAGAAAGAGCAGGTTGGACTGGTGACGCAGGGATTTTCGTGAATACTGGTCTATATTTAATGGATTGTAGACGAATTTATGAAAAATGGCTGGCAAGTTGCAGAGCAAATCAATATAAATCTGGAGCTGTTAGAAATATCGTACCAAGAAACAATGAGGAAAGTTTCTTTGGAAAGCTTTTATCTGCATCTGCTGGATGGGGAGATGCAATTATTATTGTTACACACACTTTGTATAAGAGATATGGTGAGCAGTCGATTATTCGTGAAAACTATGAGGCAATGAAAAAGTGGCTCATGTTTCTCAGAAAAAGAGCTAAAAAAGGCTGTATAAAAAAACTTCTTAGCGGCAGTTTAGACAGTTTTTATGACGTTACATCAGGACTTGATTATGGAGAATGGGCTGAACCAGATATAGAATTTGCAAGTGGAGTAGATATGAAAGGTAAGAGTGGAGTCGCAACTGCTTATTTAAGCTACTCTGCGAGGCTCTTAGCTGAAATGGCGGATATCATTGGAAAGCATGAAGATGCAAAAGAATTTTTGAAGATAAGCCAAGGAGCAAAAAAGGCATATCAACATCGCTTTATTCCAAATGGAGTCATTGAATCGGATCGACAAAAGGACTACGTAAGGCCAATCGCTTTTGGGCTTTTAGATGAGAAAGATATTTGCATCAATGCTAAAAAACTAGATGCCTTAGTTGAAAAGATGGATTTTCATTTAAATACAGGCTTTTTATCGACACCTTTTTTATGCAAAGTGCTTGCCGATAACGGTTATGTAGAAACTGCTTACAAGCTACTTTTGCAGGAAACAAAACCAAGTTGGTTGTACGAAGTAAGTCAAGGCGCTACAACTGTTTGGGAAACATGGGATGGAAAAGCATCCCAAAACCATTATAGCTACGGAGCAATTTGTGAGTGGCTGATAGAGGGCGTTTGTGGTCTAAAATACACATTTGACGAGTTAGTATTAAATCCGCTACCAAGCAAACAGCTACAATATGCAAAAGTCTCTTATAAATCCGAAAAGGGAGTTATTGAAGTAGGTTGGCACTATGAGGATGATAAATGTCTTTATAGTGTAAAATTGCCTGATGGTTTATCTGGAAAATTGATAAAGCCTAATGGTGAAGAGGTAATAGTTCAAGGAAGCTATATTTGTGAATTATTATAGGTTAAAAAAATCTGTCTTATCGCCCTGATCTAATTCTATATTCTTTAGGCGATAGACCATATTTGGCTTCGAAGATTCTGTAGAAATATGCAGAGTTTTCGTAGCCAATTTTTTTTATGATTTTTTCTGTTGTAAGGGTTGTGCTTTCTAACAGGTATGCTGATTCCTGAAGCCTTCGTTGTTGGAGAAGCTGCTTGAAATTTAGTCCGGTATTTTGTTTCAAAAGGCGGCTTAGATAGGCTATTGAATACCCTGTCAGTTGAGCCAGTTCATCCAGTGTGCCATTGTCAAAATGGGTATCAATGTATTCAAGGGCCTGAATTGTGATTGAGTTACTGCCCCGGCTCATATCAGTTAAAGTGTCTGATGATAGAGTACAAAGATTCATCAGAAGCAAATCCATTGTGGACATAGCAATAGTGTTCATATCATTTTTGTGATATGTGAGAGTCCAAATCAGATTTTCAATCAGATTCTCTACTGGAAGGATTCCAGCAGCATGGTACAGTAGATAGTCGTTGTAATTTTTTCTGTCAGAAAGGGAGGCTACGATAAAGTCTCTCAATATATCATTTCTATCATAGAATATTTGAGTGCGGGAAAAGAATTCAGGCAAGATAATAAAGTTAATTGCAATATCGTCTTTACCGCATGGCTCAATATCATGTCTGGCATGTCTGTTCAAAAGGAGAATATCACCCTCATGTAGAGTTAGAGTTTCACCATCCACAAAATGAGTTGTTAAATGGCCCTTTAGCATACAAACCATTTCTATATAATTGTGTCTGTGTGTAGGGAAATATGCAAATCTAGTGTGAGGGCGAATATCGATTAGCTTGCCTTGTGCCAAAAGCTTTCCCGAATCTATTACAAATTCATCCTCAGAGGTATACAGTTCTTTTCTAATGCTGGTATCCCCTTCAAGAATCATTTTCTCCTCGTCTGTTATTCGGTTTAGAAGTTCATAAATATCATTTCTCATAATGTCAAATAAGGTCCTATAATATATAATCTGCTGTTCTAGTTACATCGGTAAAATCATTATATTATAGGCTTAAATAAAGAGCAAATAAAGTTCTAGGAGGGTTAAGATGTTAGTAGAAACAAAAGCAAGAGTGGGTGTGTTTTCTATCGCCCTTGGCGCATATTTACCACAGTTTCCATCGTTGGTACCAGAATTTGAAAAGCAGTTTGAGGATTTTAAAAAGTCAATTCCGGACACTGTAGAAATAATCGATGGCGGTGTGGTTACAACAAAGGAGCAGTCACAGGCCGCAGGAGATAAGTTTAGAGCAGCAGATGTAGATTTAGTATTCATGCAGCTTCTTACATACGCAACAAGCTACAACATGCTTCCAGCAGTAAAGGATTTAGATGTTCCTGTAGTCCTTGTGAATATACAGAAGCTTAAGGCACTTGATTATGATACAGCTGGTACAGCAGAGTGGCTTGGAGAAGCCTATGCCTGCGGTGCAGTTGGTGAAATGGTGGCAGATCTTAATCGCTATGGTAAGCGCAGCGCTGTAATCACTGGTGTTGTAGAAGGTGGAGATGAAAATGTCGCAAGAGAAATAAATGAGTGGTGTCTTGCAGCAAATTGTCGACGTCGTTTTAGAGATACAAATATTGCCCAGATTGGACGTCCATATCCAGGCATGATGGATTTATATATTGATGAGTCAAATCTTTACAGAAGAATGGGGCTTTACACAAAGCAGTTTGACTGGGAAAAGATTTGGGCTATTGCAGATGACATTACAGACGAGGCCGTTATTAAAGCAAAGGCTGAGGACATCTTAGATACATTCGACATTGTTGGTGGTGGCGATGTAGATAAAGTATGGGAAATGGCAAAGTATGTTGTTGCCTTTGAACAGTGGGTTAAGGACGAGCAGCTTGGTCTCGTAGCATCTCACTATGACGGATTTGCAAAGGGAATCGCTGGCAAAGTGGACAGCCTTCTTATCCCAGCCTTCTCTATGTTGATAAAGCAGGGAACTGCTTGTGCTGTTGAAGGAGATATGAAGGTTGCTATGGCAATGAGCATTTTGAAGACTATTTCTGGCACAGGTCAGTTGGCTGAAATGTACACCATCGATTTCAACGATGATGTTACACTTATTGGTCATTCTGGTTCTGGCGATGCAGCCATTTCACAGGCTAAGAAGCCAACTATGAAGATGATGGATGTGTTCCATGGCAAGACAGGCGGCGGATATCTTACACAGTTCTATCCACCTACAGGACCTATTACTTACCTTGGTATCACACAGGATGGCGAAGGTCACTTCAAGTTCGTAGTTGCTGAGGGTGTTAACGAAGAAGGAAAGATTCTTCAGAACGGTGACACAATGATGCGTACTAGATTTAGCTGCAGCGCTGCAGAGTTTGTAACCAGATGGAGCGAGACTGGTCCTACACATCATTTTGGTGCAGCAGTTGGTCACCATATTGAAACAATCAAAAAAGTTGCAAAGGTATTTAACGTACCAGTTGAAGTAGTAGTTAGATAAAGGAGAAATAGAAATGAAAGTATTAGAAGCAAAGTTTGTAGAAGGTTTTATGAGAATGGCAAATGACGGCTGGGAGCAAGGCTGGCATGAGCGCAATGGCGGAAACCTTTCTTATAGAATCAAGCCAGAGGAAGTAGAAAGTGTAAAAGAGGAGTTCAACCCAGGTGATTGGAGAGAAATCGGAACAGAAGTTAAGGATTTAGCAGGAGAGTATTTCCTTGTGACAGGCTCTGGAAAGTATTTCAGAAATGTAGCTATCGATCCAACTGATTCAATTGGAATTATTGAGTTAGATGAAACAGGCGTCAACTATAGAATAGTTTGGGGATTTGTAAATGGCGGCAGACCTACATCAGAGCTTCCATCACACCTTATGAACCTTGAGGTTTGCAAGAAGAGAGATGCTGAGATTCGCGTTGTATATCACTGTCATCCAACAAATGTTATTGCACTTACATATGTTCTTCCACTTGAGGATGAAATCTTTACAAGAGAAATCTGGGAGATGGCTACAGAGTGCCCAATCGTATTCTCTCAGGGAATCGGCGTAGTACCATGGATGGTTCCAGGCGGAAGAGATATTGCAGTTGCAACATCTGAAATCATGGCAACAAAGGATGTAGCTGTTTGGGCTCATCACGGAATGTTTGTATGCGGTACTGATTTTGATATTGCATTCGGTCTTATGCACACAGTAGAAAAGGCTGCAGAGGTTCTTGTAAAGGTTCTTTCTATGACAAACAAAAAGCGCCAGACAATTCAGCCAGATGAGTTTAGAGCATTAAATGCTCCATTTGGTGTTCAGATTAATGAAGAATGCTTATACGAAAAGAAGAGCGATATTATTGGAGAAAGATAATGGTAAATTACTATTTAGCGGTAGATATTGGGGCATCTTCGGGCAGGCATATGCTTGCCCATCTTGAAGAGGGCAAAGTTGTTTTAGAGGAAATCCATCGATTTTCTAATGGAATGATTGAGGTGGATGGTCATAAGAGATGGGACATTGAGGAGCTCTTTAGACAGATAATTATTGGCTTAAAGAAATGCAAGGAGCTTGGTAAAATCCCGACCTCAATGGGCATTGACACCTGGGCAGTGGACTATGTTCTTTTAGATGAAAAAGATAATGTGGTTAGACCATGCTTTGGATATCGCGATAGCAGAACAGCTGGAATGGACGAAGAGGTTTATAAAATCATTCCTGAGGATAAGCTATATGAGCGCACTGGAATTCAAAAGGCTATTTTCAATACCATATATCAGCTTATGGCAGATAAAAAGGATGGTTATTTGGATGGGGCAAAAAGCTTTTTGATGGTACCAGATTATCTTCATTATCTGCTGACAGGTGTGAAGTCAAATGAATATACCAATTGCTCTACAACACAGCTTTTAAATCCTGATACAAAAGAGTGGGATTACGAGCTTATTGAAATGCTAGGTTTTAACAAAGATTTATTTGGTGAGATTAAGCAACCAGGCACATCCATTGGCGCATTTTCAGATTTAGTAAAGGCAGAAGTGGGATTCGACTGCAAGGTTGTGCTTCCACCTACTCATGACACAGCATCAGCTGTATTTGCAGTCCCAAACACATCTGACAATGTACTTTATATTTCATCAGGTACATGGTCACTTTTAGGTAGTGAGAACATGAAGGCCATCTGCACAAAAGAGGCAATGGAAGCCAACTTCACCAACGAAGGTGGTTACGAAGGACGTTTCCGTTTCCTTAAAAATATCATGGGGCTTTGGATGATTCAGTCCGTAAGAAATGAGCTGATTGCAGCAGGACAGGAGTACTCTTTTGCTGAGCTTTGTGAAATGGCAGAGGCAGCAGATATAGATTCTATAGTGGATGCCAATGATGAAGTTTTCTTGGCTCCAGCTTCCATGATTGATGCAGTAAAGGATTACTGCAAAAATCATGGACAAAAGGTTCCTGAAACACCAGGAGAGCTGGCAAAGGTTATTTATCAGTCTCTGGCTGTATGTTATAAAATGGCCTGCTACGAGGTAGAAAAGATTACAGGCAAGTATTTTAATATTATCAACGTAGTTGGCGGCGGTTCAAAGGCTGGATATTTGAATAAGCTCACAGCTGAAACCACCGGAAAAACTGTAATTGCAGGCCCTTCAGAGGCCACAGCACTTGGCAACATCGGTGCTCAGATGGTGGCTGCAGGCGAGGTGGCAGGACTAAAGGAGTTTCGAAAGCTATTGGCATAAGTACATATATAATTGTAAAACCTCCCGAGGTCATTTAAAATGATTGCGGGAGGTTTTATTATGAAATCAGACATCAAATACAAGCTGGCAGAAGCTATGAAAACCTGCATGAAAAACACATCAGTGGAAAACATCACAGTCAAACAGATAGTTGATGTATGTGGAGTTTCGAGACAAAGCTTTTATCGCAACTTTATTGACAAATACGACCTGATAAACTGGTACTTTGACAGGCTACTGGAACAGTCCTTTAAAGAGATGGGCCAAGGCGAAACTATTCGTGAGGGTCTAATCAAAAAGTTTGCATACATAAAGCAGGAAAGGCTTTTCTTTACAGCAGGCTTCAAAGGCGATGATCAGAACAATCTCAAGGATCATGACTTCATTATGATTTACGAGTTCTATTGTGATTTGATTAGAAAAAAGACTGGTGAGAATCTTGATAAGCATATGAGAAAGCTTCTTGAGATGTATTGCCAGGCGTCTATTTATATGACTGTACAGTGGCTTATGAAGGGCATGAAGGAGTCTGAGGAAGAGCTGGCTGATTTGATGATAGATGCAATGCCAGATATGTTACACAAGCTGTTTAAAGAAATAGAATTGGTCTAGAAAGCCTTTATTATAGCGATTTGTGAATTTTATAAAAATGTTACACATACGTATATCTGTAACTTATATTGACACACTCTATGATGATAAAATATCAATCGTAGGGTGTGTTATTTTTTTAACACAATGTTTGTTACAAAAAAAGGAGTGTATTGTTATGGCTAACAGAATTTCTTTAAATCCAACATCTTATCATGGTGCTGGTGCAATTCAGGAAGTAGTAAATGAGATTAAGGCTCATGGCTTCAAGAAAGCATTTGTTGCTTCGGATCCAGATCTTATTAAATTTGGAGTTACAGCTAAGGTTACAGATTTACTTGATAAAGCAGGTATTCCTTATGGCTTATACTCAGATATCAAACCAAATCCAACAATCGAAAATGTAAAGAATGGTGTAGAAGCATTTAAGACTTCTGGTGCAGATTGTATTGTTGCTATCGGTGGCGGATCATCAATGGATACATCAAAGGCAATTGGTATCATCATTACAAATCCAGAGTTTGCAGATGTTCGTTCACTTGAAGGTGTTGCACCTACAAAGAATCCTTGTGTACCTATTATTGCAGTTCCAACAACAGCAGGTACAGCAGCAGAGGTTACAATCAATTACGTTATTACTGACGTTGAAAAGGAAAGAAAGTTTGTATGTGTAGATACAAATGATATGCCTATCGTTGCAGTTGTTGACCCAGAGATGATGTCTTCTATGCCAAAGGGACTTACAGCAGCTACAGGTATGGATGCTCTTACACATGCAATTGAAGGATATACAACAAAGGCAGCTTGGGAGATGACAGATATGTTCCATCTCGAGGCTATTCGTCTTATTTCAAAGAATCTTCGCGATGCTGTTGAAAACAAAAAGGAAGGCCGTGAGGGTATGGCACTTGGCCAGTACATTGCAGGTATGGGCTTCTCAAACGTTGGTCTTGGTATCGACCATGCTATGGCTCACACACTTTCAGCACATTACGACACACCACACGGTGTAGCATGTGCAATGTTCCTTCCAATTTCTATGGAATTCAACCGCGAGTATACCGGGGAGAGACTTCGCGAGGTTGCTAGAGCTATGGGAGTAGAAGGTGTTGATAACATGACACAGGATGAGTACCGTGATGCAGCTATCGCAGCTGTTAAGAAGCTTTCTGAGGATGTTGGTATTCCAAAGACTCTTGATAAGATCAAGGAAGAGGACTTAGACCAGCTTGCAACAGATGCTCTTAATGATGCATGCTATCCAGGAAATCCACGTGAGGCTACAAAGGACCAGGTAATTGACATGTTCCGTATGCTCATGGCATAAAATATGAACAAATAGTTAAAAAACAGTGTTCTGTGATTATTAGTTTCACAGGACACTTTTTTTAATATATAATAAGAAATGATTAGGATAAATGTTTACTTAAAATTTAATTAATGCTATTATAGAGAGGATTTTTTTTATTTTTTAGGTTAACTAAGTTTTAGTCTAAATAGAGGAGTTTTGTAGAATGAGAAAGACAAAGATTATTTGTACAATCGGACCAGCCAGCATGAATGAGGAGACTCTTACAGCTATGGCTAAGGCCGGAATGAACGTAGCAAGAATGAATTTCTCTCATGGTGATCATGAGGAGCAGGGCATGAAGATGGATTTAGTTAAGAAAGTCCGCAAGAAGCTCAACATGCCAATCGCTATCTTGCTTGATACAAAGGGACCAGAGTATCGTATCAAAACATTTAAGGATGGCTCAGTTACAGTTAACGAAGGTGACACATTCATCTTCACTACTGACGATGTAGAAGGTGATCAGACTAGAGTATCAGTTACTCACAAGAACCTTCACAAGGATCTTAACGTAGGTGACGTACTTTCAGTTTGCAATGGTATCGTATTCTTCGAAGTTACAGAAATCAAAGGCCACGATGTTATTACAAAGTGTACAGCCGGCGGTACTATGAGCAACAAGAAGTCAATGAGCTTCCCTAACAAGGTTATGTCAGGTCCATACCTTTCAGAGCAGGACAAGAAGGATATCCTTTTCGGTCTTGAGAACGACATCGATTTCATCGCTGCATCATTCGTTTCAACAAAGCAGGATATGATTGAGCTTAGAACATTCCTTGATGAGAATGGTGGTAAGGATGTTGAAGTTATCGCTAAGATCGAGAATCAGCCAGGTGTTGACAACGTTGATGAGATTCTTGAAATTGCTAACGGTATCATGGTTGCTCGTGGTGACCTTGGTGTTGAGATTCCATTTGTTAATCTTCCAGCAGTTCAGAAGCAGCTTATCACAAGAGCTCGTGAGCTTGGTAAGAGAGTTGTTACAGCTACAGAGATGCTTGAGTCTATGATTACAAATCCACGTCCTACACGTGCTGAAATCTCTGACGTTGCTAACGCTGTATATGATGGAACTTCTGCAATCATGCTTTCAGGCGAGTCAGCTCAGGGTAAATTCCCAGTACAGGCTGTTGCTACAATGGCAGAAATCGCAGAGACTACAGAGAACGACATCAACTACAATGGTCGTTTCCACAAGGATGATATCGCAATCGCTTCTATTCCAGATGCTGTTTGCCACTCTACATGTTCAATGGCTATCGATGTTGAGGCAAAGGCTATCGTTGCTTGCACAATGTCAGGTTACACAGCAAAGCGTGTTAGCCGTTTCCGTTGTCCAGTAGATGTTATCGCTATGACTACAGACAAAAAGGTTTGGAGAAAGCTTGCACTTAGCTGGGGTGTTACACCAGTTCTCGTTGATAAGTTCACATCACTTGATGTTATGTTCTATCATGCAGTTGGCCGTGCTAAGCAGATGCTTAACCTTAAGAACGGAGACCGCGTAGTTCTTACTGGCGGCCCAATCGATGGTAACGTAGGTAACACAAATACAATTAAAGTAGAGAGTATTCAGTAAGATTTGAGAATTCACAGACAATTCACAACTTTTACACGACTTGAACAAAATTTTCAGTTAATATATACTCATCTCGAGAGAGATACAATTTTTTCATAACATTATTCTCCCTTTTGAAAGAGACGCTCCGCTGGCGTCTCTTTCACATTTTATAAGCACTTATTTGTTATAAATATCCTAAATTTTCTAAAATTTCATAAAAAAATAATAATAGGACTTGATTTGTTGAAAAAAACTTCATATAATCCTCAGGTATGTTTTTTTTAGAGAGGTTTTATATGTTTTTCAAACGCAAAAAAAGTTTTATCGCAATCGCACTAGTTTTATCTTTATTCTTTAGTATCAGAAGTACTTCTATTGAAGCAAAAGCTGCTACCCCATATGCTTTATACGTAAACCGTGTGGCAAATGTTGTTACTGTAATGTCTCTTGATGCTCAAGGACAGTACACAATACCAGTAAAGGCTTATTTATGCTCAGTTGGAGCAAATATTGAGGATACTCCAACAGGAGTTTTTGCTACTTCAGATTATTACGAGTGGAGACAGCTTTTTGGAAATAGTTATGGACGTTATGCCATAAGATTTAATGGTCATATTCTTTTCCATTCCGTTCCATATGCAGCTCCTACAGTTAACTCTCTTAGAGGTAATGCATTTAACATGTTAGGACAGGGCGCATCTCAGGGATGTGTTCGTATGGCAGTTGGAGATTTAAAGTGGATTTATGATAATTGCAAAGCGGGCACACCTGTAATTGTTTACGATGATGCTACAAATCCAGGTCCTCTTGGTAGACCAGCAGCTGTTAAGCTTGATGTAAATGCAGGGCTTATTGGCTATGATCCAACAGAAGAAGCGGCTTACAATCCATGGATGACACTTGTACCTACACAGTACTTGAAGCAGGATTCAGGGGATGGAATAATTCACGGATATGTTGGAATGGATGCTGAAGCTCTTGAACAATATATTGGTGCTAGATATAGCGATGGAAGAGAAATTGATAAATGGAATTATTCAATTCAGATAAATGGAAACTATAATCCTAATGTTTCAGGAACTTATGTTGTTTGGATTAAGGTTGCTGATAACAGAGGATATACATCAGTTGAAAAACAATATACTATTCAGTTATAAAAAAAGAAGCTTTGTTACAATCTTGTAGCAAAGCTTCTTTATATTATATACGTTTTTTGCATATATCTTCGAGACAGCATCTGTCACAGTAAGGAGCTGTCCTGGCAGTGCAAACGGCACGACCATGATCCACAAGCCTATGACACAAATCGTTGCCTGATTCTGGTGGAACTATTTTTCTAAGGGCCATCTCTACCTTAGTAGGATCCTTTTCGTTATCAACAAGTCCAATTCTGTTAGATAATCTAATTGCATGGGTGTCAGTAACTATTGCAGGTTTGCCAAATACATCTCCAAGAATGAGATTTGCTGATTTTCTGCCCACGCCAGGCAAAGCTAACAGCTCATCCATGGTATCTGGGACCTTAGAATTATACGTGTCTCGAAGCATTCGCATACAAGCAACGATGTCCTTTGCCTTTGATTTGCCTAGACCGCATGGACGAACAATTTCTTCTACGTCTTTTACATCAGCATTTGCCAAAGAATCGATGGTTGGAAATTTTTCATATAAATGAGGTACTATTTCATTGACCCTTGCATCTGTGCACTGGGCTGCAAGACGTACCGACACCAGAAGCTTCCATGCATCATCGTAATCTAGCGTGCAGTCACTATATGGATATTCCTTTTCTAATCGTTCAATTACTAATAAAGCAAGTTCTTTTTTTCTCATGTTCATATTCTAACATATAATTGAAATGAATGGCTGTGTATGTTACAATCTGAGAGGTTTTTGAAAAATATTTGGGTTTTCGATAGGAGATTAATGTATGGAAAGCTACAAGTCACAATTTATAGAGTTTATGGTGGAGTCTGACGTCCTCAAATTCGGTGATTTTACATTGAAGAGCGGGCGTAAGTCTCCTTTTTTTATGAATGCAGGTGCCTACGTTACAGGTAGCCAGCTTATGCGCCTTGGCGAGTATTATGCAAAGGCAATTCACGATGCTTACGGCGAGGACTTTGATGTTCTATTTGGACCAGCATACAAGGGTATTCCTCTTGCTGTTATCACAGCTGAAGCGTTTTACAAGCTTTATGGCAAGGAAATCAAATATTGCAGCAATCGTAAGGAAGAAAAGGACCATGGAGCAGACATGGGCTCACTTCTTGGTTACAAGATTTCTGACGGTGACAGAGTTGTTATGATTGAGGATGTTACTACTTCTGGCAAGAGCATGGAAGAAACAGTTCCAATCGTTAGAGCTCAGGGTGATGTTACAATTGTTGGCCTTATGGTTTCTTTAAACCGTCAGGAAGTTGGTCTTTCAGGAGACAAATCAAAGACAGCACTTGATGAAGTTGCAGAAACATACGGTTTCAAAACAGGCGCAATTGTTTCAATGGATGAAGTTGTAGAGCATCTTTACAACAGAGAGTGCCAGGGCAAAGTTGTTATCGACGACGATATGAAGGCACGCATCGATGCATATTATAAGGAATATGGAGTTCAGTAAATGGCACGTAGTCGTTTTCACAGACGAAGCTCCTATGGCAATCAACTAAAAGCATTGCCAATGGAAGCTATGTATTCAGCAGGAGTTTCGTTGATTTCACTAATTATATATGGTGGCATTATTACCGCCTCAGTTTATATGTCAGGGGAGACACCTCGCTGGCTTGGCGGCGGCCTTGGAACTTTAGGCTTCCTCGTAGCTTTTGGAGCATTTGTTTACAATGTGGGCCAAATGAAGACTAAGACGGAGCTTAAATACAGAGTTGTATGCCTTGCTATCAGCTCGGTTATTATGATAGTTTGGATTGCAACACTTATTATTGGATTGATTAGAGGTTAGTATATGAGCAGTACTTTTTATAAAGAATCTGATGATATAATGGAACGCTTTGAGCTTGCTACAGAGCGCATATCTCAGATAAAAGAAGATAAAGAATTACCTGAAAATATTCAGGCGTATTTTAATCAAGTGGCTGAATTCGTAATGATGGTTCTTCCTATTATGAATAAAGCTATCGATGGGACACTTGCAGAACGCACTCTTGAGCAGTGTCAGGCAGACAATAAAACTATTTTTTCTATTTATGAAGAAAGCAATTATGAGAATAGCTTCTTGTGCCCAACATACGCAGTAGCAAAACTTGGCGAGGAAATAGGTGGACCTCTTTCAGCAGCATTCTATTCTATTACAAGTATTATCGAGGCAGCATTTGCTGGACGAGTAGATAAGTTTACAATTTATTGCGAGCTTCTTCTTCAGCTATATGGTGAGTGCCAGATTGAGGATGAGGACAAATATCGTCGTGAAAGCATTTTGAATGCTCTTTACTCATTCAAGCATGATTATTGCCAGATGTTCCTTTCAGAACAGATTATATCAATGGTTGATCCTGAATATGATTTCTACACAAGAATCATCATGGAGGACAATCTTTCAGATGATAGATATATGTACAAATATGGTATGTATATCGGACCAAATGAGCTTGGAATTGCAGCCCACTTGCGTAGTCTTCCACACGAAGATGTGGTTGCTATGGCACAGACTTACGTTCAGGGCTATATCAAAGGCTTCGAGGTAACTGGCAAGGATATCTCTATTAAAGATACAGTTGGTGTCAATGCTCCAGTTGGATTCGAGCTTATGACTCGCGAAGCAATTCGCCTTTTCGACGAAGCAGGCCTTGCTGCTACTGTTAGATTTGGTGGCACATCATCTCGCAACCTTTTCTCAAGCGTTCCTAACAAACAGTGTGAATATGATCACAAGGATGATAGAGCGTACTATTGGGATAAGGGCATGGCAGACAGATTCCTTGAGGTTCAGAAGAATACTCTTGAAAAGCACAAGGAGCTTGCTGCAGTATATGGTGGCCCAGCTGTCATCGAGACATTTGGAGAGGTTCCATTTGAACCAGCTAATAGAGAGGCGAATGCAGCGTATTCAGACAAGCAAAATGAGCTTAACGTATATTATGCTAGCCAGAATGGCCAGATAAATAATCAATACATCAAGGGAGAAGAAAGAAGCTTCACAATCATAGCTTATCCTATTCCTGAGATTGGCAAGGATTTCAATGAAATCTTTAATGAGACAGTTGCTGTAAACACAATGGATTATGAGCTTTATAAGAATATCCAGCAGCATATCATCGACGTATTAGACCAGGGTGAAAAGGTTCACGTAACAGGTCGTGGAGACAATCACACTGATATTACAGTAAAGCTTCATCATTTAGATGACCCTGCACACCAGACTAATTTCGAAAACTGTGTTGCAGATGTAAATATTCCGGTAGGTGAGGTATTTACAAGCCCAGAGCTTGAGGGAACAAATGGTGTTCTCCATGTAACTCAGGTATATCTTAATGAGCTTGGATACCGCAATCTTGAAATGAAGTTTGAAGATGGCAAGATTGTTTCATATACATGTAGCAATTTTGACGCTGAAGAAGAAAATAAAAAATATATTTACGATAATGTTCTGCATAAGCATGACACTCTTCCTATGGGAGAGTTTGCTATCGGAACAAATACCAGAGCTTTTGTAATGGGACAGAAATACTCCATTGCAGATAAGCTTCCAATCCTTATAGCAGAAAAAACAGGTCCACACTTTGCAGTAGGTGATACATGCTATTCTCACGCCGAGGATGTGCCTATGTACAATCCAGATGGCAAGGAATGTATCGCAAGAGACAATTCTTGCTCACTACTTCGTAAGACGGACTTTTCAAAGGCATATTTTAATTGCCACACAGATATTACAATTCCTTACTATGAGTTAGGGGATATCACAGTTATTACAGCAGATGGCCGTGAGCTTCCAATCATACGCGAAGGTCGCTTCGTCGTAGAAGGAACAGAAGAGTTAAACAAGGCATTAGATATGTAAAGTAGCCAGTAGTCAACAAGCTCTTAGATCTCTCAAGCGAGACATTCTAGTCGAGTGGAGAGATACTAAGGCTTGTTGATGTAACTGGCGAGATATAAACTAGGAGGATAATGGAATGGCAAAGGTAAGTATAGTTATGGGTAGCGACAGCGATATGCCGGTAATGGCAAAGGCTGTAGAAGTACTTGAGAGATTTGGCGTAGATTACGAGATGAGAATTATCTCAGCTCATCGTGAGCCAGATGTTTTCTTTGAGTATGCAAAGGGCGCAAAAGATAGAGGCGTTCAGGTTATTATCGCTGGAGCAGGCAAGGCAGCACATTTGCCTGGTATGTGTGCAGCATTATTCGAAGGGCCTGTTGTTGGTATCCCTATGAAGACTAGCGACCTTGGTGGTGTAGATTCACTATATTCCATTGTTCAGATGCCTACAGGTGTACCTGTAGCTACAGTTGCCATCAATGGCGGTGCAAATGCAGGTATACTTGCAGTTAAGATGCTTGCTATGGCGGACTCTGCCCTTGCAAGCAAACTCCACGATTTTATCGTAGAGCAGAAAGAATCAGTTGAGAAAAAAGACGGGCAGCTTCAGGCTGACGGTTATAAAGTATTTTTGTAGATATGTAGAAGGAAACTCTTTTTATTAAGGGTTTCCTTTTATTTATAAAATTTTGAACAAGAAACAAAGGAGAGAAACATGGATTACAAGAGTTCAGGAGTAGATATCGAGGCAGGATATGAGTCAGTGGAGCTCATGAAAAAGTTTGTGAAGGGCACTATGAGACCAGAAGTACTTGGCGGACTTGGCGGTTTTTCTGGAGCATTTGATTTAAGTGCTATCAAGAACATGGATGAGCCAGTTCTTTTATCTGGCACAGACGGTTGTGGAACAAAGGTAAAGCTTGCATTCCTTATGGATAAGCATGACACAATCGGAATTGATGCTGTTGCAATGTGTGTTAACGACGTTGCATGTGCAGGCGGAGAGCCACTTTTCTTCCTTGATTATATTGCATGTGGAAAGAACATCCCTGAAAAGATTGCTACAATTGTTAGCGGTGTAGCAGAGGGATGCAAGCAGTCTGGCTGCGCCCTTGTAGGTGGTGAAACAGCTGAACACCCAGGTCTTATGCCTGAGGAGGAATACGATCTTGCTGGTTTTGCAGTAGGTATTGTTGATAAAAAGGATATTATTACAGGTGAAACACTTAAAGATGGAGATGTACTTATTGGTATGGCTTCAACAGGTGTTCATTCAAATGGTTTCTCTCTTGTTCGTAAGATTTTCGATATGACAAAGGAAAGTCTTGATACATATTATGATGAGCTTGGAACAACTCTTGGCGAGGCTTTAATTGCTCCAACACGTATTTACGTTAAGGCACTTAAGGCAGTAAAGGATGCAGGTGTTAGAGTAAAGGCTTGCTCTCATATTACAGGTGGCGGTTTCTACGAGAATATTCCACGTATGCTTCCAGAAGGAAAGCGTGCTGTAGTAGAGAAGGATTCTTATGAAGTTCCTGCAATCTTCAAGCTTATGGCTAAGAAGGGCAATGTTTCTGAGCAGATGATGTACAACACATACAATATGGGACTTGGAATGATTGTAGCAGTTGATCCAGCTGACGTTGATAAGACAATGGAAGCTATGCGCTCTGCTGGGGACACACCATATGTTGTTGGTAAGATTGTTGACGGAGAAAAGGGAGTAGATTTAGTTTAATGAGAATAGCAGTTTGCGTATCTGGAGGTGGCACAAACCTCCAGGCAATCATTGATAAGATTAACTCAGGCGAGATTCATAATACTGAAATAGCTGTTGTTATATCTAACAATAAAAATGCATATGCTTTAGAGCGTGCTGCAAAGGCGGGAATCGAAGGGGTTTGTATTTCGCCTAAGGATTATGAGAATCGAGAAGCATTTAATAAGTCTTTTTTGGAGAAATTGAATTCATATAATGTAGATTTGGTTGTATTGGCGGGATTTTTGGTAGTAATACCGGAGGAAATGATTCGTCAGTACAGAAATAGAATCATTAATATTCATCCATCTTTGATTCCAAGTTTTTGCGGTACAGGTTTTTATGGCTTAAAGGTTCATGAAGGGGTTCTTGAACGTGGTGTAAAAGTCACTGGCGCAACATGCCACTTTGTGGATGAAGGAACAGATACAGGTCCTATCATTCTTCAAAAGGCTGTAGAGGTAATGGAGGATGATACTCCAGAAATACTACAACGACGTGTGATGGAGCAGGCTGAGTGGATAATCATGCCACGCGCAATCGATTTGATAGCACGCGGATGTGTATCTGTGGTTGATGGAAAGGTAAAAATAGGAGAATAAGAATGAAAGTATTAATTGTAGGTAGTGGAGGAAGAGAGCATGCAATTGCGCTTGCTGTTTCTAAAAGCTCTAAGGTTGAAAAGATTTACTGTGCACCAGGTAATGCAGGTATTGCGGAGCTTGCAGAGTGTGTAGATATCAAGGCTATGGAGTTTGATAAGCTTGTAGCTTTTGCAAAGGAAAATGCTATTGATTTGACAATCATTGGCATGGATGACCCACTTGTAGGTGGAGTTGTAGATAAGTTTGAGGAAGCTGGCCTTCGTTGCTTTGGTCCTAGAAAGAATGCTGCTATCCTTGAAGGTTCAAAAGCTTTCTCAAAGGATTTAATGAAAAAATATAATATCCCAACAGCGGGTTATGAGAACTTCACAGATCCTGAGGCGGCTTTAAAGTACCTTGAAACTTGCAAATATCCAATCGTACTTAAGGCAGATGGACTAGCTCTCGGCAAAGGTGTTCTGATTTGTGAGACACATGAGGATGCGGTTGCAGGTGTTGCAGAAATCATGCAGGACAAGAAATTCGGTGATGCCGGCAATACAATGGTAGTAGAGGAATTCATGACAGGTCGTGAGGTTTCTGTGCTTTCATTTGTTGATGGTAATACAGTAAAAATCATGTCTTCAGCCCAGGATCACAAGCGCGCAGGAGATGGTGATACAGGCCTTAATACAGGTGGAATGGGTAATTTCTCTCCATCCCCATTCTTCACAAAGGAAATTGAGGATTTCTGCCAGAAGAATATTTTCCAGCCTACAGTTGACGCTATGAAGGCTGAGGGAAGAGAGTTTAAGGGCGTAATTTTCTTTGGTCTTATGCTCACAGAAGAGGGACCAAAGGTTCTTGAGTATAATGCCAGATTTGGTGATCCAGAAGCTCAGGTTGTCCTTCCACGTCTTCAGAATGATATTATCGATGTTATGGAAGCTTGTATTGATGGAAAGTTAGATCAGATTGATCTTAAGTTTTCAGATGAGGCCGCTGTATGTGTAGTTCTTGCATCAGATGGTTATCCTGTAAAGTACGAAAAGGGATTCCCTATCACAGGTTTTGAAAAGTTCAACAACAAGGATTATTATTGCTTCCATGCTGGAACAGCTAAAAATGACAAAGGCGAAATCGTTACAAATGGTGGACGTGTGCTTGGTATCACAGCTCTCGGCAAAGATTTAGTAGAAGCTAGAGCAAAAGCATACGAAGCAACAGAGTGGATTGATTTTGAGAATAAATATATGAGACACGACATTGCTAATGCCATCCTTAAATAAAATTGTGTTTTAATTGTGAATTTGTACAAAAAGGCAAAAGCACTTTTTTGCAAAACTCCAAAATTTGTTTGCAGCTCTTTACAGGAGAGGGATTTCCATGTAAAGTAGTTGCATAACAAATTTCGGATTGTTACTGTTCGATGTTCGTACAGGCAAGACTGAATCATATCCCAGAGTCGTGTGTATGACTTTTATTTTTGGTGGGGTAGGTTCGGTCATTTTTTGTTTATAAGAGAGTATTTATGAAAATTAAAAAAGTTCTTAACAACAATGCTGCATTGGCATCAGATGAAAACGGAAATGAAATAATATATACAGGCTGTGGAATTTGTTTTCAGAAGCGTCCAGGAGATGAGCTTGAGGAAAGCAAAATCGAAAAGACTTTTGTAATGGAAAAAGCAAATGAACAGTTCTTAAAGCTGGTTTCTGAAATGCCATACGAAGAGATTCAGGTTGCAGATGAAATAATTAAATATGCATCTGAAAATCTTGGCAAAAGACTTTGCAACAACATTTACATCACTCTCACAGACCATTTGGGATTTGCTATAGAACGAAGCAAAAGCGGTACATTTTTAAAAAACAAGCTTTTGTGGGAAATCAAAAACTACTATAAAGTTGAATACAACCTAGGATGTCATGCCCTTGAAATTATAAAGGACAAGCTTGGAGTTGAACTTCCAGAAGATGAGGCTGGCTTCTTTGCACTTCATATCGTAAATGCGGAATTAGATGGAAACATCCATCACACTATGGAAGCTCCAGAAATCATCGATGACATCATCAGCATAGTTAAATATACATACAAGAAAGATTTAGATGAAGATTCATTCTCTTATGAAAGATTCATCACTCATCTGAAATATTTCTTACAGAGAGCTGAGCGTAATGCTTATTACGAACCTCAGGATCCAGGAATCTTCGAAATTATTATGGAGAGATTCCCAGAGGCATATAATTGTGCCACACGTATTAAAAGCTACATGGAATCTAAATATCCAGAAAAGCTTACAGACGAAGAAATGTTGTACCTTACAGTACACATTGCTCGAATAACAGATAGAGATTAACCAGGGATGGTTACGGCGTTAGAGTCGGCTAGACCCGTACGATAATTATATAGTCAATCAGGCTATAGCTTTGTCGTGCGGGTTTTTTTATTAGGTAATATTCAGTCCAGTGCGCAGGGGCTGTATAGTATATAAGAGAAAAAGGAGAAACAAATTATGGCAAGCAAATATGATGGCTTGGCTCGCATCATTATCCAGAATGTGGGCGGAAAAGACAACATTCAAAGTATTACACATTGTGTAACAAGACTCAGATTTTCACTTAAAGACGAAAGCAAAGCAAACACAGACATTTTAAAAGAGACAGACGGAATCGTTACAGTAATTCAGTCTGGCGGTCAGTACATGGTAGTTATTGGAAATCATGTACCACAGGTATTCGACGCAGTTATCAGCGTTGGACATCTTGAAAGCAAATCTGCATTAGCAGGTGGAAATGAAATCGAATCAACAGGAAAGCAAAATCCATTTAATGCTTTCATTAGCATCATTACTAGCGTGTTCACACCATTCCTTGGAGTGCTTTGTGCATGCGGTATTTTAAAGGGTGTACTTGCTCTTCTTACAGCAATTGGGGTTATGTCTGCAGCAGGCGGAACATACAATTTCCTTTATTCACTTGGTGATGCAGCATTCTACTTCTTACCACCAATTCTTGGTATGACAGCAGCAAAGAAGTTCAAGCTTCCAGAGATGGAAGGTTTACTTATTGGTCTTGCTATGGTTTATCCATACTTGACAGGCGGAGATTATGATATTTCAAACTTATTTGGAATTCCAGTTTCAATGCCACCTTCAGGAAACTATACATCATCAGTTATTCCTGTTATCCTTGCAGTAGCTTTTGCTGCATGGTTTGAAAACAAATGTGTTAAGAAAATTGTTCCAGATACAATCAAGTTATTCGGTGTTCCACTTATCACATTGTTTGTAACATTCGTATTAACAATCTTTATCATCGGACCAGTTGCATCTGCAATTGCTAACGTACTTGCATTGTTCTTCAATACATTAAATGCATTAAGCCCAATCCTTATGGGTGCAGTTGTTGGTTTCTTCTGGCAGATACTTGTTATGTTTGGTCTTCATTGGTCACTTGTACCAATCGCATTATCAAACCTTTCAACATCAGGTGAGGATATCATTCTTGTAGCTATGCTTGGTACAACATTTGCTCAGACAGGTGCTGTTCTTGGTATCTGGCTCAAGACAAAAGATAAAAAGATTAAGTCACTTGCACCAGCTGCATTCGTTTCTGGTCTTGCAGGTGTTACTGAGCCAGCTATTTATGGTCTTACACTTCCAAAGAAGGCTCCATTCTTCCGTACATGCGTTATCGCAGGTGTTGCAGGTGCAGTTCTTTGTACAATGGGCGTAAAGGCATACCAGATGGCAGGTATGGGTGTATTTGCTTATCCAGCATATGTAAATACTTCTACAAATGATACAAGAGGTATGATTATCTCAATCGTTGTTACTTTAGCATGCGTAGTTGCAGGATTCCTTTCAGAGCTTATTTTCTACAAGGATGATGCTCCAGCAAAGAAGGAAGTAAAGGTTGAAGGTTCAGCACAGGCTGAGACACTTGTAGCTCCAATCAAAGGTGAATTAAAGCAGTTATCAGATATTGCTGATGCAGCATTCTCTTCAGGTGCAATGGGCAAGGGTATTGCAATTGCTCCATCAGAAGGAAAGGTATATGCTCCAGCAGATGGTACAATTACAGCATTCTTTGCAACAGGCCATGCAATCGGCCTTACAACTGACAAGGGTGCAGAAATCATCATCCATGTAGGTATGGACACTGTTAAGCTTGAAGGAAAAGGCTTTGAGCCAAAGGTTAAGCAGGGAGATCAGGTAAAGAAGGGCGACCTTTTATTAGAATTTGATATTGATTATATTACATCTGAAGGTTACTCTGTTGATACACCAGTTATCATTACAAATACACCAAAGTATGATGACGTTATTCCTACAGATGCTGCTTCAGCTGCAGTAGGTGATACACTTATTACATTACTATAGTTATAAAAATGGGTTGAAGGATAGACTTCAACCCAGCTTATGAAATATTTAGAAAGCGAGGCTTAAAAATGAGTACATTTAGAGAAGATTTCTTATGGGGAGGCGCAGTAGCCGCAAACCAGTTTGAGGGGGCATGGGACGTAGATGGTAAAGGAGCATCCGTGTCAGATATGTGCACAAATGGAAGCCACACAACTCCAAAGCGTGTAACTACTAAAATTGAAGAGGGTACTCTCTATCCTTCACACGAGGCAATAGACTTTTATCATCACTATGAAGAAGATATTGCACTCTTTGCTGAAATGGGATTCAAGGTGTTCCGTACATCAATTAACTGGACTAGAATTTTCCCTACAGGAATGGAATCAGAGCCAAATGAGGCAGGTCTTGCTTTCTATGACAAGGTTTTTGATTGCTGTAAAAAGTATGGTATTGAGCCACTTGTAACTATTTCTCATTATGAGTTGCCATATGCTCTTGTTGAGAAATACAACGGATGGGAGGGCAGAGAGCTTATCGAGTACTTTATGAATTATTGCAAGGCTATCTTTGCAAGATATAAGGGAAAGGTAAAGTATTGGCTAACTTTCAACGAAATCAATGCAGGTACAATGCCACTTGGTGCAGTTTTATCTACAGGTACTATCAAGGGATATTCAGGTCCTGTTACAGAAGTTCCAAATAAGCCACAGGAGAGATTCCAGGCACTTCATCATCAGTTTGTTGCATCAGCACTTGCAGTTAAGTATGCCCATGACAACTATCCTGAGTACAAGCTAGGCAACATGATTTGCTTCGTAACATCATACCCCGCAACATGTAATCCTGCTGATATTATTGCAAATCAGGAGCATATGAGAGAAGTAAACTGGTATTGTTCAGATGTTCAGGTTCGAGGTGAATATCCAGCATATGCTCAGAGCATTTGGGACAAGCATGGCATCACAATCAAAATGGAGCCAGGTGATGAGGAAATCCTTAAGCAGGGTACGGTTGACTTCTACACATTCAGCTACTATATGTCAAATGTAATTAGTGGTGATCCAGAAGCAAATAAGGGCGAAGGAAACCTTATTGCAGGCGGAAAGAACCCATACCTTGAATCATCAGATTGGGGATGGCAGATTGACCCACAGGGACTTAGATATTCTCTTAATGAAATCTATGACAGATATCGTATTCCTCTTATGGTTGTTGAAAATGGACTTGGAGCAAAGGACGAGATTGAGGCTGATGGTTCAATAAACGACGACTATAGAATTGATTACCTCAGAAAGCATATTTCAGAAATGAAAAAGGCAGTAGAGGACGGCGTAGATTTGATGGGCTACACACCATGGGGATGTATTGATTTGGTTAGTGCATCAACAGGTGAAATGGCAAAGAGATACGGTTTCATTTATGTAGAAAAATACGACGATGGAACAGGCACTCTTGCTCGTAGAAAGAAGAAATCTTTTGATTGGTACAAGAACGTAATTGAATCAAATGGTGAGAATCTTTAATACATGTGTTTAATAAAAGGCAGTCTAGCAATGCTAGGCTGCCTTTAGTGTTATTGAACTTTTCTATTTCCTGCAAGAACTTCATGATAATCTTCGAGGTTCTTTCTTAAAAGTGTTGGAATCTGTAATTCGTATGGGCAATGTGTCATGCATTTGCCACATTCGATGCAATCATTAATTTTTTCCATTTCTGCCTGCCAGTACTCATTTAACCAACTTGCACTTGGCGCACGTCTAAGCATAAGAGACATGCGATTGCACTGGTTAATTTGAATTCCCACAGTACAAGGCATACAATAGCCACAACCTCTGCAGAAATCACCCATTAGCTCTTTTCTTTCTTTTTCGATAAAAGCTTTGATACTGTCATCCATGGTAGGAGTGCTATCCATAAAGGCAAGCCACTCATCTAATTCAGATTCACGTTGAATACCCCAAATTGGAACAGCACCATCAAATTGAGATATAAAGGCCATAGCAGCTTTTGAATTGGTGATTAGTCCGCCAGCTAGACCTTTCATAGAAATAAATCCCATATCATGACTGTTGCATAAATGGATTAACTCCACTTCTTTGTCTGTTGCTAAATAACTCATTGGATACTGTAGGGTTTCATATAAACCTGATTCGATGATTTCTTTTGCAACTCCTAGCTTATGAGCTGTGCCGCCAATATGTCTAATCTTACCCTGACGCTTAGCTTCTACTAAGCATTCGTATAGCCCGGTGCCATCTCCTGGTTTAAAACATTGAGGCATCATATGTAATTGATATATATCAATATATTCAGTCTTTAAGTTTGCTAATGAAGTATCTAAATCCTTCCAGAATTCTTCAGGAGTTTTTGCTGCTGTTTTTGTGGCAATAATAATATCTTCACGCTTAATATATCCTGTTCCAAATGCTTCGCCTAATTTGATTTCACTGTCACTATAAGCTCTTGCAGTATCAAAGAATCGCATACCACCGTCGTAAGCTTTTCTGAGAATTCTAACTGCTTCTTCAATGCTTACGCGCTGAATTGGCAATGCACCAAAACCATTTTGAGGAACTTTTATGCCAGTTTTTCCTAAAATGATATCTTTCATTTTGAAATCCTCCTATTACGTATTTAATTGTTGTTGATATTTTATCATGTAGGGGAGAATAAAGTCTATTTTTCTTAAAGATGTGGTAACATCATAAATATATAATATGGAGAGGAATACGGGGAGCATACAATTAATTATAGGAGGAAGTATTAATGTTAAAAGTCACTTTAAAGATTGAAGGAATGATGTGTGGCATGTGTGAGGCTCACATTAATGATGTGATTAGAAAAGTGGTTCCAAATGCTAAAAAAGTAAAGAGCTCATATGCAAAAGGTGTGAGCACATTCATATCTGAAACAGAGCCAGATAAAGACGAGCTTACAGATGCAATTTCAGAAACTGGATATACCTTGCAGGCTATGGATACAGAAGAATATACAAAAAAATTATTTGGACTATTTTAGATTATTTGATAAAAATATAACAATAAGATGTTTGACTTTTGAAAATAGTTATACTACGCTAACTATGGTTAGCGGAATATAACACAAAGGAGAGAAAAAATGAAAAGAAAAACATCTTTATTAATTGCATTTACTATGATTGCTTCACTGTATGGATGTGGTGCTAATGAAGCTGATACACAAGAAACAGTAGAGCAGGTTGAAGAGTCAACTACAGAAGAGACTGTGGAAACTGATAATGCTGAAGCAGAAAGCCAGGAAGGATACAGTTTAGCACCATTAGAAGGAACATATGTAGAATTATTTCCAGAGTTTGCTAAGGAAGAGTATAAAGATTGGTGGGTTGAGTGTATTAGCGCATATGAAACTGACGAGGATACAGTTGAAAGCTTTTATACAATGCTGACAGAATCGTACATGGGCACTATTACAGGTCAAGAAGCAGTTGAAAAATACAGTGCAGACTCGATGGTATTTGATTGCTATTTCGAGAATGACATTAAAACAATTACTGTTGATGGAAATGTGATATCCGGAGCAGATGATGAAGGTAATGAGATCTTTAGTCATGAATATAGCTATGTAGAGGATATCGATGCTTTACATGGTGAAGATGTATTAGAAAGCTACTTCCATGTATTTAAAACAGAAGACGAAGATGCTGGAGAGTTTACATACTTCGTATTTACGAACGATACACCATCAGGCGAGTACCATATAGAATTTAGGTATGGTGAATCATTGGAAGGAATGGATCAGTTTATGGATGGCAATTATGCATACTGGATGGCATCTGGAATATTACAGGACTACGACGAAGAAATGATACATAATTGTATAAAATTATTTGTTGATGAAAATGTAGGTGGAGAAGAATAAATAGAACCATGAAAGCGGCTTGCAAAAGCCGCTTTTTTAGTGGACTTAAATAAATGTTCAAACAATTGATACAATTCAAACAAAAGGGCGATTTTGGATGAATAGATTTACTTTAATAAAATCCTCAAAAAAGGCTTTACAAGTGAAGTTACAGGTGATATTATAATCGAGCACTGAGGGACAGCAAGTCACACAGAGCAAAACAAATAAACGAAGATTGATAACTGAACAGTGAAACAAACCTTGAATTAATACAGTTTTGTATAAAACATGTATCCTTGAAATTCATTTAAGTTTCTTAATGAAACGAAACCTTTATTAGTAAACAAGTCAGTTTTATACTGATTCGGAATTAAACTTTTTAACATGAGAGTTTGATCCTGGCTCAGGATGAACGCTGGCGGCGTGCTTAACACATGCAAGTCGAACGAAGCAACTTAT
>NZ_OBMR01000010.1 GCF_900218035.1 Pseudobutyrivibrio ruminis DSM 9787
TGGCAGTATCAACATACTTACTATAGAACTGCTTTAAAGGAGCATGGTATTATCCAATCCATGTCTCGTAAAGGTAACTGCTATGATAATTGTATTATGGAGACATTCTTTGGAAGATTAAAAAATGAGATGTATTATGGCTATGAGAAAGATTATTCTTCTTTTGAAGAATTCTCAAAAGCAGTTGAAGAATATATAGATTACTATAATAACAAAAGAATTCAGGCAAAAACAAAATGGATGCCACCTGTACAATACAGGGTAGCATCCATGTGTTTAGCCTAGTTCATAAATATGTGTCCAGGATTCTGGGTACATATCACAGGGCGTCCTTTTTATTGTGTTAGGCCCAAAACAAACTACAAGCCTAGTGGCGTCCGTTGCCGCTGTCGTAGAGTTTTTGGATTTCTGGTGGAAGCTTGTCGGGGAGCATGGCATTGATGCGGTCTTCGCTGCCGTCTGCGATGGCTTGGTCGTAGTACCAGCATTTGTATTTGAGCATATCTAGGGTCTTTTGAAGGTTTGCTATTTCGGCTTCCACAGCATCGCGGCGGGCTTCAAAAAGAGCTTTTCTGTCGGCGTAGGTTTCAGCGCCTTTTGTGGTCATCTCCATAAACTGCTTGATTTCTTTTATTTCTAAGCCGGAGCTTTTTAGGCATTCGATGATGTGGAGAGCTCCGATTTCTCTATCTGAAAATTTCCTGATTCCAGATTGGCGTTCCATGTTAGGAAAGAAGCCTTCTTTGTCGTAGTATCTAAGTGTGGATACAGGTATATTAAACATTTCTGAAACTTGTCCAATTGTGTACATAGATATTCCTCCAAAATTTTTTCAAATTAAAGCTTGACCTAAAGTTAACTTTAGGTATTAACATACAACCATCGTATCACGATTTTGAAATAAATTCAATTTATAATAGCAAATGGAGGTATTTAAAATGATTAAGGTTGAGAGTTTAAATTTAGTAACAGATTGGGATAAGACATTTCCAAAGAGCGACAAACTGGATCATCAGAAGGTTACATTTGTAAACCGCTATGGCATCACTCTTGCTGCAGATATGTACACACCTAAGAACGCTAGTGGAAAACTTCCAGCAATTGCAGTATCTGGCCCATTTGGCGCAGTAAAAGAGCAGTGCTCAGGCTTGTATGCCCAGACAATGGCAGAAAGAGGTTTCCTTACAATTGCATTTGATCCATCATTTACGGGTGAGTCTGGTGGAAATGTTAGATACATGGCATCTCCTGACATTAATACAGAGGATTTCATGGCTGCAGTAGATTTCCTTTCATTAAATGAAAAGGTAGATCCTGATAGAATCGGCATCATAGGTATCTGTGGTTGGGGCGGAATGGCACTTAATACAGCAGCTCTTGATACAAGAATTAAAGCAACTGTAGCCGCTACTATGTACGACATGACAAGAGTTAATGCAAATGGCTACTTCGATTCTGAGGATAATGAAGAAGCTAGATATCA
The DNA here is from genome assembly GCF_900218035.1 of Pseudobutyrivibrio ruminis DSM 9787. Lineage (GTDB taxonomy): Bacteria > Bacillota > Clostridia > Lachnospirales > Lachnospiraceae > Pseudobutyrivibrio > Pseudobutyrivibrio ruminis. The sequence goes on from NZ_OBMR01000010.1 coordinate 1,484, forward strand.
GAAGAAAGCTGCTATGTGTGCACAACGTCTGGATGACTTGAAAGCTGGCGAATATCAGCTTGGTGGCGGAGTTGTTGATCCGCTTCCAGAGGATGCCCCATTCTTTGTTAAGGATTACTATGATTATTACAAGACTGACAGAGGATACCATAAGCGTAGCCTTAATTCTAACGGTGGATGGAATGTGATTGGATGTGAGTCATTCATGAATCAGCCAATATTAAAGTATACAAATGAAATCAGAAGTGCAGTTCTAATTATACATGGAGAAAAAGCTCATTCCCTTTACTTCGGCAAGGATGCATATGAGAACATGACAAAAGACAGTAAATATACTGCAAATAAAGAGCTCATGATTATTCCTAATGCAAGCCATACAGATCTTTATGATGGTGGTGATAGCAATTATATTCCATTTGATAAGTTACAGAGCTTCTTTGAGGAAAATTTGAAGTAATAATAAAAAGACTATTGACACCGTGTCAACACGGTGTTATAGTTATCCCATCGATTGACACAATGTCAATCGGAAAGGAGTAAAGAAAATGAAAAAGAATATCGGAGCACAGTTAGCATTATATCCAGCACCAGTTATTGTGGTAGGAGCTATGGTTGATGGAAAGCCAAATTGGACATTAGTAGCACATGCAGGCACAGTTGCCCATAGTCATTTGATGGTTTCTATGGTTCAGACTCACTACACAAACAAGGGCATCAGAGAAAACAAGATGTTCTCTATCAATGTAGTTGATGAGTCATGGCTCAAGGAAGCTGATAGAATGGGTATTGTCAGTGGAAATAAGGAAGATAAGTCAGGTGCCTTTGAATACACAGTAGGAGAAAATGGTGCACCTCTTATCGATGCAGCAAAGATTTCTATTGAGTGTGAGATGGATTACAACTATGAATTAGAAAACTTTGATAATTTCATTGGAAAGATTCTTGCAACTTATGCAGACGAGTCAGTACTTAATGAAGCAGGAAAGATTGATTATCACGTATTCAAGCCAGTATTATTTGAATTCCCAACATACGAGTACTTTGTTACTGGCGAGAAGGTTGGAGACTGCGCTAAAATGAACAAATAATATATTGACATTTGAGGATACAAGCCGTACTCTATTAGTCGCCTAGTTAATTAAAACAGGGATTAATATTATAGGGTAGGTAAATAATATGAATGTTAAATCCGTAATCAAAGAACTTTTCATTCTTACAATTGCCATAATAATTATAGGTGCGGCGGTATTCTTTTTCCTTATGCCAAGTCATGCAGCAGTTAGCAGTATTTCAGGCTTTGCCATTGTGTTAACCAATTTCATACCATTTTCAGTTTCGCAAATCACCATGGTTTTGAATGTGGTATTGCTGATAATTGGTTTTATCACTTGCGGTCCAGAATTTGGTTATAAGACAGTCTATACATCAATTTTGCTTCCTGTTGTAATTGGTGTATTTGAAAAAATGTTGCCAGGCTATACATCTCTTACAAACGATGCTACTCTCGATGTTGTTTGCTACATATTTGTAGTTAGTATCGGTAGCGCGATTTTGTTTAATAGAAATGCGTCATCAGGTGGATTAGATATTATTGGAAAGATTTTAAATAAGTATTTCCGCATCGATATTGGAAAAGCTATGTCTATTGCGGGGCTGTGCATAGCATTGTCTTCGGCACTTGCTTATGATTCAAAGACAGTTGTTTTAAGTATACTTGGAACATATTTGAATGGAATGGTACTTGATCATTTTATATTTGACCAGAAATTAAAAAGACGTGTATGTATAGTTTCACCATATGAAGCTCAAATTAGAGATTACATTCTAAATGAGCTTCACAGTGGTGCCAGCGTTTACAAGGTGACAGGAGCTTACAGAATGGAAGAGCACGATGAGATTATCACTATTGTTGATAAAGGCGAATTCCAAAAGCTCATGGCCTATATAGATAAGGTAGACCCAAAAGCATTCGTTACTGTTTATAAAGTTAGCGATATGCAATATCAATCAAAAAGTATGCCGGAAAGGGTGTTTTAGTCGTCATTGCGACTTACCCTGCTTACAATCAAAACTAATCTAAGTAGTTGAAGGATAGTAGTAAATAAAGCTGCCACATAGGTAAGCGCTGCTGCCTTCAACACTTTTTTTGCACCTCTATGCTCATCTTCTTCTAATAATCTATCCTCATCGAGAATTCTAAGTGCACGCGCACTAGCATCAAATTCCACTGGAAGAGTAATCAACTGAAAAATAACTACAAATGAAAAAAGGTAAACACCAAGCTCTGCAATTGTAGAGTACCCTAGTAAAAGACCGATGAGAATAATTGGCCATGAAACTTTTGAACCAATATTCGCTAGAGGTACAGAAAGAGCGCGAAGTTTAAGTGGTGCGTATGACTCTTTATGTTGGATGGCATGACCGCATTCGTGAGCGGCTACACCGATTGCAGCGACACTTGTCTGGCCGTAAGTTGCATCGGAAAGACGAAGTACTTTTTCATTTGGTGAATAATGATCAGTCAGATTTCCTCTTATCCGTTCTATTTTTACATCATAGATACCAGCGGAGTGAAGTATGTGTTCTGCCACTTGGTTAGATGTAAGTCCTCGATAATTTCTAATTCTATTGTATTTGCTAAATGTGCCCTGAACATTCATAGATGCAAGTGCACTGATAGCAGCACCTATCAATACAAGAATAAGTGTTGGATCTATGCCATAACCGTATCCATATCCGTAGTACATTATTATTCCTCCTATAAATAATCTTTTTATTAGTATAAATCTATCCACTGATTTTTACTAATTAAAAAGTCTAAAAAGATTATTAATTTAAAGGATGTCGGGAAAATGAAAGGCTTTTGGTTGTCGGAATTGACATCGTGTCAGCAAGATGGTATAGTATAGATAATTGACATGGTGTCATCGGATTGGAGGGGTTTTATGAGCATTGCAGTAAATCTTAGATATAAGGGTGAAAACGGAGCAGCGAAGAAATTTGCTGAGGAAATGATAAGCAGTGGTACTGTTCAGAAAATCAGGGAAGAGGCAGGTAATCTTCGCTATGAATATTACACTTCCTTTGATGACCCTGAAACAGTATTGTTGATAGATAGCTGGGAGAACCAGGAAGCAATTGATGTGCATCATGCATCACCTATGATGGCTAAAATTGCAGAGCTTAGAGAGAAATATGATTTGCATATGACAGTGGAGCGTTTTACTTCAGATGCGCTTCCTGAGCAGGATCAGTCATTTATAAGAAAGTAGTGGTGGCCAAATGGCAGTTGAATTAAAAGAAACTATTGATAAACGTAGAGAAGAAATAATGGATGCTTGCGAAAAGCTTTATGAAACAAAAGGCTTTCATAGTATCACAATAAAGGATATCAGCACAGAAACCAGTTTTTCTCGTCCATCTATCTATAATTATTTTCAAACTAAGGAGGAGATTTTCCTAGGGATTCTCACCAGGGAATATTTGAAATGGAATGAGGCATTGAGGGAAATTATTGATGGTGGCAAGAAGCTTGATGCAGATAATTTGGCTAAGGCCATTGCAAAGACAATGGAGGATAGAAAAACACTTCTAAAGATATCTGCAATGAACCTCTATGAGATAGAGGATAATAGTAGATTGGAATTATTGGCAGAGTTTAAAAGTGCTTTCAAGGAATCTGTAGATATTTTCGAAGAGTGCCTGGCAAAGAATTTAGAGGGGATTGATAAGAAAAAATGCGAACAGATTAGATATGCATTCTTCCCTTACATGTATGGCATCTATCCTTATGTTTACCCTACGGACAAGCAGATGGAGGCCATGGACCAGGTAAAGCTGTCATATGCAAAGACTACTATCTACAACATGTCATACGATTTTTTGAAATTGATTTTTGAATAAATAAAAAACTAAAATATAAAATATAAAATATAAAATGATTTATAGGAGGGTATCTATGGCATCTAAAGTTTATTTTATTAAAGACGTTACAGCAGAAGCTGTAGTAAAAATGTACGATAAGCTTGGAATCACATTACCAGGTAAGGTTGCCGTAAAGGTGCATTCTGGTGAGGAAGGCAATCAGAATTATCTAAAGCCTGAATTCTGGAAACCGATGGTAGAGCATGTGAACGGCACCATTGTAGAGTGCAATACAGCCTACGAAGGTGAAAGAAACTACACAGATAAGCATATCAAATTATTAAAGAGACATGGCTGGAATGAGTTTTTTGATGTTGATTTGATGGATGCTGAAGGACCAGATATTGAAATTCCAGTCAAAAACGGTACCCATCTTAAGACTGATATAATGGGAAAGAACTTCCTTAACTACGATTCAATGCTTGTACTTTCTCATTTTAAGGGACATCCAATGGGAGGCTACGGCGGAGCTTTAAAGCAGCTTTCAATTGGTTGTGCATCATGTGCAGGCAAGGTAAAGATTCATTCGGCTGGCAAATATAATAAAGCCAGCGAGCAGGATATTGTTTGGAACGACTTGCCAGAGCAGAACGCTTTCCTTGAAAGTATGGCAGAGGCTGCATCAGCAGTAGTCGATCACTTCGGAAAGAACATTGCGTTTATCAATGTTATGGCAAATATGTCAGTAGACTGTGACTGCTGTGCAGTAGCTGAGGACCCATGCCTTAAGGATATCGGTATCCTTGCAAGCTTGGATCCGGTTGCAATCGATAGAGCTTGTCTGGATTTGGTATACGCTTCAAAGGATGTTGGGCGTGACCACTTCCTTGAGAGAGTTACATCCAGAAATGGCGAGCACACACCTGCTACAGCTGCAAAGCTTGGCGTAGGAAGTCTTGAATATGAATTAATAGAATTATAGGATATAGGGAGGCTGATCAATCAGCCTCCTTTTATTTTTGATAAAGCACTCTGATGATGATAAAATATATAAATATTTAGTGATTAAAGAAAGGTTATTATGAACGAAGCAATTGTTACATTAAAAAAGGGCGAAGGCCGCACAATTAAGGCTGGAGGTGCCTGGATATTTGATAATGAGATAGACTCAGTTATGGGTTCTTTTGAGAATGGAGATATAGTAGTTGTCCATGATTTTGATGGATACATGATGGGCCGTGGTTTCATCAACACTAATTCCAAAATTCGTGTCCGCATGATGACACGAAAAAAGGATCAGATAATTGATGATGAATTTATCAAAATGAGAGTGCAGAATGCCTGGGATTATCGTAAAAACGTATTACTTGAAAAGGATCTGAACTGCTGTAGAGTGATCTTCGGAGAGGCAGATTTCCTTCCAGGCCTTGTTATCGATAAGTACGATGATGTGCTTGTTGTGGAATCACTTGCACTTGGCATAGATAAGTTTAAGCTACAGATTGTAGATTACCTTAAAGAGGCTATGGCTGCAGACGGATATAGCGTTCGCGGCGTTTATGAGCGTAGCGATGCAGCAGTCCGCAAGAAAGAGGGCTTAGCGCCATATAAGGGATTCATTGGAGATGAGTTCGATACAAACGTGGAAATCGTTGAAAATGGTGTTCACTACATGGTAGATGTAGTAAACGGCCAGAAGACAGGTTTCTTCCTTGATCAGAAATATAATCGTCTAGCTATCCAGCGTCTTTGCAAGGGCAAGAAAGTTTTGGATTGCTTTACACACATGGGCACATTTGCCCTTAATGCTGGAATCGCAGGAGCGGCAGATGTAACAGGTCTTGATATATCAGAGTTTGCAGTATCTCAGGCTACAGCAAATGCAAAGCTCAACGGCTTGGATTCAACTGTTAAATTCCGTCAGGCAAATGTTTTGGATGAGCTTCCAAAGCTTGCAGAAGCTGGGGAAAAGTATGATGTTGTAATTCTTGACCCACCTGCTTTCACAAAGTCGCGTGAGGCTACAAAGAACGCAATGAAGGGCTACCGTGAAATCAACATGAAGGGATTGAAGCTTGTAAAGGACGGAGGCTACCTTGCTACATGTTCTTGCTCTCATTTCATGACTCAGGAACTCTTCGTAAAGGTAATTGGTCAGGCTGCACAGGCGGCTCACAAGCGCCTTCGCCAGGTAGAATTCCGCACACAGGCCCCAGACCATCCAATCCTCTGGGCCGCTGACGAAAGCTACTACCTCAAGTTTTTAGTGTTCCAGGTTGTTGATGAGAAATAAAGAGTAAAAGGGACTCTTGTTATGAAGAAAGAAATATTAACAGTTAACGTAAAACTTACAAAGTTTGATGAAGTGAAAGGGCGAAGTGGAGAAGCACTGATGATTCACTTCGATGGAGATGCTACCGGAGAATACTTCAACGGAATAATTCTTCCAGGCGGAGTGGACACCCAAAGGGAAATGAAAGGTAGTGCCAGAGTTTTATCAGCTAGATATATTCTTGAAGGAAAAGATTTCAAGGGGAATGCTTGTAAAATCTTTGTAGAGAACAATGGCTCATTTGATGAAAATGGAAATATTGTTACTCATCCAACTATTCTTACCGACAGCATCGATTTAGCGTTTTTGGAGACTGCAGATATTACCGGAACGATATCGGATATTCCTGGTGGGGTACAGATACATTTGTGGATGGATGAGAAAGCAAAAGTTTTATATTAAAGAGGCTGATATGGCAAAAAAGATTGTGATTGCAGTTGTTGGTTTGTTACTTTGCGGGGCAATGGTTTGTATGGTGAGTTGTAAGCAAAATGAAACAGTTTCCCAAGAGCAGGCAAAAGAAACGGAAAGTGCTGAAACAACACTATCAGAAGACGAAATAATAGAAGATGATGTTGTTTCAACAGATGAAACAGACGAAGAAGATGATGAGGTTACTAATCAGGGAGAAACAAAAATGACTACCACAAATGTAAAAGACACAGAGAACTTTTATGGAATAGAATTCATAGAGGATAGCGAGATCTTTGCACGAATCAAAGGAAAATCCTACAAGGATGACTGCACAATTCCAGTATCGGATTTACGATACCTTCACGTGCTCCACGTAGGCTTTGATGGACAGACTCATGAAGGTGAAATCATCTGCAACAAATCTATAGCAGAAGACCTCCTTGAAATCTTCGAAGCTTTATATGAGGCGGAATATCCAATCGAAAAAATAAAGCTAGTGGATGAATACAACGCAGAGGATGAAGCCTCAATGGCTGACAACAACTCATCATGCTTCAACTTTAGATTCATCAGCCATACCACAAAGGTTTCAAACCATGGCGCAGGCCTAGCTATCGACATCAACCCTTTGTACAATCCATACGTCAAAACCGTGGACGGCGCCCTCAGTATCGAACCAGCCAACGGAGCACCATACGTAGATCGCAGCGCCGACTTCCCATACAAAATCGACGAAAATGACCCGGCCTACCAGCTCTTCACATCCCACGGCTTCACCTGGGGCGGCGCCTGGACCTCCTCCAAAGACTACCAACACTTCGAAAAAGCAGACTAGGTCGCCCACTCAACCTATTGAGTTGCCACTGTATGTAATACACAGACATCACGAACTATATATTTGTTTTCATAGCAAGACTTAGGGTTAATTGCGTGATTTTGGAATGAGCTTAGAATAATAAAAACAGGTTTTGTAATATGTAAGCATGAGGCGCCATGGACGGCGCCAAAAGCCCGACAACGAAATGGACTGAGTTAAAGGGCGGTGCTTATATATACAAAACCTGTTTTTTAATTATTCTTAGCAAATGTAATATGAACGCAATTATCCTAAGCCTTGTATGAAAACAGTATGTAAAACTACATGTCTGTGCTTTACATACTTGCGTAGTGCAGCAGGAAGAATGGTAGGCTTCCATAGTACATGAGGAAGGCGAAGGCCAGGCCCATGATGTAGATGAGCGTGTTGTATAGGAGGCGGCGTCGGTAGGTTGGGAAGTCGCCGGAAATTGTGGTGACTCCGGTGCTTGGTTCGAATCCGTTGTCTGCGTGCATGCCAAGGAATAGTAGGGCTACGGCCAGTCCAAAGATTGGCATGAATGGCATGTAGTAACGGGATGCGAAGCCTCCAAGGTAGCCGCGGCTTTGGAATGAGCCGTAGGCGCTTTTAAACTGGTAGAGGAATGTTACTATCAGTGAAATCCATCCTGCGATGACTGGGAGGCTGAGCTTGCCAGCACATTTCTTTACGGCAGGTGTGAATACAAGTGCTGGGATTACCCAGAGGATTTCGTATGGTATGGCTGTGAGGCTGTATACGTATGTTTTTGTGAAACGGTATACGGATTCAATGCCGGACCATGATAGGAAAAATCGCTCCATGTAGTAGGAAATGTATTGGGCGAAGTCGTAGGTGCGACGCTCCGATTCGGCAACGTAGTATATCGTATTTTCGAAGTATTCCTTTGAGGAGATAAGCTCCAATGAAGGATGTAATGTGCCATAGCGAGAGTAAATGATTCCGTAGTATGCGATAGCTATGACGTATATTGGTAATGATATGAAGAAGGCCTTGCAAATAAGTGGTGCGAGGCTTTTTTCTTTTATCATAGTTGCTATCAGTACGATAAGTGCCATTACAATGCAAAGAATGGCTGCGGTAAGCTTTGTCAAAAGTGATGCTGTGATGCCAAGCGCTACTAAAACATAAGTTAGTATGTTGCGCTTGCCCTCACTAAATCTAATTAATCCAAGGATGCAAAGTGCTGCAGTTGTAAGCGTAAGTGCATCATTTGTTACGGCGCAAAGCTCATATGAAAGCATTGGTATTGATGATACAGTCATTGCGTATACAAGATGAAGCCATGGCATATCCTTTGATAATCTGGAGTAGCCGATGTAGAAAAATAGCAAAAGTCCAATGATGCTGATGCCTAAGCTGAAGTATCTAAGCTGCATTTTTTGGATTGTAATAACTACATCTGATTCTGTTGGAGAAAAGCCACCAGCAAGACGCATGATGTGATAATAAAGAGGTGGGTGGCATAGATAGTTAACAAGATCTTCCATGTAAGCATAGTTTGGAATTTCCGACCATTTCATAACAACATTGCTGAAGATGTGCATGTCTTCGAAATGAGGAATAATCTCACCTGTGCTTTCCAGGTAATAAACGTATGCAATGTGGGCTGATTCATCTGGCGATGTGTCAGGCACATAGTTGGCGTAAAAGACGCCTGCACTTGTAGTGAATACTAAACAAAACAGGTATATAAAAGCTATAAATGCCTTTCTGCCTTTTACGTTGATTGCAAAATAAAAGGCAGCAATAGCTAATATAAAAAACACTGCGATTAAAATGTAAGCTACTAATTTCATTATTTCTTAACTCCACTCAATTTACTTGAAATCTTATTAATAACTGATTTTGCATTCTCAATGAAGAATGAATCAGCAAGTATAAGCAAAAGAATAAAATATACTGCGGCTCCGCTGACAATCATGATAAATGTTGCGATGATTGTGTTTGGCAGGAGACGACTTTCTATTATAAGTAATAGTAACATCATAGCTGCAGAGAATAAATACTTTGGTATTGGCGCTATGATGCGCTTGATTTCCAGTTCTTTTCTAATGACGAATAGCTGGATGATAGCGATTGATGCTTCGGCGATGACAGAAGCGATTGCAGCTCCATAAGAGCTAAGCTTTGGTATTAACATCAGGTTGAAGCAGAAGTTGATAACTGCCCCGTAAAGCACTGTCTTTGTGTATAAGTTTTCCCTTTTTGTTGGAACTAAATATTGGATGCCGGTTACATTGTTGATTGAGATGGCTACTGTGATAGCTGAAACAATCTTTAAAAGCACGATTACTTTTTCATAGCCTGGGCCGTAGAACCACGGAATGAAATTGTCGGCAATTCCAAATAATCCAAACATAAGAGGTAAGCCTAAAAACCATGCAAATCGGTAGGCCTTGTACATGGCATTTCGGATTGCTTCTTTATTGTTTTCTTCGAAGTATCTGCCAATGCGAGGCACCATAACTGTGGACATTGATGTGACTAGTACTAGCACCATTTTAGTGATTCGCATAGCCTGTTCATAGTAGCCGTTTTCGGTGCTACCACCGTTGATGAGGCGAATCATGATCTTATCTAAATATTGATATATTTGAACTGCAATGGTTGGCAAAAACAATCCAAGAATCACATGTGTATCAGCAAATGGTGTAAGCTCTGATTTTGAAATCTTTGTGAGATACTTTGGAAGGTATGCCCAAAGTGAGACATGGCCTGCCATGGTGATGATGGCAGTGGCTGCAGTGTAAAGAGCCAGGTCGTTTTCATCTTTGATAAGGGTAAAAACCATTGCCAGGTTTATTAATCTAAAAATAGCATTACGTCCAACAATTTTGCCAAACTCCTCAAGACCTTGGAAGAACCATGATGTATCACAGGCAACATTGATTATTTCGATGAACTGAATGATGTAAATAATCATCCATTCTGGTCTTAGGGCAAAAACAAAAATGCCGTAGATTAGAAGGAATATTGCAGTAGAGGTACATCTGAAAATTACTGTGTTCCAAAATACCACAGAACGTCTGTGAGCATCAGCCTGCACATATGAAATCTCACGCTGACCATAAGTGGATGTGCCCAAGGTGGCAAAAATAATGAAAAATGCAGCAATAGCAGTTACATAAGAAAATACACCGATGCCATCTACGCCCAGCACTCTGGAAATATAAGGGGCGGTCAGAAGTGGTGTGATAATAACCAGTAATTGATATGCTACATTATATATATAATTCTTTCTTACATTTTTCTCTTTCATGAAAGTATTGTCCTAAAGGTATTATAGTTTTCCAAGTAGTAGAATTAGTCGAAGCATAACTTCTCCTGAAAAACTTCTGCGAAGATGCTTATGATAAAAAGTCTTTTTGAGGATTTTTTTTGAATTAAAAACATCCAAAAATCTTTTTGTCTCAGTATCAACCTGGCTGTAAAACAATTCAGAAAAGCACTTTAACATCTGCCTTGTTCGAGGACAGAAATCACCATTTAAAACCTTATCCACTCTCCATTTAATCTTTTTGATGATACCAAGATTTGTGGATGATACTGCGTCACTGTGGCGTCTATATTTGGCTAAAGGCTTTTCACTGTAAATGATTTGTCCATTTAATCCCAGGGCAATCAAAGTGACCCATTTATCATGATAATAAATATCTTTGGAGTAATTGTTATCAAATGAAAGCTCTGCAAGCTTTCTGTTTATCATCATGGTGAAACCGGGAAATACTCCTTCGAAGAAAAGATTCTCAAAGGTGACTCCTGTCATAGGATTAGCTTCGTTGAAAGTGCCGGTCACATTCAACACATCATCACATATATAGTAATTAGAAGCAAAAAGAATGGGCGTATCCAAGTTTGCCTTTTCGAAATAAGACAAAGCCACTTCTAGTTTATCCTCTTCCCAATAATCATCCTGATCGCAAAAAGCAAAATAAGAAGCATCACTATTTGTAAGAGCATATTTGGCGATGGTGCTAAAGCTTTCTCCGAATCCTAAATTTTTATTTGTATCTTCTGAAACATCGTTGATGACAACAATTCGTGAATCTGTAGAAGCTAAATTATGAATGATGTTTAAAGTGTCATCACTAGAACCGTCATCTCGAATATATAAAACAAAGTCTGAAAAAGTCTGTTTCAGTATGCTTTGTATTTGTTCTGTAATATATTTTTGCCCATTGTAGGTGGACAATAAAACTGAAATGGTTGCCATAAAAGCGCGCCTTTCACATGTAATTAAATATAGACTATTCTAAAACAATACCCTAGGCAATGCAAGGAATGCGCAAGTGTGGTATACTTATACAAACTGTGTTGTCAGGGATTATAATATGGAACAATTTAGTCAACTGGATTCCCTTATCAATGGGAAGAAGGTTCTTTATATAACAACTAAAAATTTAGATTACATCAGAGTTTCCCAAGAGATTAATTATCTATCGCATTTGGCATCTCAGGTAGAGATAATCGGAAGCAAATCTTCTAGCTATCCAAAGCGCCTTGCATTTGTGTTTGCTAGCTTGTTCAAAAAGTCCATGAAAGACATTGATATTGTATTTGTGGGATTTGCTCCTCAGCTTATTATGCCTTTTTTCTCTTGGAAGTTTAAAACAAAGACTGTCATTATCGACTTCTTTATTTCGGTATATGACACTATGGTGCTTGATAGAAAGAAGTTTAGGGATAGCGGTTTCCTTTCAGGGCTCTGCCATCGTCTTGATGAGAGTACCCTTAAAAAAGCTGATTATATAGTGTGTGACACAAAGGCTCATGGTCAGTTTTTTGCAGATGAGCTTGGTGCTTGTCAGGAAAAGCTTAGGGTTCTATATCTTGAGGCTGATGCAAGCATCTATTATGCAAGGGATAAAAAGTCATCGGATTCACAGAAAAAGGTTTTGTATTTTGGATCTATTTTAAATCTTCAGGGAGTGGATGTGATTTTAGATGCACTGAAGCACTTCAAGGATGATACAGATATTACCTTCGAAATAATTGGTCCAGTGCCATCAGCTATGGACAAACCAATCCAGGATAATATATCTTATATAAACTGGCTCAGTCAGCAGGAGTTGGCGGAGCATATTGCTCAGGCAGATTTATGCTTGGCAGGCCATTTTTCAGGAACCATCGATAAAGCAAAAAGAACAATTCCTGGAAAGGCCTACATATATCAGGCTATGGGCAGGCCAATGATACTAGGAGATGGCCCGGCCAATCACGAGCTGTTCACACCAGACAGCAGCCATATTTTTGTAAAAATGGGAGATTCTACAGCGTTAGCTGAAGCAATAAAAGATTTTTTTCGATTATGAGTGAAATAAAAGAATATAAGCAACCTACTAATAAAATAGAAAAAGGATTACTTTATCTGCAACATTACGGTTTCAAAAAGACTGTAGCAAAGACAGTTAGAAAGCTGATGAAACACGATCAGGAGCACTACAGCTACAGACAGTTCCTGAAAGAAAATCCAATCACAAAAGAAGAATTAGATAAGCAAAAGCATACTGTTTTTAAATACAATCCAGTTATCAGTATCGTAATTCCGTTATATAACACAAAGGAAGAATTTCTTATAGAATTAATTCGGTCCTTTACAGCTCAGACATATCCACACTGGCAGCTTTGCCTTGGTGATGGAAGTCCAGAGGAAGGCTTAAAGGATATCATTCTTAAAGCTACAGACGGCACCTGGGATGAAAGAATTGTTTATAAAAAGCTTCAGGACAATACAGGTATTGCTGGAAATACAAATGCAGCAATGGAGCTTGCTACTGGAGACTATATCGGATTTACGGATCACGATGATCTCATCACTCCAGATGCAATGTACTATATTGCAAAAGCTTTAAATGAAGATAATACAATCGAAGCTATTTATTCTGACGAAGACAAAATTGACATGGAAGGCAAGGAATACTTCCTTCCTCACTTCAAGTCAGATTTTAATATTGATTTGCTTTGCTCTCATAACTACATCACACATCTTTTTGTAGTTAGAGCAGACATTGTAAAAGAGAGCGGTGGAATTCTCTCAGAGTTTGATGGTGCACAGGACCACGATTTCGACCTTAGAGTTTTGGAGAAATGTACCAATATATATCACATTCCTAGGGTGCTTTATCACTGGAGATGCCATCCGGATTCAACTGCAGATCATCCAGAGGCAAAAATGTACGCTTATGAAAATGGTAGACGAGCAGTGGAAAACCACTACAAGCGCCTTGGTATACCAGCACGTGTAGAGCTCGATACACACCTTGGATATTATCGTACAATCTATCAGTGGCCAGATTCACCACTTCTTTCTATTGTGATTCCAAACATGAATCACGTAGAGGATTTGAAGGCATGCATCGATAGCATTGTGGAGAAAAACGACTATCCAAATGTGGAGTTTGTAATTGTAGAAAACAATTCTACAGAGGAATCAATCCGAAACTACTATACACAGCTTGAAAATAGAACAGATATTAAAGCGAAGGTTGTTGATTTCACAAAAGAACATCCAGATACCATGGGAGTCTTCAACTATTCAGCACTTATGAATTACGGTGTTTCTAAGGCAGAGGGGGAGTACATCCTGATGCTCAACAACGACACTCGCATGATTAATGCAGACAGCATTTCAGAGATGATGGGATTCGTTCGCAGAAGTGATGTAGGTGCTGTAGGCGCAAGACTCTATTTTGGAAATAACACTGTACAGCATGCAGGCCTTGTACTTGGGCTTGGTGGAGTTGCCAACTCACAGTTCTTAGGAAGTGGCAGAGAGCAGGTTGGCTATTTCTACAGAAGCACTTGCGTTCAGGATTTATCAGCTCTTACTGGCGCATGCTTGCTTACTAGCAAGTCAGATTTTGAATCAGTTGGAGGATTTGATGAAAGCCTTGCAGTTGCCTTCAACGATGTAGATTTTTGCCTTAAACTTCGTGCCAAGAATTTACTGTGCGTTTACACTCCATTTTCAGAGTGGTATCATTTAGAGTCGGTGAGTCGAGGGTTGGACCTTGAGGATGAGGGCAAAAAGGCGCGTATGGAATCAGAGACAGAGTACTTTATGTCAAAGTGGCAGTCAGTGCTTGATAAGGGAGATCCATACTACAACCTAAATCTATCACTCACCAAATTCGACTATTCATTTAGAAGTAAGGAGTAGCTATGAAATTAATCATTCAGATTCCATGCTACAACGAGGCAGAGACACTTGAGATAGCCTTAAATGATTTGCCTAAGCATATTGATGGAATCGATGAAATTGAATATTTAATTATAAATGACGGAAGTGCAGACAACACTGTTGAGGTTGCAAAAAGATGGGGCGTACATCACATCGTTAATCTCCGTCGTAACAAAGGTCTTGCTTATGGATTTATGGCTGGTATTGATGCTTGCCTTCGCCATGGAGCAGACATTATCGTAAATACGGATGCGGACAATCAATATGTTGCAGACGATATAGAACTTTTAGTTAGACCAATTATTGAGGGACGCTCAGACATCGTTATTGGCGCAAGACCAATCGATGAGACAGAGCATTTCTCACCTTTGAAAAAGAAGTTACAACACTTTGGAAGCTGGGTAGTTCAGAAAGCCAGCAATTCAGATATCCCTGATGCTCCTAGTGGATTTAGAGCATATTCAAGGGATGCAGCCATGAGGCTCAACGTTACAAACGATTATACATATACACTTGAGACTATTGTGCAAGCGGGGCGCAATAAAATCGCTCAGACCAGTGTGCCTATTCGTACTAATGGCGAGCTTAGACCATCACGTCTGTTCAACAGCATGATGGGCTATGTTAAAAAGTCTATGGTTACTATACTTAGGGCTTATTTAATGTATCAGCCTTTGAAGACATTCAGTCTTTTGGCTATAATACCATTTATTGTTGGATTAGGGGTTATCATCAGATATTTGGTATATGTTTCAATGGGTAATTCAGCAGGACATGTTCAGTCACTTATACTTGGCTGTACTCTTTTAATCATGGGATTCATTTCCCTTATGATTGCGCTCATTGGTGATCTTCTTGCTAAGAATCGCAAGATTCTAGAAGATATTGAGTACCATACAAGAAAGATGGATTACGATGGGGTGAATAATAAAGATGGATATAAAAAGGAGAATAACTTATAATGTTAACTAAAGAAAAAGCACTCGAGATACTGAGGGAGAATAATCAGGAACACGTTATGAATTTCTTTGACCAGCTTCCTGAGGAAAACAAGACAGAGTTTCTTAATCAGATTGAAAATATTAATTGGCCAGACTTCAAGCTTATCGGCTCAAACGAAGCTGCAGCAAGAGGAGAGTTTAGCGTTCCTCCAGCAGTAAGTATTTCTGAAATTGCAAAGAAGCACGATGAGTTCGAAGCAATCGGATTAGAGGCAATCAAAAAAGGCGAAGTAGCAGCAGTTCTTCTTGCAGGTGGAATGGGCACTCGTCTTGGATTTGATTTACCAAAGGGATGCTTCAATGTTGGCGAAACAAAAGAGCTCTACATTTTCCAGTGCCTTATCAACAATCTTATGGATGTTGTTAATCAGGCAGGTTGTTTTGTCCCTCTTTATATTATGACAAGTGAAAAGAATGATCAGGCTACACGTGATTTCTTAGCAGAGCATGATTATTTTGGATACAATCCTGAGTACGTTAAGTACTTCATTCAGGATATGGCTTGTGCTGTTGATTACAATGGTAAGCTCCTTCTTGAAGAGAAGGGACGTCTTGCTACATCACCAAACGGAAATGGTGGTTGGTATGCATCAATGGTAAAGGCAGGCCTTGATAAAGAAATGAAGGCAAAGGGTGTTAAGTGGATTAACATCTTTGCAGTAGATAATGTATGCCAGCGAATTGCAGATCCAGTATTTGTTGGAGCTACAATTGCAGGCGGATACGAAGCAGGCTCAAAGGTTGTTCGTAAGGTTGATCCACAGGAAAAGATGGGTCTTCTTTGCCTTGAGGACGGCAAGCCATCAATCGTTGAGTACTACGAAATGTCAGATGAGATGGCAGAGGCAAGAGCTGAGGATGGTAGCCTTCTTTATAAATACGGCGTTATCCTCAACTACTTATTCTCACTTGAGAAGCTTGATGAAATCGTTAACAACAACATGCTTGTACACGTTGTTGAGAAAAAGATTCCACACATCGATGCTGATGGAAATCATGTTTCACCGGAAGAACCAAATGGCTACAAGTTCGAACTTTTAGTTCTTGATATGGTTCATATGATGGATTCAAATCTTGCATTTGAGGTAGACAGAGTACACGAGTTCGCACCAATCAAAAATCTTCATGGTGTAGATTCGGTAGACAGCGCAAGAGAATTGCTTAAGAAAAATGGAGTTATACTCTAACTAAAAGCAGTTTAGCTGCTTAGGTTAAAGGAGAAAGACTTGTACAAAAAAAAGAAGCGTTCCTGGGTAAAACATTTTGATTTTATAATCCTGGATATGATTGCTGCGGAGTTAGCACTTTTTATTGGTGTTTATATCAAGTTCCACAGCATAATCTTTTTGGATCGTTTTGAGTGGTACAACCTCTATCAAAGCTTGGCAAAAATATTGCCATTCATTGATTTAACAGGCGTACTATTTACAGAGACTTACACAGGAATTTTAAGAAGAACAAAATATCAAGAAATTACTTCTACTGTATGGCATAGCTTGATAAACTTCCTTGGCGTATTACTTTACATGTATGCCAACCAGACATCATACTACTATTCTCGATTTGCGTTAGGTGCTTTCGGAATAGCAATGATTGTTGTTACATACATTGTTAGAGTTTTCTGGAAGAGGATTATCCGTAGAAGAAAACTTTTGGATGTAAACAAATCATCCATGGTTGTCGTTGCGGAGTCTACTACAGTAGAACATTGTCTTTCAGAAATAGCTCACAGCCCATATACAGAGTTTAAGGTTGAGGGCGTTGTAGTTGTTGATAAGGATATGACTGGTCAGGAGATTCAAGGCATTCCAGTAGTTGCAAATGCGGATAGCCTTTTTGAGTATCTCAGGACAAATGTTGTGGATGAAATATTCCTTGATGGTAACACAAGAGCCAGCGAGGAAAGCTTGGCAGGACGTTTAGTTGAACAGGGACTTACAGTTCATATGTCTTTGATTCATACAAATAATCTTATGCCAAACCGCATTATGGAAACATATGGCGATTATGTTGTACTTACAACAAGTATGCATATTGCAAACAATAGACAAGCGTTCCTTAAGAGATTGATGGATATCTGCGGCGCAATCGTAGGATTGATTTTAGCGTTTATAGCTTTTGTAATATTTGCACCAGTTATAAAGCTTCAGTCTCCGGGACCAGTATTTTTCACTCAGACACGAATTGGAAAGAATGGCCGTAGATTCAAATTCTACAAATTTAGAACCATGTACATTGACGCTGAGGAACGCAAGAAAGAGCTTATGTCTCAGAATGAGATGAAGGGTAATATGTTCAAGATGGAAAATGATCCTCGTGTCACACCAATTGGACATTTTCTGAGAAAATATTCTATCGATGAGTTGCCTCAGTTCTGGAACGTTCTTATAGGAGAAATGTCTCTTGTTGGAACGAGACCACCACTTGAAGAGGAATACGAGAATTATGCTCTTCATCACAAGGCTAGATTGTCTATCAAGCCAGGACTTACAGGTATGTGGCAGGTTAGCGGTCGTAGCGACATAAAAGATTTTGAGAAGGTAGTTGCTCTCGATACAGAATACATATCTAATTGGTCTCTTGGATTAGATATCAAGATAATATTTAAGACTATAGCTGTTGTTTTTGGTGGAAAGGGCTCGAAATAGTGGCGGATACATATTTTTCTTTGGTCATCTGGACTATAGATACAGATATGGATTATTTCAAAGATTGTCTAGAGTCTATAGATGAGCAAGAGTACCGTAATTTTGAACTTTATATACTAGATAATAATCCTTCTAATGCCATCGAAGTTACCATTAAGGAATTCTTCCCGGACATTGTAGATAAGGTTCATTATCGTCGACTGAAAAAGAAATCTGGAGGTGCCTATGCTTACAACATAGGCGCCCATTTTGCAGAAGGGGATTATCTGGTTTATTTAGGGCAGCACGATCGATTAAGTCTTAAGACTTTAGCATTCTTAAATGAAAAGATTTCACAGCTGGACAATGATAGTATCGTATATACGGATAACGATGAAATCGTTGGCCAGGATAGAATGAATCCTCATTTTAAATGTGATTTCAACAAAGAACTATTATTGCAGACAAACTATATTGGCGAGTTTGTTGCAATTGCACGTAATGTGTACAGACGATTGGGAGAATTCAATGAAAAGGCTCAGACTGCCTATATCTATGAATATCTTCTTCGGGCAGCATTCAAAAAAGAACCTATAGAGCATATTCCATCCCTTTTGTATCATAAACGTACTTCCGAAAAGCTTCTTACAAAGGAGCAAAGGGCAGAAGCTAATTTCTATTGCAAGGAGCATATGGCTCTTGCTATTTCTTATCTTCGACAAACAGGAGTTATCGCAGAGGGGCGAATTGATGCATCTTTAAAGAAGTGGCATTTGGATTACGACGAAACATCTTTTAGGCGCTTTTCCAAAGACTACATGTTCTTTAAAGAGGAAGATGTTAAACTTTACACTAGAAATAATGCTAAAAAAATGTATGCATATCTAAATCAGCCTGACGTGGCTGTGGTAGGTGCTCGCTTCATAGATAGGGGCTTCACTTATGACAATGTAGGATATGTGTTTGATACAGATGGAGCGTGGTATCCGGCGTTCCATGGACAGCGAATTTTCAGAGATAGCTACGAGAATTTGGCTAGCATGCCAAGAGATGTATCAATGGTAGATGCAGGTTGTTGCATGATAGATTCAAAGGTATATAGAATGCTTCATGGCTTTGATACCAGACTATCAGGCCAGGATGCAATGTTTGATTTTTGCCTTAGGGCAAAAGCGAGAGGATATAGAACAATAGTCATTCCAAAAGTTATTGCTAGAAAAAAGAATAGAATGACAATTACATCCACAGATTCTCATGAAATATTGATGGAAAAACATGGTGAAATCATTAAGAATGGTGACACTTTTTACAATAGGAATTTACCTGTTGGTATGGAAAATTATATATTGCCGGGAACGCAAGAGTAAAAATGATTAATTTTTGCCGCGTTTTTTATAGAATGTGACAGAAATATTTCAGTTTTCTTGACAATATATTAAAGCTTAGAGTAGACTAGCATAGTTATTAATACTAAGATGGGAGTAATAATCTGATGAGTAATTTCGAAGATTACGATTTAAGAAGAAGCTCTGGAACTGGCAGAAATCCAAGACCAGCTAATAGAACTTCTGCATATAGAACCGCTGGAGGAACAGCGTCTAGATCATATGGTAGAGATGCAGATATTTCACCAGATCTTTCATTAGATGATGAAATAGATTTGTATGATTACGATTTACAGAGTGAGACAATGAGCCAGCGTAGACCAAGTGGAAGTAGACCTTCAGGAAGTAGACCAAGTGGAAGCAGACCAAGTGGAAGTAGACCACGTAGCGCTTCTTCATCACATAGAACTTCAGCAGCTGCTGCGCATCCTTCTGCAAGTAAGAAGAGAAAAAAGCCAGCTGCATCACATCCTAACAGACCAACTAGAAATACTGCCCCAGCTAGAGGTAAAAATGTCCCTAGCGGGCGTAAAGGTGGCGGCAAGAATGGACGTGGAGGAAAGAAGAAAGCAAGAAGAAATATTATTGTTGTAGAGATAGTAGTATTGTTACTTCTTTTAGTTATTTTCTTCCTTTGGAATAAGTTCGGTAAGGTTAACTGGGATAACATCAATATGGATGAAATTGAAGTTAACAACCTTGATACAGAGACAGAGGAGTTGTTAAGTAACTACACCACACTTGCATTGTTCGGTGTTGATAACCGTTCTAATGGAAACCTTGACAGTGGTAACTCAGATACAATCATTCTTGTTTCTATCAACAACGATACAAAAGAAGTTAAGATGCTTTCTGTACAGCGTGATACATATCTCCAGATTACAGAGGGTACATATAGAAAATGTAACTACGCATACAACCACGGTGGTGTTGAGACTGCTATCGGAATGTTAAATACTAACCTGGATCTTAAGATTTCTGGATATGTATCAGTTGACTTCTATGCACTTGCTACTATCGTTGATGACTTAGGTGGTTTGGAACTTGAAGTTACTCAGAAGATGATTGATACAGATAACCCAGAGACACATCAGAATGCTCTTGCTGGTTATATTGCCGAGGTAGAAAACGTACTTAACTACTATCCTAATGAGGAAGAGGGATGGAAGTATTCAGATTGCTACTTCGATAGCCCAGGAACATACACACTTAATGGTGCTCAGGTTGTTGGTTATTGCCGTAACAGATATGCTGTTGATAACGATTATGGTCGTGCTGAGAATCAGCGTAAAGTAATAAAGCTTCTTGTAGAAAAAGCAAAGAAGGCAGATGTTGCTACACTTAACAAGATTGCAGATGATGTCTTCCCTAGCATTTCAACAAGCTTATCACTTTCACAGGTGCTTTCAATGGCAGCATCAGTTGGTGATTATGAGATTGCTGATTCAACAGGATTCCCATTTGCACTTAAGGACACTACAATAAGCAAGACTACTGGTTCAGTATTGGTTCCATGTACACTTACATCAAATGTTGTTCAGTTACATGAGTTCTTATACGACCAGCAGGATTACGATCCTACTGACGATATGGTTGATGTTATTAGCGACCACATTGTTAATGAAACGGGATTCACGGAAGATAGTGCGACAGTCACACAAACTACGGATTAAAAGATCAATAAAGTATCTTTACAGGGGCTTGCCTTTTGGCAGGTCCCTGTTTTACTTTTGAGCCAAATAGTAGTAAAATCAAATGGCTTGTATTTATTAATTATGCGAGTTTATGAAAGGAAAAAGGACATATGTGTGGAATAGTAGGATATGTTGGTAAGTCACAGGCAGCGCCAATTTTGTTAGATGGACTTAGCAAGCTTGAGTACAGAGGTTATGACTCTGCTGGTATGGCTGTTTATGATGGCACCAAAATCGAATATGAAAAGGCAAAGGGACGTCTTCGTCTTCTTAGTGAGAAAACTCACGATGGTGAGACAATGCAGGGTACAATCGGCATTGGTCATACTCGTTGGGCTACTCACGGTGAACCAAGCGAGGCGAATGCTCATCCACATCTTAATGAGGAGGAGACAATCGCAGTAGTTCATAATGGTATTATTGAGAACTATGCAAAGCTTAAGGAAAAGCTTATCAAGCGTGGATACAACTTCAAGTCTGAGACAGATACAGAGGTTGTTGCTCACTTACTTGATTATTACTATAAGCAGGGCAATGATCCTCTTACATGCGTAACAAAGGTTATGCATCGTGTTGAGGGTGCTTATGCTCTTGGTATTATTTTTGCTGATTATCCAGATCAGATTTACTCCGTTAGAAAGGACAGCCCACTTATTGTTGGTCTTGGAAAAGATGGCAACTTAATCGCATCTGATGTACCAGCTGTTCTTAAATACACAAGAAACGTATACTTCATTGAAAACGAGGAAATTGCACGTCTTACAGAAGATACAATTGAATTCTTTGATGTAGATGGTCAGCCTATCGAAAAGGAAGCTAAGACAATCGATTGGGATGTTGATGCTGCAGAAAAGGGTGGTTATGACCACTTCATGATTAAGGAGATTCACGAAGAGCCAAAGACAGTTCGTGATACACTTAATCCAAGAATTAAAAATGACACTGTTGATATCGAAGAGCTTGGTATGAGCGATGATGAAATTAAATCTATTTCACGTATTCGTATCGTTGCCTGCGGTAGTGCATATCACACAGGTGTTACAGCTAAATATGTTTTTGAGGAAATGGCACGTATCCCAGTTGAGGTTGATATAGCCTCAGAGTTCAGATACAGAAATCCAATCCTTCAGGAGAATGAGCTTGTTATTGCCATCAGCCAGTCTGGTGAGACAGCAGATACAAAGGAAGCAGTTCGTATGGCTCGTGCAATGGGCAACATGACACTTGCTATCGTAAACGTAGTAGGTTCTTCAATTGCTCGTGAGGCAGAAAAGGTTATGTATACATGGGCTGGTCCTGAGATTTCAGTTGCTACAACAAAGGCATACTCAGCACAGCTTGTTGCATTATACTTACTTGCTATGAAGTTTGCTGATGTTAGAGGTCTTCTTTCAGCAGAGGAAATGAAGTCTCTTATCACAGATTTAAAGAAGCTTCCAGAGCAAATCGAAATGCTTCTTGGAAACAAAGAACGAATCCAGAAATTTGCTAACAGATTCGTTGCTGCTAAAGATGTATTCTTTATTGGACGTGGAATCGATTATGCGATTGCAATGGAAGGTTCCCTTAAGCTTAAGGAAATCTCATATATTCATTCAGAGGCATATGCAGCTGGAGAATTAAAGCATGGAACAATCTCTCTTATTGAAGAGGGAACACTAGTAGGTGCTGTAGCAACTCAGGAAAATATCTATGCAAAGACTGTTTCAAATATCGTAGAGTGCAAGACACGTGGTGCTTTCATTCTTGCTGTTACAACAGTTGGACATGAAGATATCGAAAAAGTAGCTGATTACGTAATGTACATTCCACAGACAAATAGATACTTTACAAATTCATTGGCTATTATTCCACTTCAGTTGTTTGGATATTATGTTTCAGTAGGTAAAGGTTTTGATGTAGATCATCCAAGAAACCTTGCGAAGTCAGTTACTGTTGAATAAACCGTCACCTGACTATCACATTACTGGGTTATTCTTACTAAAAGTTTAAATGGAGGCGAGTTTATGAGTGATTTATACAACAATGGAGGCTCAAACAATGGGCCAGAAAACAACAACGGTTCATATTCCTACAAGAAGGACGAAATAAACCAAGGTGAATCTTATTATCAATGGTCACCATATGATAATGGTAATAAGAACAAAAAGCAGAAAAAGTCCACAGGTTTTGTAGGAAAGCTTGGACGTGCAGTTGCAATAGCGTTAGTATTTGGCTTGGTTGCTGGTACAGCATTCCAATCAGTGGTATATGTTTCAAACAGATACCTGCCTATGTCAGCATCGTCAGAAGAAAAAATCGAATCTACTGAGACGGAAGACACAGCTAAAAGTGCAAGTGGTACAGCTCTTTCTACAACATCAAATAAAGTATCTACAACAGTTACTTCAGATGTATCAGAAATTGCTGAAAATGTACTTCCAGCAATCGTACAGGTTACAAATGTAGGTCTTACAGAATATCAGACATTTTTCGGAACAATGCAGCAGGAGACAACATCAGCTGGTTCCGGAATCATCATTTCACAGGATGATGACTATATTTACATTGCAACAAACAATCACGTAGTAGCAGGTGCGGAAACACTTACAATTACTTTCAACGATGGTGAAGCCGTTGAAGGAACAATCAAAGGAACAGATTCATCATGTGACCTTGCTGTAGTAGCAGTTGCAGTATCAGATATTCCTTCAGATACTCTTTCAGTTATTAAGGTGGCAACACTTGGTGATTCTGATGCAACTGTAGTAGGTGAGGCTGCTATCGTAATTGGTAACGCACTTGGTTATGGTACATCAGTAACAACTGGTATTGTATCTGCAAAGGACCGTGAAGTTTCAATCACAGATGAGGAAGGAAATCTCGTTACAAACAGTCTTATTCAGACTGATGCAGCAGTTAACCCAGGTAACTCAGGTGGTGCATTACTTAATGCTACAGGCGAGGTAATCGGTATTGTATCTGCAAAACTTGCAGATGAGTCTGTTGAAGGTATGGGATATGCAATTCCTATCTCTTATGCATGGGACATTATCCAGCAGATGATTGATAACGATGTTGTTTCAGAGCTTGATGCATCATATTTTGGAATTGCTGGTAAGGATATTACATCAGAAATGTCTGAGCAGTACGATGTTCCAGTTGGTGTATATGTAGCTCAGGTAGTTGCAGGTTCAGGTGCAGAAGCAGCTGGTATCGAAGTTGATGACGTAATCACATCATTCAACGGTCGTACAGTTACATCTGTAAACACACTCAATAACATTATGAAGTATCTTCCAGCCGGAACAACAGTTGAGGTTACTGTTGCCAAGGCATCAAATAACTACGAAGAAGAAACCGTAGAAGTAACACTTACACACAAGGTTGACGCAGTACAATAAACTAATACTTATCTTGGTCACAAGATAAGTATTACTGGAGACGCCTTTGCCGAAGGCAAATATCAAATGGCGTCGACTTACCCGTAAATATAATTTAAGGCTAGCCAGATAATTCTGGCTAGCCTTAAATTATATGAGCCATGCTGTAGGCTTGTAGCCGTAACGGCATGGCTCTCTTAGTGTAGTGGCCTATCTAGGTGTTATACGTGTGTTGAGGTCTACGCCTGCGATTGCGCTGGCCTGCGCTACTACATTAGGGTCTGCACAGTTCTGATAGAAGGTGTAAGACATCTTCTTTGAACCGTCTACGTTGCAGAGTCCGTTGGCAAGGCCCTGTGCGATTTCACCTGGATCATCTTTTTCTCGTGAAAGAATCATTCCATCAATGTGACTGTTGTTCATAGCAACAAGGTATGCATATACAACAGCTGCAGCTTGAAGGTTTTCACCTGAAAGTGATGTGTAGCCCTGCTCAGAAAGCTTTACAGTTCTTACAGCACCTGTTGGTGAAAGCATATCTTTCTGGCACATGAAGTCTGTTACAACATCTATATTCTGAAGTGAAATGTAAGGTGAGTTCTGACTGTGTGTTAAGCTGCCAGAAGGTGCCCATGGTGTTGCACTTGTAAGTGGCGTCATGTAAGCATGTGTTGCAAGTCTCCAGTCTACATTTCCTTCTGCCTTAATCATTGAATTAAACTGTACTAAGAAAGACTTACCAGCATAGTAATTTGCTGCACCAGCTCTAGCCCACTGCTGATCTGTACAAACGTATACATTAGCTGTTGCGTTTTCAGATTTGATTCCGTTGTACATAACACGGAACGCATTTGTATATTGCTGAGTGAAAGCCTCTAATGAACCGCAGTTCATGTAATTCCAATCGCCCCAAGCATTTACTTCATTTCCAATGATATAGTTATCAACCTGACCGAATCCGTGGCCTGAGTATCTGTTTCCAAGGAATGCGGCAGCAGCGCTAAGGATATCTACACCTTCAGCTGTTGATGCATTCAAACCATAGTAATTGTGAAGTCCTAATCCATCATAAGAATAAGGATTAATAAATTCTGTCTGAGCTGCCTGGTCAACAACAATAATTAATGTAACCTGGCATCCCATTCCGTTGTATTTTCTAATAGCGTTGTCATATCCAGAAAGTCTAGCTGTCTCAAAGTGATAAATCTTTCCGTTATAATTATATGAACCGCCACCATTTGAAATCCATGAAAGTGGAAGAGTTAACTGAACCTGTTGGCAACCAAGGTCTCTTGGCTGGTTCTTATTAAAAGTTGCAACATCAAGTGCTGGAAGAATACCCTTCTTTCCATAATCCATTCTTGCACATGCATATGTAGCACATCCTTCAGGATTTGTAATGTACATGCTGTTTGAAACTGGTGAAAGAGCGCCGCCCTTCATAACACAAACTGTAAACTTCTTGAAGAGCATTGTGCTTGCAGTTCCTTTTCCAAGTGGAACAGAGAATGTTGCCCCAGAAGCTGCTGTAGCCTGAGCTACATCAATACCTAATGGTGCTGTCTGGTTTGCGTCAGATGCTACAAGGTGGAATAAACCATCCTCTGATGATGCTGCACCGGAAGTTGTAACAACAACATCTGCGCCTTGAATCAAAGCTGCAGCGATTGTGACACCGCTAGCTGCTGCCTTTGTTTTTGCCTCTGCGTTAAGGCTAGGTACTGCTAGAAATGCACTAAGCGAAAAAACTAATGCAAATGCAATACTAGCAATTCTTTTAGAAATCTTCATATATCATAGCTCCTTTCAGCCGATGAATCTTCTCCGGTAGCCGGAGTCATTTAAAAATATATCATGATTATTATTAAAAATCATAGAAATTATAAAATATACAAGAAAATAACATAGAAAAAACATAAATCTTTTTCACAAAATTTTCATAGCTGATTTGTGAGAATGGACGAAATAGTCCCGGAGTTATTGACTGGAGAGGCATAAAGAGCTAATATCAACTCGTACTGGAAACGTTACCAGTAACGGTTCCAGAATAACTAAATATAGCTCTTAACAGGACGGATTAGGCCCCGAAATGTTAAATAAAAAGGCTATGTGAGTTCAATAAAGGAAGGAAAAATCATGACAATTAAAGACATTGCACGTTTATCAGGTGTAAGTGTCAGTACCGTGTCAAGGGTGCTTAATGACCATCCTGATGTAAGCGAGGAAGCTAAGGAAAAGGTATTAGCTGTTGTGCAAGAGTACAACTATATACCTAACACTAGCGCAAGGGAGCTTGGTAGGACTTCCTCAGACAACATAGGAGTTGTTGTGAGAGGACTGTCTAACCCATTCTACACAAAGATTATTACAGAGATTGGAAGCGGAATTGAAAAGGCTGGATACACTATGGTGATGCAGCAAATCGCAGCAGGCGAGGATGAGATTATGACCGCCGCCAAAATGGAAAGGGATAAGAAGCTCCAAGGTCTGATTTTTCTTGGAGGAAATTTGGATTATACAAAGGAACGAATGACTAGCATCAATGTTCCTTATGTATGTTGTACATTCAATAATCAGTATGGAACATTAGATAAATCTGATTATTCGAGTGTATGTATAGATGATAACCAGGCTGCTTATGATGCAGTGGAATATTTGGTTAATGAAGGCCGCAGAAAGATAGTTGTTTTGCTATCAGGAGTGGAGGATGGCTCAGTCAGTCAGGTGAGATTTGCCGGCTATAAACGAGCATTAAAAGATTTTGGAATACAACTAGATGAAAATCTGATAATAGAAATCAATAGTTTCAATATTGCGGATGCCTATTCAGGCATGAAAGATTGGCTAAAAAAGAATAGAGAATTCACAGCGGTGTTTGCTATCTCAGATAATATGGCAATGGGAGCGATGAAAGCTTTGAGGGAAGCTGGTAAAAAGATGCCAGAGGACGTTGCGGTTATTGCGATAGATGGAATTGAAGCTTCTGAATACATGAATCCTGTGTTATCAACTCTATGTCAGCCAATGGAAAAAATGGGCAGTGAAGCAGTGAAATTGTTGGTAGATATCATTAATGGAAAAAGCACATACAGACATGTGATTCTTCCAACTACTTTAAGAGAAGGTGAGACTCTTAAGTAGGTAATTCTCTTGGTTTTTACAAAGGAGGTATAGAGTCCTTTGTTGAAACATAGAAATTATCATACACAAAAAGGAGAGTGTAAGAAATGAAGATGAAGAAAGTATTGGCATTAGGGTTAATCGCAATGATGTCGACAGCTGCATTTGCAGGCTGTGGTTCAAGCGAAAGCAGTGATGGTGGTTCTGCTAGCACAGGCGATAGTGCAAGTGGACAGGTTTATTATCTTAACTTCAAGCCAGAGGCAGATGAGGCTTGGCAGGAAATCGCTGCACAGTACACAGAAGAGACAGGTGTTCCTGTAACAGTTATTACAGCAGCTTCTGGTACATACGAGGAGACATTGTCATCTGAGATTATTAAAGACGAAGCTCCTACATTATTCCAGGTAAATGGTCCAGTAGGTCTCGCTAACTGGAAGGACTATTGCTATGACCTTAAGGGTTCATCTCTTTATGATGAGTTAACAAGCGATTCATTCGCACTTTATGATGGAGATGCTGTTGCAGGTATTGCATATGTAATCGAGTCTTATGGACTTATCGTAAACACAGAATTACTTGACCAGGCTGGATACTCACTTGATGATATCGCAAGCTTTGATGACTTAAAGAAAGTTGCAGAGGATATTACAGCTCGTTCAGGTGAGCTTGGATTCTCAGCATTTACATCAGCAGGTATGGATGGTTCTTCTGATTGGAGATTCAAGACACACCTTGCAAACCTTCCTATTTACTTCGAGTATCAGGATAAGGGCATTGATTCTACAGATGCTATCGAAGGAACATACCTTGATAACTACAAGGCTATGTGGGATCTTTATATCAACAACGCAACATGTGATCCTTCTGAGTTAGCTGGTAAGACTGGTGATGATGCAGAAAATGAATTTGCAGAGGGCCAGGCAGTATTCTATCAGAATGGTTCATGGGAATATAAGAACCTTACAGATAAGGGTATGACAGATGATCAGCTTGCAATGATTCCAATTTACATTGGCGCAGGCGATGAGGCTAATCAGGGACTTTGCACAGGTACAGAGAACTACTGGTGTGTAAACTCTGAAGCATCAGAAGAAGATATTCAGGCAACAATTGATTTCCTTACATGGATGGTTACATCTGAGGCAGGTACACAGATGCTTTCTGAAAACATCGGTGTAATTCCTTTCAAGAATGCAGCAGATACAACTAACCTTTTCGTACTTAACGATAGAGCATACACAGAAGCAGGTAAGACACCAGTTTCTTGGAACTTCACAACTATGCCTTCAGAAGAATGGAAGAATGGCGTAGGTAGTGCTCTTACAGCATATGCAGCAGGCACAGGTTCATGGGACGATGTTGTTTCAGCATTCGTTGATGGCTGGGCATCAGAATACGCTGCAGCTAATAACTAAAGAAAGACTCTTTTTAGAGTATTTTTTCTTCTTTTATTCTTAGGAGGGCGAGGCCTAACGCCCTCCAAATTTTTTGGGATTGGAGATTGCTATGGAGAAAGCTATTAGAAAATACTGGCCCATATTTGTACTACCTACTTTAGCCGCTTTTTGCGTCGGTTTTATATATCCATTTGTACAAGGTTTGTATTTATCATTCTGTAAATTTACAACTATTAAAAAAGCAACATTTATTGGAGTAGACAATTACGCGTATGCAATACTAGATAGTGAGTTTTGGCATTCATTCTGGTTTACAGCGCTTTTTACTGTGGTATCCACAGTGTTAATAAATGTAATAGCATTTGCTATTGCTCTGGCACTTACAAACAAAATAAAAGCATCTAACTTTTTTAGAACAGTTTTCTTTATGCCAAACCTAATCGGTGGAATTGTTCTTGGATATATTTGGCAGATACTTTTAAACTGCGTTCTTTCACTTTTGGAAAAGCCACTTCTTGCTCTTAATGCAACATACGGATTTATCGGTTTGACAATTCTTATGTGCTGGCAGCAAATTGGTTATATGATGATCATCTACATCGCAGGACTTCAATCTATTCCTGATGATTATATTGAAGCTGCAAAGATTGATGGCGCTACAACAAATCAGATACTTTTCCGAGTTAAGATTCCAAATGTAATGCCTTCAATTACAATTTGTACTTTCCTTACAATCACTAATGGATTCAAGCTATTTGATCAGAACCTGGCATTGACAGGCGGCGAACCTGCACATGCATCAGAGATGCTTGCTCTTAATATTTACAACACCTTCTACAGCCGTACAGGCCCTCAGTGGAAAGGCTATGGTCAGGCAAAGGCTGTTATCTTCTGTATTATGGTAATCATTATCTCCATGATTCAGTTGAAGTTTACTAAATCAAAGGAGGTGCAGCAGTAATGAAAGCAAAAGAGAGAATTGCCAAGGGTATTTTATTTATTGTTTTATGCATTTTGGCTGTACTTTGGATTTATCCAGTATTTATGATATTAATCAACTCACTTAAGGGTGATACATTTATCAGCACTAACACAGTTTTTCAACTGCCAGATGCGAAGAGCTTTATAGGTCTTGAAAACTATAAGGATGCTCTTTCTTCAAAGGGATTTGCAGCAGCTTTTGGATACAGCTTAGTTATCACAGTCACATCTGATGTGCTTATTTTGCTTGGTACATCCATGTGCGCTTGGTACATAACACGAGTTCACGGAATGCTCTCAAAAGTATGCTATGCTCTTTTCGTGTTTTCAATGGTAGTTCCATTCCAAATGCTTATGTTCACACTTTCATCTACAGCTGATAGATTGGATTTGGACACACCATTCAATATATGTATAATATATTTAGGTTTTGGCGCTGGACTTGCGGTGTTTATGTTTACAGGTTTCATGAAATCAATTCCTCTGGAAATTGAGGAAGCAGCAATGATTGATGGCTGTAATCCAATCCAGACATTTTTCCAAATTGTTTTACCTATATTGAAGCCAACACTTATTTCGGTAGCTATACTTGAAACAATGTGGCTTTGGAATGATTATTTATTACCATATCTTGTTCTAGACCGTAAGAAATATATGACTATTCCAATACTTATTCAGTATTTCCGCGGCAGCTATGGACATGTTGAAATGGGACCTATGATGGCATGCATCATGATGACAGTTTTACCAATCATCATCATGTACATTTGCCTTCAGAAATATATTATCAAAGGCGTAATTGCTGGAGCTGTAAAAGGCTAGGAGAGAGAATATGAAAAGAAGTAGCGGTATTTTACTGCCTATATCTTCATTGCCATCTGCATATGGCATTGGCACATTTGGAAAGGCAGCGTACAAATTTGCAGATTTTTTGAAAGCTTCAGGTCAGAAGTATTGGCAGGTTTTACCACTGGGCCCAACAAGCTATGGCGATAGCCCATACCAAAGCTTTTCTACCTTTGCCGGAAACCCTTATTTCATAGATCTTGAAATGCTGATAGAGGAAAAGCTTCTTACAAAAAAGGAAGTAGAGGCTGAAAACTGGGGGACAAATCCTAGATACGTGGATTATGGACAAATCTACAGTAGCAGATTCAAGATTCTTGAAAAGGCAAAGGAAAGAGGCTACAAGGCTGCGTTAGGGGATATTTCTCACTTTAAGAAAAACAATCCATGGGTAGAGAACTATGCTTTATTTATGTCTATTAAAAAGCATTTTGGACAGCTTAGTTGGCAAGAGTGGCCAGAGGAAGATATTCGTCTTCACAAGCCAGAGGCCGTAGAAAAATACAGAAAGCTATTAGAAAAGGATATTGAATTCTTTATATACATTCAGTACTTATTCTTCAAGCAGTGGACAAGGCTTAAAAAATACATCAATGATTTAGGAATAGAAATCATTGGAGATTTACCAATATATGTAGCGCTTGACTCATGTGATGTTTGGGCTGAGCCAGAATTCTTTAGTCTGGATGAGGAAAACTATCCAGTTGAAGTGGCCGGTGTTCCACCAGATTACTTCAGCGAGGACGGTCAGCTTTGGGGCAATCCATGTTACAACTGGAAAGCATTAAAGAAGGATGGCTATCGCTGGTGGATTCGTAGAATAGAAGGTGCTGCAAAGC
This sequence comes from Pseudobutyrivibrio ruminis DSM 9787, assembly GCF_900218035.1. Classification (GTDB taxonomy): domain Bacteria; phylum Bacillota; class Clostridia; order Lachnospirales; family Lachnospiraceae; genus Pseudobutyrivibrio; species Pseudobutyrivibrio ruminis. Next base: position 33,388 of record NZ_OBMR01000010.1, read on the forward strand.
TCTACGATGTATTGCGCATCGATCACTTCAGAGGATTTGATGAATACTGGGCTGTGCCAGCAGGACAAAAGACTGCAAAGAAGGGTAAATGGAAGAAAGGCCCTGGAATGGATTTGGTAGGTCTCTTATCTGAAAAATTCCCAAATATCGAATTCATAGCAGAGGATTTAGGAGAACCATCTCCAACTGTTGTGGAGCTTCTACATGACAGCAAGTGGCCAGGCATGAAGGTTCTTGAGTTTGCATTCGATTCAGGAGAACCAAACAACTACCAGCCACACACATACGACAAAAACTGTGTATGCTACACTGGCACCCACGACAATGCGACAGTCATGGAATGGTACCAGGAAGCCAACAAAAAAGACAAAGAATATGCCAGCAAGTATCTAGGCATCTCCAAATCAGAGGGCTTTAACTGGGGCATGATTCGCGGCGGAATGAGTTCTGTAGCCACTCTATTCGTAGCTCAGATGCAGGACTTTCTTGGCCTTGGCAAATACAACCGTATCAACGTCCCAGGCACAGAATCAGGCAATTGGCAGTGGCGCCTCATCGAGGACGAAATCACAGACGACCTTGCAGAAAAAATCTACAAAATGTCTGTCATGTACGACCGCACAAAGAAAAAAGAAACCCCTAAAAAGCCTGCTAAAACTAAGGCCAAAAAATAACCCATACTCCTACTCGCACCCCTAGTGTATGTAAAACTGGCTGCCCTCCGGGGGCCCTGCACCGGTCTGTATTGGGGAGTCGATTTCGCGAATATTATAGTTTTTCTTAGTGCAATAGGCGAGCATACTACAGGTGTCTTGTTGCGGGATGAACTTTTTCTGAATCTGTATTGGCTAGGACGGACACTATAATATTATTAATATGGATTTCCAAAGCTATGGTACCTTGGGTTCATATTACATTCGCTAAGTAGAACTAAAAAAGAGATATTTGTATGTATGAGCACCGTGGCACATTCAACATCGTGTTTCAAGTGACCACTGCTGCCGCCGTCCTAGCGGCAGCTGCTCATCCATATCAAATATCTCTTTTTGTTCTACTAAGCTTATTCCAAAATCACCCAAAGGTATCCATAGTTTTTGAAATCCATATTCTAATCAAGAACTGTGTGTCCGTCCATAGACATACAGATTCAGAAAATGTACAGACCTGCAAAAGACACCTGTAAATAAGTGTGCTCGCCTTGCACTTTAGAAAAACATAATATTCATGCGATGACTCCCCAATACAGACCGGTGCAGGGCCCCGGAGGGCAGCCAGTTTATTGTACTTTTATGGGGGGGCGAGTAGGAGTTGGGTGGAGGTACGGTTTTGATTTCGAGGGGTATATGTGGTACAATAGCGCAAGATTCGCATATTTGACGGAGGTTTTGTGATGAAAAATAGAGTTTTAGCATTAGCTTTAGCTACAGCTATGGCGGCTTCGATGATGGCTTGTGGAAAATCATCTGAGGAAGCTACAGAGGAGACTACACAGGTAGCAGAGATAGAGTACAATGTTGACGATTACGTTACACTTGGGGATTACAAAGGGATTGAAGTTACAATCGAAGGTGAGTATGAGTATACTGACGAGGGATTTGCGCAGTATGTAGCAGATACTATTGAGTCTGCGGCAGTTTTTGCTGAGGATGATAGCCAGACAGAGGTTCAGGAAGATTCAATTGTAAATGTTGATTATGTTGGTTCGCAGGATGGAGTGCCTTTTGATGGTGGTTCAGCAGAGGACCAGATGATTGATGTGGCAGGCAATTGCATGGCTGGCGGTACTACAGGCTTTATCGATGGATTTACAGCAGGTCTTGTAGGACATAGCGTTGGTGATGAAGTTGCATATGATGTTACTTTCCCAGAGTCATATGGCAATACAGATTTAGCTGGCCAGACAGTAGTATTTACATTCCAGATTAATTACATCGCTAAGGCTGTTGAGTCAGAGGATGATTTAACAGATGCTGTAGTATCAGATAATTTTGGATACGATACAGTTGATGAATATATGGATTCTCTCAAGGAAGAATATACAGCTTCATTAGAGGACAATCTTGAGAATGATACAGAGACTGCTGTATTAAATGCTCTCATTAACAACTGCACTGTTTCAGAGGTACCAGAGGGACTTCTTCAGGCAAGAGTAGATCTTATCCTTTCTATTCAGAGCAAGCAGTATGAAGCATACGGCACAACAATGGAAGCATACCTTACATCTATGGGATACGATTACCAGGAAGTAATCAAAACTCTCACAGAGAATGTTAAGGAATCAACTAAGACAGAGCTTATCCTTGAGGCAATTGCTAATAAGGAAGGTATAGAGGTTGATGAAGAGGGTTACACTGAGTTCATCACACCAATTTATCAGAATATGGGTTATACAGACCTTGATACATTCTATGCTGATTTCACTGTAGATGGATATGGCGGACAGAAATATTTTGAGCTTGCATATCGTACAGAAAAGGCAACAGATTTCTGTGTAGAGAATGCTGTAGTTAATTCTACAAATGTTCTTAATGCAGATGCTGATACAGAGGAAGATTCAGAAGTTGTAACAGACGAAGAGTTGGAATCAGAGGTGGAAGTAGAAGCTGAGGGACAGTAGGAAATACTTTCTATTTTTACCTAGCTGTAGTATAATTTACTCTAGCTTTTTGGCTCTTAGGAGCAATTAATATAAAAGGAGAAATAAGATGGAACACATTAAGACACTTAACACAAAGAGATTACAGAACACAGTTAAAGAAGGCGGATGTGGCGAGTGCCAGACATCATGCCAGTCAGCTTGCAAGACATCTTGCACAGTTGGTAACCAGAGCTGTGAGCACAAGAACTAATCTTACAAAGATTATCTATATTTAACGCGAAGGCCGGTCCTGTCTAATGTAAATTAGGGGAACGGTCTATTGTGCGTTTATGAAAGGACTTTATTTTTAGTGATACACCAGTTTAAAAACAACGGTTATAACGTTGTCATAGATATTAACAGTGGCGCGATTCACGTAGTTGATGATGTCACATACGATTACCTTGCTCTCTGGCAGGAGCATGGCGCAGAGGTCGCTTTTACAAAGATGAAAGAGAGCCATTCAGAAGTTTCAGAGGAGGAGCTTAACGCTATCAAATCCGAAATTCAGCAGCTTATTGACGATGGCTCATTATTTACAGAGGATAATTACGAGCCTCACATTGCTGATTTTACAGCACGCCCTACAGTGGTAAAGGCTCTTTGCTTACATATAACACACGATTGCAACTTGGCATGTAAATACTGCTTCGCAGAGGAAGGCGAATACCATACAGGTAAGCGCGAGCTTATGAGCTACGAAGTTGGTAAGCAAGCACTTGATTTCTTGGTTGCTAATTCAGGCAGCCGTCGCAACCTCGAGGTTGATTTCTTCGGTGGCGAGCCACTTATGAACTGGCAGGTTGTAAAGGATCTTGTTAAGTATGGTCGTTCAATTGAAAAGGAACACGGAAAGAATTTCCGATTCACTCTTACAACAAACGGCGTTCTTTTAAATGATGAGATTCAGGAATTTGCAAATAAAGAGATGGCTAATGTAGTACTTAGCTGCGACGGTCGTCCAGAAATTCATAATCTTATGCGTCCATTCAGAAAAGGCGCACCAAGCTACGAAATCGTTATGCCAAAGTTTAAAAAGTTGGCAGAATCAAGAAATCAGGACAAGTACTACATCAGAGGTACATTCACTAGAAACAATCTTGATTTTTCAAAGGATGTTATCCACTTGGCAAACGAAGGCTTCAAGCAGATTTCAGTTGAGCCGGTAGTCGCTCAGGATACAGATGATTACGCTATCCGTGAGGAAGATCTGCCAAAGCTCTTTGAAGAATACGATAATCTTGCCGCAGAGATGATGAGACGTCAGGGCACAGATGAGGATTTCAATTTCTTCCACTTCATGATTGATTTGGAAGGTGGCCCATGTGTTTACAAGCGTCTTTCAGGATGTGGTTCAGGAACTGAGTACATGGCAGTTACACCTACTGGTGAGCTTTATCCATGTCATCAGTTTGTTGGAAACACAGACTTCTGCCTTGGCGATGTATATAACGGAGTTAAAAAGACTGATGTTGTTAATCAGTTCAAGCATTGCAATGTATACGCTAAGGAAGAATGTAAGAATTGCTTCGCAAGATTTTACTGTAGCGGTGGTTGTGCAGCTAATGCATACAACTTTACTGGCAGCATTTTGGGGAACTATCATGTTGGCTGCGAGTTACAGAAAAAACGTATTGAATGTGCTATTGCATTAAAGGTTCACGCAAGCGAGCTAGAGGCTGAGGCACAATAAATAGAATAGGAGAATAAAAATGAAACGTTTAAAAAAGGGACAGGGTATTGCCTGGCTTGTTGCGTTCGTAGTAATCCTTGGTTTACTTGGTTACTATGCAGCACTTGTTCTTACAGGCACAATCAATAAGACTGACGACAGCCTTAAGTTAGGACTTGATCTTGACGGTGGTGTCAGCATTACATACGAAGCAGTTGGAGATACACCTACTGACGAGCAGATGGAGGATACAATCCTTAAGCTTCAGCAGCGTATCGAAAACGACTTGGGCGAAGAAAGCTCAACTACAGAAGCTAATGTTTATCGTGTAGGCGATAAGCGTATCACTGTTGAAATTCCAGGTGTTTCTGATGCTAATGCTCTTTTGGAAGAGCTTGGTACACCAGGTACACTTTACTTCATTACTCAGTACGATATTGAGGGAAATCCAAACTACACAATCAACGGTTACGATGCAGATGGTAACATCGATGGCACACTTAACTATGACATCGATACATTGATTGATAATGGCTCAGTTATTGCAACTGGTACAAATGTTACTAGCGCACAGGCAGCTACTCAGACAAACCAGACAACAAACGCTACAGAGTATGTTGTTCAGCTTCGTTTCGACGATGAGGGAACAACAGCATTCTCAGCAGCAACTACAGCAGCTTCATTAACAGGTGATTCAATTGCAATCTACTATGATGGTAAGTTTGTTTCAGTTCCTACAGTAAAGAATGCAATTTCAGATGGCAATTGCATCATCGAGGGAATGGATTCATACGAACAGGCTCAGAAGCTTGCTTCATACATCCGTATCGGTGGTCTTGATATCGAGCTTACAGAGCTTGAGTCTCAGGTAGTAGGTGCTCAGCTTGGTTCTGACGCACTCAGAACATCACTTATTGCTGCAGGCGTAGGCCTTGTAATCGTTATGTTATTCCTTATTGCTATGTACTTAGCACCAGGTGTTGTTGCTTCACTTGCACTTGCGCTTTACACAGCAATGCTTATCGGAATCTTAAAGGCATTCGATATTACACTTACATTGCCAGGTATCGCTGGTATGATTCTTTCAATCGGTATGGCGGTTGATGCCAATGTTATTTGCTTCGCACGTATCCGTGAGGAGATTAAGAATGGCCGTCCTGTTATCTCAGCAATTGAAACAGGATTCTCAAAGGCTCTTTCAGCGATCCTTGATGGAAACATCACAACACTTATTGCAGCAGCAGTTCTTGGAATCCTCGGTTCAGGTACTGTAAAGGGATTCGCAATTACACTTGCACTCGGTGTTGTTTTATCAATGTTCACAGCGCTTGTTATTACACGTATCCTTATGAACTCTTTCTATGCACTTGGCATTCGTTCTCCAAAGGCATACGGTAAGGCTAAGGAACCTACAAAGTTCGATTTCGTTGGAAAGAAGGCAATCTTCATTACTATTTCGGTTGCAATTATCGCAGCTGGTTTCGTAACAATGGGTGTATTCAAGGCAAAGGACGGAGCAGGACTTAACTACTCTCTCGAGTTCCTTGGTGGTACATCAACAACAGTTGATTTCAACGAGACATACACACTTGAGCAGTTAGATAGCATTGTTGTTCCAGACATCGCTTCTACACTTGATATTAGCGAGGGAAGCATCCAGACAACAACAGTTGATGGAAGCAACCAGGCAATCTTCAAGACACGTACACTTACACTTGATGAGCGTACAGCTTTAAATGAAATGCTCGAGTCAAAGTACTCAGTTGCAGAGGATTCAATTACTTCACAGAGTATTGGTTCTACAATCTCAGGCGAGATGCGCAGCCAGTCAACAATCGCAGTTATCGTTGCAGTACTTTGCATGCTTGTATATATTTGGTTCAGATTTAAGGACATCAGATTTGCATCATCAGCAATCATTGCTCTTATCCACGATGTACTTATTGTATTGTCACTTTATGCATTTGCACGTATATCAGTTGGTTCAGCATTCATTGCATGTATGCTTACAGTTATTGGTTACTCTGTTAACGATACAATCGTTGTATTTGACCGTATCAGAGAAAACCACAAGGCAATCAGAACAGAGACAGTTGAGAATCTTAAGGAGCTTGCAAACAGCTCATTGGCACAGACATTGTCTCGTAGTATTTCAACATCAATCACAACAGCAATCATGGTACTTATGCTTCTCATCCTTGGTGTTTCATCAATCAGAGAGTTCGCATTACCACTTCTTGCTGGTGTAATTGCTGGTACATATTCATCTATCTTTATCGCAACACAGCTTTGGTACATATTTAGAGTTAGTGGTAAGAAGTCGAATTAATTATCACTCATCAAATAGTTATTAAAGTATTTAGTATAGATTAGGAGATATAGTATGATCGACATTAAATTTTTACGTGAAAATCCAGACGCAGTTAAAGAGAATATTAAAAAGAAGTTCCAGGAGCACAAGCTTGGTCTTGTTGATGAAGTAATTGAGCTTGATGACAAGAGACGTGCTGCTCAGCAGGAGGCAGATGACCTCCGTGCTGAGATGAACAAAGCATCTAAGCAGATCGGTGCATTAATGGGACAGGGCAAAAAGGATGAGGCTGAGGCTGCAAAGAAAGAAGTTGCAGAGCTTAAGCAGCGTATCAAGGACCTTGAGCCAGTTGAGAAGGAGCTTTCAGATAAGGTTGAAGAAATCATGATGAAGATTCCTAACATCATTGATCCTTCAGTTCCAATTGGTCCAGATGATTCTTGCAACGTTGAAATCGAAAAGTTCGGTGAGCCAGTGGTTCCTGATTTCGAAATCCCATATCACACAGATATCATGGAGAGATTCAATGGTATCGATATGGATGCAGCTGGTAAGGTTGCAGGTAATGGTTTCTATTACTTAATGGGAGATATTGCTCGTCTTCATTCAGCAGTTATCTCATATGCACGTGATTTCATGATTGATAGAGGATTTACATATTGCATCCCACCTTTCATGATTCGTTCAAACGTAGTTACTGGCGTTATGTCATTCGAAGAGATGGACGCTATGATGTACAAAATCGAAGGTGAGGATCTTTACCTTATTGGAACATCAGAGCATTCAATGATCGGTAAGTTCATCGATACACTTAATGATGAAGCAAACTTACCATACACACTTACAAGCTACAGCCCATGCTTCCGTAAGGAAAAGGGTGCTCATGGTATCGAGGAGCGTGGTGTATATCGTATCCACCAGTTCGAGAAGCAGGAGATGATTGTTGTTTGTAAGCCAGAAGATTCAAAGATGTACTATGACAAGCTTTGGCAGAACACAGTTGATTTATTCCGTAGCTTAGATATTCCTGTACGTACACTTGAGTGCTGTTCAGGAGATTTAGCTGATCTTAAGGTTAAGTCTTGTGATGTTGAGGCATGGTCACCACGTCAGAAGAAGTACTTCGAAGTTGGTAGCTGCTCAAATCTTGGCGATGCACAGGCACGTCGTCTTAAGATTCGTGTTAAGGCTGAGGATGGTACAAAGTACTTTGCTCACACTCTTAACAACACAGTTGTTGCTCCACCTCGTATGCTTATCGCATTCTTGGAGAACAACCTTCGCGAGGATGGCAGCGTAGCTATTCCTAAGGCACTCCAGCCTTACATGGGTGGCAAAGAAGTCCTCATACCCGTAAAATAATCGTATTTGACAATATATTCGAATCATATTATTATTCATCGGGAAGAAATCTAATATAGTATTTAATGGCAAGTAGCATCAAAGTCTCGGTAAGCGCGAGGAGGAAGGCTCCATACAAGCTAGGAAGGAACCCCGAAGGGGGAGGTTGCCTAGCGAAGTGTGGAAGGTGGCCTCCGGGAGCATGAAAAACTTAAGTGCTACTTGCACTTTTTGGGGTTTTTACTGTAACTATAGGTTTGCAGTAGAAAAGGAAGTTTTATGGCAATTCAGAGTAGAGAAGATATTAGAAATATTGCGATTATCGCACACGTAGATCACGGTAAAACTACACTTGTAGATGAGCTTTTAAAGCAGTCTGGTGTATTCCGTGAGAATCAGGAAGTAGCTGAGCGTGTCATGGATTCAAATGACATCGAGCGTGAGCGTGGTATCACAATTCTTTCAAAAAACACAGCAGTATATTATAAAGACACAAAGATAAACATTATCGATACACCAGGTCATGCTGACTTCGGTGGCGAGGTTGAGCGTGTTCTTAAGATGGTAAACGGTGTTGTTCTTGTAGTAGATGCATTTGAAGGTGCAATGCCACAGACAAAGTTCGTTCTTATGAAGGCACTTGATCTTGATTTACCAGTTATCGTATGTATCAACAAAATCGATAGACCAGAGGCTCGTCCTGATGAGGTTATCGATGAAGTTCTTGAACTTTTCATGGATCTTGATGCATCAGATGAGCAGCTTGATTGCCCATTTATCTATGCTTCAGCTAAGGAAGGTTTTGCTATCAGAAGCCTTGATGAAGAGCACAAGGATATGACAGCTCTCTTCGAGACAATCGTTGATTACATTCCAGCTCCAACTGGTGATCCAGAGGCTCCTACACAGGTTCTTATCTCTACAATCGATTACAACGAGTACGTTGGTAGAATTGGTATCGGTAAGGTAGAGAATGGTTCAATCAAGGTTAACCAGGATGCTATCGTTGTTAATGCACACGACCCAGAGAAGAACAACAAGGTTCGTATTTCAAAGCTTTTTGAGTATGATGGACTTAACAAAGTAGATGTAGATTCAGCTGAGATTGGTTCAATCGTAGCTATCTCAGGTATTTCAGATATCCACATTGGAGATACAATTTGTGCAGTAGATGCACCAAATCCTATCCCATTCCAGAAGATTTCTGAGCCTACCATTTCAATGAACTTCATTGTAAATGATAGCCCGCTTGCTGGTCAGGAAGGAAAGTACGTTACATCACGTCATATCAGAGAGCGCCTTATGAAGGAGCTTAACACAGACGTTTCACTTAGAGTTGAAGATACAGATTCACCTGATTCACTTAAGGTATCAGGACGTGGTGAGCTCCATCTTTCAGTTCTTATTGAAAACATGCGCCGTGAAGGTTTCGAGTTTGCTGTATCAAAAGCAGAGGTTCTTTACAAGACAGATGAAAAGGGACACAAGCTTGAGCCAATGGAGCGTGCTTACGTAGATGTACCAGATGAGTTTACTGGTGCAGTTATCGAAAAGCTTTCTCAGAGAAAGGGTGAGCTTCAGAACATGACACCTATCACAGGTGGTTATACACGAATCGAATTTAAGATTCCTGCACGTGGTCTTATCGGATATCGTGGAGAGTTCATGACAGATACAAAAGGAAATGGTATAATCAATACAATTTTCGACGGTTATGAGATTTACAAGGGGGACATTGCTTATCGTAAGCAGGGTTCACTTATTGCATTCGAGACAGGTGAGTCTGTTACATACGGACTTTTCTCAGCTCAGGAGCGTGGTACACTTTTCATTGGACCAGGCGAAAAAGTATATTCTGGTATGGTAATTGGACAGAGCTCACGTGCTGAAGATATCGAGCTTAACGTATGTAAGAAGAAGCATCTTACAAATACTCGTTCATCATCAGCAGATGAGGCACTTACTCTTGTACCACCTAGAGTACTTAGTCTTGAGCAGGCTCTTGATTTCATCGATGTAGATGAGCTTTTGGAAGTAACTCCAGAGTCTTTACGTATCAGAAAGAGAATCCTTGATCCTCTTATGAGAAAGAGAGCTAGCATTAGAAAGTAGGAGATTTATGGAAAAGGGAACTATACAGGCCTACTACGGAAGCGGACAGGGCAAATCAGCGGCAGCGCTTGGATATGCTCTGCGCTTTGCTTCGGAAGGTAGAAGTACAATCATAATCCAGTTCTTAAAATCAGAAAACGATTCAGACTATCTTGAAAAGCTTGAACCAGAAATCAAGCTTTTCAGATTTGAGCGTTCAAAAGAAGGTTTTCAAAATCTTACAGACGAGCAAAAGCAGGAGGAGAAAATCAACATTCTCAATGGCTTGAACTATGCAAAAAAGGTTCTTGGCACAGGAGAATGTGATTTGCTCATTCTTGATGAAATCCTCGGCGTTGTTGACGAGGGCATCGTTTCAGAACAGGATATAATGGAAGTATTAGAAGGCAAGTCAGTTTTCACTAATGTGATATTGACAGGTCTTAACATGACGCCTGGATTGTTTGAAATAGCAGACAGTGTATTAAACATTAAGCCAGAGAAATAATCTCTGGCTACTGTTATATTCTCAATTGTAGGGTTTTTACGAGGAGAAGCTATGGTTAGAGGGTGGATAATCGGAAATAGCAGCGGACTGTTTTTTGGCATATTTTCATGTATTGCTTTGATTGTGTTCATTTTTACAATGAGAGCTTTTGATCACAAGGTCAAATTCAGGTTTATCTATGGAGCAACAGCTCTATTAATTGCCATGTTTGGAACAATAATTTATTCAACATCAGGCTATATAGTAGTTACTGTTCTTTCTTATATTCTGCCATTTTTGGCTATTGGAATCCTATTTTTGTATATGTATATGTATGCAGCTAGATATAACATAGATTCTGTATCCAGGTGCTACAAACGTAGATGTTTTTATGCAGACGCAGAAAGACATTCAAAGAATAAAATGGCCATTATATCAATGGATTTAAATGACCTAAAGTATATCAATGACAATTTTGGACATAAGGCAGGAGATATAGCTTTGCTTACTTTTGCGGAGGTATGTCGTTCTGTTAAGCCTAGCAAATTTATTCTTTATCGAACTGGTGGAGATGAATTCATGATGCTTGGAATAAAAGCTACAAAGGATGAGGCTGAAACTCTTATACATGATATAAGAATGAAGCTTCAAGAAACACCATACACATGCTCCTTTGGAATAAATATGTATAATCCATCCGATGATTTTGATGATGTTGTAGTTAAAGCTGATCAGGCCATGTACGAAGATAAAAGAATGTACAAGGAAATGAAAATCAAATCTAATCCTTCAAAGGATGAGGAATACGACGAATCACTTAGGATGTTTACTAGTAATATAAGTTTTTTAGATTGAGGTGACAAAATGACAAGAGTAGTTATGCACGGCTGCAACGGCCACATGGGAAGAGTTATTACTGATTTGTGTAAAGCTGACAGCGAAGTATCAATTGTTGCTGGTGTAGATAAATTCAAGGGAATTGAAAATGAATACCCAGTATTTGATTCTATTTCAGATGTAGATGTAGACTTTGATGTGATTATTGATTTTTCAAATGCTGCAGCTGTAGATGACCTTTTGACATATTGCGAATCAAATGGCAAGCCAGTTGTTCTTTGCACAACAGGACTTACAGATGATATGATTAATCATGTTGATTCAGCTAGCAAGAAGGTAGCAGTTCTTCGTTCAGCTAACATGTCACTTGGAATAAATACTTTATTTGATCTTTGTAAAAAGGCTACACAGGTATTTGCAGATGCAGGATATGATATCGAAATCGTAGAGAAGCATCACAATCAAAAATTAGATGCTCCAAGTGGAACAGCGCTTGCACTTGCAGATGCATGCAATGAAGCATTAGATGAAAAGTATGAGTACTGCTATGGACGAGCAGATAGAAGAGAAAAGAGACCTAAGAACGAAATCGGTATTTCTGCAGTTAGAGGCGGAAATATTGTTGGCGAGCATGAGGTTATTTTTGCAGGACTTGATGAAGTTATTACTATCAAGCACACAGCATATTCTAAGAGCGTATTTGCTAAGGGAGCTGTTGAAGCAGCCAAATTCTTAGCAGGAAAGCCAGCAGGGCTTTACGACATGAAGCAGGTTATTGCTGAGAAATAAGAGGAAAGATATAGAGGGCGAATTATGTATATTCAACTCAATTCACAGGTAATATGCTATGAGAAGACCGGCGAGGGTACGCCGGTTATTCTTATACACGGAAATAACGGAAATCTCCATGATTTTGACGCTTTAGCAGAGACTATGAGCATGTATCATACTGTATATGCTATGGATTCAAGAGGCCATGGAGAGAGTGCAACACCAAAGGAATATCATTATAAGGATATGGCAGAGGATGTAATCAATCTTATTACAGCTTTAGATATTGAGAAACCATATCTTGTAGGATATTCAGACGGTGGCATAATAGCTCTTTTAGTTGCGATAAAAGCTAGCAAATTACTTTCTGGAATTGTATGTTGTGGTGCAAATCTTTCTCCAGCAGGAATACACCACAGAGTGCTTCGTGAAATGAAAAAGGCCTATAAGAAAACAAACGACCCTAAGATTCTTATGATGCTTGAGGAGCCTGATATTTCGCCATCAGATTTGCGACGTATTTCTGTGCCTGCAATGATATTTGCAGGAGAAGATGATTGCATCAAGGAAAAGGAGTCTGAAAAAATAGCAGCTAATATTCCTGAGGCTGAACTGCACATACTACCCGATGAGAATCATGAAAGTTATATAGTGGGTACAAATCGTTTATTTAAGTACATTTCAGGCTTTTTGAGGTAGAATTATTCCTTGTGTTTGTGAACTATCCATGATAAAATTGTTACAAAATCTTGAAATAGAAAACATACGTTACAAAATGTAACGTTCTGCTAGATAACAAACAGGGGTAGTTATGGTACAGGAACATAAGGGTAAAAAAATAGGGTTATTAGCTAGGATTAACATAGCGATAGTTATAGCAGCTGCTATAGCTCTTGCTTTGTGTTATTTCACAACAACAGATACGGTAGATAGTGTACTCACAGAAGAAATAGAACCATACACTGTTGCTCAGTTATCAGATGGTTCGAAGGAATACTTTTTCTTCTTGAAAGATTATGATTATCATTATTCGGGGATAGCTTTTTACACATCACATCAAACAGTTACTGCCTACAATATGGGCAGAGAAATATATTCTTTTAATACCACAGGAGGCTTCTGGACATCCAGCCCAGGATCTTCATATCATTTTGTTGAGATTAATGAGAAAATGGTTCAGATAGCCATTATTGTCAAACCAACATATGAAATTGTGGCAGATCAAAAGCTTACATTCTACATAGGAAGTTCTTATGGAATGTATGATCATCTTATGACAACTTCAATGCCAAGATTCTTTGTTAGTTTATTAATTGTATTCCTAAGTATATTACTGTTCGTATACTATGCAGTTATGCATGAGAAACAGAATCTTAATAGAGAACTCTTATTCCTTGGCTATTTTTCATTCTTTTGTGGTATATGGTCAATAAATGAGACAGACGTGTCATCACTTTTAACGAGTAATAAAATTGTTGACTCTTTGATACCATACTTTTGCTTAATGCTTGTTGTTCCATCTATGATTATGTTCTTTGATTCATATTTAGGAATTAGAAACGGCATAGTTCGAAAAATTATTATTGGATATTCTGTAGTACAGACAGTTGTATTATCAGTGCTTCATTTTACAAAGATTGCTGAATACAGAGAAACACTTGTATTTACACAAATCCTTCTGATGGTTGCGGCCGTTTATCTCATTGTAGGAATGATTGGACAAATCATTAGAAGAAACTTCTCACGCAGACTTGAAATATGTGCAGCAGGCCTATCCTTATTCGTATTCGCACTATTTGTAGATATAGCTCAATATTACAGAGCCCTGGGTGACGCTGATGAAGTAGGTAGATATGTATTCTTTATATTTGTATTCATGCTTGCTTGGGATATGATTAAAGAGGCAAATGAAATATTAGAAAAGGGACGTCGTGCTAAACAGCTTGAAGTATTTGCGCTTACAGACAGCATGACAGGCCTTTACAATAGAAATGCTTTCGAAAGACAAACAAAGGTCGAATCAGAAAAAGGCAGTAGCCTAGATGGACTTGTTGTAGTCGTAGCTGATGCCAACGGACTAAAGCACTGCAACGACACATATGGACATGAAGCAGGTGATGAATATATCACAATTGTGGCCGAACTATTTAACAGTGTTTATGGTAAATACGGAAACTGTTATAGAACTGGTGGAGATGAGTTCTGCTGTATAATTCCAGCAGGCCGCCACATAAATATGGAACGCCTCAAAAAGCTTTTCATGGCAAAAGTATATACTGCCAACCTTGAAGGCGACCATATCTTCGACATTGGCGTAGCTGTCGGAGATGCAAAATACGACGCCTCTCTAGACAGAGACTTCCGCACCTTACTAAAGCGTGCAGACACTCATATGTACGAAAACAAACGTGAGCTCAAGGCTGCCATATCCTAACCGTCTGAATTCCACCGCCGTATGTAGAGCGTGGTGTGGCTTGCTTGCACTTGGGGGCTTCGGACTCCCCTGCCTGCCCGGCACAATCACAGATTTAGGATTATCTAAATGTGTAGTCTCCCATATTTATTAGTAGGTGTTCTTACAAAGTTTTACAATTCTATCGTTAAGGTATGCCCTAGACGGACATTCTTTACATTAAATTATCAGCTGTCTAAAGCTAGCTTTGTATTAATTACTATTTGCTTTGTAGTGAACTTAGAAAAAATAAAAGAGATATTTGATATGAATTGGCAGCTGCCGCTAGGACGGCGGCAGCAGTGGTCACTTGAAACACGATGTTGAATGTGCCACGGTGCCAATTCATACAAATATCTCTTTTTTATTTTTCTTAGTGAACGGAGTAGCAAAAGTAATAATACAAAGACTAGTTTAGACTAGCTGATTATAAATATTATTTTTGTCCGTCTAGGTCACACATTACCTTCGAATTGTAAAAGCTTCGTAAGTACACCTACATATGGGAGACTTTACACATTAAGGTAATCCATAAATCTGCTCAAATGATGCCGGGCAGGCAGGGGAGTCCGAAGTCCCCAGGTACAAGCAAACCGCGGGGGTTACTCTACGGGGGTGGAATTCATCCAGTCTACTAGCTCTTGGAGGCCGTCCTCTGTGAATGGGGCGGTGTTTGTGAGCTTCTTTTCGTCTGGTGTGTTTTCGGAGCTGAAGGGGCCAGGCCATAGGGTGGCTTGGAACTTGTCGTCAGCACCTTCTTCGCTTACTTTTTCAATTTTATAGCATTTCTTGCCATCGCTTCCTGTGAATGAGGGAGCTTTTTTGTAATATCCTAATGAAAGGAGTCTCTTTCGTTCTATCATAAGCTATATTTTAAAGAAACTATAAGACTTTGTCACTAATTAATGGTAAAATGAGCTTAAGAAAATAACAGGAGATAGGGGGATGCGACATATGGGAAAAGGACGACTTTTTAGAATTGTGTGCGGGATAATGATTGCGATTATCGTAGTCATTCTTGTAGTGCTTTTTGTAAGTGATGATGACACTTATTCAAGTGTAAGTGTTGATGAATCCGTTCCTTATGCCGATACAACTAGTTGGATGGGCAACCTGTCTGACGACCTTTACTTATCAGAGATAACAATCCCTGGTACACATGATAGCTGCGCTAGAAATGTAATGCTAGGGTATGTGATGAGATGCCAGGACACTGATGTCTCAGAGCAGTTGGAGAATGGCTATAGATATTTGGATTTTCGCGTTGCCTTAGACGAAAAGACAAATAAAGTAAAGATGGTACATAATTTTGCCAGCTGTCATGAAGAGGGCAATTTATTTTCTGATTATCTGTATTTTGATGATGTGTGTGCAGATGTATATGGCTTTTTACAGCAGCATACTACTGAGACAGTCATTATAAATATCAAGATAGAAGACGATGACCATTCGGTTAGTGATATCCAGAATTTATTAACAGAACAGATTAATGCCAATAAAGACTATTGGTATACAGAGGATGAGATACCTTTACTTGGTGATGCAAGAGGCCGCATTGTTCTTGCAACAAGGTTCTCAGATGCAGCTGCAACTGACATGATGGGCCTTAATATGCAGTGGGCTGAGCAGGATAATAATACACCTATTGATATTCCATATGAGCTTTATGTGTATGATAATTTCAGAGTGTGGATACAGGACAGATATAAATACAACGTTGAGGATAAGTACGAAGCAATTATAGATGGCCTTGAGAATTGCGAGGCTGACGAAAATACTCTGTTCCTTAATTTTATTAGCACGAGTGGAGATGGAAAAATTGGCCATCCACGTGGATATGCAAATACATTAAATGAACTTTTAATGGAATATGAATTAAAGGATGATACTAGCTATGGAATTATTATTGTAGATTTTGGTAATAAGGATTTAGCAAGACATATATATTATACAAATCAGTTTTAAATACTAAGTCATTTAGATAGAAAATAAAATAGGAGGAAAGTACATGGAAAAGCTAGAGAATGAAGAGGTAAATCCAATACTATTGGAATTCCTCGATGCGGATTCCTTCGAGGACAAATACAAGCTTTTGGTTGCAACACCAACAATGGATTTTGATGATCTTCTCATCGACAACATGGCATCATCCATTGATGTTGTAATCGAAGATGGCGATATCGAATCAAGACTACAGGACTTAAAAGTTTGTGTACGTACTAGAGCCAAATACGAGACAGAAAGATTTAGGAGATAGAAATGGAAAACACAAAAAATAAACTAAAGCGCAAAAAGATTAAAAACAAATTAATCTTTTTGCTTTTACCAGTGGTAATAGTCACTATTCTCGTGTTAGTTGGAATAGCAACTGTTCTTTCTCGAAATAGCATGACAGAAATGGCCACAGCGCAGTTGGATTCATCAATTTCTAATCAGGCAGACAATATCGAAGCCTGGCTTGACGAAAATCTTGAAAATTTCTCAACAGTAAAACAAGTAATTGAAAAGACCCAGCCAGATGAAGAAGGATTACAGAGAATTCTGGATTCCTTCTATGGATTTAATAA
Source organism: Pseudobutyrivibrio ruminis DSM 9787 (assembly GCF_900218035.1). Lineage (GTDB taxonomy): Bacteria > Bacillota > Clostridia > Lachnospirales > Lachnospiraceae > Pseudobutyrivibrio > Pseudobutyrivibrio ruminis. The sequence goes on from NZ_OBMR01000010.1 coordinate 50,555, forward strand.
GTATTGTACAGAAGGTCCATATGTTGCTACAGCAGATGGCCGCTTTTATGCTGCGAGTGCTTCCGGATTAAGAGTAACAAATCCTACAGGAGAAACATTCTTTAAGCAGGGTATCACTAGTGTAAATATGAACTATGGTACAGCTTATACAAATGATGAAGGCACATCAGTAATAAGTGCATCTGGTATTTTAAATGATGGTAGTGGCGAGCTTAAGGTTATCGCTGCAGACTTATCACTTGACCAAATCAGTATCATAGTAAACTCTGGAGTAAAGATGGATTCTGCGGCATCATTCCTTATCGATGCATCAGACAACACTATTCTTGCTCATAGAGATCCAGAGCGTATATCTACTACTCTTACAACTTCAGATAGCGATAAGCTGATGGCAGCCATCGCAGAGAAGCTTGAGACTAGAGATTACGATACAGTTGCATTGAATGGATACGAAGTTGCATTTAGGGAGATTCAGGGAACAGACTGGGTACTTGTTTCATATATTGCAGATTCGGTTATCCTTAAGGATGTTATGAAGCTGACAAATCTCCTTATTATAGTAGGAATTATTGCGGTAATTGTTATTGTAATTATGATCAACCTCCTGGTATCAAAAGTTATTGCTCCACTTGGACATATCACAAAGAACATTACAGATATGTCAGCAGGTGATTTCACAATCGAAGTTAAGCAGGAGAGCGATGATGAAATCGGCTTGATGGGAAGTAAGGTTAGCGAGTTTGTGGAATCTATGCGCACCATGCTTTCTACAATTAATGAGGAGTCTGAAAAGCTTAAAGAGCAGTCTGACAACTCAGATAGAGTATCAAAAGATATGTTTGAGGCGTCTCGTTCACAGGCAGATGCTATGCAGAACTTAAATAGCACTGTTGATCAGTTGGCAGTGGCTGTTAATGAAATCGCAGAAAATGCTACAACTCTTGCTATGGTTGTTTCTGATACCAGAGAGAATTCTAATCAGGCCAACGCTAGCATGAAGGAAACAGTTGAAATCAGCAAGAAGGGCCGAGATGATATGGAACAGCTTTCTGTTGCTATGCAGGGAATCAAAAATAGCAACGATGAGCTTGTTAACAAGATTAATGATGTTGGCAGAGCATCAGAGGAAATTACAAAGATTGTTGGCTTGATTGCAGAAATTGCAGACGAGACAAATCTTCTTTCACTCAATGCTTCAATTGAGGCTGCAAGAGCAGGTGAGGCTGGTAAGGGATTTGCGGTAGTAGCAAGTGAGATTGGAAAGCTTGCACAGAATTCGGCAGCCAGTGCAGATAATATATCAAGGCTTATAAATGATGTTCAAAAGGCTATCAATTCAGTAGTTGAACAGGCTGAGGCAAGCGCAGAAAACATCGATGCAAACAGCCAGCTTATTGATACAGCAGTTGATACATTTGATCAGATTTACCAGAATATTGAAAAGTCAAATGAATTGCTTGATTTAATGATTAAAGATGTCCAGAAGGTTGATGATGTTGCTGGCAACGTGGCAGCTATTTCAGAGGAACAGGCAGCTAGTGCTGATGAAATCCTTGAAACAAGTCACCACATGGTTGAGCAGGCAAATAGTATCACAGCCAGCAGCCAGGATGTTGCAGATAATTCACATGAGCTTGCAAGCACATCAGATACACTTTCAGCTTATGTTCAGCAATTCAAGATATAGAGGGGGCTATGGCATGAAATCAAAGATTAAAAAACTATTATGTATGACAATGATAGGCGTTTTAGCTATAGCTTCTATGGTTGGATGTGGAAGTGCTAATTCGTCTTCAGGAAAGGTTTCAGCAAAGGGAACAAATATTTATTTTTCAATTCCTGACGTTGATGATACATTCAGAGCAGCACTTAGCGATGCTATAAATCAGGCAGCAGCTGAGTCAGGAGCAACAGTAACAACTGAGTATTGTGGTAATAGTACCGATGAACAGCTTCATATGATTGAGGCTGCAGCAGCATCTGGGCAGTACAATGCAATTATCTGTCGAATCGTAGATATATCTACCGCTCTTCAGATGGAAATTGCAGCAGGAGATTTACCTATTGTATTTGTAAACAATGAGCCTAGTTCAGAGTATTTAAAGGCAGATAAATATATTTATGCAGGATCTTTTGAACAGGACGCAGGTAGATTCCAGGCGGAATATGTTTGGAACAAATTGGGCAATCCATCATCTATGAATATCGTTATTCTTGAGGGTGAGAAAGGCCATGCAGGAGCGATTGGTAGAACAAATGCTATTAAATACTTCTATCGAGACAACGGAGTTGATGCCAACATAGTTTTTATGGACCATGCAAACTGGTCAGATACTGAGGCATATGAAAAGCTTGATGTGTTTAAGCTTACAAATCAGAGCTTCGATGCTATATTCTGCAATAATGACACAATGGCACTAGGTGCTGTAAAGTGGCTTAAGGACAATGGTTATGATCCATCAAAGTATCTTGTAGCTGGTGTAGATGCCACAGCTGATGGATGTGCGTCAATCAAGGCAGGCGACATGTATATGACAGTTTTACAGGATGCTCAGGGACAGGGCGTAGCAGCAGTAAATGCATGTGCGATGCTGTCAAAGGGGCAGTCAATTTCATCAATTGAAGGGGCTACAGATGATTTGAAATACGTGCTGGTTCCATTTGTTCCAGTTGACGCTTCAAATGTGTCAGAAGTCCAATAATAGACTGGATAAAGTCGTTGTGTAATATTACTCAACGACTTTTTTTATTTTGTCTTAATTTATTGAAATAAGTTCAAAGATGAGATAAAATTAACTAGCTATAAAATTAGAAAAAAAGCGTTTAGGAGGATGATTATGAAAAAAGTAACGCTATTAGCTGCCACAGTTGTTATGGCAGGCTCACTTTTCACAGCATGTGGTAAAAGCTCTACTCCACAGTACGAGGCAACAGTTGACGAGGTTTTTACATGTGGTACTTACGACGGAACAGCATTGGTTGTAAATCTTGATGCTACAAACAACACAGATTCATACTTAGACAACTATACAGTTGCATATAGTCTTGTAGCTACACTTGATGGTACAGCACTTAGCACATCTTATTTAGGTTCTGATAACCCATATGCTATTGCTGATGGAAAGATTAAGAGTGGTGAATCTGGAATGGTTCAGGCAGCATTTGACATCTCAGGTGTTGATTATGATGAGGATTCAGAACTTGTACTTGAATTAACATCATACACAATCAAGGATTACAAAACTGTAGGCGTTCTTGAAGAGACAATCTCAATGGCAGACGTTGAGGCTAAGGTTTCTGAGAGCGAATTTGATGTTTCAATTGACAATGTAACAGTTACAGATGATGGAGAAGGAACAAACATCGTAGTTATTGATTACACATTTACAAATGATTCTGATGAGGCTACAAGCTTTGGTTCTGCAGTTACAGAGGAACTCTTCCAGGATGGTGTAGCTCTTCAGCGTGGATACCTTCCATACAATCACCCATTACGTGAGGATATGGATGATGACAATGTATACACAGACATCAAGTCTGGTGCAAGCATTCAGGTTCGTGAAGTATTCGAGCTTACTAGCGATTCAAATGTAGAAATCAAGCTTACAGATAGACAGAGCTTTGATCAGGCAGTAATCTTGGAAAAGGAAATCCAGGTTAAATAAGGGAGGCCAATATGAAAAAGAGATTATTAGCAGCTCTTCTTGTTTCTTTTGCACTTGTATTTGGTGTAACAGGATGTGGTAAATCTTCATCTATCAAGGATAAAATCGAGCAGTCAGCTGATGACGAAGAAGATGAGGATGAGGATGAAGACGAGGACGATGACAAGGATTCAAAGAAGAAGTCTAAGGACGACGAGGATGATGACGATGTTATCGTAGCAGGCACAATCGATACTTCAAGCAAGTATGCATTTAATGTTGATACAGCATTGCTTGGAACAGATGAGTATTATGATGATGTAGTAATTGTTTACCTTGTTGGTGAGTTTACAAACAACTCTGATGAGGTAATGGATTTTGCAAGCGTAGTTAATGTAGAAGTAAAGCAGGATGGTATTTCTCTTGATAAGGCATACATTTCTGGTACATCTAAGCTTAACTATGCAGAAATTAAGCCAGGTGAGTCTATTCCAATTATCTTAGGATACGAGTTGGATAGTGCTGATTACGATGTAGATATCGTTTGCACAGATTACACTCACTACGCAGATGAGGTTCTTTTCGAAGGCTCATATTCAATCGATGATTTGATTGAGAACACAAATGAATATATTGATGAGTACGATGATTACATCAGCGATGAAGGTATTGATGAATTTGAAGATTCTCTTTAATCATTAGCTTTTAATTAGGCTGTCACACTATGAAAGTGTGGCAGCTTTTTTGGTTTGTGCATTCAGACAGATTTTTCGGTAAATTAAATAAAATTGGGTTAAAGCGGTTTAACGTTACATATATTTTGGTATACTTATTGCGTGTTGTTTATGTCATATCTATAGTGAGCAGGAGGATATTATTATGGCTATTGATCTTAAACAATACGAGGCACTTCCACATGGCGATATGCCAGGTGACAAGGTAGAAATAGGTGAGGAGCATGTTAAAAAGGCAACTCTTATTATGGAGAAGCTTGAGGGCATGCTTGATGAGGTTATCGCAAAGGATGGCAGAGCTGTCATAGCTGTTTGCGGTGGCTCAGGAGTAGGAAAGTCTGAGACAGCGTCTCTCATTTCTTATTTTTTAAATGAGAAGGGCATTGGTGCTTATACAATGTCAGGAGACAACTATCCTAGAAGAATTCCTATGTACAACGATGCTGAGAGACTTCGCATCTTTAGAACTAGCGGTGTAAGAGGCCTTGTAAAGGCTAATGAAGCAACACCTGAACACTTCGACAAGCTTAGAGCTTGGCAACAGGAGGAGACAGATGCTTCAGCTGACCATGTTTCAACTGATCCATGGATGAAGGCTTATCTTGATGCTGGTAGAGAGGGACTCACAGGCTATCTTGGCACTACAAACGAAATTGATTTCGATGAAGTAACTGGTATTGTTAAGGCTTTCAAATCCGGCCAGGATAAGATCTACCTTAAGAGAATGGGTAGAACCGATTCTGAACTTTGGTATGATGAAGTTGATTTTACAAACAAAAAAGTTCTAGTTATTGAATGGACACATGGTAATAGTGATAACTATGAAGGCGTGGATATTCCAATCCTTCTCAACAGCACACCAGAAGAGACACTGGCTCACCGCAGAGCTAGAAATCGTGATGGCAAGACTGATAGTGCATTCACTATGCTTGTGTTGGAACTCGAGCAGAACCTTTTAAAGTCACAGGCTCACAAGGCAAAAATTATTCTTTCTAAATCAGGTGAGTTACTTTCATATAGCGAATATGAAAGTCTTATGAAGTAGGAGGGATTAGTGATGAGCAATGGACCAATGTTAAATGCTTACCCAGATTCTATGGGTGGCACATTAGATGATATTGTAAAGGTTCTTAGTAAGGATGAATTGAAGGACGTATTCGAGTCATTCTACATCCTTCCAAGTATTTTTAATACAGACTTAGACAGAGGTTTCTCAGTAATTGATTATGGAATCAATGAGGAGCTTGGTAGCAAGGAAGCCATTGAGGCTATCAAGGCTATGGGCATCGACCTTAAGCTTGATTTCATCCTTAACCACGCATCTGTATTATCAAAGGAGTTCCAGGATATCATCAAAAATGGTGAGAATTCTAAGTACAAGGATTTCTTCATTGACTGGAACAAATTCTGGGAAGGTTGCGGTACTCTCACAAAAGAGGGTTACATTCAGCCAGATGAAAAATATATCAAGGATATGTTTTTCCGCAAGCCAGGTTTACCAATTCTTATGGTAAGATTCCCAGATGGCAGAAACGTACCATATTGGAACACATTCTACCAGGAGGTTCGCTACAAGAATCTTGAAGCAGAAGACCTTATGGAAAAGATGGATATCCAGTATGTGGCTGCTACACGTTTAGCACAGTGTGTTAATTCCCAAATCAGCCAGGGAACAAGCGTAGCAGAATTGAAGCTTGGAAAATACGAACAGTATCGTGATGAGGTAGTTGATTTACTTGAGAGCAGTCGTAGATACTTAGGACAGATGGATTTGAATATCAAATCTCCACTTGTTTGGGAATTCTATGAAAACACTCTTAAGACACTTTCATCATACGGTGCTAAAATCGTCAGACTTGATGCATTCGCATATGCTCCTAAGGAGCCAGGAGAAAAGAATTTCTTGAATGATCCTGGAACTTGGGATTTACTACAGAAGGTTAGAGAGCTTGCAGACAAAAACGGAGTAACATTACTTCCTGAGATTCACGCAAGCTACGGCGAGAAGATTTATGAGTTAGTAGCAGGCAAAGGCTATATGACATACGATTTCTTCTTACCAGGACTTCTTATATACGCAATCGAAAATCACAATCCAGATGTTCTTATCAACTGGGCAAAAGAGCTTGTTGAAAAGGATATCAGAGTTGTAAACATGCTTGGTTGCCACGATGGTATACCACTTCTTGATTTAAAGGGACTTCTTCCAGAAGACGAAATCCAGAAGATGATAGATGTACTTGTTTCTAGAGGAGGATTTGTAAAGGATCTTCACGGAGCAAAGAACATGTACTACCAGGTAAATGCCACATACTACAGTGCATTAGGTGAAGACGATAAGAAGATGCTCTTTGCCAGAGCAATTCAGATGTTCATGCCAGGTAAGCCACAGGTATGGTACTTAGATTTGTTCGCAGGAAAGAATGATCACGAAGCTGTTGCTCGTGCAGGCGCAGGTGGTCACAAAGAAATCAACAGAACAAATCTTACAATGGAGCAAATTGAGGAAGGACTTAAAAAGGATGTTGTTAAAAAGCAGATTGAGCTTTTGCAGCTTCGTAAGTCACATCCTGCATTTGGTTTTGATAGTAAACTTTCAATCAATACCAATGGTTCAGTTGTTTCCTTTACATGGACAAAGGATAATGACACCATTACTCTAGAGGCAGATTTCGAAAGCCTAGAGTACCAAATTATTTAATAATGACGAAGCCAGCATGTTACGGCTACAAGCCTACTGATTTCTTCGCTCGACGAATGTCTCGCTTAAGAAATAGTAGAGCTTGATGCCTACATACTGGCTTCTGTTTTTGTAAATTTGAAAATCTGTATTTGGTGTCTCTACGAGAGCGGGTTGCCGAATATCATGTTTGAGTTGTGGTAACGGCGGTCGCTTGTGACGTCTTCCCCAAACCATTCTGGTGGGGTGAAGGAATTGGCGGCTTCCTCATTTGGAAACTCTACCTCAGCCATAATGAGGCCTTCCATGTGACCAGAGAACACATCAAGTTCGATTGTGTATGGATCAAGTGGAATAAGATAGCGGCGCTTTGTGATAGGATAACCGTCAATCTTTTCTAGAAGGTGTTCGTAGGCCTCCTTTGTGAGTGCGGCTTCGATTTCCTCACGGGCCATCAATCCACTTCCTTTATATGTCAGAATATATGCGTCATTCTTTCGACGGATTCTAACAACAGGGCTGGTAGAAAGATATCCCTGTTCAATTTCAACATACTTATATTGGCCTAAATCAGGCAATTCTTTGATTAAAAATTTTCTTTCAATTTCCATGGATTTATAGTAGCAAATAAAGAGAGAAATGAAAATATATTGAAAAAAACTGAAATTTGCGGTAAAATTACCATTACGAGTGCTAATATATCCGGGCGATGTGGTAGGGCTCGGTATAGGTATAGCTTTTAAGGAGGAATTTATAATGATTACAGCCGGTGATTTTAGAAACGGTATGACTATCGAAATGGATAATCAGGTTTATCAGGTAATTGAATTTCAGCACGTAAAGCCAGGTAAGGGTGCAGCTTTCGTTCGTACTAAGCTTAAGAACATAAAGAACGGTGGTGTTACTGAAACATCTTTCCGTCCAACAGAGAAGTTCCCAGCAGCACGTATCGATCGTAAGGATATGCAGTATCTCTACAACGATGGTGACCTTTACAACTTCATGGATGTTGAGACATACGATCAGGTTGCTCTTACAGCAGATCAGATTGGTGACGCTCTTAAGTTCGTTAAGGAAAATGAAATCGTAAAGATGCTTTCACACAACGGTTCAATCTTCTCAGTTGAGCCACCTATGTTTGTTGAGCTTCAGATTACAGACACAGAGCCAGGTTTCAAGGGCGATACAGCTACAGGTGCTACAAAGCCTGCTACAGTTGAGACAGGTGCTGTTGTATACGTTCCACTTTTCGTTGAGAATGGTGAGACAATCAAGATTGATACTAGAACTGGAGAGTATTTATCAAGAGTTTAATTATGGATTATAGAGAATACCCGCTTTCGGAGCTTTTAAAAAATCGAAAAATATTTGCCGTATTTGACGAAGAATTTCAAAAGGGCACTTGGCTGGATGCCACAGCTCTACTTGGAAGCGAAAGCACAATCAACCAACTTTATCGTGACGGCACAGTACCTCGCGATACCCTAGACAGGATAGTTGAGCGTCTCTCTAAATAATGCAAATCAAGGACCTTAGGATTACCTAGGGTCCTTTTTTATACCTTGCCGTCCGGGATTAATGTGGGCTAAATGTAAAGTTCTGATGGGCTCCCTGCCCGCCACACACTGGTGGTTGCTAGGCGTGGACGATTTCGCGAATATTATAGTTTTTCTTAGCACAAAAGGAGCCCACACTGCTGGTGTCTTGTTGCGGGATGAACTTTTTCTGAATCTGTATAAGCTAGGACGGACACTTATAAACTATAAATATGGATTTTCAAAGCTATGGTACCTTGGGTTCATATTACATTCACTAAGTAGAACTAAAAAAGAGATATTTGTATGTATGAGCACCGTGGCACATTCAACATCGTGTTTCAAGTGACCACTGCTGCCGCCGTCCTAGCGGCAGCTGCTCATCCATATCAAATATCTCTTTTAGTTCTACTAAGCTCATTCCAAAATCGCCCAAAGGTTACCATAGTTTTGGAAATCCATATATTAATCAAAAACAGTGTGTCCGTCCATAGACATACAGATTCAGAAAATGTACAGACCTGCAAAAGACGACAGCTAACAAGTGTGTGCTCCTTGTGCTCTAGAAAAACATAATATTCATGCGATGTCCACGCCTAGCAACCACCAGTGTGCGACGGGCAGGGAGCCCAGCTTCACATATTGGAAAGCCTACATTAATCCCGGGGTCGAATTTGCAAGTTAGTTACGGAATAAACCTATTGTGTTTGCGGAGGTTATCACGTAGTATTGGAGGAAATAAGGTATATGGAGAAGGATGTAATGACAAAGGATAACGAGATTAGAATAGACAATAGGCATTTTTATAGTAGATTGGTGACCATAGCGGGGCCGATAGCGTTTCAGAGTTTGATGCTTGCGCTGGTGGCTGCCTGTGATGCATTGATGCTGGGAAGGGTGGCGCAGGAGCAGATGACGGCGGTTTCCCTGGCTACGCAGATACAGTTCGTTCAGAATATGCTGATTATGGCTATTACGGGAGCGGGAGCAATCCTTGGAGCTCAGTATTGGGGCAAAGGTGATAAAGAAACTATACAGAAGCTTTTTGATATGATGCTGAAGTATGCAGGGGCTATTTGCATAGCCTTCTTTATCGGATGCGAGATTTTTCCGGAGGCCTTGATGCATGTGTTTGCAAGCGACCAGACTTTGATTGAGCTTGGTGCTGCTTATCTTCGCATTGCTGGATGGTCTTATCTGATAACAGGTGTGTCGCAAAGTTATCTAGCCATTATGAAGGTTACAGATCATGTCAATGAAAGTGCGTGGATTAGTAGCTGCGCCGTTGTACTCAACGTATTGTTTAACCTGATATTTATCTTCGGTTTTCTGGGAGCTCCAAGAATGGAGGCAAAGGGGGCAGCCCTGGCAACAACTATCGCACGTATAATAGAGCTTATTATTTGCCTTGTAATTTCCGGTAGAGCAGGTTACATTAGGCCGGCGCTAAGTAAGATGTTTAAAATTAGCAAGGAACTTACAAAGGATTTTTGGAGGCAGTGCTTGCCACTTATGGGTGGCTCACTTTTCTGGGGAGTTGGATTTACTTCATACACTGCGATAATGGGACATATGGGTGTAGATGCGGCTGCAGCAAATTCTATTGCAGCAGTTGTAAGAGATTTGATTTGCTGTGTTTGTAATGGTATTGGAAGTGCGGCTGGCATCATTGTTGGAAATGAGCTTGGTGCTGGTAATTTGGAGCTTGGCAAGGCTTATGGAATCAAGCTTATGAAGATATCTTATGTTATCGGAATTGCTTCAATGATTATCGTATTTGCGGTAACTCCGCTAACAGTTCATATGGTACTTCTCACTGATGAAGCTAGAAAATATCTTACAGGGATGATGTGCATAATGGCTGTGTACATGATAGGGCGATGTGTAAACACTGTCACAATTAACGGAGTGTTAGATGGTGGCGGAGATACCATATTCGATATGTATAGCTTGGCAGTGTGCATGTGGGGAATAGCCATACCATTGGCTCTTCTCGGGGCTTTTGTGTTCCACTGGCCAGTGCTACTTGTGTATTCATGTACATGCCTTGATGAAGTAGGTAAAATTCCATGGGTAATGATTCGCTTCCGCAAATATAAGTGGGTGCAGAATTTGACCAAATAGAAGAGGCATTCGTACTTGAGAACTTTTTATCGATAAAGATGAAATCATAGATAGTTATGTTGCTATTTGGTAAGATAGATATATGTAAAAGGAGGGTTTTGGTTATGACAATTTCAGAGGCTATTAAATATATAGGCAGCGATGACAAGACTATCGACTTGTTCGAAAGCCAGTATCCTGTTCCTAACGGTGTATCCTACAATTCATACGTAATCTTGGATGAAAAGATAGCTGTTATGGATTCAGCAGATCCTAGGGTGACAGAACAGTGGTTGGCAAATCTTGATAAGGAGCTGGCTGGACGTACACCTGACTATCTTGTGGTTTCGCACATGGAGCCAGACCACTCTGGTTCAATCAAGGTATTCCTTGAAAAATATCCTGATACCACAGTAGTTGGAAATGCCAAGACATTTACTATGATGGCGCAGTTTATGGATGTCAGCATATTTGAAAATAGAAAGCATGTGGTGGCTGAAGGAGACACACTTTCTCTTGGAAGCCATGAGCTTACATTTATCATGGCACCAATGGTTCACTGGCCAGAGGTAATGGTTGAGTACGAATCTGCAGAGAAGGTTCTTTTCTCAGCAGATGGATTTGGAAAGTTTGGCGCGCTGGATGTGGATGAGCCATGGATTGACGAAGCTCGTAGATATTATCTTAATATTGTGGGTAAGTACGGTGCATCGGTGCAGGGATTGTTGAAAAAGGCAGCAAATCTTGATATCCAGACAATCTGCCCATTGCATGGACCGGTTTTGACAGAGAATTTAGATTACTACATTAATCTTTATGATACATGGAGTAGCTATAAGTCAGAGGAAGAGGGCGTGCTTGTTGCATGCGCTTCTATCCACGGCAATACAAAGAAAGCTGCGCTTGAGCTTGTCGAAAAGCTAAAGGCAAATGGCACTAAGGTGCAGTTTATCGACCTTACAAGAGCAAGCCTGTCAGAGGCAGTTGCAAGAGCATTTTATTGGGATAAGATGGTGTGCTGCGCTTGCACTTATGATGGAGGATTATTCCCACCAATGCAGGATTTCTTACATCATCTTACAGCAAAGGCTTATCAGAATCGCAAGGTGGCATTTGTTGAAAATGGCACATGGGCGCCTCAGGCAGCTAAGTGCATGAAGGCAATTCTTGAGCCAATGAAAAATATGGAATTTGTGGAGCCAGTGGTTTCCATTAAATCAACACTACAGGATTCATCGGTGTTAGATGATTTGGTAGTAGCATTAAAGTAATAAAAATTTTTAAGTGAGCAAGTAGTACACAAGCTCTGATAATTCTCAAGTGAGACATGTTGTCGAACGGAGAATTCATCAGGCTTGTGGACGTAACTTGCGGAGTACAGGAGGTGCGTATGGCAGTAGAAGTAAACCATAGAAAAGTAGCGATTATAGGAGCGGGATTTGTAGGCTCAGCTACAGCTTTTGCTCTTTCTCAGAGCGGTCTGTTTTCAGAGATGGTTTTAATTGATGCAGACCATGAAAAGGCAGAAGGTGAGGCGATGGATATTTCCCATGGCGCACCATTTACAAAGCCTATTAAGATTTATGCGGGAGATTATGATGATGTGGCTGATGCAGCTATCTGTGTAGTTACAGCTGGTGCAGGACAAAAGCCAGGTGAGACAAGACTTGATCTTGTACACAAGAATGTTGGTATCTTTAAATCAATCATTCCAGAAATTTCTAAGAGAAATTTTGGCGGAATTTTGCTTATCGTAGCAAATCCTGTTGATGTTCTTACTCTTGCAGCTTTAAAGCTTTCTGGTCTCCCAGAAAATAGAGTAATCGGCTCAGGTACAGTTCTCGATTCTGCTCGTCTTAAGACAGAGCTTGGTGAGCACCTTGGCATTGATAGCCGTTCGGTGCATGCTTTTATCATTGGCGAGCATGGTGATAGCGAAATTGCTGCATTTTCAAGTGCTAATGTTTCTGGTATTCCTCTTAATGATTTCTGTGAAATGAGAGGTCACTTTAATCATGAGGCATCTGAAAAGGCAATTGCAGAGCGAGTAAAAAATGCTGCTTACGAGATTATAAAGAGGAAACATGCTACATATTATGGCGTAGCTGTTGCTGTAAGACGTATTTGTGAAGTTATCATTCGTGATGAGAAATCAATCCTTCCAGTATCATCTATGATGCACGGTGAGTACGATATTGATGGCGTATGCCTTTCAATGCCAGCTGTTGTTGGTGCGGATGGATTGGAGACAAAGGTTCCAATTTCTCTTGATGAAGATGAGATAAAGGCACTTCAGGAATCTGCTAAGACTCTTAAAGAGGTAGTAGGTACTATTGAGTGGTAAAATAATGTGCTAACTATATAATTAATAAAGGCGAGGGTTTCCCTCGCCTTTGATGTCAATGTCATATTATGGTGCAGGTGTGAATGAATTTACAGCAGTTAAATGAAAAACAAATTTCAAAGCTCTATGAAGAGCATATGGTTATAGACTTTCCTAAAGATGAGCTGAAACCATTAAAGATGATTCTTAAATCTGTTGAAGAAGGATTTTATGAGTGTCTTGGCCTTTTTGAGAAGAAAAAAATAGTAGGTTACACTTTTTTAGTAAGATTAGATAATAGCTATCTTATAGATTACATAGCTATTTTCCCGGAATTACGAAATAAAGGTATAGGAGCCAAACTTCTTAGACTTATAGACGAATATCTTGAAAATGCAGACAGAATCATAGGAGAAGTGGAAGATCCTACTTATACAAAAGATGAATCTCAAAAGCAGCTTCAGACAAGACGTTTGAATTTTTACCTTCGAAATAACTGTAGTGATACAGGACTTAGAGTAGAGTGCTTTGGAGTAAATTACATTGTTCTAGAGGCTGGAAATAAGCTTTGTCAAAATCAGAATGAGGCTTGGAATTTATATGAGAAATTCTATAAGAGTTTTTTACCGACAGATAAATTTATAAAAAACATAAAGAGGCTAAATTAAAGAAATATTAGATATGAGAAATAAATCACCACTTAGTATAGAACTTTATAATACGCTAGTGCAGGATGGCTACGGGCACCAGTTTGCAACGCTGATAACAGATAATTTAAATACCGATTTCACAGCTGGGCGAATGCTAGGATATCTTGCTCATTATGACCATCTGCCAGAAGTAGAAATTGCGGATGAGATGCTTGCTATATTAAGTGATAGAAAGCAAATCATGGATAAAAAGGCTGCAGAGAGCTATAATGCAGCTTGGAATAATTATAGACAGGCTGGAATATTTGATAATATCGAGGAATAATTATTTCTAAGGGATGAAGGGGGAAAAATGGAAAATCTTTTATATCTTAACGCAGTAATGCCATACGTTTATTTATTACTATTTTATGCTTCAAGCAGAATTACGGATAGTTGGGGATTGCTTTATAGCATTTGCTTTATTCTAATGGTAATAGAAATTATATTCTCATTAATAGTTGCTTTGGCAGCACACGATAAAAGTAAACTTGCGAAGGTTAATTTAATTGTAAAGCTAATACAGATTCCGTATTACGTATTATTTTTTATAGTGGCAACAGGTATTTTTTCTATTTTGATGGCTTTGGCAGGGGCTGGTATTTTTGTTTTACCAATACTTATAGCGATAGATGCGGCAGTATTCGCAACAACTGTTATACCTGCGGAAGTATGTTCAATAAAGCTAAAGTTGGATAATAAAATATCATTTGTCAAAATGGTCGGTTATCTAATTTTTAATTTATGGTATGTTTTGGATGTAATCTTAGCATTTGCCATAAGAAAAGATTATAAAAAAAATAAAGACTATACGAATATAGCTATGAGAAATATGGAGGCATCATGAGAAAAAGGGTTCAGACTATTTGAGATAGTCATGAATACAATGTAATTTGATAACTGCTTATAGAAAATAGCTATAGCATATATTCATTTCGGGTAGTCTATAATTACAAGTATTAGGAGGTATATGCCATGATTAATGAAAAGGTTAAGGCCTTCCTCGATGAAAAATCACTTGGGGATAGACTGACAGTCCATACAGAAACAATTGATACAGTTGAGCACGCCGCCCAGCAAATTGGATGCACTGAGCCAGAGATTGCGAAAACGCTTTCTTTTGTGGTAGAAGATAAGCCAGTTATTGTAGTAATGGCTGGAGATGGAAAAGTAAACAGCTCCAAGTTTAAATCTTATTTTCACACAAAGCCTCATATGATTCCACGTGATCAGGTGAGAGAAATCACTGGATTTCAGCCAGGTGGTGTTTGTCCTTTTGCTGTACCTGAGGATATTCCAATTTGGCTTGATGTTTCAATGCAAAGATTTGAATACGTTCATCCTGCAGGTGGAAATGAGTTCACATCTGTAAAAATCACACCAGATGAGCTTGAGCTTGCATCTGGCGCCGAAGGTTGGGTTGATATCTGCAAAGGATGGAATGACAATGAATAGGAATGGAAGTAACTTTTAATGACTAGAGAAGAATGGTTTGCTCAGCTGTTTACTCGGCTGGGCAATTCTAAATTTAGAACAAGTTTTAAATTAAAGCAAAAAGATATAGACTATATACATGAGAAAGGGCTAGAAACTATAAGAGCTCACGCTGTAGATTTCATTGCTAAAAGAGAAGCTCCTGCTGTTATCCCTAATGATGGCAAGCAAACTCCTACAAAGGGCCATCCTGTATTTATTGCGCAGCATGCAACAGCTACCTGTTGTAGAGAGTGCATTAGAAAATGGCATAAAATGCAGCCTGGCAAGGAACTAAGCCAAGTTCAGCAAGAATATTTAGTTGATGTAATCATGACATGGATTGAGAAAGAACTAGAAGAGAATAAACGTACAAGATAATGGGAGGGTATATGGAATGGAGACTTGGTTTTACGTTGTAGAAAGCATTGATGGCGATTACGCTAATTTAAAGAGAACTGATATCGAATCTGATGAACTTAAATTAGTAGCTCGTGCCTTACTCCCTGCAGATATAGAAGAGGGTAGTAAACTGAAATATGAATTAATGCAGTATTTTCTAATCTAGGGGGAATCACAAATGAGCAGATTAAAAACACTTCGTGAATACGTAGATAAAGAACTAAATCTATTGGAAGAAGATAAGCGCGCCAGTGCAACTGCACATTTATATGGCGTATCTCTTGCAGCCACTATTCTTGCCAAGAAGCGTGGACTTAATGAAGAGCTTGCCTCTATGGCAGCAATGCTACACGATATGCACGCCTACAAGAGTGGCTCTTACGATGATCATGCTCATTTAGGGGCTGATTTAGCCAGAAAGATTCTTGATGATTTGGCCATAACTACTTCAGCAGAAACTGATATTATCTGCTCTGCAATATATCATCATGATGACAAACTAGTAATTGATTCGCCTATGGATGAACTACTAAAAGATGCTGATGTAATCGATCATTGCTTTAAAGATTCATCTAAGCCTATCAAGGAAAAAGAGCAGAAGCGATATGAAAACCTTTGTAAAGAATTGGATTTGTAGAAATGATATTGGGGAGGTCTAACATGTGGTTTGTATTTGCTTTGTTATCAGCTATATTTGCAGCCTTAACTTCAATATTAGCTAAGATTGGTATAGAAGGAGTAAACTCAAACTTAGCTACAGCTATTCGTACTGTCGTTGTGGTTGGTATGGCCTGGATAATGGTGTTTATCACAAATACTCAAAGTGGCGTATTTGCTATAAGCAAAAAGAGCTGGATATTTCTCATACTGTCAGGCTTAGCCACAGGCGCATCATGGTTATGCTACTACAAGGCTTTACAGATTGGTGATGCATCTAAAGTTATTCCGATTGATAAGCTTAGTGTTGTTATCACTCTAGTTTTAGCTTTTGTATTTTTACATGAAGACTTTACTATAAAATCACTTGTAGGATGCGCACTAATTGGTGCTGGAACCTTATTGTTGGTACTTTAATAATATTAATATTGCTATGCTTTATAACAAGGAGAACGATATTAATGGTTTTAGAAAATGATTAACAAAAATCTAATTTAAATACTGTTAATTATGTAGGCCGCATTGCTTGTTGTGCAATGTGGCCATTTTTTGTATGATTATTGTATTGGGTGGGGATATGTTATGCGTAACATTATTAAAAAATATAATAATCTTAAAATAGGCCAAAAGCTTATTAGTATTTTCTTATTAATATCTATAATACCTATAATCCTTCTACAGGTATATCAATTTACTAGCGTCAGAAAAACTATGACGTCTCAGGTTGATGAAATCATTTATGATGATTTAGTCCAAATATCAGAACGAACTAATCTTAGCATAGAAAACTACACAAACCTTCTATATCAAATATATGTTGATGAGGATTTGATAGATGAAGTAATGGTCCTAATGAATGGAACAGAATCTAGAAAAGCAGCAGCACGAAGTGATATACGGGAAAAACTTCACAGATACACAAGTGTAGTAGAAGGTATTAGAGCTATAAGTCTTGTATGTAAGAATGGTGAATCTGTCACATATGACTTTGAGACTGATTCTTCCATGTTTAATATATGGCAAAAGTTTAATGATATGCGAATAGCTCCTCCATATTTGGATGCTGAAAGTAAATCAGGAATGGTCATTACACCTAGCATGAAGTTTGCAGAAAACAGTGGTACAAGCTACTATTTTCATATTTCAAAACGAATGTTTAATTTTGACATGCTTGAAAAAGGCAGCATAGCTACGGTAATTATGACTGTTGATGAAGATGTCTTAGATTCTATATGCAATTCTTCTGAAGCAAATACAAACGGAATAAACTTCATAGTTGATACAAATGGAAGAGTAGTATCTTATCCAGATGAAAAATATATTGCCACACAAGTAGGGGATGATATTAAAGCCTTCGTAAAAAATAGCGGTTATCTTTCTGAAACACACACACTAGGAGTCAATGAGTATATAGATGAATCTACCGGATGGACATTTATAAATGTATATGATGCAGATAAGATGCTAAAAGATGTAAGAAAAACTGAACTGATTACAATAATCATCTCTATTTCGGTAATACTTGTAGTTATTCTTATTATTATCTATACAACCAAAACCTTTAATAATTCTGTAAATACAATTGTTGAGGGAATGCAAACGGTACAAGAGGGAGACTTAGATAAAAGAATAAATATCCATAGCACTGATGAATTTGGAATTATTGCAAATAATTTTAATGTAATGACAGAACGAGTAAAAGAGTTAATGCATCAAATCTCATCTGCCAAAGATCGCCAACGACATGCAGAATTAAAAGCATTGGAAGCTCAAATAAACCCTCATTTTTTATATAACACCTTAGATACAATTAACTGGATGGCTATAGAGCATCATGAAAATGAGATTAGTAAAGCATTAAGTAATTTAGGTCTTATATTGAGACATTCAATTAGTAAAGTAGAAGATAAAACTCCTTTAAAACAGGAATGTGATTTTCTTACGAGATACTTGGATTTACAAGAACTTCGTTATGAGGGTTCTTTTAAATATGAGCTAATAATAGATCCAGAAGTAAAAAACATTGTTATACATAAGTTATTAATTCAACCATTTGTGGAAAATGCCATTATACATGGATTTGAAGGAATAGAAGAAGGTGGACTTCTTTCAATAAACATAGACTTATCTTACGACAAAAAATATCTTCAGATAAGTATTGCCGACAATGGAAACGGATTTGAAGAAGATCTGCTGGTCAAAATGAATGATAGGCAGTTCGTTATTGAGACCGATGATATTGAAGGCGTAGGTTTAGGACTAAGAAATGCATTTTCAAGATTAGTTATGTATTACGGAGATTTAGCACACTGGAATATTAACAGTGTAGAAGAAATAGGAACGGAAATAACCCTGTATATACCAATGAGTGAGTGTTGTTAGTTATGAACATAGTTATCGTAGAAGATGAAATTAAAATTAGAAATGGTTTATCACGACTGCTTTCTAGTTATGATGAGCACCAAGTAATAGCTAAGGCTAAGAATGGAAAGGAAGGAATCGATGCTATTATATCGCTTCGTCCAGACTTGGTTTTTACCGACATAAAGATGCCTGAAATGGATGGACTGCAGATGTTAGAGCAGCTCAAGGACGAAGGAATAGGCTGTCATAGTGTGATACTTACAGGTTATGCTGAATTTGATTATGCGAAAAGAGCATTAAACTGTGGTGCAGATGATTATCTATTAAAACCAATTACAGTGGACGCCGTTGATAAAGTTTTAAGCGATATATCTAAAAAAATCATTAAAGAAGCTACCAAAATAGATGCTAATCCGTCCTCATATATAAGAGCCATAATAACAGGTGCTTTAGATAACACAGAAGAAAATCTTAAGATAGCAGAGAGGATATTTGAACTGTTACCTGGGTATTCTCTTTCATTTGTTCGAGGATATAGCCCAAATGGTCGATTTAGTTATGATGCATTAGAAGAAAAGTTTAGAGATTACAAAGGATTATATATATCTGAGGATAGGAAAGATTTATTTCTTATAATTGACAAATCAACTAGTAGATATAAATCGAACGAAGATATATCGGCTATGTTAAATAGAAGACTTCCTGTGATTAGTGAATTAAAAGAATCAATTTGGTATATCTCTAACATACCAACCATTGAAAAGCTTAAAGATATTGCCTTGTCATCTGATAAAAAACTTCTCGTTTCACAGATGATAAATAAGAAGATCATTATTGAGAATGAGGTTTCCGAAATTGCTGAAAATGACTATAAATATAATCCTGAGATTGAGAAAGTAATAGAAAGAATCCTCGTTAAAGGCGATAAAAAGAATTGGGATGAATGGAGTGAAAACTTTATAAATGACATATTGGGAAAAGGCTATAATCCATCCTCAATAAGACAGCTATACATGAACCTTTCCAACTATATAATGCAACTTTCTGTAAAGATTTGGCCAGAAAAGGGACGCCAACTCAGAGAATTAGAATCAGTTGAAAAGATTTCTAAAGCAAAAGTATTGTATGAATTAAAGGAATGTTTGGATGAACAGGCTAGTATAATTTATACAAATGAGACTTCACGTGATGATATTCATAATTATACTATTCTAAGGGCTATTGCCTATATTAGGGAGAACTATGCCAATAAAATATCACAGGAAGATGTAGCCAATTACTTATCAATTACTCCAGAATACTTAAGTACATTGTTTCACCGTGAAATGAATAAAACATTTTCAGTCTTTGTAAATGAGTTTAGGGTTAGTCATGCTAAAAGACTTCTTAAGGGAAGTGATTTAAAAATATATGAAATAGCAGAACAAGTCGGTTTTACTGACACAAAATATTTTAATAGGGTTTTTAAAGACATCGAAGGCATATCACCTAAGGAGTTTAGAGAACGATGAAAAAGTATTTAAAAACAACACTTACAGCTCTGCTTATATTATCAATGATAACCAGCTGTGGGAGTACATCTAATGAAACTAATTCAAACGAAAAAGAAAAACAGCATTTGCTTATATGGTCTTATTATGAAACAGATGCTCAAGCAGATGGATTAGATGAGTTAACAGAATCTTTTAATTCTAGTCAAGATGAATATGAAATATCATGGGAATATGTTCCCATGACTGAATTCGATAAGAAAATATCACGAGCATATACAGAGCAAGAACTTCCAGATATTGTGATAATAGATAATCCGGATATGAAAAAGTTCATTCAATTAGATATGTTTGAGGATATTACAAGCTATGCGAGTACTTTAAACTTAGAAACAGATTATTACAGTGCTTCTGTAAATACCGTAAAGTATAACAACTTATATTATGGCGTACCATTTAATAGTAATAATGTATGTCTGATATACAGAAAAGATATGTTAAATGCGGCAAACATCACTCCACCTGAGACATGGGATCAGCTCAAAGATGCTGCCGCAAAACTCACTACGGAGGATAACTACGGCTTTCTAATGAGTGCCATGAACTCAGAACAGGGTGCATTTCAAATCCTATCTTGGGTAATGGCTGCTTCAAACTCAGATTCGCAAATAACAGTTGAAGCATTAAGTAGCGCATACGAATATTTAGCTGATTTGATTAACGAAGGATATATGCCAGCTGATTGTTTGAATTACAGTCAGACAGATATTGCAAGACGATTTATTAAGGGCGATATTGCAATGATGGAGAATGGACCATGGGTGTTTCCCATGTTAGATGAAGCTGGTATTGACTATGGACTTGCACCTATGCCTAAAAATAAAAGAAATGCAGTAATTCTAGGAGGTGAGAACTTAGGAATAATAAAAGGGAAAAATATAGAAGGTTCTATTGCATTTATAAAATTTTGCATGGAAAAAGGTGGGACAGAAACCTTTTGTGCAAAAGCAAATCTTCTACCATCACGAATAGAATCTGCTAATAATATAATAATTGATAATCCAAAACTTGAAATTATCGCAGAACAAATGGATTATGCTATTGTTCGAACTGATCTTGAAAACTATACTAGTACTTCTAAACAGCTCACAAGCAATTTTAAAAATGTTGTAACTGGAGACTTATCGGCCCAAGAAGCGGCCCAAGCAACATTAAATTAAATTTGGTTGAACATAGTCCACCTTTTTTAATATATTAGAATTTTTTAATTCCAAAACCTCTCTTAGAATACTTATATAAACAAAGAGATATTTAATATCTCTTATATGAGTATCCGAAGGGAGGTTTTTTATGAGATTTAAAAAAGCCGTATCAATGGCACTAGCAGGAGCCATGGCAGCATCGCTTATGGTGGGATGTGGTAGTTCTGGGGAAACAACCACAACAGATTCTTCAGCATCAAATTCGACAACAGAAACTGCTTCTAATGGGGAAAAACAAGAAGTTGTTATCTGGGATTATTTTGAAACAGATGCACAAAAAGAAATGATGCAAACTTTGATTGATGGATTCAATTCATCCCAAGATCAGTATGTAGCAAGTCATACATATGTACCATTTGCTGACTATGAAAAGCAGTTAACTCTCGGTATAGCATCAGGTGAACTTCCAGACGTTGTAATCTTGGATGGTTGTGACATGTCATCATTTATTGCTATGGATTTATTTGGAGATATCTCAGATGCTAACATTGATTGGTCAGAATATCTCGAAGGCCCAATGAATTCTACTATGATGGATGGTAAACATTATGGCCTTCCATTTGCCACAAACTGTACAGCATTATTCTACAACAAAGATATTTTAGATGATGCCGGAGTTCCATATCCTGATGAAAACACTACATGGGAAGAGTTTCATGAGATGGCAAAGAAACTTACAGATTATGGCGTAACTGGATTTGGTAATGCTGCTATTGGCACTGATGAAGGTACATTCCAATGCTTACAGTGGTTATATACAGCCGGTGGTTCTTACACAGATATCGAAGGTGGCAAGGATGCATACCAACTTATGCAAGATATGATTAGTGACGGTTCATGGTCAAAGGAATGCGTAAACTGGGCACAGACAGATGTTTGCAATAACTGGAAAGCAGGAAATATTGCAATGATGCAGAATGGTCCATGGCAGATTCCTGGTATTGAAGCAGATGCTCCAGATATGAACTATGGAGTAACAGTTCTTCCAAAGAAGGATGCATCTAGTGGACAAGCTACATCTATCCTTGGTGGAGAAAACATGGGCGCAGTAAAGAAAGACAACATGGATGGAGCAAAGGCATTTCTTGAGTATTACAACCAAACAGATGTTATGGTTAATGCAATGAAACAGTATGGTTCTTTCCCTCCTAAGACTGAAGCTGCAAAGGATAGCTATTGGACAGATGATCCAATTCAGAAGGAGTTTATAACACAGCTTGAGACATCAATTCCTAGAGGCCCATCACCAATTTGGCCATCATATTCAAATGCAATTCAGACTGGTTTCCAGGAAGTTCTTACTCTTGCTAAATCACCAGATCAGGCTGCAAAAGACACTCAGGCTGCAGTTGATGCCGTTAAGTAATAATAATCATTTGGCGGGGAATTCTTTCCCCGCTATTTTTGAAATAACAATTTTGGAGGGATGTTATGATTTCTAAAAAGAAGAAACTAAATGGACCAGGGAAGATGGGCTTTCTCTTTTCTCTGCCAGCAGTAATCTATATGCTTATTTTTGTTGGATATCCCACAATTTCAAATTTAGTACTTAGTTTAAAAAACGTTAATGTTTTTAATTTCTCAAGACCAGAAGCTCAAGACTTTATTGGCCTAACCAACTACATAGAATTGTTTACAGATGCGAATTCTGTAATGAGTAGGGCCATTTTAAATACTTTAATATTTACAGTGGCATCTATCTTTTTCCAATTCATCATAGGTTTTATATTGGCTTTATTATTTAGCAAAAAATTTCCAGCATCATCTTTCTTTAGAGGTGCAACTATGATTTCATGGTTACTTCCTGTTACTGTTGCAGGCCTCTTGTTCAAGTTTATTTTTGCTAGTTCTGGCGGTATAGCTAATCAAATATTAATGGCTTTACATATAATAGATTCTCCTATTGATTGGTTATTGAATGGTCCAACTGCAATGGTTGCAATAGTGGTAGCCAATATTTGGATAGGTATTCCATTCAATATGATGCTACTTCTTACTGGGTTAACAACTGTACCTGCAGACATTTATGAAAGTGCAAAAATTGATGGAGCAAACAAAATTCAAACATTATTCAAGATAACAATACCAGTAATTAAGCCAGCAATAATGTCTGTGCTTACACTTGGATTCGTATATACATTTAAAGTATTCGATTTAGTATGGGTTATGACAAAAGGTGGCCCAATCAATGCAACTGAATTGGCTTCTACATATGCTTATAAATTGTCTTTTGAACAATTCGAATTCAGTAAAGGAGCGGCTTCTGCTAATATTCTTTTCTTAATACTATTTATAGTTGGTATGTTCTACATCAAACTAATAAATGCAGAAGAGGAGGTAATGTAAGATGAAACATGAAAAAAGAGAAAATGCCATAAGTTTTGGCGTGGGATTCATTATTTTTGTGATTCTCATGTTTCCTCTGTATTGGATGCTTGTTACTTCGCTTAAAACACAAGTAGAAATCTTTCAGGTTCCTACACCTTTATGGCCTAAGAATTTAACTTTTGAAGCCTTCCAAAGCCAGTTTTCGGAGACTTCATCGACTATGAAAGGCTTTAAGAATAGTTTTTTAATTGCTTTTTCAGCTATGGCAATATCAACTATTTTGTCAATTCCGGCAGCATATGGTTTAGCTCGTTTTAGATTTAATTCTAAAAAGCTTTTAATTCTATTTTTCCTTATGATGCAAATGTTGCCATCAACACTTATTCTGACTCCGCTTTATATCATGTTTTCAAAGATGGGGTTGTTAAATAACTATTTAGCACCAATTCTTGCTGATGCAACTTTAGGAATACCTTTTTCAATAATCATTCTTAGAACTTACTTCTTATCCATACCTAAGGAATTGGACGAAGCCGCAGCTATAGATGGATGTAATCCGGTAACATCATTCTTTAAAATAATGTTACCAATAGCTAAACCTGGAGTAATAGTAGCTGCTGTGTTCTCGTTCGTTTATGCATGGGGCGATTTAATATACGGAATCACATTTATGACAGATCCAAATATGAGACCTATCACTTCAAATATTTACAATTACGTACAGCAATATCAAACATTATGGAATGCTACAATGGCCTTTGGTCTTGTTGCTATCTTCCCAATCGTATTGATATTTATCTTCATGCAGAAATACATTGTAAGTGGATTAACAAATGGTGCTGTTAAAGCGTAGGGGGACTAATGAAATATAAAGCAAATTCTTCAATTCCAATTAAGAATATTAAAATTACAGATAAATTCTGGAATAAATATCGTGACCTTGTTGGCGAGGTAATAATTCCATATCAATGGGATGTGTTAAATGATCGTCTTAAGGATGTAGAAACAAGCCATTGCATTGAAAACTTTAAAATAGCGGCAGGTCTTTCAAATGGTAATTATGAGGGTGCAGTATTCCAAGATACAGATCTGGCAAAGTGGCTTGAAGCTGTTGGCTTTTATCTTTCTTCATATGGAAGAGATGAAAAGTTGGAAGCTCTTGCAGATGAAGCAATTGATTTAATTGAAAAGGCACAGCAACCAGACGGCTATTTGGATACATACTTCATTATTAATGCACCAGATAAAAAATGGAAAAACTTATGTGAGGGACATGAGTTATATACAGCTGGTCATTTCATGGAAGCAGCAGTTGCATATTATGAAGCTACCGGTAAAAGAAAAATTCTTGATATTGTATGTCGTTTAGCCGATTTGCTTTGCACTGTTTTTGGTGATGGTAAAAATCAGTGTCACGGATATCCCGGACATCCTGAAGTGGAAGTAGGTCTTGTAAAACTATACCGAACAACTGGTGAAAAAAAATATCTCGATTTAGCAAAACACTTTATTGATATAAGAGGTGTTGGAGAAAACTATTTTTTAGAAGAAGAAAAGCAGCAAGGCTTCGAAAGAATCTTTCCTGAATTTATGAATTATGATCCAAGCTATAGTCAATCACATCTTCCTGTACGTGAGCAAGAGACTGCTGAGGGGCATGCAGTTAGAGCTGGATATTTGTACAGTGCAATGGCTGATGTGGCTGCTGAAACAGATGATAAAGAGCTTTTAGATGCTTGCAAAACAATTTGGGATGATATGGTCCATAAAAGAATGTATATTACAGGAAGTATAGGTTCTTCTGGTTGGTTAGAACGTTTTACTACTGATTACGATCTTCCAAATGACTGCAATTACTCAGAAAGCTGTGCATCGATTGCTCTTGCCATGTTTGGTAAGAGGATGGCTGAAATAACAAAAGATGCAACATATTATGACGATGTAGAAAGAGCACTCTATAATACAGTTCTTGCAGGAATTGCAATGGATGGCAAAAGCTTTTTCTATGTAAATCCACTTGAAGTTTGGCCTGATGTATGCAAAGATCACACCTCACGTTTACATGTAAAAAGTGAGCGGCAAAAGTGGTTTGGAGTAGCATGTTGCCCTCCTAATATAGCGAGAACTCTAGCTTCCCTTGGACAATACATCTCATTTGTTGAGGACAAAATACTGTACATTAACATGTTTGTATCGTCAGTTATAGAAGCTGAAGTTTCAGGACAAACAATAAATGTAAAGATGGACAGTGAAGTTCCATGGAATGGTAAAGTTAAGCTAGTTCTTACATCAGCTGATGAAATGTCAGGAAATGTAGCCATTAGAATTCCATATTATGCTATAAATCCAACAATCAGTATTAATGAATCAAATATTGCAATTGCACAAAAGGACGGATATACATATATTCCTCTTACAGGAAAAACTATGGATATTGAGTTCTCATTTGATATGAAAGCAAGATTTATTCATTCTAATCCAAGAGTAAGAGCTGATGCAGGAAAAATTGCTATTATGAAAGGACCAATCGTTTATTGCTTAGAACAAGTAGATAATGGCGATAATCTTGCTAGCATTTTTGTATCAAACAAAACACCTCTTGCAGAAGAGTTTGACCAAAATCTTTTAAGTGGAACAATAAAGATTACTTTTAAAGGTATTAAGCTAAAAGAAGATAATTGGAATCCAAAAAGTCTATATGATGAAAAAGAAAGTATCTTTGAAGATATAAATCTTACAGCTGTTCCTTATTGTTATTGGGGAAATCGAAATAAGAACGAAGAAATGACCGTATGGATTAAAGAAACATTCAATTAAGAATCCCAATCATAACATCCTTATAAATGGCCTTAGAAATCAATCTCTAAGGCCATTATTTTATATCTAACTGTACAAAAAACTGCTAATACAGTGCACGTAATTGAGTGGGTGCTCGACTTTTTATTTGAATTGGGTATAATAATGCAAAAGTGAGTTGTAATGCAGAGAAAAGAGGCTTGATATGGATACTAGGATGACGGTGATTGTGGATAATGTTTCGGCTGACGGAATCGAGGGAGAGTGGGGGCTTTCTATTTTGATTCAGCTGGGAGGTAAGCAGATTCTTTTGGATGCGGGGGCGTCTGAGCTGTTTGCTCATAATTTTGAGAAGCTTGGTTTTGATATTAGGGATGTGGATTACGGTGTGCTTAGCCATGCACATTATGACCATGCCAATGGTATGCCAAAGTTTTTTGAGGAGAATACGAAGGCGAAGTTTTTTGTGAGAGATAAGGCGGCTGAGAATTGTTACTATAAGAAGTTTTTTATAAGAGAGTACATTGGTATACGTAGGAATGTGCTTGAGAAGTATAGTGACAGGATTGAGTATGTTTCAGGAGATTATAAGCTTTGTGAGGGAGCTTATTTGATCCCACATAAGACGAAAGGGTTGTCACGCCTTGGTCAAAGAGAATGTATGTATTGTCGAACAGATGGCGGCTGGAAGGTTGATGATTTTTCTCATGAGCAGAGCCTTGTTATAGAGACTGAGAATGGGCTTGTTATTCTTAATAGCTGTTCACATGGTGGTGCGCTTAACATAATTAATGAGGTTAAAAGTACATTTCCTGATAAGAAAATTTGTGCTTATATAGGTGGTCTCCATTTGTATAACAAGTCGAAGAAGGAAATTAAGAAGGTGGCTCAGGAGCTGAAGGATAGTGATATTCAGTATATATATACAGGGCACTGCACAAAAAACAGAGCTTATGGCATTTTGCAGCAGGATTTAGGGGATAGACTTCATAAGCTTCATGTAGGGCTAAAGATTGAGTTTTAGGGATATTAATATTGCTATGCTTTATAACAAGGAGAACGATATTAATGGTTTTAGAAAATGAAAAAGTCAGAAGCGAAAAGTTGTATTGTGTAGGGTACCTCAAAAACCTCGGTAAATACATTTTATCGCAGACAGTACCTGCATCTGCTTGGTACAACAGATATTATGAAATCACAAAAGAGCAATATGATTCATTTGGTAGTGAGTCACTAGATGAATTTGCTAATGAATGTTTGTATTTTAAGCATGAAGATAAATTCTTGTTTTCGGACTTAATCTCTGAAAATAATGATTATAATAAATCCCTAAGACTTAAAGCAAAGGGCAACTAAATGCTCGAATGTATATATCTCTTATACAAATTAGAATTTAGAGATTTCTTTTTTCATCCATCAAAAGTTCAAACTCATGTAAATAATTCTGAAATCGCTGATCATCTTTCCCTTCTTCGCACATTTTCTTATGTTTGCATAAATTATAGAATACTCGATAACCATCTTTATCTCTTATTCCTATTTTGGTATAAGGCTTTGTTATGGAACCTTTAAGCGATTCCGGAAAATGTGCAAGCAAATTGGCTAGTTCTTCCATTGTAAACTGTGTAGGATTAAGTTCTAATTCCTCGATTTTGCTCTTGGATAAGCATATGAAATCCTTATCCTCAACAGACTTTCCCCACCACTCAAAATGTCTTATCCCAGTATTTATTATTGGTTTAAGAGATTGAATCGTCATACTCGCCGTAACCTTATTACCAATATGAAAGTTCACAAGATTAGGCGCAGTCTCAATCCTACCGATATCATGAAGTCTGCTAAAATCATATATTCCTAGTCCAATCAGATTTATATTTCCTGACATATTCCATAAGTCGATAGCTCGCTGATTAAAGAAATAATTGATATACTTAACTTTATTTAACTCACCTAAGCAAGCCAAATTCTCTACACTTTTATTTTTCCAAAAGGAAATCGCTTCAAATTGGTTGGCATATTTCGTAACAAAATACTCAAACGTCTCTTGCCTTAATCCAGAAATAATAATCGTTTTAGCATCTGGATATTTCTCTATCTCATCAATCTGATGATAGTTAATCATTCCGCCATCAACTTCTTTTTGACATAGATTAAGATCAAAAAGCTCCGGTGAAGGATCTGTAAAATTGCTTATATTAATCATAGTCTTCCTCTATATGTTTCATTTAGACAAACTGCCGATTTGTATACATTTTACAGTTCTTTTGTATAGTAATGTCTTTTGCCTGTATATGGATATTCAGCAAGTGTAAAAACTTCATCATACCCATGCTTTATATAAAACTCTGGTGCTTGAAATGAAAATGTATCAACTATCCGTTTATTTTAAATTTATCAACTTAATACTTTATATCTTAATCTAATGTATGAATCTTCTAAGACAGAGCACTCATCTAATTTAAGTACCCCTAAAGATGACAACTCCTTAGTTGTAGCTAATGATTCTCCATCTATCAATGTCGATGTCTCTCGCCCACCGACCAAAACAGGAGCGACTACAATATCCACATAATCTATTAATTTTTCTCTAAGAAACAAACCATTAACTGTGCCACCAGATTGAATTGTTAACCTATCACAATTGCATTCCGTTGCTAATCGTTCTAATGCATCTTTTATTGAGGGCTTTTCTTGGTAGATAATATGTAAATTCCTTTCTTTAACCTTAAATGCTGGATGTTCTGAATTTGATGTGATAATTACAGCATTCTTGGATAAAGCGCAAAAGTATTTAACACCATGTTCAGTTAAATGATGATTATCAAGAATTGCAAAAGATACCGCTGTTTTTGAAGGCTTATCTTTTGTATTCACACCCATCTTTTCCTGGACGCGGCCAGTATTAAAAGACCATAAATCTGTCGTTTGCTCAATTTCATAATATTGATGCAAGCCTTCTTTTAGTCCAGCAATATTAGGAAAATCC
The DNA here is from genome assembly GCF_900218035.1 of Pseudobutyrivibrio ruminis DSM 9787. Classification (GTDB taxonomy): domain Bacteria; phylum Bacillota; class Clostridia; order Lachnospirales; family Lachnospiraceae; genus Pseudobutyrivibrio; species Pseudobutyrivibrio ruminis. The sequence continues at coordinate 80,021 of NZ_OBMR01000010.1, forward strand.
TTATCATAATCCATTTCATCAGTTGAGCCTGTACTGATTTTTCCATCGACTGACATTAGCATAAACAATGTTGTGATTGGTCTGTCCATAATTCCCCCTTGTATATTCTTTGATTTATCACTACAACAGAATACAATAATATACTCAATAATCCAATTATGACTTTTATTTAAGTGAATTATATATAGACTAATATAACACCATCACCATGGGGCACCTTAACAATGTGTTATGTTTAGATTTACCTTTTCTTTTAAAATATTATATTGATCCTCATCGGAGATATCAGAGTCTGTGATAATAGTATTAAAGTCTTTGATATCTCCGAACTTTTTCATGGTATGTTGCCCGAATTTTGAGTGGTCAACCAGAAGAATATTTTGCTCCGAATTTCTCATTACCGCTTGTTTTATTGAACAATCCATTTCTGTGCTGGTAACACCATAGACAGTATCTATAAAGCCTGTTCCTAGAAAGGCTGCGTTAAAATGAAAATTTGAAAGATAAGTCAAAGTATCCATATCCATAGGACCGCCGTTTGAGTCCTGATATTTACCAGGAGCTATGTATAATGTGACATATGGATTGTGAGAACACTCATGCATTACAGCCAATGAGCTTGTTACAACGGTGTGATGCAAAGGTGGAAGGTATCTAGTCATAAGCAATACTGTGGTACTTGGATCTAGATAAATTACATCATTTTCTTTAACAAGTTCTGCAGCTCGGCGTGCAATTGCTGCTTTAGCCTCGTAAAAGCTTTCTTTTCGCATGTCAAAAGTATGTAGAGATGAGCTTGGATGCCTGATAGTAGCACCTCCATAATGAGTAATAAGTATTCCCTGTTCTTCCATTATGTGTAAGTCTCTTCTGATTGTCATATCAGACACACCAAATTTTTGTGATAAATCCTTTACATATACGGTAGTCTGTTCTTTTAATAATTCGTATATAGATTCACGGCGGCCTATTCCATTATTTTCATTTACCTGTTTCATAGAAAGCTCCTTCAGAGAATATAATGTTTTATTAAACATAATTATATCACAGAAATTGGGAAATTAAACAACATCGAACATTAAACCGTGTTAATACATGTGCTATTATCTTTTTGCAATCGGAAATATAAAATATTGTTAGGAGATAGCAATGTGTAAGAAAAAGTATTTGTTTTTTGATATTGATGGCACACTAGCCGCAGGAGGATATGAAAATTTCTATATTCCTGACTCAACGGTTGTAGCGCTGCAAAAGCTTAAAAAGGCTGGTCATTTTCTATGTATTGCAACAGGCAGAGCTCAGGCTCTTGCAGTTGATATTATGAATGAGTTAGGTTTTGAAAATATGGTGAGTGATGGCGGTTATGGTATTACCATTAATAAAGCTCTATTAGGAATCAAGCCACTTCCAAAAGAAAACGTGGTTGCTTTAATAAGAGAATGTCAGGAAAAAGGATATCCATGGGGAATTCAGCCTGAAAATTCAGCTGTAAGATATGTGCCAGATGAGCGATTTAATGAAATCGCAAAGGATACATATATGGATCAAAAGATAGTTAAGGGATTGAATCCTGAAGATTATGAAAATATATATAAAGCATATGTAGCCTGCAGAGCAGAAGAGGAGAAAAATCTCAAAGCACTTGAGAATCTTCCCTGTTGTAGATTTCATGAACGATATTTGTTTATTGAGCCAAGCTACAAATCTGTAGGTATAAAAAAGATAATGGATTATTTTAAAGCTGATTATAATGATGCTGTTGTTTTTGGTGATTCTGGCAATGATATTTCAATGTTTACAGATGATTGGACCAAGGTTGCCATGGGAAATGCAATTCCTGAACTGAAGAAGCTTGCAGACTATGTGACTTCCGACGTTGATAAGGATGGAATTTACAATGCCTGCGAGAAGCTGGGATTATTTGATACTGTTGCTTGTTAATCCCTTTCAGCGTGATCTCGGTAAAGAGCGTTATGGAAGGTATTAATATAAGAAAAATATTTAAATTTGGGCTGTCTCAATTTAAGGGGCAGCCCGAACTTTTTTGTCTTAGTTTCTACCGACATAATTATTGACGAATCAAGTTATATTGAGTTATCATCTCATCAATGAAATAATACAGACGCTCATTGCTACCGAGTAATGGGATTCACGTCATTCCTTTGCCGTTAGGTCTTAGCAGGTGAGGGGGTGGCGATTTTTATTATTATTGGAATAGCTGGATTAAAAATATTATCAAAATAGAGAGGCGTTAATTATGTTTAGAGAAATGAGAAGATTTAAGCAACAGGTATCAGATGAGGAATGTATCGAGATATTAAAGACAACCAAACGTGGTGTGCTTTCTGTAATTGGTGATGATGGTTATCCATATGGTTTGCCTATTAACCATTATTATTGTGAAGAGGATGGAAAAATATACTTCCACGGGTCAAAAGCAGGACACAAAATTGATGCAATAAAATCATGTGATAAAGCAAGTTTCTGTGTATATAACGATGGTTACCGCAAAGAAGGGGATTGGGCTCTTAACATTACAAGTGTAATTACTTTTGGAAGAATCCATTTGGTAGAGGATGAAGCTACAGCTCTTAAAATCTGCTCTGAACTCACCAAAAAGTTTACTGATGACGACGAATATCTAAAACAGGAAATTCAAAATTCATTTCGTAATGTACAATGTCTTGAGCTTATACCAGAGCACATGACTGGTAAACTAGTAAATGAATCTTAAAAAATCATATTTATTATAACCTTATCTTGTTAGCAACAACTAACTCAATGTGATATTATTTTATACAGAATTAAGAAACATGTGAATAATATCAGAAAGAAGGTATAGTAATGCAATTTGAGGAAATGGGAAATATGTCAGGAAAGACGTTGATGTTATTGCCAGGGACATGCTGTGACTGGCAGACGAATTTTGGCTCAGTTATAGACAGTCTTTCTGAGAAATATCATCTAATATGTGTAAATTATGATGGTTTTGATGGAAGTGATGACATCTTTCCAGATATGATTACAGTAACTGAAAAAATAGAGAATTATATTAAAGAACATCATGCTGGCGTGCTTGACGGAGCAATCGGCTCATCACTAGGTTCTAGTTTTGTGGGACAGCTTGTCATGCGAAAGAACGTACATATAAATCATGCCATTTTTGGCAGTCCAGATCTTGATCAGAGCGGAAAAGTAGCTGCGAAGCTACAATCGATGCTTGTGGTGCCGATCCTAACTAGCTTTACTAATGGAGAAAAGAAGCGAAATAAGACAAAAGAAAAGCTAAAAAGTTTTTTCCTTATGAGCGATGAAACGGCAGAGAAATTTATTAATTGTTTTTCAAAATTCAATCCCGAATCGATTAAAAATGAATACTATACGGATTTACTGACGCATTTAGAAGAAGATATTAATGTAGATCACACAAAAGCACATTTTATTTATGCAAACAAAATGGGAGAGAAATATCTGAAGCGCTATAAGAAGTATTTTCATAATCCTGATATTCGAGAATTTGATATGCAGCATGAGCAATGGCTATTTGGAGAAAAAGAATATGCTGAGCCTGTGCTTGAGGCTATAGACGAATTTATGGATACAGCAATTTAAGGGATAATTCTAGAGGATAATCAAAAATAATAATGGGAAAGATTAATAGAGACGATATGCTGGAGCTTACTAGAAGAATGACTTCAGCAAGAAGCAACCTTGTGAGAATAGCAGGGGCTTATATAGATGAAGAAGGTTATATTGACGGTACCTTCAACACAAGCTTTTTAAGCCTGAAAGGCGAAGAAAAAAGAAGATGTCTTGAGATAGCGAAAGCTATTCCTTTTGCAAAGCCAAATGAGGAGCTCATTTCATATAAGATTCCAGGTCTTGGACCAGGTTCCATCTGGCAGATGATATATGCATTAAAAGACTGTGGCTTGCAAAACGATGCATTGATGCTAAATCTTTATGAGCTTATAGCAGAAAAATATCCTAAGGGAAGACCTTATGCCATCTATATGTATTACGGAGCGTATGATGTTCCTATCAAAGGATCTGATAAAGCCTACCAGGATGAATCAGAGGAAGTTTATCAGTATCTGATACTTGCTATTTCGCCAGTTGATGAAGAACAGATTCCACATAGCCCAGAGACTGGATTTCTTTATCCTGCATTTACAAATAGAAGCACAGATATAGCTCATGTGAACTTTTATAGCAAGGATTATGAAGAAGCAAAAGAACTGATGACATTTTTAAGTCTTTCTTAGATGAAAATATGGAAAAAGTAATGATGTAACATGTAATAAAAGTGACTATTCCCAAAACAACTCATCCAATGTTTTATCTAAAGCTTTGCAGATAGCAATGCAAAGCTTTATGGTTGGGTTGTAATCACCCTTTTCTATGGCGCTGATGGTCTGTCTGCTAACATCGCAAAGCTTTGCCAAATCTTCTTGTGATAAATCTTTTGCAGCACGAGCTGATTTTAAACGTAGATTTTTCATCGTTAACTCTCCCATTTATCCATTGCTTTTCTTGCAAAAAATATAATTGGAGTTATGCCGTATACTATAGCCATTGCCAGCTGAATAATAGTGTTGTTGAATTGTAATATTCCATTATCTATAGAAAGAGATAATTCATCTAATTCAAGAATAAAGGCTAGTATATTAATGACCGCAATAAAGCCATATATGATAAAAACACCCGAGCTTTTTTGATTAACCTGTATGAAAGCGTGGTTCCAAATGCTGTAGGCGATATAAACTGTCTCACCAACCACAATTGCCGTTATTGCAAGCAGAGATGATGATAGTCTCACAAAAATATCACCCAAAATAAAATCATATATAAAGTAAATTGCCAGAAAGATAGTAGTAGTAAAAAAGGCAAATCTATAAGCTTTTCCCCTAATCATTTCCTGCATTTCATCAAAATGCCCCTCATTATACTTGTGGGCAGGAATTGTAAATAATAGGCAAGTACCAAAAACTAGTGCAAATAGCACCAACACAAACATTTTATTATTATCCATGACTGAATTCTCCTATAAATTAATGTAAAAACAATGATGTAGATTGTAATGTGGCTTTAATTTAAGTATATCTCCAATGTGAAAAATGTCAACTATATTTTACATTATTCATATGGTAGGATTATATAATGTAGAATCCATAAGCATTCCTCATCACTTTTAAGTAAAGATTACAATTCACCTTCTTCATCTATAATTTGAAATCTAAGTAAACTGAGCCTATGTTTAAACTGTTGCAATTGCAACAACTCCAGTTTTGACAAATTGCTATATTGTATGTGTAAATATAGTTTGAATTGGAGGTTAGCCATGGAAGAGAAGAATATTGAATTATTAAAAGATTATATAAAGCGCCTTAGCAACGGAGAAAGTCTAGAATCTGTTCGTGCAGATTTTGTAGCAAATTTTTCTGATGTTGAGGCGTTTAATATAATGCAGGCTGAGCAACAGCTGATGAAAGAGGGTGTGCCTTTTACAGAGGTGCAAAAGCTTTGTGACGTTCATTCTGCATTGTTCCATGGTAAAACCAGAGAAGAAAAAATAGCTAATGCAGAAAAAGAAGTTGAAGCATCAGCTGCAAGAGTTACATCCAATATCACTATAGAAAAAAGAGAAGCTGCAAAAAAGCAGGCTGAAATAGTGGGACATCCACTTCACCTTTTTACTAAGGAAAATGAAGCTCTCACGGAAGTAATCAATAAAACCAAGAGTTTGATTAAAGATATTAAGATTGATCCATCTGATGATAACAATAGAAAAATAATTGAAATTATAGATAATCTCAGAAAAGTAGCTATCCACTATGCTAAGAAGGGTGATTTACTTTATCCTCATATGAAGTCTAAATACGAGATTTCAGGTCCTTCAGATGTTATGTGGTCTGTTGATGATGAGATAAGAGATGAGCTGAAATTTATAGCTGACTCTGATTTTAGAAATGCTGAATATTTGGGAAGATTAGAGCATGCCATTACCCGCATGGAGGAAATGATTTATAAGGAGCAGAATATTCTCTTTCCTATTTGCACTAAGTTTTTCACTGATGAAGAATGGTATAAGATTTATCAGGATTCAAAGGATTATGCGCCTTGCTTGGTTGATTTTGTAAAATGGCCTGAGGCAGAGACAGCACTGTCCAAAGAAAACGCTACTAGCAATGCTACAGAAGATATGATTAATCTGCCAGGTGGACATTTCACACCTGCTCAACTTAGAGCAATGCTCAATACTCTTCCCGTAGAAATATCATTTATAGATGAAAATGATATTAACTGTTTCTTTAACGAAGGACCCAAGCTATTTAAACGTGCAGGCATGGCCATAGGACGTGATGTGTATAGTTGTCATCCACCAAAGATTGAGATGATGGTTCGTTCTATAATTGGAGATTTCAAATCTGGCGCCAGGGATAAGGTGTCAGTTTGGATGGAAAAAGAAGGCATCCCAGTGCTTGTAGAGTACATTGCAGTTCGAGATGAAAATGGACAATATATCGGCACAATGGAATGCGTTCAAAAAATGGATGAAGCAAAAAAGCATTTTGAAAAATAAAATTATTTGATGACAAAGGTATTTCTATCGAAGTCGATAATTCCTTCGTCACGCATTTTACCAAGCTCTCTTGTCATGGCGCTGCGGTTGATGGATAAGTAATCAGCCAGCTGTGTTCGTGACAGGGGAGCTTTTATATATTTTGATTTTTGTTGCTGAGCAAGGGTTGAAATGTATGCCATAAGTTTTCCACGGATGGATTCTTTCGACATGATTTCCAGTTTATTCATATAGGAGATGCTTTTTTGCCCCAACAGATGAAACATGTTTTCTGCAATTCTGGCATGGAAGCTACAAGCATTTTCGCATGTGTGGATGATTTTTGAAGCAGCAAGAAATAATACTCTTGTTTTTTCTACGGCAACAAAAGTAACAGAAGATTCCTGCTCAACGCTGACGGCAAAGTTTTCTCCAAATAGTTCGCCTGGACCAACATAGGATAGAAGCGATGAGTTACCCCATATATCTTCTTTCAGAAGGTGCACATTTCCAAAAAGAACAATTCCGATATAAGGGACTTTGTCCTTTTCCATAATGATGGTTTCCCCTTTTTCAAAATCCTTTTTAAAGGAGTTGATGCAAATCAGTAGTTTATTCAAATTGTCCGGATGAATTCCCTCGAATAGGGGAATATCATTGTAATCTATTTCTTTCATGAGCTTATTATAAAATCAAACTGTTGCAATTGCAACAAACTGACTCCCGTTCTAGCTGTATATTATGAGCATCAAAGAAATCCGGTTAGAAAATGGAGGAAAACAATGGAAAATAAGATGTTTTGTTATCAGTGTCAGGAAACAGCAGGCTGCATTGGCTGCACAATGTCAGGTGTTTGTGGAAAGAAGCCAGAGGTAGCAAATCTTCAGGATTTATTGGTATACGTTACCAAAGGAATTTCATTTGTAACAACAAAGCTTAGAGCAGAGGGTAAAGAGGTTTCAGAAGATATTAATCATATGATTTCGGTAAATCTTTTTACAACAATTACAAATGCAAATTTTGATTATGATTCAATAGCCCAGAAGATCGAAGATACTATTAATGCTAAGGAACAGTTATTAGAAAAGCTTACAGATAAGAGTAATCTTCCAGATGCGGCTATCTGGGATGGAGATAAATCACAGTATGATGAAAAAGCTAAGACAGTAGGTGTTCTTTCAACTAAGGATGAAGATATTCGATCATTGAGAGAGTTGATAACATATGGCCTTAAGGGACTTGCTGCTTATTCGAAGCATGCAAATGCTCTTTTAAAGGATAATAAGGATGTTGATGCATTCCTTCAAAAAGCGCTTGCAGCTACTTTAGATGATAGTCTTTCAGTAGATGATTTGGTTGCGCTAACTCTTGAGACAGGAAAATATGGAGTGGATGGCATGGCACTTCTTGATGAAGCCAATACATCAGCTTATGGAAATCCTGAAATCACAAAAGTAGATATAGGCGTTAGAAATAACCCTGGTATTCTTATTTCTGGTCATGACCTGAAGGACTTGGAAATGCTTTTAGAGCAGACTAAGGGTACAGGAGTAGATGTATATACTCACTCAGAAATGTTACCAGCCCACTATTACCCATTCTTTAAGAAATATGATAATTTTGCTGGAAACTATGGTAATGCATGGTGGAAGCAAAAGGAAGAATTTGCTAGCTTCAATGGCCCAATTCTGATGACAACAAACTGTATCGTGCCACCAGCAGATTCTTATAAAGATAGAATGTTTACAACAGGTGCTGCAGGATATCCTGGATGTAAGCATATTGATGCGCCTTATGGTGAAACAAAGGATTTCTCTGAAATCATTGAAATGGCAAAGAAATGTGATGCACCTACGGAAATTGAACGTGGTGAAATTATCGGAGGATTTGCTCATGAGCAGGTATTTGCTCTTGCAGATAGTGTAGTAGATGCAGTTAAAACTGGAGCAATCAAAAAGTTTGTTGTAATGGCTGGTTGCGATGGAAGAGCAAAGAGTAGAAGCTACTATACTGAGTTTGCTAAGGCGCTTCCAAAGGACACAGTGATTCTTACAGCAGGATGTGCAAAGTACAAATACAATAAGCTAAACCTTGGTGATATCAATGGAATTCCAAGAGTTTTGGATGCAGGACAGTGTAACGACTCATATTCGTTGGCGCTTATCGCATTAAAGCTCAAGGAAGTGTTTGAACTTGATGATGTTAATGAACTTCCAATTGTTTACAACATTTCATGGTATGAGCAGAAGGCTGTAATAGTTCTTCTTGCACTACTTTACCTCGGAGTAAAGAACATCCACCTTGGCCCAACACTTCCTGCATTTCTTTCACCAAATGTTGCAAACGTTCTTGTTCAGAATTTTGGTATAGCGGGAATCACAAATGTAAAAGATGATATTAAGGCATTGATATAACCATATATCTAAAAATATTATATAAATTTATATTTTTGAGTATAATAGTACTGTAAGATGTAGGCAGATATCGAAAGGAGAGGAAAATGAGTAGGGTGAACAACTGGAAGTAGATTTACTGAAGGCGATTCACAACCCTGTAAAGGATATTAAATAATAGAAAATAGGGCTGCGCTCAGCAGCCCTATTTTTTCAATCAAGAAATCCTCTAACTAATCTCTTTAAATTTCTCAACTTCTATATTTAAAGTTTTTATAGTTTCTCTGTTATTCTCAGATTCACTTTGAATATCCTCAACTGATTGATGGAGTGTGTTCATTTCTTCCGTGGATTTTATAAGTGCGGCAACGCTGTTTTCGGATGCAACGCTGATTTCGCTGATGCCAGCAGAAAGTGATTCGGTGAGCTCTTCCATAGTTCTTGCGTGGTCAGAGAACTTCATTAAAAGTTTGTTAATCTTCGTAATTCCGTTTTGGTTTTCAACAGCATTTTCAACAAACTTGTCATAGTCAACAAGTATGCTTGATGTGAGATATTCAAGTAATTCGTTGGCGTTGGCCACAAGCTCATGGACGGAATCAAGAACGATGACATTAGTTTCTTGAATTCGGTTTGCTATGGCCTTTGTGTTTTCAGATAAGCTTTGAATTTCTGTAGCAACTACAGCAAATCCACGGCCTGCATCTCCGGCTCGGGCTGCTTCAATTGAAGCGTTAAGGGCTAACAAATTAGTCTGGTCTGAAATGGAAAGAATGTTGTCAGTAAGTTCTCTTATGTTTTCCACAGAACTACTTTTCTCAATTGATTCTTCCATGCGAGAACTAATATCTTCAATCATGTTCATGGTCTGTGCTTTGCTTGTTTCAGAATTGTTTTTAGCAAGTTCAGCATGTGCAAGCAATTCCTGAACCTGAGCTGTGTTCTCCACAGAACCATCTTTTATCTCTTTTGCAGCAGTAAGAATATTCATTGAAGACTCATCGATAGTTTGAAGAGTTGCATTTATTTCTTCCATGTTTGCAGAAAGCTCGCTGAGGCTTTCAAAGATGGAAGCGGAAGTGGTTTCACAATCATTTATGTTGTTATTCATGTTGAATGTTGCAGACTGGATGTTACTTGAACCATTTTGAATAGATTTTATTACCTGCTGTAATTCATCTAAAAATGTATTTATTCCAATGGCGATTTTGCCAACTTCATCTTCGTACAAGTAATCCATACGCATTGTCAAATCACCCTGTCCGGCTTGAAGCTCATCAATCATCTGGTTCATTCTTGACTGCATATTATCAAGAGGCTTAAGTACTGTTCTAAGTGTAATGAAAATTGCAATTCCCATAGAGATAATAAAGATAATACCCATCACGATTGTGATAGCAGTAGCACGATTAACACGGATTTTTACAAGTCCTGTTTCGTGCTCGACCAAAGAATCAAGGGTGTTTAAATATTCGGTTTCAGGGGTTTGCATATCGGCAACAATAGTTGATAAGGTCTGATATTCTGATTTAAGTATGGCAGGATTACCGGCATTTATTGCGGCAGCAACCTTATATGCCTGAGTAGCATAAGCCTGAATTGAATCATAATAATCAGCGTAAGAATCGCGGAGTGAATCATTCATTTCTGCATCAGAAAATGCATCAACGTCAGCCTTAATTGATTCAGAAGTTTCCAGTAATCCATCAACTAAAGCACTGTAATCGCTTACTACTGCCCAATCTTGGCCGTTCATTTTTGTCAGGGCTCCGATTTCGAGCATAGCCATGTTCTGCTTTAAATCATTCTGAAGAGATTTTAATTCCACAGTATAATCTGCCAATAGGGTTGTAGACAGCTGGACTTGGTCGTTAGTTACTCCGCTCATACCAGCATTTATCGAAAACAAAATCAGCAGAACTACTAGGATTGTTAAAATTCGTAGTTTAATTGACTTTTTCATATACAAAATCCTCCATTATCTCATTTTGTTAGAAGCAATATACCATCATTCTCGCGGAATGATATTTATATAGGATAACTGGTCGTTTTGGAAGTATAACTGACAGCCCGAAGAAAATTATTGTTTCTTTCGCTCCTTTAATAGTGTAAAGTTTAAACAAAGATGTAGGGAAACGGGAATACAAAAGGAGAGAAGATGCAACAGAATGAAATGGAAAAGCAGTATTTAAGGATTTTGTCCAAGCAATTTCCTAATGTAGCATCCACTGCTACAGAAATTATTAACTTGCAGTCGATTCTTAGCCTTCCAAAAGGCACAGAGCACTTTCTTTCGGATATTCACGGTGAATATGAGCAATTCGCTCATGTTTTAAGAAATGGCTCGGGAGCGGTGAAGCGCAAAATCGATGAAGAGTTTGGCAACATGCTTTCGGAGAAAGAGAAGAGAGATTTAGCCACCCTTATTTATTATCCAGAAGAGCGAATCAGAATGATTAAAGAATCAGGCTGGGGTAATTCAATGGACGACTGGTATGTTGTGATGATTAACCGCCTGATTCAAGTATGCAAGGCAGCTGCTAGCAAATATACCAGGTCAAAGGTGCGAAAAGCTTTGCCAAAGGATTTTGCATACGTTATTGAGGAGCTTATTACTGGCAGGCGAGACCACAGTGACCAGGAAGCATACTTTAACGAAATTATCCACACGGTAATTCGTATTGGAAAAGCGCCAGAGCTTATTGTGGCGCTATCGAATGCAATCAGCCGTTTTGTGGTGGATCATCTTCATATTGTAGGAGATATTTACGACAGAGGGCCAGGTCCACATATCTGCATGGATATTCTTATGAAGTATCATAGTGTGGACATTCAATGGGGAAATCATGATGTAGTTTGGATGGGAGCTGCAACAGGACAGCTTGCTTGTATCGCCACAGTGCTCAGATTTTCTGCTAGATATGGAAACCTTGATATTCTTGAAGATGGCTATGGCATAAATCTTCTTCCACTGTTCAAATTTGCTATGGAGACCTACAAGGAGGATCCTTGCGACCAGTTTGCTTTACACTATCGTGAGGGCGAATACGATTTGGCAAATGCGGAAATTGACAGGAAGATGCACAAGGCCATAGCAATCATTCAGTTTAAAATTGAGGGACAACTCATAAAAGAACATCCTGAATTTAATATGGATGACAGACTTCTTCTAGATAAGATGGATCTAACAAGGGGAGTTGTCCTTATAGATGGTAAAGAGTATGAGCTTTTAGATTGCAATTTTCCAACAGTTAATCCAGAGGACCCTTATGCTTTATCCAAAGAAGAAAAGGATGTAATGGATAAGCTTCGAGTAGCTTTTATGAAATGTGAGAAGCTACAGGAGCATGTAGGATTTTTATATCGTAAAGGCGGATTATATAAGACTTACAATAACAACATTCTTTTTCATGGTTGTGTCCCTCTTGATGACAAGGGCCAATTCAAGGATGTGGAATTGTGTGGCAAACACTATAAAGGAAAAGCATTGTATGACGCCCTAGAACAGCTTCTTAGAAAGGGTTACTATGCAATAGACCCGGAGGAGAAACAAAAGGGCATGGATATGCTTTGGTATACATGGTGCCACGCAAATTCTCCTGTGTTCGGGAAAGACAAAATGGCCACATTTGAGCGCTATTTTGTAGCAGACAAAGAGACACATGTGGAGAAAAAAAATCCATATTACACTTGGTATGACAAAGACGAAACTGTAACTATGATTCTCAATGAGTTTGGTCTTAACGCACCTGAGAGCCACATTATAAATGGCCATGTTCCAGTGGAGGCTAAAAAGGGCGAACTCCCTATCAAGTGTGGTGGAAGATTAATAGTAATCGACGGAGGATTTTCAAAAGCTTATCAACCAAAGACTGGTATCGCGGGATACACACTTACATATAATTCATATGGTTTCTTACTTGCGGCACATGAGCCTTTTGAATCTGTAGAAAAAGCAGTGGAAACCGGAAGCGATATTCATTCTGACACAGTGCTTGTTCAACACGTGGACAGACGAAAGACTGTGGCAGACACAGACAATGGACAAGCATTAAAGCAGAATATTATGGAGCTTGAAGAATTGCTTGAAGCATATCGCACAGGTATATTGGTTGAATCATAAAATAGTTGAATTTTAAAGGATATTTAGAGTAGAATAGAGCCCAAATTTAGTTAGGAGAATAAACTCATGGAGAAAAATCTTACACAAGGCAGCTTACTAAAGAACATTATGATTTTTTCAGGGCCTTTTCTACTCTCTTATTTTTTGCAGACTCTCTATGGAATGGCAGATTTGTTCATAGTTGGTCAGTATAATGGAGCAGCATCTATATCAGGTGTATCAATCGGTTCCCAGGTAATGCACATGATTACTGTCATGATTGTAGGACTTGCTATGGGTTCTGTTGTTATGATTGCAAGAAATGTAGGAGCTAAGGACCGAGCTAAAATATCCAAGACTATCGGAAATACGATAGTTTTATTTGCTATAGTTGCTGTATTATTAGCAGTACTTTTACTGGCATTAGTGAATCCAATTGTTTCTGTTATGAGTACTCCAGTGGAAGCTGTTGATGAAACTACAGCATATCTTATTGTTTGTTTTGCAGGCATTCCATTTATTGTTGCATATAACGTAATTGCAGCAATTTTCAGAGGTCTTGGGGATTCAAAAAGCCCAATGATTTTCATAGCAATTGCGTGTGTTTTAAACATTGCGTTGGACTATCTTTTTATTGGTGGTTTCGGAATGAAAGCCGTGGGCGCAGCATGGGCTACAATTATTGCGCAGGCATTCAGTGTTATCATTTCGATTATTGCTATTTATAAAATGAAATTGGTATCTATCTCTAAAACGGATTTACGAATTGATAAATCTACTTTGGGAAGCATTCTAAGAGTGGGCGTTCCAGTATGTCTTCAGGATGGATTCATACAGGTTTCGTTTTTAATTATCACTATTATTGCAAATTCTAGAGGCGTTGAGATATCTGCAGCAGTTGGTATCGTAGAAAAGATTATTTCATTCCTATTCTTAGTACCTTCATCAATGCTATCAACTATTTCAACAATATCATCCCAGGCAATCGGTGCAGGGGACAAGCCTCTAGCAAGGAAAACACTCTTCTATGGCATGACGATTGCGGTATCAATTGGTCTTGTTTTTGCCATAGCATTCCAGTTTATAGCAAGTCCTGTAATCGGTATGTTTACTGATGATATGGTGGTAGTTGCACTTGGCGTATCCTATATCAAATCATATGTATTCGATTGTACTGTTGCCTCATTCCACTTCTGCTTCAGCGGATTTTTTGTGGCTTCAAATTACTCATATATTTCATTTATCCACAACGTGGTATCCATCATTTTGATGAGAGTACCAGGAGCATATTTGGCATCAATTTATTATCCAGATACTCTGTTTCCAATGGGCCTGGCAGCACCACTTGGAGGCGTCATTCAGCTAATTATATGTGTGGTTGCATATATGATTCTAAGGAAAAAAGAGAAAATATAAAACGTTCGAAAAAACAACACATACACATCACATAAGCGGGCTATCATTCGATTATGCATACAGATGTGTAGCTGTAATGGAATGGTTATTTGAGAACTAGCATTCTCCTGATAAATTGTTTACAATCATAATTATGAAAGTATACGTTTATAATTTGATGTTCAACAAAATAGCAGCAGCCAGCAAAGCCTGTAGCGCAGTTGGCGCAGAGCTTGTGACAATTTCCAAGGATGATATTCATAAATCGGTAGAGCATATTATTGGAGAAGCTAAGAATCCAAAGCCGATGAAGGACTCAAGTGATGCGATTACAGAGCTTATGATTTTTGATGGGTTCACAAGTGATAATCTAGATGTGTTCTTAGAGGCATATAAACAAACAAAGGCGCCAGCCATAGTTTATAAAGCTATGGTGACACCTATAAATAAAAAGTGGTCATTGACCTACTTATATTCCCATTTAGTAAATGAGGCAGGACATTAAGTCCTGCCTTTTTTATACATATGTTCCATCTTCAAAATCAAGATTCTGAATGAATGACACTACATAAACATCATTGTTTCTTTCACTTTCCATGAAATAGTCTTCAATGGCAACCTTGTGGAGTTCATTATTCTCATCTCTTTGATAGACGATTCTCATAACTCTTCTTTCGCCATTTTTATATGCTTCAAGAAGGCTTTTTCTGTTGAAAGCATTAAGTATATCCTTTTGTGATTCAGGTACGGTGGCATCAACAATTCGTCTTAAGCAATCATCATAAGAACCTGTTTCAGGGATAGTTGTATTCATAAAGTCTTCATATCTCATAAATGTGTATGAGTTTTTGCTTATATTGGCAAACTTTATAAGTTGAAACTTTTTATATACTGAATCAATTAGAATTTTAACTTGCTCAAAAACAGCTCCTTCTTCAAATGGTTCCATTGTACCGATTTCAACAGGTGCTTCCTCAATGCACATGCGAATGAAATCACTTTTTTCAAGAGGCTTAGAGAAAATAAAGCCCTGGATATAATCACAATCGCAAGTATTGATAAACTGAAGCTGGGATTCGGTTTCTACACCTTCAACAACTGTAAGCAGATGAAGTCTGTGGGCAAAATAGAATACCGATTCGAGAGTCATTTTTCCGCGTTCGGTCTGACAATTGTCTGCCAGAAATGATCTGTCAATTTTAAGGATTGTGGCTGGCACATCTTTTACAAAAGAAAGAGATGACATACCGGAACCGAAATCATCGATTGAAACTGCGTAACCAGCAGCAACAATTTTGTTAACCCATTCGATAACATCCTGCTTGTCCGTTGCTACGTCAGATTCAGTGATCTCAACACCTAATAAAGATTTATCAATGCCGTAGGTTTCTACAAGTTTGTCTAGCTTTTCTATGAACTGAGAATCATGAGCATGTTCTCGTCCGAAATTAACACTTATTCTAACAGCTCTGCTTTTTAGTAGCTTGATGGTTTTGCAAGCTTCCTCAGCAATAAACCAATCTACAACAGAAAGCTGGCCGTTTTCTTCTAAAATAGGAATGAAATCCTTTGGTAAGACGATGGTGCCGTCTGGCTTTATCCATCTTACGAGGGCTTCAGCTCCGCCAACAACACCTTTTTTGGCATTATACTGTGGCTGGTAATGCGCTTGAAGCTCACCGTTTTCTATTGCGTTTACAATATCATTTAATAATATTTGATTTTCCATAACTTCCTTAAAACGTTATAAAAACATTAATAGACACGAAAACAAATTATAATGTCACGTATTGGAACTGTCAACGAAAAAAGTTGCCATAAACCTTGAAAATTCAATGTTTGTGCAAAATTGCAATAAGTTGTCAGGAAACTGAGTTTGAAGTGTACAGTTTTCATAATTGAGAAAAAAGACAATTATTAGACTATTGAGGAGATAGTTCTTTTATTTTAATAATTAAAACTATATAATAGTTTCTATGAAGCTTGAACAATTATTAAAATTCGATAATATCATAGTGCAATGCCACAATAATCCCGATGCAGACGCTCTTGCATCTGGTTTTGCTGTCATGAAATATTTAAAGTTAAGTGGCAAACATGCTCGATTTGTTTATGGTGGTAATTTTGAAATATCTAAGAGTAATCTGAGACTTATGATCGAAGATTTGGATATTCGAATTCATCATGTACGCTATCAGGAGCAGTTAAATGAACTCCTTGGAATAGATAAAGAAGGATTGCCAGATGTGCTTGTTACAGTTGACAGCCAGTATGGTGAAGGTAATATTCAGCAGTTTAAGGCTAAGAATATTGCAATCATCGATCATCATCAGGTTGCAAATGAGCTCCCAGAGTTGGCTGAAGTTCGTTCATATCAGGCTAGCTGTGCTACAGTTGTATGGGATATGCTTAGAGAAGCAGGCTACGATGCTAACGACGATGTTAAGCTTGCGACTGCTCTTTATTATGGCTTGATGACAGACAGTAACAATTTCTCGGAGCTTCACCATCCATTAGATATGGATATGCGAGATGAGTTAAAGTACAGTGCGTCTATCATCACAAAGTTTAGAAATTCAAATATTTCCCAGGCTGAGCTTCGAATTGCAGGAATTGCTCTGCTTGGTTCAGAATATTACAGTGATAATCATTACTCGATTGTAAAATCGGATCCATGTGATCCTAATGTTCTAGGTATTATTTCAGATATGCTTCTGGAAGTAGAGGATGTTCACTGCTGCCTCGTATATTCTATCCATGAAGGTGGTGTAAAGATTTCCGTACGAAGCTGCATAAAAGAAGTAAAGGCTGATGAGCTTGCCAGATTTATATGTGCAGGTGTCGGTGATGGCGGTGGTCATCTGATAAAAGCCGGTGGACAGATTCGTCGTTCTCTTTTGGAACTCCAGGAGATGGAGTACACAGCGCCAGCTATTCAGCAGTTTTTCAGAGAGCGCATGAAGGAATACTTCAAGGACAACGAAATAATCTATACAGATAATTATATTGCCAATACTAAAGGCATGGCTAAATATAAAAAGAAACGTCTCCATGTAGGATATGTTAAGGCTACAGATATTCTTCCAGCATCAAGCAGATGTGTCATTCGTACATTAGAGGGTGATGTGGAGCTTGAAATCCAGGAGGATACAGTTATCGCCATTGGTATCAAGGGTGAGGTTTATCCTATGACATGGGATACATTTGTAAAGAAATATGAAATTTCTGATGAAGAATATGTTTATCCAGGAAATTATCAGCCTACAATAAAAGATGTAGACAGAGGCATAAGCCGAGAGCTATTGCCATGTGCACACAGTTGTATTTCAGTGGGCACAAGTGAGATATATGCAAAGGAAGTAAATGTCCGCACAAAGGTATTCACCAAGTGGGACCCAGAGCATTATTATCTTGGTAAGCCTGGGGACTACATGGCTGTTTCCGCTACAGATAAATCAGATGTATACATAATAGAAAGAAGTATTTTCGGCGACACATACGAAAAAATCTAAAAATCGGGCTCTGGATTCCAACTAAACTGGGAGGTCTCCAGAGCCCTTTTATAATAAGTTACCTGAAGCTCTTAGCTTCAAGTAGCAAATGCACTTGATTAAAAAGCTACGATATAATAGCCTTCCTTAAGACCACTAATCTGCAAATATGATTTTACATCAAGTACACGTTTTGTAAGCTTGTGGCCTGTCTGAGTAAAGCCATCAGCTTCTACTTCATTAAATGTGATGTCGTTACCGTCTTCAATTCCGCGGCGGTCTGTTACGTGGTATTTTGAAACGCCACTCGCAATTCTTGCAAATTCAGCTTTTGAAACAAGGACACTGACTTCTACGTTTCCACCAGCAGCACCTGTTCTTAATGTGTTTGTATCTGCAAAAAACTGACGACCAAGTTCGTCTTCTTTGTTGCCATTCATTGCCTGGCTTAGTCCCTTGATTAAATCCTCGCGGCTATCCATGGAATCCTCCTATAAATTATGATAATTTTTATCGTCATTTCCCGGTGGGAACATTTTTATAATACAATGTATCTTTGAATAATCTGTGATAGAATAGTGAAAGATTCAGTGGGTTTAGACGGAGGATAATGGAATGGCAAAGGAGTTACTTACAAGAGATCAGGTTAATGTTGAAGATACATGGAATCTTAAGGATATGTATTCGAACGACAGCGACTGGGAAGAAGATATAAAGGTTATTCTTGGCAAAACAGAGAAACTTGTTAAGTTTGAAGGTAGAGTTTGCGAAAGTGCAGATACTCTTTTGCAGGTTCTTGAGCTTTCGGCTTTCATTTCTGAAAAGCTAGAGTTTGCATACAACTATGCAGCACGTCTTTTCGATGAGGACCAAGGCAATACACTTCATCAAAGTATGAATCAGAAGATATTCAGCATTATGGCAAAGATTAGTTCTGATGTTTCGTTTATCGACCCAGAGATTCTAGCTTGTGATGAATCAAAGCTTGAAGAGTTCTATAGCAAAGAGCCAAAGCTCGATTTATATGAGAAGCAAATAAAAGAAGTTCAAAGATTAAAGGCTCACACACTTTCGGCAGAAATGGAAAAAGTTGTAGCTATGACAGCGGAGATGTCCAACACTGCATCAGAGGTGTACGAAGCATTTACAAATGTTGATATGAAATTCCCTACCATAAAAGACGAGGATGGGGAAGAGGTAGAGCTTACACACGGACGATTTGTTCCATTTTTGATGTCAGCAAATAGACGTGTCAGAGAAGATGCTTTTAAGGCATACTATGACACAATGAAGGATTACATAAATACATTGGCATCTTCATACAGTGGAGAGGTTAAACAGAGAGTATTTCATTCCAGAGTAAGGGGATATTCTTCAAATCTTGAAGCGGCAGTAGATGCAAATAATGTTTCGCCAGAAGTTTATGAAAACCTGGTTAAGACAGTAAACGCTAATCTAGACAAGCTTCATGCGTATGTATCGCTTCGAAAGAAGTGCCTTGGTGTTGATGAGCTTCATATGTACGATATCTACACACCAATGATTTCAGACGTTGCTAAAAAGGTTACTTATAAAGAGGCCCAGGAGACTATCTGCAAAGCACTTGCAGTTCTTGGAGATGATTATGTAGAACTTCTAAAAGAAGGATTTGCAAATCGTTGGATTGATGTATATGAAAATAAAGGAAAGCAGGGAGGCGCCTATTCAGCAACAGCATATGGCTGCCATCCATACATGCTTTTAAACTACAACGATACATTTGATGATATGTTTACAACAGCTCATGAAATGGGACATTCAATGCACAGCCACTATTCAAATAGTGCGCAGCCTTATATTTATTCAAACTACAAAATCTTTGTTGCAGAGGTAGCTTCAACCTGTAATGAGATTTTGCTATTAGAGTATTTGCTTAAAAACTGTACAGATAAAAAGGAAAAAGCATATCTTTTAAATCATTATCTGGATAGCTTTAAGGGTACTGTTTATCGTCAGACTCAGTTTGCAGAGTTTGAAAAAATCACAAACGAAATGGTAGAAAATGGAGACAGTTTGAATGCAGAAAATCTGTCGACCATATATAAGGACATAAATGAGCGTTATTATGGTCCGGATATGATTTCTGATCCGGAGATAGCTTACGAGTGGGCTCGCATACCTCACTTTTATTACAATTTCTATGTTTATCAGTATGCCACATCATTCTGTGCAGCAGTAGCTATTGCAGAAATGATTCTTACAGAAGGTGAGCCAGCAGTGGCTCGCTACAAGAAGTTTTTATCATCAGGTTGCACAGATGCGCCAGTTGAGCTTCTTAAAATAGCAGGCGTTGACCTCACCACACCAGCCCCAATCGAAGCTGCCTTAGCAAAGATGGGTGAAATAGTAAAGGAATTAGAGGAATTAGTATAAATGAGTTTTGTTCATCTACATACACATACAGAATATTCTCTACTGGATGGTTCTAATAAGATAAAGTCATATGTTAAGAAGTGCGTAGACATGGGTATGACTGCAGCAGCCATCACAGATCATGGAGTAATGTATGGTGTTATCGATTTTTATAAAGAATGTAAAGCTGCAGGAATAAATCCTGTATTAGGATGTGAGGTCTATGTTGCTCCTGGTTCTCGTTTCGACAGAGAGCGAGTACAGGGGGAGGATAGATACTACCATCTTATTTTGCTTGCAGAAAATAACGAAGGATATCAAAATCTCATAAAAATCGTTTCTGCAGGTTTTGTAGATGGATATTACTACAAGCCACGTGTGGATTTTGAGACTCTCCAGAAATATCACGAGGGTATTATTTGCTTGTCTGCCTGTCTTGCAGGTGAGGTGGCAAGACTTCTTGCCCGTGGATTATACGATGATGCAAAGGCTGTAGCTATTAAATATCGTGACACCTTTGGAAAGGATAATTATTTCCTTGAGCTTCAGGACCATGGTATTGATGAGCAGAAAACTGTTAATCAGGGATTACTTCGTCTTTCAAAGGAGACAGGCATCCCTTTAGTTGCCACAAACGACTGCCATTACACAAATAAAGAAGATGCAGCAAGCCATGACGTGCTCCTTTGTATCCAAACAGGTAAAAAGCTTCAGGATGTAGATAGAATGCGTTTTGAGACTTACGAGTTCTATGTCAAATCAGAAGAAGAAATGCTAGAGCTTTTCCCTTATGCAAAGGAAGCAGTTTATCGTACACAGGAAATTGCAGACAGATGTCATGTGGAAATCGTTTTCGGTGAGACAAAGCTTCCTCATTTCGAAGTCCCAGAGGGCTACGATTCATGGACATATTTGAACAAGCTTTGTTACGAGGGCTTGGACCGTCGTTATGGTGATAAGGCAGAAAGCCTTAAGTCTCGTCTTGAATACGAATTAAATGTTATTAAAAACATGGGATACGTTGATTACTTCCTTATTGTTTGGGATTTCATCAACTATGCCAGAACTCATGGTATTCCTGTAGGTCCAGGACGTGGATCTGCTGCAGGTTCACTTGTCAGCTACACCACAGGAATCACTAATATCGACCCAATCAAATACAGCCTGGTGTTTGAGCGTTTCCTTAACCCAGAGCGTGTATCCATGCCCGATATAGATATTGACTTCTGCTATGAGCGTCGTTCAGAAGTTATCGATTACGTTATTGAAAAGTACGGCAAAGACTGCGTAACCCAGATTGTTACCTTCGGTACATTAAAGGCTCGTGGTGTTATTCGTGACGTAGGACGTGTAATGGATTTGCCGTATGGATATGTGGATTCCATTGCCAAAATGATTCCTATGGATTTGGGCATCACTTTGGACAAGGCACTTGAAATGAATCGCGACCTTAAGGCCATGTATGATGCTGATGAGCAAATCAAGAGTCTTATTGATGTTGCTCGTACTCTTGAAGGCCTTCCACGTAACACTGGTATGCATGCAGCTGGTGTTGTTATTGCCGGAAAGCCAATGGATGAGTATGTTCCTCTTTCAAGAGGTGGTGACGGCACTATCGTTACACAGTTTGTCATGACCACCATCGAAGAGCTTGGACTTCTAAAGATGGATTTCCTTGGCCTTCGTACTCTTACAGTTATTAACGATGCGGTGAAGCTAGTAGAAAAGAACCACGGCATCAAGCTTGATATTGATAACATTGATTATAATGACCAGGGCGTTATGGAAATGATTTCTGCTGGTAAATGCGAGGGTGTTTTCCAGCTCGAATCTACCGGTATGAAGAACTTCATGAAGGAGCTTAAGCCTCATTCAATCGAAGATGTTATAGCTGGTATTTCATTATATCGACCAGGCCCTATGGATTTCATCCCTAATTACATCAAGGGTAAGAATAACCAGGAGGGTATTGTGTATGAATGCCCAGAATTAGAGCCAATCCTTGCTCCTACCTACGGCTGTATCGTATATCAGGAGCAGGTTATGCAAATCGTTCAGTCTTTGGCTGGATATTCACTTGGTGGTGCCGATGAAATCCGTCGTGCCATGAGTAAAAAGAAGCAGTATGTCATCGAGGAAAACCGCGAGATTTTCGTTAATGGTGGTCAAATTGAGAACCATATCACTGGTAAAATCACAAAGATTCCAGGCTGTGGTGCCAACGGTATATCAAGCCAGGTTGCTAATGGAATTTACGACCACATGGTTGATTTCGCCAAGTACGCTTTCAACAAATCACATGCTGCTGCCTATGCTGTAGTTGCCTTGCAGACAGCATATTTGAAAAAGTATTATCCAATCGAATTTATGGCAGCCCTTATGACATCTGTTATTGATGCCAGTGGAAAGGTTGCAGAATACATTGGCGTATGCCGTTCTTCAGGAATCGAGGTTCTTCCTCCAGATGTTAATTATGGAGATGGACGTTTCTCTGTTGATGGCAAGAGCATTCGATATGGCTTATATGCTATCAAATCAGTTGGTCGTCCTACAATCGACGCAATCAAATATGAGCGTGAAAAGAATGGACCATACCATGATTTGGAAAACTTTATAGATCGTGTTAGTAAATATGATGCCAACAAACGAACCATTGAAAACCTTATCAAATCAGGAGCACTTGATTCTCTTGATGGAAACCGAAGACAAAAATGCATGATTTTCCCAAGCATTTTGGATTCCATGAACAGCAAAAAGAAAAATGAGATTGATGGTCAGATGTCTCTTTTTGATTTTGCAAGTGAAGAGCAAAAGGAAGATTTGAAAATCTCATTACCACCTGTTGAGGAATTTGATAAGGAAATGCTACTAGCCTTTGAGAAAGAGCTGATGGGAGTATACGTAAGTGGTCATCCGCTTGATGATTACATTGCGCTTCTTGAGAAAAATGTTACAGCCCATGCCAGTGAGTTCCTAGTTGATGACGAAACAGGAATGGCAAAGGTAGAGGACAATAAAACAGTTGTTGTAGGTGGAATGATTACAGATGTTACAATCAAGTACACTAAAAACAACAAGGCTATGGCATTCATTACTTTGGAAGACCTTACAGGTCAGGTGGAAGTAATTGTATTCCCTAACAGCTTTGAGCCAGCTCGTTCACTAATCGCAGAGAATAATAAAGTCTTTATAAGTGGCCGAGTTCAGGCAGAGGAAGAAAAGGATGCTAAAATCATTTGCCAGGATATAAAGAGCTTTGACGATTGCAAGCGAGAAATCTGGATTCAGTTTAGCAATAAGGTTGAGTATGATTCCAAGGAACAGCTTCTTTCTGACACAATTCGCAGTATGGATGGCAACGATAATATGGTTATCTATTTAACCGAGGAAAAGGCTGTAAAGCGTATGCCAGACAACTGGGGAATAGGTGCAACAGCAGAGAATCTCGAAATCCTTTACGAGAAATTTGGAGAAGCAAACGTAAAGGTTGTAAACAAAAAGGTTCAATTTGCCTCTAGAAGGTATTAATTTCAATGAAAAAGAGTGATTTTTTATTGAAATCGCCTACAAAAGAGGATAAAATAGATTGGAATTGTTTTCAGAGGGATATTTTAGGAGGATTTATCAAAATGGCAGATAAAGTAAACACAATTGGTGTCCTTACCTCAGGTGGTGACGCTCCTGGCATGAATGCCGCTATTCGTGCAGTTGTTCGTCAGGCAATCGCTAGAGGCAAGAAGGTAAAGGGTATTAGAAGAGGTTACGCCGGATTACTTTCAGGCGAAATTATAGATATGGACGCACATAGCGTTTCAGAGACTATCCAACGTGGTGGTACTATTCTTCAGACAGCACGTTGTTTAGAGATGCTTGATCCTGAGTATCAGGAGAAGGCTGCTAAGAATGCAATCGCTGCAGGTATCGATGGCCTTGTTGTTATCGGTGGTGACGGTTCATTCAAGGGTGCTCAGAAGATTTCTAAGTTCGGAATTAACACAATCGGTCTTCCAGGTACAATCGATCTTGATATTGCATGTACAGAGTACACAATCGGTTTCGATACAGCTGTAAACACAGCTATGGAAGCTATCGATAAGGTTCGTGATACATCTACATCTCATGAGCGTTGCTCAATCATCGAGGTTATGGGACGTGGCGCTGGTTATATCGCTCTTTGGTGCGGTATTGCAAACGGTGCTGAGGACGTACTTCTTCCAGAGCGTTATGATTATGATGAGCAGAGACTTGTAAACCACATCATCGAAGGACGTAAGAAGGGCAAGCAGCACCACATCATCATCAATGCAGAGGGTATCGGTCACTCAACATCAATGGCTAAGCGTATCGAAGCTGCTACAGGTATCGAGACACGTGCTACTATCCTTGGTCACATGCAGCGTGGTGGTTCACCTACATGTAAGGATCGTGTATATGCATCTACTATGGGTGCTATGGCGGTTGATCTTCTTTGCGAAGGAAAGACAAACCGCGTAGTTGGTTACAGACATGGTGAGTTCGTTGATTTCGATATCGACGAAGCACTTGCAATGAAGAAGGACGTTGACGAGTATCAATATCAGCTTTGCCAATCTTTGAACAATGATTACAAGTACTAATAACAATCAAATCAAAAATATTATTGCACTTAACAAAAAAGCCAGAGAGCGTAAAGCTCAAAGGCTTTTTGTGATTGAAGGGATTCGTGCCGTTGCAGAGGTCCCAGCCAATCTTTTAGATAGTGTATATATCATAGAGGGTTTTGAAGCTACAGCTGAGGGAAAGGCTTTTCTTGCAAAGATAAAGGAGAAGGCTTCCCAGGTTCATGTGGAGGAAGTGGCTACAAATGTATTCAAAACCATGTGCGATACTGTCACTCCACAGGGGGTTCTTGCGCTTGTAAAGATGCAGGATTTCACTATGGATGATGTGCTAGGTACAGCTTTAGGCAAGCCTGCACATGTGGTTATTCTTGAATCACTGCAGGACCCTGGCAATATGGGCACAATAGTCCGTACTGCAGAGGGTGCAGGAGCTACCGGAATTATCATGAACAACACCACTGTGGACATCTATTCACCAAAGGTTGTGCGTTCTACAATGGGAAGCATTTTTAGAGTTCCACACATGATAGTTTCAGACCTTGGCGCTACTATCAAGGAGCTTGAAGAAAAGCATGGTCTTTCAGTTTATGCAGCACACTTAAAGGGTGAGAAGTTCTACGATGAACTGGATTTCACTGGCCCTACAGCTTTCATGATTGGAAATGAGGGAAATGGTCTGACAGACGAAATGTCAGCATTGGCTACAAGCTACCTAAAGATTCCAATGGAAGGTCAGCTAGAATCATTAAATGCATCAGTTGCAGCTAGTTTGCTGATGTATGAAACACACAGACAGAGAAAATAGAATAGGATATTAATAAAAAGCTAACATCCCAATTTTTTTATTTGGTTTGTTAGCTTTTACCATTTCTTCACTATTTTCGTTTTAGAGTGTGATATTATACTTCAATAGGGAGAATCAGACGAAAGTGTGAGGAGACCTATGGGCAAAAATATAAGTGTAGCGTTTGATCAGTATATAGCTGATGACATTGCAAAATATGCTGGAGTTACAATGCCTGTTAAGGCAGGTTTTTTTAATCGTATTATGGTGACGAAAGCCTTGTGCACAGCTCTTCATCCTAATCCAGATGATGAGTTTTCTATTCCATCCGTGGGACCAAGCTACCGAATTATTTCGGAATACGAAAAGAGGTACATTTATAATTTAAACCATAGTATGAATTATTTTAATGGGGAAGAGCCTATCATGGTAGAAAAAATCAGACCAGATGGATATATGATTTTAAATGGTCATCATAGATGGGCAGCAGCTCTTAAATTAGGATATGAGAAGATTCCTATTCAAGTCATAAATGTGACTAGCAATCAGGAGATAAAGAATATTATCAAAAATTCAAAGCATGACAAGAGAGTTACTTTGGATTTAGATGAGGTTGTTTTCTGGAATCCTAATAATGGTCCTGCTGAAAATGATTTGCCATTTCCTCTTAATAAGTTTTACAAGGATAAGCTGAGATTAGGAATACCAGCTTTATTCAGGATGTTGAATCAAACTGGCTATGATATTTGGGTATATAGCTCAAAGTTTTATGCAATGGAGTATATAAGGGCATTGTTTAATAAGTACCATGTTCATGTGACAGGAATTGTAACTGGCACATCTAAAAGAAAACAAACATCCCAAGAAAAAAATGAAATGCAGGATTTATATGTTAAAAAGTATTTATTTACATTGCATATAGATAATGACTCAGTTTTTATGATGGATAATGTGAGAAAAGAATTTCAGGAGTTTACAATTGACAAAGGCATCAATTGGTCAAAATCAGTTATGGATATTATTAAAGAAATTGATGCCTAAAAAAGAGGGCAAAGGGATGAATAAAAAGAAAAATCACGAGGAAAAGATGAGGGTTTCCTTTGATTTGGATGAGGTGTTGTTTGTTAATCCAAATTTTATAAAGGCAGAACCACAGCTCAAGTTTCCTCTCAATATCATTTATAAAGAAAGACTAAGACTTGGTACTCCGGATTTAGTAAAGGAATTACAGCGGCTGGGGTACGAAGTTTGGATTTACACGTCTTCTTTTAGACCGGAAAAATATATCAAAAGACTATTTAAACACTATAACGTTCATTTTGATGGTATAGTAAATGCTCAGCGTCATCTCAAGGAAGTACAGCAGGGAAATAAAGATATACTTCCTCAAAAACTTCCGAGCAAATACAGAATTTCTCTTCACGTAGATGATGAAACTGTGGTATGCTCTTTGGGGCCTCAGTATGGTTACACCACATACAAGCTAGAGGCTGAGGATGACAACTGGAAGGAAAAAATTATAGAAAAAGCGGAACATATAAAGCACCTACCAAAGTAACGCTATATATGTTTTATAAAAGGGATTAGAATAATGCGAATTTGGTTTAAATCATGGAAAGACAATCACATGCTTCATGACTATGTTGTGGAGGATGAATCAGAAGAGACACGTACTCATAAAATCTTTGCGGCGGTAGATAAAGCCAGCTACGAATTTGATACAAGCAAACCAGTATGGCTGGATTCTACAATCAGAGAATTCAAACGTCACGGAAAAGCTCGTTTTACACAGGATAATTTCGTAGACGAAATCCCATTCGATTATTTAGAAATTCATGTATTAGAAGAGGATTAAGCTCCCACATTTTTAGTGATAATTTCAAATTTTAAAATTTGTTAATAATTTATCAGAGAAAGTATGCTATTATATAGTAGTAATAAATATGGGGAGGTGATTCATTGTGGATTTAGGTATGTTTCCAGATGACGGAGTAAATTCTTGGAACACCGTTATGCTGCTATATGAGTCAGCCATTAAAAAGTTTCGTACTAAGGTAGAAATTCTCAACGACGAATTTCAGCAGGTACATCAATATAATCCAATTGAATACATTAAAACAAGAGTAAAAACACCAGAGAGTATCGTTAAGAAATTAAAAAAGAATGGATATGAAATTTCCATTCCAAACATGATTGAACATTGTAACGATATTGCAGGTGTAAGAATAGTTTGTTCCTTTACATCAGATATTTATCAGATTGCAGAAATGATTGGACGTCAGACAGATGTTACAGTCGTTTCAATAAAGGACTACATCAAGAATCCAAAGGAATCTGGCTACAAGAGCTATCATATGCTTGTTACAATTCCTATCTACCTCTCAGATAAGACAGTTGATACAAAGGTAGAAATCCAAATTCGTACAATCGGAATGGATTTCTGGGCAAGCTTGGAGCACAAGATCTACTACAAGTTTGAAGGTAATGCTCCTGAATACATCAGCCGTGATCTTCGTGAGTGTTCTGAAATCGTTTCAATGATGGACACCAAGATGCTTCAGCTTAACAACGCAATCATGCAGACAAAGCTAGAGGAAGAGGAAAAGAAACGAGAGGAGCGACTTCTTAGGAATAGCTGGAAGGAAAATATATAAAAGTATATAATGAGAACTGCTGTGTATGCAGCAGTTCTTTTTGATTAATGGAGGATAATTATGATTGAAATTTTAAAAGCCATATTATTCGGTATAGTTGAAGGAATCACAGAATGGTTACCTATCAGTAGCACAGGCCATATGATTCTTTTAGATGAAATCGTAAAGCTCAATGTATCAGAAGAGTTTTACAGCATGTTCCAGGTAGTAATTCAGCTTGGCGCAATCCTTGCAGTAGTTTTGATTTTCTGGAACAGCATTTGGCCATTTGGCAAGAAAAATAACAAAGCACCACTATCAGAAAGTGGAATTGGTGCATGGATAAAAAAAGACATTTTTGTTTTATGGTTCCACATTTTAGTATCATGCGTTCCAGCTGCAATCGTTGGAGTATTATGGGACGATTTATTCGAAGAACTTTTTTACAACTACACTACAGTAGCAATCATGCTTATCATCTTTGGTGTAGCATTTATCTTAGTTGAAAACATGAAGTCAGGCCACAAGGCAAAGATTAATGCCGTAGCAGACATCACATACACTACAGCATTTTTAATTGGTATGTTCCAGCTCATCGCCGCTATATTCCCTGGCACATCTCGTTCAGGCGCCACAATCGTAGGTGCACTGTTAATTGGTGTCGCTAGAACTACAGCCGCAGAGTACACATTCTACCTTGCTATCCCTGTAATGCTTGGTGCCAGCCTTCTCAAGATCCTAAAGTTTGGCCTCAGCTTCACAGCCATGGAAGCAGCCATCCTTATCGTAGGCATGGTAGTAGCCTTCGCCGTATCAATGTTCGTAATCAAATTCCTTATGGACTACATCAAGAAGCACGACTTCAAAGTCTTCGGATGGTACCGAATCGCGCTAGGCCTCATCGTACTAGCATGCGGCATCATCGGGGTAATCTAAATTACGGGACACCTCCCCTGCCCCTGGCCCGCGCTATGGAGCTGTGGTGGTGTCGATTTCGCGAATATTATAGTTTTTCTTAGCACAATAGGAGAGCATACTGCAGGTGTCTTATTGCGGGATGAACTTTTTGTCGATTTGTATGTTCTAGTACGGACACTTTAGGTTATCTACATGGATTTCCAAAGTTATGGTTCCTTGGGTTCATATTCCATTTGCTAAGTAGAATTAAAAAAGAGATATTTGTATGTATGAGCACCGTGGCACATTCAACGTCCTGTTTCAAGTGACCACTGCTGCCGCCGTCCTAGCGGCAGCTGCTCATTCATATCAAATATCTCTTTTTATTCTACTAAGCTCATTTCAAAATCACCCAAGGTAACCATGACTTTGGAAATCCATACTAGCTTAAGTATATGTGTGTCCGTATCTAGAAATACAAATCGACAAAATGTACAGACCTGCAAAAGACACCTGCAAATAAAGTATGCTCTCCTTGTGCTTTAGAAAAACATAATATTCATGCGATGACACCCCTACAGCTCCATAGCGCGGGCCAGGGGCAGGGGAGGTGTCCTACTTACTATACACCCCGATGATGCCGCTACTTTACGTCGTAGTAGATGCGGGATTCGGGTGGTACGGATTCGGTTATGAAGGTTGAGCCTCCGATGATGGAGTCGTGCCCGATTACGGTGTCACCACCGAGGATTGATGCGTTGGAGTAGATTGTTACGTTGTCTTCGATGGTTGGGTGTCTGCGGACACCGCGAAGACATTGGCCACCGCGAGTTGAAAGGGCACCAAGTGTAACACCCTGGTATACTTTTACGTTGTTGCCGATGACTGTGGTTTCACCGATTACGATGCCGGTGCCGTGGTCGATGAAGAAGTATTCACCGATGGTTGCACCTGGGTGAATATCAATACCTGTATTTGAGTGAGCGTACTCAGTCATAATACGTGGAATGATAGGTACTCCAAGTAAGTATAGCTCGTGTGCAAGACGATAGATTGTGATTGCTAAAATGCCTGGGTAAGCAAAGATGATTTCGTCGATGCTTGTAGCGGCAGGGTCGCCATCGAAGGCAGCCTGTAAATCGGTGTCGAGAAGAGCACGAACGTGAGGAATTCTCTTGAGAAATGCTAGTGAAAGCTCCTCAGCCTTTGTAGTGCAAATCTCATCACCACAACCGTCAAATACAGAGTTGTAGCAAAGTACAAGTGAAATCTGCTTGTTAAGATTGTAAACAACATCCTCCATAAGAGTGTTGATGTTGGTTTCTACGTTGTAAACTTTGTATACGTGATCACGATAATAGCCAGGATAAACAACACGAAGAAGCTTCATAGTGATGTCGATGATGCTATCCTTGTTTGGCTGATGATATGTATCAAGTTTATCTATTGCTCTGTCAGATTTGTAATCCTTCATGAGCTCTTTTGTAATTTCGAGCATTTCCTGCTCTATCTTTTTTCCATCCATAATAGTACCCCCGTGGTAAGATATGTAAATCTATTGTATCACATTTAATAGCATGTAGCTAACAAGGTATAGTGTTACTCAAGCGAAACATTCTTAGTTGAGCGGAGTAATACTATTCTTGTTAGCGTAACATGCGTAGGTTTTAGAAGAACTTGGTTTTAGATAGATTTACAGATTTCTGCTGTCATCTTAGGTTTGTTCATACAGTAGATGTGGATGTGTCCTACTCCGCATTTACGAAGATCTCTAATTTGGTCAATAGCGTATTCTATGCCTGCTTTGCGCATGTCATCTGGTGACTCTCCATACCTTGCACAGATGTCAGCTAATTTCTTTGGTACAGATGAGCCTGCAAGTGTGACTGTAGAACCAATCTGTTTTGCAGATGTGATAGGCATGATTCCGGCTACAATAGGAATTGTTATGCCTGTCTTGTCGGCGCGCTCAGTAAAGCGATAGAAATCTGCATTATCAAAGAATAACTGGGAGATAAACATTTTAGCGCCCATATCCTGCTTCATCTTCATGAAAGCTAAATCAGAATCCATAGACATTGCTTCTGGATGCTTTTCAGGATAGCAGGAAGCGGAGATATCAAGCTTTGTGTTTTCGTTTAAGAAACGAATCAAATCGGTAGCATGAGGGAATACCCTTTTATTGAACTGTTCGTCAGACATGTCGCGAGGCTTGTCACCACGAAGAGCAAGCACGTGATTGACACCAACTGCCTCCAAGTCACGGGTCACTGCAAGAATGTCTTCTGAAGTGGAACCGACACAAGTCATATGAGCCATAGCGTCTGTGTGTAATTCGTTCTGAATATAAGAAGCTATTTCAACAGTCTTCTTTGAACGGCTTCCACCGGCACCATAAGTAACGCTTATGAAGTCTGGCTTTAATTCAGAAAGTGAGTCTAGTACCTTGTAACAATTTTCAAATTCATCGTCCTTCTTTGGAGGAAATACTTCAAAAGATAGAGATGAATCATTAGCAAACATATCTTTAAACATAAAAATCTCCTATAAACTAGCCAAAGTTAACAATTTAGACACATATTTTAAATAAAAAGATAGTATCATATTCACTAACGAAAAAAAAGCTTTTTGTGGGGATAATAAGGGAAAAAATTGTTGATTTTGGGAGTATTACATTATGGCCATCAAACGTTTAAGGGGAGTGTTTTCTAAAACCAGCAAAATACAATTTCCTGAACACAGAGATGTAGTTCGTGGATTAGGCGCAGACGGTATGGTGTTGCTTAAAAACAGCGGAATTTTGCCAATGAATAAGGGTAATGTTGCGCTGTTTGGAGCAGGTGCAGTAGACACAGTTATTTGTGGTCTATACTTCAACTACGTATTTACGGATTCCACTGTAAACGTTAAAGAAGGTTTGCTTAATAACGGATTTACGTTAACTACCGATAGCTGGCTGAGTAAAATGGAAAAGGCGGTAAAGCTTAACGACAAGAAGGAGAAGCAGGTAGCGAAGAAGGGATTGGCCTTCGAGGGGAAGCGCTGCCGTACTCCTGAAGTACCTATTTCTGTTGCAGATATGGCAGAAGCAATTTTAGGTACTGATACATGTATATATGTAGTACGACACGGAATTATAAGTGAAGGTGAGGAAGGTGGAGAGAATCAATACCAACTCACAGAAACCGAGCTTAGCAACATTGGTTTGATTGCCAGCTCTTTCAAAAATGTAATTTTAGTTATTAATTCCGGAATGCTGGAGCTTTCATCTGTTGCAAGGATGAAAAGCATTAAGGCGATTATTTATATGGGTGTGCCTGGCATGGAAGCAGGCAACTCATTAGCTGATGTATTGACGGGCGCAGTAAATCCAAGCGGTCGCCTTACTGCAACGTGGGCTAAAAAGTACAAGGATTATTCGACTTGCTATAGCCCATCAGTTTTAAACAAATCGGTAAAATCAAATGAAATCGATTATAAAGAAGGTATCTTTGTGGGATACCGTTATTTTGATGCATTTGATGTGACACCGCTGTTTCCTTTTGGCTTTGGTCTAAGCTATACATCCTTTGACATGGAATTAGAATATTTGGAAGCAAGCTGGATGGCTGTTGTAATGCGAGTGAAAGTTACCAACACTGGTGACTGCGCCGGCCGACAGGTTGTTCAATTGTATTGCAGCCAGCCTCAGGGAAATATTGAAAAGCCGTATCAGATTTTGGCAGGATTTGGTAAGACTGGAAAGCTTAAGCCAGGTGAATCAGAGGAGATGACTATAAAGATTCCAATCATGCCATTGTGCTCATTTGACGAGGAAAGCACTGCATGGGTAATGGAAAAGGGTGACTACCTCTTTAGACTAGGTTCAAATTCAAGAGATACAAAGCTTTGTGCTAAGGTTGTTCTAGATAGAATGACTATTATCAAAAGAGTTACAAATGTTATGGAGCCTACAAAGGAATTGAAATTCCTATCACCATCTCCTAGAGCAGAGGAAGATACAGGCTATATAAAGGTAGCTTCATTATCAGGGGACGATTACAATTCAGAAAATAAATATGTTCCGGTAAAACAGGATGTTACAACCTATCTTACAGAAGGTAGCAAGTATGCTTCTTATGTAAATGAGAATTCATATAGCATGCCTACTAGGGTTCATGAGAATCTGGAGTATATCAAACCGTGTGGCTCAACAACATTGTTTGATGTTATTAAAAATAAAGTATCAATGGAGGAATTTGTTTCTTCATTATCACCGGAAGTATTAGCCCGCATAGTGGCTGGCGAATGTGGCGAGTCAAAAGTAGAAAGCGAGAATCGCCTCAATTTTGATATTATTCATGAAAAGAATAAGCTTGGAATATCCGCAAGAACCACATCACAGTTTGCAACTACACTTGGTATTCCAGGGGTAACATTTGCTGATGGGCCATCGGGGCTTAGAATCGAAGGGGTGGCATGCACATGTTTTCCTTCGCCTATGAATATGGCCCAGACCTGGGATATGTCTGCAATGGTTCGTATGGGTCGAGTGTATGGAAGAGAGATGGAATACTATGGCATAGATTACTGTATAGCTCCAGCTCTTAACATTCATAGAAATCCTATGAGAAATAGAGCGTATGAATTTTATTCTGAGGACCCTTCGCTTGCAGGAATTCTTGGATCGGGATTTGTTATTGGCGTCAAGCGCTATGAAGGCCGTGATGTAATAATGAAGAATGTGGCTACCTACAATCAGGAAAGTGGTACATCTGATGTAAATATTAATGTATCTAGACAGGCATTTGGCGAGCTATATCTTAGACCGTTCTCTGCATGTCAAATGGTGGCTGCACCAGCAGGTCTGTTAAACTCTGGAAACAAGATTAACGGATATTATTCGTCTTCTCAGAGAGGCTTGAATACAGATATTATTAAAAGCGACTGGGGTTCAACAGGCATGGTGCTTTCCGATTGGGCTTCCAAGTCAGAAAAAGCTTATGATTTACATGCAGGCTGCGATTTGATTATGCCAGGCTTCGACCCGGATCATATTCTTGAGGCGATGATTAAAACATCCCCTACATTTGAGCCAGATGGATATGTAACCGTTGTAAACAAGAACTATGTCTATAATGAGCCAATGATTACATATGAAAAATGGGGCTCATTCCTGTTAGACAAGAATGGTGATACTCAGATCTCTACAGTAGTAGCTGCTGATGTTCAGGTAAGCGATAAAGTGTTAGAGCTTGAAAATCAAGGTCTATGCACGGTCAAAACTCAGGATGACGGAAGCAGATTAATCACCTATAAAGGTATTGATAGAGGTGCATATTTAGCCCTTGGAGAATTACAACAGGCAGTTATGAATGTTTTGGGTACTGTAAAGAATTCTGCATCAATGAAAAAGTTGATGGAAAACGCTATAAATTAGCATTTTTTACTTTAAAAAAAATACAGCCTAATATAAAATAAAAAACGTCGTGGGCAATTAGATATTGTCCACGAGTTTTATTTATTTTAATTAAAGAAAGGAAGTATTTTATGTTAGCAGAAATACTAGCTATAGTAATTTTTATTGCTATGTTTGTGCTTATTGTTTGGGATAGATTTCCTAAGCATTACGTTACTCTTGGCTGCGGAGCCTTGACCAGCATTTTTGTTTTCGGTGTTGGAATGAGAAGCGTAGAAGCATTTGTTAACACTCTGGCGATAGGAGGTATTTTCAAACCATCTTTTTGGTATGAAGCAGGAGAATCTGCAGAGCAGACATCAGGCGTCAACTGGGCTACAATCATTTTCCTTTGGGGAATGATGATCATGGTTGAAGGAATGGCTGAAGCAGGATTCTTTGATTGGCTTTGCCTTAAGATTGCAAAGCTTGCTCACTTTGAGCCAGTTAGAATATTCGTTGCATTTATGATTCTTTCTTCTGTACTTGCAATGTTTATCGATTCAATTACAGTAATTTTGTTCCTTGCAGCAGTTACTATCAGATTGGCTAGAACACTTAAGTTCAACCCAATTCCGGTTATTATGGCAGAAATCTTTTGTGCCAACCTAGGCGGAAGTGCCACTATGTGTGGAGATCCACCAAACATCATCATTGGTACATCATTGGGATACTCATTCTCAGATTTCGTAATGAACACAGGCGCAATCGGTGCAGTTTCGCTTGTCATTATCATTCTTTATTTCTATTTCACAATGAGAAATAGATTACAGGATCCTGCAGACAAGGTTGATCCATCTACTATCGATGTTGAAATCAAAATCGATAACATGAAAGAGTTTTTAACAAGTACTATCATTTTTGCAACAGCAGTTGTATTACTTGTTACACATGCTACAACAGGACTTACAGTAGCATTCATCGGTACATTTATTGCAATCATCACACTTGCAACTTCAGGGCGTAAGGCATGGACTCTTCTTAAGAGAGTTGACTACCACACATTATTATTCTTCATTGGATTGTTTATTGTAGTAGGTGGTCTCGAGGAGACAGGTGTACTTGTTGTTATTGCAGAATTCATTGCAAAGGTATCAGGTGGAAATGCTTATCTCATGATTGCGATTATCCTTTGGGTAAGTGCTTTCGCATCAGCATTCATCGACAACATTCCATTCTCAGCAACAATGATTCCTGTTATCAGAACATTGGCTGCAACTACAGGTGTTGATTTGTCTACAATGGCATGGACACTTGCAATTGGAACAGATATCGGTGGAAGCATGACACCAATCGGTGCCAGCGCAAATGTTGTTGGTATCTCTACAGCTGGTAAGGAAGGTTATCCTATCAGCTGGGCTACATACTGTAAGGAGCTTGTTCCAGGAACAATCATCGTTCTTGCAGTATCTATGATTAGCATTTTTGTAAGATATTTCTAAGGTTTATAAACTCGACTTCTTTGCTTGAATCAATTAGAATATAATTATAAAACAATACTGAAGGGGGAAACTTATGGGGCAGTTTATTATTTCAGTAGGTAGAGAGTATGGAAGCGGTGGACACGAAATTGCTTCTAGATTGGCGGAAAAGTTTAATGTACCACTTTACGACCGCAACATGCTTGATCATTTGGCGGAAAGAAATGGTATAGATGCGGAGGAATTACACAAGCACGAAGAAACCAAGCGTCAGGGATTAACCAGGACAGTCAGAGGACATTCTTCAAGCGTACAGGATCAAATCGCACAGCTTCAGTTCGACTTCATCAGAAACAAGGCAGAAAGCGGAGAAAGCTTTGTTGTAGTTGGACGTTGCTCAGAAAATGTTTTGAGAGACCATCCAGGTCTTATATCTATTTTCGTTAGAGGCGAAGAAGAAGCAAAGACAGAACGTATCTGTCGATTGTACAAATTAAATAAGCTTGAAGCCAAGGCAAAGATGTTCAGACATGATAAAAAACGTAAGGCATATCACAACTACTATTCAAAAATGAAATGGGGCGACAGTAGAGGATATGATTTCTGCGTGAATAGCTCGCTTATGGGTGTAGAGGCAACAGCAGATGCCTTATACGCAATGATTTCAGAGTATTTAAAGAACAAAGCAGAGCAGTAAAGTTTAGGGGATATGGGGAATAATGTATAGTGTTTTTTTAGTTGAGGATGAGATTGTCATTCGAGACGGATTAAAGGCCAGCTTCCCATGGGAGCAATATGGCTTTGCATATGTTGGTGATGCCGCCGATGGGGAGGTGGCATTACCTCTTATTAGACAGACAAAGCCTGATGTGTTAATCACAGACATCAGGATGCCTTTCATGGACGGAATCTCTCTGTCCAAAATGATCAAAAAGGAACTTCCTAATACAAGAATCATTATCATCAGTGGTTTCGATGATTTTTCTTATGCCCAGGAAGCAATCAGCATTGGCGTAGATAATTATCTTTTAAAGCCTATCACAAAGGATAAGCTTGGGGATGTTATGAATGATGCCAAGTCTAAGCTTGATAAGGAAAATGAACGAGACAAATATCTAGATCAATTCAAAGCAGAAAGTCAGGAATACGAACAGTTCGCCAGAGTCAGATTTTTCAATCAACTGGTTAGTGGAACTATGTCCGTATCTGAGGTTTATGAGAAGTCGGAGGAGCTTGGTCTTTCTCTAGATACTACTCATTACAACCTTGTTCTTTTGGATTTTACCCCAATGACAGGAATGCATACTGCACCAGTGTATTCAAAGCACATGGCTCGTTTATCGGAGCAGTTGATGCAGTATTTAAAATGCTGCCCAGAATACATTGTGTTCCATTGGAACATGGATACCTATGCAATCATTGTTAAGGGCGATGAATCTACAATCGAAAGCAATACTACTAATTTAATAGAAAATATCAATCGTAGATGTATGGTCTACGATGATGAGATACATTGGTATTTGGCACAAAGTGGAGTGATAACCAGACTGTCAGAGTTTGCAAAGGCCTGTCAGCAGGCAAACAAAAGACTCAGCTGTCGCTTTATCAATCCGGATGGTCATATCTTTACAGAGCAGGATGTGGAAGCTATGCGCACATTTGGTGAGGATAGTGCTAATACAATTGACCAGCGACTTGTTATGCTTTTTTTGGAAAATGCAGGCGAATCAGAGATAGATGATTTCCTTGATAACATAGTAAATCAGCAGACGAAGAGTGCATTGAGTTCTAGCATATTCTGCAAATATTTTGCAATGACCATGTATATGTGTGTCTGTGATTATCTGAAAAAACTTGGAGTGGATTCAGATAATGTTTTGGATTCAAGCACCAGAGGAAACTTAGAAAAGGTTACAAGCGACTCAGTTTTGAATGTTGTTTCAGATATGTTTAGAGCTGCCATTGCAAAGAGAAAGGATTTGGTAGGCAACCAGTCGAAGTCACAGCTTTCTGCAGCAATCAATTATGTGAACGAGCATTATTGCGATTCAAGCTTGAGTTTAAATGAGGTGGCAAAGGAAATAAATATTTCACCTAGCTATCTGTCTGCAATGTTTTCAAGAGAAAATAAAACTACCTTTGTTGAATACATTACATCAAAGCGTATGGAGCATGCCAAGGAATTGCTTTTAAATACTAAGGAGAAAACATCTGCAATTGCAGAAAAGGTTGGCTACAAGGATCCACATTACTTTAGTTACATTTTCAAGAAAACTTATGGAATTAGCCCTAAGGAATTCAGAGCGAAAGGGCAGGGAGTATGAGTGTTGAAGTAACAAACAAAAAACAAAAGCCTTCTATGAGCGTTATGCTTAGAAGGTTAATAGTGGTTATTTTTGTACCTATGAGTATCGTAATTGCGGTACTCATAGGTCTCTTATGTTGGAATGCTTTTCAATACAGAACAATTCTTCATAATGTTACAGCTGCATCTGCATTCAACCAGGATTTCAAAAGCGATGTAGATCTAAAGATGTTCTACTACGTTAGTGATAGTGCCTATGCAGATGGAAAACCAACAGAAGAGGTTGAAAAAGCCAGGGAGCTGGCGGAGCGTCTTTTGGAGCAAACTACAGAAAAAGATAGTATTGATTCCATAGAGTCGGTGCGAGATTTGTGCATAACCCTGGAAACTAGAATGGAAGAAGTGGATAATGCTGAGACCTATGATGAGGGAATGACTCAGCTGGAAAACAATATCTATATTCTGACTGATTTGATTCAGACCTATATGTACGATTACCTGTATTATGAATCAGTTCATCTTAGTGAGCTTCAGGAAGAGATTACCACGCAGGTTGAGTACATTCTTATAGGAACTGTTGCACTGTTTGTAATAGTGGTATTCCTGATTATCTTCTACGTTGCGAAGACTACAGAAGCCATCACTTCACCTCTCACAAAGCTGGCAGGTCGCGTGAACGATATTACAAATGGAGATTTCGAGCCAAAGACTCCTGTTGATGCCGCTCAGGCAGAGATACAAACTTTGTCAGATGGTTTCGAGGAGATGGTTGGAAAGCTTAATACTCTTATTCAGGAAAATAAGAGAGCTGAGAGAAGAAAACGACATGCGGAACTTGAGCTTTTACAGGCTCAGATTAATCCACATTTTTTGTACAACACTTTGGATACAATCATCTGGTTAATTGAGGCTGACAAAAAAGAAGAGAGTATAAAGATGGTTAGCGATCTTTCTGATTTCTTCCGTTTCTGCTTAAGCCGAGGAAAAGATATTATTTCTCTTCAAGAGGAGGAAAAGCATGTCCTCAGCTATTTGGCAA
The DNA here is from genome assembly GCF_900218035.1 of Pseudobutyrivibrio ruminis DSM 9787. Classification (GTDB taxonomy): domain Bacteria; phylum Bacillota; class Clostridia; order Lachnospirales; family Lachnospiraceae; genus Pseudobutyrivibrio; species Pseudobutyrivibrio ruminis. The sequence goes on from NZ_OBMR01000010.1 coordinate 119,472, forward strand.
TTCAGAAAACCAGATATCAGGATAGAATGGATTATCAGGTAAACATTCCTGAAAGTCTTTATGGGTACTCAGTACCAAAGCTTACGCTTCAGCCGCTTGTTGAAAACAGTATTTATCATGGAATAAAGCTTCAGCGCGAGAAGGGCTCAATAAAAGTTGAAGCGGTGGATTTGGATGACAGAATTGAGCTTGTAGTAAAGGATAATGGTGCGGGCATGACCGAAGAACGATTGCAGGAGATGAGGGCTGCAATCGTAAATGGGGAAAAGATAGGATTTGGTCTGCGCACAGTTCATGAGCGAATGCAGCTTTTGTTTGGTGAGGAATATGGCCTCACAATTTCCAGCACCGAGGGAGTTGGAACTACAATCACTGTAGTAATTCCAAAACAGAAGCATGACGAGAAGGGGATAATCAATGTTTAGGAAAAAGAGGGTTTTAAGCTTTATATTGGCTTGTATAGTTCTGGCCACATTTATCAGTTGCGGAGCTTCAAAAAAAGGGGAAGTGGTAGAAGAGGAAAGCTCCGATTTGATAGTGGTCGGTTTTTCGCAACCTGGCGCAGAATCGGCATGGCGAGTAGCACTTACTGATTCAGTTAAGGAAGCTTTTTCTGAGTCGAAGGGGTACAAGCTGATATACAAGGATGGTCAGTCAAAACAGGATAATCAGATTCGCGATATTCGTACCTTTATTCAGCAGGGGGTGGACTACATCATTCTTAGCCCTATAGTCGAAACTGGCTGGGACACTGTATTATCGGAAGCAAAGCAGGCAGGGATTCCTGTAATAATTTGCGATAGAAACGTCAATGTTTCTAATGAAGCATTGTACACAGCTTTTGTAGGTTCTGATTTTAAATCTCAGGGGGAGGCAGCCGTTTCTTATCTGGAAAAGATGTACGATTCTGATGGAGATGGTGTGACCGAGGATTTAAATATTGTTCACATTCAAGGAACTTTGGAATCATCGGCTCAACTAGGTAGGTCAAAGGCTTTGGCAAAAGCTATGGAGGAGCACAGCAATTGGAACATTGTAGCAGAAGACTGTGGTGAATTTACAAAAGCCAAGGCTAGAGAAATAATGGAAAATACATTGGAAGAAGTGAATCCAAGTGACATAGATGTGCTTTACTGTGAAAACGATGAAGAGGCAATGGGGGCCATCGCAGCACTTAATGAAGCTGGAGTAAAGTATGGTGTTGGCAGCAAAATCACAGTGGTTTCCTTTGATGCCACAAGAAATGCATTGGAACTTTGTATGAACGGACAGATAAATTTTGTAGTGGAATGCAATCCTCTGCAGGGCCCATATCTGTACAATATAGTAAATATGTTAAATCAGGGAAAGACAGTTCCTAAAATAACTTATGTTGATGAGAACACGTTTACACCTGATGAACTAACAGAGGACTACATTCAAAATAGAAAATATTAATTAGCCTTAAATGGAATGGTGACAGATTTGCTGTTGCCATTCTTTTTTATTTCCATAATCGCGTTAGCACATTCCTTACCCAAGGATTTGGAAGGAGTTAAGCTTGATGTGAAAATAGGAAATGTGCCATCACCGGTGATATTAGGATCGTCCACATAAACAGCTGATACTGTATCATACGCATATTTCAAAAATCGATTAATGCCGGCATTGGTACGAGAGTTAACACCCTGAGGATCATGATAGTTACAAAAATGATAGCTGTTATCCATTATTTCAAGATTGGCGTCACGGATGGCATCGGTAAATCCTGAAAAGGCCTGGATGGAAGAGTAGTTGTCATTAACAAAAATTCCACCAAGCTTTTTGTGGCCACGATTAATAAGATGACGAGCCATTTGGTAGCCGCGGCCATAATTATCTGTAGAGATAATTACAGGATTATAAATAGCCGAAGGTGCAGTATCAATGAAAACAATAGGAAGCTGGCGTTTGCATTGAAGCTGGAGCAAATCAACATTAGTTGATGGAAAATTGGAACGGGCCATCATAATAATAAGCCCTGCATAAATATCGTTCATAAGTAGCTGCAGGTACTGACGTTCCAGCTGATAGCTGTTTTGGGTGCTATGGAACTCCACCTCAAAACCGTTTTTCATTAGCATAGAACTAATATCAGAAAAAACATCAGTGAAAACCGCATCCTTATTGTTTGGTAACAGCACCATTACGGTTTTACTTTTGGAATTATCACTTTTGGCGATTACCGTGTTTCCGCTACCCCAATGTTTATCGATGATACCCTGCTCCACAAGCAAATCCAAAGCCTGCCTTACAGTGGAACGACTAACCTTGTATTCTTTTGCTAATTCTACCTCAGTAGGAAGCTTTGAGCCGATAGGGTATTTATTTTCCAGTATGTCATTGTTTAATTTATTTTTTAATGAAATATATTTTGGAATCATAAAATTTCACCTTTAATCATAAGAGTTTCCACGTTATCTATAAAAATTCTAACATATGTCAATGAAAATTGGTATGAAATTTATTAATAGTGAAAACATACCAATCATAAATTTTCCACATTTATTTCAAAAAAATTTCACTGTAAAAACGAAGAACAGGGAAATGTTTGTGAATTGGTATGGAAAATAATAAAAATAAAAATATTGGTACTATCGCATTCTTAGAAAGCCTTGAAATTAGGGTGATTTTATTGTTGCTATTTTTAGCCTTTGCTAAATTAATTATAGAAAATAAAAAACAACCAGGAATAAGGGGCCTGGTAAGGAGAAGGAAGGAGAAAAACCTTATGAAAAAAAGAATAGTAGCAGGAATGCTCGTAAGCCTTATGGCTGCATCAATGGTAGCTTGTGGTGGCGCATCAGACACAGCTTCAACAGATACAACATCTGACACAGCTGCAGCTGAGACAACAGAGGATGCTGGAAGTGATGATGCAGCAGCAAGCGGTGATTTAATCACAGTTGGATTCGCACAGGTTGGTCATGAGTCAGATTGGCGTACAGCTTCAACAAACTCAGTACAGGCTGCATTCTCAGAGGAGAATGGATATGACCTCCAGTTCGTTGATTGCGATAATGACTCAGCAACACAGATCGAAGCAGTTCGTCAGTTCATCCAGGATGATGTTGATTACATCGTAATCGATCCTATCGTTTCAACAGGTTGGGACACAGTTCTTACAGAGTGTGAGGATGCTGGTATTCCAGTAATCGTTATCGATAGAACAATTGATGATTCAGACAAGTATGTTTCATGGGTTGGTTCAGAATTCATGAACGAAGGTCTTGCAGCTGGTACATGGTTAAAGGATTATGCAGCAGCTAAGGGCATCTCAGATCTCAACATCCTTGTAATCGAAGGTTCTAATGGTTCATCTGCTCAGATCGGACGTACAGATGGATTCAAGAAGATTGCTGATGCTGAAGGTTGGACAATCCTTGATTCACAGGATGGTGACTTCACACAGGATGGTGGACAGCAGGTTATGGAATCATACTGCAAGTCTTATGAAGGCAAGTTCAACGTAGTTGTTTGCCAGAACGATAATGAAGCATTTGGTGCTATGGATGCTATGAAGGCAGCTGGTGTTTCTTATGGTGTAGACAAAGACGTTATCCTTATTTCTTTCGACGCTTGCAAGGCAGGTCTTGAGTATGTAGAGTCAGGCGATATCAATGCAGACTTCATGTGCTACCCACTTCAGGGTGAGTATTGTGCAGACATCGTTCAGCAGCTTGAGTCTGGTGCAACAGTTGCAAAGCAGACATTCATGACAGAGCCATGGTACGTTGCTGAGGATATCCTTTCAAGCATCACATACACAAACAATGCAGGTGAAGAGGTTACAGAAGATCTTGTAGTTGTAACAGACGCAGCATCACAGGCATCATACTAAAAATAAGGTAAGAGAGAGGGGAAGGGCAATTCCTTCCCCTTTATTTAAAAGGAAAGGTTGAAGAATTATGGATGAAAATTTGTTGATCACAATGCGAGATATCTCTAAGTCCTTTCCCGGAGTTAAAGCTTTGGATCATGCTCAGTTTACCCTGAGAAAGGGTGAAATACATGCACTGATGGGAGAAAATGGTGCGGGAAAATCAACACTGATTAAGGTGTTGACTGGTGTATATTCTCTTGACGCAGGTGAAATCCACGTTGCTGGAGTTGATGGACCTGTAGTTAATCATTCAACATTAGAAGCCCAGGAAAAGGGCATTGCAACAGTTTATCAAGAAGTAAACCTCTGTCCAAACCTCACTGTTGCAGAAAACCTATTTATCGGCCGTGAGCCAAAAACAAAAATTGGAACCATCGATTGGCGAACAATGAACAAGAGAGCCAAGGAAATAATGGATGGTTTGGAAATTAATATTGATGTAACTATTGCTCTTGAAAATTATTCTCTTGCAATCCAGCAGATGATAGCTATTGCAAGAGCTGTAGATATGGACTGTAAAGTTCTAATCCTTGATGAGCCTACATCATCACTTGATGATAACGAGGTAGAAAAGCTCTTTAAGGTAATGCGTGACTTGAAAGCAAAGGGAGTTGGAATAATATTTGTAACTCATTTCTTGGAGCAGGTATATGAGGTATGCGATACTATCACTGTTCTCAGAAATGGCGAGTTTGCAGGAGAGTACACAGTTGAGGAGATGCCACGTGTCAAGCTTGTAGCGGCAATGCTTGGTAAGGATTTCGATGATCTGGCATCTATCAAAAAGGAAGGGGCAGAACACACATCTGATGAAGTTGTCGTGGAAGCCAAAGGCCTTAGCCATAAGGGAACAATCAAACCATTTGATTTTGAAATCAAGAAAGGTGAGGTTGTTGGTGTTACAGGACTTTTGGGATCTGGTCGTTCAGAAATGGTTCGTTGCATCTACGGTGCTGATAAAGCTCAAACTGGTACTCTGAAAATGAACGGCAAAAATCTTAATGTAAAAGAGCCTCTTGATGCTATCAAAGCAGGCATGGGATATTTGCCAGATGATAGAAAGGCGGACGGCTGTATAGGCGACCTTTCAGTAAGGGAGAATATAATTCTTGCCCTTCAGGCTAGAAACGGAATGTTCAAAAAGATTCCTGTTTCAAAACAAATCGAACTTGCAGACAAGTTTATCGACATGCTTCAAATCAAGACAGCATCTCGTGAAACTCCTATTAACCAGCTGTCAGGTGGTAATCAACAAAAGGTTATCCTTGCAAGATGGTTATGCACACATCCTGATTTCTTAATTCTGGATGAGCCAACCAGAGGTATTGATATCGGAACAAAGACAGAGTTCCAGAAGTTGGCTTTGAAATTTGCGGAAGAAGAGGGAATGAGCATTGTATTTATTTCCTCTGAAATTGAAGAAATGCTTCGTACATGTTCAAGAATGTACGTAATGCGCGATGGCGCCCAGGTTGGAGAAATTACTGAAAATCTTAACCAAGAAACAGTCATGGCAGCCATAGCAGGAGGTGCAGAATAATGGAAAACTTTAAGAAATTAACAAAACAACCACTATTCCTACCAATCTTCTGTATGATATTGGTTTTGCTTATCAACTTGATTAAGAGCCCTGCATTCTTTTCAATCAAGATTCAGGATGGTGTTTTGTTTGGACGTTTAATCGATATTTTGAACCGTGGTTCAGAAATCGCAATCCTTGCAGTAGGACAGACACTTGTAGTTGCAGTTTCAGCAGGTACTGATATTTCCGTTGGTTCAGTAATGTCATTATCAGCATGTAGCTGCTGTATGTTACTTGCAGGCTACGGAAACAACTCAGTAAACGAGCTTATGGTTCCAATGGGAATCGGAATGCTTTTTGGTGTACTTATGGGTGGTGTCTGCGGTGCAATGAACGGTGCCCTTGTATCCAAACTAAAGATACAACCAATGGTCGCAACCTTGATTTTATTTACGGCGGCACGAGCAATCGGTTTGTTGCTTTGCAACAACCAGATTACGTATATACGATATGAGCCTTACAAATATTTAGGTAACTTCCTACCAGGATGTCCAATACCTACACCAGTATTTGTGGCAGCATTAGTAATCCTTATTGTAACTATTCTTTTGAAAAAGACAGCACTTGGACTTTATATCCAGTCAGTTGGTATCAACAGCAGAGCAGCTAGAATATCTGGTATCAATTCAGATGTAATTTGCTTTATTTGCTACCTTGTTTGTGGTATCTGTGCTGGTATCGCAGGTATTGTAGCTTCATCAAGAATCTACTCAGCAGATTCAAACAACATTGGTCTTAACTACGAATTGGATGCCATCCTTGCAGTAGCACTTGGTGGCAACTCACTTGGTGGTGGTAAATTCAACCTTGCTGGTTCAATCATTGGTGCATACACAATCCAGGCAATCACAACAACACTTCTTGCTATGGGTGTTTCAACAGATAAGGCTCCAGTGTTTAAGGCTATCATCGTTATCATAATCGTAGTAGTGCAGGCTCCTGCATTCAAAGCCTACATGGCAGCAAGAAAGGCCCAGAAGGCTCACATAAAGGAGGCAGCATAATGAAGACGAGAAGAAAATTAGATCCAAATACAGTTTTAATATTTATTACAATCGGCCTCTTCATATTTATGTATATTGTAGGCTGCCTGATTTATCAGGACAAAGGTTTTGGAAATTTACAGACATTCCTAAATATCCTTATCAACAATGCCGGTCTTATCTGCGTAACCTGCGGAATGACATGTGTTATGTTGACAGGCGGAATTGATATTTCTGTAGGTTCAGTCATCGCCATGGACTGTATGTTACTTGTTTATGGCATGACAGAATGGCACATGGGTGCTGTTCCAATGGTAATTCTTGTTCTTGTAATTGGCCTTGTATTTGGCGCAGTTCAGGGATTCTTAGTTGGATATTTAGAGATACAGCCATTCATTGTAACAATGGCGGGCATGTTCTTTGGAAGAGGTATGACAGCAGTTATCTGCTCAGGTCAGATTTCTATTACAGAGGCTGACAACCCAGTATTCTATGCTTGGGCAAATTCAAAAATCAATCTTCCAGAGTTCCTTGGAAAGGTTAACAAGCATGGTAAGGTAGTTGTTCCTTACATGAGACCAACAGTTGTTATTGCCCTTGTTGTACTTGTACTTATCTTCTTGATGTTAAAGTACACAAAGTTTGGTCGTAACCTTTACGCTGTTGGTGGAAACCAGACATCAGCAACAATGATGGGCTTGAATGTTAAAAAGACAAGAATGCTTTCACACATTCTTTCATCATTCCTTTGCTCAATCGGTGGTATTCTTTATTGCTTGAATACAATGTCAGGTTCAGTAAACCAGGCAAAGGGTCTTGAAATGGATGCTATTGCATCAGCCGTTATCGGTGGAACACTTCTTACAGGTGGTGTAGGAAACGTAATCGGTTCACTCTTTGGTGTTCTCATCAACGGTACAATTACAGTACTAGTTAATACAAACGGAAAGCTCCTTTCTAGTTGGGCAAACATAGCAACGGCAGCACTCCTTTGTATTTTCATAATCCTTCAGTCGGTATTTGCCTTAGTTAAGGCACGCCGCAATAAGTAACTTTCTTTTTCTAACAAAATCCTTCAACATGGAAAAGGCGGGTGCGTTCTGCATCTGCTTTTTTCATGTTTATTCACTGTTATTTCATATTATTTCCCCTGAAAATGAAGTATTATATATTTGACATTGATGTTTTTTAGAGGAGAAAAACATGGCTAAAAGTGATTTTAAAGATAGTTTAAAAAAGCAGATGCTTACAATGACGCTGGTACCTGTTATATTGCTGACTGTGGCAATTATTGTGACAAGCGTAAGTATTGTAAGAGCGTCAATCACTAATCAAATTAAAGACGAACTTATTCATGATGCAGAATTGATAGGCTTTGTTTTTGATGAATTTTATGTTGGCGATTATAGAATAGAAGAAACAGGTGAAGAAGGGGAAATAGAGATTTATAAGGGCGAACAAAAGCTCAATGGAGAAGACACTCTTATAGCAACCATGTCTGATTTTCTTGATATCGATGTATCTATTTTTATAGAGGACACTAGAATTCTTACAACACTTCATGATGATGATGGTAACAGTGCTATGGGCACAAAGGCTGCAGCGGTTGTTAAAAATGAAGTTTTGAAAACTGGTGAAAGTGTATTCTATGATAATGTGGTCGTGTATGATAAGAAGAGCTTTGCATACTATACAGCACTAAAGGATGATAAAAATAAAGTCATTGGTATGATTGCTGTATGTCGTTCAGCGGAAGATGTTCAAGAAGAGGTCTTCAAATATGTACTTCCTATTATTGCTATATGTGTAGTGGTGGCAGTATTCTTTGGATTCATTATGGTTCATGAAGGCAATAAGCTGGCAGGTAGAATTTTCAAAATGGACAAATACATGAACCGCCTTGCCAGTGGCGAATTTGATTTTGAAATGCCACGAGAACTCATAGCAAAAGATGATGAGATAAAGCATCTTGCCACAGATGGAAAGAGAATGGCTGGTTCCTTAAAGAAGCTTGTAGAATATGATGCTCTAACTGAGCTCAACAATCGTCGTTCTGCTGATAAGAAGCTGGAAGAAATCAGAGTGAAGGCAGTGGAAATGGGAAATAAGTATTGCGTCTGTATTTCAGATATCGATTTCTTTAAAAAGGTTAACGACACCTATGGCCATGAAATGGGTGATTTTATTCTTAAATCAGTAGCGGACAAACTGAAGGCCGGCATGGTAGGCAAAGGCTTCTCAGCTCGTTGGGGTGGTGAGGAATTCCTTCTCATTTTTGAGAATCGAGAGCTGGATATCGCCAGAAGAGAGCTTTCCATGATTATGGATGAGGTTCGCACTATTTATATTCCAGACACAGATCGTCAAATCACTATGAGTTTTGGCCTTACTGCCCTTGTCCCAGGTGAAACCACAGATGAAACCTTAAAGCGCGCCGACGACAATCTATATGAAGCCAAGGAAACAGGCCGTAATCAGATTATCTGTAAGTAGTGATGGGCCTTGTTTAAGTGTAGAATGTTGATTTTGGTTATTCATTTTACAGCTTTGACTCAGCTAGGGGAGTTTTAGTGGAGTTTTGTTAAGTGGAAATTATAAGATATGGTTTTTCACTTAAAATTGAAGAGTTGGGTTAAGTGAAATACGTAATTTTTGATTTTTCACTTAAAAAAACAGTGTATTTGCTTCAAAGTATTTAGATAAGTTAAGTGAAACATGTATTGCCGGAAATAAACTTAACAAAAAGTTAAGTGCGAAATGAGATTCTTATTTTTCACTTAAGTGACTAAAGGATTTTAGACAAAAATATAAGTGGAAAATAGTATTTTTCCAAATAAACTTAACAGGCAGTTAGAGTTTTAAGTGGAAAAGTTTACTTTTACAAATTCACTTAACAATTTTGGGCCAAGTAGCAGTAGTTGGTTAAGTGATATTTTAAAACAAGAAAATAAACTTAACTGCAATAGAGAATAGAATAAAAAGGTGCTAGATTTTATGAAATTAAGGAATGTGCTCATAGTTGTAAAAGATATAGAAGCTTCAAAGAAGTATTATCATGATTTGTTTGGGCTGGATATGCTTCTAGATAATGATGGCAACATGATTTTGACAGAAGGCTTGGTTCTTCAGGATGAGAAGATATGGAATAGCTTTATTAATAAAGATATAGTTCATAGAAATAATTCCTGTGAATTGTATTTTGAAGAAAGGGATATTGATGCTTTTATTGAAAAGCTGGAAAAGTTGTATCCTGATACTATATATGTGAATAAGTTAATGACACATAGCTGGGGACAAAAAGTTGTGCGTTTCTATGATCTAGATGGCAATTTGATTGAGGTTGGCACACCAACGTAAACAATTCTAAACATAGACTTGACTCTAATTGGAAACCGTGATAAGCTAATCGAGTTTTTGAAAAAAGTGTGAAATTTGTAATGAAAGGTAGAAGGTTAGCATGAAAATTAGAGATTTTATTGAAGAGTTAAGTCAGTATGATCAGGATATTGAGCTTGTAATAGATGTAGATGGAACTTTTGTTACTCCATCAGTTAATAGAGAAGTTGTTCATTTTAAGCATGATTTCTCAGGAATCGCATTCAAGGATGAGGCAATTGTTCTTGCAAAGCGTAAATAGTATATATTTGAATTCAGGGTCTGGCGAAAGCCAGACCCTTTTGTGTGTATATAGATAGAAGACATAATAAAGAGACTATTTATTAATTGAGGGTATAAGATTTTTATATTGTTGTAGAGAGATAAAAAAGATATTATGTAACTATAGGGAGGATAAATGATGGAAACAATTTTAAATATCATTACCACTGTCTGTGGCAAAATACAGGTAGTGTCCGATTTATTCTGGGATTTCCCAACAAATTTTGAATGGTATGCAAACATACCTATCCTGGGAAATTTTTCACTGGCGATTATTCTTTTGATTGGCTCAGGAATCTATTTTTCAATCAGACTAAAGTTTATTCAGGTTAGAAAGTTTAAGAGAGGAATAGAAGTATTAAAGACTAGCAAGGCCAAGACTGGTATCTCACCACTTGCTTCTTTCTTCCTTTCAACAGCTATGCGAGTAGGACCAGGAAATATCCTTGGCGTTACAGGAGCTGTTTCAGTAGGTGGTCCTGGTGCACTTCTTTGGATGTGGATTTCTGCATTCTTTGGAATGGCTACAGCATTTGTAGAGTCTACACTTTCTCAGATTTTCAAAGAGAGAAAAGATGATGAATATGTAGGTGGTATGGCTTTCTATGGACGCAGACTTATAAAGAATTCTGCAATAGTTGGTGTTGTATTATCACTTATGTACATTATTTATGCATTGCTTTGCTTCCCAGCACAGGGATTTAACACAGTCTCTGCAATGGGCCAGATAGCAAGCATTGTTAGCGGACAGGAGCTTCCAACAACACATGCTGTATATTGGATTGGCTTTGTAATCGTTATCATTGCAACTATCTCAGTTTCATTTGGTGGAACAAAAAAGATTTCAAAGGTTACTGATGTACTTGTTCCAATCATGGCAATTGTTTATGTGTTAACTGTTGTAATACTTATTGTCATCAACTTTACAAGAATTCCATGGTTCTTCTACGCAGTATTTACAGAGGCATTCAAGCCAGAAGCAGTTTTCGGTGGAGCATTTGGAATCGCTCTTATGCAGGGCGTAAAGCGTGGTCTTATGTCTAATGAGGCAGGTCAAGGTACAATCACAATGCCAGCAGCTGCTTCAGATGCAAAGCATCCATGTGACCAGGGCTGTGTTCAAGCAATAGGAGTTTTCCTTGATACAATTGTTATTTGTACACTTACAGGCTTTGTTGTAATCATGGGTCGTGTATGGCTCACAGATGCAGGTGAAGCATGGTTCGAGCTTGGCAAGCTTCCAAAGTATCTTGCCTCAGCAGCAGAGCTTACACCAGGCACAGCATTCAACGTAGTAGTAACCCTTCTTATTTCACTTTGCTTTGGACTTTTTGCATTCACTTGCTTGTTAGGATTCATGTCCTTCTCAGAAATCTGTGCAAATAGAATCAGCAGAAGCAAGGTGTTCATAAATGTTATTCGTATACTCGATATAATAGTTATCTGCTTTGGTATGCTTACATCAATCGTAGGAATGGACTTAGGTGCCCTTTGGGATTTATCAGATTTTGCAAACATTCTGATTGCATACTGCAACATTCCACTTTTATACATCGGATTTAAGTATGTTAAAAAAGCCCAGATACATTACGAAAAAGAAGATGGCACACCATTCACATCAGAAGTTGTTGGCATTGATGTAAAGGTTTGGGATGAGAAAGCAAAACAATAAAATATATTTTATGTAAAAGGTACATTAAAAAAGGCTGGTCATTTTGATATGTACCCTCTTTACTGGACAATAAAAAGTTCAGTAAGGAGGGTTATTTTTATGCGCTATAGTTATGAATTTAAAAGGAAGTGTATTGAAATGTATAGAAACGGGACTATGCCAGATGTTCCTGATGGAATATCTAAAAGTCAGTTTCAACATGAAATTCGTAAATGGGTAAGGATTGAAGAGGCTCAAGGGCCTGAAGCATTACAACATAAAAACTCAAATAAGGTTTGGACTCCTGAAGATAAGTTAGCTCTTATTTCTAAAGTATATGCTGGGGAATCAATCACATCGGTAGCGTTTAATGCAGGAATTAACGATGGTTTGCTTTATCAATGGGTTCGCAAATAT
>NZ_OBMR01000005.1 GCF_900218035.1 Pseudobutyrivibrio ruminis DSM 9787
TGTTTCAAGTGACCACTGCTGCCGCCGTCCTAGCGGCAGCTGCCAATTCATATCAAATATCTCTTTTTATTTTTCTAAGTTCACTCCAAAGCAAATAGTAATAAATACAAAGCTAGCTTAAGACTGATGATTACTAAGTGTAGTGTTTGTCCGTCTCCACCCATACCTTACCGATAGAATTGTAAAACTTTGTAAGAACACCTACTAATAAATATGGGCGACTACACATTTAGATAATCCAAAATCTGTGACGTACTGGCGGGGAGTTGTAAGCCGTCCCCCAGCCCGGTGGCCTGTACTTTATTTACGATGCACCTGTGGATGGTGGCCCCTACTCCTCTTCGGCGAAGGGGTCGATTTTGATTTCGAACCAGAAGGTGGCGCCTTGGCCGGTGATGGATGAGACGCCATATTTGGCACCGTGGAGTTCCAGTACGTTCTTTACGATGGATAAGCCAAGTCCGGTGCCTTGAAGGGCTCGTTTGTGGGTTGTCTTGTCTTTGTAGTATCGGTCCCATACGTATGGGATGTCTTCCTGCTTTACACCATCGCCAGTGTCCACTACTTCGATGCGAAGTGTGTTGCCGATGACCTTTTGAATGACGGTGACCTTTTTGTCTTCGCCGGTGTAGTTGATGGCGTTGTTTACCAAATTGTAAAGAACCTGGTACATCTTCTGCTCGTCTGCATATACGTTGATTTCGTCGTCATATACAAAGTCTATGGTGTAGCCCTCTACTTCGCGAAGCTTGTTGTAACGCTCCAGGACATGACGAATGCTTTCTGTAAAGTTGTATTCCTCTGGCTGAATAGAAATGGTGCCAGCCTTTAGTTTTGAAATGTCCAGCATGTCATTTACAAGACCTGTTAGGCGCTCTGTCTCGTCGATGATAACCTGTACATTCTCTGGTGTGTTCTCGCCAGGGATGTCTCTCATAACCTCAGCGTATCCTTTTATCATAGTAAGAGGAGTTCTAAGATCGTGGGATACGTTGGCGATAAGCTCCTTTTGAAGGCTGTCGGCCTTTCCCAATTCTGTAGCCGCATAATTCAGAGTATTAGAAAGCTCGGCTACCTCCATGTAATCGTTGGCATTGAATTTTACACTGTAGTCTCCTGCTGCAAGCTTCTTGGCACTGTCATTTAGCTTGATGATAGAGCGAGATGTGCTCTTTGCTGTAGCTGCTGCAAGAATGAAAGCAATTATGATAATGATAACAGTGATAATTCGAAGCTGTGCTTTAAGTGTAGTAACTGTAGCGTCGACAGGTGTTAACACTGAGTTAATCATGACAACTTCTTCCTGCCCATCCACTTCGATTATGCGAACATAGATAACAGACTCAGCCATTTCATTACCAATGTTTTGTCTGAACTGCTCCTGCATCATTTCTTTTTCCTGAGGGATTGTGTATTCGATTTTTCCCTCGCCCTGACCAGATTGTTCCTCTGCTGTTTCATCCGCACTATCTGGAGCATTTTCCAGGATATTTTCAGGCTGTTCCCCGTCAGATTCCGGTGTAGCTTCAGATTCTCCATCTACACCCTCTGGCAGTTCCATGCCCGTTCCTTGATTAAGGTTTTCCCTGATGCTTCGCTGCATTTCGCTACCTTTAAACTCAATAACAGCCTCGCCACCATTAGCAACAGCCTCATCGTAAAAGAGACTGAACATAAAATGTGGCAATGAAGACATCTGGGAATTTGAAATATATTCCGCATTATAAAGAGAGTTGCCCTCTGAATCTGTAATAAATACACCCAGGTTGTAGCTTGCTGCAAGCTGGTCAATTTCAGATGCAGGATCATCAGATTCATGAAGAAGCACCTCTACCTTATCAAGAACATTTTCTGTTTCCTTTTGCTTTATCATTTTGTAGAAATCATTCAGATAGACAATCTGAAAAAACCATAGTACTCCTAAAAGTACTATGGCAAAAATCAAGAATATACAAAAGGTTTTCCATTTAATACTAATTTGACTTTTTTTCAATGAGTCCTCCACAATTAAGCCTCGAATCTGTAACCTACTCCTCTAAGTGTAACAAGCAGGCGACGATACTCACCTAGACTGTTTCTAAGTAGCTTTATGTGTGTGTCCAGTGTGCGGTCATCACCATAGTAGTCATAACCCCAAACTTCTGTAATAAGACGCTCACGTTCAAGTGCTATGTTTTTATTACGAACCAGATAAAACAGAAGCTCATATTCCTTTGGCGACATATCTACACGCTCACCATCAATAGAAACTGTTCTGGCAGTAAAGTTGATTTCCAGGCCTTCGTAACGGAAGATATCTACCGCACCTTCATCAGACTTGCTTCGGCTTGTAACAACATTCACACGCATCATAAGTTCCTTTGGTGAGAATGGCTTTACAACATAATCATCAACACCTGCTTCAAAACCGTGGATTCTATCATATTCCTCGCCTCTTGCTGAAAGCATGATAACTGGAATATCCTTTATCTTTTTGATTTCACTGCAAGCTGAGAATCCATCAAGCTCAGGCATCATAACATCCATGATGATAACATCATAATCGCTATTTGCCTTGACCTTTTCTATGGCATCCATTCCATCGCATGCCTCTGCTATTTCGTATCCTTCAAACTCACCGTACTTACGGATAAGCGAACGAATCTTTTCTTCGTCATCTACCACCAAAATCTTTTTCATACTGACCTCCTATAGCTAACCCAGCTTAGATTATTATATAATCCCCCCTAAATGTGAATTCTAAGTGACGATATTAGAATTTTTTACTGAATATATGTCTTCTTTGCTTTACGGATAAAGTATGAGAAAACACACCATACTACAACAAAAGCAATGAGAAATCCTACATTTACTGCATGAGGAAACTTTACGTAACCAGTGTCATTAAGCAATCCCTGAATTCCAAACACAATACAAAGTGCTCCAAAAATAGCTGACTTTGGCATCAAATACTTTGAAAGCCCCTTGATATCCGCACACTTTGCAAGCTCCTCTGCTGTGATCATCATCGGATCAACGATTCCAGCTTTAAGGCTTTTGATACTAACGAACACAAGATATACGCCCAAAACCCCAACAGCAATGTCAAATATTTTCATAAAACCAATATCCATTTTTAATCCTCCAATAAATTATTCTCGCCTATTATTATATAGATTATTTATTCTGTTTTCTATAACAAACAGGCCATTTATTATCTTCAAAAGTTTTCCCTCAATTCCTTGAAAATTAACAAAAATATCAGATAAATCCATTTGAATAAAACCTATTCTTATTGTATTATTATTCTATACTGTGCAGGAGGGATAAGACATATGGATATTACAGGCAAAAAGATTTTAATATGCGATGATTCAGTCCTTGCTAGAAAACAACTCATGGATGCAGTTAAAGAAGTCAGCACAGGTGCTACTTTTATTGAGGGGAAAAACGGAGCAGAGGCTGTAAATTTGTACAAATCAGAAAAACCTGATTTAGTTTTTATGGACATCGTAATGCCAGAAAAAGATGGCAATACTGCTCTATCTGAAATCAGAGAATTCGACAATGATGCAATCATCATTATCGTATCTTCCGTTGGTACTCAGGACCAGCTCAAAAAAGCAATTCAGCTCGGCGCAAAGGACTTTATTCAGAAGCCTTTTGAAAACAATCAGATTAAAGAGATAATCGAGCTTCGACTTGGAGGAAAATAGTCTATGTACACACAATTCTTGGGTAATTATTTGCTTCAAAAAGGAATTGTAAATCAAGAGCAGCTTTTCAATGCAATGTCTCGTCTTTCACAAACACATATAAAGCTTGGTACAATTGCCATTCACGAGGGTTTCATGACCGCAAAAGAAGTGGATGAATGCTTATATGTGCAAACTCGTGAAGACAGACGCTTTGGTGAAATAGCTGTTAATAGAGGATATCTTACAGATGATCAGGTAAATGATTTACTTACAAGACAGACTCCTGATTTTATTTTACTTGGCCAAAATCTTGTTGAAGATGGAATTTTTTCTTACGAAGAGTTAGAGCGTATTCTTTTCGATTATAAAAATGAAACTGAAATATATGATTTAAGTCTAGATGTTGAAAATGAAGAAGCTGTTCACGCCATCATTTCCAATTTCTTTGTTCTTGCAGAAATGCCTGTAAGTGAAGAAAACGTTATGTATTTGGAGCTAATGTTCAACAGCTTAATTAGATTTGTTGGAGAGGACTTTTCTCCTCTCACTCCTATGGTACTTGATGAATTTCCTGTCACATTTGGTGTTTCACAGAAAATATCCAGTGACAGAGAGTTTCTTACACATATTGATTGCGACAGGGAAACAGCCATTGCATTTGCTTCCCGCTACGCAAAAGAAGACTTTGGAGACTTCGATGAGTACGTTGTTGCAGCCCTTGAGGACTTCCTCAACCTCCACAATGGACTCTTCATAGTAAACATTTCCAACGCCTTATCAAAAGACATATCACTTGCTCCACCAGAAATCACCGCCGACGGTGTACTCTACGGAGCCAACAAATGCGTAGACTTTCCAGTCGCCTACCCATTTGGAACCATACACCTTATCATATGCTTTTAGTCTAAGAGAGCTACCCGTAGCCCGCTGGTTACGGTCTCAAGCCTGAGATATTACTTCCGTCGACTAGAACGTCTCCTGAAGCAACACTCAGAGCTTTATACCTACCAGCTCACTTAAACACATAATAAAAGCCAACCTGCAAATGGGTTGGCTCTTTTTACGGCTTTTTACGATTATTAGATTCCGAGGAAACGTTTTACCTCTGCACACATGTCCGCTACTTCTACGACGGTGTCGTGACGAACCTCTGCTGAGCGAATCTCTTCGATGGCATTAGGTACTGCAACCTTTCCAAGCTCTGAAAGCTTGTCTACGAGTACAAAATCTTCCTCGCTTTCATATGCTGAGTCGATTGCACCCATGACAGCACGTGTAAACTTGAATGGGCTGGCTGTTGAAGCAATGACTGTAACCTTGTCATCCTGTGTGTCAGCCTTGAATTTGTTATATACACATGATGCAACACCAGTGTGTGTATCAATGATATAGCCTGTCTTGTCATAAAGATTCTTGATGGTCTCACCTGTCTCTTCTTCTGAAGCGTAGTTTCCATAGAAGCTTTCAAGCTTAGCCTTCATATCTGAAGTAATCTCGTATTTACCAGTTGTCTTAAGAGACTCCATAAGTTCAGAATTCTTTTCAGCATCATCGCCAGCAATGTGATAGATTAATCTCTCAAGGTTGCTAGAGATAAGGATATCCATTGATGGAGAGTTTGTAAGAATGAACTCTCTGTTTTTGTCGTATTCTCCTGTAGTGAAGAAATCGTAAAGGACCTTGTTTTCATTTGATGCGCAAACAAGCTTATCAATAGGAAGTCCCATGTTCTTTGCATAATATGCAGCAAGGATATTTCCAAAGTTTCCAGTAGGAACAACTACATTGATTGTCTCACCTGACTGTACCTTTCCCTCTGAAAGAAGTTTTGCGTATGCGTATACATAGTAAGCAATCTGTGGAACCAAACGGCCAATGTTGATTGAGTTTGCAGATGAGAACTGGAAGCCTGCTGCATCAAGCTCTTTCTCAAGAGCCTTGTCGTTGAACATCTGCTTAACACCTGTCTGAGCCTGATCGAAGTTACCCTTGATACCAACAACATGAGTGTTAGCACCCTTCTGAGTAACCATCTGGCGTTCCTGGATTGCTGATACACCATTCTTTGGATAGAATACAACGATTCTAGTGCCCTCTACATCCGCAAAGCCTGCAAGAGCTGCCTTTCCTGTATCACCAGATGTAGCTGTAAGAATTACGATATCGTTCTTGATATTATTTTTACGAGCGGAAGTAATCATAAGATGTGGCAAGATTGAAAGTGCCATATCTTTAAATGCAATTGTTGAACCATGGAAAAGCTCCAAATAGTATGCTCCATCAGCATAAACAAGTGGTGCAATTTCCTCTGTATCGAATTTGCTATCATAAGCGCTATTTATACAATGCTTAAGCTCGTCCTCTGTAAAATCTGTAAGGAAAAGCTTCAACACTTCATAAGCAACCTCCTGATATGTCATTTCAGAAAGCTTCTCAAGTGAAACATCTAGAGCTGGAATGGATGTAGGTACATATAAGCCTCCATCATCAGCCAAACCCTTTAAAATAGCCTGTGAAGCTGTAATCTGCTGCTTTGATGCATCTCTTGTGCTAACGTAATTGATTCCCATGATTATTCCTCTCTAACTATATTTTTGTTTAACTATTCAGCTAGTACCAAACAGTTACACATACTGTAGCACAGTAAAGCATTAAATGCTAGTAATTTCTGTAAATTACTCTACGGCTTTCAGAGATTCTGTCATGCTTATTTCATCAAGCTTTTTGCCCATTAAAAGATTAATAATAAATGTAAATAATACCGTTAGAACAAAGGCCAATATGTAACTAAATGCAGTGACTCTAACATCAAAGGTAATCAGATCAACAACTATCTCACTCATAACAAAAGCATGGAGAAACTTACCTAAAACAAGTCCCACTGCTGCTCCCATTATCGCCAGGAGTATATTTTCTCTAAATACATATGCACTTGTCTCTTCCTTATAAAAGCCAAGCACCTTTACTGTGGCAATTTCTCTTACACGCTCCGCAATGTTAATGTTAGTCAAATTGTAAACAACAACTGCTGCAAGAGCCATAGCACTTCCTATTACAAGATAAACTATGATGTTCAAGCTCTTCATCATACTGTCTACTCGATCCAAGGTATCAATAGTAGCGGAAACCACAGAAAT
This sequence comes from Pseudobutyrivibrio ruminis DSM 9787, assembly GCF_900218035.1. Taxonomy (GTDB): domain Bacteria; phylum Bacillota; class Clostridia; order Lachnospirales; family Lachnospiraceae; genus Pseudobutyrivibrio; species Pseudobutyrivibrio ruminis. Next base: position 6,815 of record NZ_OBMR01000005.1, read on the forward strand.
GCTCTTATTATTCATAAGCTCAGCTCCAACTGAGTGGGCATCCTCATCCTCTTTGATGTTCAAGTACACATTCTTCTTTTCTGGAAGTGTGCCGATGTTTGTTTCATATCCGCTTGTTGTCAAATATACATAGTTGTATATGAAGTTTTCATTTATGGCTGCCACCTTGAAAGTGGTAGCGTTCATAGAATCGGATGATATGGTTACTTTATCTCCAATTTTAATTCCATAACGCTCGCTTAAGCCTTTATTGACAATGATTTCATCATCTTTTAAATCTGCAAATACGATATGCTCATCTGAGCCATCATGCATATCATAGAAGTAGTCAATATTCGCATCATTATCATATACATTTAAATAAACATTCTTGGTATGCTTTCCAGCCTTCAAATCTACCGAAGTGTGATAATAAAGTAAATAATCATCTACCGTATATCCCATATTTTCAAGAGGAGCAACTGTATCTTTAGCACCGTCTTTTAGGGTGATATCCATATCGTACTTAGATATATTTGTAAACTGATTTACAGCAATGTCTGCAATAGAATCGTAAATACCAAATCCTGCCACAAGTAGAGCTGTACATCCGCCAATTCCAAGAACCATCATAAAAAGTCTTCCTTTGTAACGGAAAATGTTTCGAAGGCTAACCTTCTTTAAAAACTTAAGCCTGTTCCAGAACCATGGCAAATACTCTAAGAATATACGCTTGCCTGCCTTTGGAGCCTTTGGACGCATAAGTGATGCAGCCATTTCTCCCATTTCGTATCTGCAGGAAATAAAGGTAACTCCAACAGAGCATACAAAAGCCACTACAAAGCTAATTAAAAGCATGGTAGGACTATAGTAATATGTTATTTCTGATGTGTTGTACATCATCTTGTAGGCAAACCAAATGGCCTTTGGGAACGCAATAGTTCCAGCTATAAAGCCTAATGCAGTACCTATAAATGCAGCTGAACCAGAATAAAATACAAACTTCCCCATGATGCTTCCGTTGCTATATCCTAAAGCCTTTAAAACACCAATTTGGGTTCGCTGGTCCTCAACCATTCTGTTCATGGTGGTCATGAATACAAGCGCCGCAACCAAGAAGAAGAAAACCGGAAATACGTTAGCTATAGCTCCTACAATTGTAGAATCACTTTCAAAACAAACATATCCCACATTGCTGTCTCGCATTAAAAGATATGTATTTGCTTCCTCAATATCTTCGATTTCAGCTTCTGCATCTGCTATCTCAGCCTCAGCATCAGCAATCTTTGTATTGTATTCCTCCAGCCCCTCTTCGTATTCTGCAAGTCCATCATTATATTCTGCAAGTCCATTTGCATACTCCGTCTTTGCTGTTTCAAGCCCCACCTGAAGTGTATAAAGCTGTACGCTAAGCTCTCCTGCAGCTGCCTGCTGGTTTGGATCAAGAAGCAGCATATCAAGCATCGCTTTCAGCTGACTTTCCTGAGCCTCATATTCTTCTATCTGAGCTTTCGCCGAATCTAATTGCTTCTTTGCGCTATCAAGCTCTTCTTTGGCATCAGCCAATTCTGTTGCCCCATCTGCTTTGCTGGTTTCAAACTCTTCCTTAGCATCATTCAGCTCATTATACGCATCTGCTATTATTCGATCATATCTATTATCAGCAGCCTCATCCAAAGCAGCCTGGACCTCATCCTCTTTTTCATCAATAAGGTCCTTATATTCATCAGAATAGATTTCCAAGTCGCTATCAAGCTTCACATAAATATCGGTGTAATACTCTACATCAAATCCACCTTTATTAATGTAAATGAAGCCATCCAACACACCACTTCCAAGAGTAGTGCCACCTCGTTCATACTGGATATATAGTGGTGATTTTACTGTACCAACAATTGTGTACTGGCTGTATTTAAAGTTTTCTCTATCCTCTTTTTCATTATTGCTGGATATTTTTATTGTATTTCCGATAGTGGATTCATCAAACAAATATGAATCTACAAGACACTCATCATCGCTCTCTGGCAATCTGCCTGACTCCAATACTATGGTATTTACGTTAGTTGGAATGCTAATAGCTTTAATGGCATGTGATGAATCTGCATAGTCAGCCAACACATCAAAGGAAACGGAACCTTCTACGTCCCTTGCACTGACATTCTCTGCCACATACTCTACATCTTCCTCTTCAAATCCCAATGTTGATATCAATCTATAGTCATAAAAGCTGGTATCCTTAAAGTACTGTTGCATAGCCTGACGCATAGCAGGATCCGTTACCTTCAGTCCCGAAAAGAATCCAACACCAAGGGCAATGATAAGAACAAGAGCGATATATCGACCTATGGTCTCTTTTATTTCTCTAAAACTTGATTTTGCTAGCATTTATCTTCTCCAAAACAAAATAACCACTAGTAAACTATCTCATCCACACTCTTAGGATGCTCATTCAAAGTAATGTCCACAACCGTGCCTGATTTAACAGAAATAACTCTATCCGCCATTCCCGTGAGAGCATGATTATGAGTAATTACCACAACTGTTTTGCCCTTCTTCTTGCAAGTATCCTGCAAAAGCTTTAGAACCGCTCTACCTGTAGCATCATCCAAGGCACCAGTTGGTTCGTCACAAAGCAGTAGCTTAGGATTCTTTGCAAGGGCACGAGCTATTGCAACTCGCTGTTGTTCACCACCGGAAAGCTGAGCTGGGAAGTTATTCATTCTATCAGCAAGCCCTACCTGAGTCAGAATTTCCTCTGCTGGAATTGGATCACTACAAATCTGAGCAGCCAACTCCACATTTTCCTTAGCTGTAAGATTTCCAACCAGGTTGTAGAACTGAAAAACAAATCCCACATCATATCTACGATAGCTAGTCAGTTCCCTAGGAGAATAGCCAGACACGTCCCTATCAGCCAGATAAACACCTCCCGATGTAAGAGTGTCCATTCCTCCCAGGATATTCAAAATCGTAGTCTTACCTGCGCCGGAAGCCCCTACAATAATGCAGAACTCTCCTTCTTCTATTTCAAAATTAACATCGTGGAGAGCCTCTATCTTCACCTCTCCAGTCTTATATATTTTTCCAACATTCTTAAACTCTACAAAACTCATGAAAATACCTCCGCCTATAACACAAAATGGTGGCTAGCAATTTAATAGTATCACATAAGTGTGACGCAATAGCGAAAAGTAGTGTAAGGATGCTGTATAAAATGCACTTTGTTTCAACCTGCTAGACACATAATATCTGCCAAGTTATGTCAGTCAAGGGCAAGCCTTTGGAGCTTCGCTCCCTTGACTTCATAACTTTTGGCAGATAAATGTTAGTCAAGCAGGTTTGAAACTGGGACTGTGGCGAAGCCACCAGTGCTAAGGGAGTCGGGAGGACACGCGGGCTTTCCAAATCTTTAATTCGGCGTGTCTGTTTTGTAGGTCTCAGACACGCGCTTTGACCATACCTTCAATTCCGCGTGTCAATTTCTGGCTGCTCAAACACGCCGTTTTTCTATTTCTTTATTTGGGCGTGCTTTTTCTTCGCCTATGAGACACGCGGGTTCACTCTTTTTCAATTTTCGCATGCTTTTTGCCCTTCCAAGAGACACGCCATTTCACCGTTTTCTCTTTTTCGCGTGCTTTTTACGCTTCCATGAGACACGCAAATTCGTGTTTTTTTCATTTCCGCGTGTCTGCTATACTTCCTTCGGACACGAAGATTTGAGATATCCTGATTTCTTCGTGTCGCCAGTTTGCCTCTCAAACACGTAAATTCTACAATTCTCTTATTCTTCGTGTCGAAAATCTCTTCTTCTGACACGTAAATTAAAACATTTGCTCAATCTTCGTGTTTTTTTCACTCTCTCATAGACACGAAGATTTCAACTTTCTCTATGTCTTCGTGTCTATGAGCACTTTTACAGACACGTAGATTTCTGTTTTCCCAGTATCTTCGTGTCTTTTCACTTAAAACCCGACACGAAGATTCATCCCATCGCCAATTTTTCGTGTCCTTCCCCTCCCCTAACGCTGGTGGCTTCGCCACAGTCCTAGTTTCAAACCTGCTTGACTACCCTTTATCTGTGGAAGGCTGGAGTGTCAATAGTGCGAAGCACCCGAAGGGCTTGCTATTGATACTACTGGCTTCCCAGATAAACTGTAGCCAGCAGGTTGAAACCAAAACCTTAGGCTAGCCTACATTTTAAACAGGCCGCAAACAAAAAAGGAACTTAGCCATAAAGCCAAGCTCCCTTTATAAATCCTTATGTAATTGCTGTTATTCTACGGAATTAATAAGAGCGAAGATTTCGTCCTTGATTTGTCCGTTTACTTTAAGTGCGTTCTCTCTACTATCCTGGTTTGAATAGAAGTAGAACTTAATCTTTGGTTCTGTGCCTGATGGGCGAATTGCAAACCATGAGCCATTGTCTAAGAAAAGGCGGATTGCATTCTGTGGTGGGATATCCTCGTATCCATTGATGTAATCAATAACCTTTTCAACCTTTGAACCAGCTACTTCTGTAGGAAGGTTCTCGCGGAACCACTTCATCATACGCTGAATACGCTGTGCACCAGGAATTCCCTCAAGGATGATGTTTGGTTCATCCTCTGCGAAGTAACCATACTTAGCGTAGATTTCCTGAAGAACATCCCAAAGAGTCTTGCCCTGCTTGCGATAGTATGCAGCTGCCTCTGCAACCATCATACCAGCTGAGATACCATCCTTATCGCGAATATCTTCGCAGATAGCGTATCCAACAGACTCCTCATAACCAAAGAGATATTTGTATCCATTCTCGTGAAGATATGGAATCTTTCCGCAAATGTTCTTGAAACCTGTAAGTGTTTCAAACATTTCTACGCCATAAGCCTTTGCCATGATAGTAGAAAGTGTTGATGTAACGATAGACTTAACCATAGCTCCCTTTGCTGGAAGTGTGCCGGCATCCTTGTGTCCCTCAAGAACATAATTTACAAGAAGGTATCCTGTCTGGTTACCGTTAAGAGGTACATAGTTGCCCTCGCTATCACGAATCTCAATAGCAAATCTATCTGCATCAGGATCAGTAGCCATAAGAAGCTCTGCACCAAACTTGCGTCCATACTCCTCAGAAAGCTTGAATGCCTTTGGATCCTCTGGGTTTGGATATCCAACTGTTGTAAAGTTAGGATCTGGGTTCTCCTGCTCTGGGACGATTGTCCAGTTTGAGAAGCCTCTATCGTTAAGCATCTGTCTGAATGGAATTGATCCACATCCGTTAAGTGGTGTGTAAACAAGAGGAATAGAAAGATCAAGCTCATCACCTTCATGAATAGCTAAAGCTTCAATCTTATCAAGGTACTCTCTGTCATATTCAGCACCTAAAACGATGATTTTGCCATCCTTAACACCCTGCTCAAAATCTGATTTCTTGATGCCTGTCCAAATATCTACAGCATTGATGCACTCTGTCATACCATCTGCAATTTCAGATGAAACCTGACATCCATCATCCCAATATGCCTTGTAACCGTTGTATTCTCTAGGGTTGTGGCTAGCTGTGATGTTGATACCTGAAACTGTACCAAGACGTCTAATCATAAATGCAAGCTCTGGTGTAGGTCTAAGATCTGGGAATACATAAACCTTGATTCCATTTGCTGCAAAAATACCAGCTGCAAGCTGAGAAAACTCCTTTGAAAAATGACGTGGGTCGTGTGCAATAACAACACCCTTTTCGCAGGCTTCTTTACCCTTTGAAATGATAAAATCAGCAACACCCTGTGTAGCCTTACCAACAGTAAAGAAGTTCATTCTATTAGTACCTGCGCCAACCTTACCACGAAGTCCAGCTGTACCAAAAGAAAGATCCTGGTAGAATCTATCCTCTATTTCCTTTTCATCTCCAGCGATTCCCTGAAGCTCTGATTTTAATGGATCTGTATCTGAAAGCTTTTCAAGCCATTCATTGTAACGTGCTTTATAATCCATAATTCCTCCTAAAACTAAATTAATCACTTAAGTCGATGTCCAAGTTAAGATTAAATGTATATTGTGGATATTTTTCCTTAAGTGCATTATTAATACTTTCAAAAGTCTTTTTTCTATTTGGGTCATCGAATCTGATAACCACATCAAAGTTGACACTCTGATTAGCTTCATCATAGTAGAATCCATGAATCTGCTTAACATAATCGAATGTCTTCACAAACTTTGAAAGCTCTTTTCTAAGTATATCAGCTGGAGAATCCTTTTTGTTTTTGCAGTAGATGCCGATTCCTTCAAGGCCAACACCTGTCTCCTGATATACCTTATGAAAGATTTGTCTTTGAAGCTGATCAAGATGAGCCATTCCCATATCCTCATCAACCTCTATATGTATCGAACCAACGTAACGGTTTGGTCCATAATTGTGTAAGCTAAGATCATATGCCCCTAGAACTTCATCAAAGCTGACAACAGCTCTCTTCACATCATGAGAAAGCTGCATTTCAACACGCTCTCCAAGAATCTGTGAGATTGTTTCTGAAATCATATCGTAGCCTGATTTGATGATGATAACTGAGATGATGGCACCAAGCCAAGCCTCAAGACTTATACCAAATACAATAAAAATGATTGCAGCTACAAGTGTTGTTGCAGAGATAACCGAATCCAGCTTTGCATCCTCACCAGATGCGATAAGTGAACCTGAATTAACACTCTCCCCAACTTTTTTAACGTATGTTCCAAGTACAATCTTTACAACTACAGCAACAGCCACAATAATAAGGCTTGCTGTGTTGTATTCTGGATACTGTGGCTCAATTATTTTCTTAATTGATTCGATAAGTGATGTTATGCCGGCATATGAAACGATAATTGCAATGATGGCAGCAGTGATATATTCAACTCTACCGTGTCCCAGTGGATGCTTTTTATCTGGTGCCTTATTTGCAATTCTTGTACCGACAATGGTAATTACTGATGATAAGGCATCACTTAAGTTGTTTACTGCGTCAAGGACAATTGCAATTGATCCTGTAACAAGACCAACAAACGCTTTAAATCCTGCCAAAAAGCAATTGGCAACAATACCAATCAAACTGGTTTGAATGATCTTTTTATTTCTGTCCATTTTATTTCTTATTCCTTAATCCCTTAACATAATTTGTAAGCTCTTCTTTTGTTTTCTTGTTGAGCTTTTCCATCTTTTTGAGTACAGCATATTCAGCAGTTCCTTCGCTGGCGATGAGGAAATCTACCTCTCCTGCCCCTTTCGAAGGAATTGTGTCCTGAAGTAACTCAAAAGGTGAAACATCTAGTACGTCGCAGATTGCCATAATCTTGTCTGACGATGGATTTGTTTTCTTTCTCTTCCAATCGCTGATAGTGCTTTGTGCAATACCAGTCTTTTCAGCTAACTGAAGCTGAGAAACACCTTTTTCATCCATCAACTTAAAGATACGTTCACTAATAATCATCCTAATACCCCTCCATAACTGTAAAATCCCACGTTAATAACTCTATTGTATATACGATAACACAATATAACTTTATCCTCAAGACAACTGGTGATGTGACTGTTTTTCCACATACATCAGCTTGTCTATAAGTTCTTGGAACTGTTTAGCTGTAAGACTACTGTCGTGATTGTAGCTTTGGAAGCCACAGCTTATGCCAACTCCCTGAGGCCAATTATTGCGAGCGCTCTGCTTTGCAACGTAATCCCTCACCTCATCTATCTTTTCGTTTATCTGATTCATGTCCAATTCATCAGTGATTACGCAGAACTCATCTCCCCCAAAACGTCCTATGGCTGCCGACCTTCCAAAGGTATCTACAAGAATGTCAGCAATAATTTTGATTGCCTTATCCCCTTCCTCATGACCCATACTGTCATTAATATCTTTGAAATTATCAACATCCATCATGATTGCAGTAAAGTCTTTTCCACTGGAAATGGAACTTTTAACCATGTCCTGCATTTTGATATCCAGCCCTCTTCGGTTTAGTACACCAGTGAGGTAGTCGATGTTTACATCCCTGCTTTGATAGTAGAAAAATACAATCAAACATCCCAAAGATATGCCTGCGTATGTGCAATCGATATTGGCAATGAATATCTGTAGCAGTGCTCCGATTAATGATAACGCCGGCAAAAACAATACTGCTGTCTTGTATTCACTCATAATGTGCTTATTAAATACCAGCGCATAAACAAGCAACATGAAAATGAACAACAGCATAAATCCTGCTCTTATAAAGAAGAATGGACCACGATAGTAAATACCATTTTCAAAATAGAAAAACCATTTCAGCCCGAACAACGCTGATATTGAAACGAATACTATATTTAAAACTGCAAAGAGTTCGAAGCAATATCTGATTGGACGTCTATGCTTTAAATCTTCATCATCCATCCAGCAATCCAGATAATACATGGCGTACAATATATCAAGTGGATCCAATAGGAAGATTAAAAAGTACCCCAGATATCCCAAGAATAAATACTTGTCTGGATACATCTCGCCTATACGACCAATAGTTTCAGATAGTAACAAAATCAGTGTGCATACAAGGATTGCCGAATACTTGCGCCCTTTCTGCAACCTGGAAATCTGATTTTGAAATATCAGCAGCAATATTAATAAAAATGATGTAAAAAAATTAAGTATAACCCAGCTCTCTGCCTCAACCATAAAAAGCCTTTCGTAATAGATCTTTAAAGATAAAATATGCTAAAACAAACACTCCGTTTATTTTAGCATATTTATTGTGTAAAACTGTGAATTATTAATTCGTTTTATCGATAATGCTCATTACCTGAGCACTGTATTTAAGCAATTGTTCATTAGCTTCAAAATCCTTCTCCTGAATGATGCGCTTGAATTCTGCAAATTCAAAGTAAAGTCTATGACTTCCATCCGATAGTGAAACCTCTTTTGTTTCTGTATCAGCATCATTGAAAAGAACATCGTATTCTGTCATACCATTTACATGAGGGTAAATACAGATTGTTGCATCAACACCCTGGATTGTAGATGGGCCAGGTGCCACACAATCCTTTGCTCCAATGCAAAGAACCTTGAAATTGCCATAATCTGCAGTTAGTACACCGCTTGTATCTACGCCCTTTTCCATATTTGCATCATATCTTACAGAATCAGGCTCTCCAAATAGGCCAACCATTGCAGATATGTTGTACACATTTAAATCGCGAATAGCTCCTCCGTCATGAGCAGGATCAAATACTGCTGGCACCATTTCGCCGCTGTGGAACTTGCTATATCTACTAGACATCTGGCTGTAGTTAAACACGCAAAGCTTTATATCACCAACCAGCTTAACATCCTGCTGCAGCTGCTTGTAGGCTGGCATATGATAAATACTCATAGCCTCAAAATACATAACGTTATTGGCTTTTGCTAAATCCACAAGCTCCTGAAATTCAGCAAGACTCTTTGTAACAGGCTTTTCGCAGATTACATGCTTTTTAGCCTGAAGTGCTCTCTTTGTGTATTCATAATGCAAATCATTAAGTACACCTACGTATACAACGTCAACGTCAGACTTAAGCATTTCATCATAGTCCGTAAATACGGTATCTAAATGATATTTTGCTGCCATGGCATCCAGCTTATCTTTGCTTTTCTCTCTGCCACAGATATAAATCTTTTCAAACTCAATCTCGTCAATAAACGAAAGCACTTCCCCAACAATAACACCATTTCCTGCTATTCCTAAAACCATTATTCTCCTCGCTTTCTTACTGTTTTATTGCCCATCTCATCTTGGTAGATTTACTTCTAGGATTGATTCTGCATTCCTCCGCCGATGGACGTATCACATCTGAAGAAACATCAGCATATACTCCTGCTTTCTTCAATTCCTTAAATGATTTCTTTACCAGCCTATCCTCTCCTGAATGGAAGGTAAGGATGGCAACTCTGCCACCTGGCTTTAAAATCCCTGGTAACTTTTCAAGGAATGAGTATAACACTTCAAACTCGCTATTAACGTCTATACGAAGTGCCTGGAATACTCTGGCACAACTCTTTTTAATAGCCTGGTCCTTTTCATCCTTTGGAACCTTCCAAAGAGCCTCTGCAATTGCCTCTCGAAGGGCTGTGGTGGTGTCCATAGGATTCCCTTTTGCCATAAGTGTAAACACCTTGTGTGCGATTTCCTCAGCATATGGCTCATCTGAATTTTCTATCATCATCCCAACAAATTCTTCCTCAGTGATGTTGTGAAGACGTTCTGCTGCACTCTCACCATGGTCTGGATCTAGTCTTAAATCCAACGGGCCATCAATTTTATAAGAAAATCCGCGTTCAGGATTATCAATCTGCATTGAAGATACTCCTAAATCCGCAAGAACGAAATCAAACTTGCCTGCCTCTTCGGAAACTTTATCTATGTTTGCAAAATTGATAAGTCTAAACTGGAAGTTGTCCTCTCCGAAACCGGCGGTGCGCAAGCGTTCTACTGTTTTGGCAGATTCGATTGGATCAACATCCAAGCCGTACATAATGCCCTGCCCCTGAAGCTGCTCCAACATCTTTCTTGTGTGTCCACCATATCCAAGGGTGCAATCCAACCCCTGCTGCCCTGGCTGTATCTGCAAGAAATCAAGAATCTCCTGCACCATAATGGAAATATGCATGCCAGCAGGTGTTGAACCCTTGCTGATTACATGCTCAATTGTATCTGCATATTTTTCAGGATTATGCTCTTTATATTTTTCCTCAAACTTTTTTGGATATTTTCCTGAGTAATGAACTCGACGTTTATGCTTTTTCTCTTCCATATTTCTCCATATTTCTAATTTTTTCTTATTTAACAGATCTATTAAATTATAATATAAGGACTCAAACAGTATCAATAGGATTGAAAGTCCTACAGCAGTTTTGCTAAACTAATAGCTGGCGTTTTAAATATTTGACCTACATACAAAGGGGGATACTTATGATAAAAACTATTATTTTTGATATTGGCGGAGTCCTTATTGGATACGATTGGACTGCATATATGATGAAGGAATTTAATAACGATGCTGAGCTAGTTGAGCGAATCAAGGCTAATGTCTTTGGTGAGAAATGGGCTGAGGTTGACAGAGGCGTTCTTACAAATGACGAATTAGTAGCCTCTTTTATCAAGGATGCTCCTGATATAAAGGATGAAATCATTCACTTTTGGGAGACTGCTGGTGATGCTCTGTGGCAGTACGACTTTGCAAAGGATTGGATTCGCGATTTAAAAAATCGCGGCTATCAGCTACTTTACCTTTCAAACTGGTCTTCTCACATGAGGGAAGGCGCACTAAAGCAACTTGATTTTCTTCCAATGCTTGATGGTGGCGTGTTCTCATACGAAGAAAAGCTTATCAAGCCAGATCATGCCATCTATAATCGTATAATCGAAAAATATAATTTAGTTCCTGAGGAATGCGTATTTATTGATGACAGCGAACCAAACGTAATCGCTGCCAGAGAATGCGGTTTGAATGCCGTATGGGCAAAGGACAAGAATCACGAAATTGCCCTTAAAGAATTAGAAGCTCTTTTGCAATAAAAGAGCTTCTATTTTTTTATATTTAATTATTAATTAGCTGTGATAAAGCTTGTTGCCTTCGTAACGTGGCTCACATGTAAGGTGAACCCCAAGCTGCTTAAATACACCTACGTCTACAGAAGAAAGAATAACTGATGAATGTACCTCTGCACCTTCCATCATTGGAATGCAATCATATGCCTTCTTTGCATTTTCGTTGCTGATTGATTCCATTGAAAGAGCAATAAGAAGCTCATTCAAATGAAGGTGTGGATTGTGGTCACCTAAATGCTTTGTCTTAAGATTCATAATAGGTGTAAGAATCTCAGGTGAAATAAGCTTAATCTCATCAGGGATGCCTGCTAAATGCTTTAGTGAATTAAGCATCATAGCTGATGAAGCACCAAGCATCTGAGAAGTCTTACCTGTGATAATCTGACCATCTGGAAGCTCCATAGCTGCACATGGTACTCCAGTCTGCTCTGCCTTGATGTTTGCAGCAGATACAACTGGTCTGTCTGATACAGAAATGCCTGCCTTTTCCATTAAAAGCTCAAGCTTCTGAATAGCTGAATCACTTCCATCGCCCTTGCGCTTAGCAACTACGGCCTCATAGTAACGACGGATGATTTCCTGATTTGATGCATTTCTACAAACATCATCATCAACAATTGCGTTTCCTGCCATGTTTACACCCATGTCTGTAGGTGACTTGTATGGAGATTCGCCAGAAATCTTCTCGAACATTGCCTTAAGAACAGGGAAAACTTCAACATCACGGTTGTAGTTAACAACAGTCTCGCCGTATGCCTCAAGATGGAATGGGTCAATCATGTTGACATCATTCAAATCTGCTGTTGCAGCCTCGTATGCAAGGTTTACAGGATGGTTAAGTGGTAAATTCCAGATTGGGAATGTTTCGAACTTAGCATATCCTGCCTTTACGCCACGCTTTGACTCATGGTAAAGCTGAGAAAGGCATGTTGCCATCTTTCCACTTCCTGGACCAGGTGCAGTAACAACTACAAGTGGACGAGTTGTTTCAATGTAATCATTCTTTCCAAATCCCTCATCAGATACGATAAATGGAATGTTTGATGGGTAACCTGGAATGATGTAGTGTCTGAATACCTTAAGACCGAGAGCCTTAAGCTTTTTCTCGTATGCTACTGCTGATGGCTGCTCTGCAAACTGAGTAAGAACAACAGAACCTACGTAAAGGCCATAGCTTGTAAAAGCATCGATAAGTCTGAGAAGGTCCATATCGTATGTGATACCGATATCTCCACGAACCTTGTTTTTCTCAATATCGCCAGCCTTGATAGCGATTACGATTTCTGTTTTGTCTGCAAGCTCCTTGAGCATAGTGATTTTTGCATCTGGCTTAAATCCTGGCAAAACTCTTGATGCATGGTAATCATCAAAAAGCTTTCCACCAAACTCAAGATAAAGCTTTCCACCAAATTGATCGATGCGCTCTCTAATTCTTTTAGATTGCATCTCTGTGTACTTTTCGTTACTGAATCCTATTTTTCTCATGTTTTCCTTCTTCTAAATAAAATCAAATGATTGAAATATATCTTTTAATGGCTATAAGTTTATCATGGATGGGCTTTTAATCCAATAATTTTAGTATAAAAACAAATCAATTTTTAGCCACTAATAGTTAAATAATTGCTACGACAAATAACTCTGCTCGTTATAGTATCTTATTAGGATTTAAGGTAAATAATGTACTAGGAGGATAAGTATGGAAATTTTAAAAGTAACAGATCCAGAGTTTACCAACTATGGACGAATCATCGAGGGATATGATGCAGAAAAGAAAGCAATCATGGAGGCTTTAAGAGACAACACTCCTATTCCAGAAGGCACAGAGTATGTTGCCGAGGAACCAGCTCTCCAGAGCTTAGCTGCTGCAGACAAGATTTCTAACTCACTCTTTGGTGGCTCTCCAATGCAGTTTGGTTGGTGCAATGGTCACAACACAAAGCTCAACTGCCTCGAGTATCACCGCTCAAGCGAAATCAATTTAGGTGCTACAGATTTCATCCTTCTTCTTGCAAAGAGAGAGGAAATCGTAGATTACAAGCTTGATTCAAGCAAAGTAAAAGCTTTCTTATGTCCAAAGGGAGTGATGATTGAAGTTTATGCAACTGCTCTTCACTACGCTCCATGTCAGGCTCACAAGGATTCAGGTTTCCAGGTATTAGTTGGCCTTCCAAAGGGCACAAATGTTGGCAAGCCTGAGTTTACTGCTGACAATAAGGAGGATACTCTTTTGACTGCTACAAACAAATGGCTTCTTGCTCACGCTGAAAGCTCTGAAGCAAAGGATGGCGCATGGGTAGGAATTACAGGCGAAAATATCGATATCGCTGCTGACATCTAATATCTAAATAAGCATAAAAAATGGCGGATTAAACCGCCATTTTTATTTGTCTTAAATTGCTTCTGAATCCAGCTCCTCATCACTGGAAATAGACTCCATCAATTCCATTTCATGAAGCTCCTGTATATCCTCCAATGCAGAAAGCATAGGCTTTACATCCTTATGAAGAATCTTTCTTTGAACATAGTTTTGAGTAATCTTCATAACTGTTCCGCTAAGTGCAAGCACACCGATAAGGTTTGGAATAGCCATCATACCATTGAGAGTATCTGAAATATCCCAGGCAAGGCTCAAATCCATAGTAGCTCCTACTACGATGAAGGCTACGAAAATCACCTGATAAATCTTTACATTCTTTCTACCAAATAAATATTCAAATCCCTTGCTTCCATACTGGCTCCAGCCAAGTGTTGTTGAGAAAGCAAAAAGCAAAATCGCAATTGCGATAAAGCCGTATCCAAACTTACCAAATACTGTTGAGAAGGCTTCTGCAACAAGTGCTGTGGATACCTGGTCTGAAATTACAACGCCTGTTTCCAAATCTACAAGGCCGCTTGAAAGAACCGTAAATGCGGTAATCGTACATACGATAATTGTGTCAGCAAATACCTCGAAGATTCCCCACATTCCCTGAACTACCGGCTCTCTAACATTCGAGCTGGAATGAACCATTACAGATGAACCAAGACCTGCTTCGTTTGAAAATACACCTCTCTTCATACCCCACTGAACAGCCATGGCAACGCCACTACCTACAATACCGCCGCCAACAGCTCGCATACCAAAGGCTCCCTTTATAATAGAAGTGAATACCGCTCCTGCCTGATCAATATGGACAATACAAACGATTAACGCACAAATCAAATAAATAACTGCCATGAAAGGCACTAGTTTTTCTGTAACTGATGCGATTCTCTTAAGACCGCCAACAATAACAAGGCCACCAAGAATCATAAGGAAGATACCAGTTGCAATAGCTGGGATTCCAAAGGCTGATTTGATGTTTACTGCAATTGAATTTACCTGGCCCATGTTTCCAATACCAAATGATGCACCGATGCAGAAAACGCTAAACAATACTGCTAGCCAAGCTCCCACATGTCTCATTCCCTTTTTAGAACCAAGACCGTCTCTAAGATAATACATGGCGCCACCGCACCACTCATTTCTCTCGTTTCTTCTTCGATAATAAATACCCAACACATTTTCTGAGAAGTTTGTCATCATTCCAAAGAAAGCAACAATCCACATCCAGAAGATTGCACCAGGGCCACCTGAAGCGATAGCTGCTGCAACACCGGCAATATTACCTGTTCCGATTGTAGCTGCAAGTGCTGTACAAAGACTTTGGAACTGAGAAATCTGAGTATCCTCTTTATCTGTGTGTGCTGTAACATGTGAGTCCTTGAAAATACCACCGATAGTATTCTTTATCCAATGCTTGATGTGAGTAATCTGGAAAAACTTGGTCAAACAAGTCATCAGAATACCGGTACCCACTAAAAGAATGAGCATTGGTAATCCCCATACGAATCCATTTACTGCACTATTAACCTTTTCTACGATTGATAAAACTCTTTCCACAGGCATATCTCCCTTTACATCTTATTTGGCTAGTTGCGTCTTGCGCGGACATTTGTCCTCCTACGCAAGACAATTTTAGATATATTCTAACGCTTCACCAAGCTAAAGTAAAGTATTTTTTTATTCTTATAATTTTGTTAGCAATTATTGCTAAGACATACCCCAAAAATGCAGATATAATGTGGGAAAAGTGCCATAAGGAGAACGACATATGACAAGCAAGAATATTACAGATATGACTCAAGGGAACCCAACTAAACATCTTCTGTTATTCGCCCTTCCAACCCTTATTGGCAATATCTTTCAGCAAATATACAACCTTGCAGATTCTATCATCGTTGGCCGATTTGTAGGTGCAAACGCTTTCGCTGCTATCGGTGCCACCAGTTCTATCACATTTCTATTTTTTGCCTTGTGTAACGGAATAGGCGGAGGCGGCGGAATTGTTGTTTCCCAATTTTACGGTGCACACGAAGATGCCAATGTAAAAAAATGTATTGTTAATACTGCATTGATTATGCTTATCGTGCCACTTGTAATAGGTACTTTGGGCTTTATTTTTGTTCCTCAATTTTTACGAATTCTAAGCACACCGGAAAATATTCTTTTTGATGCCATTTCCTACACTCGATATATGTGCGTAGGTTTGCTTTTTGTTTCTTTATACAATTTTCTATCCTCTATGCTTAGAGCTTTGGGGGATTCAAAAACACCTTTATATTTCTTGATTTTCTCAATCGTTTTGAATATCACACTAGATATCATTATGGTTTGTATTCTTCATAAAGGAATTCAAGGCGCAGCACTTGCAACTATTATTTCTCAATTAACATCAGTTATTCTATGTAGCATCCACGCCTATAGAACAAATCCGTATTTCCGTTTTACATGTGATGATATTCAGCTTTCTCGTCAGATGTGTTACCGCGTCATACGACTTGGTGTACCTATGTCTATTCAATTCGGCTTGATTGCTATATCATCAATGGCTGTTCAGCGAATTGTAAATTCCTACGGCACTATCGTGGTTGCCGCTTTCACTGCTA
Source organism: Pseudobutyrivibrio ruminis DSM 9787 (assembly GCF_900218035.1). Taxonomy (GTDB): domain Bacteria; phylum Bacillota; class Clostridia; order Lachnospirales; family Lachnospiraceae; genus Pseudobutyrivibrio; species Pseudobutyrivibrio ruminis. The sequence continues at coordinate 23,327 of NZ_OBMR01000005.1, forward strand.
CAAACAGAATCGAGCAACTGATACATCAGCCATATACAACACTTGGCACCTCAATTTCTACCTTTAGCGGGCAGAATTTCGGTGCCAAGAAAAATGATCGTGTACTATCAGGATACTATTCGGGAATACGCATCATGATTATACTGACTCTTCTATTAATTTTTATTATGCAGTTCTTTGGTCGCGCCATCACTGGGCTTTTTGTAGATGATGAAGCCATCATCTCGCTTGGTGCCATGGGCCTTCGAATCACTAGCCTGTTCTACCTTGCACTTGGAATGATTTACGTCATTCGCGGTGTCCTAACCGGAATCGGCGACGCCTTCTTTTCATTGTTCAACGGAATTGTCGAGATCATCTGCCGTTTTACCATTCCAGCATTATTCTGTAGCTACCTAGGCTTTGGTGAAACCGGAATTTGGATTTCATCAGGCGTTGTTTGGCTCATTAGTGGCGTTACTGCATGGATTAGATACCTTACCTACTTTAGAAGCAAGATTTCCGTTGAAACAGGTACCTCTATTTAAAATACTTGAATATCAAAGCTTACCTGGAATATGTCTGTGATACTTAACGTATTTCCGTATTCACGTTCCTCTAATTTTTGATTGAAGCCAACTCTATCGCATCGTCCATACCATGGTTCGATACATACAAATGGTGCGTGCTTTCCTACTGGAGACCATACACCAAAAAGTGGTGCATCAAACTTAACTGCTATTACATCCTGACCGTTGTCATCAATGAGTGTCACCTTATCTGATTGTCTATCCTCAATGATAAGGGCGTCTCTGCTGAAAAGCTCATCTGACATTGCAAGTACTCCATTTTCAAGCTCAAACTGCTTCTGTTCATCTCCTAAGCAGCCACTGCCATCATCTGCAATAATATTTGCGGTAATCTTTGCATTAGGCTGATTGTCTTTTTCGAATCGGAGTGTATAAGTATCTAAATCGCAATTGAATGCTGGATGCCCGCCAATCGAGAAGTACATAGTTTCTTCGTTTGGATTTTCAACCTTCCATTCAACATTTACAGTATCATTTACCAATCTGTAAGTAATTACAAGTAGGAATGAAAATGGATATTTCTTTCTCGATTCTTCGTTATCTTTAAGTAAAAAAACAAGCTCATTTTCAGTCTGTCTGCCAAGCATAAAATCCATATCTCTGGCAAAACCGTGCTGCCCCATTTCATATGTCTGGCCCTTAAACACAGACTTCTTCTGATAGTAGTTTCCTACAAGTGGGAAAAGCACTGGTGCTGTACGTCCCCAGTATGCAGCATCTGCCTGCCACATAAGCTCCTTCTCATCAGCTTTTCTAATAAGTGATTTAATCTCAGCTCCATGCTCAGCAACTGTAAGCTTTATTTTGTCATTTTCTAATGTGTAGTTCATAATAACGTGTCCTTCCGATTATAGTTCCATTTCATAGCAAAGCATTGGTTGCTCATACAACTCACATTCCCCAACCTTATTAAACTTAAATGCTGAATAGCATTTAAGCGCTTTTAGATTATGCCTATTTACTAAGAAATGAAGGCTCTTATAGCTTCTATTTTTTAGCTCTTCCAGGCCTTTTTCAATCATCTCTTTAGCTAAGCCTTTGCCTTGGCAATCTGGACTAACCGCAAGCCTTGAAAGCTCTCCACCTGGCTGCAATTCATCTGTCCAGCAATCTAAATTATTAACAGAATCATCGTCGTCTATTGAAATAGCAGCAATTATCTTGCCCTCTTCTCTCATTACAAGCAAAGCATCCCTGGATAAATCAAAATCTATCTCTTCCATTGTAGGATAGTATTCATTCCAAGGGCAATATTCCCTACCAAGCTGTGCCTTATAAAGTTTAAGAATCTCCTCTTTGTCTTTTACTGTAGCTTTTTCGATTATTCGCATGTTGGCCTCCCTTTCTTGCTAGACACATTATGTCATTTTGTGTCTGTTCAAGCAAGAAATATCACTCAGGAACTTCATTTTTGATTCTATGCTCTGCTTCCTTAACAGCTACACAGTCTGCAAAACGTTTTGGCCACATCATCTCATTGTAATATCTGTATGTAGTCTCAGCATCCATATAGTCATTGTCAAATGTAGAGTTGCATCCAGCTGGAACAATAACCTTATAGCCTCTATCAAAGGCTGACTTTACTGTGGCATCTATGCAGAAGTTTGTCTGGAGGCCTACTATCATAAGTTTCCTTGTGCCAGTCTGCTGTAAATAAGATACAAAGTTTGGATTACCAAAGCAGCTATTCACTGTCTTGGTAAAAATACGCTCTTTTCCTATTGGCGCAACCTGATCTGCAATTTCATAGTCCTCATCACCTGCAGAGAAACCTGAACCTGGGCCATCGTCATGCTGTACATAAATGACCTCTACATCATTCTCTCGTGCTGTCTGTATCAGCCTTGCTGTGTTATCTATAAACTTCTGATAATTGTATAATCGCTCATCTGTAATTCCTTTTTGTACATCAATAACCAGTAAAACCATTATTGCCCCCGTTTCTATAAGTCAGCCACATCTACTACTTTTATTCCATTTTGCTTGAGAAGCTCAACAAACACTCCATTTCCAGGTATTAGATTTCCTGAAAAAGTTCCATCATAAATAGTATTAACCCCACAGGATGGACTCCTTGATTGTAGTATCACAAGCTCTGCATTCTTATCTAAAAGAGTTTGCAACGCTTTCTCAGCACCATCTCTAAATTCAGCATCCACAGAATATCCATCCTTGTGCTTTACAACACCATCAACTATTTCTGCTGATTCCCTTGGTGTAGGGAGCCCGCCTAAAACTTCAGGGCAAACAGGCACAACCTCATGCCCCTTTACATATTCAAGTGTCTTTTCACTATAATTATTGCCCCCATTGTATTTGCAGTTCTCCCCTAATAAACATGCACTAACGCCTATGACCATATTAGTATTCTCCACTATTCCCATTCCAAGCTTTTATTGCACACATTATGTCATTTGTCGTTCTATAAATCAATAATTATCATACGCAATATTTCATTATTTCTCGTATAACATCCTTACTATTAAGCGGAATATCAAATGTTTCCATAGACAAAATCAAATTATCCCCTAAGTGATAGCCACTTCTGCTGTAATCATAGATTTTTAGCATGTTCTTTTTGGCATAGTCTTCGTTGTCAATTAACCCTAGATGTTCCCAGTAAATAGTCTTTCTTTCTCTTATATTTAGAACTGCAAAATCCGGGTATACGATATGTCCGATAGAAAGTTCTAGATACGGTTCATATACATAAGGCACATTATATTTTGCAAACAAATCAGCTATTATCTTTTCTGACTTTGATCTAACTCTTTCCCCATTATTTGTTTGGATTTTACCATCCTCAAAAAATGTGTTTTGATTTCCAGCATGTTCCTGCTTCCAGCGCTCTATATACATTTCATCTGTTTCTATAATTGGCACAACTATATTTCGCTTACTTAAGGGAAGCTTATTATAAATAGAATGAATATCCTCAAAGTCACACCTTTTAATAGTCTTTTCGATTTCCTTTTCCATTTTCTTAAGCTTACTATTTACTGCCGCCTCATAGTCACGCTGTATCATCTTTTTTACCAGTGTATATTCACCGTTCTTTGCATATTTGCTTTCACCTGTTTCAGGATCAACGAAATAATACTGAACACAGTTATTGCTTGTGGATGACCTAATTCTCTTATTAGGAAGCCCCCTATACTTGGCAAGATTCTTCTGTGATTTCTGTAATAACTGATTTATTTCCGTCTGTTTTTCTATTAATAATTCCTTGTAATCTTTCAAAACCTCTTTTTTCTATGAAAAATATTGGATTTTTTTGATTTCCTACGGTTGAGATTAGTTTTTTGTAATCTCAACCGTAGCGATTTCTTCAAATCATCAAAATACCTACGGCTATTCTTTGAACTCGAAAATCTTACCCGTAGGTCACCAACTGACACTACGGTTGTAATCACATAAACGCAATAATAGCCGTAGGTAAAACTCATAATCACTACTACTGCTCTTTATTACTACGGTCGAATAATAGAAATACTAATTTGAACCGTAGTATTTTCGTATGATTGGGATTTTTTCTCTGAAAATAAAATAAGACTCTTTAAAATGTTATAAATAAAAGTTAACGAAAAAGATTTCCATATAATATAACGTCAGAATTCAAATTTGTCAACAACTAGCTCCTATATTCCCGTATCAAATGCCCTATACAAGCCTAATTCGCTTATACATCTGGGAACGCCCCTTCATCAATCATTTCTATCATAATATCCGCAAACTTAGGGTCAAACTGGGAGCCTTTGCCCTTTTCAATTTCCCCGCGGACCACTTCAACAGGTAGTGCTCCTCTATAGCTTCTGGTGCTGGTCATGGCGTCATAGGCGTCGGCTACAGCGATGATTCTGGCTTCCTCAGGAATATCGTCGCCAGCAAGGCCCTCTGGATAGCCTTTTCCATCGTATCTTTCATGATGCCATTTAGCGCCTGCTGCAAGGGAAGGCATTTCCTTTATATTGCCCAGAATCTTGCCACCAATGCCCGGATGCTTCTTAATCTTGGCAAACTCTTCGTCTGTAAGTCTTCCTGGCTTGTTAATAACTTCATCAGGAACTCCTATTTTTCCAACATCATGCAGAAGCCCCATCATAAAAATCTGCTCCTGGTGCTTCTCATCATAGCCATATCTCTTTGCTATCTCTTTTGAATAAATCGCTACTCTTCCTGAATGGCCCTTTGTGTAGTTGTCTTTGGCATCGATGGCATCTGCTAGGCTTTCAACTACGTGCAAAAAAAGGTTCTCGTTCTCCCTTGTTTTCTCCTCAACCATGCCTTCAAGATTTCTCTGGAGCCTGATAAGTTCCACAGCATGCTTCACTCTAAGCACCAGCACGCTTGCCACAAAAGGCTTTCTAATAAAGTCCATTGCACCAAGTGAAAGCCCCTTTGTCTCTGTATCCTCATCTTCATTGCCTGTCAGGAAAATCACAGGTGTATCCCGCCAGCCAGCTTCACACTTTTTAAGCTCTTTAACAACTTCAAATCCATCCATTTCAGGCATACTGATATCCATAAGGATAAGGTCTGGAGCCGGATTTTCCCTGGTGTACTCCAAAAGTGCCTTTCCGGATTTCAAAACTACTGCTTTGAGTCCAGAGCTTGTAAGGGTATTCCAAGCCTTTTTTAAAATAATAGGATCATCGTCTACAACTACAATCTGTGGTATCATTTTTTGCCTCCCCTATGCATTCCTCCTGCTAGTTTATACCGGATTTTAATAGTGGTATACTCAACTTATGGAGGAGTACGATTTATGAATATTAATATACCTGGTATTGATGTAGAAAAAGCTATCAAAAACGCTGGTTCAGAGGAACTCTTTTTGGAGCTCCTAGGTGATGTATACAAATTAATGGATGACAAGATTGCTTCAGTAGAATCCAATCTTGCATCCGGGAATATATCCAACTATACCGTCGAAGTACATTCACTAAAAACCACCTGCCGCATGATTGGAGCCATTGAGCTTGGCGAGGATTTCTTTACTCTAGAAAAACTCGGCAAGGACAATGACGTGGATCAAATCAAAGCACTTACACCAGGTGTCTTAGATACATTTAAAGGTCTAAAGCCTTATCTTGAGCCATTTGCTTTAAATAGCCTTGGGCCTCAAAAAAGCTTTGATAGAGAGGCCCTGTCAAATAATCTAAATATGCTCATCGCTGCTGTGAACGACTTTGATTTAGGAAGTGCAGAAGATACTGCAAAACAGCTTCTTTCCTATAAATGTGATGAAGCTCTTTCAACCCAAATCAAAGACTTGGATAAGCTCGTTTCTAATCTTGATTTCGATGAAGCAAAAGGGCTTGCACTGCAAATCCTTAGTAGCTTATAGGCCTACTCCGTCGGTATTGAACCATAGTTTGCAACGGCTTCATCCACTGTCATTTCTCCATTTACAATTGCGTAGGCTGCTGCTCTATATTGCTTTACGGCTGTATCGAGAAGCTCTGTATCCCTGAAGTTTACAGTTCTAGCCTCTGGAAAGTCTGCCAGGGAAGCGTACACTTCATCAAGGGAATAATCTGTGGTAGGTGTAATAAGACGTTTTTCTGCTGCCATGAGTCCAAGCTCTTTTTCACTTGTAAGGAATCTGATAAACTCATTTGTCATGTCCAGGTTTACACTGTTTTTATTAACGCAGAATAATATGGAAACTGAATCCATATAGTATCCACCTTCATCTCCAGAAGGTGCTACGTAAAAATCATAGTTGAAAGGATTAGCCGAAAAAGCTTCGGACTGTCCTTCTCTCTTTTTTGTTCCAGAAACAACATCGCCTGAGCAAAGCATCATAGGAACATCTCCTTCGAAAAATCTCAAGATTACTGAATTGTAGTCATCTTCGATTTCCGCTGAACATTTAGCAACATCTATACATCCTGAGTCTACAAGATCTTGTAGTCGCTCTAAAGATGGCCTCATTGCCTCACCTGCTGATGGTTCCAAATTATTAAGGCCCTCCTCTATACTTCTATCATCCTTTACAGTCTTGGCAAACATAGGATAGCTAAATGCATAGCCGATACCTGGCGTAGTTGTTGTGTTTGCTCCCATAAGAGGTGATTCATAGCCAGCTTCTTTGAGCTGTTGGCATACATCCTTCAATTCCTCAAATGTGTTCGGAACCTCAAGGCCTTCCGTTTCAAAAATGTCCATATTTACAAGCATTCCGTAGGATGTGGCAAATACAGGCAATGTGAGGATTTCTCCATCATCCATCTCCCATTTAACGCTAGAACGAATGCAATCTAAATTGATTTCAAGCTCAGGGTCAGACAAAATCTCTGCCCCATCAAACAGTGATGCAAATTGCTCATCCCCGTACATCCATGGCTGCACAACGTAGATATCTGGTGGCTCCTGGCCTGCAAGTGCAGGACCGATTGTATTTCTGTAATCATCCAGATATGTGTACTCAATCTCCCCATTTGGATAGTGCTCGTAAAATCTGTCGATGGTGCTCTCCAATGATTCAAAGTTTGAATAGGTTCCCACCACAGACAGCTTATACTCAGTGTCTGCTTCATATTTAGGGGAGAACTGGTTCGTTGAATTTTCTTGCTGATTAACCTGAGTCTCACTTTGTTCCAGACTCTGATTTTGAGTCTGTCCACAGCCTGCCGATGTAATCGCCAGCATTGATATGAAAGTCATAGCTAATATTGTTTTAATCTGTTTATTCATGTTCTCTCCTTTCTTTATCAGCAACCTTTGCAAAGAAATCATCTATTAAAGACGTGATTTCAGTTTCACTCTTCTCCTTAAAACTATCTCGAATAATCTTGTCCGGTTCCCCTTCAGCCAGATTATCCAGCTTGTCATCCATGATAATCAGGTCCGCCTCATGAGACTTTAAATAGGCTGTAGCCTGGGCCGTAGATTTTGACACTGCCACCTCGTATTTATTCGATAGCAATTCCATAAGCTTACGTAAGAATTGGATATCTTCGTCCACTAACAGGATTTTATACTTCTGCTCAGGCTCTCTATCCACCTGCTTTATCAAATCCGAAGATATGTATGTGCAAAGCATATTCTCAAGCCTGCTTGTATCAATAGGCTTAGTGAGGTAATCATCAAAGCCTGCATTTATATACATTTCCCTCATTCCGGATACCGCATTTGCGGTAAGGCAAATGACAGGCGTTTTAGCGTTCGGCGTGTCAGTGCACTCTTTCATTTCCTTTATAGTTTCAATACCATCCTTATCAGGCATCATATGATCCAGGAAAATCACGTCATAGAAATTACGTTTAAATAAAGTCAGGCATGCATCTCCGCTTTCCGCCGTATCTATCTGTATCTTAGTTTCCCTAAGTAGATTTCCAAAAACCTTAAGGTTGATTTCATTATCGTCAACTACAAGGATTCTTGCATCTGGCGCCACAAAACGTACTTTGTACTGCTCTCTTTCCTTAAGAAAACTCTTGTAAGCCGAGTCAAATTCCCCTAGCGGCTCCCATTTCACAACCTTTTGTTTTAAATCAAAGGAAAAAACAGACCCCCGACCATACTCACTTTCTACCTGTATTGAGCTTCCCATCATATCCAAGAAGCTTTGGGCAATGGCCATCCCCAGGCCAGTTCCTTCTATGTTGCGATTCTTCTTTTCATCAATTCGCTCAAAGGCTGCAAATAATTTGTCCAAATCCTCCTTTTTAATGCCAATTCCTGTATCCTCCACACTCACGTGAAGCATTACATAATCAGGATTGTCTTCACATTTAGTGCTGTTGATTGAAAAGGTTACGCCACCCTCTTTTGTATATTTCACAGCGTTTGAAAGAATATTGGTAATTACCTGCTTAATCCTTATTTCATCACCGTGCAAACATCTTGGAATATTTGGGTCCACATCTAGCTTGAAAATAAGATTCTTTTCGTCAGCCTTCCTCTGAACCATATTTACAATATCATTCAAAAGTGATGCGCAATTATAATCCACATTAATGATTTCCATTTTCCCTGCTTCAATCTTTGAGAAGTCGAGGATATCATTGATAATTCCAAGAAGCGTATTTCCTGCGGCCCTGATATTTTCTGAATACATTAGGATTTCGTCATCGTGGCTGTCTCTTAAAATCATTTCATTCATGCCGATTATGGCATTCATTGGAGTCCTAATATCATGTGACATGGTAGACAGGAAATAGGATTTTGCTTCATTTGCCTGGTTTGCAGCCTCAGCCGCCACCGTTAGCTTGCGGTTGAAATTAAGAAGTATCATCAGGTTAAAATGAAGAAGAATCAAAAGTCCTGCAACAACGATTCCCAGGATTAGCCAGTCAATGGACCTGTTAAGGGTTAGCTCGTAAGCTGGAATGTAAGCAACCAAAAACCATGAATCCAGACCGCTTAAAGGGGTATAGGCTATCACGCAATCCTCGTCCTTGGAATTGTGGATATGCATGGAACCAATGTCAGTGCGAATCGTCTCTACCACCTGGTTATATTCCTGGGCTGACATCGGATTATAGGACTTAAAATACTCAAAGAAATTGCTATTTTTCAAGGACTTTCCATGAATCATGTAGTCCCCATCCCAATCTATTAGGGATATTTCCACATTTTCATACTCACCCTTCAAAAACACCAGCTTCTGCTCCAGACGGCTTACAGGAACCACTCGAATTATAAGGGCGTCTCGCATCTCTTCTGTCTCACTATCCAAGACCTTAATGTTGTTTAAAAAAGCGATAGACTGGACACCATTCAATGGATTGGTGTACGCCCTAGTTAGATTGACCGCACCATCCACGTTACTGATTTCCAAGTTTTCAAAAATATTAATATGGGAATAATTTACTGAGTAATCCGATGGATCTGTAGACCTGGCGTTAGTGGAAATGCCCGCCATAGAGCCATCGTCTATATAGATAAGATGTCCTGAAATCTCAGGAGAAATTTTTGCTTTTCGAATATAAGAAATGGCCTCATCAACTGTCATAGGAGTCCCTGCCTCCGCAGACCCGTTGATGTAATTAGCCCAAATATCACACAGATGCTGCTCATCCTCCAAATAATTGGCGACAATCTGCTCTGTTGTGGTTGTCATTTTCTCAAAAGACGCAATCGAAGACTGATTTGATTCTACCGCTCTATCGTTAGCATACTTCACGATAATGAAAAGAATCAAACCTACTATCAAAATATTAATGATAACAATATATCTTTTCTTCAACTCTCGTCCCCTGTACTTAGTTCACAATTAACTTATAATGTACAGGTTAATTATAACATTTAACATGCAGGGAATTTGTTAACAAATCTTTAATTAATACATATTTCTAGATTTCAAAGTCCAGACAGCTTCTGATTTTAGTGTAAGGTCTCACCTTTCCATCTGCCACAGCAACATGCTCTGGATGTACGGCATAGCCTTTAAGAGCCTCCTCACTTTCAAATGTAGAATCAAGCATTAAATCTGCATTTGAGCTTGCAAGACCATTGATGTTCACTTTGATATCAATCATTCCTGGGATTTTTCCGGCCAAGCCTTCTAAACCTTCTTTGATTCCAAGCTTTACTTGCTCCTTTTCCTCAGCTGAAAGCTCATCCTTAAGTGTCCATAAAATAATGTGTTTTACCATGTCTATTCTCCTTTTATTAGTTGTTTCGTTACTTAAGTGCCTGTGCCCACTCGGCCTCTTTGAAGCCCAGAAGAACTGTATCCTCAGTAATGACAAGCGGGCGTTTTACAAGCATTCCATCTGTTGCTAAAAGATTAAGCTGTTCTTCCTCACTCATATCTGGAAGCTTCTTGGAAAGCTCCATCCCTCTGTAAAGCTGGCCGCTTGTGTTGAAGAATTTCTTAAGAGGCTGATTACTTTTTTCATATGCAGCTTTGAGAGTAGCTTTGTCTGGATTGTTGCCTTTGATATCAATTAAATCATACTTGATTTTATTATCATCAAGCCACTTCAGAGCCTTTTTACAAGTAGTACATCTTTCATAACAATACACTTTAATCATAATCCTAGTCCTCCTATTTTAAATATTATTAATATCCATTCCGAATTTACCAAGATCTACCTTTCCGTTTTGGACAACGATTCCATCTGCCTCTAATAGATTCTGCTGAACGCCAGCTCCTCCAAATACGTACTCATCCGCCAGCTCACCTTTGGAGTTTACCACTCTATAGCAAGGAATGTTTTCAAAATCTGGATTTTTGTGTAAGGCATTCCCCACTGCTCTGCTCATTTTAGGATTGCCTGCCATAGCAGCCACCTGGCCGTATGTAGCAACCTTGCCCTGTGGGATTCGTTTCACTGCTTCGTATATACGTTTTGTAGGAGAATCCGTCACGAGATCAAAGCTTTCTGCAATCATGCGCTTAACATCATCATCTGGAATGCTTCCATCTAGAATTACAGTATTCCAATGCTCCTTATTCTGATGATACCCCGGAATTACCGCATCATAAGTGCGCCTCCAGAAATCTCTCCATTCAGGGTCACATTTCAGATTCAAACAAATCTGCCCGTCTTTTTCATATGACCAAAGGAACGCCTTTTTACTTGGCTTCACCCTAATGAGTTGCCAGTTAGGATCGTGAAATGGCGCCTCCTGATATGTATAAGGAAATGTGAGCCCGTAGCTTAATGCTTCCTCTCTGGTTTTCATTATAGTCCCCCTCTACCAAACAAATGGAATAAGCCTATATTTTACCCGCTCTTTGTACTGCTTGTATCCAGCAAGCCCTTCTTCTAGGACCTTCTCCTCATTTCTAATACGCTTTACAATGATTGGAAGATATACAAGCATTATTACAAATGAAAAAATAGAGCCTAGGATAATTGGCATAGCTAAAAATAGCAGAACTGTTGCCATATACATTGGATGGCGCACTATTCCATATAGGCCTGTATCAACCACCTTCTGGCCTTCCTGCACTTCTATGGTTCTTGAAAGATATTCATTTTCCCTAAGTACTTCGGCATACAGCGCATAGGCTAACAAAAAAAGTATCGTGCCTAAAATCGTCACCCACGCTGGTAGCACCAGCCATGAAAATCTGAAATTCAAACCTGCAACTATGAAGGATAACAAAAACATTAGACCGCTGAACAAGACCACTTCCTTTTGCTCCATCTGTTCTTCCTTTGCATTTAATCGCTTCCGCAAAAGCTCTGGATTTTTCTTCATCAGAATCAATCCCGCTACAAACATAGGAATAAAAAGCACTCCCATAAGCAACCAGGCCTGCCAAAAGGCAAAGCTTCCTGCCGCTGGAAATAGCAGCAGTCCCACTAATATCACACCTGCAAAAAATTTAATTAGTGCCGAAATCAGTAATTTATTTGTCATAGCTTGCTCCCCCCAATAATCAGCTTACATCCAGCTGTTTACAATTGCTATTTCCTCAATATATCCTGCATCATCATTTGGTGTTTCCAAAATAAATGGAAGATTTTGAAGAGTAGGATGTGTTGCAATTCGTTTCATAGCTTCCATTCCAATGCAGCCCTGGCCTAACTTCTCATGGCGGTCCTTTGCTGCTCCGCATTCATTTTTACTATCATTAAAATGAATTGCCTTCAATCTGTCCAAACCGATGATTTTATCAAACTGTGTAAGCACACCATCAAGGTCATTTACGACATCATAGCCACCATCCCAAACATGGCATGTGTCAAGGCAAACTCCCAGTTTGTCACTAAGCGTAGTGCGGTCAATAATTTCTCTTAATTCCTCAAAAGTTTTGCCCACCTCTGAACCTTTGCCAGCCATAGTCTCTAAGAGCACTGTGGTCTGCATCTCAGGGAAAAGTGCTTGATTCAAGCCATCAGCAATCTGCTGAATTCCTATTTCTGGCCCTTGGCCCGTGTGAGAACCTGGATGGAAATTGTAGTACTGATTTGGAACCTGCTCCATCCTTTGCAAATCCTGCTTAAGCATATCGAGAGCATTCGCTCTGGTCTCTGGCTTTGCAGAGCAAAGATTCATAGTGTAGCTGGCATGAGCTACAAGTGTACCAAATTTCTTTTCCTGCAATATTTGCTGAAGCTTTTCAACATCTTCTGGCTCTATATCCTTTGCTTTTCCACCACGTGGATTTCTTGTAAACCATGCAAATGTGTTTCCTCCAAAATCCACCATCTGACGTCCCATTGCTTCATATCCGTTTGTCACTGATAAGTGACAGCCTATATATATCATTAAAAATCTCCTTAGTTGTCATATTTTTCCGACATGCTTATGCTTCCTCAACAAACATTCCGGTAAGTCTTGGTACATTAAATCGGCTTACAAACAAATCGCATTTGCATAAAAATGTGAAAAAAGCATGGTGCCCTTCCCCCGCAAAGGATTCATAATTTGCCTGCCCTTTAGATAGAATAACATCAGCATTATCTATTGCTTTTTTCGCTTGCTCCGGAAGCATTTTATAGACAGTTCCTGCAATCTTCTCACCATTTGTAATTACAGTAAATTCATCTGTCAAACCAACATATTTTGCATCTTCTATAGTAGCATCATTATATGCTTCACCGCCACGAACCATTACAGTTATTTCAAGATTTGGGAACTGCTTTTTAAGCTGGCGTAGAAAAAGCTTATCAAGGACAATCTCTCCACAATTATCTGTAAGAAGTAAAAAAGATTTTCCCTTGCTGCACTGCTTGCCAAAAGAATCAAATGTTGCCTGCTCATCAACTCTCATGTCAGTGTCGTTGAATAACTCTAAAAATGTATTTTCATCTACATCCTGCATCACACCAAAATCAATGTAGTTTCCAATTCGAGCCATCACAAGAGCAGTAGCAAGCGGATTATCGCTTGCTTCTATTTTCTCTTCTAAGCCCTGTTCCATAGAAAGTACTAAATCATTATATTTTTTATTGATGTCTCTAAAACTAGGCATTGGTCCAATGTATTTTTCATATGCCTTATTAAATGCAAAATTCATCTCTGCACTACATGCATTTTCATCACGATTATCAAGTATATTTTTAACCTCTTTCAAATATTCCTTGTCATCAGTCTTTAGCTGTTGTCTATCATACATGCATTTTGCACAACTTGGTGTAAGTTTCATCTAGTAAAAGCTCCTCTTCCATATGCAAACTCTTGGGCCTGCCTTGCAATTGATTATACCAAATTAAGCGTCAACTGTTCATATCTCTCGGGTAAATCATTCATAAATCTGAAGCAATCATTAGGCTTATAAAGGATGTTGTGAGATTTGCAGGTATCCTCAAAAAGACTCATAAGCTTTGCATTGTTAGGACTTGGTACATTATAGGAATTGCCATAGGTTCTAATGTATTTTTCTTTCAATCCTGGAAAATTTTTATCCAATGCCTCATAAAAATATTCCCTGTCACCTTCCCTCAAGGTCACGCCCATATCAAAGCAAATAATGCCCTTCACACCTACGCGAATACATTCTTCTAGTATCGCATTTACGTTTTCTTCTGTATCGTTTACAAAAGGAAGAATTGGTGTCAGCCAAACCACTGTTGGAATGCCACGCTTTTGCATCTCCTCTAACACCTGTATTCTCCGTTTCGTGTTGCAAACATTTGGTTCTAGAATAGCGCACAAGTCATCGTCATAAGTAGTCAATGTCATCTGCACTACTGCCTTTGCCTTCTGATTAATTTCATCCAAAAGATCAATATCCCTAAGAATCCTGTCTGACTTTGTCTGAATCGCTATGCCAAATTCATATTTAGAAATGATTTCTAAGCATTGTCTTGTGAGCTTTAACTGCTCTTCGCAGTGCATATATGGATCTGACATAGAACCCGTGCCAATCATACATTTTTTTCTTTTTGATTTAAGCGCGGCCTCTAAAAGCTCTGGGGCATTCTGCTTCACCTCAATATCCTCAAAGGCATGGGTAAACTGATAGCATTTGCTTCTGCTATCACAATAAATACAGCCGTGAGTGCAGCCGCGATATATGTTCATACCGCATCGGCCATTATTTGCAGTTAATATCCCCTTCGCATTTACGAAATGCATTTGTTGCCTCCTGCCTTCCTCATTATTAATCCGCATTATAACAATATTGTGAATTGTCGTCCATATCTACAACAAAAACTCCCGTATTTTCTCTTCTACAAGCCTAACATCAATTGGTGCATCTGATGACTCCATAGTTGTAATCAAATCTCTTCCTTGAAGGTAACCATTTTTCTCATAATTATGTATCTTCTTAAAATTCTTTGTAGCATAATCCATATCCGAAAGAATCCCTAGATGTTCCCAATAAATAGTCTTTCTTGTAATTGTATTCAATGCGACAAAGTCAGGATATACCGCACTATAGCCCAGTTCTAACATCGGCTCATATTGATAAGGAACATTATACTTATCCAAGGAATCAGCAATAATCTTTTCCGACTTTGATCGTACCATCTCTCCTCGGTTTGTCTGATATAAACCCTCTTCTGGGAATGGATTCTGCTGCCCCGGATGTTTTTCTAACCAGTTTTGAATATATATATCATCAGGCTCTATTAGTGGGGTTACAATACTCTTTCTAGCACTAGGCAAATTCTCATATACAGCCTGAATTTCACTGATATCATAATTTGCAATAAATTTAATTAATACCTTTCTCAAATACAATAATTTGTTATTAACTGCATTTACATAATCCCTTTGAATCAAATTCTTAACAAGCTTACTTTTATCCTTCCCTGCATATTTACGTTTTCCTGTCCCTTTTTCGGTTATGTAATATTGGTTGCATCCTCTGACTGTGGACGCTTTTATTCCATGCTCTGGAAGATCTTTTAGTTTCGCTAAGTTTTTCTCATTAAGTTTTATCAAATCATCCAGTTCTCTTAACTGTTTTTCTAATTCTTCTCTATAATTTTTCAACTCTTACTCCTCTTTCTAAAAAAATCATCCCAAACAGAGTTTTTACCAGTTGGGGATGCATAATATTTTTTTTCATTTTTCAATCATGCAACCCGTATCCCCTTTACATCATTCTGGGATGCATGATTGTCTTATAACTTCATCTCCTATCAATATTAAACTCATCCTAAAAAGCACATTTGTCCTTTTGGGATGCATAAGTACTCTCAGTCATGCATCCCTAATTGTAATTCAATCCTATTGGGTTGCATTCATTAATTAGCATATGCATCCCTAATTACATATAACTTTATATTGGATGCATAACGCCAAAATATCCGAAATTGGGAATACTATCAATGAAACTATCACATGAAAAAGTTATAGATTTGTATAAAGAAAAAATGATATGCAGTAATATAACTCCAGATATATAAATTGTCAACACCTATTTATATCCTCTATTCATACGCACAAAAAAAGCCGTAGCAAATGTATTGAATACATTCACTACGGCTCATTTTATTGTCACTACACTTCCATACACCTCTCAAAGCCTTGTAAATACTGGCTTTGCAAGAATGCTGGTATTATTCCATCTCCACAGTTCCTGGTGGCTTAGAAGTCAAATCGTACATTACGCGGTTGACGCCCTTAACCTCGTTGATGATGCGGCTCATTACACGCTGAAGAACTTCGAATGGAATCTCAGAAGCTTCTGCTGTCATGAAGTCTACTGTTTCAACGGCGCGAAGTACTACTGCGTAGTCGTATGTACGCTCGTCGCCCATAACGCCTACTGAGCGCATGTTTGAAAGTGCTGCAAAGTACTGATCTGGAAGCTTTGCAAGGCCTGCCTCTGCAAGCTCTGTACGATAAATATAATCAGCATCCTGAACGATGCGAACCTTTTCTGCTGTAACCTCTCCGATGATACGAATACCAAGGCCTGGGCCTGGGAATGGCTGACGGAATACAAGGTATTCTGGCAAGCCAAGCTCTAAACCGACCTTACGTACTTCGTCCTTGAAAAGATTGCGAAGCGGCTCGATGATTTCTTTGAAATCAACATAGTCAGGAAGACCACCTACATTATGGTGAGACTTGATAACTACTGACTCACCGCCAAGGCCTGATTCAACAACGTCTGGATAGATAGTTCCCTGTGCAAGGAAATCAACAGTGCCAATTTTCTTAGCTTCTTCCTCGAATACACGAATGAATTCCTCGCCAATGATTTTACGCTTGCGTTCTGGCTCTTCGACGCCTGCGAGCTTTGCGTAATAACGCTCTGCTGCATTAACACGAACAAAATTAATATCAAATGAGCCTTCTGGACCAAATACTGATTCTACCTCATCGCCCTCGTTTTTACGAAGAAGACCATGATCAACGAAAACACATGTAAGCTGCTTTCCAATTGCCTTTGCAAGAAGCGCTGCTAGAACAGATGAATCAACACCACCAGAAAGAGCAAGAAGCACTTTTCCTGAACCTACGCGCTCTCTAATTTCTCCGATTGTCTGCTCAACAAAGGAATCCATACGCCATGTGCCAGCTGTCTGACAGATGTTTCTTACAAAGTTGTGGAGGATTTCCTTTCCACGAACAGTGTGGAGTACCTCTGGATGGAACTGAATAGCGTAAAGCTTTTTATCTTCACAAGCTGCTGCTGCAACTGGGCAATCATTTGTGTGAGCAATGATATCAAACCCAGGTGCCACTGAAGAAATGTAATCAAAGTGGCTCATCCAAACAACTGTTGAGTCCTCAACACCTGCAAAAAGAGTATCCTTTGATCCGTCAATAAATGTCTCAGTTTTGCCATATTCACGAACTGGCGCTTTCTCAACCTTACCACCAAGAACATGCATCATAAGCTGTGCGCCATAGCAAAGACCAAGCACTGGTATACCAAGTTCAAAAAGTTCCTTAGTATAGGTAGGTGCCCCTTCCTCATAACATGAATTAGGACCTCCTGTCAGGATAATTCCTTTAGGATTCATCTCTTTAATTTGGTCGATAGGGGTACGATAAGAATAAATCTCACAATAGACATTACATTCTCTGACACGACGTGCCACAAGCTGATTGTATTGTCCGCCGAAATCAATAACAATGACTTTCTCTTGATTCATAGCAGCTCCTTACTAGATAAATTTTTCTAAAGTATAGATGAAATTTTCAAAATCTTCAACAAAAAAACTTAATATTAACAGGATTTCATTCGATACAATATTTAGATATGAAGAAAAAGGAGTTTCTATGAGTGTAAGCGTAACCAATTCATTAAGCATAAGATTGTTTTACAATCACTACTCATCGGTAGCAAGTGGCTCTACTAGAAAGAATTCTACCACTGGTACCCTTTCTTTTGCTGACGCTACTGCTTTACGCAACGCCGTCAGAAATCTCCAAGATTATAAATTCGAAGATGTAACCAAAGACCAGATTCAGGAGAAGCTTAAAGCATTCACTGACACCATGAACAATACCCTTGAATCTGCAGCTAAATACGGCAAAGGAAACTCTTCTGTAAAACATGCCGCATCCACTATTAAAAACCTTAATACTCAATATGCTTCTGATTTGGCTAAAATTGGTATTACTGTAAATAAAGATGGCAGTATGTCACTATATGAAAATGCTGCCAAAAACTACTCTGTCAGCAAGTTCTCAGAGTTCTTTGATAAGGACTCACAATACTTGTCTGATTTATATAGCGCTGCAAAGCGTATTACTAGAAGGGTCGATGTGCGAATTTAACTTGAATTTTTGCCTCTATTCGACTACATTTATTATGTAATATTTTGTTTATTCGGAGGCAATAAAATGGCTTTTGGTAAATCCTCAAAACGAGGACTTAAAATAATCATCGTAGGATGCGGTAAAGTTGGCCGTACCCTTGTTGATAGACTTTCAAAAGAAGGTCACGATATTGTAGTAATCGATCAGAAACAGGATCGAATCGATAATCTTACAAATCTATACGACATAATGGGAATTCAAGGAAATGGTGCCAGCTACAGCATTCAGGTTGAGGCTGGCATTAAAGATGCAGACCTCATTATTGCCGTTACAAACTCTGATGAGCTGAATCTACTATGCTGTACAATTGCAAAGCAGGTAGGTGACTGCGCTTCTATCGCCAGAGTTAGAAATCCTGACTATTCAAAGGAAATTTCATATCTTCAGGAGAAGCTGGGTCTTGTTATGATTATCAACCCAGAGTTTGAAGCTGCTAGAGAGATTTCATCTATTCTCTCATTGCCATCTACTCTTGAGGTATCTTCATTTGCTCATGGCCAGGCTGAGCTTGTTGAGTTTGCCATTGAAGAGGGAAATGTTTTGGATGGTCTCACTATCAAAGATTTGAGCTCAAATATTTCCAGCAAGGTTCTGATTACTGCTGTAAAACGCGGCAGTGATGTTGTAATCCCTTCCGGTGATTACACACTTCGAGCAGGTGATATTGTATGTGCCGTTGGTGCTAGACGATTTGCACGTACCTTCCTCAATGAAATTGGATTCAAAACACGACAGGTTCGTGATTGCTTGATTGTTGGTGGTGGAAAATCTTCTTTCTACCTTGCAAAGCTTTTGCTCCAGGCCAGAATCAATGTGCGCATTATCGAGCGTGATAAGGAGCGCTGTGAGGAGCTTTCTGTTATGCTTCCAAAGGCTACCATCATTAATGGAGATGGCGGTGATGAGGCATTACTTAGAGAAGAAGGCATTGAATACGTTGAAAGCTTCGTTCCTCTCACTGGAATTGATGAAGAAAACATCCTTTTAACTCTTTATGCTAATCAAGTTAGCAATGCAAAGGTTGTTACAAAGGTTAATAGAATCAGCTTTGACAACGTATTGTCTCAGCTCAACTTAGGATCAGTGGTTTACCCACGACACATCACAGCAGAATCAATTATCGCTTATGTACGTGCAAAGAGTGCGTCAGGCGATGGTGATGATATTCTTACACTCTACCACCTATTCGATCAAAAGGTAGAGGCTATTGAGTTCAATATTAGTGAGCAGTCAAAGGCAACTGGAGTACCATTCTCTGTTCTCCAATTTAAGGACAATGTGCTTATCGCCTTTATCAACCGCAACGGTACAATCATCATCCCTAGCGGTTCTGACACTATTGAAGTCGGTGATACTGTAATGGTTGTCACAACCCACACTGGCTTCGGCTCTATACTTGATACATTGAGGTAATCGGATATGAATACTTCCGTTATTCGTTTTATTTTAGGATATGTTGTTGGATTCTTAGGCTTGTTCCTGATGCTTCCTATCATGGTAGCTCTCATATATCACGAAGATGTATGGATTTACTATGCAGTTGTTGCATTTCCTTGCCTTATCATCGGAATCCTAAACAGCTATTTCCGTCCAAAGAAATTTGTTTTCTATTTAAAAGAAGGATTCTTCTGCACAGGCGCATCTTGGGTTGCCCTTTCTGTAATCGGTGCCCTTCCACTTCGCCTTAGCGGAGAGATTCCACATTATGTAGATGCTTTATTTGAGGCAGTTTCCGGATTCACCACCACTGGTGCATCCATCCTTGATAACGTAGAGTTGCTTACTCACGCCTCACTATTTTGGCGAAGCTTCACTCACTTTGTTGGTGGTATGGGAGTTTTAGTATTCCTACTTACAGTCATTCCACTTGCCGGTGGTGAGGGCTCTCAGTTCAACCTGATGAAAGCAGAATCACCTGGACCTTCTGTTGGAAAGCTTGTTCCTAAGCTGAAAAACACTGCCCAGATGCTTTACCTCATCTACATTGGACTTACACTTTTAGAATTTATACTTCTGCTTATTGCAGGCATGACACCATTTGAAGCAATCAACACCTCTATCGCCACAGCTGGTACTGGTGGATTTGGTATCTACGCTGATAGTATTGCCGGTTTCAACGTTGCATGTCAGTGGATTGTAGCAATATTCATGTTTATATTTGGTGTAAACTTCAACTTTTACTACTACCTACTCTTCCATCACGCAAGAGATGCTTTCAGAATGGAAGAAGTTAAAATGTACACCGCACTTACAGTTGGTTCTATTGGAATCATCACTATAAACATTTTAAATAGTAGTGCAAACCTTTTTGAAGCTGTGACAAAAGCAGCATTCCAGGTAACATCAATTCAGTCATCTACTGGTTTCTCTACTGCAGATTTTGCCCAGTGGCCACAGACTAGCCGATGTGTACTTGTACTTCTGATGTTTATTGGTGCCTGTGCAGGTTCAACTGGTGGTGGTATAAAGGTATCGAGATTCGTCCTTATGGGAAAGGCTGTACACAAAGAGTTAATCAGCTACATCCATCCTAGAAGCGTCAGAAAGACTCGCATGGATGGCAAGCCTGTTAACCATGATACAATCCGTTCCAACAACGTATTTTTTGGAACATTCATGCTCATCTTCTTTGTAAGTGTATTTGCACTTTCATTCGAAGATTTAGATTTTTCAACTATATTTACAGCTGTTATCGCTACAATGAGTAATATTGGACCTGGACTTAGCATGGTTGGTCCTGCAGCAAACTTTGGTTTCTTCAGTGATTTTTCAAAGATTATCCTTATCTTTGATATGCTTGCAGGTCGACTTGAATTGTTCCCAATTCTCATGCTCTTCCATCCTAATATATGGACTGATTTGTTTAAGAAACGTCGCTGTAAAGAATTGAAACACGCAGGAAAAGTACTTAAAAAATGAAATTAAATACAACTATTTTAGAAATGACTGATGCCTATTTGCATCAGTCATTTTATCAATCTAACGAAAAACTAAATATTATAGACTGTCGAGATATTGAAGGCACCAGATGCTATCTTGACGATGTAGCCAAGGCAGAGCTTATAAAACGAATAAGTAACGAACCAGCCGATGGTATTCACTTTATCGATTCCGGCAACTACCACTATCTCACCCTTCTTTGGTTGAGCAAAATAGATGTAGATTTCAATCTGGTTTTATTTGATCATCATCCTGACGATCAGCCACCAAGTTTTGGCATGATAACCTCTTGTGGCGGCTGGGTGTTGGAGGCAAAGGAGACATTGCCTCACCTAAAGAACGTTTACACCTTTGGTGTTGGTGATATGCCTGATATTTCTGATATTCCCACTGATTTACCACTGTACATTTCTATCGACAAGGATGTACTATCCACCGATTATGCCATCACAGATTGGGACCAGGGAACAATGACCTTGCCTGAAATGACAGATATTCTGGAAAAGATTTTTTCCACACATGAAATATATGGTGTAGATATCTGTGGAGATTCCGGAGAAATGGCAGAAAATGGGGTTCCAATCAATAGTCAGACAAATGCAACTCTTTTTGACTTTTTGTCACAAAAAAAATAAAATATAAGTAAGAAAAGTATCAAATCAAATGTGATTGGAGGGAACAACTATGTATCCAGTAATTACCATCTCAAGAGAATTTGGCAGCGGCGGTCATAGCATAGGCGAGGCTGTGGCAAAACAGTTGAACATCCCATTTTATGACGGAGAAATTGTTAATCGCGTAGCAGTAGAAAGCGGTTATGCAAAGGAACTTATAGAGACTCAGGGTGAGTACACTTCATCCACAGCAATGTGGTTTGATATCTCTGCGGCAGGAACAATGTACTTCCAGAGCCCACAGGACGAAATCTTTATTGCGCAGAAAAAGGTAATCCTTGACTGTGCAAGCAAAGGACCATGTGTAATTGTTGGACGTTGTGCTGATTATATCCTCAGAAAAGAGGGTGTTCGTTGCATGAATGTTATGATTCACGCAGATATGGAGCATAGAAAGAAACGTGTTTTAGAGCGCTACGAAAATATCGAGAATGTCAGCATTGAAAAGAGACTCGCAAAAAAAGATAAGCAGCGTAAAACATATTACAAGTACTACACTGACAAGAACTGGGGCGACTTCCGTGAATATGATGTAATCCTTGATAGCGGCACCCTGGGTGAAGGAATGTGTGTAAAGACAATCTGTGATTTAGCTGCAGCTTTCCCAGAATAAATAGAAATAAAAAAGCAATCAAAAAAGCTAAATGTTACATAGACAAACCTTAGTGTTTCTCCGCTTAGCGTAGAATGCTTCGCTTGAGAAACCTAAGAGTTTGCCTATTACATTTAGCTTTTTATTGCATTTTATGAAGACGGCCCTGTATAGGCATCAGTATTAATACGAATAACACTCCATAAAACAACGACAACACTGCTACCGCCATGTTTGGCCCAATTGTATCTGGTGACTCACTCCACACTATAGCAAGCACTGCTACAAATCCCATTATGCTGGAAAGTATTCCGCCAAGGATTGCCCCTCTCTGGGCGTATTTTACAGCAAATTCGCATTCTGCAGCTACCACTGCAACATCGTCCTCTATCTCTGCTTTCTTTCCAAAAATCAGCTTAAACGCTCCCAGAAAGCTTTTCATCTGTCCACCTGCTCCTAAAACAATAAGCTGTATAGCAAGCACAAATACTACAGATGGAATATCAAGGAAATATACTACTCTGCTTCCGCTGACTGTAACTATACCAATCAGCCCTAACATCAACAATACAAAGCCTAATGCTAAACCTAACACTACTGATTTTTTGTCATTCTTATTTTCCTGAACATCCTTTACTAAACTAACCATTATTTCTTCCGCCTTTCCACTATATGCCTCTGCGTTCAGGCGCTCACCGGATAACAGCTCATTTACATTAATATCAAGTGCCTTGCACAGTTCTGGCATGATGCTGGTGTCAGGCAATCCTTTGCCAGTTTCCCATCTGGAAACTGCTTTATCACTGACTCCCACCTGATCTGCCAATTGTTTTTGTGTAAGTCCTTTTTCCTTTCTCATTTCAGAGATAAATGAACCTGTCTTTATTAAGTCTAACATGTGACCTCCTGCCGCTACTTTAATTACACCTTTAGGCTATAAGAAAAGACGCCTAGAATAAACCTATGTATGCTAGAATCCGCCTAGAATCTGACTCCACGAAAACTAGAACTCCCTAGATTACTGACTCCCAGAACTCCACTGCCCTATCAAGCCAGCCTTCAGCCTTTGTGCGAATGCCAAGGCCGATGCCGTGAGGTACACCAAAGTACTTCTCATAGATATGATTAACGCCATGTGCCTTGAGGGCGCTTTCAAAAACATCAGCATGACGACTTGCAGGAACAAGAACATCCCACGAGCCTGAATACATGAATGTTGGTGGATAATCATCCTCGATATATTTCTGCACATCAAGAAGCACTCGACCTCTTCTGATGTGACGCAATCCAAACATATGGAAGCTGCCTCTGTTGCTAAGCCAAATGCCCATCAAACCAATCCAAATGTTCCAGTAAGGATGATGTAACCAATCGTTTACGCATGTCCAAGGATATCCTAATATGACAGCTCCAGGCTTAGGCAATTGGTAATCCATATAACCAAACTTGTGACTGGAAAAGATTCCCGCCAGATTTCCACCTGCTGAAAATCCCATCAATGCATAGCCGTCTAAAGAGACACCGTATTGGTCCTGATTTTGCTGAATCATCTGTAATGCTGTGCCTAAATCCTGCATTGGAGCAAAAGCTTCGCAATCACGTCCCGTGCGATACTCAAGCACAAAGGCATTTACTCCCATTTCATTAAGAGTTGCCGCAACAGGATATCCCTCCTGTCTTGTGCAAAGATGTGCATAACCTCCACCTGGAAGAACAACTACAAATCGCTTGCTCTTAGGGTTATCTGCTGGAAAATACATAAGCCTAACATCTCTTTTATGTTTATCCTTAGACATTTCCTCCATGGAATACACCGGAATTTGCCTAAATCTACCGGATGCCTGCAGCTCTTTTACTCTGGCTCTACCGCCCTTCACATTATTTGATTTATGCTCAATATAATACATTCTAGCAATCGAATAAACCGTAAATAGGAATGTAAGAATAAGATACGCGATAATCAGTGTTCTCACCGTCTCGCCAAATCCGTTTGCAAATAAATAAATATTTCGCATTGTCTTCCTCCGAATTAAAAAAGGTGCTACCTCAGTAGCACCTTTTATTATAGCATTTTTATCTGTGCTTGAAAGCAACCTTAATACGCTGCTTTAATCCGTTTGGAAGAACATACTTAAGCTTGTCCTCAGATGGAGTCATCTTTGAACACTCTGGATGCTCTCTGTAAAGCTTGATAGCATCGAATTCGCACTTAGTTGTACATACACCACAACCAATACACTTATTCTCATCTACTACTGAAGCACCACACTTGAGACATCTAGCTGTCTCTTTCTTGATCTGCTCCTCTGTAAGCTCTACTGTCTTATCGCGGAATGTAAGCTCTCCATCAACAGTTGTCTTTGAAACGCCTGGAATCTGACGTGCGCTGTGATCATAATCACCAATCTTGATGTTTTCTTTATCAAGCTCGATGAAGTCACGACGGTTACGTCCGATTGTAAGTGAGCTGTGTGGCTGTACAAATCTGTGGATTGAGATAGCTCCCTCACGACCGGCTGCGATAGCATCGATAGCAAAACGTGGGCCTGTGTACATATCACCACCAACAAAGATATCTGGCTCATCTGTCTGGTATGTAAGAGCATCAGCCTTAGGGCCTCTCTCGATAACAACCTTAGAACCCTTGAAGAGATCTCCGTATACGCTACGCTGTCCTACTGAGAAGATAACGTGCTTACACTCTACAGTGATTGTGTCATTCTCATCGTACTGTGGAGAGAATCTACCTGTCTCGTCCTTAACACGAGTACACTTCTTAAGAACGATTCCCTTAACAGCTCCTGCCTCATCAACAAGAACCTCCTTTGGTCCCCATCCACAGTTAAGCTCAACGCCCTCTGCTTCAACGATTTCGATTTCCTCTGGAGATGCAGGCATGATGTCTCTGCTCTCAAGACAGAACATAGAAACCTTTTCGTTTCCAACACGTCTAGCAGAACGAGCAACGTCGATAGCAACGTTACCACCACCGATAACAACAAGGTCACCCTTGATATCGTATTTCTCGTTCTCTGAGCACTCGTGAAGGAAATCGACAGCTGTTGCTGTACCGATAGCATCATCACCTGGTACGCCTGGCTTGTTACCACCCTGGCAACCAATAGCTACGTAGAATGCCTTGTAGCCCTGGCTACGTAACTCATCAAGTGAAATATCCTTACCAACTTCAACGCCACACTTAATCTCTACACCAAGCTCCTTGATGATTTCGATTTCAGCGTCGATAACGTTGTTCTCAAGTACGAATGATGGAATACCGTAACGAAGCATACCACCTGGATACTTGCTCTTTTCAAAGATTGTAGGCTTGTAGCCCTTAAGTGCTAAGAAGTAAGCACAAGAAAGACCTGCAGGACCTGCACCAATAATAGCTACTTTCTCTGTGAACTCACCCTTCTGTGAAGGAACGATCTTCTTAGGGATGTAGCGTGTCTCTGACTTAAGATCCATCTCTGCTAAGAAACGCTTAACTTCATCGATTGCAATTGCCTCATCGATTGTTCCACGTGTACAAGCTGCCTCACAACGTCTGTTACATACACGACCGCAGATTGCTGGAAGTGGATTGTCCTGCTTGATAAGAGCAAGAGCTTCTTTGTAACGTCCCTGAGCTGCCATACGAAGGTAACCCTGGATAGCGATATGTGCAGGACAAGCTGTCTTACATGGAGCTGTACCTGTGTCATAGCAGTTGATTCTGTTTGTGTCACGATAGTTGTCGTTCCACTCGTCTGTTGACCACTTGCGCTCTGTTGGAAGAACCTGCTTTGGATACTCAACCTGTGAGCCATCAGCCTTGCAAAGCTTCTGACCAAGCTTAACAGCACCAGCTGGGCAGTTTTCAACACACTTACCACAAGCAACACAGTCCTCTGCTGTAACGTGAGCAACATACGCTGAACGTGACATATTTGGAGTATTGAAAAGCTGTGATGTACGAAGTGCATAACATACATTTACATTACAGTTACAGATAGCGAAGATTTTATTCTCGCCATCGATATTTGTGATCTGGTGAACGAAGCCGTTGTCCTCAGCCTGCTTAAAAATATCAAGAGCCTCTTCCTTAGTGATGTAAACACCACCCTTGTTTGTCTCAACAACGTAGTCTGCCATATCACCAACTGCGATACACCATCCTTCTGGATCATCAGCGCAGCCCTCGTCATATGTCTTTCTAGAAAGACGGCAAGAACATGGTGACTTAGCATACTTTCCTTCGTATTTATCGAGCCAGTAAGAAATCTTCTCAAGTCCGATTGCTTCCTGCTCCATTGAAATAGCGTCCTCTACAGGGATAACGTGCATACCAATACCAGCGCCTCCTGGTGGTACCATGTGTGTAAGTCCCTCAAGTGGAAGACGGCTCATTCTCTCAAAGAAACGTCCCATCTCAGGATGCTCAGCCAAGAAATCCTGATTCATGTTTGAGAACTCTGCAGAACCTGGAACGAACATAGGAAGTACCCACTGCTTTTCGTGAGCTTCGTTCTCATAGTTCCACTCTAAAAGACCTGTCCAGCTAGCTTTCTCAAGTCTTTCCTCAAGTGTCTTTTCATCAAGGCCAGTGATTTCAAGAAGCTCCTTGAATGTCTTTGGCTTTCTAATGCCACCCATAGAAAGTGCAAGCTCTGCAATTTCCTTTGTAGGTGCAAGATTTGCTACAGCCCAGTACTCTGGATCGTACTTTGTAATCTTCTGAAGACCAAGCTTGATTTTAGCTCTATCTGTGATTACCTTTCCAAGCTGAAGAATTTCTGGGCGTAGATCTTCATCCTTTAAATCATTTACCCAATCAGGATAAAAATCGCCCAAATTGTCTGGTCCGATACCCATATTAATTTCCTCCTTTAATTGCCCTAAAAAAAATAATATTTATACTTCCCTCAAAAAGTCTCAATTCCAAGCATTAAGCCTGCCACTGCTGAACCTGGCCCCTCAACCAGTCAACCCATTCATCAAATCCTTCGCCAGTTTTTGCTGAAACAAAGATAACCTTTGCATTAGGATTAAGACTGTGGATTCGTTCCACAACAGCCTCCTTTGAGAATTCGCTAAACACTGGAAGTGTGTCGCATTTGTTGATAAGCACTACATCACACACTGAAAACATCAGTGGGTACTTAAGTGGTTTGTCGTCTCCCTCGGGAACAGAGAGAATCATGGCGTTCTTTGATGAACCGGTATCAAATTCCGCTGGACAAACTAAATTACCAACGTTTTCCAGGAAGACAAGATCTAAGTCTTCTGTTCCAAACTCATGCAAGCCCTGGCGGGTCATATCTGCATCGAGATGGCACATGCCTCCTGTATGTATCTGAATTGCACGTGCTCCTGCCGCAGTAATTGTGGCAGCGTCCACATCAGAATCAATATCTGCCTCCATTACACCGATTTGCATTTCGTCCTTAAGACGTGCGATTGTTTGGCATAATGTGGTTGTTTTGCCAGAACCAGGAGCTGACATCAGATTAACAAGAAATGTTTTCTGTTCTTTAATCTCCTGTCTGAGCTTATCAGCATCTGCATCATTGTCTTCAAAGATACTCTGCTTAACTTCGATGATTTTGTAATCTAGCATAAGCTCTCCTAACCAAATTCTGTTAGTAAACTCTAACTCATTTTTTCAGTTTCCTGTATATATAATATACTCTAATTGATAAAAAATTGTCAATAAGTTTTTTCGCCACAAACCGGTATAAATTCTAGGACAAAGCTACTTTATTACACAGGGTGTGTATTATCACTGTGAATTCTTTGTGAACACGGGCTTTGTACAAATTTTATTCACCATTTCAAATTATAATCTGATAATAGGATGATTTTCCTTTGAAAACTACTATTTCGGGTGATGAGATATGAAAAAAAGAGTATGTTCGATTTGTCTTTTAATTACATTAATATTTAGCATACATTCTACCACATTTACCAGCACTGCGCTCACTTCAAATGAGCCTTTATACCCATATTTACAACTTCTTAATACGGACCAGCTCTCCGTATATAATCAGATTTACCAAAATATCATGAACTTCAATGACGAGCTATTTTTGTTGGATACTCCTATATCTGAAAAAAGCCTGGAAGATACAATGAATTCTCTATTCAATGATCATCCCGAGCTTTTCTGGGTGTACACATCTTATCAATATGCCGTAGATTCATCTAATATCGTTCATAAAGTTCGACTGAAATTCTGCATTACAAAGGATGAATTGCCACAGGCCCAAGCGAATTTCAATGATGTTTTGAATTCGCTGGTTTCTGGAGCAAAGCAATTTACCAGCCAAGTGGACCAGGAGAAATATTTGCATGACGCTATCTGTCAAATGAACACCTATGATCCTGACAACCATATGAATCAAAGCGCTTACTCTGCTCTTACAACAGGCACCTCAGTATGTGCCGGATACGCCAGAGCATTTCAGGCAGCCTGCCAGCGCCTTGGCATCACCTGCTATTATGTAACTGGAATCTCTATGGGAAGCACCCACGCATGGAACGTGGTTAAAATTGATGGAAAGTTTTACAACGTAGATTTGACCTGGGACGATTCAATCTCTGAATGTATCGGAGTAACATCCTACGACTATTTCAATAAAAGCGACGCCGCTTTTGCTTCCGACCACAGTCGCTCTAGCCTATCCGGAAGAATCGTGGCTTGTAACTGAGTATCTACTCTAGCTAAAATATTGAATTGCTATAATTTTAAGATTTTACTCTTATTTATAGCAGTTTTAGGCTGATATTCACTATAAATATCAGCTTTTTCTTTTGTCTATAGCAGTTCCAGATTAATCTTTGCTATATATTCCAGCTTTTTCTTTGTTTTATAGCATTTTCAAGCTGTCAACTGCTATAGATTTTGGCTTTACCTCATTCTTATAGCATTTCACTCCAAATATCTGCTATAAAATCAAAAAATCCTTGTATCTTATAGCAAATCAGCTTTGATTCCTGCTATAAATACAAGGATAGTATGAATCTTATAGTTATATCACTCGCTCAGCTATGATTACCAAGCGTTGTGTTGCTATGTATATTGGTGTGCAAGTGTAGAGAGTGAGTGTTTCTTTGCCTTCGATAGGTTCTAGAATCTCCACATCTGTAGGGTCCACCACCTGAATGTCTGTAACCACATATGTGTATGTTTCTGTGGCTGAATCCAGATAAATCAAATCATCTATTTCAACTTCATCAAGACGATTAAAGTATTTACCAAAGTTGTAATTGCGATGACCTGCGATTACGCAATTTCCTTCCTCTCCTGCAAATGCAGTTCCCGATTCATGTCCAAGAGAATCTGATAACACATCTCTTTCAGTGCCCTCTCGCACAGGATTTTCTGAATCGATAGATGGAATTCGGAGGATGTAGAGCATGTCTCCTGTAACTGCATCATTACCTTCTGTTTCTGGTGATGCAACACCGCTTTCAATCTTTTCTTTGAACTCTTCAACAGTATTCTTTTTTGAATAATATTGCTTTAGGTTTAATGCAATAGAACTGAGCAATAAGCCCAGTCCCAATGCGATTAACGTTAAACCTATTATCTTTTTAATAGATTGTTTACTTGTCATATTCCTTTTTCTTTCCAAGTGTCAAATACAAACCAACAAGGATAAGTGCCACTGCTGTGAGGTATCCAAACAATGTACCTACAAAACCACCTGTCTTTGCAAGGCGAGGTGCTGATGTATTCTGAGAATCATCGCTTAGATCAGTTCCCATAGCAATATCATTTTCCTTGAGAGTGAGTCCATCGACACCATCAACTGTTGTCTTACTACTACCGTAATAATTGTTAGCTGTGTATGTAGCACCGGCAGAAAATCCTACATCCGTTGATCCTGTGGATGGCTGTGTTGACGCTATAGCTGGAACTGGTTTACGCTGCGGTGTAACAATTTTTCCAATAGTTGAAAGTGATGAATCATTAAATATTCCATCCTTATTCTTTGTCTGAATTATACTTTCACTTGTTCCATCTTCTAAAATTGTCTCCCCTATAACCTTCATTGAAATTGGATTAACCGAATTATATCCTTCAATCTCTCCTTCAGGCTTAAGTACATATTCATCCTGATAATTCATATTGTATATATATTCGTTTGTTTCAGGATTAATCTCACTTGGTTCAACTCGTTCTAACTTATTTGTATCTTTATTAAACCTATATAACACAAATTTCATAGCAGAAAACATACTAGGATCCATTCCTAGTGTATCAGGACTGATTGTCACTGTTGCAGTCTTATCTGCATCATAATCATCATACATTGTAATCTTAGCATTCTCTGCCGTAACATAATCACTGTTTTCTTCATCAAATATTTCAAGTTTTAAATCAGTGGTAACTCTAAACTTTATTGATTCGGCCTTTCTATATCCGAGAGGTGCCTGATTCTCAATTAATGAATAAGTTCCCTCAGGTAATGAAATTTTCTCTGCAATTCCATCCGATACCCATGATGCCATCTCATCATTTGATGTAACTTCAATTATTTTAAGCTGAGCACCAACTAATTCATTACCTTGACCTGTAGATACTTTACTAAACACAATATTAGTTCTGTTTTTAGATATGCTAACCATATTTATAGTATCAACAGGCACACCTGAATCACCAGATACAACCTGCACCTGAAGCTTGTCATTTTCATCCTTTACGACTGTAAATCTGATATTAGAACCAGAATTATAACCAGTTGGAGCTTCTTCAGACAAAACATACTCACTATCCAAATATACTTTTACATTCTTTGGATTAATATCTTTACTATTCCATGTGATAGTATCTGTACCATCCTTAATAAGCTTCATTTTAGATCCTGCAAGAAGCTCACCATCCTCGGAATTCTCACGGCTATAAATATCTATTGTTATTGAAAGCTTTTCATATTCAAATGGAATAATTTGCTCATTAGACTTTCCTGCAACAAATTCCTGTGTTTCTTTATCTGAAGCACTTTCATACCCATCTGGACCAACAACTTCTTTGATAGTATATTTCTTTCCAGCTGTAAGTTTAACTGTAACAGCCTTTGCAACGCCATTATCCTTTGTTATAAGATGAAGAACCTCAGAATTAGAATCAGGGTCAATTACTGAATACTCAACTCCTGAAAGCGGCTCTCCTGCTTTATTATTTGCTGTTACCGTCAGGTAGAGAGCGCTGGTAAACTCTGCTCCAACATTAAACTGACTTTTTACGTCAACCTTTGCAGAAGCACTTTCATATCCTATAGTAATGATTTCAATACTGTTACTACAGTCTGTCAACTTTGTATCAACAACAGATGCATTGTAAGTAAGCTTATATACTTTATCTGTCTGTGGCAACGTAACATCCAGTACAGTGTTTGCCCCATTGCTTGAGACTTTCTTAGCATAGTTAGAGGCATCCACAAGGTTTTCATCTGTAACCTGACCATCCGCATCAGATATAGTGCACTCGTAAAGCTGGACTGACAGGCTATCAAGCTCTAATGAAGAACCAATAGTGTCTCTTACTGTGAAACCTTCTGGCAACTGATTTCTTGCTTTATTTATGTATACTGTGTAAGTAACATTACCTGTAGATTTGTCACCTTTACCAGTCTTAGACAAAACAGAGTTATTAATTGCTATGTTGTTTGATGTTACTTCTACTTTTTTATCGTTTGTTTTTAATATGTCCTCACTTACAAGTGTGGCTGTGTCATTAATTGTAAAGCTACCATTATTAACAGTCTGATATTTATCGCTAACTACTTTTGCAGTAAACTTTACTTTCTTTAAAGCATCATCGCCTGCTGCAATATCTCCAAGATTTACAACAATGTTTCCATTTGAATCATTTGTAGTTTTAACTTTGGTCCCATTAACTGTTACACCTGTCTCTTCCAAAACTTCAAGCTCATAATTGTCATATTTAAGCTGATTAGTAAGGACAACATTCTTCATGTCCATCTTGTTGGCGTCAACTATGATTTCACAATCAACAGTATGGTTATTGTAATTATAGTTTGAAATAGCAACCTGCAAGACATCACTTGTATAGGTTATTTTAGCTTCATCTGTCTGTGGTTCACTATTCTCAACAGCTATCAATGAAACTTTATTAGAAAATGCTGTTCCATTATTATTTGTTGTCCAAACATCCCTTTGTCCATCAACAAGCTTTGTCTTCATTTGAAAGACAGCTTTTTTATCCTGAAGCTTGTCAGCAAAGTCAAGAATAACATCATTGCCACTAGTATTAAGATTTACATCGTTCGATGTAAGTGTTGATTCTATATTCCCACCAACTGTATATATACTAATATCTCCAATTGAACCTGTTACATATTCCTGATTTGCTGGAATAATATCAGTAACTGTTACTGATGTTATATCCTGATATTCTTGGTTGACTGCCACTTCCCATGTAAGCTCATGAGTTGCGGGGTCGTAGGATTTTCCAGTTATTTGTATACCAGCCTTAAGATTTATACTACTTTCAGCTTTTACAGTAGGACCAGTAAATGTTCCCTCTCCATCTCCAAAATTATAGTCATATGTTATCCATGCATCATTCTTTGGATTTGATGTGTGATTCTTCTTTAAATAACCTGTCTGATAATTGGCAATTTGGGATTTGTATGTAATAATCCATTGGCCATCACTATTTGGATTTTCCAAATCTACCTTCCAGCTATAGTTATCAGAAGATGTTCCATTTGTCACCGAAACAGTAGAACCATTAACTTTAACATCACCTGCTAAAGTCATATTGGCACCATCTCCACCAAAGAGATCATACAAAGTAACATTCTTAATATCATAACCATTATTAGAAACAGTTATTTTCCATTCAATAACACCATTTGAATCTATAGTCCCTACAGATTCTTTTTTTAACCATTCCTTGACCTTTGTTTCGAAGGAAATACTTGCATCATTTCCTGTAACAATATCATCACCATTAGAATCTACAAGCTTTGGAGTTTCGTTAATTGTCGAACCAATAGTTGTTTTGTTACCGTTAACAATACCATTTGTCAAACCAAAATTTACAGTTGAATCATAGGTAATAGTTGTTATTCCATCAGCTGTATAATTTGGTGTCTTAAACTCAACTATAAGGTTAGTCCCCTCAATTTTTATATATAATGGTGTAGCTCCTTCTACTTGTACGCTGCTTTCATTGACAGTTTCATCTTTGGAAAGTTCAGCAACATATTTATACCCACCTGTGTAAGATTCTGGCCTAGAACTATTCTTTATAGTAGCAGTCCAACTTGCAGTACTATCATCTTTTTTTGAACCAGTCAAACTAATAGTAGGTGGCTCTTTCTTAAACTCAGAAATCTCAAAGGTATAGGTCTTTCCATCTGGTAAAACAATTTCCTGCTTGGCGTTTTCATCTTGTGGATCAAGCTCAAAACTCAGTCCAAAAGAACCATTTACAATCCCTTCATATGATGTTGTTAGATTAAATCTAACTTCTGCTTTAGTATTAGCTTCATTTGGAACTATACTGATAGTTCCAAGTATCTCACCTGATTGCAAATCCTTTACATCTGCTGTTTCTGCGTCTAAATTGATTTCTGAAATATCAATTTCAGCAAGCTTATAGGAATGATCTTTCTTTAAAGATTCTGAATCATCTGTATTGATTATCAAATTAGAAAAACTGTAAGTAGCATTAAAAGTCTTTGCTTTAGAAATCTCAATAGAAGTGTTATCACTAATGATTTTTCCATCAACCTGTATTTCAACACTAATCTCAAAGTCTCCAACCGTTGTCGGGTTAGTCTCGTCTGTTATATCAACTATGGCATACGTGGAAAAATGTTCTGCCTCAAAGCTAACCTTGCCATCGCCAACACTTGAATCTACAGACTCGGCCGACTGCATGGAATCCGCTATATGAAATACTTCCATATCTTTGTTAGCATCAGCTTTCACCTCTGCTGTGTCGATATTGTTGAAAGTTACCTGTACATTTCCCTTTGATGTATCTGGCTGAACCTCATTTCCATTTACGTCATAGATAGTGATGTCAAATGCCTTCACCTCTACTACTGACTTTGTATCAGCAAGGTTCTTTTCTACAGCATCCTCGATTTTAGAGATATTGCTTTTTCCAGTGATGGCAACTGCTTCAAAGTGGCTGTCCTTTGGAAGAACCCCTGCTGCTGCAGTCATGGAGATTCTCACTCCATCTACGTCTCTTGATTGAGAAAAAGCTACCTCTTCTGCCTCAGTCTCTTCAGAAACCACTTCCTCCGGAGTTATTTCTTCTGTCACTGTAGAAACTGAAGTTTCTGGCTGTTCAACGTCTTCTGTTACAACTGGCTCCTCCGCTTCTTTCTCTTCCTCTTTGTTAATAGGAACTTCTTCTTTCTTTTGTTCCTCAGTTATTATTTCTGTCTCTGGTGTCTCGAGCTGCGTCTGCTCCTCCACCGTCTCTTCCAGAATCTCATCGATTCCTTCTGCCTGCGACACTAAATCCGAGCTAAACGTGCTAAAAATAATAGCAAAGCCCAGCACTGCCGCCATAATTTTCTTTTTCATTATCTATAGTTCCCTTCTTATGCCTCAAAACTCTTGCCCCCCACTTGGAAACCAAATCATTCCAAACCAGTTTATTATTATAAAATGTAATGTTTTAAAGTCAATACAATCCTTGTTCTAAAATTGTATTTTCAGACATCTTGACAACAAAAAATAGAGACTGGTCTAAACCAGTCTCTATATGTTAATTGTAACTTATTTTACAGTCCAAAGTGATTGTTACTTCTGTTCCCAGATTCTTTTTCGACATAAGAGTGACATAACCGCCCATAAGCTCCACAAGCTTTTTGGTAATGGTAAGTCCCAGGCCGACGCCTGTAAGATTTGCATCCAAGGCATTTTCTTCTTTGGTGAATGCATCAAAGGCAATGTCTTTAAACTCATCGCTCATGCCAATACCATCATCTTTGATTGTAAATACCATCCTTGCCATACTCATGTTGCTGCAAGGCTGTTCTTCCAATGTTACCTTTATGGTACCACCTGCACCTGTAAACTTTAGAGAATTGTCGATAACCGCCATAATTGCCTGCATTAATCGTTCTCTATCTACCATAATATCCTTGGTCTTAATCTTTTTTGTCTTAACAGAATAATTAATACCTTTAGCATCAGCCCGTGGCTGTATATAACCTTCAATATCTTTTGCAAAGGCCGCCACATTAACCTTTCCTTTATTAAGAATCAGCTTGCCCTTATCAAGAATACTTGCATCGATAATTTTGTCGGCAGTAGTCTGGATGCCTTCGCTGTCATCCGCAATCTTTTTCAAGCTATCACTTACTAGTTTTTCATCGTCCATCACCTGACTAGCTGTACTTGAAATATTATGGATTTCTGTAATAGGCTCCTTGATGCTTCTTGCAATGTTTTCAATAAGAACTAATTGGTTTTTATTTGAATTTCGAAGAGCAAGAATAACCTTGTTCTTTCGGATTGTTCTCACATGAAGGATTATCACTGAAACAACAACAATCAATACAATGACAATCAGCACGCCCATCAAATAATCATCCAGCCAGTCTATAAATGAATAGTTATATAAATCCTTAGTATATTTGTAAGCAATACTCTCAGAATAATCATCTGCAAGAATATTAATACCTCGGTTTAAAAGACGGAGCAAACCGTCATTACCAATTTTTACGCCTAGGCATCTGCCATCCTTCTCAGAAAGCTGCCTAACGGATAATCGGTTGTACTTGTAATTCTTAAGAATCTCACCTGCACGCAAACCATTGAGAGTAGTACAATCAACTTCATGCTTCATAACAGCTTCCAAACACTGTTCGATATTATCGTAATAAACTATCTCTGCCTCGGGATAATATGTCTTTATGTAATAGTACTGCATGCTATTACTGCTATTTACAGCAAATGTAGCAGCGCTAGGATTGACCACAACATTATCAAATACTAACTCTGTACTGATAGAAACCACTGGTCCTGTCTGGTATATACCGTTTTGCTCAGAGTGGTAGATACCACCACCTACCGGAAATGCCACATCAATTTCTTCGTTATTGATGGCCGTAATCATGTCTTCGTATGTATCATATCCCACATAGGACACGCTGATATTGTTCTCATCAATAGCATTGAAAATGGCGGGCATCAGTTCTCTGATAACACCTGTTACATTTCCATACACATCTGTAGAACTGTATGGAAGATAATTATTTAAATAGCCTACCGTCAACGAATCATTATTGTCCAGCCAGGCTCTTTCAACAGATGACAATGCCTGCGCCGATACACTTGAGCCATGATACTTTGAACTAAGTGAGCTTGTATAATATGGCTCGTCATTAAATAAATCAGTCTGCGCAGCATTCAATTCTTTTAGAAGGTCACCTCTGCTGTTGCTGACACAAATATAGTAATCAGTCATTCCGAAGGTCAAAAGAACCTCGTAACCACTTCTCTTATTTGTACCTTCACCTTCAACAGCAAGAACATCTACTACTCCTGCCTCAAAATCTTCTGTAAGCTTATCAGTATATTCATAACGTACCACATCGGCTTCAACATTATTTCTTTCGAGATACTCATCTAGTGCATCTGCCATGGCACTATCAAGCACACCAATAGAATGTCCCGCTAACGTCTCCACATCACTAGTTATTTCATGATTACTTTCATATTTAACCAGATTATAGGATTCGGTACCCATTGCCATATCCGGATAGCCAATCAAATCTGCTCTTTCTTCCTTATAAGCAAGGCCGGCAAGCATATCGATATCGCCATCCAGCAACATCTGATAAAGCTCATTAAAGCTGCCATACACGTACTCATAACGCCATCCTGTGTACTCAGAAAGCTTCATATAGTATTCATAGGCATAGCCTGATTTTATAGCGTCTTCGGAGGCTCCTTCCTGGAATATTTCATTCTCATAGTAGCCAATTTTAACTGTCTTAGGTTGAACATTTGAAGCAGACACAAAAAGAGGACCTTGCAATAAAGATATAACAAGGCCCATAACTATCAGATATGTCAAATTCTTCAAATGGGTTCCTATAAAAGAAACTCTCCTCATAAATCAATCCCCTAAATTAATTATTGTTTCTTTTACTTTAACACATTTCGCCAGAAAGTGGATATTTATCTGTAATTTCTTTTATGATTTTGCGAGCTTTTTCTACGCCAGCTTCCTGCTCCTTGATAACAACTGCAATTGCCTCAGCAACCTTGTCGAAATCATCCTCCTTGAGACCACGTGTTGTAGCAGCTGGTGTACCAAGACGAATACCAGATGTTACAAATGGCGACTTTGGATCATTTGGGATTGTGTTTTTGTTTGCAGTGATATGTGCATCATCAAGAAGCTTCTCAACAACCTTACCTGTAAGCTCGAATGGTGTAAGGTCGATAAGCATCAAGTGATTGTCTGTACCGCCAGAAACAATTTTAATACCTCTATCCTGGAGGCCTTTGCAAAGAGCCTGAGCGTTCTTTACAATCTGCTGACCGTATTCCTTGAATGAAGGGTCCAACGCCTCCTTGAAGCATACAGCCTTACCTGCAATAACATGCATAAGTGGGCCACCCTGGATTCCTGGGAAAACAGCCTTGTTGAAATTGTACTTTTCATTGGCTTCGGCTGTTGCCATAATCATACCACCTCTAGGACCACGAAGAGTCTTGTGAGTTGTAGTGGTAACTATATCTGCATATGGGATTGGGCTCTCATGAACGCCTGCTGCTACAAGACCAGCAATGTGAGCCATGTCCACAAACAGAACTGCATCAACTTTGTCACAGATTTCTCTGAAGCGCTTGAAATCAATCTTACGACAATATGCAGATGCTCCTGCAATAATCATCTTTGGCTTGCACTCAAGTGCTATACGCTCTACTTCATCATAATCGATGAAACCATCATCGTTTACTCCATAAGGAACAATGTTGAAATAGGTACCAGAGAAGTTGGCAGGTGAACCATGTGTAAGGTGTCCGCCGTGATCCAAATTCATACCCATAACTGTGTCCCCTGGCTTAAGCACTGCAAACTGCACTGCCATGTTGGCCTGTGCACCAGAATGAGGCTGAACGTTTACATATTCGCAACCGAATAACTCTTTTGCACGCTCACGAGCAAGCTCTTCGATTACATCTACTTCTGCGCAACCGCCGTAGTAGCGCTTTCCTGGATAGCCTTCAGCGTACTTGTTTGTAAGTACTGAGCCCATTGCAGACATTACTGCTGGTGATACCCAGTTTTCTGAAGCGATAAGCTCGATGTGCTCTGACTGACGATTGAACTCCTTAACAATTGCCTCTGCAACTTCTGGATCTGTGTTTTTGATGTCCTGTAGTGTGTACATTATAATCCCTTTCTTTTATAAATATTTCTTTTCAAACTCGCCTCTAGATAGTGGTTTGTCAAAGAAGAATCCCTGAGCTAAATTAACGGAGAATTTTCCAATCATATCTACCTGCTTGTCCATTTCCACTCCCTCAACGCAAACATCTACGTCTAAGGAATCAGCAAGCTCGGAGATAGTCTTTACAAATGCTTCAGAGAAATGATCTGACTCCATTTCTGAGACAAATGCTTTATCGATTTTGATAGTATCGATAGGCATGCTCCTAATATGATTGAGGGAAGAATAGCCTGTGCCGAAATCATCCAGCGCAACTCTGCATCCCAATTCTCGGATGGCCTTTAATATCTTAACCATCCATTCCATATCATTTATAGCCAAAGACTCTGTTACTTCTAGAGTCAAGTTTCTAGGATTAATTGATGTAACTTCCAGTACATTTTTAAGTTTTTCAATGAAATCATTCTGTGATAACTGAACAACTGACAGGTTAACATTAACCTTGTATTCAGGATGACCGAAATCATTCCAGTGCTTGCATGCCTTGGCAGCTTCCAAAAGAACATGCTCACCAATGGCATTGATAAGCCTCATCTGCTCAGCCTGACTAATAAATTTGTCTGGCATAACCATGCCATATTCAGATGAATTCCATCTAACCAAGGCTTCGGAACCACAGCACTGTGGCAAGCCATTGATAAATTCCATAATTGGCTGGAAATAAACCTCGAATTCCTTACAGTCATCTTCTACAGCTTTTCTCATGGCCTGATCCATTTTGACCTTTTCTGCCATAACTGCTTCGGATTTTGGACTGTAAAACTCAAATCGGTTCTTGCCCTTATTTTTAGCGCCGTGAACTGCGATATTAAGTCTTGTTAGAATATCTGTGGAATCTTCCAAATCAGCAGGTGCTTTTACGCATCCCATACTCATTGTGCAATAGTAATCCTGGTCATTTAGTCGCCATGGATTATCGAAAAGATTCATAATTCTCTTGATAATTAAATCAAGATTTTCGTAATTTTCGTGGTCGATGAGGACTGCAAATTCATCGCCACCTACACGGTAGCATTTGCCGTGGATATAAGAAATATCATTAATGCTATGAGCAACATACTCAAGCAAGTCATCTCCGATTTTGTAGCCCAGTCCTTCGTTGACGCTGGCAAAATCATCCAAGTCAATCATAAGCACCGCAAACTTGGTATCAAGCTTTTTAGCCACATGGAACTCTAAGGAAATATCCTTTTCGCAAGCCTGTCTGTTGTAAAGGCCTGTCAGGATGTCCTCCTGAGCCTGTTTTTCAACCTTCTTTTGGTAAATGCGAAGATCTGTGATGTCGTAGAAAGTAATCATTCTAACATCTCTTCCATCCACCCACTTGAGCGAGTCGATTGAAATGTCGAACCACTTTCCAGAACCATTTGCTGAATAGCCATTAAGCTCAGGAAGTGTGTATCTCTCATCGAAAATGATTTCTTCGATTGCCAACCTATCGACTTCATTTTCAAACATGATTTTGAAGGTATCGTTTGTATAAAGGATTTGGTGATGAGCCAAATCTGCAACAACAACTCCATAGCCAGCATTCTGTAATATTGCTTCCAGCGCATTGTAAGAGCTTGCCAAGGAATTGGTAGTAATCTTTTTTACCAGGACAGTATGAATGATACGCTTGATGTCATTTGCAAAACGCAAATCATCCACAGTCCACTTTCGCTCCTCTCCAATAGAGAAGAAGCACAAATACATTGCAGCCGAATCATTCACATTGATTGGTAGGAAGATAGCTGCTTTAATTCCATATTTTATGAAGAAAATCTCGAAGGCTTCAGGAAGCGAAGCGTCCGATGAAATGGTGTATGGCTTTCCGTTCATAAATGGAAGCTCTACCAAAGGAACCTCCTGGAAGCGAGAAATCAGCGCTTTGCTGCCATCTGCACACCATTCAGAAATCATATCCACACCTATTCCGCTGGAATCAATCTGAAGCAAAGCTGTGTGGGTACAGTCCAAATATCTGCCTGATTCCTTGAGAATATCTTCGGATATCTTTGAAAATGAATTCTCTGACTCCATCAAACGAAGGATATCTGTCATGATTTCATTTTTCTTTAGCTTGTATGTAATTTCATGCTCAACATCTTTTTCTTTCATCAATTTTTGACGCAAGAGATGTGATTTGAATTTTTCTGCGAAATAATACTTTGTAAGAGTTTCGATTAGTGAAATTGATTTGTCGAAGGAATCCTTCGTTGTAAGACGAATCGAGGAATCCAATCTAACTTCGATAGGAAGCTGAGTTCTATCAACACCAAAGCAAAGCCATGCCCCCATAAGCTCTCCTTCGGAGCCTCTGATAGCAACGCCCCTGTACATGAGATAATCATTTGTGCCATATCTTTCCACGATGTTTTCCGCGGAACCATCCACAAAAGAATCAACAATTTCTCTTCTGAGTTCAGGCGAGAAATTAGAGTCAACAAAATCCTCCTCAGGCTTTGAGCCTGAGAAGGATGTAATTTGTCCTAAATTTTTCCCAATACACATGATATACATATCATTAGATTTGCAGAATACGTCCTGTAATGACTGCATATCATCATTATTGATTTCCAATTCAAAATTTAATCTACTAGAGTTGTCCATCCATATTTGTCCTCGAGCCTACCCCACTGGATACCTGTAAGAGTATCGTAAAGCTTCTGTGTAAGCTCTCCGGTTTTACCTCCATTTATTACAACAACATCATCCTTAAAACGGAGCTCACCTACTGGAGAAATAACTGCTGCTGTTCCTGTACCAAAGACCTCCTCAAGCTTGCCTTCATGGCCAGCCTTCATAAGATCATCAATTGCGAGGCGCTCCTCTCTAACATTATATCCCC
This sequence comes from Pseudobutyrivibrio ruminis DSM 9787, assembly GCF_900218035.1. Taxonomy (GTDB): domain Bacteria; phylum Bacillota; class Clostridia; order Lachnospirales; family Lachnospiraceae; genus Pseudobutyrivibrio; species Pseudobutyrivibrio ruminis. The sequence goes on from NZ_OBMR01000005.1 coordinate 65,023, forward strand.
AATCTCTTAATAAATGGATCATAGAATCTCTAGTAACACCTGGGAGTACGGTACCAACTGTTGGAGCTGTCCAAATCTCTCCATCAATCTTGAACATGATGTTCATTGTACCAACTTCCTCAACGTACTTACGCTCGTTACCATCCAGCCAAAGAACCTGAGAATAGCCAAGCTTCTCTGCCTTTACCTGACCTGCGATAGAACCCGCATAATTTCCACCACATTTTGTAAAGCCAGTACCGCCTGCAACTGCTCGTACTAATTCATTTTCTACTAAAATCTTTACTGGGTCAAGTCCTGTTGCATAATATGCGCCAACTGGACAACAAAGAATCATAAATTTGTATGATTTTGCCATATGAACGCCAAGAGCAGCCTCTGTAGCAAACATAAATGGTCTGATGTAAAGTGATGTATCTTTCTGAGATGGAACCCAATCCTGCTCTGTCTTAACAAGAGCCTTAACAGCTGCAACAAAGTCCTCAACTGGGAATGCTGGCATGCAAAGTCTTTCGTTTGAATTAATCATTCTCTTTGCATTCATTTCAGGTCTGAAAAGCTGGATTTTACCATCCTCACGACGATATGCCTTCATACCTTCAAATGTCTCCTGTGCATAATGGAGAGTCATGCATGCTGGATCTAATTCAATTGGTCCCTCTGGGACAATTCTGGCATCGTGCCAACCGATTTCTCTATCCCAATCGCAGACAAACATGTAGTCTGTCATATACTTTCCAAATCCAAGGTTGTTCCAGTCTGGTTTTTCTTTTAATTGTTCACGCTTTTCAAATCTGATTTCCATTTTCCGCCTCCATGAAATCTATGCTTTGATCTTATTAAATATTAATAGAAATTTTACCCCTTTCATCTGGTACGAGTCAACACTTTAACGCACTAAATTATTAAATTTTTTCGATAGTTTTTTGTCACTTTTTGAACATTCTTTGAACTTTCTGAGTTTTAGGCAATTCCACGTAAAATGAATGCTATAATCAGTTTAAATACTACACATAGGAATGATTTTATGAATATATATACTCAAGTATGCGGCCTGATTATTGTATCCATGCTCCTGTTCTTTTATAAACGTCAGCCGACTATGGGGCTTGTTTCAGAGCGCCGTTTTATCGAAACCTTATATGCTATCTTGGCTTGCGTCATCCTAGATATTGCTTCTTGTTATTTCATAGTTTATGGATATCGATACAATCCAATGATTACAACAATAGTAGGCAAATTCTATCTACAGTCACTTCAAATTGTTTCATTCTTTGCCTTTAAATACACCGTTTCAGACATTGTGGAAACAAAAGGAAGTCGTGCTGAGATACTTTTAGATAGATTCATCAAATTTTGCTTTGTTGGAGGAGTTTTATTAACTCTGTATTTGCCTCTCAATTTTTATTACGACGGAATCAAGCTATATTCCTATGGTCCAGCTGCCATACTGACATATGTTTTGGCAACCATTTACATTTTGAGCGTTGCTTTATCTGCTTTCCTTTTGCGACATCACATCAAACGCCAAAAGATTCATGCCCTTCTTATATGGATGGTTATTTGGAGCTTGGCTGCAATCATTCAGTTTATAAGGCCACAATATTTGATTGTCAGCTTTGCCGCATGCATTGGCGCATTAATAATGTATTTTGAATTGGAAAATCCGCAGGGAGCTATCTCCAGAAAAACCGGTCACTTCAGTTCCGCTGTTATACATGACTATTTTGATTTTCTTTATCAGAATAAGAAAACATTTTCATTGATGATGATTTCCTTCAAAACTGTGGGAGATGCAGTCAATGAAAATAAACTACTCAGACAGACAATAGAAAAGCTTTCTGAGTTTCTATTTAGCATTGATACAGCCAAAGTTTTCGATACCGCCGAAGGCTATTTCCTTTTGGTATTCGACAGCACCGATTTTATGGAAAGCACAAAGTTTAAAATTGCCACCTATTTTCAATCCATAGAGGACAATCCTGATGTAGCCGATGCCATTACTCTACTAAATCCTTTCTACACTATCATTCCAAATTGTAATGTAGCCGAGGATGCAGATGAGCTTCAAATGCTTCTAACAAACTTCATTCCTAGCAGTCGTGATTTAACTAGTAAAAATGAAGTTGTGGTTAACTCAGAAACTATGGCAGAGCTTAGGAAGCGAAAGCTGGTGGAAAAAATGGTTGTTTCTGCCATGGAAGAAGACAGAATCGAAATGCATTATCAACCTATTTACAACATTTCAACTGGCTTATTCACAGGTGCTGAAGCACTTGTTCGAATTAGATTAAAGGATGGTACTTTAGTTTACCCAAATGATTTCATCCCTGTTATGGAAGAAACCGGACGAATCATTCCACTATCAGACAGTATTTACAGAAAAGTCCTTTCCTTTATGAAATCATACCGAGTTGAAAAGCTTGGAATTGAAAAAATAGAGATTAATCTTTCTGTTAAGCAAGGTGAAAGTCCTGTGTTTGTATCAAGATTTACTGAGTTGTTGGAGCACTACGCAGTTTCACCATTGCTTATAAATATGGAAATCACAGAAACCAGCTCCTTAATCAGTAAGGAAAACATTCTAAATAACATGAAGAAGCTTGAAGAAAAAGGAATTTCCTTCTCACTAGATGATTTTGGTTCTGGCACATCCAATTTGAATTACATAATTGATATGCCTGTAAGTATTGTAAAGCTGGATAAGCATTTGACTGATGAGTATTTTAAGAATAACAAAGCACGGGCTATCGTAAAAACTGTTATAGATATGGCTCATTCAATGGATATTAAGATAATTGCCGAAGGAATCGAGACCGAAGAAGCACTTGAAACTATGAAAACTCTGGGGGTTGATTACATTCAGGGATACTATTTCACAAAACCATTACCTGAGCATGAGTTTTTAAAGTTTCTTCAAAGCAATAACCTTAAATAACCATCAAATAATAATAGAGAGAAGGAGAATCATATGCATACTTTTCAACCTTATCCAATTAATATGTTGGAATGGAATCCAATCCAAAAGCTTGCGGATGACGGTATTGCAATCGTTGCTGAGGCAGACGGAAAAGTCAATGCCACCTCATCCCACAACGGAGGTGTAGGCCATATTTGGGGTAAACATGTAGTCTACGCTTTTCTCCGCAACACACGATACACAAAAGAATTACTGGATAAATCTGAGTATTTTTCAGCATGTTTCTTCGACATGAGCGACAAAAACAACGTGCAGCTGATGAAGGTACTTGATCAGCTTAGTGGTCGCAATGAAGATAAGCTTCGCCTCTGCCACGTAGATATTGAGCACGCTATGAAAGCACCTTACATCGATGATGCGAATTTCATTATCCTCTGCCGTAAGATTGCCGCCGTTCCAATGACAGAGAACACCGTTTTGGACGATGCTATCCTGAATAAACAGTACACCGAGCGTCACTTGGATGATTTCCACACCATGTACATCGGCGAAATATTAGATATTCGCGCAAGATAAAATAAGGCTGACCATAACTGGTCAGCCTTTTCTTTAGTTGAACTACTTCAAACTATATTCTATTGTTATATTTCCCATGTCTGTGCCAACTGTAGCCATAGCTCCAGATATAATTGGCATTGCAGGTGCAATATGTCCTACGTCCGCATCCATTACTATAGGCACATTGTACTTTCCAAGAATTCCAGTGACTGCATTATACTGATCAAGTCCCATCATTTCCTCCTGCCAAGCTGCCAGCGGACGACCAATTATAAAGCCTTTGGCATTCTCAAACCATCCTGCTCTATCCAGATTCCACAGTGCTCTACGTATAGACATGACATTTAAGTCGCAGGCCTCCAAAAACCAAATCACACCTTCATCGCTGTATCGCTTATTGAACTCTGCCACCTTATCGTATTTTGTGCCAACAAGATTTGCAAGACAGTCCAGACATCCTCCTGTGATTCTGCCTGTAAACTGAGGCAAACGATTCACTGCTGCATCGCCACTATAAAGCTTTAATTCCTTTTTCTCTGTGAGATTGTATGAAACAAGGGGATGCTCCTCGTCCTTAAGTGACTCCAGCTCAAACATGTCGTATCCTGACACTTTATCAAGCTCTCCGGTAAATGCCTTTATGGAATCAAGCAAAGCCTGGTGAAGGTACTCTGCACCGAAAGCTCCTATGCTTGGTCCATAGATAGATGCCACATCGCAGATAGTATTAAGAAGAAAAGTGAAATTGGTATTGTCTGAGTATCCCATGTACCACTTTGGCGCAGCATTTTTAACTGCATCGAAATCAACATAATCCAAAGTCTCACACATCAACTCTCCACCGCCACAACTGATAAGCATGTCGTTGTCTGATGAACAATAATACTCTGTAAGCTCGGTTCCACAGTTAAGAGGTGTGGAGCTGATTCCGATTCCATCATCCTTTCGGCAGTTAGGCCCTTCTACTATGGAATAGCCCATTCCTTTAAATCTATCTATGGCTGCATCCATACAGCTTTTATATGGTTCAAATGTACATCCAAAGGATGGTGCAACAAGTCCGATTGTGCCATTCTTTTTTAGAAACTCAGGATATCTCATTTCATTCTCTCCAATCTGATATTACTGCAAAAATAAATATGAGGGAGCAAAACTTCCCTCATATTTATTCTACATAATACTATTTACTTTGCAAAGACTTCTAGCGGTATTAAACACACCGCCAACGTAAATGCGATAACACATCCTGTTATCATGCGTAAAGCTAAATTAAACATACTCCCCATCCCCATAAAATATTAAATCTTGTTTTTCTTTAATATATTATGGCATATTTCCCTGGGAAAAAATTGTTTTTCACAATCATTTCATTTTTCTAGATTTCCTCGCTACCCTTCAGTTCCTTGATGCGACCAAGTATCTGCTTTTCATTGAATGTGAAGAAGATACAAGCTCCAATGAAGCAAGTAACAAATGCGATAGCTGCTGTCATACGGTAGCTTCCTTTTGTCTGGGCAACTGTTACCGATGTGAATACAACCATGGCAATAGCCTGCCCCATCTTGAATGCAAATGTACGAGCTGCAAAGAACATACCGCTTCTGTCCTCTCCAGTTTCAAGACGTGTAAGCTCAGCAACATCGGCAACACATGCCTGTGGAAGAATTCCAAGGATTGCCATAGGGATAGATGCTGCAACGGCAATAATGAAGCCCCACTGTAATCCCTTGCCACAGAATGTTGTTACAAGGAATACACATGCGTATGCAAAGAATCCAATGATAATAAGCTGCTTCTTTCCAATTTTCTTAGCTAAGATGTTTACTGCTGGATAGAGGCAAACGCTGATGAATGTCATTGTTGCAGTAAGGACAAATGTCCATGTATCTTCGATTTCCATAAGCTGTGTCTCGTAGAATGCAAGACCTGTCTGGAATAATGTAAGTGCAAAGAAATAAATAACATCACTGTATACGAAATGTCTGAACTGCACATTAGAGAATGTCTTAACAAGTGATGAAAATGGCTTTGTCTCACTTGGTTTGCTTTCGATATAATCACGCTCGTTAATATAGAATGCCGGAATGAGCATTGCTATACATGCAATTGCAGCCATGATTGCAACTGACATTCTGATGGAACCAGCCTGTCCAAAGCTTCCCTCCAAAGCTCCCGCAACGTTTGGAAGTAAGAATGAAATAGACTGACCTACAATAAATGTAAATGAAATGTATGTTGATACGTTTATACGATGCTGCTGTGTGTCACCTAGCTCTGCAATAAGAGCGTTGTAAGGTGTGCAGAACATTGTCATAAAAAGATAGAACACCATTAAAAGCACAAATAAAACTACGTCATTTACAACTACGTTACTTGTTTGTGGAAGCACGAAAAGACCAATAGTACATAGAGCAAATGGTACTGCCATGGCTCTCATAAATGGAATACGTCTTCCGCCCTTGTAGTCAGCACCATCTGACCATCCAGCAATAAGTGGATCTGTGATTGCATCGAAAATTCGACCGCAGGCAAGCACAAGACCAAACAATGTTAATTTGAAAAGAATTGGATTTTGAGTGATTCCAGATGCAAAAAGACCTGTGTTAGGATTCTGTGCACTTGGTGTACCTGTGTAGTAGTAAACCATCCAGTTAGATACCACACCAGACAGAAGACTCCATCCAAACTGCCCTAATGCAAAGATCCATAAGAGTTTGTTAGTAATAGGTTTGAGTTGTTTCATTATTCAATTATCCCCCTTTATATTTATACCCAAGTAAAATTATATACCCTTTTTTCAGCAAATTAAAGGGCCAGCATAATGCTGACCCTGCAATAATTCATTCTTTTGGCACGAAGAATAATTTGAGTTTGCTAAGCAACTCATCCTTTCCTATAGTCTTCAGGAAGTACCCCTCTGGCTTGAGAGCTACTACCGCCATAACACTATCCTTATCATCCCTGCCAGTCAAAAACATAACCGGAATGTCCCTTGTATCATCATCTGCCCTAAGCATTTCAAGAACCTGTGGGCCGTCAGTTACAGGCATCTCGTAATCCAGTAATATCAAATCTACTTTGTTGGCCCCTAGCCACTTGATAGCTCTAAGTCCTGATGTTGCCATGGAAACCTTGTAGGTGTCCTTGAGCCATTCACGTACGAGATTCATATAGTTTGGATCATCATCCACAATCAGAATGCTCTTTTTAAGCGCACCTGTGGATGCCTTCATATAGTAGTTATTAACCACATCAATGTATTTTTCATAATCAAGCGGCCTTGGTAGAATATCGCATATAAATTCTTTTGGTATGCCCTTAGCAACCTCGCTTGTATCGTTAGGCTCTCCAATCAAAACAATTTCCATATCCTTATCAGCCATTTTATCAACAAGGAAGCGTTCCACTTCCTCATCAAGCCTTTCATCTGGCTCCATATAAAAAGTAATCAGTGATACACCATCAAGATTGTCATTTATCTCATTTAACTTTGTCACCACAAAGTTTGCATTTATTCTTGCATCTGCCAATTTTTTTAATAATACCCTGATAATAAAGGACTCCTTTTGACCAATTATCAGTACCTTTTCATCCTGCCCCATACATATCCTCCACTATTTATTTGTCCTTTAAAAGATCTTCCATCTTATCCCAATCAAAAGTTCTAAGTGCCTTTTCAATATCTGCTACTAACACTGCTTCTTCCTTTGGTAGACGATATTCGTGCACTTGTTCAAGCACCATCTCTATTGAATCGTAATCCATTTGTGGAGCTAATTCTTTTATTGCCTGGTATGCTTCCTGCAACTCAGAGTCAGAAATTAATTCCTTATCACTATCATCCTCTACTTCAATTAAATTTTCCAGCTTTTCTTTAAATTTTCTATATTCTTTTAGTAATTTTTCACTATTGTTTTGGATAAACTCCACATTTCCAGTCTTGCCCGCATCCTCCAGCTCTTTTGCAAGATTAGAAAGATTCATCGCTCCTATTATTCTGGCTGTACTCTTTAGTGCGTGAACTTTAACAGTAAAGAATTTTAAATCTTTTTCATCAAAGGCCTTTTTGATAGTGTTTGCATTTTCTTCAAGGGTGTCTACAAACATCTTTAACGCATCAACAAAGCCTTCTCCACTTCCGCTGTATCTGATTCCATCTTCCACGGAAATGCCTTCCACATCGTTAATCCAATCGTACTCATCTGGAAGTTCCATCTCTTGAACTGGTAAATCAGCCTCATCTACATCCATTACCACGCTGTTTGGTAAAAACTCTCTAATAGTTTTCTCCAGAGTTTCACCATCCACCGGTTTAGGAAGATATCCATCGAAGCCCTTGGAGGTGTAGAACTCGTCGCCATTTGAAATATAGTTTGCAGTAAGTGCAATAACTGGAAGCTTTTTATGCTTCTCTCTTATCTTGGCAACAGTTTCAAGACCATCCATGCCCGGCATCATGTGATCCAAAAGTACGATGTCATAGTTTGACTCCTCGAGCTTTTGCAAGCACTCTTCACCTGAAGCCGCTGTAACTATGTACATCTTTGTAGCAGAAAGCAATCCTTTGATTACCGAAAGGTTCATCGGATTATCATCAACTACAAGTGCACTAACATCTGGCGCAATGAATCTAGGAATATATGCACCCTTTGCTGGAGCTTCATCATAGCTTTCAAAATCTCCAATAATTGTGTTTTCAACAACCTTTTGGCTTATTTCAAATGAAAATACCGTGCCATGGCCATATTCACTGGTGCAATCGATTTTGCCACCCATCATCTCAGCAAAATGTCGTGAAATATCAAGTCCCAATCCAGAACCCTTGATATTACTATTCTTAACCACATCAAGAAGCTCAAATGCTGAAAACAAATCCTCCAGCTCCTCTGGACGCATTCCGATACCAGTATCTTTAACAGTAAATCTGATTTTACAGTCTTCCTGCTTTCTCTCTAAAAGCTCCACCTGAAAATCGATATGCCCCTCTTCGGTATTCTTTACAGCATTGGTCAAAATATTAATAACAATCTGCTTGATTTTATTTACATCACCAAATACCTTTTCAGGAAGGTTTTTATCTACCTCCACATTGAAATCTATTTCCTTAGCTTCACATTTTGGTCGAATCATTGCTACAAAGTTTTTCAGAAGCTCATTCAAATCATACTCATGCTCATCAATGTGCATGCTGCCTGATTCGATTTGAGAAATATCCAAAATATCATTGACCAAAATAAGTAAGGATTCTGATGCCGCCTGTATATCCTTGGCGTACCCCATAACATTTTTGTAGTAGTCCTTTGGAACATCTGTGGCATCCTCACGAAGAATCATTTCATCCATGCCCATGATGGTATTAATAGGTGTACGAATCTCATGAGAGATATTTGCAAGGAATCTGGACTTTGCAGTGTTTGCTTCCTCCGCCCTAATCTTTGCCTCATTTAATTCATTAAGGTTTTTAATTTCGAAGAAATACAAAAGGACAACCATTCCTACAAGTGTGATATTTATGAGGGACAGTCCGTAAAAAAATATCTGCAATACAGTTGCCACATAAGGCATGGCACCGAACAAAAATACCGGTATAAACTCATTTCTGCTAAGCGACTTACGGTAAGCAATAATTGAATACAACTGAGTTGTCAACATTAAAAACGGCATAACATAACTAAGTATGTAGCCGCTTCCTCGCTGATATCTGTTCATCTCATCAAAGGTGTAATACAGCCCCGTAAACTGAGATACAATGAGCATTAACATACCTGATGTAAAAAATATCTCATTAAAGTATAACTGCTTTGGCACCCTATTTAACTTATCTTGCCCTCTGTATAAATCTATCAAATATAAATTAAATGAATGTGTTGCAGCAAGAGAAAACATATACACACAAAAATTGCTTATTCTCACCATGTAATAGCCTAACTCACTCACATCTCCTCGATAGATATAAGCGTACCTATCGAACAAAAGCAGTAACATAGCAACTGTCTGCATGTATAAAAGTATTCGTCTTCTTGTTGGTGTCATTGTTCTAGTGAAAGCTGTAAGAATCATCAAAACTCCGCAAGCTCCACTAAAAAACAACATTACACTTAATTGTATTCTTTGTAAAAATTCCATTATCTCGTCCCCTGAAGCAGCTCTTCCATTTTGTCCCAATCAAAAACTTTAAGATATTTTTCCAGATCCTTAACCAGCTTTTCTTCCTCTTCAGTTAAGGTAAATGCCTTTAACTGATCTAAAACCATCTCAACTCCCTCATAATCCATCTGAGGTACCAGCTCGATAAGTGCCATTAATGCCTCTGAAAACTCTTCGTCTTTGATACTAATATGTTTCTCTTGGGCTACTTCTTTACCATTATCTTTTGCTAATTTTGAAAACTTATTTTTAAAATCTCGATACTGCTGCAAAAGAACAGCACTGTGATTATTGATGTAATCTTCATCCTGCTTCTTGCCAGCATCCTCAAGATCTTTTGCCAAATTGCTTAGTTCCTTTGCTCCGATTATTCTCGCAGAAGTCTTCAAAGCATGAACCTTTACTGTAAATAACCTATAATCCTTTTCTGCAAGTGCATCCTCAATAATGACTGCATTATCATCAATAGTGTCATAGAACAGCTGTACAGAAGATACAAAGGTATCCACTCCACCATTATTATTTATGCCTTCTTCAACGGATATTTCTTTCACATCCCTAAGCCAAGCCATATCATCTGGTAAATCCGTATTTACGTTAGTACCATCTGCCTCATTTAATTCCATTACCACATGATCACTTAGATGCTTTCGAATTATCTTTTCTAAAGCTATACCATCCACTGGCTTTGTTACATATCCATTGAAGCCTCTTGATGTGTAATAATCGTCTCCTTCAGGCATTGAGTTAGCTGTAAAGGCGTATACTGGTAAATCAGGATACTTTTTTCTAATCTTTGCAACTGTTTCTACTCCATCCATGCCAGGCATTAAATGGTCAAGAAATACTACATCGTATTCACCATATTTAAGCTTCTCTAAGCACTCCTCACCTGATACGGCTGTTGTCACAAATACTTTTGTTTCCTTCAATAAACCTTTTACAACTGTAAGGTTCATTTTGTTGTCATCTACAACCAAAACAGATGCGTCCGGTGCTACAAAAAGTGGTGCATAAGGGCCTCTCATAGCCTCGGCAACATCCTCGTTAAACTCACCAATTGGTGTTTCATCCACGATTTCCTGTTCAATAATAAATTTGAACTCAGAACCCTCGCCATAAACACTTTCACATGTAAGCGAGCCATTCATCAGCTCTGCAAATTGTTTTGATATATCCAGGCCCAGACCTGTTCCCTGAATTTCTGTGTTTCTTTCCTCATCCAGGCGCTCAAAGGCAGAAAACAGCTTGTCGATATCTTCTGCTTTTACACCAATTCCAGTATCCTTAACAGAAAACAGAATCTTACACTTGCCCATTGTCTGTTCCAAAACTGCAATCTTTAATGTAAATCCACCTTCCTCTGTATACTTAACAGCATTAGTAAGAAGATTTAATACTACCTGCTTGATTTTTCCAAAGTCGCCATAAAGCTTAGCTGGTAGTTTCTCATCAATATCCAAATCAAAACTAAGTCCCTTTTGGTCGCTTCTTATGCGAATCATTTTGACCATGCCTCTGATTTGTTCTTCTGTGCGATATTCCTGTTCAACAAGATGCATCTTTCCAGACTCTATCTTTGACAAATCCAAAATATCATTGATAAGACTAAGCAATGTCTCAGCTGCTGAGCGAATATCCAAAGCATAATTTACTATGGACATATAGTAGTTCCTTGAAGCATCATCTCCATTCTCACGAAGAATCATCTCATCCATACCTAAAATAGTATTAATAGGTGTTCTTATTTCGTGAGACATATTTGCCAAGAATCTAGACTTGGCACTATTGGCCCTTTCAGCTTCTTCCTTGGCTACCTGGATTTCCTTGTACTGCTTGCGAATAACAGTATTGGTCATAATTCGCCATACTAAAAGTGCAACAAGCAAAGCTACCACCGCGCCTATTAAAAATCGCACAATCACAAGTTCAAATACGTGTGGCTTCTTTTCTATCGTATATACGGAATCCTGATATATCCTCTGCGTGTTGTCGTCAATTATCTGAAGATGAAGAGTGTATGTTCCATAGCTAAGGCCTGTGTATTCCAGAGCTCCAAGCTCACTTTGGTAATCAGTAATACCTGACTTTGAATCACCGTCAAGATATATTCTTACAAGTGGATCAGACAAGGTATAGTTCAGGATAGCTGGTTTCATAAAAACACGGCCGGCATCTGCAGGAATAGTGTATACTCCGTTTTTATCTGGCTCTACCTCTATGCCATCGTACTCAATTTCTTTTAGGCTTATTTTTATTTCACTGGTCTGTCTAAAGAACTTATCTATGTTTACAGAATTTACCCCTGAACGTCCTGCGATATAAAGATTGCCATCCTCATCAATTGCACTAAAAGCATTAGCAGTTGGTATACTTGTAAGCCCAGTTGATGAATTATACAAAGCATACTCTACAATGTTATCTTCTAACATAGACTTATTGTCCACACAGAAAATGCCATATGAAGACAATACCCAGTAGTTATCATTATCATCAGCAACAATATCGAAATTGTTGTTGTATGGGAAGGTCTTTACGTTATATATTTCTCCACCCTGAATGTACTGAATTGAGTTGGATGTAATTATCCAATCAACGCCATGAGCTTCATCATTCTTTACACGGAGAATAACGTCTGATGTGAGACCAGCGTCTCTGTCTAGCTTACTAAGTTGTCCATCTGAATAGCAGAACAGACCGCCACCATCTGTGCCAATGTAGATTGTTCCATCAGCACTTTCTTCCACTGTAAGGCACACCTCATTCTCAAGACCGTCAGCTGCGGTAATAGTTTTTACCACCTGACCAGTCTTGATAAATGCTGCTCCATCATTTGTACCAACCAGGATTGTTCCATCTTTAGCAATAGTCGTACATCTAATGCCATCACTAATAAATCCATTTTCCTGATTGTAGAATGTCATCTGCCCATTTTCTGAATAACAGATAAGACCAAAGCCATTGTTGTATGTTGATATCCACAGATTGTTTTTATCATCAACTGTAAGACATCTTATACGGGTATCTGCTAATAGTTCTGTAAGCTCATTCTCTATGGCCTTGTACTTTTTATTAACAATATTTAGCCCTTTGTCTGTACCTATGTAAATATCCTCGCCATACAAACATGTGGAATTCACTACCTGATTTTCCAAACCGGCTAAATCAGTAATGTTTTGGAAGTTTGTTGTGACAATTTTTGCAACACCCTGTCTTGTAGATGCGATCCACAAGTTTCCCTGATAATCAGAGGTAACCATTTCTATTCCACTACTTATAGGAATGTTTTGTGGAACATGGAAATTGTTTTTTGCATCTAAATATCCCACCTGGTCATCGCTTATTACCCACAACCTTTTACAGACATAAGTAACATTAGCTATACTTGTAACATAATTGGATAAATCGATAGACTGTAAATCAGAAAAATCATCAGAAAGACTTCCATGATAAAGAATTCCTGTATCACTTCCTATGTAATATTCATCTTCTGCTTCACTATCTGGATAGATTGTAGAAACTGTGCCCTCTATTATATCTGTACTTGCATAATAATTTGTGACGGAATCGTTATTTATTACAAATACATCACCATCCCTTGTATTTCCAACTATTCTGTCCTTGGAATCAGTGTAGAGTCGAGTAATATATTCGTCTTTTAATCTATCATCATCTAACTCAACCACATTTAGCTCTTCATCAATTAAGCATATTCCACCTGTTGTTCCCACAAAAATATCACCATGGGAATCTTCTGCAAAGCTCCTTATGGTTGATGCTGGTAGACCTTCTTTGTATGTGATTTGGATATGGTCATTTCCATCGATAATCACAATTCCATTATCGTTTGTGCCAACCCAAATTCGCCCCTTGCTATCTTCAAAGAGGGCTTTTCCATTTGTCAAACCATCTGAAGAATCAAGTCTTTCAAAAGTGGTGCCATCGTATTTGATGATTCCACCATAGCTGCCAATCCAAATATATCCATCACTTGCTGCCAAAATGCAATTTGCATCAGAGGTTGGAAGACCATTAGTTGCATCATAAAGCTTTGTAGCATAACCCACATCCCTTAACTGATGGGAAACTGCATAACCGCCACCATTTCTTTCTAAATTTTCCGTAGCTGAAGAAGATCCATCTACATTTGAATCTTTCGCATAGCTATATGATGTTTGATATAAAGCTGTGACTGATAAAAGCGTTGCCGATGCCATAACTAATGCCAGCATCTTCACTGCATTTTCTTTTTTCATTTACTCTGCCCCCTAAAGCTGCGAACCAAAAAACTATTCCTGATACTTCTTCAGTACTCTTCGAACTTCTTTTTCAGCATCTACAAATACTTCAACACATTTTGGATCAAAGTGTGTTCCTGAATCCTTCACTATAATATCCATGGCCTTTTCAAAAGGCATTGGGTCCTTGTAAACTCTCCTTGCTGTCAGAGCATCAAACACATCTGCCACTGCCATTATTCTTGCAGACAGTGGGATTACTTCTCCCTTCAATCCCTCAGGATAGCCTGAACCATCCCATTTTTCATGATGATAGGCCGCCATATTTCTGGCTTCCTTCAAATAGCTTTCTCCCTTAACTGTACTGATAGCCTTTTCCATAATTGCCTTTCCAGCAGTTGTATGGGTCTTCATAATTTCATATTCTTCGTCCGTAAGCTTTCCAGGCTTATTTAATACAGCATCCGGAATATTGATTTTTCCTATATCGTGCAAAGGTGCTGACATTTCCACATCGGCAATAAATTTTGGTGTAAGTTTCTTTGAATAGTATCCCTTCTTTTTCAGTCCTGCCAAAATTATCTTTACATAATCAGCAGTTTTTTGAATATGATAACCTGTATCAGAGTCACGGTTTTCCACCAAGTCTGCCATGGTTATAATCAAACCTGTCTGCATCTGGTTAATAGCCTTTGCCTGTTGTCTAACATCCTTCATCTTTTCAGATGTGCTCTCTGTCATAGTGCAAAGGGTTCTATAAAGGTTTTCTATTTCATCCCCTGTATGAATATCAAGGGCTTTTATCTTTCGTACGTTTTCTTCAAGTGCTGTCTGATTGTCATCATCAGACATGAAATCATTGGTACATGCAGCCATACTATTTATTGGGTATACCAAGAAATATCTGGATAGCCACATACCATAAGCTAATATCAAAAGGAAAAATCCTGAAAAAATCAATACAACCTTTATTACATAGCCTTTGAAATAGTCAGAAACATAGTCCATCTTTACATCGGCGCAGGCATAGCAAACTGTGTTTCCACTATAATCCTTAACTGGATAATACTTTGTCACAACCCAACCAGATTTTTCATTTGATTCTATTGGGGCTATTTCTTCTCCAGCAAACAGAGCTGGTAAATACTCTTCAAAAGCCTCCTCAAAAGGAACTATTTCACCTGGTGCATATGGCTCCTCTGTATCTGTTGCCAAATCAAATATGAACTGACAACCATCCTCACGAATACGTACCACATAAAGATACTCTACGCCTTCAAAGTTTGATCTTATGTCATAAAGAGCATTTTCGATTTCAATATAATCTCCAACTTCGTGGCCTTTTTTTGCATAAGCATCTAGTCTATCAGTATTTATTACATTGGATGCCATTTTTGCAGCACCTGTAGCATTGGCAATATATCTTTCCTTTGCATTTGTATAGAACAAGTGCATGCTTATTACGCCCATAATGATTGTCATTGTAAATGCTGCTATTACAAGCATTCTTGAAACACGCTTTTGAAGCTTTCCACCATTTTTCTTGGAAGAAAGCTTAATACGCTTCAGCTCTACAGGAGTAAGCGGGCGCTGTTGCCAACCAATATCCCATATTCCATCTAGATTTTTTTCTGGTATAAACTTCAAAACCAAAAATACTATCCAGACAGCGATGCCTTTATCAACAATATTCAAGCATGTATTTACAAGGAAAAACCAAACATAGAAATTCAGACCAAAATGGGTAGCCATATACTCTGATAGATGGCTAACTTCTACATACTGAGGCTGGCCCAACAGTAAAAACTGAATGATAGCACCCAGCCCGCCTGATATTAAAGCCAATATCAATATGAATACTAAGTACATGTATTTCTTTTTAAAATATTTTCTGTGCACGAAAACAGCTGTGACTCCAGCCATAAGGACGCTTAAGATTGCGTAATAGATGGCAAAAGGATTGTACAGGCTGCAGATAAGATTTGTAAAAACTGCAACCAAAAATCCCGGTAGCATACCGCAAACAGCGGCAACACCAATAGTACCTATGCTATCAAAGTACATAGGCAATTCTACCTTGTATGAAAGAAATGACAGGGCGAAGTTCAGGAATACTCCTCCAAATATCGCCACATAATTTAAGATTACACTTCGTTCAACCTTTTTTTTCATCACTCTGTCCCCTTATGCGTAGTATATCACAAACTTAATATTTGCTCCATTTTATCCCAATCAAAGACTTTTAAAGCCTTTTTTAACTCTGCAATAGTTTCAGCATCTGTCTCAGGTAATCGATAATTATCTAACTCCTCGAATAGCATCTCTATAGCGTCATACTCCATCTGTGGAACCAACTCTTTCAAAGCTTCATAAGCATCTGAAAGCTCTTCTGGCGCTATAGGTTCTTTTTCAATATCCTCCTCTGTATTTGATTCCTCTGATTCATAAACCAGCTTCATTTTGTTATATATTTCTGTATATATATCCAAAGTCTGATTCGTATTTGCGGTTATCGTATCTACGTTATTCTCTTTGCCTGCCATTTCAAGCTCTAAGGCCTTATCAGACAAGTCATTTGCTCCAATTAATCTTGCAGATGATTTAAGGGCATGAACCTGAATGGTGTAATTCTTAATATCCATACCATCATAGTAATCCTTTATCATCTGAATACGCTCTGGGGCAGTCTCGTAAAAGCTTCGACATACAATCAAATAGATATCTTTATCTCCAGCAGTTGCAATACCTGAATCTACATCCATCTCATCTATCTTTCTAAGAGATATAAGAATATCGGTATTTTCGCCGTTTTGCGAATTGTTGATATTTGATTCACCAGCAAAATTGTATACCTTTTTATCGTCCGTCAGATATCTTTCAATCATCGCCTCGAATTTAAGTCCATCAATTGGCTTTGAAAGATAATCTGTAAATCCCGCATCTAAATACTCTTCTTTTGCGCCCTTTACTGCATTTGCAGTAAGAACAATAATTGGAGTATCGCTATTTATCGGACAAGAGGCCCTAATAGCTTTCAATGTTTCTTCACCACTCATACCTGGCATCATTGCATCAAGGAATATAATGTCGTACTTTCTTGAATGAGATAAATCAAGAGCAAGAGGTCCTGATGATGCTGTATCCACCTGGATTTCAATTCTTTTCAACAGATTCTTGGCTACAATAAGGTTCATTTCCACATCATCCACAACCAAAATATTTGCATTTGGTGCATGGAATGATTCTGCTGCATCCTCAGATTCAACGTCATTAGCCTTTTCTCTGAAATCACCAATCTTCTCATCACCACGAACCTCCTGAAGAAGAGAAAATGCAAAAGTTGAACCCTCACCATAAACGCTGGAAACCTCAAGCTGGCTATGCATCTTTTCAAGCAAGCTCTTTGTAATACTCATTCCAAGGCCGGTACCTTCTACCTTTTTATTCTTCTGCTCGTCAAGTCTCTGATATGGAGAAAACAGCTTATCAATATCTTCCTGCTTTATACCAATACCAGTATCCGATACTTTCACCTTAAGAACTATCTCAGCATCTGACTCATAGGCATAATCCATTTCAAATGTAACAGTGCCTTCTTGTGTATATTTAACTGCATTGCTAAGAATGTTGATAATAATCTGCTCAATTCGAACATCATCACCGTACAAGAACTGTGGTATGTCTGGATTAATCTTCACGTCGAAGCTAAGGCTCTTATCATCTGCCTTTGGCTTAATCATATTTACCAAATCGTTTACCATGATGGCCAAATCATATTCGCTTTCAACCAACTGAAGATTTCCAGATTCAATTTTAGAAAAATCGAGAATATCATTTATAAGCGCTAGCAAGGTTTTGCTAGCATTTCTGATATCTCTTGCATATTTCTTTGTTGTGTCCTCCTGTGATTCTCTTGTAATCATGGTTCCCATACCAATAATTGCATTGATAGGAGTTCTGATTTCATGAGACATACTTGCAAGGAAAGCAGACTTCATCTTGTTTGCTTCCTCTTCCATTCTAAGGCTTCGCTCTAGGGCTGCTGTCTTTTCATCCTGAAGTTTCTTTACTATCTCTTCGTGTTCTTCGTTCTGCTTCTTTGTCAAAGAAAATACTACACCATTAGCAAATGCTACAATGACGGCAAGGAGAATTAACAAAGACTCTGTATAGTAATAGAGTTTGAAGGACAATGTTTCAAAGGCTTCTCGCTCCTTAATAATTGTATAAACCTGCTCTACTAAAAGCTTATTGTCCTTGTTGAGGACCTCTATATGGAACTCATATGTACCAAAAGGTATATGGAAATAAGATATAGTGCCTAATTCGCTAGCCTGAACCTTAGTTTTCTCAGCATCCACACCTGCCAAATAATATCTGATATATGGATCAGTTGGTGTAAAGTTGTTTAAATCAAGGTTTATCTCTACTCGCTCAGTACCTCGAGGAATAGTTATCTCATCCTTTGTAGTAATCGGTTTATAGGTGCCATCAAGGGAAATACCTGTTATCTTAGCCTTATAGTTGTCTATATCCATTCCATATTTGTCTAGGTTAAGGGTATAAATTCCAGTACTTCCGCAAAGGAAAAGAATATGATTCTCAGCTACAAAATTCCATGCATTGCTTGTAAGACTTCCAGGCAACCCTTCCTTTGAATCCAGCAATTCGTATACATCTGTAGTAAGGCCAGCCATAAGGTTTTCATAGCGAACTACGTATACACCTGCACCACCTGTAATATAAACATTTCCATCATCAGCCTGGTACAAATCAAAATTGTTAAAGTATGGAATACCGCTCAATTCTCGAACCTGATATTTATGGTTCATATAGCAGACTCCACTTCCTGTCATAACAAAATAACCGCTGCCAACTTTATCCTCAACAATTCTAAGAATAACGCTAGAGCATAACCCGTCATTTTTTGTTATGTAGCTTTCTACCCTACCGTTTCGGATAATAGCGATACCATCACCGTCAGTTCCTGCAAGAATTGTTCCGTCATCCATCTCTACAGCATTTAATACTGTTGCGTTTCGTAGAGCTTTTCCTAATTCAAGGGTTCCGTCGATATGTCTATCCTTTATAAAAGCGATTCCACTTTCACTGGATAGTAACAATCTTCCATCAGACAGTGTTGTAATAAATCTTTGCTTTCTTTCAACCACCTGTTCACTACCTTCTGGAATGTATTGGAAGAATTCTCCATCCTCAGAAATGGCCATAAGATTCTTACCATAACCAGCGATAACCAGATTGTTATCAGCATCTGTTGTCATAGAACGGATTCTTGTTTCTTTATAAAAATCAGTTATTTCATTTTGGATAGAGGTTCCATTGTTATAATCTAAAATAACAAGGCCATCGTCAGTTCCTATGTAAAAAAGATTATTTTTACTTCTAATTACGTTAGCAACTGCAGGAGAAACATTGCATACTCCAAATAAATCCACAAAAGCCGATGGACTCAAGCAAAGAAGACCTCTACGATAAGAGGTAAACCAAAGGTCTCCCTGATAATCCTCAAAAATCTGTTCAACCGAACTATCAAAGCTTCCCGTATTAATGATGCTGGCTTTTCCATTTAAATCTACAAATCCAACTCCAGCATCAGAGGCAATATAAATCATTCCGTTTGTATGGAAATATATTTCATTTATATATGTGAGCCCAGGAGTTTCTATAGTATCCACCTGCACATATTCGCCATCTATGTATTGGTACTTATAGATGCATTGCATATCTGTACCTAAATACAAAGAACCATCAAGACCATATTTTAGTGTTGTAGCTTCATCGCATTGGAATGTAGTAACTTCATCATCTGAATCTGTAGAATATACTCTTATCTCACCAACAGTATTCAACACCGCCATATGACCGTCGTTGTCGATATCCTCTTTTGAAACATTGCCTACTTCTATGCTGTTCTTTACTATCTTTATCTGTTCATTTTCCACTTGAACTACAGACAGACCCGCAGTAGTACCTACATAATAATTTCCATTATCATCTTCAACTATTGCACGAACAGAGTTTGATGGTAAGCCATCATCAGCATTTACCACCGAATAAGACAAGTCGTCATGTAGCATTGTGAGACCAGCACCATTTGTTCCAACCCAAAGTCTATCGCTTTCGTCAGAAAATAGGCACTGAACTGATCTTATAGAATCAATAGTATCTAGCAGTTGAAATGATTGACCATTGAATCTATACAATCCACCATAGGTTCCAACCCACATACTACCGTCAGCAGTCTGAGCCAAGTCATTGGCACATCCGCCTACCAGGCCATTGTCGCTATTATAAATACGCTGAACGAAATTTATATTCATTTCAGACTCAGCATCTGCCTCTATTGGACTTGTAAAAGACAAAGCTGTAGATATCGCCAATAATGTAAGACTAATCTTTGCCCCAAGGGATTTTTTAAGTCTTTTAGCATTTTTCTTTCTAAAATAAAACTTATATAATCTACGTACTATATATATTGAAACACAAGCTGATAAAGAATCTGCAAATGCTATATACATGCTGCAAACAAAAATGCATGTAAGTACACTACCACCATGAGTGGACACGTAGGCTGACAAAGCATCAATGTAGTAATTTCCCGATGACTCAGGAAACAGTATGTATGTATTGAAAGTAAGCATTACGCCCTTAATAATCGCGAAAGTTAATGCCAAACTTATTACTGACAAAAATCTATTAAAGAATCTATTTTTCTTGCTTAGTAAATACACGAAAATAGCCATAGCCATATCTATTGGTACATAATATATGTCTATCGCTATATTGAAAGAAGATATGAATCCGCTTATAAGTGCAGTAATAACGCCCAGAAGCCAACCGCCATAATAAGAAGCATAAACTATTCCGGTCATATTTAAATAGCCCGGAAATTGCGTTTTACTTGCAATAAAGCGGCCGATAACATTTATTAAAATTCCTATCAGAAGGATTTTTATCTTCTTTTTATCTATGGTAATCATTTAAAAACTCCCCAGTTTATTATTCTTCTATTGAATCTATTATTTTAAGAAAAACATCGATTATAAAAGGATCATACCATGTGCCTGATTTCTCCTTGAAGAATGTCTTCATTTCATCCAAGGTATATTTCTTTCTGTACTCTCTGTCACGGCTAATATCATCATAAGCATCAGCAACAGAAATAATTCTGGCAATAAGAGGAATCTCCTCTCCTTTTTTACCTGTTGGATAACCTGTTCCATCGAATCTTTCGTGATGATAAAGGGTAGCTGAAGATGCCTGTGGCATAGACTTTACATCCTCCACAAGTTTAGCGCCCTTCATAGTATGTACCTGAATAATCTTCTCATCTTCTTCTGTAAGCTTCGAAGATTTGCCAAGAATTCTCTCTGGGACAGCATAATTACCAATGTTATGAAGTAATGCCCCATAATAAACTACGTTGCAGTCCTGTTTATCCATGCCCATTGCTTCAGCAATCTTCTTGGCATACTTTGCAACTCTATTCGAATGATCTTTGTGATAGTAATCCTTTTCATCTGCAAGCTTGCTGCAAATAGAAAACATATCATCAATAATCTGGCTCTGATAGTACATCGTGCTTTCAAAGCCAATAACTATCCATGCAATTACAGCAAAAACAAGCATGATTAAAATCCATGCTGGAATGATAATAAGGAATAATGTTCCGAATGTTCCAGAAAAATATGACTGATTCAAATGATATGTCATTACATAATCCGACAAATCATTATCACCTGAAATGCTGTATAAAATCAGACCAATGTATGCCTGGCCTGAATATTCATTTGTTGACTTAAGTGGAACCTCACCTGAATCGTTGCCAGTATATGGCCAATAAATAATATAATCACCACTGTTGAGGGGAATGAGAAGGTCCTGACCAGCCAATTGATAATCCAGCGATATATCACCAATGTTGTAATCTCTAAGATCGATAGTCTGACTCTTCTCCTGTCCGTCCACAAACTGATGAATCTCTACTGTGCCGTTCCAGGCATTATTTATCCAGCAGCTTTCCTTGATATTGACCCTAAGCTGCCAATCAGACAATAGACACTTTGAATTATTAGTGATAACTGCCTCATATATCTTGCCGTTGATTATCATATCCTCAAAGGCATCATTCTTTTCCCAAGAGTCAGTAAGCATTCCTCTTGGGTGAATATCAGCAGTAACATCCATAGAAACAGTATCAGAAGTATAATACCTTTCCTGCTGGTTAAATTTATTAATTTGGATTACGTGAAATACAAATGAAATGATTATTATGGCAAACGCAATGCCTAATACAATGAATGTTCTTTTTATAAGCGTTTTGATATTCTCTGGTGAACCCATTTTCCCCTCCCCATGTTACATACGATAACACTTCTATTTTACTCAACTTTTGCCAAAATGTGCGTTTTTTTACAAAATATACACAAAAAAATGAGACCGTTGGTATAGGCCTCATTTTGTATACATTTTAAAGGGTCATGCTGATTGCTCCAAGGAGCTCTTCAACCTCTTCATCTGTTGGAATTCCATCATAGCAAAGTGCATAGTCGATAAGCTGTTCAAATGCACTCTTTCTAGATGCTTCCAGTGGAAACAGTTCTGTAATCGGTTGTCTCCATCTGCCAAGCATTTCATTAAGCTCTCCAAGCTTTGGAGTAAGCACCTCTTTTTCTTTATTTTTAAGGAACTGAGTAAGTGCCGGACTATTGCCACTACTTGAGAAAGCTCCTACCAAATTCTGCTCCTTCAGATATGATGGGAAAATAAATGAGCATTTATCCTTGTCATCCACCACATTAACAGGGATACCGCCTTCATTGCACATCATAGAAATCTGAGTATTCAGCTCATTATCGCTAGTTGCAACAACAACCAACTTTCTATCCTGAAGATCAATTGGTGTAAACTCGCGCTGCTCTAAAAGGAGATGATCTGTCTCCTCTGATAATGCTGCAAGCTCCATAGAAATCTCCTTGGCAATTACATGTACCTTTGCTCCAAAATCAAGAAGTACATTTACCTTTCTAAGGGCTACTTCACCGCCACCAACTACCAGGCAGTTAGTATCAGTTATATCTACAAACATTGGAAAATATGCCATATCTGCCTCCTTGATATGTTTCCTCACCATCAGTGTATACACTATAGCAAAAATATGTGAAAAAACTATTCTTCATAAATAACACTTTTATCAATTTGAGATAAAGCAATATCTATCTCCTCTAGATATTGCTCACCAATCTTACTCATTACTGAGTTTTTCTTGGTGATATAACCTATTTCCATAACGCTGTTTGGGTTTTCCTCATCACCTTTGTAAGGGACAACAACGTATCCGTCACTGTTCAAATCTCCCCAAACAATTCCAGAGCACAGTGTATAACCGTTCATTGCACGAACCAGGTTAAGCATTGTTGATCTATCTGTAACTCTTACAGTCTGAGGATATATATTCTCGCTAAGAATCTCTTCTGCCAAAAACTCGCTGTTCTCGCCTTGTTCAAAGGAAAGGCAAGGATAATCCTTCAAGTCATCAAACGTAATATATTCTTTTTGAGCAAGTGGATTCTCTCCCCATAAGTAAACAAAAGCTCGACACTTAATAAGTGGATGAAACTCCACAGAATGCTCATTAAAAAGCTTATTTAATGCCTTTCTATTATGCTCACTAATATATAAAATTCCAATTTCACTCTTTAGTGTGCTTACATCTCTAATTATGTTGTGAGTTGTGGTCTCTCTCAAGGCAAAATCGAACTGATTCATATCGTATTCTTTTGCCATGTCGATAAAGGCGCGAACTGCAAATGTGTAGTGCTGTGTAGACACACCAAACTTTCTTTTGTAAGTACCTTCATCCTTATATTTTTGCATTACAATATCGTATTGACGATAGAAACCTCTGATGTCATCCAAGAATTCCTGACCCTCAGGTGTTACGATAACACCTTTATTGGTTCTCATGAAAATGGTCAGTCCCACCTCATTTTCCAGCTCTTGAATGGCACTGGTAAGTGTAGGCTGAACAATGTATAGCTTCTCCGCTGCCTTGTTCATTGACCCCATTTCTTCAATAGTTAACGCGTACAATACTTGTTGTAATGTCATAGTTTTATTCCCCTATTTTGTCTCTGCTAAATCCGTTAGTTAAATCCTTAATAACCTCACTGGCTAATACCAAGCCAGCTACTGCAGGTGTAAATGCAATAGAACCTGGTATATCCCTTCTCTCTGTGCATTTGTGCTCCGCACCTGGAGGACAGATGCAATTTGTTCTACAGCTGATTGCCATATCCTCAATTGGACGTCTTGGCTTTTCATCTGAAAAAACAACCTTCAAATGCTTAACGCCCCTCTTCTTCATCTCTCGGCGCATTACCTTTGCAAGAGGGCACATTGTTGTTTTATAAATATCTGCCACCCTAAATCTACTAGGGTCCAGCTTATTTCCAGCACCCATACAGCTGATTACAGGAACATCAAGCTCCTTACAACGCATAATAATTTCGATTTTAGCTGTAACAGTATCAACAGCATCAACCACATAATCATATGTTTCAAACGGAAACTCGTGAGCATTTTCTGGAAGGAAAAAGCACTTATGAACTGTAATATCAGCCTTTGGATTGATATCGAGCATACGCTCCTTCATAACATCAACCTTATGCTTTCCAACTGTGGAACGTGTTGCGATGATTTGTCTGTTAAGATTTGTCAGGCAAACCTTGTCATCATCTATCAAATCAAAATGTCCTACCCCGCTTCTCACCAGTGCTTCACATACATATCCTCCTACACCGCCAATTCCGAAAATGGCAACTCTTTTATTCTCCAGCCCCTCCATGGCTTCCTTGCCAAGAAGAAGTTCTGTTCTTGAAAACTGATTTAACATAAATACCTCTATAACAAAAATGAATACCTACCAAATCAGTAGGTATTCATATAATATTTTTTATGATGCTATTTGTCAATATTACAAGCCCAATGTTTCGTTCATACTGCCTGTGCGATAGCCCTTTAAATCAAGTGCCACATATGCAAAACCGTATTCCTTGAGCTTATCATATACCTTTAATCTGAATGCTTCATCATACATTCTAGGAAAATCAGAAGGACTAAGCTCAATTCTCGCAACATTGTCTCCATGAATACGTACTCTAAATTGTTTGAAGCCCTCATCTAATAGAAACTGTTCTGCTTTATCAACCATAGAAAGCTTCTTTTCTGAGATTGTCTCACCATATGGGAAACGGCTTGCAAGACAAGCAAATGACTGCTTCTCTGCTGTTGGAAGTCCAAACTCCTTTGAAAGCTGACGAATTTCTGACTTCGTAAATCCGATATCTCTCAATGGGCTTTTTGCTCCAAGCTCTGCAACAGCCTGTAAGCCAGGACGATAGTCACCATTATCATCAAGGTTGGAACCCTCGGCCACATAATCTATGCCCTGCTCCTTTGCAAGTGCAAACATCTTTTCAAAAAGCTCCTTCTTACAAAGATAACATCTATTGGGTGGATTCTGTGCAAATCCATCTATTTCTAATTCTTCTGATTCAACGATAAAATGTCTAACTCCAAGTGATTTAGCATAGTCGATTGCTTCGTTCAGTTCTCTCTTTGGGAAAGAGCAAGACGATGCAGTCACCGCAATAGCATTGTCCCCTATAGCATCGTGTGCTGCATAAAGGAGAAATGTGGAATCAACTCCACTGGAAAACGCTACCGCAACCTTTCCTAAATCCTTAAAGTAGTCCTTTAGTCTATCGTATTTGTCCATTAATTCCTGATACATACCTACTCCTTTTACCTATCTAATTAGTAGGATAATATCACTATAATTCGATTGCGTCAAACCTTTTAACGATTAAAAAACTCTACAAATTCCTCGTAGCCTTCACCTGAAAGCTGTTCCTTCTGGAACTTTTTATTTTTGTTCATACGAACAACGAGAACTGTATTGCCCTCTGCACGTGCAGCCTTTGCCTGAGCCATAACCTCAGCAAGCTTCTCTGCTGGATAGCCCTTTTCAACAAGGTAAGCAATCTTCTTGCTTGCTCCTGGAACCTTAAAGCCCTGCTCCATAAGAAGAAGGATGATACGCTCAAATCCGATTGAGAAACCACAAGCTGGTGTGTTCTGACCTGTGAAGTTACCAATCATCTTGTCGTAACGTCCGCCACCACCGCAGCTTCCGCCGAACTCAGGAATTGCTATTTCAAAGATTGTTCCTGTATAGTAGCTCATACCACGCACAAGTGTTGGATCAAATACAAGCTCAAAATCAGCTTCCTTTGTTGCATTAACTGCAGAAGCGATTTCTCTCATCCAATCTGCAACTTCCACATCAAGGAAATCACCAAGCTTATCAAGAAGAATGTTCATTCCTTCTGCAACATCCTTAACATTTTCAAGGGCTGCAAAAAGACCAACATACTTGTCGATTGACTCCTGTGAATATCCTGACTCAAGAAGCTCCTTAGAAACTCCATCAAGACCAATCTTGTCCATCTTATCAAGTGTGATGAAGATTGAATCGTAATCTTCCTCTGCAAAACCTGCATAAGCTGCCATTGCCTTAAGGATACGACGCTCGTTGATGCGGATTTCAAAGTTCTTGAAACCGATACGTCCAAGTGTTGTAGTTGTAGCAAGGATAAGCTCTATCTCTGCAAGGTTGCTAGGCTCACCAAGAATATCGATATCACACTGTGTAAACTGGCGATAGCGACCACGCTGAGGTCTGTCTGCTCTCCAAACAGAACCAATCTGAAGTGACTTGAATGGTGATGTAAGCTCATTTGCGTGATTTGAATAGAAACGGCAAAGAGGTACTGTAAGGTCGTATCTCATACCAAAATCTACTACATCATCCTCAGTCTGTGCCTCAGGTATGTTAAGCTTTT
The DNA here is from genome assembly GCF_900218035.1 of Pseudobutyrivibrio ruminis DSM 9787. Lineage (GTDB taxonomy): Bacteria > Bacillota > Clostridia > Lachnospirales > Lachnospiraceae > Pseudobutyrivibrio > Pseudobutyrivibrio ruminis. The sequence continues at coordinate 91,812 of NZ_OBMR01000005.1, forward strand.
CTCCACGCTTCATTACCTTGAAGATAAGCTTTTCGTTTTCGCCACCCTGCTTGTTAGAAAGGTTGCCGATTGACTCCATTGCAGGTGTTTCGATTGGAGTGAATCCGAAAGAACGATATGTGTCCTTGATTATAGAAGTAACGTAGTCTCTAACTTCCATTTCGTATGGAAGGATGTCTTTCATTCCATTAACTGGTTTCTTGTTTAAAGCCATTTTAAATCCTCTCTAAGTCTTTCTCTTTTTCTATCTATCATTTCATCAATTCTGTCAATGTATAATTGAACGTCCTTGACATTTTCACATCTAGTAACTGTCTTGCCATGGTCAGCAACAAACTTGCATGAGCAGCCAGCACCAAGTGCCATTATAGTTTGTTTCTCTTCCATTATCAAGATATTGTAAAGCCCCTCTTTACCTGGCATTGCATAACCAATATTCTCAAGATTTGCAGCCATATTTTTCTGACGATAAAGGTAATATGCATTCATTCCCATATGATTTGCACAGTCCAGGCAAATATCCATATGAGTCTGTGAGTTCTCTATTAAATAATCGTCATAAGACTCTCTGTCAATGTTGAGACGAGCCGAATGCTTAAGAGCAAGTGAATGAACTGTAAGATTGTCTGGTGCCATCTTCTCAACTTCATCTAGAGTGTATTTTACATCCTCAATTGTCTCGCCAGGAAGGCCAAGAATCAAATCCATGTTGATGTTGTCAAAGCCAAGCTCTCTAGCCCATCCGTATACACGGTGAATATCCTCTACCTTATGGAATCTACCAATCAAATCCAAAGTCTTTTGATTCATTGTCTGTGGGTTGATTGATATACGGCTGACTGGATGATTCTTCATAATTTGAAGCTTTTCGTATGTGATTGAATCTGGTCTGCCAGCCTCGATTGTGTATTCCAAAAGTGACTTTGTATCAAAGTATTTATCTACAAGTGTAAGAAGCTTTTCCAAATGCTCCTCATCCAAGGATGTTGGTGTACCGCCACCAATGTAGATGGTGGTAAGGCTCTTTTCCTTGCAGGACTCTGCTGTGAAAGCCATTTCCTTTTCAAGAGCATCCAAATAATCATCTAGCTTTTTCTTCCACAGCCCAATTGGGTATGAAGTGAATGAACAGTACAAACAGGTGCTAGGGCAAAATGGAATTCCAATATAAACGGAATAGCCATTGTCATAATCTATCTTTGATAAAAGCTCATGCTCCTTGTGCGAAACCTGTAAGCTAAGGTTGATTTTTGCATCGGATGTACGATAGGTATCCTTCATGTATGAAGCAATAGCCTCATCATCTGCGCCATCTTCTATCATGCCAAGGCTAATTTTAGTTGGGCGGATGCCTGTAAGAGTACCCCATGGCAATTCCTTGCCGGTACGCTTGCTAAGACTTTCATAGATGGCAAGCTTCAGACGATTCTTTGTGTCTGGTCTGTCAGAATAATCGATTTCGATTTCTCTGCCATCCAGTGTGAGAACGTTGTCTGAGTAATTAACCTGCATCGAAAAAAGAAGCCCTGCATCCTCAGGTGTGGGCTCTGTAGAGATTTTGACCTCTTCCTTTGGATAAAAGGCTTTAACTAGTGAATAAATATCATATTCAAAATTATCTTCGTTTAATTGTATGTAAATCATAAAAATGGATTGTATATCCTTTCTGTACCGATAGTGGTTGGCTCGTTGTGACCAGGGTAACAGATAGTATCATCTGAAAGAGTCATAAGCTTTGACTTGATTGAACCTACCAACTGACTCATGGAACCGCCTGGGAAATCTGTTCGTCCCACGGAACCACTAAACAATGTATCTCCGGTAAAAACTATATCTTCATTAGTGAAATAGAAGCAACATCCACCTGGTGTGTGACCTGGTGTGAAAAGGCACTTGATATGAAGTCCTGCTAAATCTATTTCCTCATCGTCCTTCAAAAAAACATCCGCGCTATAGCTTTTGGAATCTCCAAACATATCTCCTGAAAGGTTGATGCTTGGATTTTTAAGCTCCTCTGCTGTAGCCTCGTGTGTGTAAACCTTTATGCCATATTCCTTCGCTGTGGAAGCTGCCTCTCCAGCATGATCAAAATGACCATGAGTCAGAAGGATTGCAACAGGCTTTGTGCCAGTGCTTTCCACTGCAGACTTGATACGCTCAAAAGCTGAGCCTGGATCAATTATGATTGATTCATTTGTATCTTCATTTATGGCTATATAGCAGTTTTCTGCCGCTGCTGGCAGAAGTACTTTTCCTACTTTCATCTTATCCTCTAGGTCTTTCTACGTCGATGATAGACTCAACCTGCTTAATCTTTTCAACCAAAGAACGAAGCTGCTCGCGGCTTTGTGTACCAAACTTGATAGTGATGGTAGCAACGCCCTGTTTGCTTGTCTTGGAATGGATTGAGTCGATATCTATCTCTCTTTCGGTGAATATACGTGTGATATCAACCAAAAGTCCTGTACGGTTGTTTCCGTAAATATTGATTTCTGTGAGGTATACTCCGCCCTTCTTGCCATCTTCCTCTGCGTCACGAGCCCACTCGGCCTCGATGAGACGTTCCTTTTCGAATTCTGGAAGATTAATCATATTGATACAATCGGTACGGTGAATTGATACACCTCTTCCTCTGGTAACAAAACCTACGATTTCATCACCTGGAACTGGATTACAACACTTTGAGAAACGAACTGAAACATCGTAAAGTCCGCTAACTGTAATACCATTTTTAGACTTTGGCTTAGCTTCCTTGCCTGAACCAGAATGCTCTGCCAAGATTTCTTCGTCGGTAACCTTAACTGGGTGATCCTTCTGCCATGCAGAGAACATTCTGTTGATAACAGCACCCTCTTTGATGGCACCCTGACCAACTGCTGCGAGGCAATCTTCCCAGCTGTGGAATCCGTATTTATTAATAATGATTTCCTGATATTTAGGCTTGTTTATATCGCCAAGATCCACGCCCTTTTGCTTTGCAGAACCAATGAGAAGTTCCTTACCTTTGGCAATATTTTCGTCCTTGGACTGACTGCGGAACCACTGATTGATTTTGTTCTTTGCCTGTGAACTTTTGACAATACTCAACCAGTCACGGCTTGGGCCGTTTGTATTCTGAGATGTGACAATCTCGATACGGTCTCCGTTTTGGATGACATAGTCGATTGGCACAAGCTTGCCGTTGACTTTGGCACCAATCATTTTGTTTCCTACTGCCGAATGGATGGCATAGGCAAAATCGATAGGTGTTGAACCGTTTGGCAGATTCTTAACATCACCTGATGGGGTGAAACAAAATACTGTATCAGAGAACAGGTTAAGATCTGATTTTAATAAGGAAGAAAACTCTTTATTATCTGAGATTTCCTGCTGCCACTCGAGGATTTCACGAAGCCATGAAAGCTTTTCTTCCTCGCCCATAACAGTAGAGCCTTCACCGCTCTCCTTGTATTTCCAGTGAGCTGCAATACCGTATTCGCTAGTACGATGCATTTCGTATGTACGAATCTGGATTTCGAATGGCGCACCATTAGGTCCGATAACTGTAGTATGCAAAGACTGGTACATGTTTGGCTTTGGCATAGCGATGTAATCCTTGAAACGACCTGGAATAGGTGTGTACATTTCATGGATAACACCAAGTGCTGCATAACAGTCCTTGATAGAATCTACAATGATTCGAACTGCAAATAAATCGTATATTTGATCGATGGTCTTGTGCTGATTAACCATCTTTTTGTAGATGCTAAAGAAATGCTTTGCACGGCCATAAACCTCTGCATCGATTTCCGCATCCTTTATATGCTTTGAAACATCCTCTACAAGAGAATTAATGTATTCTGTACGCTGACTCTTTCTGAGTGCGATTTTTTCAACTAAGTCGTAGTAAGCATCTGGCTCCAGATACTTAAGTGAAAGGTCATCAAGCTCGATTTTAACCTTGCTGATACCAAGACGCTGAGCAAGTGGAGCATAGATTTCCATGGTCTCACGCGCTTTTTCCTTTTGCTTTTCAGGACGCATGTACTTCAAAGTACGCATGTTGTGAAGTCTATCTGCAAGCTTGATAAGGATGACACGGATATCCTTTGCCATTGCAAGAAACATCTTTCGAAGGTTTTCCGCCTGGATTTCTACCTTATCCGCATCATAATTTAACTGTCCTAACTTTGTGACACCATCCACAAGCTCTGCAACTTCGTCAGAGAACTCTGCTGCTATCTCTTCCTTTGTATAGATGGTATCCTCAACGACGTCGTGAAGAAGACCAGCCACGATTGTTTCTTTATCAAGTTCCAAATCAGCAAGGATAATTGCAACGCAAAGTGGATGAATGATATATGGCTCACCAGATTTACGCACCTGTCCCTCATGGGCTTTATGTGCAAGGTTGTAGCCCTTTTCAATCATAGAAATGTCTGTGTTAGGATGATATTTGCGCACTCTATCAATGAGCTCCTTATAGAGCTCGTCTGGATCAACAAAGTCCGCAGTAGCGATGACACCCTGGCTTTCAAAGGCAATATTGTTTTCTAGCTTTTCTAATTCGTCCCTGTTTTGAACTGCCATGATATCACCACCTTCCATGAAAAAATTATTAAATATTATATAATTTAACAGGCTAAAAAGCAATAATTCTAGGCGTATATCTGTGGTGAAATATTAGTTTAGCCTAAAATCTTATTTCGCTTAATGTGTAATATACATATATCATATTATTTTCTAACTGGCTGAACTGTTAATGATAATTCCAATTGTTTAAAAATCTTTAGCATAGTAGCTAAATTAGGTATGCTCACACCTGATTCTATTCTTGCCACAGATGAATGAGGTATGCCACATAAGGTCGCCAATTCTCTTTGTGATAAATGAAGATTATGACGTTGCTGAATCATTGCCCCAACAATAGCAGAAATTTCTTCTGCCTCATCAATATCTCGTCCTAACTTTTGATTAGTTTTTCTAACTTTTTCTTTGTACTTAGTCCAATCACTCATACAATTACCCCTTTCTTGAAATCCAATCATCACGCTCTGCTTTTGCTTTTTCTATCTCTCTACGTGGAGTTTTTTGAGTCTTCTTTCTAAAATGATGCAATAAAACATAGGTATCATCTTTAAAAAAGAAAAATAACACTCTGTTATTCCCAGGTCTCAACTCCCATATATCTTCATCCAGATGCTTAGTAACATTTTCTCCTAGTTTAGTTCCATAATCCTCTAGAAACTGAATGTACTGTATTGCTTGTTTGTATTGAATTCTTGCGTCTTTATTTGTCTCAGCTTTTTGTGAAAGACCTTCCAAAAACTCCTCTATATCGCACTCTCCTCTTACATTGCGATAAAAGTCAATTTGAAACATAAAATATCCTCGTTTCCTTATTAATCATGATAGCATCAATGCGTTCATTAATCAATTAACTGATTAACTAATATAAAGAATTATAACAAGTCATGTGTCCATAAATAATCCCATCTAACACAAATTTGAGATTAATTTTAGTATGAAGCATATCATCTATTTATAATCACTTGCCCCATCTGTACAAATTCGTTATTTTTTGATAATATTAAGCTGTTTTGATTATTAGTTGGACTTCACTGGCTTGCCTTGTTTTCCAACTTGTTTTTTTGTATAGAGAAAGGATATGTAAATGATTCAAGCAAATAACGTCACTCTTCGTTTCGGCAAGAAAGCCTTATTCGAAGAGGTTAATATCAAATTTACAGAGGGTAACTGCTACGGTATCATCGGTGCTAACGGTGCTGGTAAGTCTACTTTCCTTAGAATTTTATCTGGTCAGTTAGAGCCTACTAGCGGCGAAATCACAATGAGCCCTGGTAACAGACTTTCATTCTTAGAGCAGGATCACTTCAAGTACGATGAGTTCACAGCTCTTGATACAGTAATTATGGGTAATCAGCGTCTTTACGACATTATGAAAGAAAAGGACGCTATCTATATGAAGGAAGACTTTTCTGATGAGGATGGTATCCGCGCAGCTGAGCTTGAGTCTGAGTTTGCTGAGATGGATGGTTGGAATGCAGAAGCAGATGCTGCTACTCTTCTTAACGGCCTTGGTGTTGATACAGAGTTCCACTATACACAGATGTCAGAGCTTCCTGGTGCATTAAAGGTCAAGATTCTTCTTGCAAGAGCACTTTTCGGTTCACCAGATGTACTTCTTCTCGATGAGCCTACTAACCACCTTGATTTGGATGCTATCGCATGGCTTGAGGAGTTCCTTATCAACTTCGAGAACACAGTCATCGTTGTATCCCATGACCGTTACTTCTTAAATAAGGTATGTACACATACTGCAGATATCGACTACGGCAAGATTCAGCTTTACGCTGGTAACTATGATTTCTGGTATCAGTCTTCACAGCTTATCATTCAGCAGCGTAAGGAAGCTAATAAGAAAAAGGAAGAGCAGATTAAAGAATTACAGGAGTTCATCCAGAGATTCTCTGCTAACGCTTCTAAGTCTAAGCAGGCTACATCACGTAAGCGTGCATTAGAGAAGATTCAGCTTGATGACATCCGTCCATCTAGCCGTAAGTATCCATACATCGATTTCAGACCAGCTCGTGAAATCGGAAACGAGGTTCTTTCAGTAGAAAACCTTACAAAGACAATTGATGGTGAGCTTATCCTTGATCACCTTACATTTAATGTTGGCCGTGAGGACAAAATCGCTCTTGTTGGTTCAAACGAAAAGGCTAAGACAGTTCTCTTCCAGATTCTTGCTGGTGAGATGGAGCCAGACGAAGGAAGCTACAAGTGGGGTGTTACAACATCTCAGTCATACTTCCCTAAGGACAACACAGAGATTTTCAACACAGACCTTCTCATTGTAGATTGGCTTACACAGTTCTCTGAAATCAAGGATGCTACTTATGTTCGTGGATTCCTTGGCCGTATGCTTTTCGCAGGCGACGACGGAGCTAAAAAAATGAAGGTATTATCCGGTGGTGAAAAGGTACGTGTACTTCTTTCACGTATGATGATTGAAAACTCAAACGTACTCATGCTCGATGAGCCTACTGACCACCTTGATATGGAATCAATCACAGCACTTAACACTGGTCTCCAGAAGTTCTCAGGAGTAATCCTCTTCTCTTCTCGTGACCACGAAATCGTACAGACAACAGCAAACCGTATCATCGAAATCCTTCCTAACGGAAGCATGATTGACAAGATGACTACATACGACGAATACCTTGAGTCAGACGAAATGGCTCGTAAGCGTACAGTACTTGAGTTATCTTCTGATGAACTTGATGATTAATTAATATTACAAAAGCCACTATGTTACGGCCACAAGCCTACTGATTTCTCCACTCGACAACACGTCTCGCTTGAGAAATAGTAGAGCTTGATGCCTACATAGTGGCTTTTTTACTCTTATGAAGATTCCCTAGTACTATTCGTACCTTAACGCTTCAATCGGATTAAGTTTCGCAGCTTTGTTAGCTGGATAGTATCCGAAGAAGATTCCGATGGCCATAGAGAAGGCTACGGCTATTATGATGGCGCTAATTGACACGGATGCTGAGTAGCCCATGTATGTAGCTGCTACGGATCCAAGAACAACACCAAGTATGATTCCGATAAGTCCACCCATTATACAGATAACAACTGATTCTGTAATGAACTGAAGCCTGATGGAACCGTTTGTTGCTCCAAGTGCCTTTCTAGTACCAATTTCTTTAGTACGCTCTGTGATTGATACAAGCATGATATTCATAACACCAATACCACCAACAACAAGAGATATACCTGCGATAATCGCAAGGGCAAGCTCAATTGTTCCAATCATTGTGGTCATTGATTCAATCATGCTGGCCATGCTTGTAACTGAAACCTCATAATCATCATTGTTTGAGTAATACATAGTGTTGAAATAAGTTTCAACAGTGTCTGCAAACTCCTCTGAATCTGTATCGATTGTTGTTATAAGTGTAAAGCTTTCATATCCATCATTGATTGTATGAAGCTGAGTTCTAGCTGTATCGTAAGGGATGTACAAATCTGTTGTTGTATCCTCAGTAGAATCGCTAGACCATGTACTATCATCGTATTCATAAACACCTACGATGTAGTATGTGTAATACTTTCCATTAATGCTGATTTCTACAGCAGACCCCAAAGCAGCGGAAGTATCCCCCTCAAACATGTTATTAACAAAGTAGTTTGAAACAATACAAACCTTCTGAGCATTTTCATAATCCTTTTCTATGAATGTACGACCTGCAAGTATCTCTGGGTCGTTGTATTCCATATAATCCTCGTTGTAACCTACAACATTTACATATGCATATAAATCACCGTCGATGGCTGTACCTGAACCAACAGTTGATGAAAGAAGTGTATATTTTATATTATCGCTATATTCCTCAAGGAATGAATCTATCATATCGTCGGTAATGTAATCCTCTGTGTCCATAGATCTGCGATTTCCGGCGCCAAAGTGCAATCCTGAAGAAGTAGTCTCCTCGGAAGTGCTCTTTGCTGATACACCAACTGTTAAGTTATTTGCTCCCATCTCCTGCATCTGTGTGTTAACCATAACAGTGATAGAATTACCAACCGTCATGATTGCAATAACGGATGCAATACCGATGATGATACCAAGCATTGTAAGTAGGGAACGCATTATATTGGACTTTAGTCCTGCCAGTGCCAGGAGGACGTTTTCCATAATTAGCATGCTAAATCCTCCTTTATTGTTTCCCACTGACCTTTCGACTCACCTCTTATATCACCATCGCGAAGTGTGATGATACGCTCTGTCTCTAAAGAAAGCTCATTTGAGTGAGTTATTAAAACGATGGTCTTGCCCTGCTCCTCATGAAGCTTGTGGAATATATCCATAATCAAGCGTCCTGTTGCAGAATCAAGGGCACCTGTAGGCTCATCTGCAAGAATGATTGCCGGGTCATTTGCCATAGCTCTTGCAATGGCTACACGCTGTTTCTGTCCACCAGAGAGCTCGTCAGGATTGTGCATCATTCTGTTTGTCATGCCTACCTGCTCCAAAAGCATTTTTGCTCTTTCATTTCTCTCTGCTCTTCCAATGCCGGCGTACATCATTGGAAGCTCCACATTTTTGATAGCATTTGTTCTAGCTATCAGATTGTATGTCTGAAATACAAATCCAATTTTCTTGTTTCTTAAAATAGATAATTCGTGGTCCTTTGCTTTTTCAATATCTACACCATCAAGTGTATATTCACCACTTGTAGGTCTATCCAAGGCACCAATTATATTCATAAGTGTAGACTTTCCTGAACCAGACTGTCCAACTATTGATACGAATTCGCCTTCACGGACGCTAAAATTAACGCCGTGAAGTACTTCAAATTCGTTTGGTGTGCCGATGAAGAAGCTCTTATGGATGTCACGAAGATCTAACATGATATCTCCTGCTGCCATAATTCACCTCCTACATTCCGCCTGGGCCGCCACCCTGGCCGCCGCCACCACTTGGAGCACCGCCTCCCATGTCGCCGCCACCTTGGCCGCCGCCCATGTTAAGTAGTGAATTGTTTTCATCCTTTGACTCATCAGATGAATTAGAAGATGTGCTTGCTGCTGTTGCCTTTACCTGAAGTCCTTCTGACAATTCATCACTGATAATCTGAACATAATAATCACTTTCAAGACCAAGTGTTACCTCAATCTTTGTCTCATTTCCTTCGTCATCAACAGCTGTTACATAGCTATTTCCATCTGAATCTGTTTCAACACAATCATATGCTACTGCGTATGCATCTGTTACTGATTCAAGGATAACTGAAGCCTTCGCAGTCATACCAACACGAAGTCTATCATCTGTATCATCAAGTGTAATCTTTACTTCGTAGCTTGCAGATGTGCTGCCTGTGCTTGAAGATGAGCTTGATGATGTAGAATCAGATGTAACTGCAACATATGAAACTGTTCCTGTAAACTCATCATCATCTGTAGCATCAAACTTAACTACTGCTGAAAGTCCTTCGCTAAGAGATGCAATGTCATACTCATCAACTGTTGCTTCTACAACAAATGAATCTGTATTTGATATCGTAAATACGGTATTTCCCTGTGTATAGTTATTTCCCTCTTCTACATTGATTGCTGTAATATATCCAGAAAATGGAGCAACAACCTGTGTGCCTGACTGGCTTTCTGTTACTGACTCATACTCCTCTGTCTTTGTGTATGTATTGTCGTATTCCTGATTTAACTGCTCAAGCTCATACTTGTACTGAAGCTCTTCGATTTCATCCTGAAGTGTTTCAAGTTCTTCCTGCTTTGACTCATATCCTGAAATAGTTACACCATTTCCATCATCAAGGGCCTTTGCTGCATTTGACTCTGTTGTCCAACGGCTAGCTATTGAAGAATCTGAATTGCCATATTCAAGATAATCGTTGTAAGCATCAACAAGATTGTTATATACGTCAGCCCACTCATCTAAGTATTCCTGAATCTCTGCCATCTCCTCCTGCTTATCCTCAATCTGATCTAAGTAATCCTGAAGAGTATGGGCATCCTCGATATCGGAGATATTGTATTTTGCATTTAACTCGGCAAGCTTTGTTGCGTAATCATCTGCATCAAACTCAACGATAACTGTGCCGGCCTCTACATAGTCACCTACTTCATAATACACTGCTGCAACCTCCGTACCTGTTGCAACTGTCGATGTTACCGACTGTGTCTGGCCCGCCGCAAGTGTACCAGTCACACTAATGGAAGACTGCAAATCCATTACTTCTACAGAAGTTGTAAGTGTCTGTGTTTCCTCAACCTCATGTGCGTCCGCCTTTAATAGATATTTTCTTCCAAATATAATTCCAACGACGATTAGAATAATAATTATGATAAATACTAATAAATGTTTTTTAATAAAGCCGCCAAAGCGCTTTACAAAACTACCCAATTTAGATAGGATAGAAAACTTTTGAGAATCCTTCGGCATTTTGTCCCTCCTGGTAAAATATGATTATTGATTAACTTCACACACTTTACTAGGATTTTTCCCGCAAGTAAACGGATTCCACATACCTTTCAGAATAATTCAGATGGTCGTCACATGGGGTTCTCACAACGCACAAAAAAGCCAACAGGCATAATACCTGTCGGCTTTAAGTGAGCTAGTAGGCAACAAGCTCTACTATTTCTCAAGCGAGATATGTCATCGAGCGGAGAAATCAGTAGGCTTGTAGGCGTAACTAGCGGAGTATATTATTCGTACCGCAATGCATCTATAGGATTTAGTTTCGCCGCCTTGTTGGCTGGATAGTATCCGAAGAAGATTCCGATAGCCATTGAGAAGCCTACGGCTACTATGATGCTCTGTGCAGATACTGCAGCTTCGTATCCCATCAGCTTAACAGCAACTGTACCAAGAACTACACCAAGTATAATTCCGATGATTCCACCGATTACGCAGATAACAACTGATTCGGTTATAAACTGCATTCGGATAGAACTATTTGTAGCACCAAGGGCTTTTCGTGTACCGATTTCCTTGGTTCGCTCTGTGATTGAAACCAGCATGATATTCATAACGCCGATACCACCAACTACCAGTGATATACCGGCAATTACTGAAAGTGCCAGCTGAATCATACCTATCATGGTGTTCATTGAATCCATCATAGATGTCATACTTACAACCATTACTTCATAAGTGTCATTTCTTGAATAATAATTTATATTAAAGAAATCACGCGTCTTGATAGCAAAATCATCGTTGTTTGTATTTACTGATGTAACGATTGTGAAGTAGTAATCGCCTTTATTTTGATTGTGATTAGCTGTTCTAGCTGTCTCGTAAGGAATTACAAGCTCTGTTGTTGGGTTGTCTGATACACCAAATGAGAACTTATCCTCAACATATTCGTAAACACCTACTATGTAGTAATTATAGTATGTGCCAGCTACATTAACCTCAACCTCCTGGCCAAGGGCTGCTTCACTATCACCATCATACATTCGCTCAACAAATTTGTCTGTTACCATGCAAACCTTCTTGGCGTTTGCAAAATCCTGATTGAGGAACTGACGTCCTGCAACCATTTTATAATCCTTAAATTCGAATGTATCTTTGTTGTATCCGATAATTTGAACATTAGCATTTTTATTGCCATCAACAACTTTGCCCTTATCACCAACGTTTTCCATTTTAAGGATATACTGAACATCATCAGGGAATTCATCCTTATATGCCTGAATCATTTCGTCGGTAATCATATCGCTGTCGGTCATTTCGCGGACATAGCCATCACCATAACTTGTTCCATCTTCATTAGTTTGGTCTGTGGATTTTTGCATAACACCCATTTCAAGGTTGTTTGCTCCAAGGTCCTGCATAGTGCTGTTTACAATCAATGTGATGGAATTACCAACTGTCATAATTGCAATAACGGATGCAATACCAATGATGATTCCAAGCATAGTCAGAAGGGAGCGCATTATATTAGCCTTAAGTCCAGCTAAGGCAACCAGAATATTTTCTGTAAATAACATTACTCCACCTCCTTCTTTACGCCTGCGCGTTCATCAGAAGAAAGTCCCTTCCAATTGCCCTTTGACTCACCCAGGATTGTTCCATCCTTAATAGTGATAATTCTGTCAGTCTCCTGAGAAAGCTCAGGTGAGTGGGTAATAAGAAGAATTGTCTTTCCCTGCTCCTCGTGGAGCTTGTGGAAAATATCCATTATCATTCGTCCAGTAGCTGAATCCAGCGCACCAGTAGGCTCATCTGCAAGAATGATAGCTGGGTCGTTAGCCATAGCTCTTGCAATGGCTACACGCTGCTTCTGTCCACCGGAAAGCTCGTCTGGGTTGTGGTGCATTCTATCTGTCATGCCAACTTCTTCAAGTAGCATCTTTGCTCTGTCTGTACGCTCACCACGTCCCATTCCTGCGTACATCATTGGGAGCTCAACGTTTTTAAGTGCGTTGGTTCTCGCAATAAGATTGTAGGTCTGAAATACAAAACCTATCTTTTTATTTCTAAGCGCAGACAATTCATGATCTTTTGCTTTTTCAATATCTACTCCATCAAGAGTGTACTCTCCAAGTGTAGGTCTATCTAGGGCACCGATGATGTTCATCAGTGTAGATTTACCGGAACCTGACTGTCCTACAATGGAAACAAACTCACCCTGATTAACAGTAAGATTAATTCCATGAAGAACCTCAAATTCATTTGGTGTACCGATGAAAAAGCTCTTATGAATATCACGAAGGTCTAGCATTAAATCTCCTGCTGCCATAAGGACCTCCTATTCAAAAGTCATATAATCCATAATATCTGTGCTTGGCGCATCGCTTACGATTGCCTCTACAGTCATGCCTTCTTTGATTCCATCGCCAGAAATCTCTACATAATAATCGCTTTCAAGCCCCTTGTTAACTGGGATGTCCTTCTTTGTTCCATCATCAGCGATAGATGTTACAAAGAAGCTTCCGTCATCTTTCTGCTGAACACAGTCATAAGGTACTGCAAGCACATCTGAAGCAGAATCAAGAACGATGCTTGCCTTTGCTGTCATACCAACACGGAATCTATCGTCTGTTCCATCCATCTTAATCTTTAATTTGTAAGATGCAGCACTTCCTGTAGATGCAGCAGCTGCTGTTGATGTGCCGAAATTAGATGAAGCTGTCGCTGCTGATGTAGTAGACTCAGATGCAATCGATACAAATGAAACTGTACCAGTGAATTCCTCATCTCCTGTAGCTTCAAACTTAACTGTAGCTGGTAAATCCTTCTGGATGTTTGCTACATCGTATTCATTAACAGTTGCCTCTACAATAAAACCGCTTGTATCAGCTATCGTAAATACGGTATTGCCCTGTGTATAGTTGTTACCCTCTTCAACGTTCATTGTAAGGATATAGCCTGAAATAGGTGCCGCAACTTTTGTCTTGTCCATGCTCTCGTAAAGATCATTTTTAGCATCTACCTGTGTGTAATTCTGAGCATAGTTCTGCTGCATCTGAGCAAGTTCAATCTTGTTTTGAGTTGTGCGGATTTGCTCCTTAAGAGTCTCAACCTCATCCTCAACCGCCTCATATCCCTGAACTGAAACTGGCTCGCTTCTGCCGGCTGCCGCTGCTGATTCTCTGTTCCAACGCTCTACTACAGATGGGTCAGAATCCTTATATTTCTCGTACTGATCAAAAGCATCCTTAAGGTTCTCATAGATTGCCTTGTTATCATCAAGCCACTTCTGCTTTTCATCGATTTTCTTCTGAGTAGTCTCAATAGACTTTTGCATATCCTCGATGCTCATGCTTGATTCAGTGTTTGTAATATCGTTTTGAAGATTAAGCTCTGTAAGCTTACGCTCATAATCATCGCCATCAAACTCTACTACTGTCTGGCCTTTTTCAACGTAATCTCCTACCTCATAATTTACAGTAGAAACCTTTACGCCTGTAACCCCTGTGCCACCAAGTGTTGATGTAACAGTAAGTGTCTCATTTGCTGTAAGTGTTCCAGTAACACCAACAGACTTCTTTAAGTCCATCTTTTCAACAGTAGATGTGACAGGTTCGTTTTGAGCATCAAGCATAGCCTGAGCCGCAACCTGAGCCTTGTGTCTTATAAACAACACCACGCCAATAATAACAACCAGAATAATGATTAGCTTCAAATGCTTTTTACAGAAGCCACCTATTTTCTTTATAACGCCCAATTTCATCCTCCTTTTGAACATATCCTGGGTAAGGTATGTTCGTATAACTTTTTCATATCTTGTTTAGTGTAATATAATCCACTGTAATGTAAATACTTTTAATTTTTATTTAAGAATCTTTTTAGATTTACACTGAAAGCTTATTGTCCATTAACCATGCTGATGCAACATAAAGAATTACTGAAACAACTGCATAATAAACAATCTGGATGATTACACGTGTTGTATTAAAATCCAATCCATCGTCGATAAACACGCCAAGTAATTTGCTAAGGCAGATTGAGATTGCGATGAAGATGCAGAAGCTAAGGAATCCATTGTATTTCTTGCCATTTAATAATGTCGCGCAGATGATTACGGCAAAGAAACCTAAGCATACTGTGGAAATCCAATTTACAACAGATGCTGCACTAATCATTGCAAATCTGTATGAATCAACATAATAGCTTTCGCCTAAAAGGGCATTTATAAACTGAAATAACTCTTTAAACTCTCCATAAGTAGCAGCCAAAATAGAAACATCAGCAATTGCAAGTGCTACAAAACATACGCTTACTACTATGATTGAGCTTGCATTTTCAATAAGCTTTGCTCCTAAAATCTTGAAGCTATTATTTGGAGTCATAAAAAGCATGTAGCTTCGCTTTGTATTCAAATCACGACTAAGTGTGTAGATACCAAATATACCAATAATAAACACTGAACACACAGCTATCATAGAAAGAAGTGTTACACCTATTGCTAAAAATGTTTCCTTCTGCATGAAAACACCAATTAAAAACAACACCTCAAATATAGCTGTTATAACAAGGATTATTCCCTTCATTGACCATGATTTTCTGAATTCGTATTTAATTAAGTTTCCCATTATGCTATTCCCTCCAAAACTAAATTAGAAAATACCTGGCGGTATTTGTCAGCCAACGATACACCTTCTGTCATACGTAAACCTTCTACATCAAATACACCTACAAGCTGTGCCTGCTTAATGAAAATAGCTTTATCAACAACCGACTCCAGCTCTTCTACCAAGTGGCTTGAAATAAGAAGGATTTTATCCTCTGATGCTGCATCAAGAATCATGTTCATAACCTCATCTCTTGCAAGCAAATCAATTCCATTTAACGGCTCATCTAGCATGTAGACTTTTGCATCTCTAGCCATAGTAACTGCAACCTTTAGCTTAGCCATCATACCTGATGAAAGTGACTTTACCTTTTGCTTCATATCCAAATCCATGCTAATAACCATATCTGTGTAGTTATCCATAGAGAAATCAGCAAAGAAATCCTTATAATATTTTCCAACATCCCCTACTGTCATCCAATCATAGAAATATGGCTCAGTAGACATATAAGCAATTTCCTTTCGGCTTTCGATACCGATTGGAGTATCCTTGTAAAGCACCTCTCCCGATGTAGGCTTTATAAGGCCTGCTGCCATCTTCATCCAAGTAGTCTTACCGCTTCCATTAGGACCAAGCATTGCATAAATGTGTCCTGGTTCGAGGCTCATTGTTATGCCATCTACCGCGGTTTTGCCAACAAATTTTTTAGTAACATCAACACTTTTTAACATCACATTTCGTCCTTTCTACTTCTAATCATTTCTATTGCTTCTTCATTTGAAATACCTAGCTCCATTATGCTTTTCAAGAATAGATTTAAAGCATCCTGCGCCATTTCCTGTCGGCACGCTTTTATGATATTTACATCATCTGTCACAAATGTGCCCATGCCTCTTTTGGTGTAACATACACCCTCCCTTTCCAGCTCCTGATAAACCCTAGCGGCCGTGTTTGGATTGATTGTATATTTAACAGCCAGCTCTCGGCTCGATGGAAGCTTTTCTCCACATTTAATACGTTCATTAACAATATCCATTTTGATTGAGTTAATTACTTGTAAGTAAATGGGCGTCTTTGAATCAAACTGCATATTCACACTCCTCCTGTGTTATGTACTACTGTACTATCTGAATAGTACACTAGGTCGTTAGTGCTGTCAACAGTTTTTTTCCACATTTTTATTTTTTGTTGTAAAATATTTTCTAGGGCTCTATTTAACGCCCTAACTTAATTATTTTTTCAGGAGGTTTTTATGAAGGAAATTGATATTTTCCAGATTGGGAATTTAAAAATAGGACAGGCCGAGAATCAGGATGCTGGAACTGGTGTCACTGTTATCGTTGCCCCAGAGGGAGCACCATGTGGACTTGATATAAGAGGTGGCGGCCCAGCCAGCCGAGAATCAGGATTGATGGATCCTCTTGCTGCTGCAGAGGTTATTCACTCTGTTGTTTTAGGCGGGGGCTCAGCCTTCGGTTTGGATGCAGCCGGTGGTGTTATGAAATGTTTAGCTGAAAAAGGAATTGGCTTCCCTGTGGGGGATGTTGTTGTACCACTTGTTTGCCAGTCAGATATCTTTGATTTAGGCTACAAAGCTTCTAACGTATATCCGGATAAAGAAATGGGATATGCAGCTTGTACTAAAGCTTTTGAAGGAGAACATGGCAACTTTGAAAATGGTAGTCATGGTGCAGGATGTGGCGCAACTGTCGGAAAAATGCTTGGCCCTGACAGATGCACAAAGTCAGGAATTGGCAGCTACGCTGTAGAACTTGGTGAATTAAAAGTTGGAGCAATTGTTTGCACTAACGCTGTTGGCGATGTTTATGATTATGTTGATGGAAAAAGAATAGCTGGTGTTTTAGCAGAAGACGGTAAATCACTTAATGATGTTTCCTGCGAAGAATTAATGTACGCCATGGCTATGGCCGGAAAGCCTTCCGATTCTGCCGATAAAGCCCCTGCCGGTGCACCAACTAACACTACCATTGGTATCGTATTTACGAATGCAAAGCTCAATAAAACACAGCTCTGCAAAGTTGCAGGCATGACTCACGATGGCTACGCTCGATGCATCCGCCCTATCCACACATCAATGGACGGCGACAGCATCTACGCCATGTCTTTAGGAAATGTAGAAGCTTCGCTTGATGTTGTAGGAACCCTTGCAAACCACGTAATGTGTGAAGCTATTAAAAGAAGTGTAAAATAAGTAAAAGGCTATTGCAGGTCTGCAATAGCCTTTTTGACTGTATATATCGAGTAGGTATCTAATCACGGAGAACAAATACCTACTCTTTTTTATTTACAATTCTCTAAAATTATTCTATTCAAATCATTTATGTTTAATCCATCAACGCCAGTCTCAAAAGAATAAAGCAAGTTCTTGCCATACTCATACCCTAATTCTCTATATTTTGCTATCTTCTTCACTGCAGTTGTAGCATATTCTGGCTTGTCCATCATGCCAAAATGCTCATAGAAATATGTCTGTCTGGTCTCTTGATTTAATAACACAAAGTCGGGATGCAGCCCCTTTCTGTTCAACTCACAAACAGGTTCATATACATATGGGATTCCTTCTTTAGCAAATTTATCTGCTATTATTTTCTCTGATTTGGATCTAACATGCTCCCCGTTATCTGTGTAGTAGCCTGTATCAATTGGATATTTGTTACGGAAAGAATCACCAGTATCTTGTTCGTTATATTGGGCTAGCCACTGCATTAAATAATGTTCATCCTCAATATGATCATATTGAATCAACGCTTTCCTTTCTGCCGATAGTTCTGTATATAGCGAATGTCTTTCACAATCCTTATAATACCTCAATACAGATTGAATTCTTACAAGTCGCTTGGAGACATCGGCATATAATCGCTTATCAAATTCTTTCTGTGCCAGCATTCTTGCAGTATTGATATCATTTTTTCTTATAAAACTCTTATTAACTACATCATTTTCACGCTTGCACTTGTAGTATTGCACATATTTTCCCTTATTTTTCTTTATTTCCAAATAGCATCCATCATCCGGAACATCCCTATTTTCAATTTTCTTCTTTTCAGCTTCTAATCTCGCCTTCTCTTCCTCTAATACCTCAATAATGTAATCTTTCAAATTCTCATTTCCTTTCTATCCCTCCCCGTTTACCACTGTGATTCCTATCTCCTACTATTCCAGTGGTATATAATCTTTCGATTTACCACTGCAATAGCTCGAATACTCCTTGCAGTGGTAGCCTTATCATCTTTTTACCACTGCGCAATAGTGCCACTGTTCTTCAGTGGTAATCACAAACTATTTTTACCACTTCACAAAGGCTTTCATTACCTACAGTGGTAACCGCAACAATTCTTTACCCCGGCTAGCCCTCATCTTACTCACTCAGTGGTAATAGAACCTAAACAGTACCCTACTAGATTCAAAAATCCTATTGCACAGTGGTAAAACCAGGCCCATCAGCCCCAATTAATGCTTTTCTAATCCGTACTACTCCAAAATTACTTAACTCACCACACTTCCTAATACCAAATCACAATAACACTCATTTTCCCCGCAATTGCCAATCTATTACATACACCAAAAACTAGCAATTGTATGACCTGTTTCGTGAAAATCGCTATCGACTTGATAGCAAATGAAAAAAAGAAAATCTCACATACAGAAGTATGTGAGATTACTGCGGGTGACAGGACTTGAACCTGCACGGTCTCCCACTAGAACCTAAATCTAGCGCGTCTGCCAATTCCGCCACACCCGCGTGAATCAAGGTAGTGACTAAGTCTACGACCTCGATATCGGCTCATCGACTGTATTAATATATCACACTGCTACTCCCAATGCAACAAAAAATAGGCCTTTCAGAATACATCTGAAAGACCTACCAATTATCTAAATATTCAACCAGATTTTACCATTTCCCATGACTAAAGCACTGCCTAAAGTTCTCCCTGAAACTCACCCGGAGACTCCACCTAAAGCTCTATCCGAAAATCCATCCAAATACCGGTGATAACAGAATCATTATAACCGAATAGGTAAATGAATTTACTGACATCAAAGTGGCTCTCTGGCCTGATGGAATCATGTCGTTCAGCACCACATCTGATCTGATTTCAATGAAGCTGTCTGCAAAAGAACCAATGCATGCCCCCACAATCATTACATATGGATTGCCAACTAATACTGAGACAAAGGCAAGGACAACTCCCAAAAAGGAAATAAGACCAATAGTCCTATATCCTAACTTGTTGAAAAATGTGACAGTCTTTGAACCTAGAGCTCCAGAAAGACCAATAACAAACAAAGCTGGACCAAGTAACACAGGTCTCAAGCCAACTTCAGGAAGCTTTGCTTGCATGAAGAAGGCTATCAAAACCGCAACTGCCCCGATTGCAGCATTAAATAGAATTATCAGTCTCGCTTTGCGATTCTCCTTTAAAAACTTGATTGAGCCAATAGCAACTTCTTTGAATCTGCCAGCCACATCCATTGATTCATGGCCTTCAGCATGAACCTCTGTCAGCGATAATGCAAACACCAATGCCACGCTTCCAATGATGATATCAACCAAATATGCTCTACGGTACCCTAGCATCAACGCTACTCCCGCAAGAAGTGTAGCCAGGGAACTGAATATCTCATAAATAATCATATCTTTCGAAAAGAAGTCTTCGTAATTCTTTTCGACGCCAGCCTTTTTCATACTGTCGTATGCCAATGCCTCGCGAGTTCCTG
This sequence comes from Pseudobutyrivibrio ruminis DSM 9787, assembly GCF_900218035.1. Classification (GTDB taxonomy): domain Bacteria; phylum Bacillota; class Clostridia; order Lachnospirales; family Lachnospiraceae; genus Pseudobutyrivibrio; species Pseudobutyrivibrio ruminis. The sequence goes on from NZ_OBMR01000005.1 coordinate 112,101, forward strand.
ACGCTAAGTTATAGCTCAATGCACTCACTCCCATAGCGAAAGCAATTGAGATGAACGAATCAGTGAATATCATTATCATTGCAGATAACATAGACATTATCTGCGCAAGCACCATGGATTTCTTACGGCCGAACACATCTGACACAGCGCCTGATGGAACTTCACATATCATACTCACCACATGAAAAAAGCTTTCAAACCAGCCTATCTCCAGTGTTGAGAAGCCACGAGCTGCCAGCAGCGCAACCCATGAAGCACCTGCAATCATAAATGCCCCAAAAGTATCTATAGCATAAATCTTGCCTAGCTGTGCTTTTATATTAATCTTTTTAACGCTTTGACAAAGCTCATTATTTCCTTGAATTTCTAATTCTTTATTATAAATCTCCATAAAAAAATCTCCTTATCTATTTTTTAGAATAAGGAGATAGTGCGGCACAATGTTAAAAACGATTAGTTTCTATCGCTTAAAAAAGGGCGCACTATCCCCGTAAACTTCAAAAATAGAACCTTTTGTAAGATGCATATTAATTGTTTTCCAAGTCATACTACGCCCTCCTTTCTTTATAACTTTGATGTTAACAATGTGGATTTTACCATATCGCATTTTCGAAGTAAAGTAAAAAAACACCTCTTTATCAAATGTGTCCAAAACAGTGAACACATTAGTAAAGAGGTGTTTATAAATCATATTAAAGCTATGAGTGTCTGCTAGCTCCCTTTAATCGAGCCATAGCACGAGCCATGTTTGCAGTAGAAATCTGGTATTCAACCATACTCTGTTTCTGCTGAAGCTGCTCCTGAGCACGCTCTAAAGCTTCCTGAGCTCTGTATGTATCAATATCTTCTGGACGCTCGCAAGAATATGCAATCATCTTTACTGAGCCATCCTTGTAAACAGATACTAATCCATCAGATACAATGGCACTTCGCCATGTTCCATCGCCTGTTTTAAAGCGTATTTCACCGACAGAAACTACACCAGTCATCATCTCATGATGATTCATGATTGCAGACTCTCCATCAGGACTAGGAATAATAATTATTTCGCAGTCACCATCATAAAACACGCCATCACAAGCGATTATTTTAAGATTAAATAATGATGCCATATACTACTCCTTTACAAGATCTGCAGCCTTTTTCTTGACATCCTCAATTGTACCAACGTTAAAGAATGCTGCTTCTGGATAATCATCCATCTCACCATTAAGGATAGCCTTAAATCCGCGGATAGTATCCTTTACAGTTACGAACTGTCCCTTAACACCTGTAAAGTTCTCAGCAACTGAGAATGGCTGTGAAAGGAAACGCTGTACCTTTCTTGCACGATATACAGTAATCTTATCCTCGTCAGAAAGTTCTTCCATACCAAGGATAGCGATAATATCCTGTAACTCTTTGTACTTCTGGAGAATCTCCTGTACTCCACGTGCAACCTGATAATGCTCCTCACCAACTACGTCTGGCTCAAGGATACGTGATGTAGACTCAAGTGGATCTACAGCTGGGTAAATACCCATCTCAACAATCTTACGAGAAAGAACTGTTGTAGCATCCAAGTGTGAGAATGTTGTTGCTGGAGCTGGGTCAGTTAAGTCATCAGCAGGAACGTATACAGCCTGAACTGATGTGATAGAACCGTTCTTTGTAGAAGCGATTCTCTCCTGAAGCTCACCTAAGTCGTTTGCAAGTGTTGGCTGGTAACCAACGGCTGATGGCATACGACCAAGAAGAGCTGAAACCTCTGAACCTGCCTGTACGAAACGGAAAATGTTATCAATGAATAAAAGCACATCCTGATTCTTAACATCACGGAAATACTCAGCCATTGTAAGTCCTGTTTCAGCAACACGCATACGTGCTCCAGGTGGCTCGTTCATCTGACCAAACACTAAGGCTGTTTTATCAAGAACTCCTGACTCAGCCATTTCTGTCCAAAGGTCATTACCTTCACGAGAACGCTCTCCTACACCAGTAAAGATAGAGTAACCGCCGCTCTCTGTAGCGATATTATGGATAAGCTCCTGGATAAGTACTGTCTTACCTACACCGGCACCACCGAAAAGTCCGACCTTACCACCCTTAGCATAAGGAGCAAGTAAGTCGATAACCTTGATACCTGTCTCAAGCATTTCAACAACTGGGCTCTGATCCTCGAATGTAGGTGGCTCTCTATGGATGCACCAATGCTCTCCATTATCAAGCTTCTCACCATTATCAAGTGTGTCACCTAATACGTTGAAAAGTCTACCAAGTGTCTGCTCACCAACTGGTACAGAAATACCAGTACCTGTAGCAGTTACTTCCATATCTCTACATAGTCCCTCAGAAGGAGCAAGCATGATACATCTAACCACGCCTAAACCGATGTGCTGAGAGACCTCCATTACTCTTTTCTCATCCCCTACCATAACGTATAGGGCATCTCTAATGGCAGGTAGGTCATTATCTTTAAATTCTACATCGACAACAGGTCCTGAAACCTGGACGATTTTTCCTTTTAACTCTGACATGTTTAACCTCTCTTACCTTTTAGCTTTTTTCTTTTTAAGCGCCTTCGCACCACCGATTACCTCAGTGATTTCCTGTGTAATCTGTGCTTGACGCACTCTATTGTATTCGATAGATAACTCTCGAAGAATCGCTTCCGCATTGTCAGTAGCTGACTGCATAGCCATCATTCTCGCATTCTCTTCACTGGCTGAACACTCAACCAAAGCTCCATAGATGAAAGCTGTAAAGTGGTTGTGTACCAAATGCTCCAAAACCGATGAAAGAGATGGATAGAATGGATACCATGAATCTCCGCCTTCTTTGAAAGCTTCAAGCTCGTAGTTATTGATTGAGTGAACGTGTTTTGTTCCTTCCTTCATCTCAGTAGCTACTTTACTTGTTCCCTCTGTATCAGATTCGATTTCCTGAACCTGCTCCTTAATAAACTTGTGTGTTTTTAAAGGAAGCAAACGTTCTACGCAAGTCTCTTCTGTAACAGAATTGAGCATCTTTGTGTAAATAATATCGATTCTATCAAGCTCTTCTCTGTTGTATAAATCGATAAGATACTCGGAAATAACACGCGCTCTATGCATTGAAGGATTGTTTGCAGAATATCTGAAATTCTCGTCTACGTTATATCCATTGTTTATAAAAAACGCTCTACCAGTCTCACCAACAACGAATAGCTTGTATTCGTCCTTAGATAAGCCTCCGATTCGCTGAAGTGCAAATTTGATGGCGTTGTGGTTGTATGCACCAGCCATACCCTTGTCACCTGTAAATACTACGAATCCACGCTTTTTAATGGTCTCCTGATCATCCTCAACACGGTTATCAAAATAGATGTGTCGGATGTTAGGCATTCTAACAAGATTTTCTGCAATACCTTTCTGGGTTCCTTCAAAGAATGGCAATGTCTCTTCAAGCTTTGACTTTGCCTTACGCAATTTCATTGAAGACATCATGTACATGGCTCTTGTAATCTTCATTGTATCCTGAATACTATTTATTCTATTTAGGATTTCCTTTGTACTTGCCATGGTTTACTCCTGATTCTTTTTGAACTCCTCTGCTGCGTCAACAATAGAAGCCTTAATATCCTCTGACAAATCCTTTGTTGACTCAAGCTGGCTGATAATAGCGCTATGCTCTGTTGCAAAGAACTCAAGCATATCTGCTCTAAACTTCTTAAGCTTTGAAAGCTCAACATCACTAAAGATATGAGCGTTTGCAGCTACAAGAATGATAACCTGCTCTGCCATTGAGAATGGTCTGTTAAGAGGCTGCTTCAATAATTCCATAAGGGCACGACCATGAGCCAACTGCTTCTTTGTTGCATCATCAAGATCTGATGAGAACTGTGTGAAGACTTCCATCTCACGGTACTGAGCCAAATCGATACGAATTGAACCAGCGGCTTTCTTCATAGCCTTTGTCTGGGCAGCACCACCAACACGGGATACTGAAAGACCTACGTTTACGGCTGGTCTCTGACCTGCGTTGAAAAGCTCTGACTCAAGGAATATCTGACCATCAGTAATAGAAATTACGTTTGTAGGAATGTAAGCTGAAAGGTCACCAGCCTGAGTCTCAATAATTGGAAGAGCTGTAATTGAACCGCCACCTGCTTCTGGTGTGATTCTTGCAGAACGCTCCAATAATCTTGAATGTAAGTAGAAAACATCACCAGGATATGCTTCACGTCCAGGTGAACGCTCTAACAACAATGAGATTGCACGGTATGCAACCGCATGCTTTGATAAATCATCATAAACGATAAGTACGTCCTTGCCTGAATACATAAAGTACTCTGCAAGTGCTGTACCAGAATATGGTGCAATATACTGAAGTGGTGCTGGATCAGATGCTGTAGCACTGACGATAATTGTGTAATCCATTGCACCGTTTTCTTTTAATGTGTTAACAAGCTTTGCAATTGTAGATGCCTTCTGACCGATAGCTACGTATACGCAGATAACATCCTTGCCCTTCTGGTTGATGATTGTATCAGTAGCGATAGAAGTCTTACCTGTCTGTCTATCACCAATGATAAGTTCACGCTGTCCTCTACCAATTGGGAACATTGAATCGATTGAAAGAAGACCTGTCTCCATTGGCTGGCTAACAGACTGTCTATCTACGATACTTGGAGCTGGACACTCAACTGGTCTAAATCCATCTGCCTGGATTTCTCCATTTCCATCAAGTGGAGAACCAAGGGCATCAACAATACGTCCAAGGAAGCCGTTACCTACTGGAAGACCTGCCATCTTACCTGTACGAACAACCTTAGAACCTTCTTTGATTTCTGTATCACGGCCGAAGAGGATAACACCTACTTCATCGCGGCGAACATCCTGAACCATACCTCTAACTCCGCAATCGAAAATAACGATTTCGCCGTAGAATGCATGATCAATACCGTCTACGTTGGCAATTCCATCACCTACCCAGTTAACGATACCGACTTCCTTCTGCTCTGCTTCAAGCTTGAAGTCTTCAACGTTTGTTCTGAGGATTGAAAGAATGCTCTCATCAACAGCTGAAACACCAACTGCCTTATTAATCTTTGTAGCGAACTGCTCAATACGGCCCTGCTCGCTCCAGTCATATTCTTTTGTACCCACTGAAAGAATGAAACCACTCTTTAGTGAATCGTCCTGTACTAATTCAAGCTCAATGTCTCCATTGCCTGTTTCCTTAGCAAGGAACTTCTTGATACCTGCAAGCTGCTCATCAGAAGGTGCTGTAACATAGCGAAGCTTCGCTCTGTCAACCTTTTCAGTCTTAGTCTGAAGAGATTCCTTGTATGCAGCTCTAATATCATTAAATAAATCAAAATCTCCGTTATCACATAGCAATTTGAAGAAATTGCGGATTTCATGAGGGAAGATGCTATCAATAACAACATGCTTTTTAGCGATTGCTACTGTAGGATCTGATAATTCCTCTCCAATTGCAGGTACAGCCTCTAGTATAGAAGCGGCAGACTGCAAATGTGCTTCTGCATTATCTATGCTATGTAGGTCACGGGCATAGTTTAAAGATTTCTCTGTCACTTTTATTCACCTGCTTTACCTAAAAATTCATCAAACAGTTTGCTATCGATATCAGCTCCTGTTTTGCTACCAACAACTTTTGTAGTTGCATCAACTACTATATCTGCAATTTCTTTCTTTGCACTAGCGATGATCTGGCTCTTCTCGTGATTAGCCTCTGCAACTGCTGCATCATGAATGTTCTTTGCATCAGTCTTAGCATCGTCTAATATCTTCTGATACTGGCCATCAGCGCTCTTTCTTGCTTCCGCAATAATCTGCTTCTTCTCAGTCTCAGCCTCTGCTACCTTCTGCTCATACTGTGCAGCAAGTTCATTAGCCTCGTTTTCCTTTGCTGTAGCTTTTGCATAAACCTCATCAGCCTCTTCCTGACGCTTAGCAATGATCTTGCCAATTGGCTTAAAGAAGAAGATTCTGAAAGCTACAACCAGGATAAGAAGATTGACTACTGTCCAAAGAATACTCCAAAATTGAATGTTAATCATATCTATTACCTATCCTTTATTATTAATAGAACTTGTTATTACAATACGAACATTATCATAAGAGCGATAACGAAACCGTAAATAGCTGTTGCCTCTGCAAGGGCACAACCTAAGATAAGGTTCTTCTGAATCTTGCTCTCTGCTTCTGGCTGACGTGCAATACCTTCGCAAGCCTTACCTGTTGCGATACCGATACCAATGCCAGCACCAAGACCTGTTACTACTGCAATACCTGCTCCAACTGCGATTAAAGTGTTCATAAAATTTTTCCTCCTAAAGCTCGCCGACATTCACTCTGTGTAAGCTTGTTACGATTACAAGCCTTATAGATTCTCCGCTCGACTACATGTCTCGCTTGAGAATCATAAGAGCTTGATATCTACAAGCTCATTATCTTTTTTGAGTCGGCTCTTCTACTTGATTAAAAATACCATAAAAATTTTCTTTTCGATTCTTTATTCAATAGCTTCCTTTAAATATAAAGAAGTTAAGAATACGAATACATATGCCTGAAGTAATCCATCGAACAAATCAAAGTATAATGAGAATACAGCAGGGATAACTGGTGGAACGACGATTTTGAGAAGTTCCATGATAACAAACGCACCAAGTACATTACCAAAAAGTCGCATACATAACGACAATGGTCTTGTGAATACATCAAGAATGTTAAATGGTGTTACTATAGCAACCGGCTCAACAAATGAATGCAACCATTTCTTTATGCCTTTGTGATAAATACCTGCAGCTTCTACCAAAATAATACTCATAAGAGCAAGTGCTGCTGTAACATTTACATCCTTAGTAGGTGACTTGAAACCAAACAAACCAATGATGTTAGATAAACCAATGTACAAAAGTACTGTGACAAGGTAACCGGTATATGCCTTTCCCTCTTCACCTAAGGTTGCACCAACAATGGCATTTAGTTTCTCGTAAATAAGCTCGGCAAATGCCTGCTTTTTACTGATGTTTTGTGTCTTTAGTCCCGTAGTCAAGAATATGGCTATGAGAATAAGCACGGCCATTACGATCCAGGTAACTACGACTGATTCATAAATCGGAATATCAAATCCTCCGATATGGAGCCTGAATACCTCTTCGCAATTTAGCTCTTCTACAAGCTTTTCTGCTAAAGTCAAGAAAACACCTCCTATTCATTTTTTCTCATGCCACCCATTTTATACCTTTCGCACAAAATTATAAGATACAAATTGAGCAATGTGTATAAAGAAAATGTTTGACACGCAATTTACCGGATATTTACTCCGTATGTTTTCACCATACACCTAAAAAAAGTGTCCAGTCAATGCTGGACACTTTTATTTAACACTTTTTTCAAGACTTTTTAGAAATTAACAATATACCTTTTTGCCTTTGACAAATTTATCCTTAATAATGGCATCGGCATCGTTGTAACACATTCTCTCAATACGCTCTCTGATGGACATATCTCTCATTGAATACATCTTGCTATCATCGATAACAACTGCATCGAATTCGTATCCATCCTTGAATGTACCAACCTTGCCAAAGTACTCTCCGCCACCTGCTGTAGCAAGATAGAAAACCTCTTCAAAAGAAAGTGGCTTAACATCTGTATCAACCAGGCGATAGTACATTTTAGATGCCTGCAATGTAATAAGCATTGTCTTAAGCATATTCATAGATGAACCGGCAGCCACGTCTGTACCAAGACCGACCTTGATGCCTGCATCCAAAAACTTTCTGATTGGAGCGATACCGCTTGTAAGGTTCATATTGGAATCGGCACAATGAGCAATGTAAGCACCATGCTTTTTAAGGATGCTCATTTCCTCCTCGCCTGAGTATACACAGTGTGCCATGATGGTAGGTAATTCAGCCGAACCCATAGTATCGAATAGCTCGTATGCATTTGCATAGGAAGTTGATTCAGGAACCAATTCCTTTACCCAAGCGACCTCTGACTGATTTTCAGAAAGATGAGACTGAATTCTCAAATCTCTTTCAGCAGAAAGCTTTCCCAAGCCTCTCATTAAATCATCTGAACATGATGGGATGAATCGAGGTGTAAGGATAGGCTTTGTGTTCTTATAGCGACCCTCGATGGCTTGAAGCCAATCTATAGTTGCCTGGAGGGATGCTTCGGCGCTTTCCTCCTGAAGACCTTCGCCACCGTTTCTATCCATATTTACCTTACCAACGTATGTGATCACACCAGTATCCTCTAGCTGATCCATGAGGTTGATAGTTGCTTCATTATGCATTGTTCCAAAAACAACAGCACGAGTTGTAAAGCAACGTCTTAAATCCTCTGCAAAATACCCATATGCCTTTTTAGCATATTCCATATCTGAGTACTTTGCTTCCTCTGGGAATGTGTAGGTGGTAAGCCACTCCAATAGCTCCTCATCCATACCAATTCCTCGGAATGTGTACTGAGGTGCATGAACATGCAAATCAGTCATGCCCGGGATGATTAAACGCTCGCCGTAATCATACAGCTGCAATCCCCTGTACTGCTCAGGGAGCTCTGTGAAGGCACCTTTGCAAATGCCATCCACACAAACAAGATAACCTCTATAATATGTAGTTATTCTCTTTTCTGATTCCGAGAAAGCAATGCCTCCTCGTAGTACAAAACTTTCGTTCATATAAATACCTAACAGGAAGATGCAGCCTAGCCCTGTAAACCTCTAGCCTGTCTATCCATATCCTCGACTACGATATCGTAAATCTCGCCAAGTGTTCTGCAGTACTCAAGAACCTTCCATGGCTCATTTGTATGATAGTGAATCTTGATAAGCTCCTCATCACCTACTGCAAGTAAGCTGTCGCCAACAAAATTCTCTGTGATGTAATCGTTGATTGCATCCTCATCAAGGTCCTCACCCTCGATAAGAAGCTGTGTGTCATATCTAAATTCAATTGTCTGTTCTGGTAACATATTTATTTCCTCCAAAATTATCTTTTCGAAAAACTACAGAAATACTTTACCACATCTATAAAAAAAAGGCGAGCCAGTCTGTTAGTTTAGACTGACTCGCTTTTAATTAAAGTTTATCATTACGTTTTACATATGTAGGGGTGACAGATTCTGATACAATCTTCTTGATTTTCTTCACCTCAACCCATTTATCCACTACCGCATTTTCGATATAAACTCCATCTCCAATATCAGCGTAGGAAAGAATAATTGAGTTTCTAACTACTGCCCCTTTTCCAATATGAACATTTCGTCCGATAATGGAATTTTCAACTGTACCTTCTATCAAGCCGGCATTACATACCATTGAATTGGTAACACTTGCTCCGTGGAAATATTGGGTTGGGCAAGCGTCTGTTGTCTTGGTGTAGAATGGCCAATCGCTTGTGAAAAAGTCCATTGCCGTTGCATATTCAAGCATCTCCATATTTGCCCTGTAGTAGTCATCCAAGCTTGTTATTGCTGCAAAGAATCCTTTGTGCTGGTAGCCTCTCACATCCAGTGTCTCGCACGCTAATGCAATCATGTCCGCAAGAGAATATGCTGATGATTCTTTCTTGGCCTTTTTAATCAAATCAACAAATATTTCTTTCGACATTACATAGGTGTCCATGCTGATAAGCTTTTCCTTAGCTGTACCCATGTTGCGTTCCAAAGACTGTACGCCCTTTTGCTTATTCAAGGTAACCACATTACATGCTCTGTAGTATTCCTTCGCCTGGTCTACCTTATGATAAAGCAGGGTAATATCTGTTCCAGATGCCACATGCTCGTCTAAAAGCTTTTGATAATCCTGTTTGTAAATCATGTAGCTAGGAGCCACGATTACATAGTCCTGAGGCATGCGCTCTATCTGCTCCAGGTTTTCCAGATAGGCATTAATATCTGTGTTGTAGATAGAACTGTGACCATTATTCTGTGTAAATAACAACTGGATGTTGCCTCGTTTTGAATTGATATTGTAGTGGCGTCCATCACCGATATGTTCAACAATGGAACGTGGTCTACTGTTCAAATATACGTGTATACGATTTATACCGCTATTGCTCATATTTGAGATAGGAAAATCGATAACTCGAAATCTTCCCAGAAATGAGAAAGCGCCAATTGGTCTGTAGTCATGAAGACCTTCTACTCTGATATAGTTTGCGGCGGAATTAATCACGCCAAATGCTTTGTTTGCCATATTAATCCTCCCCCTTTACATTTTTTGCAACAAGAAGGATTTCCTCGCTCTTCTTATTTCCTACTTTGGCGTTCTTTCCTATTCTAATGTTTTCAGCCACAAGAGCTCTTGTGACAGTGGCTCCTTCTTCAACAATAGCCCCCGGCATAAGCACTGAATCTATTACCTTTGCACCAGGTGCAATCTTCACATTTGAAAAGATAACTGACCTGGATACCTCTCCACCTATGTGAGCACCCTGGTTGATATATGCCCCATCGATTTTTGCCGAAGAAGCAATGTACTGTGGAATGATTCCTGTATCTTCTGTGTAAATCTTCCATGATGTATCATCCAGATTAAGCTCATTGTCGCTATCCAGAAGATCCATATTGGCTTCCCAAAGGGAATCAATAGTTCCAACATCCTTCCAATAACCTGAGAACTCATAGGCATAAAGCTTTTTATCTCCATTTAACATTACCGGAATAATGTCCTTACCAAAATCATGGCTTGAGTCAGGATTCTTCATATCCTCTATCAGAAGCTTTCTCATAGTTTTCCATGTGAAGATATAAATACCCATAGACGCCAGATTGCTCTTTGGTTTCTCTGGCTTTTCCTCAAACTCGATGATTCTTCGGTTGTCATCTGTGTTCATGATGCCAAATCGACTTGCCTCTTTCATTGGCACACCACGAACAGCTATTGTAGCATCTGCCCCCATTTCCTTATGGAAAGAAAGCATCTTATCATAATTCATTTTATAAATATGATCCCCAGATAGTACCAAAATGTACTCTGGATCATAAGCATCGATAAAATCGATATTCTGAGATATGGCATCTGCAGTACCTCTATAAACATCAAGGCCACAGTCTGCCTTCTCTCTAGGTGTAAGGACAAAAACACCACTATCCTTTGTGTCCAATCCCCATCTTCCACCTGCCGCAACATAACTATTTAGCAAAACAGATTCATACTGTGTCAAAACACCTACGATATCAATTCCACTATTAGCACAGTTACTAAGTGGGAAATCGATAATACGATATTTTCCACCGTAAGCAACGGCTGGTTTAGCAACTTTCTTGGTTAACTCATGCAGACGGCTACCACGACCACCTGCTAGAATCATAGCTAGCATACTTGTCTGAGCCATATTATCCCCCCTAACTTTCTTCTTTTATCTCCTTCTGTAAATAAACAACACACTTTATTTATAGATAATATTTTAATAGTTTTGCACAAACAAGGCAATGTTTTGAGCATTTTTTTATGCATTTTTCTGACACTTGTTGGGCGCAACATAATCAAAATATTGTTCTGTATTGTCTTAATTTTCGAATAATTCTGAATTTAAAAAAATTGTGGGTTTTCTCTTGACTTAGGGGCTGGGCCATAGTATTATATGTCTTGTCGTTAGGACATATGGTTCCTTGGTCAAGCGGTTAAGACGTCGCCCTCTCACGGCGAAAACAGCGGTTCGATTCCGCTAGGAACTGCTAAGAGCATCGCAAATGCGATGCTCTTTTTTGTTATATGTCAATATAAATAAAAAGCGCTAGCTCCTATGCTAGCGCCTTATTTATTAGAATAAACTCTTTACTGTAGGATAAAGCTTCTTGAATTCCTGATATCTCTCTTCGTATTTACGAATTAATTCTGGATCAGGCTCTACTGTTGTCTTTACCTTTACAAGCTTATCACAAGCCTCTTCTACAGTAGCGTACTCGCCGCATCCTACTGCTGCAAGGATTGCGCCACCAAGTCCTGGGCCTTCCTCATTCTCCAAAATATCAAGCTTCAGATTCATAACTGATGCAATAATCTGCTGCCATAATGGAGACTTTGCACCGCCACCGCAAATCTTGCTTCGCTCAATAATGATACCCTGGCTGCGTGCAACCTCAAGTGAATCACGAAGGCCAAAAGCTACGCCTTCAAGAACAGCCTGTGTCATATCCTCACGTGTTGTATCCATAGACATGCCGATGAACATAGCACGTGCATCTGGATTGTTGTGAGGGCTACGCTCTCCCATAAGGTATGGAAGATAGAATACACGATTCTCCCCAAGGTTCTTGATACCAGCCTGCTCTGCTGGATAATCCTTTGTCTTGAGGATTTCATCCATCCACCACTTATTGCAAGATGCTGCTGAAAGCATACAGCCCATAAGATGATATCCACCATCTGCATGATCAAATGAGTGAAGTGCATTTGCTGGGTCTACTGTAAAGTTCTTGCTTGAGATAAAGATTGTTCCAGAAGTACCAATTGAAAGATTGCACTTGCCCTCTCCAACTGTACCTGTACCAACAGCAGCGGCAGCGTTGTCACCAGCACCTGCGATAATCTTTACATCATTTGTAAAGCCAAGCTCTGCTGCAACCTCTGGCTTAATTGTGCCAACTACTTCATAGCTCTCATAAAGCTTAGGAAGCTGAGACTCAGAAACATGGCAAATATCCATCATTTCCTTGCTCCAGCATCTATTCTTAACATCAAGTAAAAGCATACCACTGGCATCAGAATAATCTGTGCAGAAGCTTCCAGAAAGCTTGTATGCCAAGTAATCCTTTGGAAGCATAATCTTTGCTACCTTAGCCCAAAGGTCTGGCTCATTTTCCTGCATCCAAAGAATCTTTGGAGCTGTAAATCCAGCAAAAGCAATATTTGCTGTGTAGGCAGAAAGCTTATCTTTTCCAATTACATTGTTGAGATATTCTGTCTCTTTTCCTGTACGTCCGTCATTCCAAAGAATTGCAGGACGAATAACATTGTCATCTGCATCAAGTGTTACAAGACCATGCATCTGACCACCAAAAGAAATACCAGCAACCTTTGTCTTATCAACCTCTGCTGTAAGTTCCTTCAAGCCAGCCATAGACTGAGCCCACCAATCCTCTGGCTTCTGCTCAGACCAACCTGGATGTGGGAAGCTAAGGTCATATTCCTTTGAAACTATTTTTGCAATCGCGCCATCCCCTGACATCAGGAGTAGCTTAACTGCAGATGTTCCTAAATCTACACCTATATAATACATAACTATAATCTCCTTATAAAATAAAATAGTGACTGACTCATAACCTTGGCAAGCGCGAGCAGGGAAGTATCATGCCGGGGAAGGAGGGTGCCCCTTTAGGGGAGTTTCCTTGCCCGAGTATGAGGGGTGCCCTGCGGGAGCACGAAAGACTAAAAGTCAGTCACTGCTTATATTATCTGAATGGATTCTCTGTTGGGTAACGTACGCCTGCTGGCTGGTTGTATCCGATTTCATCTACCTCTACTCCGATGTACTTGAATACTTCGTAGAGAGCCTTTCCATAGTGACCGAATGCAACTGCTCCGTGATGTGGGAATCCCTTTTCGATTAACCAGTGACGATAGAAGCGTCCCATTTCTGGAATAGCAAATACACCGATTGAACCGAATGACTTAGTACGTACATCAAGAACCTCGCCCTGTGCGATGTAAGCACGAAGGATGTTGTCTGCTGTAGACTGAAGTCTGTAGAATGTGATTTCACCTGGAGCGATGTCGCCTTCAAGTGTTCCGTTTGTAACTTCCTCTGGAAGTGTACGAGCCATAATCTTCTGGTTTCTCATCTCACAGAATGCAAGCTTCTTAGAGCATGTATTTCCGCAGTGGAATCCCATGAATGTATCCTGAAGTGTGTAGTTTGTCTTACCCTTGATTTCCTCGTTGTACATATCCTTTGGTACTGAGTTGTTGATATCAAGAAGTGTAACAATGTCTTCTGAAACAACTGTACCGATGAACTCTGAAAGACATCCATAGATATCAACTTCGCAAGATACAGGAATGCCTTCACCTGTTAATCTAGAGTTTACATAGCAAGGAACGAAACCAAACTGTGTCTGGAATGCAGGCCAGCACTTGCCAGCGATTGCTACGTATTTACGATATCCCTTGTGATCTCTTACCCAATCCTTAAGTGTAAGCTCGTACTGAGCAAGCTTTGCAAGAACCTCTGGCTTCTTGTTTCCAGCGCCAAGTTCTTTTTCCATATCTGCAACAACCTCTGGAATACGGCTGTCACCTTCATGCTTATTGAATGCTTCGAAAAGATCAAGCTCTGAGTTCTCCTCGATTTCAACACCAAGGTTGTAAAGCTGCTTGATTGGTGCATTACAAGCAAGGAAGTTAAGTGGACGTGGTCCAAAGCTGATAATCTTAAGATCTGAAAGTGCGATTACAGCACGAGCGATTGGCTCGAACTCATGAATCATATCAGCGCAATCCTCAGCATCACCTACTGGATACTCTGGGATATAAGCCTTGATGTTACGAAGCTGTAAGTTGTAGCTAGCGTTGAGCATACCGCAGTAAGCATCGCCTCTACCATCAAGAAGGCTGTTGCCTGACTCTTCTGCTGCTGCAATAAACATCTTTGGTCCTTCAAAGTGCTTTGCAAGAAGTGTCTCTGAAATCTCAGGACCGAAGTTTCCAAGATATACGCAAAGTGCGTTACATCCTGCTTTCTTAATATCCTCGAGAGCCTGTACCATGTGGATTTCGCTCTCTACTATACAAACTGGACACTCATAGATGTGATCTGCACCGTACTTCTTTGTATAAGCTTCAATAAGTGCCTTTCTTCTGTTTACTGATAAGCTTTCTGGGAAGCAGTCACGAGAAACTGCTACTACACCAATTTTTACATTTGGCATGTTGTTCATTGTAATTACCCTCCTTTAATAACGCGGCTCCTTTTACATAAAAATAAAGCCCCCAAAACGTTTTCGATAATCAAATGATATCAAACAAAACATTTTGGAGACTTTTAAATCTTTACTATGTGATGTCAATTTTTTGACATTTATTTAGTTAACATATACATCGCGTCTGTTGTTGAAGTATGTACGGTTTACAAAAGTCATAACGATAGAAACAATAACTGATGAAACAACTGATGCATCCCCAGCAAATGAAGAAAGGATGATTGAACCTGCAACAACATAAACAAGTGAAAGAACTACCTGTGCAGAATATACTAAACAAACCAATAATCCTGTCTGCTTCTTGCACTTAATGATAGATAAAGCTGCAAATACATTCAAAGCAACTGTACCAAGTAAGCAAACACCATAAAGAATGTTTAACACCTGAAGTCCTGGGAAGTAATCATAAATAAAACTAGCATCGCCATTGTAAATCAAACCAGTGATAAATGAAATACCTGAACCAAGATTTACAAGTGCGCCTGCCCACAAAGCAAAGTATCCAAGGAAGTGTGCCCATTTCAAACCAAGGACTGGCTGTGGTGTGTAATACTGTGTTGAACCATCAAACTGTGGTGCTGGATTAACTGGAGCGCTAGCCTGTGCTGCACTAGCCTCTGCCTGTGTCTGAGCTGTATCATTTGCCTGAGCTACAGGATTACCGCAGTTTGGACAAAATAATGTACCTTCTTCTAACTGTGTACCGCATGAACTACAAAACATATCATTTTCCCTCTTTTCTTTTATTTTAGATCTGAATTCGCCCTTCAAATCTATCTGCTGAAATTATAATATACTATATTGAAATAAATATCAATACCCAACTTTAAAAGTATTTAAAAAATACCATTAATTCCTATAATCCGCTAATCTATCAGAAACTCCATTCAGGAATTCTGCCATTTCAAAGGATACTTTTGGTATATCCTGAGATTCGTAAACAGCCTTTCCTTTAGTAGCTTTTGCCTTATCTTTGTAGGCTGCATGCTCTGATGGCACATAAAGGAAGTTGATTTCCATGCCCTGCTTCAAGTATTGAAGACTGGCATTAATAAATATCTGAAGCATGTAGTCATCCATCTTATGGATTTTCTTGAAAGCTCCAGAGAAATATTTAGCTGGAAGATTGTTATCCTGATAAATGTGGATTTGTTTCAATCCCAGACGAGCTGCTATATACATAGCAAACAATGCAGCAAGCTCCTCTCCTGCCACATTTGATGCTCTAAACAGCCAGTCAAAGTCTGTACCTCTTTCAAGGGCATATCTGTATAAGCTGAATTTAGAATCCTCAGCATTATAGAAAACTACGCCAAAGAGAATTCTAGTGCTTTCGAAATTGGCGCCCACTTTATCGCCACCACCATCTACGAAGGCAATATTTACATCCGATGAAACACTGTTAAAATCACATCCATAGCGGGACATCAAAGTCTTTACATCCTCATTTGCGCTAATATCATCAATAGAAACTGGCGATGCAAATGCAGTCTTGAAGGCTTTTGTAATAAGTGCCACCTTGTCAATGCACTGCTCCTTAATCTGGGAATCCAGAATGCTGTATTTGCCGCCATCCTCTACAGTTACCTTTTGAAGATTCTGGAAAGCATCAGCTGCAGTCACAATATCATTTTTTACAGCTGCAGATTTAGACGCTCCACCACTAACAGAATCCCCCTTCATAAAGGCCTCCGCCTCTGCCATAGATGTAAAGCCCTTAAATACAGGCCCCTTGAAGCCATCAACTTGCGCCTTAGCCTCATCCCATGTGTGATATATTCCAGGCTTTCTACCTACTCTGACTGCATATACTTTCTTTGCCATTATTATTCATTACTCCTTCTGTACTCACTTGGGAGTACTCCGTATTTATCTCTGAATGCATTTGAAAATGCCTTTGAATTTGGGAATCCATTTCCCAGAGCAATATCTACAATCTGGCCATTTGTCTCTTCCAATTCCCGGACTGCATGCTCCAAACGGATGCCAAGCAGATAATCCTTAAAATTGATTCCGGCATGCTTCTGGAACATTCTGGAAAGATATGATGGAGAATAATTAAACTGCTCCGCCATAGATTCCAAAGAAATGCTTTCCGCATAATGGTCCTTCATGTATCTTGTGATATTAGAAAGCTTTTTCAATTGCTTACTGTTTTTAAGTATCTCTTCGTTAACATTAAACTTTCGATATTTTGTAACCAAAATATAAAGAAGCTCATAGTATAAGCTAAGAACCTGAAGCTTGTTTGCTTCCTCTCCATTTGTATAAATAAGATACATCTCCTGCAAAAGCGTAAACACACGATGGTCTGTTTCTCTGTCTCCATGTGAAAACCAGATAAACTGCTCATCTGTAAAATACTCCGCAAATGTATCCTGTGGAATCTGTAATACCACAGTTTTATTAACATCTGGAGCTGCTATACTATGAACCTCGTTGCTATTAACTATAACAAACTCGCCACCGTTAAGAGGAAAACGCTTTTCTTGGAGAGTAAATTCCAATCTGCCCTCCCATACAGCGAAAATCTCGATTGAACGGTGCCAGTGTTTTTCCCTTACATAATTTCCATTCTGACCTTCAAAAGCAAAAAGCTTGAATGGAAGCCCCTCATCAGTCACTACTACTTCATGCTGATAATTCTTTAAATCCATTACAAAATCTCCCTAAAATACCTACAATCTCCATCAGTTTCGTATCCCACAATAACGAAACCGAGTTTTTCTAATAAATGTCTGCTGGCTAAATTTTCCGGATCACATCTAGCAATCAAGCTTGTGAGCCCATATTCATCCCTAGCCAGTTCCATTATCTTTGAGCAAACCTCATAGGCCAGTCCCTGCTTCCATCTGCTGGATGCAATAGCAAAGCCCATTTCCGCCTGGTTTTCTCTATCGCAGGTTTCCCGCACTTCTAAACCTGCTCTACCTATTAATTTACCTGTGAATCTATCGAAAATCAACCACATTCCAAAACCATACAGCTTGTAAATATATTCTATATAATTTTCCTCGTACTGCTTTTCTTCATCGTATTCAAAAAGCGGTTCCATATAGTCGGTCATATGTGGTTCAGAATACAATTCAAAGAGGTCGTCAAGGTCATCCATGCCAAACTCTCTGATGAAGCATCGATTCGTATATGCGATATCCCATGGTATACCAGCGCATCGTCTGTAGATGTTTTCAAAATCGTCGTCTTCTATTTCATCCACATCAATCAGTACCTGGGAGCAGTGGATAGGCTGTGCCCCCTCATCTTCGTATGCCGCCACCGGTATGTGCCTGACTGTGCACTCATCAACAACAGCCTGGCTATTAGTCAGCACCAAAGTGCCAGGCTCATAGTCAGGCTGTAAATCTGTTAAATCGTTTATTATTATTTTTCTTTTAAGGAATCTTTCCTGTGTCACACCTCTACTCCTAGGTCACATCAATACGGCATGTCATGGTATAAGTTTTGCCATTTGATTTCTTCATTCTTACAGTCAATGTTCCAGTTCCTTTTGCAACCGATGTAATCAGTCCATTGGAATCAACAGTGAACACACTGGCATCTGAAGATTTATAAGTAATATTATACTTCTTATCTGTACTATTTAAGTAATCAAGGTCAATTGCAACCTGAGCAGTGCTGCCATTGCTCATAGAATATGCTGCATCATCTGGCAAAGTAATATTTCCTATATTGGTACCATTATTGGCATATTTCTTTGACGAAGTAGCCTTTGCTGTAGATGTGGATGTCGATGCGCTACTAGAGCTATTTGCTGCACTTGTCTGGTTCGATGATGTATTATTGCTTGTAGTATTATTTGATGTTTCTTTTTTAGCCGAGTCTGTTGTAGATTTATTTGTCGACTGGTTATCAGAAGTAACAATAGTATCGCTAGAAGATGTATCTGTATTTCCTTCTGCTTCCGCAGCCTTTTCCTCGTCAGTCTTACCAAGCTTTACGTACATAGCTGGTCTAATTCCATCACCTAAATAGTAATATTTTCTTTCAATAAGCTTCTTTGAGTCGCTGACAAACAATCCCTGAGCTGGATCATCATAAGCATTTGTTCTGAGAGGCCATGTGTTGTTGCTCTCATATTTCATAGTCTCCTTGTACTCTGTATACTCATCAGAAGAAAGGAAGAATATGTAATCAGAAGTTGTACTCTGATTATTGTAAATATTCATATTAAGCGAGTTCTTTACATTTCCTGCAAGGTAGTATGCATCCAAAGTAGTGTCGTGATAAAAATTCATAAGACTTGCCTGAGCAGCTTCTTCTGTAAGAGAAGTCTTTTGAATAGTAGCTTTTTCAGCATCTGTAAAGCACTGATCATAGAAAATCTGATTTAACCAGCCTCTCCAGTAGTTGTCTTCCCATCTAACATATCCAGCACTTGTCTTAGAATCGTTATACATCTTGTTAATAGAATCTCTATATGCAATAACTGAGTTTGAATGAAGAGTCTTTCTTGAGACAATCAATGCAACCTTTGTAGTATCGTCGTATTTGAGGATAGTCCAGTTAATTATGTGCCCATCTAGGGTTCCAAAAGCTATATCATCGCCATCCGCATATGTGCTTGATGACTTCTTTTTAGCAGCGTCTGCCTGCAATGACAAACCAAGAACCGCCACCCCCATAAATACGGCTAGCGAAAATGCCAATATTTTCTTTGAAACGTTGATTGCTCTTCTCATATATTTAATCTCCTAACGCAGAATTTTGTGCATAATTCCCTTTATAGTTTTATAGTAATATCGGCCTTTTTCAAAGTCAAATAAATATTGTAAAATTAACAAATTTATCATCTTTGATAATTGTAAATTTCAATTTCAGTTGCTATACTATCCTTCTGTATAAAGTTATATCGAGTTTTAAGGAGACATAATGACAAAGAAAGAAATGTTTAAAATGTTGCACGATGAAGAACCTGTTCTTCGTGCAGAAATCACTGCATTGTACTCAGTTTTAGATCACAAGCTGGGGCTCCACGGTGCAGAAGTTCCAATCACATTTGGAATGGACGAAAAGGCCCTTGGTTCTTATCTTCCACCTTCATATGATGATGAAGAACAATTCCAGTTTTCACTATTTTTCATCGGCTTCTGCTTAAATGAGCAGCTTTCAAAGTCCGATCGAATCAATTTATATAAGCATGAATATGCACACTACATGACACGTCACATCAGCATCCCAAGCGAATACACATGGCAGCCAGGAGTTCACGGCAGCGCATGGAAATACTGCTGCAGCCTTATCGGCGCCATCCCTGCAGATTACTACGTAGAAGGCCAGAGCCTTAAAAAGGTAGACTATGATTCAGTTTTAAAGCGCCCTACAGTAGACCACAAGCAGGTTCAGATGCTTGATACTTATCGCACACAGCGCGCTTACAAAAATATGGAAAATTCGAAAATACGATATGAAGTAGGCGATGTTGTTTCTCATCCAAAATTTGGAGAGGGAACAGTCAAAGAAATTGAAAAGCAGCCATCATCTGTGAGACTTCACATAGCCTTCGGAGACGAAGTAAAGATTATCGACCAGAAGTGGCTTGTAAAAACTGGCTACAAAAAAGTTTCGGAAACCTAGGTTTCCGAAACTTTTTTCATAACCGCATCAAGTGTTTCCTCGAGGCCGAGGCCGCCCTCATCTACGGTCACATCTGCATATTTTTCATAAAGGGGAATTCTTTCGTCGTAAAGAGACTTAAGATTCTGACCATCTTTTAGCACAACCCCACGGCCCTTTAGGCTGCCGAGGCGACTATCAAGTGTTTCATAATCAAGCTTAAGATAAACTACAGTTCCAATTTCCTTTAGGTGCTCCATTGCCTCTGCACCATAGATAACACTACCACCAGTTGCAATGACTGTTTTTGCGGATGAAATGCTGGCATTCACATCGTTTTCTATTTTAAGAAAACCTTCCACACCCTCTTCAGCAATAATCTCCTTAAGCAAACGCTTTTCACGCTTCTGGATAAGTAAATCCGCATCTACGAATTCAAATCCCAGTTCCTTTGCCAATACAACACCCAAAGTACTTTTGCCAACACCTGGCATACCAATTAGAACTACGTTTTCTTTCATTTTAATTATGTCTCCTAATCATTCACTATAAATGTTAGGGGTATTGTACACGATTTCCTTTTCCAAATCCACCCATTTGGCCCATGCCACCCATTTGGCCCATGCCACCTGCTGTGGCCTCTCCTGCAGTAGTTACCACATCTTCAAGTGTAACTGTCTCGGATTCATCACCTACGCAGATTGTATAAGTTTCACCTACAGTTAAATCCGGACTACTAATATTAATTGAAGAGAAGCTATATGGAACTTCCCATGAAATAATTTCATTTCCATCTGCATCTACAACCGAAACTGTAGTTCCAGCTTCCATAGAAGCGCTAGTTGTGTAAAGTATAGATGCCTGTGTGGATGTACTATCAAAGGATTCTGCCATACCGCTACTTCCAGCAGCAATAATTGTTCCTCCTGTGATTACTGCAACACCACCATTTTCACTTGCGTAGTCAATCGCGTTATTCATTCCGCCATCAGTTAGACTTACAAAGATCGTACCACCTGATATACGAATATCACCGTTAGAATCAATGCCATCTGCGTCATTACCACCTTCATTAAATATTCTTAGTGTTCCACCACTTATACTAATGTATGTTTCTTCATCTTCTGTCGAACCTCCATTAGCATTTATGCCATCATCTGTTGAATAGATAGTGATATCTCCATCTTCTATTTCAACATTGACTGCTTCAATTCCTTCATAGGAATTGCTTATGAGAATTGCGCCTCCGCCAATGTATACACTGGTATCGCAAGTGATGCCGTCATCTTCAACATCAATAGTAATATCTGCATCTGTTATATTCAGAGCATCATTTGCTTTCAAGCCATCACCAGGAGCTGTCACGGTGATTGTTCCACCAGTAATAATCAAATCATCCTTTGAAACAATGCCATGTGAATAGCCGGTTGTAACAGTCAAGCTACCACTTCCATTTATAGTCAAATCATCGTGGGAGAAAATCGCTCCATCTCTATCATCTTCAACTGCTTCTTCGGAATACTCGCTACCTGTCTCAATTGTGTTTTCAGAGCCTTCTGCCAAAGTTAAAAATACCTTATCTGCCTGCTCTACGATAATTCCTGCATCATCTTCGCAGTAAATATCTACCCCATCAAGCATGATCCATACCTTTGAGTAGTCTTCAGCAGCAACAACAATACTTCCATCTGTAAGCTCTCCGCTTACCACGTAATAACCCGACTGTGCAATATACACACTGCCATCATTTACATAAGCTCCTGACCCCGAAACAGTTATGTCGTCTCCTTCTAATGTAATAATTGTCGCCTCGGAGGTATTCCAGTCCCCATCCATGTCATTGGTTGTAAAATATGACGATGTGGTGGTTGTTTCTGAATCCTCATCAACCACCACTGTAAGTCCAAGCTTCTCACCGTTCATAAACAACACTGTAAGGATGATGGCCAGTATCAAGACCACTACGCAGATGATGTCAATTCTTTTATTAGTTGACATAATCTGTCCTCCTTATCCCATGTAATCGCCGTTATAGCTTACAAGTACTGCACTTTCCACTCCTGTCATATCTGATAACTCGTTAATGAAATCTGTGTTATCTTCCTTGAGTCTGATTTCAAGATTCAGTTCGATTTCACCCTTTCTAGCAGTCTTGCTCTTAACCACACACTTAGTTGTCTTCTCGTTTAAATACTGCATTGCCTCCTTCTCTGTAAGAGAATCCTCGCAGCGAAGAACTACAATATATGGATTAACATTTGATTTACGATTCGCAAATACGGTAATCATCACGCCGATGATCACACTACCAAATACTGCAAGTGGAATCATTCCTGCCGCAAGTACAATACCTGCTGCAATTGCCCAGAATAGAAAAGCAATATCAAGAGGCTCCTTGATTGCTGTTCTAAAACGAACGATTGATAAGGCACCGACCATACCTAACGAAAGAACTACGTTACTGGTTACTGCCAAAATAACGAAGGTTGCAATCATTGTAAGAGCTACTAAAGTCACTCCGAAATTTGATGAGTACATAACTCCTGCGTATGTCTTCTTATAAATAAAGAAAATAAATAAACCAATTGCAAATGATAATGCCATAGCTATTACCATATCTAAAACAGTTACACTTGTTACATTGCTTAAAAAGCTTGATTTAAAAATATCGCTAAATGTCATAATCTTCACTCCTTCTATCCTTAACCATAAATCCTACACTGTGCATATTTTGAAAATGCCTGTACTCTAGTTCCTGGGGTTTGAACTGCATCTCTAATGATTGCTGGTAGATATGCATCCCATTTCACTTCCAGAATAATCGGGGCATCTCCTGCTGGAATTGTTACACACTCCGGATTTAAAAAATCCGTCTTATTCAGCCCTGTTCTAATGTCATAATCCAGCGTTACTCTTACATTTCCAGGCCCATAAATAAATGGCTCTCTGGTGTAATCAACAATTGTCATAGGTTTCATTCCCTGATATCTCATCTTGCAATACAGCTCCTGAATAAGGGAATGTGGGGAATCAATCATCCAATCAATATCTCCATCAACAATTTTTTGTGCTTCCTCTGGTGTTAATGGAGCGCTGTATTTGGTTCCCAAACCATTTAATTTACTTTTCTTTTCAAGGTGAATAATTCTTGTGTCGAAGTTGTAATACCTTATGCGAAATTTCTCTCGCATATTCACGCCGTCCACTTTTTCACGAAGAGCCTTGTCATCCAGATTGTCAAAATAAAGACTTCGTATAAGATATTTTCCGTCGATTGTATGTGGATCAGGTGTGGCTATTACCGACATCCTCTGCCGTATGGCAAGTAAGTCAGCATAGGTAATAGCGTGTTTCCATTCATGCCTGTACCTCTTTTCCATAATTCGCTCCTATCTGTTGCTACTTCTGTATCATTTAGCGGTATATTAATCCCGTCAAGTGTGCGCAACATGATTGCAATGTGAACAAATCGGTACAGGTTTTGTGTTTTTTAGGTTTTTCTAAGGACTTTTGATTGCTATAATAGATTCGTAGAATTTTTCTTATTAATGAAAGGAACACTATGGATAAGAATTTAGCTGTAATATTTCCAGGAGTTGGATATCACTCAGATAAGCCACTTTTATACTATTCAAAAAAGCTTGCCAAGAATCATGGCTATGAAATAAAAGAAGTTAAATACACTTTTTCTAAAGATTTGAATTCTATTAAGACAGATGCCTTGCAGGCTGAAGCTGCAATCAATGAAGCTTTGGCGCAGGTTGTGGAGCAATTAAAGGATGTCGACTTTTCTTCCTATGATAATGTAATCTTCATCGGCAAAAGCATCGGTACAGCCATCGCTGCCAAATACGCCTTTGACTACGGCATCGACGCAGAAAGCATAGTTTTCACACCAATCGAAATGACTTTCGCCTATATCAATGCTTGTGAAGGCTTTGTCTTCCACGGAAGCGAGGATCCTCTTTGCGATACTGATATGTGTGTTCAGCTTTGTGATGAGCTTTCCATCACATATGCCGTCATTCCAGATGCAAACCACTCTTTAGAGACCGGTGATGTGGATACAGATATTCAAAACCTTCATAGAATAATGAAAATAGTTGATGGATTGTTTTAATAAAAAAAGAGCTTTGGATTATCTCCAAAGCTCTTTGCTTTTATTAACATTATGATTTCCATAATCCGTGTAAGTTGCAATATGCATAAGCTGCAACCACTGAATCGCCATCTGTAAGAGCGAACTGAGCGCATGGCTTCTGACCTGGCTCGAGGACCTTTCTCTGAGCTCCCTGCTTTGTTTCGATAGCAATCCACTCAATGTAGTGCTCTGGAGCCATTGGATGCTCTACAGAACCAACCTCTACAGTCACCACATTTCCCTCTACCTTGCATACAGGAACATGCTTTTCAACTGCACCATCAGATGTACCAGGAACAAGTTCCTTCATCTTCTGACCACAACATGACATTGGAGCACCGGACTCCTTAATCATACCAACAAAATTGCCGCAAACCTCACATACATAAAATTTCATACCTAGCCTCCTTTTACAAGATACTCCCCAACTGTAGCTTCATTGTAACATATGGGATTCCAATAGTCTTTAACTACACAAAAAACTCACAGATTATTGTGCGAAATATAGTTGTGTTAGTGATTAGGGCTATTATAATCACACATAATCACATCAAGTATTCATATATCCTATAAGTCAAGAAGTCTAATGCCTCCTCGGCTACTGAATAGTACATATAGTTTCCTTTTCTTTGTTTAGTGACTAGTCCACCTGCGCTTAGCACTTTCAATTGTTTTGAAACTGCCGCCTCTGAGATTCCAAGCTTTATGGCAAGATTTTGGGTGGTGTCTGGACGATGCTTTATAATTCTCAGAATCTGTAATCTGGTACCATCAGCAAGACCATTGTATAGCCGCACTAGTTCCTCTGGAGGACATGTCTGCACATTCTCCGCATAAAAATGCTTCACTGTCTGAAGAGATAAATTGTTGTCGCTACCCATAATCAGATGCGGACTTAAAAATACGCTGCCAGTCACGAAAATCTTATTTATCTCATCATATTTAAAGTGAAACTCTCTATTTTTAACAAATACAATCCCACTCTCGTTTACCTTTAATCTCTCATGAATATGTGATAATGATTTTGCAATCCCCTCTGCCTCCCAGGCCTTAAGCATTTTCTTAAGGGCTGTATTCATAAGGGGCTCCAAAATAATTATTTCCTGATAAAAGTAGGATTCATAAAATCGTCTTGATACATTGATGATTTTCTGCTTTTGTGTAGGCGTCACGCTGGTGCCATTATCACTAAAGACCTTTTTCCATTTATTGATTGAATAACCTTCTAGCGTGGTTAGCGCTTCCTCAATATTCATATCCCTCACCGGGTACGTGTCGAATGTGACAAAATCCATAGGTGCAAACCACTGATTTGTACACTCAGACAATTCCCTTATATCAGAAACCAGCTGCTCATCTACTATTTCTTTCACGCGCTCCCACCAATGAAGTCTCGCCGTATGATGTTCAGGATTGCAAATAACATGCATAGCTGCAAACATTTCAAAAAGTGGAGAAAAAAATATTTCTCCACTTTTCATATAAGTATACGAATCTTCAATTCTATCTGTACAGATGCCTATTTTCATATATATTCCTACTAAAACAGTACAACGTTACCTGTCTTTCTCATATGTTTTTCTACAACAACTATTGTAATCAAAGTTGCTGATAAAAGCACCACTATTATTGCAACACACGCAAATATCGTGTTTGAAATAGACGATATGCTTGCGCCATTTAACAGCACCTGTCGCAATGCCTCAAGAACATATGTAAGCGGAAATATTAAGCTTATGATTTTGGCCCATGCCGGGAAAATTGCTATAGGCACCTTCACCCCTGCAAAGATTTCCATAGGCTCTTCTAAAATAGTAAACAGAAAATCTGTATCCCTTGAATATAGAAAACAAGCATTTAAGAATACACCCCACAATAATGCCATTATAATAAAAAGCAAAAGTACTATTGATACACCTATCGTATTTACGTTAATGGAATCGCAATTACTAAATACAATCAAGAGTCCAAATATCAGCATTACTATAGAGCTTTCAAATACAGATGACAGTGCATTCCCCATTAATACTGCCAGTCTATTGGCTGTGGATAAATAAATGTATTCCAAAGTACCACTCTGCCGCTCCCTCGAAAAATTCCAAGCCGACTGAACAACAGATCTAAAAAAGCTCATAGCCATATAGCCTAACATTAAAAATACTAATATGTTCTTACCATTTATGTACGAAACCAGCGTCCCTTCCACGTCAAAAGCACTATAGCTATAATATGCTGATAAAAAGCTAAATAACGGCCAGATAAAAAGGGAAATGTAAATTGTACGATTATTAAAATAGTTTTTATGTTGTTTAACTGCCTCAGCCCACACAACCTTTAGGAAATATCTCATGCTATTTCCTCCTTTTGCATATCTTTGGAAAGTTTTATGACAGCCTGTTCTAAAGAAGGCTCCATCTTATGCAGCTCATTGATAGTCAGCATTTCTTGTATTGCAAACCCTGCCAGTACAGATGACAGTTCCATTTTTGATTCGATTACTGTTTTTCCATTTTCGAAGCTTATTTCTGCCTCGTTATCCACATGGCAAATATGACTTTTCAACTTTTGGTAAATAGCTTCATCCATACCTTTGGTTGAGAACTCATACTGATTACGCAAGAATACAAAATCTGTCAAATCCTTCTTGATCCCCTCAACCACAAGTTCACCGCTATTTACAAGATAAATATAATCGCATAATTCCTCTACCTCAGATAAGTAATGAGAAGTGAGAAGGATTCCCTTTCCATGTTCTTTTGCCAAACTCTTTATTTCACGATGTAGCTCCTGGGTAACCACTGCATCGAGACCTATAGTAGGCTCATCCAGAAAAATATATTTAGGATCATTTATGAGGCCTCTGGCAATCTGCAATCTTTGTTTCATTCCCTTTGAAAATGTTTCTACTGGAAAATTTGCTCTATCCTCTAATCCAACCAGCTTCAAAAGCTTCTCTATACGCTGCTTTAAAACAGCATTATCTATGCCATATAGCTGACCGTAGTACCAAAGATTTTCATATGCTGTAAGCCTCCAATAAATCATTCGCTCTCCGCCAGCAATCATGTTGATTTGCTTCTTAACCTCTGATGGATGTTTGATGGCATCCATTCCATCAAAACTATATGTTCCTGATGTAGGCTCTATAAGTGTTGTAAGCATCTTTATAGTAGTTGTTTTACCGGCTCCGTTTATTCCCAGCAATCCAACAATTTGCCCCGCATCTATTCTCATAGATATATCTTTTACAGCCTCTATTCTCTCTCTATGAGATTTGAAGAGCCCGTCTCTTCTTTTTACATCATATGTCTTTTTTAAATTTCTAACCTCTATCATCCTTTGACCTACCCTTCCATTTTTTCTAACGCTAATCTTTCCGCCTGCTTCATTAGAGGCATTCCGAATGCTATATAAATTGTTCCACTAATCAATGCCATCAAAGCTGTTTGGGTGAATTGACCTTGTCCCATGCCACCAAGCAATGCTGCTCTCATAAGAGAAACGCAATCTGTAACAGGGATCAGCTTTCCTAACAGTCTAAGACCGGTCGGTAAATACTCTATTGGAAATGTAATTCCACAAACCAAAAACATTCCTGTGAATAATGTGTTTTGCGTAATATAAGTATTTCTAGTATAAAGCATCACGCATCCCAGCATCAGTGATACCCCAAAGAAGCAATATAGCGACAGGACCACTGCTATCCCGAATTCTATTATGTTAAACTCATGTATTCTAAGGCCAAAGAATACTCCAATAAGTGTTGCTATTGCTGTTTCTCCAAAAGTGGTGATTGTCTGAAGCAACATATTGCCTAGGAAATATGCCACTCTTCTAAATGGAGCAAGCATCAGGCTTTCCAACGTACCTTCCCACAGTTCAGTCATCAAGGTTCTGCTAACATTCAGACATGTTCTAACAACAAACAGATACATAAGACTACCTACTATAGCGTAGCTCATATAATCACTTGTGCCTGTCAAGCCACTGAAGCTATCCGACAGCTGTCTTCTAAAAAAATAGTGATACATCAACCACGCTCCAAAGGTAGTGTAAAAAGAAGTCAATATACACCCCACCATAAAGCTGATTGGATAGACCCGCAGTCTTACTTGAAACTCCTTTTTAATGGTTGCTTTCAATACTTTTAGTTCCATTAATCCTCCTCTTTGTAATTAACCGTTTGGTTAATCATATTTTGTTTTTCAAAAATATATGGGATTATAAAGATGCAGAATTAGAAAGTCAATAAGAATTTGAGATATTAATGCATATTCCCTACGCTGTTTTTTAACAATTATATGATACTTTTATTTTGGATTGCTGCATGATGTAAGTAAAAAGTATTGTAATTACAATATTCTCATATATATGACATATGGAGGAGTACTGCAATGGTAATGAATTTAAGAAACGTTAAAATCATGGGAAGCATTTTTTCTTTCAATTTCATGGTTATCCATGCTATTTTCCTTTTTATATTTATCAAGTATTCAATTCCACCGATGGCAAAAATAAACGTTATCAGCGTATTGTTTTATTTCTTTTTAATATTTGGCTGTCAATTTGGATGGCTTAGATTATTTACAGTGGGGATATATCTTGAAGTTATTATCCATATGTTTTTTGCTGTAATTTATACTGGATGGGATAGCGGATTCCAATACACTATGCTTGGTATGAATGTAGTTGTTCTTTATTCTGAGTATGTTGGACGAAACTTAAAGATGAAAAACGTTATTCCAATGATGCCATTTGGCTTTTTAGGACTGGCTCTTTATCTTAGTTCATATATTATTGTTTATTTTAATGGCGCACCATATTCTCTGCCAAAAAATATAAACTTTTTCCTAAATATTATTCTAGGTATAGTGGTTGTTTCTATCACCCTGATTGTAGTTCAGATATTTATCCTGATTGTAATTTCTTCAGAAAAAAAACTAGAGTTTCAATTATCTCATGACCACTTGACAGGCCTTCCAAATAGATATTACTTTGCTGACAAAGTTAAAGAAATAAAGGAAGAAGAAGGATTAGAAGGATATTGGTGTGCTATATTTGATATTGATAATTTTAAAAGCATAAACGATACCTATGGTCACAATTGTGGTGACTACGTATTATCTACGCTAGGTGACATGGTCTTAAAAAGCGAAATTGATAATTGCTGCCGCTGGGGTGGCGAAGAGTTTGTGGTACTTGCAAAATTTGATAGTGAAGATGATGCATATGCCTATTTTGATGAGAGGCGAAAAGAGGTTGAAGCCTATGACTTTAAATTCAACGGATTTCCTTTAAAGGTAACAATAACCGTAGGTATGGCTGCTTGTACAACTAGCGACGCCCAGGGAAATGAAACCTGGATTAGCGAAGCAGATGAAAAGCTATACTACGGAAAGAACCATGGAAAAAATCAAGTCGTGAGATAAAAAGAAAAAGCCTCAATCTCCCAAAACGAGAGATTGAGGTCTTTTTTCGTTTAGTAATGAGTTAATAACCCATGCCCTGTTTAATTACATTAACTTTTTCTTCACCTATAAGAAGTTCCATTAACTTAAATGCTACTGTTGGTGCAGTCTGTGGGCAATAAGATGTGATGATATTATTATCAATTACAACCGGCTTATTAATAATGGTTGCTCCAAATTCTGCGAGCTCTTTTTGTCGATAACCATCTAATAAATGGTACGTTGTTGCATTTCTACCAACAAGAGCTCCACTTTTACCTACTGGAAGGGCTCCAACACAAACACTGGCTATTATTTTATTATACTCATTAAACTCTTTTATAAGAGCTAAGAATCTTTCATCGTAAGCCTCTGAGAAGTAACCATATACATAATCACCTCCAGGAATAGCTATAGCATCATAGTCAGCAACTTTTACTTCTGAAATTATCTTATCAGCGGTAATCTCTGCATTCCCAAAGGCACTTTTTATTTTATAATCAAATCCGCATATATCGATTTGCACATCATAATTATATTCACTTTTAGCCCAACCAGCTACATCGTAAAACGGAGCAAATTCCATCATTTCAAATCCATTGCAACAAAATAGTAAAATATTCATATCTGTAGCCACTCAGACTACCCCCTTCATAAATCTAAATTATCATAGAAGTTCCATATTTACAGAAAAAAATTATGTCCACAAGGATGTTATGAACATAGGTGATGCATCCTTACTTTTTTCAAAGCCACAGTTGTTGTAAAAGTTCATTTCATTGTCATATGCAATTACAGCTATTCTAAGATAGCTTTCGTACTTTTCTTTAATCATATCAATCAACGTTCTGCCAATCATTTGATCCTGATATTCAGGATTTACTAGCAAATAATGGACGTATGCATTCATCACACCATCATCCATGGCACATACCATTCCAACAAGTTTATCATTATCATAAGCTGAAAAAACGGTATTAAAATTTTTCATTGCAACACAGAGTTTTTCAGGATAATGACCTGACGACCAATCCACTGATAAAAATAATTCTTCTAGTTCATTTTTATTAAAGTTATGCTTATCTGTATATTTGATGTTCATTGTTGTCTCCTTAAACTAGTTCCATTTCAGATTCCATTTTTACAAAACCATATTTTTCATACAAAGGGCGTCCCATTTCAGTTGCCTCTAATGAAATTTGGTTAATCCCACGTTCTTTTGACACTTTAACAAGCATATCTAATGTTTTATATGCGATACCTTGACGTCTATAATCTGGAGACGTATACATATTCATGATATAAGCCTTCTTGCCGCTAGGGTTATGATAGGTAGGCATCACACTATAAAAACTAACGCCTCCAGCTCCTATGAATTTATCGTTCTCCATGACGAGAATTGCATAATGGGTATTATCCTCCAATGCTTTTTTGTAATAGTTATAGGATTCCTTTTCTACATTTGCCATATCCGTAGAAGCATCTAGCTTATTTGCTGCTCTTAAGACTTCAATACGAGATGTAGTCAATAAATCAAGATCATTCAATGTTGCAACTCTAAATTCCACTTTTATGTCCTCCTATGATTGTTTATGTTTTCAAAAGCATACACTAAGAAGTTGAATAAAACAAATATTTCTTGACTTGTCTTCCAATAAACTGTATAGCCTAACAAAGGATGTAGCCCAATCTGACTACCCCCTTCATAAATCTAAATTATCATAGAAGTTCCATATTTACGGAAATAATTTCATAGGCGCTGGTTAAACCATAGGTTAAACCTAATTTTCAAAACAAAAATCATTGTTTTGCTGTTCGTGGTACAAGTTCTAACTTCAACTGCATACCCAACCCTTCTGCAAGTCTTTTTACCATAGCAAGGCTAGGGTTACGTGTTCCATTCTCAATACGGCTAATATCAGCTTGTGTAATACCTGTTTTAGCTGAAAGATCCTTCTGAGTCATATGCTGATTAATTCGAGCATCAATCATTGCCTGAATTATATCGTACTCTGCTTCAAGTGAATCATACTCCGACTTTACTTCAGGGTCTTTTAATGCTTTTTCTTTATATTCTCTATAACTGCTCATTTACAATACCTCCGCTCATAATCAGCTTTATACTTCTTCGCTAATTCAATTTCTGCCTTTGGAGCCTTTTGAGTCTTCTTCTAGTTATAATATGTCGTATAGAACATATTGTCAAGTTATCCACTTTGCAATTATCCTTACAAATATAATTATAAGATACAGTTGTGTCCGTTTATATATACATGCGAAAAAGACCTTGAAGCAAAAGCTTCAAGGTCTTTCATTGCTGAGGCTGAGGAGGCTCGAACTCATCTCGGTCTCAAAAAATATTGAAAGAAAGGCATTTGTTGCCTCTGCATTTATAAGTTAAACCACAGGTTAAACCTATTATCACTATATATCTCTTCCCTGATACTGCACAGTAACAACCAAAACTCTACCATTACCTTCATCAATTCTAAATATAGCAATATAGTTATCAATAATTAATTGTTTATATCCTTTACCTGCATATCTACCAGTTATTCTATCTTGATGAGATTCAGGCAATGTATCGAGTCCGAGTATAGCTTCCTTTATTCTGTCAATCTGCCCCTTTGCATTTTCAGGAGACAACTTTTCATAAGCAATATACGCATATATTTCTTCTATATCCCTATATGCTCTTGGCATTAATTCTACACTATACTTATTCAAAATACTTTTTCTCCAATTCTGCAAAAGCATCCTTTGCATCTATTGTCTTACCAGTTTCAGCAAACTCCTGCTCCGCCTCAAAAATAGCCTGATCAATGCGATTTTCCCTTGCAAACTTCTCGTATAATTCTGCACTCATAACCACAAGATCACTATATCCATTTTTAGTAATAAAAATAGGTTCTTTTTTTCTATGTGCAATTTCTGATATTTCACTTGTATTTCTTAAATCTCTAATAGGCATAATTGTTGGCATAATAAACACCTCCTTATTTGTCTTTATTGTAGCATAATTATGCTACACTGTATATGTTTTTAATTTCTTAGTTGGTTACAACCTGTAACCAACTCGTGACAAATTGTCACGCTTTGAACTATCCGGATTTTGCGGATAGTTCATAAAACAAAAGCACGTAAGACAATCTTACGTGCTTTTCTTTGCTGAGGCTGAGGAGGCTCGAACTCCCGACAACCTGA
Organism: Pseudobutyrivibrio ruminis DSM 9787; assembly: GCF_900218035.1. Lineage (GTDB taxonomy): Bacteria > Bacillota > Clostridia > Lachnospirales > Lachnospiraceae > Pseudobutyrivibrio > Pseudobutyrivibrio ruminis. The sequence goes on from NZ_OBMR01000005.1 coordinate 145,391, forward strand.
TTAAAAGTCAGGTGCTCTACCAACTGAGCTACAACCCCATATTAAATTGGTATGCGACTATTTCCAAAAGAAAAAGGCATAGACTAGAAACTGGGCTAGCTGGATTCGAACCAGCGAATGCCAGAATCAAAATCTGGTGCCTTACCGCTTGGCGATAGCCCAACAAAGGACTTAATTGCCCTTATTCAATTTGTTGCTATCGCAACAGGGTGGGTAGAGGGGTTCGAACCCTCGACCTTCGGAACCACAATCCGACGCGCTAACCAGCTGTGCCACACCCACCATACTGATAAAATATAAACCGTATAAATGTGCCAGAAGGGATTCGAACCCCCGACCCACGGCTTAGAAGGCCGTTGCTCTATCCAGCTGAGCTACTGACACATATGCAACATATTAGAAATTAAAAAGCGGGTGATGGGAATCGAACCCACGTATTCAGCTTGGAAGGCTGATGTTCTACCATTGAACCACACCCGCATAAAATGATTAATTTCCAAGTCGGGGTGACAGGATTCGAACCTGCGACCCCCTGGTCCCAAACCAGGTGCTCTAGCCAAACTGAGCCACACCCCGAAATAATTCGTTCTGCGTTTGTTGCGTATCTCTCTCGCGAACAATAGAGAGTATATATGAGAATCAAGGCTTTGTCAACAACTTTTTCAAAATTAAATTGTTAGATTTTATCGCGAAATATCAGATATTCCGACAACTTTTATCTGTGGCATATACCCTTACCATTTGATGGTGTATTCGCTGAAATTTTGCTGTTTTGACGCCTCCATTTCATCTGCTACTACCTGGAAGTATACTGGGACAAAAGAATCAGTTTCCTCCCACTGTTTATTTAACTCAGAATCCCACTGAATAAGATCTGGACGCCCTGCAATATAGTTTACATTAAAATCCGCAAAATACCCCGCCAAATCCGCAGAATTATCCTGTGTCTCCACAAGCTCCATGGCTTGCCTGTATGCATTAGTCCAAAGGAAGCCCTCAGCTGCAACAGACAGTTTTTCATCTGTGATGGTAGGAACCGCTTTATATGTCATTCTGCGCCCATTAAGGCTAATTTCTCCATGATAATTAGGAGCAGTCATAAGTGCCCCTGTCGCTATCTCTACAAAGCCATCATTGGACTCTTTAATGTGTTGTATATGCATATGGCCGGAAAGGTTCATAAGCACATCATATTTCTCATATAAATCTAATAGCTTGTCATTATTAATGAATGTCATTCCTTGGGATGTCAATTCACTGTGCTCAAGAAGAGTTTGATGAGTCACGCCTATTACATAAGCCTTATCTTCTTTTGCCTGTTTCAACTGCTCTTCTACGAAATCTAAGGTTGAATTTGTAAGTATTCCAGACATTCCTGGAACTGTGTTTACATCCACTACAAGAACTCTAAGATTTGGCGCAATCTCTGTTACATAAGAAAGAGATGTATCATCCCTGGCAACAGCGTTACTAAAACCATAATCACTGTATATGTCCAAAAATTCCGATGCATCTATACTATCCACAAGCTCATATGAATCCCCACTGAATTTGGCTGCCCTGCCTACAGTTAAATCATGATTGCCCGGTAGGGCTATAACTGGAATACCTGCATCACTAATAGCCTTAAGCTTATTTGCTAAGGCAATATGGCTGTCACGGGCGCCATTGAAAGTTATATCGCCGGACAAAATCAAAGCCGATGGATGAGCTTCTATTACCTGGCTTATGAACTCATCTGTAATCTCCTCACAGCCATACATATACTTGCCATCTCCTGACTCTACCATACGTTGATAGTACTCGCCGCCGTCTGTAAGATTAGGGTCGATGTAGTGAATATCTGTGGCCAGCCAGATGGAGATATTGTCTAAGTCACTATATTCCTTATATTGCTCTACTTTTGATGAATCTGATGTTTTTCCACCAATTCCAAAGCACACCAAAAGGATAGATATAATAGATGCTATTATAATAATTGTATAAATTAAACTTTTCCTATTCATATTGTAAAATATAATAGCATGCAACCAGAAAATCAAGTTTGAGTTTACAAGGACAGTCGCAGCCATTTAAAATTTGCCTTCGGCAAAGGCTGCTCCAGTATAACTTCAACTCAAATCAAGTTTGAGTTGAAGTTATATATAAATAAATACCTCCAGGCACTGGCATACCTGGAGGCTGTAAAAGGAGTCTAATAACTTCCCCAAGAAACCCGGTTAGAAACTCAGGGAAAGGAAATAAGCTAAAATATGAAATTAAACTGCTGCTAAAGCTTTACCAAGCTCCTGGCATGCAGCTTCTGCTGCTCCGTCTGGAGCGTCCTGGCAAATAACGCCTTCGCCGTTTACTACTGTTGCGCCTGCTGCTGTCATGCGATCAACCCAGTCGCGCATCCACTGACCATCTCCCCAGCCATATGAGCCGAAAAGACCGATTGTCTTACCTGAAACAAAGCCCTCTAAATCTGTAACAAATGGCTCCATCTCGCCTTCCTCAAGAACCTCAGCGCCCATCGCTGGACATCCAAGTGCAAATGCCTTTGCATTCTTGAGCTCATCTATAGAAGCATCACCAACGTATACTACGTTAGCCTCGCCGCCTGCTGCTGTAACACCAGCACCTACAGCGTTTGCCATACTCTCTGTATTACCAGACTGTGACCAAAATACAACATTAACCTTACTCATGACTTTAATCTCCTTTAAAATAAGATATTTTGACGTTAAACTGCCAAGGATATGACAGGCTTTGCATACGTATTTACGATATCTTTTAATGAATATCCTTTAAATACCATGCGAACCATATCATCTTTTACAATGTCAAATTTTTCAAATAACTTCTGTGCCTCAGTCGCATTTTTGTAAACCTTCCAATACCCCGACAGCACAAATCCGTCTCCTCCGTTTTGAATGAAGCCTACTACATCACAAAGCGGATATCCGAGGAACACTCCCATCTCATGAGGAAAATTATCCCTTTTATGAACATAAGAATCATATCGATTCTGGAAATTTCGAAGTGAATACCCAAAGGCATCTGTACGATATCCATAAGAGGAAAGAAATTCCTTTACCTCTGGCTTTGCAAGGTAGCTTATGAGCTTATCCCTATTAAAAACCAAAAAGATAACGCGATGTCTATCGTACACGAGGCGATACCCCAACAAGCCTGAATGCCTAAGAACAAATCTAACCTTATCTTCCTGATCTTTCGGAACAATGAGAAGATTTGAAGTTTTAAGGCCAGCTAATGTGGGAGCACACTGCAATACAACTTGCAACTCTACACATCGCCTGTCCATGGCACATATCATTTCAAATACTTCTTCGCACATAATGTTAGCTTCCTGTTCATATTCTAGTTAGCCCTTGCTAACTGTGGTTATCTTATACTAATAGAAGTTCGAAGTCAATACTTTTTTCACATTTTTTTCTTATTGATAAATTGTTTCGTTACAGCCTAAAAATTCAATAAAAAAGCTTCCTGTTCCTCAATCAAAGAACAGGAAGCCAACAACATTCTATATATTATTCTAAGATGTGATTTAAGCCTTGTGCCATAATGGTAACCACATGCTCATCTGCCAAACTATAATAGATTTGCTTGCCTTCGCGACGGCTCTTTACAAGCTTGTTTGTACGAAGAATCTGCAGCTGATGTGATACAGCTGATTGTGTCATACCAAGAGCTTCTGATATATCACATACGCAAAGCTCTGCCTCGAATAAAGCAATCAGGATTCGTACCCTGGTACTATCACCAAAAACCTTGAAAAGCTCTGCCAAATCGTATAAGACATCCTCATCAGGCAAATCGTTAAGTACATTTGCTACCAATTCTTTATGTACACACTGCTCTTCACAGCATTCTGCATGTTTAACCATTGTCAAACCTCCTAAATGTTCTTCACACGTAATGCGCGGATTGCGTTGAGAACTGCAATAACCATAACACCAACGTCTGCAAAAATAGCATACCACATATTTGCAATACCAAGCGCACCAAGTATCAAACATAATACCTTAACTCCGATGGCAAAGTAAATATTTTCATATACTATACGCATACATTTTTTAGCAATTCCAATTGCCTTTGAAATCTTCATTGGATCGTCGTCCATAAGAACTACATCTGCGGCTTCAATAGCTGCATCACTACCAAGAGCTCCCATGGCAATACCGATATCTGCTCTTGAAAGAACTGGAGCATCATTTATACCATCACCAACGAAAATCAACTGTTCATTCTCTGATTTGGATGCTAATAGCTCCTCTACCTTCTGGACCTTATCCCCAGGCAAAAGCTCTGAGCAAACACTATCAAGTCCTAAATCCTTTGCAACAATATCTGCTACGCTCTTGCTATCTCCAGTAAGCATAACTGTCTGTCTCACACCGACTCGCTTCATGTTTTCGATAGCTGCCTTTGAAGTAGCCTTAATCTGATCAGATATAAGAATGTAACCTTTATACTGTCCATCAATGGCTATGTAAATAACTGTACCTGGCTCATTTGCCTGGTTGAAAGCTGTGCCAACAGAAGCCATAAGCTTCTCATTTCCTGCATTTACAGTCTTTCCAAGAACTGTAGCTCTGATTCCATGTCCAGAGATTTCCTCCACATCAGTAACGTCGTTTGTATCGATAGGCTTTCTGTAAGCCTCCTTCAAGCTACGTGAAATAGGATGATTTGAATATACTTCAGCCATAGCAGCATACATCAAAAGCTCATCCTCAGAAATATCCTTTGGAACAATCTTTGTAACCTTGAATACGCCCTCCGTTAAAGTGCCTGTCTTGTCCATCACAGCGATTTTGGCCTTTGAAAGCATATCAAGGTAGTTTGAACCTTTTACAAGGACACCTTCCTTGCTGGCGCCACCAATACCTGCAAAAAATGTAAGTGGAATGCTGATAACAAGTGCACATGGACAACTGATAACAAGGAATGTAAGGGCTCTATAAATCCACTGGCCCCAGTTAGGATTAACACCGATAATAAGTGAAATCACTGGTGGAAGTACTGCAAGTGCTACCGCTGAATAACAAACAGCTGGTGTGTACACTCTGGCAAATCTTGAAATAAAATTCTCTGGCTTTGATTTCTTTGAAGATGCATTCTCCACCAAATCGAGAATCTTTGATGCTGTAGATTCGCCGAATTCCTTTGTAGTGCGGATAGTGAGAACACCTGACATATTGATACATCCGGAAATAACCTCGTCCCCAGGCTTTGCGCTTCTAGGAACGCTTTCACCTGTAAGGGCTGCAGTATCAAGAGTAGCTGTACCGTCAATAACCACACCATCGATAGGTATCTTTTCACCAGGCTGAACGATGATTTCGCTTCCGATTTCTACTTCGTCAGGATCAACCTGTGTAAGCTGACCATCCACCATTATGTTTGCAAAATCAGGCCTAATATCCATAAGCTGGGAAATGTTACGTCTACTCTTTCCAACAGCATATGACTGGAATAATTCACCAACCTGATAGAAAAGCATAACCGCTACGCCCTCAGTGTATTCCCCAAGTGCCATTGCGCCAATAGTGGCAACAGCCATAAGGAAATTCTCATCAAATACCTGCTTATTTTTAATTCCCTTAAATGCCTTCTTTAAAATGTCATATCCAATAGTAAAATATGGAATCAAAAACAGCACAAAGCGGATCCAACTGCCCTCTTCCAAAGGAAGCAACAACAGAACAGCCATCATCAAAGCTGCTGCAATTATTCTAATTAGTACCTTCTTCTGCTTTTTGTTCATATCAAACTCCTATAAAAAAATCTCGCAATCGTCCTCTACCTTCTTGCAGTTCTTAAGAACTTCTTCCATAACAGCCTTAACATCTGCTCCATCTTCGAACTCAACGTTCATTTTAAGTGCCATAAAATTAACTGTAGCATCAGCAACACCTGCTGTCTCCTTAGCAGCCTGCTCCATCTTGTTTGCACAGTTTGCACAATCTACATCGATTTTGTAAGTTTTCTTCATGATAAATTCCTCCGTCCCCCATTGGGTCTTCTTTAAATTTGAATATATGAATGATTGTTCATATGTTTGATTAAAATATAAACCTGCTAACATAAAATGTCAACAGGTTTATTGAAAATTATTTTAAATTAGAATATACCTCATCAGCTATAAGCTCATATCCCTTAGCATTAAAGTGAATTCCATCAGTATAAAGCTCATCCTGGCCTTCAGTAATTTCATACAAATCAATCACTTCTACCCCAGTCTCAGCCGCAACCTTTTCAACGATTCCACCCAATTCATCAGATACAACTACAGGCTGAATATCATACTCAGCCACATCACTTCCATCCAATGAATAGCAATATGGACTACGCATCAAGTACACTGTAGGCTTAGTATCCAGCTGCTGATATGATTCCACAAGCTCCTTCAGCCCTGTCTCATAGTCTGATGCATTCCAGTTATAAGTCTTTGTATCATTTGTTCCAAGCATAAGCACAACGATATCAGGCTTAGACTTCAGGGACTGCTGATACTCCTCCGACTCCACATAAGGCAAATCCCCAGATGCAGATGCCGTAGCATTACGCAGTCCAAAATTTGAAACAAGATGATCTGTCCCCATCTTTATCTGCAGCTGTGCTGGATATGCATCCGTATCCCTAGTCTTCAGCACTCCACTTCCATAGGTAAGACTATCGCCCACGCATGAAATCTTAATTCGCTCATCCTTGCCCCCAAAGAAGCCCGAATTAAACAGCACAAAAAACACCAGTACAACCGCCGCCAGTAATATAACCATTTTCCTCTGTAAGAATCCTTTTATTATTTCCATACCTAAAATATTAGCACTCTTGGCCTGACAAAGCAAAAGCTCGCGGCCAATGGGAGGTCGCGAGCTTTTAGTTATAATAACATTAAGAGAATATAATGAAGAAAATAAAATCTTATGTATTACTTTGTTGCGCTTTTCTTGTTGTTGAGGATTTCGAAGACTACGGCTCCGAGAAGTACTACGCCCTTAACAACCTTCTGCCAGTTGGCATCGATACCCATGAGGGACATACCAAGGTTGATTACACCGATGAGGGTAGCACCAACAATCATTCCGAATACTGTACCTGATCCACCGTATGCAGATACACCACCTACTACGCAGGCTGAGATGGCATCCATCTCGTAGTTTGTACCAGCTGTTGAGTTTGCAGCCTGGAAACGAGCCATTGTAAGGAATGCAGAAATAACTGTAAGTACAGCCATGTTCAAGTATGCGATAAACATGATTCTCTTTGTATCGATACCTGAAAGTCTTGTTGCCTCTGAGTTACCACCGATTGTGTAGAAGTAACGTCCGATATCTGTCTTTGATGTAATGAAACTGTAGATAAGTACGATTACTGCTACCCAGATGAGTGAGTATGGTACACCACCTGCAAGTGAGAACTTGTATGCAAAGAGCATGATTACAAAGTCGATAAGTACGCACTTAACGATTACTGCTACAAGGCTGTCTGCAACATAGCCCTTCTTAAGCTTGTTTGCACGTGATCTGAAAAGAAGAACTACTACGATGATTGAAGCGATAAGTCCAATTACAATACTTGTCATGTTGTACTGAACACCACCGATTCTTGGACCACCGAAAAGGTCATTCATCTTGCCAGAGAATAATGCACAAAATTCTGGTGGAAGTGGGCTGATGTTTGATGAACCGTTAAGTAATGCAACGCCCCATCCACGAAGTGCAAGGAAACCTGCAAGTGTAGCAATCCATGGTGGAATATTGATGTAAGCAATTACATATCCAAGTAAGCATCCATAGATGATTCCGATGAGGAGCATTACAAGGATTCCAACAGGTGTTGAAGCACCCATGTTTACCATTACTTTTGCTCCGATGATACCTACTAAGCAAACAAATGAACCGCAGGAAAGGTCGATATTGCCACCTGTTAACATACACATCAACATACCTGTTGCAAGAACATATACATATGCGTTCTGTGTAATCAATGCGTTGAACTGGCTTGGCATAAGCATTGTGCCATTAGTTGTAAAGTTAAAGAAGAGAACAACCAGGACCAGAACAATGAGCATTGTGTTTTCTTTTAATATTTTAAAAATCTTGTCTTTCACTTTTTCGCTCCTCCCTTCCTACTTTTTCTCTCTCTTAGACATAACATCAAAGATAACCGCTGCAAGAAGTACTAAACCTTTAACTACCTTCTGATAGTTTGCATCAACACCCATGATCAACATACCCTGGTTGATAACACCCATCAAAAGAGCACCAATGATTGCGCCGAATACTGAACCTGTTCCACCGTATGCAGATGCACCACCGATGAAGCAAGCACCGATTGCATCCATTTCGTAGAACTGACCGTATGTAGGCTGTGCAGAAGCTGCACGTGCAACTGTAAGGATACCAGCGAAAGCTGCTAAGAATCCCATGTTTGTATAAGCGAAGAAGTAAACCTTCTTTGTGTTGATACCTGAAAGCTGTGTAGCTTTTTCGTTACCACCTACTGCATATAAGTAACGTCCGATTGTTGTCTTTGTTGTGATGTAGTTGTAAACAAGGACAATAAGGATAATCCATAATAATGATGTAGGAATTCCTTTGTAACCAGCAAGCTTATATGCTAAGAATAAAATTACAAGTGAAAGAATAACGAGCTTTGCATAGAAGCTAGCTGCGCTTGTTGTAACGTAGCCCTTTCTAGAAGCTGATATTCTGTTTTTAATTGAGAGTAATACATAAACTGCAACTGCAATAAGACCTGCAAGTAAACATGTAATGTTGAGGCTTTCTCCATGGAAGAAATCAGGGATGTAGCAATCAGCACCACCACCAAATACATTAAGGAATGTTGTATTTGAAATAGAAACTGCATAACCATTTAATACTACATTTGATAAACCTCTGAATGCGTACATACCAGCAAGTGTTGCAATGAATGGTGGTACATTTATGTATGCTACCCAGAATGCCTGCCATGCACCAACTAAAACACCAACAAGGAGCATTACAAGAACTGCGAACCATACGTTCATTCCCTTGCTCATCATTACTGCTCCAATACCACCTACGAAGCAGACAACTGAACCAACAGAAAGATCGATGTTACCACCAGTTAAGATACAAAGTAACATACCAGTTGCTAACACAAATACGTATGCGTTCTGTGAAAGCAAGTTGTTTACGTTCTGAGACAGAAGAATTGTTCCGCCTGTTCCAACGTAGAAGATTCCGATAATAATCACCAGGGCGATAACCATGGTGTATTTTTTTAATGTGTCTTTAATATTAACTGAGACCATGTTTTCTCTCCCTTCTATGACTTCAAGATGCAAGACATAATGCTTTCCTGTGAAGCTTCTGCCCCTGCCATTTCGCCAACCATTTTACCTTCGTTCATAACGTATATACGGTCTGACATACCAAGTACTTCTGGAAGCTCTGATGAAATCATTATTACTGATTTTCCTGCTGCAACCAAATCATTGATGATGCAGTAGATTTCGTACTTAGCACCAACGTCAATACCACGTGTAGGCTCATCAAGAATAAGTACATCTGGATCTGCAAACATCCATTTAGCAAGAAGAACCTTCTGCTGGTTACCACCTGAAAGGTTTCCAACGTTCTGCTCAACTGTAGGACATTTTGTCTTGAGCTTATCTCTGTACTCCTCTGCTACCTGATACTCTTTATCCTGATCGATAACACGCTTAGAGCAAAGTGATGAAAGGTTTGAAAGAGTTGTATTAATCTTGATTGGATTTGTAAGAACAAGTCCATTGCCCTTTCTATCTTCTGTTACGTATGCAATCTTATGCTTGATTGCATCCTTGATATTCTTTAAATGAACTTCTTCACCGTTTAAGAAAAGCTGACCTGAAATGTTAGTTCCATAAGCCTTTCCGAAGATACTCATTGCAAGCTCTGTACGTCCAGCACCCATAAGACCAGCGATACCAACTACTTCGCCTTTACGGATATTCATTGATACTCCATCAACAACCTTACGCTCTGAAAACTGTGGATGGTAAACTGTCCAATCCTTAACCTCCATAGCGATGTCACCGATTTCTACACCGTGGCGCTTAGGGAAACGGTCTGTCATTTCACGACCAACCATGCCTTTAATGATTCTATCTTCTGAAATATCATCTACACTCTTATCAAGAGTTTCGATTGTGGAACCATCACGGATAACAGTAATCTTATCTGCTACATAAGAAACTTCGTTTAGCTTATGAGAAATGATGATAGATGTCATTCCTTCCTGCTTGAATTTAAGAAGTAAATCAAGAAGTGCTCTCGAATCTGTTTCATTAAGTGATGATGTTGGCTCATCAAGAATGAGGAGCTTAGCATTCTTTGCTAATGCCTTTGCAATTTCAACAAGCTGCTGTTTACCAACACCTATATCTTTGATTAAAGTACGGCTGCTTTCTGATAAACCAACCATCTTTAAATATTTGTCTGCTTCTGCGTATGTTTTGTCCCAATCAATAGCTGCCTTGCTTCCCTGTTCATTTCCAAGGAACATGTTCTCACCTATAGACATATAAGGGATTAACGCCAATTCCTGATGAATGATAACGATTCCTTTTTCCTCAGAATCCTTGATTTTTTGGAACTGACAAACTTCACCATTGTATACGATGTCTCCAGTGTAAGATCCAAATGGATAAATACCACTTAAAACGTTCATAAGAGTAGATTTACCAGCACCATTCTCGCCTACAAGAGCATGAATTTCGCCTTCCTCTACCTTTAAGTTTACGTTATCAAGGGCTTTTACTCCTGGGAACTCTTTGGTGATTGATTTCATCTCAAGTATTGTTTTTCCCACTTAAGTCTCCCTCCTTAAAATAACTTTTATTTTCTTAAAAACATTCTCTTCTTTAAAATAGGGCGAGCTAGGCTCGCCCTATCTAATTTCCCTTTATTATTTTCGGGAAGAGCAGCTATTATAATTGGGCTTCGCCCAATGTGAGCTGCTCGTGGCAAATCATATTTCCTTCGCCATAGCTAGGAAAATAATTTGCTTTTACTGAAGCTGATCTTCTGTGTAGTAACCAGAATCGATAAGAAGTTCTTTGTAGTTGTCCTTATCAGCGAATACTGGCTCGCAAAGGTATGAAGGAATAACTCCTGTACCATTGTCATATGTCTCAGTATCGTTAACATCTACTTCTGAACCGCTGAGGATCTGACCTACCATCTTAACAACCTGTGAAGCAAGTGTACGTGTATCCTTGAATACTGACATAGACTGCTTTCCAGCGATCATGTTCTTTGTGTTCTCAATATCGCAATCCTGACCTGTGATGATTGGATATTCACCCTTGTAGTTTGCTGCAAGTGCGTTCTCAACACCAAGTGCTGTAGAATCGTTAGAGCAGAGGCAAACATCAAGGTCTTCGTTAGCGTAGTTAGAAGAAAGAATTGTCTCCATACGTGACTGAGCTGTTTCTGTAGCCCATGCTGGAGTAGCAACTTCTGCGAAATCTACCTGACCAGACTTAACAACAAGTGTACCAGCCTCGATGTATGGCTTAAGAAGATCCATAGCACCATCATAGAAGAAACCAGCGTTGTTATCACCTGGGTCACCAGCTGTGATTTCCATTGTGAATGTCTCTGATGTGTTCTCAAGATCAAGCTGATCAATGATGTACTGACCCTGAACCTGACCTACCTTGTAGTTATCGAATGTTGCATAGTATGAAACTGCATCTGAGTTCATAATCAAACGGTCATATGCGATAACTGGAATGTTCTTCTCAGCTGCCATATCCATAGCTTCACCAAGTGATGAACCTTCGATAGCTGCAACTACAAGAACGTTACATCCTGAGTTGATCATGTTTTCAATCTGTGAAACCTGAGTCTGAACATCGTTTGAAGCGTACTGAAGGTCTACTTCGTAGCCAGCTGCTTCAAGCTCTGACTGCATGTTAGCACCATCCTGATTCCATCTCTGGAGATCCTTTGTAGGCATTGCAACACCAACCTTTGTTCCGCCTGCTGTTGTAGCACCACCATCATCTGTTGTCTCTGTAGCTGTATCCCCACCAGCTGCACCTGTGTCTGTTGTCTCTGTGCTAGTTCCGCAACCTACAAACATTGAAGCTGCAAGAGCACCTGTCAAAAGTACACTTAATAACTTTCTCTTCATTCTTTGAAAACCTCCCTTTCATTTAGGTTTGTTTGTTACTATAGATACGATATCATGAAGATGTCTGAAAATGGTTGTCACTTTCTTCACATTTTTGTCTAACTTTATTCACACAATGAAAAATGACTAGCACATTTTTGTGCTAGTCATTTTTTGTCATGCAAAAATTTGCTATTCATTTTCACCGGATTCCTCAGAAACATTCATATAAACGTCCTCTTTTGAATGAAATCCGCTGTCTATAATCACTTCATCGATATTGTCTCTGGTCACTGCCACTGGCTCCGTAGCCACATAAGGGATTTCATACTGCCCGTCACTTATTGTGGAATCCACATCAATATCATCTCCACTGGCAAGCTGTACTGAAAGCTGCGCCGCCTGCTCTGCAAGCTTGCTCACTGGCTTAAACACTGTCATCAGCTGTGTTCCCTCAACAATGTGCTGACACGCAGGTAAATCTGCATCCTGGCCAACCACCGGCTTTACACCTGCCAGCTGGCATACAGCCAAAGCTCTGATTACAGATGTAGCCACATCATCATTGCCACACATTATGGCATCCGCCTGCTTGATAGTGTCCAAATTGTCATAAACATAGGCACCACCTAACTCAGCCTTCCAGCCCTCGCAATAGTATGTGTCCAGGATTTCGATATCGTTTTCATTCATAACTGAATAAAATCCGTCGTTTACCATAGGCACGTTACCATCAGTAAGTGGACCGCAAATCATTACCACGCTTTTTGCACCAGAATCTGCCAAAGACTCTCCAAGCATTTTGCCTACCATGTTATTGTCGAATGATATGTAAAGGTCTGTGTCTGAATTTGGGATAATTCTATCGTAACAAACCACAGCAATATCTTTTTCTTTAGCGGTTTTGATTACATCTGTTAGGGCTTCACCATCTACTGGAATTATTACCAGACAATCCACGCCCTTATCTATCAGATATGTAATCTGCTCGATTTGTTTATCCACATCACCGTTTGCATTTTGAACATTAACCGTCGCCCCTAAAGATGATGCTGTATCCACAAACACATCTCTATCCTTCTCCCAGCGCTCTATTACAAATGAATCAAAACACAAGCCAATTTCAATACCATCTTCTTTATTAGAAGAAGTATTTGCGCTATCTGCAGAGCTACTAGCGCATCCTGAAAGCATCGCAAGGGATAGTGTCATCACCACTATCTTTTTCATATATCCTTTCATTCTTATTCACCCCAATAATTATTAGTTACATTTCGCGTAGTCTGTAGGTGTCTTTCCAGTATACTTTTTAAAGTTACGTGAAAAGTAGTTTGGATCCGGATATCCTACCTCCGCTGATATCTCCTTCATGGACTTGCTAGTTGTCTTAAGCAGCTTCTTAGCCGCCTCGATACGTAGCTTTGTAAGATAGTCAATGAAGTTCTCACCTGTCTCCTCTTTAAAAACCTTTGAAAAGTAATATGAACTGATATTAACCATTCGGGATATATCATCGAGAGTTAATTCCTTCATATAGTTTTCATCTATGTATTGCCTTGCTTTATTGACAACACTCATGGACTGCTCTTCCTGCTTGTTTGCCACCCAAACAGCAGCAGCCTTCATCTTTTCAATAAACCAATGCTTTACTTCGTTTAATCCCCCAAGATTCAATAGCTCTGACAAATAATTTGCCCTGCTTTTAAACTCGTATACACGAGCTGTCTTTTCATAAGATAGATGCTCCGCCCAAAGAACGAACTCCAAGCATTTCAATCGAACACTGTCATTATCATTTGCGTAGTTTTCTTCCATCCACTCAAAGAACGCCTGTGATAATGCCACCGTCTCATTAACATTTCCAAGGGATATTTCATTAAACAAACGCTTTTCCAAATCCATTGGATAACTTTCCTCGTACTGACATGCAACAGGCATATCATCCACGTGGGCCACATGGCTTGTGGTTGCAATCAGCACTGAGTTTGCCTCCTCGTATGATTCCGCCATTCTATCCAGCGGCTTCACCGAACCAAATCCGATTCGAAAATCCATATCAAATCTATCTGAAAGCTTTCGGCATAGTGCTCTTGCACTTTCTACCACATTATTTCTTTCATTATATGGCAATGTGCTACTGTCTGTCGGAATAAGGATTGGTATTTTATTAGACATTACCGCTCCCATAATTCCCTTTATATAGTCCTCGGTTATGGTGTGAATCTCTCGATATGATTTCTGAGCCTGAATGGAAACCGCTACAGCACTGGTCATGTAGTTTCCCACCATCTCTCTACCAAATACCATGCAGGCCATGTATCCATATTCCGAATCAATTCCAAGCAGAGTTTTGTAATTATCAATATCCTCTTTAAAGTATTCCTTGAAAAGTAAATCCTGAATCAAACCATTTTCAATAATTGGCACTACAGTCTCCAGCTTTTCTCTAACTCGAAGGTCATTGCTTCGCTTTGCTCTTTCACCATCGATTTGCCCCATGGCTTTATTTAGAATGGTGATGATTCCATCTCTACTAACCGGTTTGTTTAGGTAGTCCAAAACCCCCAGGGAAATAGCTTCCTTTGCATAATCGAATTTGTCGTACGCAGTCATTACTATAAATACAATATGACTGTTGGTCTTTCGAATTTCTCGCATAGCTTCGATGCCGTTGATGCCAGGCATCTGAATATCCATAAAGGCTATATCCGGCTGATACTCTTCTGCAAGCTCAATGACCTGTCTACCGGTTTTGGCTGTACGGATATCGCACTTGCTTCCGAATTCCTTTTCTATTATGAATTTCAATGAATCGATGACTATTCCCTCGTCATCCGCCAACATTATTTTATACATTACATTTATTCCTTCTCATAATCCTTCTTTGGAAGATAAAGAATTGTCTCCGTTCCCATCTTTTCTCCCTCAGATATAATATCTAATACATCCTCACTTTCGTAGAAGATGTTAAGACGCTCAATACAGTTGTTTAATCCAACTCCATTGGATGTGGATTTAGCAGGATTGCTCTTATATGTGCCATCCAAAACCTGCTCAATCTTTTCCTGTGTCATTCCAATACCATTGTCTTTGATGCTGACACATATATAATCACCCAGTTCATACACAGAAAGCTTTATTTTCTTGGTCCAATCAATATTTCTAAGGCCATAGTTGATACTGTTTTCAACAATAGGCTGAAGTATCATACTAGGTATCTTTACCCCAAGAAGTGACTCATCAATCTCCTTAGTGAACTGGATTTCCCCTGCGAATCTTACATTTATGATGTAAATGTAAATATCTACCAGCTCAATTTCCTCACGTAATGATACAACATCCTTGTTCTTTTTGATGTTGTATCTAAAGAAATCGGCCACTCTTTGAATGTAATTGCTGGTCCTGTCTGCCCCCTCCATCATGGCAAGCTGGGCGCCGGCATTCAAAGTATTAAACAAGAAATGTGGATTAATCTGTGACTGCAAGTATCGAAGCTCTGCATCCTTAATATGGTTCTCCATTATCAGCTCGTTTTCCTTGAGGCGACGTTCCACTTCCATAGATTCACGAAGCTTTTCGATATAGTTCTTTATAGATACAACCATTTTGTTGAATGCTTTTGTTACTACGCCTACCTCATCATTGCTTTTAACAGGCAGAAGCTCTACATTGAAGTCTCCCTGGGACACACTGTTGGCTGTAGCTGCCAGCTTTATAAGTGGGTCTGCAATAGTTGATGCGATAAGTACTACGAAAAACAAATTGGCAATACCGATAATTACAAGTGTTAAAATATTCAGCTCTTCCAGGGTTTGAAGGGCTGTCATCATAGCTCCATAGGATTTAGAGTTGTTGATGAACTGCTGATTGTTGAGGTTTGTAATGCTGGTATCTATGTAGCCATATGTTCTGGCAGCCTCCTCATAGATACTCTTATATTTTTCTACATTACCACCACGTTTACTTTCAACTGCCTGATTGGTAAGCTCCAGGTAGTTTTCCGACATATTTTTAATATTTCTCTCAAGGACTCTGTTTTCATTATCATCCTTGTTGTCATCCAGATCATCTACTAAATCAGAATACTCTTCTTCGTAGATATAGTACTGTTCCAACGCATCACTGGTTTTGGTATTTAAATAGCCTGCTGTGGCATTCTGCAAACGGTCCAGGCTCTCACTTAAATTGTTCAGTGTATTATTGCTGGCGTAGATAACATCCAGAGAGTTAAGCATCTGGGCAGTTCCTAAGTACAGCATCATGTTTACAAGGAACAGCAGTACCGTAGGAATACAAAATGACATAATCATCTTTTGTCTGAGGGAGATAGATTTTCGCTTGATTCTACTCATTTTCTACCTCCTCCATCGCTTCATCGATGTTGGTGGCATCGATTACATTTGCGTCAACACTGATGTAATCAGATACATATCCTGCATCCCTATATTCGATATATGCTTCTGCTGCAGATACGCCAATGCTCTGTGCATCCACATATACTGTGCTAAGAATAACCCCCTGTTTTATTCCAGTAAGAATGGTAGGTGAAACATTACTTCCTAAAAGCATTATCTGACCAACTTTGTTGTAGTCAATCATGGCCTGATAAAAGCTTTCTGTAGATTCCTGGTCAAGACAGATTACAACTGGCGCCAAATCATTTTCCTTAAAGAGATTTTGGATATACTCTTCATTTGCAAAAGCATCCTTGCTTTCAACCGTGCGTACTTCAAAATCCAAGTTTCCATTTGGCAATTCACGACCGTCCAATGCCGACTGCATATTATTAACAAAAGCACTTGCCTCAGTAGGATTGACTGTATTACCAGCCAAAACCATTACCTTCTTTTGCTTTGCGAGATTCTCAATTAAAGACTCTCCGTATAAGCTGGCGATAGTATAGCTATTAGCTCCAATATAGCTAACGCGATTTGCCATATCGATATCTGACTCCAGTGTGAATACAGGAATATCTGCATGCTTTGCCTTTGCCACCATTTCGGCTGTCTCTGGAGAATCGTCTCCCTCTAGAAAGATGGCGTCACAATTGGATTCGATGGCCATCTCCATATACTCCGCTTTTGAATATGATTTGTCGATACTGGTAGAAAGCATATCCACATACACACCCTGTTCAGAGCCATACTCCTTGGCAGATTTATATACATCCTGCCAAAAGTCCGATGAATCATTTGAAGAAATCATAATTACATAGGAATCGTACTGCTCATACTCCGCCTCAACCAGCAATTCCTTAGCTTCATCCATGCGTTGCTGATAGATTCCTATACTGATAACCGTAGCTATAAACATAAAAGCAACAGCACAACCTGCTGCAATAGCAAGTGCACTGTTGCTCTTTAATCTTCTTTTGCCCCCGAATATTTTCATATCATTAAACCCACCTAAAATACTTAGGTCAATTATAGCAGATTAGGTGGCAAAATCAACGTGCTGAACACTTCCGGCATGTCCATCTGACTCATGTAAAAAGATTCCTGTCTCACGCATTGCTGCCATTGCTTTGTGTTCATCATCATGCTGCACAAAATCTGTTCCTACACGGCCAAGATAGATTGCTCCCACATCAGACTGTTTTAATGTGTAAAGCTCCATGTCTCCTTTTTCATTCATGGTCCAAACTCTTAGTTTCTCGAAGATGCTGTCATTTTCATCAATCCATCCGTTGCAGTCCTCATCAAAAATTTCAAGCTCTCTAAAGCCATCTCCTGTCGTTGCTCCAAACAGCTCTTTTCCATCATTGATTTCTCCGTCTTCATTTCTATCAAGTGCCAAGAATCCCGAGCCTGCTTCTAACTGATGAAGATTATCTTTCTCCCCATCTCCATCCAAATCAAAATAGAATGGTTGATCAGATACCTTCGTTGGATTGTCATTAAGATTTACCACCAATGGATCAATATATCTTACAAAGTTTTCCTCTACAGATTGGAATTCTTCCTTAAATGATTCCGACATTGCAAAACCATAATTGAAGTTCAGATGTCTGCCATCTGCAGTAACTGCAGTACCTACAGCTGAGTAAGCCAGCTCTTGACTTTCACTGTATTCGTAGTTGATTGTGGTTGTTTGATAATATCCCTCATTGCTTTTAAAAATTTCCTGCAACATACTCTTGAATTCAGAATCGTCGCCGAAAATCTTGCTCATCAATATAGCCCTGAGCAAATAATGCATCGTCTGCATTCTGGTTTGCATATTTGCAACTACTGATTCTGTAGGAGATTTTTCTCCTGCTTCCTGCACCTCCCCGTTTTGGTTCAATTCATAGTTCAGCGATGAAAGGAATCCTTCTCCATCATCTGCCATCACCACATTGCCCAGCTTGATTGCCGGCCGGATAGTGTCCTCATACTCCACTTTCGTTGTTGCAGTGAAAGTACTTTTTGCGGCCATTTTGACCTCGGAATTTTGAATTACCATGCTCTTTCCTCCTATAAATGAAACTTAATTTATAAAGGGAAAGTCCGTTTTCCTTATCACAGTTTCTAGTAAAAAGAAAAACCAGGAAGGCGTGCCTTCCTAGTCCTGTGATTATTATCGTCCGTGTAATTATATATCGGCTGTAAATTCCTTTTCCTTAACAGATGAAGCCCCTTTTCTGAGAAGAATTATTGAAACGTAAGTAACAACAAGGGAACCCAGCATCCACAAGAAGAATCCGATAACTGTATCGCCACCGTATGGCAAGAAATCTGAGCCATAGGTGCCAATCAAGTTGAATATCATATGGATAATAATTGTAACAAATATATTGTTGTATAAGTGCATTACATAGCCCATTCCAAGTCCAAGGACAAATGCATAGCAGCCTTGGATTGCATTCATATGGAAGGCACCAAAGAGGATTGCCTGTACAATGATTGCAAGGTAATATGGCATAACCTTTTTAGCTGCGCTAAATGTAACACCTCTGAAAATAAGCTCCTCGCATATTGGTGCAAGAACAACTGCATATATGCCCATGATAAGTGTAAGGCTGTCATCCAGGCCTGCAGTCTCCATAAGCTCTTCGTATTCCTCAAGCCATGATGGAAATGCACTCGCTAATGCAGCTGTAAGGTAGTTGCTAACGTATTGCATGCCTAAGCAAAAGAGCAATACGCCTGCTATTGTAGCTGGAACATTCTTTGATACCTCTGATAGCTTAGTCTGCTTATCATCACTAAATATCTTCTTCTGCACGAATGTAAAAATAATGATTCCAGCAACAGCATATATGATATAAAGAACATTTGCTCCATCCGATAGCATTGCATCTACAAGCGCATTAACAAGATCTTCGTAGGTACTGCCATTAAATGTAGCAAGTACATAAGTAACGATTGCTTGAATTACGAATAAGCTGGCTCCAACCTGCAAAACAAATGCAAGAATACATGGAATAAATATCCAAGGTATATATTTTCTTTTGTCATTCATAGTCTGTAAACATTCCTTCTAGGCACTTATTTCAAATCAAGCTTATCCAAGTGCCAAATATCATCTACATACTCCTGGATTGTTCTATCTGATGAGAACTTGCCAACATGAGCTACGTTTTCAAGTGCCATCTTTGCCCATTTATATTTATCCTTGTAAGCCTCCTGAATCTTTTCATGAGTCTCACAATAAGATGCGAAATCCTTTAATACAAAGTATGTATCAGCCTTTGCTGTACACTGTGTATTTAAAAGAGAATTGTAAAGTGGGCGGAACAATTCCGGATTATCAATACTGTAATTGCCATTTACAAGCTGCTGCAATACCTTTTGAATGTGATGATTTCCATTCATAACATCTACTGGATTGTAGTCATTATTCTTTTCGTGAGCAATTACCTCATCTGAGCTCATACCGAAGATGTAAATATTCTCTCCGCCAAGCTCCTGGTACATCTCTACATTTGCACCATCCATTGTACCGATTGTAACGGCACCATTAAGCATGAACTTCATGTTTCCAGTACCAGATGCTTCCTTTGAAGCTGTAGAAATCTGTTCTGAAACATCAGCTGCTGCAAATATCCATTCAGCATTTGATACACGATAATCTTCAATAAAGACAACCTTGATTTTATCGTCGATTGATTTATCGTTGTTGATTACCGCTGCTACATTGTTTATCAGCTTGATGATAAGCTTTGCATTTTCATAACCTGCAGAAGCCTTAGCACCAAAGATAAATGTAGTTGGATAGAAGTCCATCTCTGGATTTTCCTTAATCTGATTGTAGAGATACATTACATGAAGAATATTTAAAAGCTGACGCTTGTATTCATGTAATCTCTTAACCTGAACATCGAAAATCGAATTAGGATCAACCTCGATTCCATTATGCTCTAATATATACTTAGCCAGACGCTTTTTGTTATCGAGCTTGATAGCCATAAACTCATCAAGAGATTTCTTGTCATCAACAAAGCTCTCTAACTTCTTCATCTGAGATAAGTCTGTAATCCAACCACGGCCAATCTTTTTGATTACCCAATCTGAAAGCTTATAATTGCCATGCATCAAGAAACGTCGCTGAGTAATACCATTGGTCTTGTTGTTGAATTTCTCAGGATACATTTCGTAGAAATCATGAAGAGAAACATTCTTCAGGATTTCTGTATGAAGAGCTGCAACACCATTAACACTGTAGCTTGCGGCGATTGCCATGTGTGCCATCTTGACCTGGTCGTCTGCAAGGATTGCCATACGATGTACTCTCTCCTCGTCACCAGGGAACTTGGCTCTGATTTCATCACAGAATCTGCGGTTGATTTCCTCAACTATCATAAAGACACGTGGAAGCAATCTCTTGAAGATATCCTGTGGCCATTTTTCAAGAGCCTCTGACATGATGGTGTGGTTTGTGTAGGCAACACAGTGCGTTGTAATCTCCCACGCCTCATCCCAGCCTAAGCCATGTACATCCATAAGGATACGCATAAGCTCCGCAACTGTAAGTGTTGGGTGAGTATCATTCATCTGGAATACAACCTTTTCAGGAAGCTTCTTGATATCCTTGTGATAACGCAAATACTTTGCAAGAGCTCTCTGAATAGATGCAGATACAAAGAAGTATTGCTGCTTCAATCGAAGCTCTTTACCCTGAATATGATTGTCGTTTGGATAAAGAACCTCAGTAAGGTTTCTTGCAAGGTTCATATCCTCAACCGCTCTGCTGTAGTCACCCTTTTCAAATGAGTCAAGTCTGAACACTTCCTTTGGTTTGGCATCCCAAATCATAAGAGTGTTAACCATACCATTATCAAAACCAGTGACAGGTAAATCATAAGGTGTAGCTATTACAGCATTATATCCCTCATGAATATACTTTGTTGTGCCATCTGGCTGACTATCATAGCGAACCCATCCGCCAAATCTAACTTCAAATTCATACTCGGTACGCTGAAGCTCAAATGGGTATCTAGTCTGAAGCCAATTATCTGGAACTTCCTGCTGATAGCCATCCTCGATTTTCTGCTTGAACATACCATAGTGATATCTAATACCGCAGCCATAAGCTGGGTACTGTAAAGTTGCAAGAGAGTCAAGGAAGCATGCTGCAAGTCTACCAAGACCACCATTTCCAAGTGCTGGATCTGGCTCCTGGTCCTCTACTTCGTTTATATCAACCCCTAATTCATCCAGGGCATCCATAACCTCTGTATATCCACGCATATTAATCATGTTGTTTCCAAGAAGTCGACCAATCAGAAACTCCATAGACATGTAATATACGCACTTTGGATCCTGCTGCACAAATGATTTTTGAGTAGTGAGCCAGTTATCAATTACCACGTCGTTGACAACTTCGGCGCAAGCTCTATAAATCTCCTCCTTAGTTGCCATCTCAAAGTCCTTACGGAACATAGTCTTGACGCGGCCTACTATCTCCTGCTCAATCTCTCTTGTGCTTGGCATCTGTCTCTTCATATCTCAAAACCCCTCCTAATGGCTCGCTCGTCACCTACGAGCTATCTTTAGTGTACGAATTACTTACGTGTTACGGCTAAGGTTACCTTCTCACCGTTGATGTTCCATTCTTTAACGTGTGAGCCTGTTTCGCCTACGATGATTTCGTCAGCGAGAACTTCCCCAGCGATTTCAGCCTTATTCTTTTCGAAGATTGTGGCAGCCTTTTCGTCAGCCTTGTACGCTACTGTGATGCGGTCCATAACTTCGAAATCAGCTTCCTTACGCATTGTCTGAATCTTTGAAACGATTTCACGAACAAAGCCTTCCTCAAGGAGCTCTTCTGTAAGGTTTGTATCAAGAAGTACTGTTACGTAGTTGTCTCCATCTGCTACGAAGCCTTCTGTCTGAGCCATAGAGATAAGTAAGTCTTCCTCTGCAAGCTCGATAGATGCATCAACCTCAGGCAATTTAATAACCCCATTTGCCTTAAGCTCTGCATATGCTGCGTTTCCATCAAGTGATGAAAGTGCCTTCTGGATGCCACCCAAGAACTTACCATACTTAGGTCCTACTGTACGAAGCTGTGGCTTGAATGAGTATGATGTGAATGCTGAAACATCCTCTGTGAATGTAGCTTTCTTGACATTAAGCTCATCCTCGATGATGCTAACGTACATTTCAACAAGCTCATGCTCAGCCTTGATGTACATCTGACCGATTGGCTGACGGTTCTTGATGTTGGCTGTATTTCTACATGCACGACCGTGAACTACGATCTTTAAGAGCTCATCCATATCCTCCTCAAGCTTCTTGTCAATGAATGATTCATTAACAGTTGGGAAGTCGCAAAGGTGGATTGACTCTGGTGCAGTCTTGTCTACTGAGCGAACCATGTTCTGATAGATTTCTTCTGTCATGAAAGGAATCATAGGTGCTGCTGCAAGTGAGATATCCTTTAAGCATGTGTAAAGTGTCATGTAAGCATTGATCTTGTCCTGCTCCATGCCCTTTGCCCAGAATCTATCACGGCAACGACGAACATACCAGTTAGATAAGTCATCTACGAACTCATCAAGAGCTCTAGCTGCCTCTGGAATCTTGTATGAACCAAGGTTGTCATCAACAGCCTTGATTGCTGAGTTGAGACGAGAAAGAATCCACTTATCCATAACTGCAAGCTTGCTGAAATCAAGCTCGTACTTTGTAGGATCAAACTCATCAATGTTTGCATATAAGATATAGAAAGCGTATGTATTCCAAAGTGTTCCAAGGAACTTTCTCTGGCCTTCCATAACTGCATTCTCACCAAATCTCTTTGGAATCCATGGTGCTGAAGATGTGTAGAAGTACCATCTAATTGCATCTGCTCCCATTTTCTCAAGTGCGTCAAATGGATCAACAGCATTGCCCTTAGACTTAGACATCTTCTGTCCGTTTTCATCCTGAACGTGACCAAGTACGATAACGTTCTCATATGGTGCCTTATTGAAGAGGAGTGTTGATTCTGCCATAAGTGAATAGAACCATCCACGTGTCTGGTCAACAGCCTCAGAAATGAACTTAGCTGGGAACTGCTGCTCAAATACCTCTTTGTTCTCGAATGGATAATGGTGCTGAGCAAATGGCATAGCACCTGAATCGAACCAGCAGTCGATAACTTCTGGTACACGCTTCATTGTGCCCTTACACTCAGGACATGTGCATGTAACCTCGTCGATGTATGGACGGTGAAGCTCGATTGTCTCTGCGTCAGCACGTCCTGAAAGCTCTGCTAATTCCTTGCGGCTACCGATTGAAATCTGCTTGCCACAGTCTGGACACTCCCAGATGTTGAGTGGAGTTCCCCAGTAACGGTTACGAGAGATACCCCAGTCCTGAACGTTCTCAAGCCAATCGCCGAAACGTCCCTTACCGATTGAATCTGGAATCCAGTTTACAGTGTTATTATTCTTAATCAGGTCATCCTTAACTTCTGTCATCTTGATGAACCATGACTCTCTAGCATAGTAGATAAGTGGAGTGTCGCATCTCCAGCAGTGTGGATACTCATGCTCAAACTTTGGTGCTTCGAAAAGCTTGCCTTCAGCATCAAGATCCTTAAGTACGTTAGGATCTGCATCCTTAACGAACTGACCAGCATATGGTGTCTCAGCTGTAAGCTCACCCTTACCATCTACGAACTGAACGAATGGAAGGTCGTATTTACGTCCAACCTTTGCATCATCCTCACCAAATGCAGGGGCGATATGTACGATACCAGTACCATCTGACATAGTAACGTATGTATCACATGTAACGAAGTGTGCCTTTTTATGCTGCTTTGTAGCTGCAACGCCAGCACACTCGAAAAGTGGCTCGTACTCTTTGTACTCAAGGTCTGTACCCTTATATGTCTCAAGTACTTCGTATGCCTTTTCGCCTTCTTCAGCAAGCTTGCCTAATACTTTGTCTGCAAGTGCTTCAGCAAGAATATATGTATATCCATCAGCTGCCTTTACGCGGATGTATGTCTCATCTGGGTTAACGCAAAGTGCAAGGTTTGATGGAAGTGTCCAAGGTGTTGTTGTCCAAGCAAGGAAGTAAGCATCCTCACCTACGATTTTGAAACGAACGATTGCTGAACGTTCCTTAACTGTCTTGTATCCCTGTGCAACTTCCTGTGCAGAAAGTGGAGTACCACAACGTGGGCAATATGGAACGATTTTAAAGCCCTTGTAAAGGAGCTTCTTGTCCCAGATAGTCTTGAGAGCCCACCACTCTGACTCGATGAAATTGTCATCATATGTGATATAAGGATTGTCCATATCTGCCCAGAAACCTACTGTGCCAGAGAAATCCTCCCACATACCTTTATATTTCCATACAGATTCCTTACATTTCTTAATGAAAGGCTCCATACCGTATTCTTCGATTTGTTCTTTTCCATTGAGGCCAAGAAGCTTTTCAACTTCAAGCTCAACTGGAAGACCATGTGTATCCCAACCAGCCTTACGAGGAACGAACTTGCCCTTCATAGTCTGATATCTAGGAATCATGTCCTTGATTGCACGAGTCTCAACATGCCCAATGTGAGGCTTACCGTTTGCTGTTGGAGGGCCATCATAGAATGTGTATGTCTCTCCTTCTTTTCTTGAATCCATTGATTTCTGGAAGATATCATTTTCCTTCCAGAACTTTTCTACCTGCTTCTCCCTTTCAACGAAGTTCAGGCTTGCGTCTACCTTGTTGTACATATAAAAGTAATTCCTTTCTAGAGGATATCCTTTCTCGTCAGATATCCCTTCTCTTATTTAAATATGCCAAAAAGTGCTAAAAGCACCTCTAACCAAAATTATAATGTATCATCCTCATCTAATGAATGAAGCTCGTCCTCTAATATCTGATTGTCATCCAGATAATTGTCCAAGTAGTCCTCATCGTACTCTTCGTAATACTGAAGAATATCTTCGCTTGCGTCATAAATGTTTGCAATATTTGCAATAATAAATACATAGCAAACCACGCAAAGAACAACACTTATAATTGATGTGACGATACCTGCAATAGCGAGGCCTTGGTTACCCTTTTGTCCTTTTGCCTGTGATAAATAAATGCAACCAAGAACTATTGAAACCAAAGCTAATAAAATATTAAAGAATGATAAGAATAACAGCAAAGCAATGATGCCTAATACCAGTGATGCTATAGCTAAGCCATTATCTGCCTTTTTAGGAGGCTGCTGATAATAGTATGCCTGCTGATTATATCCGTAGTTTGGATTGTTGTATTGATTATTGTACTGATTGTTGTACTGACTATTATTGTACTGATTGTTATATTGGTTGTTTGTATTCTGCTGTGATGATTGTTCATTTTCATCTTCAAACATGTAATCGTTACCCATAATATCTCCTAAATTATATAATTAACCTAATCTTAATTATGATAACTGTTTATGCCCTATTTTACAAGCAAAACCAAAAAAACCACCCTTTTTGCAAGGGTGGTAAAAAATCAATTAATTTTATTAGAAATCTGTAAGATTTGCAGCACGTCTCTCAAGGAATGCACCCATGCCCTCTGCCTTGTCGTGTGTAGAGCATGTAATACCAAAGAGGTTAGCCTCCATCTCAACTGCATTCTTGATGTCCATGTCGTAACCATTGTTGATTGCAGCCTTTGCAATAGAAACAGCGTAGCTTCCCTTTGAAGCAATCTTCTTAGCCATTTCCTTAGCTGTGTTCATAAGCTCTTCCTTAGCAACAACCTTGTTTACAAGACCAATTCTGTATGCCTCGTTTGCATCGATTGAATCGCATGTGAAGATAAGCTCCTTAGCGCGTCCCATACCAACAAGACGAGCAAGTCTCTGTGTGCCACCGAAACCTGGGATAATTCCAAGGCCTGTCTCTGGCTGACCAAATGTAGCATTGTCAGCAGCGATACGGATATCGCAAGCCATAGAGATTTCGCAACCACCGCCAAGTGCAAAGCCGTTAACAGCAGCGATTGTAACCTGTCTCATATTCATAAGCTTAAAGAATGGAACTGAAGCCTTCATACCAAATGCACGAGCCTCAGCTGCTGTGAAGTTAACCATCTCAGAGATGTCTGCTCCAGCAACAAATGACTTGTATGGGTTATCCTTCTTATCAGGACCGCCTGTAAGGATAAGAACCTTTACATCGTCTCTTGCTTCGATTTCTGTTAATGCAACATCGAGCTCATCGAGAGTCTCGCTGTTAAGTGCATTAAGTGCTGCTGGACGAGAGATAGTAAGTACCGCAATCTCATCAGCAACTTCAAGCTTTAAATTGTTAAATTCACTCATAGTAATCCTCCTCTTTGTAGGGCATTCCCCTTCGATTTTTCATGATTACTATATTAGAGCATTGTTAAAGTTTTGTCAATCATTTTTGTTTCCTATTTTTAATTATTTCTTTCATCTTCTTTTTGTTCTCGTACATAGCAGAATCTGCCCTGTCAAAAACGTCGGAAACAAATCTGTCTTCCTTGCTAAATTTCGCCCAGCCAACAGCCATTGTCACGCTATTAGCCTTATCGTTTCTTTTATTGGCCCTATCAATTTTGCCAAGTCTGTTTTCAATCATTTCATAGTCTTTGCCCTGGGCTATGGCGACAAATTCATCACCACCGATTCTATATACAGGACTTCTTGCAAAGGCATCGCACAAAATCATACAGCCTTCTTTTATATAATCATCACCTGCCTGATGTCCCAGGTTGTCGTTAACCTGTTTTAATCCATTTAAATCACAGATAATAATGGCAAATTTCACTTCTAGTCCCGCCTGTATCTGTGTATTTAAATGCTCCTCCTCATCAGCGTATGCTCTTTTGTTTTTTACACCTGTAAGCTGGTCTTTTGTGGCCCTTTCCTCTGCTTCAATAAGCGAAGTTGCATATTCTCTTTCTTGAACCACTTGCTTTTCGATGTTCATAACACCTACAAGAAGTCGTGCTTCATTATCCTCTTGTATAAGGGTTGCTCTCAAACACCAATGAACCACCTGTTTTTCAACTATGACTCTATATTTGTATACAAAAATCCCATCCTCTTCTATTCTTTTAAGAACAGTTTTTTTATCAAAGACCTTTAAAAAGTCCTTAATGTCATCTGGATGGAAAGTGCGCCAAACATTTCGTGCAGTCTCCTCAAAGAAATCTTCACCCTTCATCGCCAGATTAAGCCTTCCATATTCTTCTGAGGAATTATAGCTGACATAATTATTAGT
Source organism: Pseudobutyrivibrio ruminis DSM 9787 (assembly GCF_900218035.1). GTDB lineage: Bacteria > Bacillota > Clostridia > Lachnospirales > Lachnospiraceae > Pseudobutyrivibrio > Pseudobutyrivibrio ruminis. The sequence goes on from NZ_OBMR01000005.1 coordinate 173,193, forward strand.
GACAGGATCAACAGAGTAGATGTTTATAAACTCACCAGACAACGCCATGATACGAGAATAAGCTTTTCTCTCTTCTTTTATCTTCTCAATCGCCTCGCGCTGTTTCACCTGGTCATCAACATTATTGATACCTATCAGAATATAATTATCGTCTTCTCTGACCTTTACTGCCTTCAAGTTGACATATATAGGTTCACCGTTCACTATACGTCTATAGGTTATTGAAAATGTACCCTTATTCTTTAGACTCTTTATAATTTTATCCTTTGTAAAGGATTTATTCATCATATCTAAATCTTCAGAATAGATTCTGCTAAAGAAGTTCTTCAAAGTTTTATTGAAGAAATCAGTTCCCTTCTTTTCAACAGATACATCTCTATTGAGGCCATCCGGATTGTATTCCACAAACTCATCAGTATCCATATTTACATAGAAAAGATTAATATAATCCTCTGATAAAGCTCGCGCTATATAGTTGTATGTAAGAGTGTCTGCCTGATTTATCGTTTCTCCAATTTGAAGAATTACAACAGCCACTGCGGCAACTTTCGTGACAGGATTTACAGCTACCCTTTGTAACAGCAATTGAATCGTCTTTTTATGCCTTGTTCTATCATCAAAGATTACCCTTTTCCCATCTTTAGCACATTTACGTATCGCATTTACGGTATATTCTCCAGCACTTTCTTTTGCATTTTCTTTGACTTTGTAGATAAAATCTCTTCCTTCAATTCCGGAATTTGAATATAAGAAATTTCTAAAGGCATGGTTTTCTCTAATTATTTTCAAAACATCCCCATAGCTTTCAACGATTGCAACTGGGAATGTATCAAAATAGTTATCCAAATCCCCATTCTTTCTTGCAAAAGAAATGTCATAAAGGTTTATCTTTCCAATTGACACATAATAATCGGTTTCCTTTGGATTCTCAAAACCAATTTCCAATCCTTTTTCATAACGTTCAAAGACTTGGCTAACTGAAATAGGCTTGCAGTAATAGAATCCCTGCATACGGCTACATCCAATTTCATTTAAAAAGTCAACCTGTTCTGCCGACTCAACGCCCTCTACTACAGTCTCCATACCTAGTGACATAGCCATTCTGACAAGCTCTGTCAAAATGATCTTGGCACTTTCACTGTTAGCAATTTGTCTTACGAAGAATATGTTTATTTTCAAAAGGTCAAAATGCATTAGCTGAAGAACCGCTGGTGCAGCATCTCCACTGCCATAATCGTCAAGCCATATTTGGAATCCCAGCTCCTGCAACTGCTCCAATTGAGAAATGATAAAGTTATCCCCTGGATTAATGGAATCTTCAGAGACAGAAATAGCTATCATATGCTTTGATATTTTAGATTTTTCCACTCTTGTTGCTATTTCATCTACTACGTCACAAGTGTAAAAATCCACCTGTGAAAGATTAACAGATGTAGGAACAACAAAAAGACCTCGCTTTAGCTGCTCTTCCATTTTCTCAAGTGTTCGTTCCAGCACAAACAGGTCCAACAGGTGGACTTTATTTACTGCCTCCATGGCAGGAACAAAATCGATTGGATTAAGCATCCCAAAGACAGGGTCTTCCCATCTAACAAGCGCTTCCTCACCGCAGACTCGACCATTAGATGTACGAATTATTGGTTGATAGTACACCTCAATCCAGCCCTCAGAAAGCGCTCTGTCGATATTGTCGACAATGTATTTATTTTTGTTAAACTCTTCCCCGAATACTCCCATTAAACGTTTAGTCTCCTTTGGATTTCGCCAACCACTTCACGTCCTTTGAATATTATTGCGCCTACAAAGAGAATAACGCTCACCAGCAAGCATATAATCCATACTAGAGGACAATCTCTTTCAGCAAAATAAAATACAATGTAAGGTAAAATTCCAACCACTAAATTGGTTAGAAGATATACCATTGAATTTCCATTTTTATCAAGCATCGCCAAAACAAAATTTGCAATCAGAGTACCCATGATTACAATAGGCGCTACCCATTCAGCTATAACCCATAACTGGCCTATATAGTATGATGTAATTCCCAACATACCTATGACAATAAACACAAACAGCGTCATTATTCTTGATGAACTAATACCTTTTTTGAATAATCGCATGATGCCAAATTCAAAAACAATAAGCCACATGGCCACAATCAAGCTCCAATGTATATGAGCAAGTGCTGGCCAAAGCTTTACTCCAAAAAGAAAATCTACCCCTAAGCTTGCAATTACAATGGCCCAAATGATAAACAATTGAACCTTGTAAAAAAATGATTGTAACTGAAGTGTAGTCTGCTTTGGAAAATAAGGAGCCTCTGCTTCTCCATTTAACTTACTTTGGCATAGTGGACATTTTTTAAGGTTGCCACCTACCTCTATCTTACAATAAGGACAGTTCTTCATTATCGAATCACCTCCGTAGCATAAACTCTAATGTTGATTCCCTCGTCCGTCAGTCCGCGTACCAGATTCTTAACAACTCTGGTGTTGGAGTAAGGTGATGATATTCCAAGTGACAAATCCCCATTGTAGCTAGACATTGTAGAGAAAAGATTTCCTGAACTACAGAATGCACTATAGTTCTGAATCTGCTCTGCCACTTCCTTTGGTGGTTTCTGAACTCCCAAATTAGAAAGAACCATTGAAACCTTTTTATCTGTAATCTTTGAGCCGTAACGAACTACCCACTGCTTTATGAAAAGCGGAACAGCTCGAACCGGAGCCACATACTCCATAGTCTCAAAGTTATCCATCTGCTTTTTAATATTTTCCTCAGTAAGATTTGCCTTAAGCTTTTCATCGAATTCCTTAACCAAATCCTCAAATGAAATATCCTCATCAAAGACATGGGAAACATTAACATTGTTGAAGAAGTTTCTGGATGTCTGACTTGGATAGTAATTTCTAAGGTTTACAGGCATCGACACATTTATAGGTGTCTTGCGCTTTCTAGGAGGCATATCCTCCATGATTGCCAGCATAAATCTGGCGCCGATGTAGCTTGTAAGGGATACTCCAAGCTCCTTTGCCTTTGGCAGCAGCTGCTCTGTAGGCATGTGAACCTCGAAAAACTGAAGCTGATCGTATGGAAGCTTTAGTCCACTTGGATGATATGCGTACTTAAGGGATGAACCTTTAAGTCCCATACTTCCAAAGAACTGCTTGTAACTATCCTGATTCAAGTCATCCTCTGACGCTCCAGAGTGGATAGTTGTCTCCTCGTATCTTCCTGGATATTTTAGCTTTAAATAATCCAAAACTATGATATTTAAAAACTCTAGTGCACCTGTTCCATCAGAAATTGCATGGAACAAATCTAGATTAATTCTCTTGCCGTAATAAGTAACTCTGTAATGAAGCATTGGCCTGCCAGGAACATAAAGAATCGGACAAACTCTTCCGTGTTCTTCTGTAACAACTGGCTGAATATCTGTGTCCTCCATATAGTGCCAGAAAATGCCTCGGCGAATTCTCACCTGAAACTGTGGTCTTATTTGAATTGCAGAAAGCACTGCTTCCTGAAGTAAATCTGGATCAATGTCCTCCCATAATGTACAGCTGACCCTAAGAGTTCGCGTATCTCTCTTTGCTGCCGTAGCAAGAAAAACCTTCGCGACATTGTCAACCTTATACCAATTATCTCTACTCATTCTCTCTTGTCCTTACTCATATATTACACTTGTGACGAACCGTGATAGGCGCTTCATAGCTCGCCCAGCCATTGGCAATGGCATCTGCTGATACACATGCCATCCGTCTTTTTCGGTATCTAAAGTCACCTGTGCGCCAGCCTTATGAATCTTTTTTGACAGCTGTGCGCTATCCTCATAAAGGATTTCATTTTTACCAACCATAATGAGGGTTGGTGGAAAATCCTTGAAATCTCCATATAAAGGGCTGTATTTTGCATCAGCCTTATCTGCCTTCACACCTATATAGGCATCTCGCACTCCCTCAACATAATCCTTTGTAAGGATTGGATCCTTATCTTTGCAGGATTCATAGGATGAAGATGTAGCTGTCATATCTGTCCATGGGCTAAACAACAACAGTGCTTTAGGCCCAATTCGACCTTCTTCTATAAGCTTTTGTGTCATACACAATACAAGATTTCCTCCTGCTGAATCTCCTGCAAGAAGAATCTGTTTTGCTCCATAGCCCTGCTGCACAAGATGATTCCATACAACCATTCCATCATCCAAAGCAGCTGGATATTTGTTTTCAGGGGCGAGTCTATACTCGAACGAGACTACAGAAAAGCCTGTGGATATAGCTAATTTTGCTGCAAGAATCCTTGCATAACCAAGACCACCACAGGTATATCCACCGCCATGCGCATATAAAATTATGTAGTTTGGATTATGGGCCAAATCTGGTTTAACCCATTCACAAGAAACGCCCTCTGCAATAAAGCTTTCTACAGTAAACCCATCGTTTGGAGTGGCAAGCTTGCTAGCCAATTCCATAGAAGATCTTTGCTTTTTAAGATCCTCCTGGGTAAGCGACTTACCGCCAATAGAGTTGACTGCCTTTATTGCTTTCATCAAAGGATCGTTCAAATTGATTTTTAGTATAGCCATGTTTCCCCTCTAATTATAACTATGTTTATTATAATTATTCTTTTTTCATTTTTCTACAGTGCACATAAAAACTACACTTATTTCTCACACTTCTGCATAATTCACAGTTTGTTCACATATTAGTCACAATTTGGCACCAAATAAAATATAGCAAATGATACACTAAAATAGAAATGAAAAAAGATTCAGTCTTTTTTAGGGGAGGCGCCATATGGATATAGCCGAAATTTCTATGAGCCTAAGTCAAAATCAGTTAATGTCAGCAGTGGGGACTGCTATGCTCGGTAAGACATTAGATCTTGTAGAAGGACAGGGTCAGGCGCTAGCACAGAGTATGAGTATGAATACTCCTTCACTAGAGAGCTTGGTCTATCCCACTTCCGGCACCATGATAGATGTGCGCGTATGAGTTAATTTAATGTATTTGGTGTTTTTATTAAAGCTGGTACGATGGTACCAGCTATTTGTTTGCAGAGTATTTAGTTACATGCATTAACATATTTCTATTATTCCACACCATCGGTTAGCAATTCACAAATACTATTTTTATTTTGCATTCTTTATTCACATATTTTCCATTGTTCCTTCAGAAATTGATTGTATTATAATTACATCGCAAGACAGAAGCGATGAACCATTTTTTTCATAACATTATTCTCCCTTTTTAAAAAAGACGCCCCGCCGGCGTCTTTTTTACTGCTTAAAAACAAGATTTTCTTTCTATTACTTTTGGCTCCAATAATATGTGAGCTTCTTTTTTCGAGATACTTCCATCGATAAGCCCCAATAATGTCTGGGCTGCTTTCTTTCCTAACTCCTCCTGCGGATGAGCAATTGTGGTGATACCTTTGCTGTGTGCAAGCAGAGAGTTGTCAAACCCTGTCACCGAAATATCATGAGGAACATTTCTGCCTATATTGGTCAAACCCTTTATTACATCTGCTGCGATTTCATCGTTGTAGCAAACTACTCCATGACAAGGAATTCCGTTTTCAAAAATCCGGAGAAGCCCTTCCATAGGCTTTGTAGTTTTGTCCTTTGTGTGATACCACACAACTAAATCAGGATCATAGGCAACGCCTGCAGAAGCCAACGCTTTTACATATCCCTTGTGTCGAAGAATCCCCTGCGTATCATCTGCCTTGAAAATGCCTGCAATCTGTCGATGTCCTAAACCAAGCAGATGCTCTGTGATAAGCTTACCGCCTTCCACATCGTCAAGCATTACATAAGGCCTGTCCATCATAGCCTCATAGCATCCCTGAATAAACACATATGGTATTCCCATGGCATCCATTTGCTCATAAAGCACCTGGTGTTGACAGCTAATGGCGCTTTGGCTAGGTTCAATAATCATGCCGTCAATGTTTTTAGACAAAAGCTCTTCCATACACCAAGCCTCACCCTTACGGGAATTGTTGGTGGTTTTAAGAAGGATACTATATCCATTTTCATCCAGAACCTGATTTATGCCCTGAATAACTCTCGGGAAAATATAATCCGACATGTAAGTCGAAACCACAGCAATATTTTTGCTGTGGCCTCTTTTTGTTTTGGGACGGGCAACAAAGGTTCCGCTTCCATGACGTGCATAAAGATATCCCTCAGAAATAAGCTGCCCTATGGCTTTTCGTACCGTTTGTCTACTAACACCATACTTTGCGGCCAGCTCATTTTCCGAAGCAATCTTTTCATCCACTCCATATTTGCCGGAATTGATTGCCTTTTTTATGTCTTTAATTATTAGTTCATACTTAGTATTAACCATATTTATAAGTTTTTGATTCGCTCAATAGCTCTAACTGTATTTTCAGCTGAACCAAAAGCAGTAAGTCTAAAGTAGCCCTCACCTGATGGTCCAAAGCCAGCACCTGGTGTTCCAACGATTTGAACATTCTCAAGAAGATAATCAAAGAAATCCCATGATGTCATGTTGTCAGGTGTCTTTAACCAAATATAAGGAGCATTAACTCCACCATATACCTGATATCCAGCATCCTTAAGACCAGTGTAGATTGTCTTGGCATTGTTCATGTAGAAGCCAACCTGCTGCTTAATCTGAGCCTGACCTTCTGCAGAGTAAACTGCCTCTCCTGCTCTTTGGATGATGTAAGGTGCCCCGTTGAACTTTGTACCGTGACGACGAGCCCACATACCGTGAAGTGACACCCCGTCATATACAAGATCCTTTGGCACTACTGTGTATCCCAAACGAACGCCAGTAAAGCCAGCATTCTTAGAGAATGAATGAATCTCGATAGCGCAAGTCTTTGCACCTGTACATTCATAAATAGAATGAGGAACATCTGCCTCTGAAATATATGCTTCGTATGCTGCATCAAAAATGATGAGACATTTGTTTTTGTTTGCATAGTCAACCCAAAGCTGAAGCTGGCTCTTTGTAAGAGTAGTTCCTGTAGGGTTGTTTGGAAGACATAGATAGATTACATCTGGTGTCTCCTTTGGAAATTCTGGAACGAAATTGTTCTCAGCTGTTGTTGGCATGTAGATAAGATCTGACCACTTACCAAGAGTAGCATCATATGTGCCACATCGTCCTGCCATAACATTTGAATCAACGTAAACTGGATAAACCGGATCACAAACAGCGATTTTAACATCTGCTGCAAATAATTCCTGAATATCAGCTGAATCTGATTTAGCACCATCTGACACAAAGATTTCATCTGCTGAAATATCGCAGCCTCTGCTTTGATAATCATGCTTTGCAATTGTCTCGCGAAGGAATGGATATCCTAAATCCGGTGCATAACCATGGAAGGTTTTAGCGTCTCCCATTTCATCAACTGCACTGTGAAGTGCGTTAATCATAGCTGGTGCAATCGGTTGTGTTACATCGCCAATACCAAGTCGGATAATGTCTGCATTTGGATTAGCTTCTTGATATGCAGCTACTTTTTTGGCGATTGTAGAGAATAGATAGCTGCCTGGGAGTTTTTGGAAATTTGTGTTTACTTTAAACATGTGTACCTTCCTTTGTTGCCTTATTACCTAGTTACTATTCGTTTCACTATTCTTTCGTAGGATAAATCTCCGCCGAATAAATCCAGGCATGAGCCTACAGTGAAATCCATATTATTATCAGATAGATAGCTAATGAGTTCTATATCTCCGTAATCTGATACTCCACCTGCATATGTAATTGGAACACGCTTGTAACCTGATAAAAAACCAACTAAATCCCTATCAATACCGCTCTGTCTTCCCTCCACATCTGCTGCATGAATCAAAAACTCATCGCAATAGTATGCAAGTCTATCAAGGAAATTGTATGTAATAATCTCCTTGGAAACCTTCTGCCATCTGTCTGTAACAATGACATATTTATCATCTATTCTGGTACAAGATAAATCCAGAACCAAATGCTCTCTTCCAACGACCTCTGATATGCGCTTCAAAGCATCGTAATCGACTCTTCCATCGTTAAAAACATAAGAAGTAACAATAACATGGCTGGCACCAGCAGATATAAAATCTCTAGCGTTTTTATCATCTACTCCGCCACCATACTGCATTCCACCAGGATATGCTCTAAGAGCTTCCATAGCTTCTTCCTTTGAAGCCTCATACTCTGGTGTGCCTTTCATATTCAGATTGATGATGTGTCCGCCTCTAAGATCATCTGACTTGTAAAGGTTCGCAAAATAAGCTGCACCTTTATCCGCTACAAAATTCTCCTTCGGCTGACCATCTGATTTCCCCAAATCTGAAATAGTTGAACCAACAATTTGCTTTACCTTACCGTTGTGAATGTCAATGCATGGTCTGAATTTCATCTCATTTTCCCCCAAGTGTCAATATAAGTGTGTCCAAGCCTTCAAAAATTAATCAAAATTATAATCTGAGCCTGAAACATTTTCAATGACAGTTTCGTAAAATTTCGTAGCAATTTTAAGCAAATATTCGGTATCTTTCACACCTGCTGTCTCATATGGAGAATGCATAGCAAGCTGAGCTAATCCGATATCAACACCATTGATTGAAACATGAGCGTTTGAAATGTTGCCAAGTGTAGAACCACCAGCTACATCTGAACGGTTTACAAATGTCTGGTAAGGAACCTTTGCCTTGTTGCACATTTCTGTGAAAATTCCAAATGCCAAACCATCTGTCATGTATTTCTGATTTGCATTGAATTTGATTACAACACCTTCATTCATATAAACCTTGTTTGTTGGGTCACTCTTTTCTGCATAGTTTGGATGTAATGCATGAGCATTGTCTGCAGAAACCATAAATGAATTTGCAATTGCTGTGAGAAGGCTTGAGTTATTGCCACCCATAGCTTCGTTAATGCGAACCAAAGTATCATATAAGAATGTAGAATCAGCACCCTGCTTTGTACCACTTCCTACTTCTTCATTATCAAATGTTACGTGAATCTGAGCTGCTGTGTTTGAATTCTTAGCTGCAAGAAGTCCCATCATTGAGCTGTATGAGCACTGAAGATCATCAAGTCTTCTGATAGAAATAAATTCTTCGTCTGCACCCCAAACCTTACCTGGCTCTCTGTTGTAGAGGAATAAATCAGAACCTAGGATTTCCTCTTCCTTAACTGAAAGCTCTGCTGCAACAAGCTTCTTAAGATTAAAGTTTTCATCCATAGATACAAGTGGAAGTAAATCCTTCTGTGGATTGTATTTGTAACCATCGTTTGCTTCTCTGTTCATGTGGATTGCAAGTGAAGGAAGCATGCAAAGATCTCTGTCGAAATCTATAAGCTTTGTCTCGATACCATTTTTGCTTCTGACAATAACACGACCAGCGATTGAAAGTGGTCTGTCAAACCAAGGAGCCATAAGCATTCCGCCGTACTTTTCTGTATTAAGCTTTACATAGTGGCCCTCTTTCATTTCTGGCTGCTCTTTGATTCTGAATGTTGGTGAATCGCTGTGTGAAGCCATAATCATGAAGCTCTTAAGTGAATCCTTAGGCATTCTAAATGCAAGAATTGATGAACCGTTTCTTGTAACGAAATAGTTCTTACCAAGCTCGATTTTCCACTCTTTAGCTTCGTTTAACTCTACGAAACCAGCATCTAAAAATCTCTGTCTCTCGTTTGCCACAACGTGAAACTGAGATGGGCTCTCCTCTATAAATTCAAATAGTCCTTTTACTGTCTTGTTCATTTTTTCTTTCCTTCTTTCTTTATTGAATATCCAAAGGTACCCTTTGGATTAGTAAGACCAAAATATGTGCCATGGCAGTATGCCAATGGATCTGATTCCTCAAGTTGGAACTTTCCTGTTTCATTCATATATTTCTCATCTGCGTGCACAGCAAGAACATCTGCAACGAACATAGTATGGCTACCATATTCATGTGCTTCTCTCACCCTACATTCGATGTTGACTGGCGATTCAACTAGCATAGGAACATTGACTTCATCAGCCATTTCCTTGTGAAGGCCGCAAGCTTCGAACTTATCTACATCCCTACCACTTTTAACACCACAGAAATCTGTAGCGAAGGCAAGCTCCTCTGTAGTCAAGTTGATTACAAATTCACCTGTCTCTTTTATCATATTGTATGAGTATCTGCTAGGCCTAACTGAAATGTATGCCATAGGCGGATTGGTACATACTGTTCCTGTCCATGCGACAGTAAACACATTATCATTCCCTTCCTTGTCACGGCATGTAATCATTACAGCTGGAAGTGGATAAATCATATTACCTGCTTTCCACCTTTGTTTTCCCATAAAAATCTCCTTATAAATAAAGAATCAGTCGCTTATTAATATACTCCAATTTACCCATGATTCCTAGTGATTTACATTTTTTAATTGTTATGCTAGACTCACTTCTATAAATAATAATTCACATTTTTGAGACAGGGAGTAAAACATGCGTAAGAAACTAGCACTTATTCTCTCCACAGTTATGATTGCCGCTACCACACTTACAGGTTGTGGAGAAAAGAATATTTCAGGAGAATACACTTCAACAATCAATGTTGTAGACCTAGTAGACCCAGAAACAACCACTTATATGGCTGAAATGGGAATAGATATCAGCTCACTTACTCTAGGAGTTAAGCTTTCACTTGATGAGGAGCACAACTACACAATGGAGCTTGATCCTTCAAATTTTAAAACAGATTTTTCTGATATCGTCACAAACAACATGACAGCAATCCTTGATAATATTCTTGCTGCTGAAGGACTTTCCAGGGCTGAGCTTACAAATGAACGTGCCCAGTTCATGGGATATGAATCTGCAGATGCTTTCATCGCTGATTTAACAAATCAAATGACAACATCACTTACTTCTTCTATGGATTCACTTGATCAAAAGTTTAAGGATGAAACCATTACTGGAACATACGAAGTTACAAAAGATTCTGTTGTTTTCAAAACAAGTGGTGATAACAACCAAATAGAGTTGGGTACTGCCACCCTTACAGAAGATGGTACTATCACAGTTAGCGCCACAAGCGACACCGGTGCAGAGCTTTCTCTTACATTCAATTCCACATCAACCGAAAAAGATAAATAAAAAATAAGCTGATGCCAAATCAATAGCATCAGCTTTTATTTTTACATATTCTTTTCTTCCATCATCTCTGAAAAAGTCCCCATATATACATTTCCCTGACCGAGTAAAAATCCTAAATCATCCATAAAAGCTTTTGTCTTAGGATTGTTTTCAAATCCCTTTGCCTTAAGCTCCTCTAAGAATTCAAAACCTAATTTAGAATCGATAGTTAATTCATCATCCTCTTCCACATCACCAAAGCTTCTATTTTTAACATATTCGCCTCTGAACTTTTTATATTCAGCTGCTCGTACCCCATCGTACTTCATCTGATCCTGTTCGATGATTCTGATGCAGTTAAGCATGTCTTCAGCGTCTGCAAGAGCGTTATGCTCCACATAACCGCCAAGGCCACAGATTGTTTTCATATCTGCAAGGGAGAGATTTGCATCTAAGCCTCCAGTAACATCCAAGCTGACTTCTTTTTGAATATTGTCAAAAGTGCTAATAAACTTTGCAACGCTTCGCTTAAGTGGCTTTTCCAGATTTCTAGATTCATAGTCTCTTTGAAAGCTGTTTTTATCTCCACCCCAAACGCAAATCTTTCCAACCTGAAACTTTCGAATGCGAGTGATAAGCTCAGTCATAACATCCTCGTAAGCTGGAGCGTCCTCTAAATCTTCATTGGTAAGACCAGTGAGCTCCGTAATAAGTGGCGGTAATTTATGGCCAGGTCTTAGCTGAACTGTTGAGTAGAATCTATCAAGCTCCTCATGGGCTGGATTTGTGATAATTACGCCCACAGAAATAACATCCTCAATGGAACTCTTTTTATATCTCGCACTAAGATATTCCGCATCAAGGAATGCCTGATTCTTGCCTTTGTATCCTGCAGGAGCAGTCTGACTAGGCCCTTTTACTTTGTTTTTTGTACTTGTATTATTTGTAGCCAAATTTATCTCCAAACTTTGTAAATTAATGTGAATTCATTGTACCAAAAAAATCTCTACTATACAAAACGACATCTATTATTAATTACGTACAATTTGTTTTTGCAGAAATACATCCAAAAATGTTTTTATTTTAATACATTGTGAATTTTTTGTCACTCCTATGGTATATTATTAGAGGCTAGATTGTTAGACGCAACTAACTGTCCAAATTGTGGCTAATATAACCCCACTAGCCGGCGTTTGTAAGGCTTCCACCTAGCTTACAAACAGAACTATAAATTTTTATATTTTTATAAACAGAAAGGGAAACAAATCAATGGCAAATCATGATTTCGCACAATGGAATGGTTTCGTCGGTCGCGTTTGGAAAGATAACGTTGACGTACGTGACTTCATCCAGAACAACTACACTCCTTATGATGGAGATGAGTCTTTCTTAGCAGGTCCTACAGATGCTACTAACACACTTTGGGGTAAGCTTCAGGAACTTCAGGCAGCTGAGCGTGCTAAGGGCGGCGTTTTAGACATGGAAACAGAAATTGTTTCATCTCTTACTTCTTATGGCCCAGGTTACATCTCAGAAGATACAAAGGATCTTGAAAAGATCGTTGGTCTTCAGACAGACAAGCCTCTTAAGAGAGCTTTCATGCCATACGGTGGTATTAAAATGGCTGAGCAGTCTTGCAGAATGTACGGTTATGAGCCAAGCGAGAAGCTTCACGAAATCTTTACTGTTTATCACAAGACACACAATCAGGGAGTTTTCGATATCTACACACCAGAGATTATGAAAGCTCGTCACAATAAAATTCTTACAGGTCTTCCTGATACATACGGCCGTGGTCGTATCGTAGGCGATTACAGAAGAGTTGCTCTTTACGGTATCGATTACCTTATCGAAAAGAAGCAGATTGACTTCGCTAACACAAATCGTCAGGGTATGAGACGTTATGACTTCCAGCTTCGCGAGGAAATCACAGACCAGATTAACGCTCTTAAGGGCATGAAGGAAATGGCTGCTTCTTACGGCTTTGATATTTCTAAGCCAGCTGCAAACGCTAAGGAAGCTGCTCAGTGGTTATACTTCGGTTACCTTGCAGCTATCAAGACTCAAAACGGTGCTGCTATGTCAGTAGGACGTGTTTCTACATTCCTTGATATCTACATGACACGTGACCTTGCAAACGGTGTTATCACAGAGTCTGAGGCACAGGAAATTATCGATCACTTCACAATGAAGTGCCGTATGGTTAAGTTTGCTCGTATCGAGTCTTACAACCAGTTATTCTCAGGTGACCCAGTATGGGCTACACTCGAAGTTGGTGGTATTGGTCTTGATGGACGTCACCAGGTTACAAAGACTTGCTACAGATTCCTTCACACACTTGAAAACATGGGTCCTTCACCAGAGCCAAACCTTACAGTTATGTACTCTAGCCGTCTTCCTGAAAGCTTCAAGAAGTACGCTGCAAAGATTTCTGTAAACACATCTTCTATCCAGTACGAGAACGATGATGTTATGAGAGTTACATGGGGCGATGATTACTCAATCTGCTGCTGTGTATCTGCTACAGAAACAGGTAAGGAGCTTCAGTTCTTCGGTGCTCGTGCAAACCTTGCTAAGTGTCTTCTTTACGCTATCAACGGCGGTGTTGATGAGAAGTCACATGATCAGGTTGGTCCTGAGTACACACCTATCACATCTGAGTACCTTGACTACGATGAGGTTATGCATAAGTTTGATCAGATGATGGATTGGTTAGCTCACATGTATGTTGGAGCACTCAACATGATTCACTACATGCATGATAAGTATTACTATGAAGTTTGCCAGATGGCACTTATCGATACACACGTACGTCGTTCATTTGCTACAGGTATCGCTGGATTCTCACACTGTGTAGATTCACTTTCAGCTATCAAGTATGCAAAGGTTAAGGCTATCCGTGATGAGGACGGAATCACAAAGGATTTCGAAATCGAAGGTGACTTTCCACGTTATGGTAACGATGATGACAGAGCTGATGAGATTGCTGTATGGCTTCTTAGAACATTCATGACAAAGCTTCGTCATATCCACACATACAGAGATTCAGAGCCTACAACATCTATCCTTACAATTACATCAAACGTTGTATACGGTAAGGCAACAGGTGCTCTTCCAGACGGAAGACCAGCAGGCGAGCCACTTTCACCAGGTGCTAACCCAGCATACGGTGCAGAGAAGAACGGTCTTGTTGCTTCACTTAACTCAGTAGCTAAGCTTCCATATGAAGAGGCACTTGACGGAATCTCTAATACACAGACAATCAACCCAGGTGCCCTTGGACACTCAGAGGAAGAGCGTGTTAACAACCTTGTTAACGTACTTGACGGATACTTTGATCAGGGTGCTCATCACCTCAACGTTAACGTATTCGGTAAAGAAAAGCTTATCGATGCTATGGAGCATCCAGAGAAGCCAGAGTACGCTAACTTCACAATCCGTGTATCTGGATACGCTGTTAAGTTCATCGACCTAACAAAAGAGCAGCAGCTCGACGTTATTGCACGTACATGCCACGAGGCACTTTAATTTATAGGTAGTTTTTGTTGCGGCCGGCCCAAAAGGCCGGCCGCTTTTTTATGAGGTATAATCATGAGTGAAATAATCGGATACATAAACAAGTTCGAGAGCTTCGGTGCCGTAGACGGTCCTGGAGTGAGATATTTGATTTTCTTAAATGGATGCAAGATGCGCTGTGCTTTTTGCCACAATCCAGAGACATGGGCTGAGCATCAGGGCGAGCAGTATACTGCCGATCAGGTACTTGAGAAAGCACTTCGCTACAAGCCTTACTGGAAGAAAGATGGAGGAATCACTGTCAGCGGTGGCGAGCCACTTCTTCAGATTGATTTTGTATTGGATTTATTTAAGAAAGCCAAAGCTAAAGGTATCACCACCTGCCTTGATACTGCCGGCCAGCCATTCACTCATGAAGAGCCATTTTACAGCAAATGGAAGGAATTAATGAGCGTTACCGACACTGTTATGCTTGATATCAAAAACATCGATCCTGAGGAGCATAAGAAGCTCACAGGGGTGCCTAATGACAATATCCTTCAGATGGCAAAAGAAATCTCTGATATGGGTGTGAGAATTTGGATTAGACATGTGCTTGTTCCTGGTGGAAGCGATAATGATGAACTGCTCCATCGCACCCGCGAATTTATTGATACACTTAAAACTGTAGAGCGTGTGGAAGTTCTTCCATACCACAGTCTGGGAGTTCCAAAGTATGCTGAGCTAGGCATACCATATCGCCTTGAAGACGTAGAATCACCAACCCCAGAAAGAATAAAAAATGCAAAAGAAATCCTAGGTGCAAATTAGCACCTAGGATTTTTTAATATATCGTATATGCGGTAGGACTTGTAATTTTAATGGTCATTGTTTTTCCTTCGTAGCTTCTAATCACATTTATTGCATTATCATCTTCTACTATTGATATTTCTCCAAGCTGTAATACTGGATTCTTCCTTAAAGCTATTAAGCTCTTTACCTTCTCTAAGAAGTCCAAATCCCACTCTTCTTTTGTCCAATTAAAACAGCGTCTGCAATCAGGGTCATGATTCCCCTCCATAGCCTGTTCTGTTCCATAGTACAAACAAGGTGCCCCCGGCATAAACATTGTCATTGCTATTGCTGTTTCCAATTTCTTTTTATCTTTGCCTATAGCAGTAAAGAAGCGCTCTGTATCATGAGAATCAAGCAAATTCAGCATCATATAGTTTACTTGCTTCATGTTACGCATCAAAATTCCATTTAGATGCTGGACAGTTTTTGCCTCATCACATATTCCTTTTGCAAAATAATCAAGACATATCTTCGTATATGCATAATTCATAATGCTATCCTGCTGGTCACCTTGCAAAGCTGGGTATGCATCATGCCAGTTTTCTCCGATGATTACGGCATCACTCTTTTTCGCTTTTACAGCCTTTCTGAACATTCTCCAGAAATCGTGAGATACCTCATCTGCAACATCGAGTCGCCAGCCGTCAATATCAGCTACATCAATCCAATAAGTCGCAATATCCAGCAAATATTTTTGCACATCAGGATTCGCTGTGTTAAGTTTTGGCATGGACTTTGAATATGCAAAGCATTCGTAATTACGATTTTCTACGTCTGCCTTATCTCCATCAATAATGAACCAATCGTGATACTTTGATTTACGTCCATTTTTTACTACATCCTGAAACTGCTCCATCTTTGTGCTGCAATGATTAAAAACTGCATCCAGCACAAGTCTAATACCTCTGGCATGAGCTTCCTTTACCAGTTCTATCAAATCCTCCGTCGTACCGAACTGTGGATCTATAGTTTTATAGTCAATAATATCGTACTTGTGATTTGATTCCGATAAAAATATAGGCGTTAAATATATTCCTGATATGCCAAGATCCTTAAGATAATCAAGTCGCTTAATAATGCCTCGAAGATCGCCACCAGCATGGCTTTTAGGGGTAGGTTTATCTCCCCATCTCATGTCGATATAGGACATATCCTTGTTCTCATCACCAACGCAGAATCTATCAACAAAAATCTGATAGAAAACAGAACCTGGCATCCATTCTACAAGTGGCATTACATCATTTTCATTGATATAAGGCAACTGGAAGAAATTATAATAACAATCGTCGTAATTATAGCTTTCAGTAAGGCCATCTTCGCTGTAAAAATATATTTTGTTATTCTTCTCCAGCTGGAAAATATAAACAAATCGAACGTCGTTTATTTTCAGCTGGATTTCATAGTAAGCGAATAGCTCATCTTTATATTTAAGTGGAACATCCACAGTGTATCTCTCTTCTTTATAATCATACTTAACACCGTAGATTAAGCTTACCTTAAGTCCACTTTCTGCATCTTCTCTGGCAGTTCTAAGTCTAAGAACTATTTCATCCGTCGATAATGGAAAACAATATCTTGATTCTGGTATGTGTAATAATGCGTGTCTGTTCATAAAACTCCCTTTACGTAATACAATATCAATAAACTCCTTCTAATAGTTTATCGATAAATGGCGATTTATCAACTGGTTATGCCGTTAACTAAACTTTTATTTTTCAATAAAAAATAGTCAGGAGATAATCTCCTGACTATTGGTATTTTTGTATTAAATTTGTGATAAAACATTTGCACAATCTTCGCAAATCAAATCGCCGTGCTCTAATAGAAATGCTCCATCAAAGCTTTCTGTAAACATCTGATTTGCAAACTCTGCGATTACTAAAATCACAGCTGAGATTTGTCTGCGTGTAAGCTCAAAATTCAGCTTGATGTAGTAGTCATCTCCGTAACGGTACAAAGTACTCTTAATTCCGTCGTACTTTGGAAGATGCTTGCAAAGTAAAATTGCTGAATCTAAATCATCAAGTATTGCCCAAAGTGGAGTGTCCAGATACTGATCTGTCACCTCATCACTTTCGTCTGTAATAGCCTTTGCAGGCTGTACTGGAACATCCGATGTACTAGCTGAAATTGCTGCACTCTGAGGTGTTTTCGTAGTTGAAAGCGTCTCCTGTAATCCTGTGAGATGCTTTTTTAATTCTTCAATTGCTGTAGCCAGTCCTGTGCTTGAATCTGGAGATATAAGTAATGCAACATCACCCTGTGGCATCACTGTCATTTGAACGCTGTACGCCTTTGCATGAGTCTCAATTCCGAGGGTCTCACAGGCTTCAGCAAGAATATCCCTAATAAAGCTCTGGGTCTTTTCCTGGTCACTGACGAAATCACCAAGCTCCATGCCGTTCTGTTCCATTTCTTCTTTTGTGATGACACATCTAATCTTGTCCTCACCTATCTTCTTGAACTTCATCAGCTCCCCTCCTTTCAAATTGTGGACGTAAATAAAGTTTAGCAAATGAATTTGAAAGTGTCACGGAAAAATCTGAGTATATTGTGAGAAATTTCCGTGAACAATGTAACCATTCAATTATTATGTGTAGCAAAACCTTATTTCACTATGCCTATTATATCGTTGATATCCTCAATACCCTTCCTCTCCATGTATTCCTTCATTCCGTTAAGTATATCCAGTGTTGCTGTAGGATTGTAGAAATTAGCTGTACCAATTGAAACGGCAGTTGCCCCCGCAAGCATCATTTCAATTGCATCTTCCCATGTTGAAATTCCACCCATTCCTATAATTGGAATTGAAACTGTAGAAGCACACTCATAGACCATACGAACAGCTATAGGATGAACAGCAGGACCTGACATACCACCGGTCTTGTTTGCCAGTACAAAGCTTTGACGTTCAACATCGATTTTCATCCCTGTAAGAGTATTAATAAGGGAAATGGCATCCGCTCCCCCAGCTTCCGCAGCTTTTGCCATAACTTTGATGTCTGTAACGTTTGGAGAAAGCTTCATGACGATTGGCTGCTTTGCATGAGCTTTCACAAGTCTTGTGATTTCCTCTACTGCCTTAGGATCCTGACCAAAAGCGATTCCGCCCTCTTTAACGTTAGGACAAGAGATGTTGATTTCTAGCATATCAACTCGCTTTTCATCTGCCAATCTATCTACCACTTCAATATATTCTTCGGCTGAATGACCGCAAACATTAACCACTACCTTTGCATCTTTGTACTGTTCAAGGAATTTTAAATCTCTTTCACAGAACACCTCAACCCCTGGATTTTGTAGGCCGATAGCGTTAAGCATACCTGATTTTACCTCGGCAATTCTTGGTGTTGGATTACCTAGCCAAGGCACATTTGCAACTCCTTTTGTAACAACAGCACCAAGCTTATTTAAGTCTACAAATTCTGAATACTCCATACCTGAACCAAAGGTTCCTGAAGCTTCCATAATAGGATTCTGAAATTCTACTCCTGCGATAGTAACCTTTGTATTCATTACAATTCCACCTCCGTAGATAAGAAAACTGGACCGTCTTTGCAGACTCTTTTATTTTTAACGTGGCTGTGATCATCTACTTCTTTAGCCTGGCATACGCATCCCAAGCATGCACCAACACCACATGCCATTCTCTCTTCCATTGAAACATAGCACTTGATACCTTTTTCAAGGGCATACTGTGCAACACCTCTAAGCATAGGCTTTGGACCACAAGCATAGATAACATCAGCAGTCAATTCGTTTTCTTTCATTGCATCAACAACAGTGCCGTGAACTCCCACTGAGCCATCATCTGTAGCGATAATTACATCAGCTGCTGCATCAATGAATTCATCAGCAAGGAATAAATCATCGTTGCGATATCCCATTACTGCTGTAACAGAGCCCTTCAACTGCTTTGCAAGCTCTAGCATTGGAGGCACACCAATTCCACCACCAACTACAATAGCCTTTTCACCCTCAAGTGGAAAACCATTTCCAAGAGGACCAAGAATCTCTACAGTGTCGCCAGCTTGAAGCTCAGAAAACTCCGTTGTGCCTTCGCCTACAACTCGAAATACCACTCGAAGAGTATTATTTAACTCATTGATTTCGCAGATGCTGATTGGACGAGGTAACAGCTTGCTTTTATCATTTGAAAATATATTTATGAACTGACCTGGGACGGCATATTTGGTTGCATTTGTCTCAAGCTCAAGGCTGAATACACCTTCTGCCAGTTTTTTCTGGGCTACTACTGTAGCTCTTTCCTTTACCTTCATATTTTATTAAACTCCTAATTTAGATTACTTAAGTGCTCCGCGGATATCAGCAAGCATGTCCTCTACAGCTGCTCTACTTGCTCCTGCAAAGTTCTCTTCCCCATACTTCGCATATTTCTCCTGCTGGTATGCTGCGATGATGCCACGGCTTGAGTTTACAATAGCGCCAAGGCCATCCTCATTGAAGAAGTTTACAAGATCAGCACCCTTACCGCCCTGTGCACCGTAACCTGGCACAAGGATATATGTGTGAGGCATAAGCTTACGAAGCTTTGCGCCCATCTCTGGATAAGTTGCACCAACTACCGCACCTACATTAGAGTAGTTGCCCTCGCGAGTGTCTGCACCCCACTCTTCGATTTTCTCAGCCATGTGCTCATAAAGTGGTCTGCCGTCAATAAGCCTATCCTGAAATTCTCCTGATGATGGATTTGAAGTCTTGCAGAGTACAAAGATTCCCTTGTCCTCTTCCTTGCAAACATCAACGAAAGGCTTTACGCCATCTGTTCCAAGATATGGGTTTACTGTAGCCATATCTGCATCAAAGCCCTGATATTTGTACTCGCCCACCTGAACTGAACCAAGGTGTCCAAGAGCGTATGCTGTAGATGTGGAGCCAATGTCACCACGCTTGATATCTGCAATAACGATAAGACCAAGTTCCTTTGCATAATCAACTGTTTTCTTGTAGGCAATCATACCTGGGATGCCATAGCTTTCATACATGGCAATCTGTGGCTTTACTGCTGGAATCAAATCTGCAGTAGCATCCATAATCTGTCTGTTGTAGTCGAACATAGCCTCGCCTACTGCCTCAAGTGTCTGGCCGCATTCGCCTATCCACTTATCAACAAGTGACTTTGGCATAAGCTTCATAGTAGGATCGAGTCCCACAACTATTGGTGCGTTCTTCTCCTGAATCTGGTTAATTAGCTTCTGAATCATATACAACATTACCTCCAAATATAGTTTTTACAACTTTTCCCTGTACCTTACGATTCTCATAAGGCATATTCTTTGACTTGCCAACAAAGTCGGCAGCATGAATTTCATATTCGATAGTTGGATCAAAGATTGTGATGTCTGCTGCTTTGCCAACAGATATATCACCCAAATCCTGTCTGCCAAGGATTCTAGCTGGATTGCTACTCATATATGCAGCCATTGTAAGCGGTGTAATAAGACCTGATAATACAAGCTCTGTATAAGCAAGGCTTGCCGATGTTTCAAGTCCAACTATTCCAAATGGTGATGCAAAGCCCTTGGCTTTTTCTTCCGCAGTGTGTGGAGCATGGTCTGTGGATATTACTTCAAACACTCCTTCTGCAAGGCCACGTCTCAGTGCCTCTCTATCTTCAGCTGTACGAACTGGTGGATTCATTTTATAGTTACCGTCGCCTGGAACGATATCGTCTTCTGTAAGTGTAAAATGATGAGGACAAACTTCGCCAGATACCTTGATTCCTCTAGCCTTTGCCTCTTTAAGAATGTCATAGCTTTCCTTTGTGGAGCAATGACAAAGATGAAGTGTAGCCCCTGTCTCTTCTGCAAGCATAATGTCACGGGCTTCAATGATATTTTCTACTGCGTTGCTGATTCCTTTTTCTCCCATAGAATCAGATTTTGTTCCCATGTTCATAACGCCGCCCTGAACAAGATTGATATCCTCGCAATGAGCAAGAACCGGAACATTTTTCTTAGCTACGATTTTCATAGCTTCACGATACAAACCGGAATCCATAACCGATTTGCCATCCTCGGAAATAGCTGGGATGCCGGCATTTATCATACCTTCTAAATCAGAAAGCTCCTTGCCTTCCATTCCCTTTGTAACCGAGCCAACCTGAAGCACTCTGCATAGGCCAACTGACTTGCCCTTATCATGGACATAGTTTACAAGCTCTGGATTATCAACCACCGGCTTTGTATTTGGCATGGCAAGAACAGTGGTAACGCCGCCTCTTGCAGCAGCCTTTGAACCAGTCTCAATGTCTTCCTTGGCAGTCTGCCCCGGATCTCTGAAATGAACGTGCATATCGATAAGACCAGGGAACACATAGCAGCCCTTTGCATCGATTACCGTATCAGAAAAAACGGGAACAATTTCAGCCTCAATAGCTGAAATACTGTTCCCGTCTATCTTAATATCTAATATTTCGTCTGTGTTTGTAGGTGGATTCAAAACCCTTCCGTTTTTTATTATAAGGCTCATATTGTACCTTCCTTCCTAAACTGTAGGTAGTATACCATATTGAGCCCTTTGAGGAAACAAAAAATTCACCCATTAACAATCATATTTTTCTATAACTTTGTAGTTACAAAAATATCATAGATAGCTTTCACTGCTGCTTCAAAATCTGCATTTTCTACACCAATTATGATATTAAGCTCAGAAGAGCCCTGATCAATCATGCGAACATTTACATGGGCATGGCTAAGGGCTGCAAAGATTCTGCCGGCAGTACCACGAGTGTTTTTCATACCACGACCTACTACTGCAATAAGTGCAAGGTCTGATTCGATTTCGATAGAATCTGGTGAGCAGTTTCTGTGAATAGCTGAAACTACAGCCTGCTCCTTGTTAATGAACTCATCCTCATGAACAACAACAGTCATAGTATCAATACCTGATGGCATGTGCTCGATACAAATTCCATTGTCCTCAAATGCCTGAAGTGCCTTTCTACAGAAACCTACCTCAGAGTTCATAAGAGACTTTGTAATAAGAACTGTACAGAATCCCTTCTTACCTGCAATACCTGTGATAACGTATTCATTGCGCTGTCCTGTGCTTTCAACAATCCATGTACCTTCATCATCTGGCTTGTTAGTATTCTTGATGTTGATTGGAATACCTGCTGAACGAACAGGGAAAATAGCATCTTCGTGAAGAACTGAAGCGCCCATATATGAAAGCTCGCGAAGCTCTCTGTATGTGATTGTCTGCATAGCAACAGGATTCTTTACAATACGTGGATCACAAATCAAGAAGCCTGATACGTCTGTCCAGTTTTCGTATACATCCACCTTGGCTGCTCCAGCTACGATTGAACCTGTAACATCGGAACCACCACGTGAGAATGTCTTTACTTTGCCATCCTTACCGCATCCGTAGAAGCCTGGAATAACAGCATGTGGATGCTCCTCAAGTGCCTTTGACATTGTCTTTTCTGTTTTATATGCGTTGAGCTGACCTTCTTCGTTGAAGAAAATCACATCCTTAGCATCGATGAAATCATAGCCCAAATACTCAGCCATAATCTTACCGTTAAGGAACTCTCCGCGGCTTGCTAAATAATCTAATGAAAGGTCTTCTTTAATATCGGCGGCAATCTTCTTAAAATCTTCATCAAGAGAAAAGCCTTTTAAATCAAGACCTGTAATAATCTCATCGTATCTAGCCTTTATAGCTGCAAGGTTTTCAGCAACATCCTTGCCTGCCTTTGCTGCCTCGTATGTGGCAATAAGCATGTCTGTAACCTTTGTGTCCTTGCTGTTTCTCTTGCCTGGTGCAGATGGAACTACGAATACTCTGTTTTCGTCTGCACGGATGATGTCCCCAACTTTCTTAAACTGACCCGCATCAGCTAATGAACTTCCGCCAAATTTAACTACCTTTTTCATTATTATTTCCTCTTCCTAAATTTTATATAGCTTATATAATACTAGAACACTTTAGTGATTTAAAGTGGTAACTTGCATAAAAGTTATGAAAGTAAAACCCTATCATTGTCTAATTCTTCCCCAGCGCCAGTTTTAAACTTCTCTAACAAATCTGCAACTGTAAGCTTGGCTCTCTCTTCTCCTTCTGTATCAAACACAATGTGACCAGCATTCATCATAAGTGTACGATTGCCAACCTCCAATGCCTGATGCATATTGTGTGTAACCATCAGACAAGTTATTCCCTGTTCCTTAACAATTGATTTCGTAAGATCCAAAACCTTTTCTGCTGTGGCTGGATCAAGAGCTGCAGTATGCTCATCTAAAAGTAAAAGCTTTGGAGTAACAAATGTAGCCATTAAAAGTGTAAGAGCTTGTCTTTGTCCACCTGAAAGTAAACCAACCGGCTGTTTCATTCTATCCTCTAGTCCCATTCCAAGCAAGGATAATTGTTCTCTAAATCGAGATTTGTCCTTTGCACTAATTCTAGAAAAGAGTTTTCCTGAAGAATGAGATGCCCTGAGATATGCTAAAGCCATATTTTCTTCTATGGTCATATTAGGGGCTGTGCCTTTCAATGGGTCCTGGAAAAGATGACCAATGACTCTGCTTCGCATATATTCTTTTTTGAAGGTGATATCCTCATCGTCCAAATAAATATTACCTTCATCAACAATAAATGTGCCTGCAATTGCATTAAACATTGTAGATTTTCCAGCTCCGTTTGAACCAACGATTGTGGCAAAATCTCCATTCTTTAGCTCTAAAGAAAGATTTGTTAGCGCAGCTTTTTCATTAACTGTACCCGGGTTGAAGGTCTTAGAAATATTATCGATTTTCAGCATTTACTTTACCTCCCCCTTTACATTGCCTCTATAGTTGGCAAACTCTCTCTTTTTAAGGGCAACCTTTTTCTTTACATAAGGAGCCGCAATTGCAATAGCAACGATAAGTGCCGATACAAGCTTTAAAGCCTCTGCTGGTACAGAAAGTCTAAGAGCTATTGCAACTATAAAACGATAAAGCACTGATCCAAGAATTGTTCCTAAAATCCTGCGCAGCATGCTTCCCTTATTTCCAATCAAGGTTTGACCAATGATTAAGGAAGCAAGGGCTATGGTCACCATTCCTGTTCCTATATTAATATCTGCTGACTTTTGATACTGGGCAATCAAAGCACCAGAAAGTCCTGTAAATGAGTTTGCTAAACAAAGTCCTACTGTGATGGTGAATGTAGGATTGATAGATGATGATCTAACCATATCTGCATTGTCACCTGTAGCACGAATAGACATACCTAAAGTGGTGCCAAGGAACCACCATAAAATAGAAGATATCACTGCCACAATGAGAGCTACCAAAATAACCTTATACCAATCTCCGAGGAATGTGCTGCCGAGAGTATCCTTTCCTATAGAAAATATAGTGTCACACCCAAAGAGGTTTGCTATAGAAGAAAATCCCATAACAGCAATGTTTATTGTATATAACCCGGTATTAACAATGATACCTGCAAGAATTGATTCTACACCAAGTTTTGTCTGCAAAAAGGCTGTGACAAAGCCAGCCATTGCACCTGCCACCATGGCAGCAATTAGCGCAAGAAATGGATGGCCAGCTAAAGTAACCATAGCACCAACGGCGCAGCCTAATGTAAAACAGCCATCTGTTGTTAAGTCTGCAATATTAAGTATTGTAAAAGAAATAAAAAGTGCCAAAGCAACTAGGGCGTATATACACCCTAGCTCTAAAGCACTTTGAAAAATCGACACTGTAAAAATACTAGACATTAATCAAATTCCTCCGCTGTCTGCACTTCAACTAATCCATCGCACATATCGCGAAGCTTATCATAATCTAGATTAAGAGCCGCTGCTGTTTCAGTGTTAACAGTAGCTGTTCCATTATCAAGAGTCTTAACAGGAAGTGTTGCTGGATTTTTGCCTTCTACAAGGATTTCTGCAACCATGTTTGCTGTCTCCTTGCCAAGTGTCGCATAGTTTACACCATAGCCAAGGTAAGCACCATTAAGAGCGAATGAATCAGCACCACAGTAATGTGGGATTCCAGCTTCAATAAACTTTTCATAGATTCCAAGCTCTGCTGTCATGATAGTGTTGTCAGTTGGTGTGAATACTGCTTCTACCCCTTCTGCAACAAGTGCATCTGCAGCAAGCATAACCTCATCATTTGTGTTTCCTGTCTTCTCAACATATTCAATACCAGCAGCCTCTAGGTACTTCTTTGCATCCTTGATTGGTCCTGCTGATGAATCCTGCCCCTTGTCGTAAAGTAAGCCTACTTTATCTAAGTCTCTATTCTGCTCAAGCATTAAATCGAGAACTGCCTCTGTATTTAACGCATCTGATGTTCCTGTAACATTTGAACCAGGTGCATCATTGCTCTCTACAAGTCCTGCTGCCTCTGGATCTGATACAGCTGCAAATACAACAGGAATCTGATTATCCTCTGTTGCTGCCTGGCAAATCATTGCTGTAGGAGTTGCAATTGGAACAAGCACATCCACTTCATCATTGATAAGCTCAGTAACAATCTGGTTGATTGTTGTTGAATCTGCATTGCCATTATAGTAGTAATCTTCGTACTCAAATGTGCATCCGTTTTCCTTTGCAAGCAAATCAAGCTGTGACTCAATGTTGGCTACAATCTGATTTAAAGAAGCATCGTCTACATACTGAACGATACCAACCTTGTAAACCTTTCCCTCAGCGTTAGCCGCAGTTTCCTCTTCTTTGATAGTCTCATTATTATCTGAAGATGCACCACAACCAACTAACATTGCAGTTGCCATAGCCATACTTAAAACCATCGATAAGACTTTCTTTTTCATATATCTCTTCTCCTTTACCCAAAACTTATCATGTGATTCATTCTATCATATTACTTTAGTAAGTTAAAGTGTAAAATTAAATCAACAATATAAAAAGACCGATGGATAATTCCATCGGCCCATGCATTTCGGATTTATTTTGTAGTAACGCTGACAACCTTTAATGTGTTACGTGCAACGAATACTGTTTTTACTCCTTTTTGAAGTAAGTCCTCTGCTCTTCTGTACAAATCTTCAGGACTTGTGCAAGTAATAATTTCACCAATAGCCATTTTTTCATGCCTCCCCATCTATAAATTTATCGTCTATACAGCGAACTTCTATATAATAGTCTCACAACTCAGTTTTGTCCATAGGCATTTTGTGAACAATTAATGAACTTTTTAGCCTAAAACGTTTAAGTTTCAAGGTTTACCGGTTGCACTTTAGCGCTTTAATACTTTAATACATCAATTTGCATCCACTTTAAAGTGAATATATAATGTAAAAACTGTTGTTATTATAAGGAGACAAAATATTATGAATCAGGAATTTAAACCTTACGTTCCTGCTGACAAGGTAACTCCAGAGATGACTCTTACATCTATTATTATGGGTCTTCTTCTTGCTGTAATCTTCGGTGCAGCGAACGCTTACTTGGGACTTAGAGTTGGTATGACAGTTTCAGCTTCTATCCCAGCCGCTGTTATTTCTATGGCAGTTATCCGTGTTATATTAAAGAAGGATTCAATCCTTGAAAGTAACATGGTTCAGACTATCGGTTCAGCCGGTGAGTCACTTGCTGCAGGTGCAATCTTTACAATGCCTGCACTTTTCCTTTGGGCAAAGGAAGGCGTTATGGAAACACCTTCACTTGTTACAATTACTGTAATCGCTTTATTTGGTGGTTTACTTGGAGTATTCTTCATGGTTCCACTTCGTAGCGCACTTATCGTTCAGGAGCACGGTGTTCTCCCTTATCCAGAAGGAACTGCTTGTGCAGAGGTTCTTCTTGCAGGTGAAGAGGGTGGCTCATCAGCTAAATCCGTTTTCATTGGTATGGGAATCGGTGCTGTAGTAAAGCTTCTTGTAGATGGGTTTTATGCTATCCAGGGTGTAGTTACACTCAAGCTTGACGCTTTAAAGACAGAGCTTTCTGCAGAAGTTTATCCAGCTCTTGTTTCTGTTGGTTATATCTGCGGTGCTCGTATTTCAGCTTACATGTTCGCCGGTGGTGTAATCGGATGGTTCGTTCTCATCCCAGCAATCGTTACATTTGGTGGCGACATCGTTATGTATCCAGCTAGCGTTTCTGTTGCTGAGCTTTATGCTACTGGCGGTGCTTCAGCTATCTGGGCAAGCTACATTAAGTATATCGGTGCAGGTGCCGTTGCTTCTGCTGGTATTATCAGCCTTATCAAGACACTTCCACTTATCGTTAAGACATTTATGGATTCAATCAAGAGCATTAAGAATGCTGGTGCTACAACAAACGAAAGAACAGCTCTTGATATGGATATCAGATTTGTACTTGGTGCTATCGTAGTACTCATCATTGCTATCTGGCTTGTACCTGCTGTACCAGTTTCATTACTTGGTGCTATCATTATCGTAGTATTCGGTTTCTTCTTCAGTGCCGTTTCTTCACGTATGGTTGGTCTTGTAGGTAGCTCAAACAACCCTGTTTCAGGTATGACAATTGCTACTATCCTTATCGCTACAATCTGCTTAAAGGTTGCTGGTGATACAGGTGCTCACGGTATGCAGGGTGCTATCGCAATCGGTTCTATCATTTGTATCGCAGCATGCATGGCTGGTGATACATCACAGGATCTTAAGACAGGTTACATCCTTGGTGCTACACCTAAGAAGCAGCAGTACGGTGAAATCATGGGTACTATCGCAGCTGCTCTTGCAATCGGTGGTGTTATGATTCTTCTTAACTCTGCTTACGGTTTCGGTACAGACGCTCTTGCAGCTCCACAGGCTACAATGATGAAGATGATTATCGAAGGTGTTATGAATGGAAATCTTCCATGGGCACTTATCTTTATCGGTGCATTTATCTCAATCGCTGTTGAGATTCTTGGTATCGGTGCACTTCCAGTTGCTATCGGTCTTTACCTTCCACTTGAGCTTTCATCTACAATCATGCTTGGTGGTCTTGTAAGACTTTTCACAGACAAGAAGCGCGCAGCAAAGAACGAAAACGGAAAGGGTATCCTCTTCTGCTCAGGTCTTATTGCTGGTGAAGGTATCGTCGGTGTATTACTTGCAATATTCGCTGTAACAGGCCTTCTTGATAAGATGAACCTTTCATCTGTTATTCCATCAGGAAACGTTCAGGCCTTCATCCTTTTAGCTCTTGTAGTTGCTGCAGTTTGGTATGCTGCTAAGGGAAAGAAAAATGAAAAATAATAAATCAGACAACTTTTTAGATTATGTATTCGAAATTAAAAATGGACTTACCTGGACCACGGATGAATCTGGTGAAGTTATAGTAGATATGGAAAACACAGGCATTACAAATCGTATTGCTCAAAAATTTTTTCATAAGCCAGCTATCTCCCACATTCATCTTGAAGGAATGGGTAGCTACATTTTCACTTGTATTGATGGCAAGAGATCTGTTTACGAAATTGGACAGCTTGTCAAAGAAAAGTACGGTGAAGAAGCTGAGCCACTTTATGAGCGACTTAGCGTATACATGAACAATCTAAAAAATGTAGGATATATTACACTTAAAGCATAAAGAAATCCCGAATCCATTTGGATTCGGGATTATTTTTTTATTCTATTGAGAGCTCAATGAATTTTTAGACTAACTAAAATTAGTTTTATAAAATAGTAATTGTTCCTATTTTTATATTGACTTTCTACGCATACATGATATTATATAGATAATCATTATTGATTTTGCCAATGTAGTTTTAAAAGGCAGGTGCATTTTATGAATTATAGTAGACAAAGAGAATCCATAAAAGAATATTTAATGTCTACCAAGGAGCACCCTACAGCAGATGTTATTTATCAGCATGTCAGGGAGGAAAATCCAAAAATCAGTCTTGGTACGGTTTATAGAAATCTCACTCTTCTCGTCGAATTAGGAGAGGTACGAAAGATTTCAACTGGCGATGGAACCGACCACTTCGACGCTGATACTTCAGCTCACAGCCATTACTTTTGTAGATGCTGTCATAGGCTGATGGATGTGGATGTTACTCCTAGTGTAGATCAAATTCTTGCAGCATCTAGCGCCGGAATTGGCACAGTTGAGCAGGCCTCACTTTTATTTACAGGCATTTGCAAGGACTGTGTAATTAATAATGAAACAAATAACAATGGTTAATGTGAAAGGAGTCTAATTATGGCAAAGTATGTTTGTTCTGTATGCGGTTATGTTTATGAAGGTGAGAATCCACCAGAGGAGTGCCCTATCTGCCATGCAAAGAGCGATAAGTTTAAGAAGGTTGAAGGCGAGCTTACACTTGCTGCTGAGCACGAATTTGGCGTATATGCGTCTACAGTAAAAAATAATCCAGAGATTTCTGATGAAGATAAGAAATATATTTTCGAGCAGCTCAAGTCTAACTTCGAGGGCGAGTGCTCAGAGGTTGGTATGTACCTTTGCATGGCTCGTGTAGCTCATAGAGAAGGTTATCCTGAAATTGGTTTATATTGGGAAAAAGCTGCTTTTGAAGAAGCTGAGCATGCAGCTAAGTTTGCAGAATTGCTTGGTTCTGACTTAGAAGTTAATATGACAGATTCTACAAAGAAGAATCTTGCTTGGCGTGTAGATTGTGAATACGGTGCTACATCTGGTAAGTTCGATCTTGCAAAATGTGCAAAGAAGAACAACCTTGATGCAATC
This sequence comes from Pseudobutyrivibrio ruminis DSM 9787, assembly GCF_900218035.1. GTDB lineage: Bacteria > Bacillota > Clostridia > Lachnospirales > Lachnospiraceae > Pseudobutyrivibrio > Pseudobutyrivibrio ruminis. Next base: position 203,269 of record NZ_OBMR01000005.1, read on the forward strand.
CACGACACAGTACACGAGATGGCTCGCGACGAAGCTCGTCACGGTAAGGCACTCGAAGGCTTACTCAAGCGCTACTTTGGATAAAGGCTAGCCGTTAATGTAGCGGCGTCGTCTTTATTATCATAGAGTAAATAAAAACAGCCTGTAGACATCAAGCTCTACTATTTCTCAAGCGAGGCATTCCCGCCGAGCGGAGAAATCAGTAGGCTTGTAGTCGTAACAGGCTGTTTTTTCATTACACTATTATGAGTAAAGACGACGTACGTTGCTTTCCACAATGTTGTCAGCTTTGATTGTAAAATCTCCGTTAAGGAAAGATTCAAGCTGTCCCTTAGTGTTGATTGCCTTGCCATTTACTAAAATGATGAATGGCTTCTGACCATCTGAGTTAAGAGTCATTCTGTAATCAACTCTGTCTAATGCATACTCAATGCTCATTTCGTATGAATCAAAATAGCATCTAGCATTTCCTAATGTGTGATCAGATGTAATCCAGTACTCTTCTACTAAGTTAATCTCTGGCTCAACCTGAGTCATCTTTATAAATTTTTCATTACTCTCTTCACGAAGTAATTTGTACTCTTTATTAAGTGTTGTAAGTTCCATATTTCACCTCACAATAAAACCTAGTCAAAATATATCATTACTAAACCTAGAGCACTTTATCATGATTATTGTTATATGTCAACAATTTTTTCACATAATTTTTGTGAATATAACCTATTTTCTAAAAAAGGTTATAAAATGCAACAAAAATGTCGAAAAACATAGTAAAATGGAGCTACTCACTAGATTATTGTATACATAATTATGAGAAGGAGATTAATGTATTATGGAAAAAAAGTCTAGGGCTGGATTCAGCCTAAATGCACTATTGCTCACAATGGTGCTTCCCCTTATTGTTGCTTTATTAATCAGTAATCTTGTAAGCGGATACCGCCAGTCAGAAATCATGCTTCAAGATGAAAAGGTCTATTTTGACACCTTATACTCAATAAGCAACCTTCTTACAAATGCGGATCGTGATTTTTACCAGGCACAGTTAGCAGGAACTCAATACAACGCTTATGAACGCTACGTAGATAACGCTACTGCGCAGCGCTACCTTGATGAGGTAGAGGAAAACAATGCTGAAGTTTTAGAGCGTGTAAATGAGGCTGTAGAGCTTGCCAAGACAAATGACTATCTGTGGAATCAGGTAACATCTGAAAACGGCAACACAATGTCTACTCTCTACGATGATTTCAACACTAACTACGCTCTATGGGAAAAGGACTATGACTTTGTTACAGGCCAGGGCGATTTCATTACTTGGATTAATCACTTTTCAGCAGCCCGCAATGCTCTATCTGAAATGAGCGATATTGTAGAGCTTTGGGCTGAGCAGGAAAGAGAATATAACCATACAAATGCTACTATCGCAATCCTTATAACACTTGGTGTATTTGTCGTGATTTCACTCATACTTTTACTCTTCTCAATTTTCATAATCATGACTATTAATAAAAACCTTAAGAACATTAGAGCTTCTGTTGACACAATCTCTGGCGGAGATTTCGTCACAAAGATTCGTCCAAACTCATTTATTCGTGATTTCAACGCCATCGGCAACTCACTTGAGTCAATGCGCCACGATTTGAGAAATGCTCTTGTAAGAGTTATTGACCACGCTCAGGATGTTAATTCAAAAGCAGAAATTGCAAAGGACAACCTTTCCGCTTCTCAGCAGACAACAAACAATATCAATTCTGCTGTTTATGATATTGCAGAAAGTGCTACAGCTATGGCACAGGATGTTAGCAATGCTTCTGCTATCACAATTGAAATTGGAGAAGCTGTTGATAAGGTTCTTGAATCAGCAAATAACAACCTTGAAAACGGCCAGATGGTATATGACAAGTCTTCTAAGTTGAAAGAGATGCTTGAGCAGATAAAGATTCAGGATCAAAATACAGATACAGTTGCTAGCGAGGTTTCAGATTCTGTTGGTGAGACTGCAAACGTTGTATCCCAGATTTCTGCTGCTGCAGAGGGTATCATCAACATTTCAAGCCAGACAAACCTTCTAGCTCTTAATGCTTCTATCGAAGCAGCACGTGCAGGAGAAGCCGGCCGTGGATTTGCAGTTGTTGCAGATAACATCAAGAACCTGGCAGAGGAAACAAATACACTTGCAGGTGAAATTACAGGCATGTTATCAACAATTACACACTATTCTGAGAACAATAAACAGCTTGCTGAAGAAATAAAAGCAGCAACCACTACTGAGGCTGCTGCTCTTGAAGAAATGAGCGTATCATTTGATGAAATGCTTAACCTGCTTCAGGAAACCGAAGCTGGCAATAATCAGATTGTTGAGCTTGTAAAGAATGTGGATGATGGTAAGAATAATATTCTTCAGTCTGTAGATTCTCTATCTTCTATTTCACAGGAGAATGCAGCATCTACCGAAGAAACCAGTGCATCACTATCACAGCTTGATGAATCAATGACAGCTGTTGTAGAACAAGCAAATGAGCTCCAGGCAATTGCTGAAGCTCTTACTGAAAACGTACGATTCTTCCAGGTGGAATTACCATCAGAAGAAATCAAAGTTACAACTATTCAGAGAAATGATCGACCTGTTTCCAAAGGCGAGGAAGCGGCAGTGTAAGCAAGGTTGCCTTGATTACATTGTCAGCAATCATACAAGTCCAAACATAAACCAGTCCCTGGTTGAAGAAATGAATTCCGAGGTATGTGGCAAGTATTCTAACAAGCCACATACCTCCAAATTCTATTACGAATGGATACTTGGTTTTGCCAAGTCCATAATAAATACCTTCTGAGATTACATACATTCCGTAGAAAGGTTCGCTGAATGCGACCATCTTGAGAACCGTAGTGCCCAGTGCAATAACGCTGGCATCTGTAGTGAAAAATCCCATCAATGTTTCTGCAAAAATGAATAGCAAAACACCGCTGAGCGTCATAACTGCAAGGGTACAAACTATACTGCTGACGCACACAGCATGATACTTTTCATGATTCTGCTCGCCATAGGCAATTCCAACCATAGTATTTGCTGCGGATTTGAAGCCATATCCACCTATATAGAACAGCTCCTCTGCACCAACTGCAATGCTGTGTGCCGCAAAGATGATTGTACCCATGTGTGATACTAATCCTGCAAAAACAACATAGCCTGATGTTGATGCAACGTTTATTAGCAGAATTGGAAGAGATAGCTTCCACATCTTCTGAGTAGTCTCTTTGTCTTCCTCGAAAAGATTTCCCTTAAATGACAACAACGGATTCTTGAAGAACACGATTAATGTGAGGATTCCACCTAATGCTGCTGATATACAGGTAGCATAGGCAGCTCCATCTACTCCAAGTCCTAACATGTATATGAATATATAATCCAACACAAGGTTTACAGCATTAATAGAAATGCTGATAACCATTGGTGTCTTTGTGTCTTTTGTGGCTCTGATTGCAGATGCCAAAATGTACTGTACTGACTTTAAAATTACTGGTACTGATATCCAGAAAAAGTATCGTGTAGCTGCAGGCCTAATTGCCTCTTCTGCTCCCATCCAAGTGGCAACAAATGGAGATAGCGCAAGGCAGATAACCTCTAACACAGCACCTACTCCTAGAGCAAATACTAAGCTTCGCTTAGCCACAAGCTTTATCTTATGCTCTTCGCCCGCTCCAATCGCTTGCGCAATAAGTGTCATTGCAGCAACACCAAAAGCATATGGCATACTGCCTACTAACCATGTGATTGTGGTAGAGGTAGACACAGCTGCTGTAGCATTGGCACCGAGACGGCCTACCATGGCAGTATCAACATATTGCATAAGTACAGATAGAATCTGCTCTAGCATAGTTGGTAAAGCTACCACCACTACCGACCAAAATATACTTTCTTTTTTATTCTTTATTACTTCCTTCATCTTTTCCTAAACCATTAGCCCATACCATGGACTGTATTGCTCGTGCAACGCGGATAGCATCTATGGCATCCATTGCACGTTTATAATCTTCATCCTGTTTCTTTACCTTTGCAGAGAATTCCTTCTGCTTTTGCTCGAATTCCTCTGCCTTACGCTGCTTTTGCCTAGCAGCTTTCTTTTGGAATGCTGCATAATCTGCATTGCTAGCTGTTGAGCGTTTGCTTGTCTTACCAAGAACTTTGCTGTGAACAAGAGCCTTGCCATCATTGTCTGCCTGAAGGTACTTGTACGCCTCTACGATTTTGTTGTAGACAGTAGTATCTGCACTTCCAGTAGCATCAGGATGGAATCTCTTAACCAAATCCTTATATGCATTTTTTATCTGAGCCTCTGTAGCGTTTGGAGCCAATCCAAGCTGCTGTAACGCCTCTTGTCTAGTTCGAAACATATTCTCATCCTTTCATGCCAAGCACTTCACCTATAAAATACAACGAACCAAATGCAACAACCTTTTCATCCTGCGACAGGGCCTGATTTAAGGCATCCTGATAGGAATCACAGGATTTTGCATCTATACCAAGCTCTCCTATTGCATCAGCCAATTCCTTGGCCTGTAAAGCTCTATCTGACTCAACCGTAACTGTATAAATCCTTTGGGCAATAGGAGCCATGATTTTTGCCATAGACAAATAATCTTTATCTGCCATTACTGCCATTATAAATGATATTTTTTCCTTTGGAAATTCTGTACGCAAGCTTTCATATAAAGCCTGCACTCCAGATGGGTTATGAGCTCCATCCACCATTATAAAAGGATGTTCAGATATGATTTGCATCCTTCCAGGCCAAACTGCTTTTGCAAGTCCTGAATCAATGTTCTGATTATTAATGGCCAACTCAAGGCTTTTTACAGTCTCTATTGCTACCGCAGCGTTTTTTCTCTGATAATTTCCAAATAGTCCTAGTTTTTTATCCTTCGAAACTTCACCTGCCATAGTGTACGGGCAGCCAAGTTCCTTACACTTGTTTATTATAACCTCACTGGCTTCATCAGGCATCTCACCGATAACAACAGGCACACCTGTTTTAATGATACCCGCCTTCTCTCCAGCAATTTCTCCAAGTGTATTTCCCAGGTACTGAGTATGTTCCAAACCGATAGAAGTGATTGCACAAACCTCTGGCTTTACACTCAATCCATTGGTTGAATCTTTTGCTCCACCAAGTCCCGTTTCGAGCACCACATATTTGACATTTTGCTCCTTAAAATAAAGCATTGCCATGGCTAACCAATAGTCAAACATAGTTGGTTCTAGATTCAACTCCAGTGATAACAGGCGTTCACCCAGTCTTGTAACATCTTCTCTAGAAATCTGCTTTCCATCAATCTGAATGCGCTCTGTGTACTCAATAAGATGAGGTGATGTAAACAAACCTACCTTAAAATGATCCTTAGATGCAAAAGAAGCAGCCTGCAAGATACTACTCACAAAAGCTGCTACTGAACCTTTGCCGTTGGTTCCAGCGATGTGAATGATATGTAAATCCTTTTCAGGATAGTCCAGAGCTTTCATTAGCTCCTTTGTTACATCTCTTCCACATGCTTTGCCAAATCGGCGTTTATTATCAATTGTATAAACTATTTCTTCGTATGTCATTGCAATTAAATGACCATTATCAAGCCTCCGTCATTGGCATACATGCTGCTGACGCCGCGTGTATCAACAATGAAGATTTCCTTGAACTTAGCCATAGACTCCATTTTTTCCTTTAATGATAAAGCACGCTCTAAACAGTTGCAATGAGATATTGCAAGAATCTTTTCCTCGCAATTTTCTGTAACGTCTACAAGACACTGGCCCATTTTATCCAAAGCCTTTACCATACCTCTGGCCTGACCAAGCTGCTGAATGCTTCCCTCGTCGGTAGAGCCCATAACAGGCTTGATATTTAATGTGCCGGCAATAGCTGCCTTAAGATTAGAAAGACGACCTGCCTTTCTCAGTGTTTCAAGTGTCTCAAGAACGAAGAATGTGTGCTGTCCAGCAATGTATTCTTCAACTGTTTTTACTACCTCTTCAAAGGACATTCCTTTGTTTTCACACTCGGCGATTTTAAGACCGATAAGTGTTTCACCAATGGATGCTGACTTTGAATCAAACACATATATCTGCTTTGACTCATCGTCTTCTTCGTATAAGTCCTTTGCTAAGCATGCACTATTATATGAACCAGATAATTGTGCTGAAAGTGTAACTACGTAGATTCGCTCTGCGTCGCACTCCATCTCTACCATATAGGCATTTGGTGAAGGGCAGGCTGATTTAGGAGATGTGCTACATTCTGCAACTGCTTTAAGAAATGATGCCTGATCAAAACTCTCGTCATCGATAATCTGCTGGTCTCCTACCTCCAGAGTGAGAGGGACGTTAACAAAATGTCCATCCTCCTGCATTTCTTTCGTTAACTCTCCACAACTATCAATAATAACTCTATACATGGTATACAATTCCTCCGTGGTACTTATTATAGCACCCCTATTGTTCCACGTAAATAGTTTTTATTAATTCAACATGTAGTTTTTAAAACCACATGTGTATTATCTCCATTTTATTGTTATTACATTTGAGTTTTCATCCAACAAATAATATACGGACTCAAGCTCCTGTATATAGTCGGAAATATGCTTCTCATCAAAGAAATAGCTCTGCACTCTAGTATATAAATCGGAATTGCTAAACTTTAATGATATCTCTTCATCTCCGGCACTATATGACGCTGCCAGACGATTACCTATAGAATCAACGCCGAACCAATCATAATAAAGGCCTTTTTTCACGAAATAATTATCAACATTAGATAAACATTCTGGGACCTCAAATGAGGATGTAATAACATGATTTTGGCTTATTTCCTCGGTAGTCATAGCAAGGTAAGCATAGTTTATTCTTTTTGATGTGTCATTGTTGTCGTCAAGGTACTTGCTATTTCCCCATGTAACGTCCATATAGTAATATGCATCATCTAAATAAACCAAATTCCATGCATGGCTTTCATTATTGGCTGTTCCTGTGACTATGGTGCTCTTAATGCCAAGCTGATCCAACAGATACCAAGCTGCATCTGCATATCCCTGACAAACGGTAGACTGATATATAAATACGCTTAAGATATTCTGATTTTCCTGACTATCAGCGTCATAATCTACTTTTTCTATCAATGTTTCAAATACATAAAGAGCCTTATCAAAATCGGTAGCCTCTGGATTGATGCCATATAGCCAATCTGCCACCACTGAATCTATCTTAACCTGATAGATGTCCCTCTGCTCCTGATTCATTGTGTACTTAGGCTCAAATTCCAGCCCTAAGATATTGCTACCAGAAGCATATGTATTATACTGATAGCCACTTATCCAAAACAGATTACCATAGTCCGCCATCACTCCCTCATAGGCCTTGGCTAACACATCTTTATCCTTTGTGGAAAGAGTGACCTTGTCCTTGTAGTTTATGATGCAATCATATATCTGATCGTAGGTTTCTTGTTCCTCTTCTGACAAAGTCTGGTATACATATCTGTCATAGGATACAGATTCCACAATGACTGGCTCTCCAATCATTGCTTCCATTGATTCTCCGTTATACCATTCAACTAAATCCGAAACACTTCTAACGCTGGTAAGTCCCTCTAAATCAAAGTCCTCTTTGGTAAAGCTGAGAAATAAACAAACTGCAATAAACAGACCTGTCATTATCAACAACGCAGCTATTAAATTAACAATAGTGTGTATAAACCTTTTCAAACTTTCTCCTTAAAAAAACAAGGCAGCGTAATTTCTTACACTGCCTCTCCCCTTAATCTTTTTTGTATTGCCTTAAAGCTTGTTTTTCATAACATAACCAAAGGTATCCGAAAAATAGATTAATGATTAAAAAATTGATTAACGTACAACTGTTACGTTAACAGCCTGTGGTCCCTTTGCCCCATCAGTTACTTCATACTCAACTGTAGCACCTTCTTCGAGAGTCTTGAATCCCTCTGAGTTGATGCCGCTGAAGTGAACGAATACATCGTTTCCAGCTTCGTCTGAGATAAATCCGTAGCCCTTTGAATTGTTGAACCACTTAACTGTACCTTTGCTCATGCTAAAGTACCTCCAATATATTACTTGCCGAGCTTTGCTCGACTAAACTTAGTTTAACAGAACACTTATTCAAAGTAAAGAAAATGTCCGAATATTTTGAACAAATTTTTATTTTCGTTACTTAATGCCTGTTAACACCAAATAATACCGGAGTTACATAACAGTAAGTTCTTAATTAGCAGCTGCTTTTTCAGGTATCATTCCTGTTGTCCTAACAAGTATTCTAGGACCACCTTTTTTCTCTATATAATCCTCAGTAATGATTACCTGGCCAATATTATCGTCCTTTGGAATCTCATACATGATATCCAGCATGAATTCCTCTATGATAGAGCGAAGACCTCTCGCTCCAAGTTTTTTATCAAGAGCCTTTCTTGCAATGGCATGGAGGGCCTCGTCTTCGAAGTCAAGCTTAACCTCATCAAGCTCAAGCAGCTTCTGGTACTGCTTGATAATTGCATTCTTTGGCTCCTTAAGGATACGAACAAGCATATCCTCATCGAGCATCTCTGTAGCAAATACAATTGGAAGACGTCCGATGAATTCTGGAATCATACCGAACTCTCTTAAATCCTCCACTGTAACCTTCTGAAGGATATTTTTGTCATCGTCGTATTTATCCTTAAGATCTGCCATAAATCCCATAGATGAATGCTTATTAAGACGAGCCTTAATAATTTCATCCATAGCTGGGAAAGCGCCACCGCAAATAAATAGAATGTTGCGTGTGTTGATTGTAGTGGTAGGCACCATAGCATTCTTGCTTGAAGCTCCGATAGGTACTTCAACATCTGCACCTTCAAGAAGCTTGAGCATTCCCTGCTGTACAGACTCGCCACTTACATCACGCTGATTTGTATTTTTCTTTTTTGCAAGCTTATCAATCTCATCGATGAAAATGATTCCCTGCTGACAACGTTCAACATCGTTTCCGGCTGCTGCAAGAAGCTTGCTAACTACTGATTCGATATCATCGCCAATATAGCCTGCTTCTGTAAGAGATGTGGCATCTGTAATAGCAAGAGGCACATCCAAAAGTCTTGCTAATGTACGAACAAGATATGTCTTTCCCGAACCTGTAGGTCCAAGCATAAGCATATTTGACTTCTCGATTTCAATATCATCCATTGTGCCTGTAGCCACACGCTTGTAATGGTTATAAACAGCAACAGACATAACCTTTTTAGCATAATCCTGTCCAACCACATACTCATCAAGCATTGCCTTGATTTTGTGTGGTGGGATGATATTGTTGATGTCGATTGCTGGCGCTGGTCTATCCTCTGCCTTTTGGCTTGCAGCACCGTGAGCATTCTTAACCTTTGGTCCCTCGCCAAAGAGGCTTCCAAGGTTCAAAAAGCTGATGTTAGGAATCTTGTTCATATCAACATTGCTCTTTGAATTGTCTCCTCCGCCGAAACCAAATCCACCCATAGAATCGAATGTGTGCTGCATACAATCGCGGCATACGCTCATTCCAGGAGCCATTTTGATTAATGGGCCTGCAATATTATCAGGTCTGTGGCAGATATAGCAGAACTCGGTAGGCTTATCCTCATGATCTACCTTATCCTTATTCATTTCCTGACCTGTAACTTCCTCTATAACCTCGTCTGAGATATCTGTAGTAGATTTCTCATCTGGGTCAAATTCTCTAAAATCTTTATCTGACATTGCTAACTCCTATTCTAAACCCTGCATAAAACTAAACACTTCGTTGTAATACTCAAGGATAATGTCATCTGTAGCATTGAATATTTCATGCTTGCTACCTTCAAATCTTTTAAGCTGACAGTTCTGTGCACGCTTTGCAAATTCGTTTTGAGCCTTTGGCATTACCAAGGTATCCATCGCTGCTTGCATTATTATAACAGGAATTTTTACTAGGCTTGCGTTTTTTAGAATTTTTTTAGAAACATTAAATGCTTCTCTGGACCAACCAAAGGTGCATCCGTTTGTACGATAATGCTTCTCTCTTTCTCTCTCCTCGTATTGGAATGTATATCTCGCCTTTGATAAAGCTGAACATCTAGGATATTTGAATGTGTGATCATAATCATGATACCCCGGCAAATATCTCTTTTTAAAGAAAGGTATGTACGATAGCAAAGCTAGCATCTTAACAATTACCTTGCTGGTATCACCAGTAGAAAGCTCTATCATAGGTGATGAAAGAATAGCCTTTTTAAACACGTCTGGGTATTGCTCTAAGTATAATGCACCTATTCCTCCGCCCATTGAATGTGCAAACAGAATCAAACGCTCCGTAACACTTTCCGGTCTAACTATCTTTTCAATGAATTCATTAAAATCTGAAATGTAATCTTGAAAACTATTTACGTGAATTTTGTAATAACCTTCCACTTCTCTATCAGAAAGACCATGTCCTCTGTGGTCCAAAATGAACACAGAATACCCCATCTGATAGAAGTAATACAACATTTCCGAATACTTGGTTGTGAATTCGCAATAGCCATGAGAAATAACAATTGATGCCTTTTCATCTGGGCGCACCATCATTGCATAATGCAGTTGCATACCATCCTTATTCTCAAAATACCCTTCTTTTGTTTTATCCTTTAGAAAAGGAAGGACTTTGCCCTTCATAGTGTTGGCAAAATCCTGCTCCTTAATAAATATATCTTCAAATTTCATTTTAGTCCCAATTGTAGCTGTTTACTATTTCTAATGCCTTGTCTGGATAGTTTGTGATGATTCCATCCAATCCCATTTCGCATGCCATGTGCATATACTGCTTAGAATTAACAGTCCATGTGTTGATTTTCAATCCAAGCTCATGACATCTCTGTACGTAATTAGGATACTGCACATTATAAAGAGCAGGGTGCAATGCTTCCACACCATGTTCCTTACCATATTCTGGCATGTTTAAAGTGCCATCCATATAGAGGAATCCTGTCCTAGCAGTAGGATCAAGCTCCTTTATTTTCATAACACTATAGTGATTGAAGGATGAATAGATTACTCTGTCTTCCATGCCAAATTCCTTAGTCATGGCAAGAATATCTGCCTCTATCCCCTCATAAAAAACGATTCCGGTTTTAAGCTCAATATTGATTATTAGATTAGTTGGCTTAATGAGCTCGAACACTTCTCTCATGGTAGGAATAGGAGCTTCCTTACACTCTGGATGAGTAGCATTGTAATTGAACTTTCTAAGCTCCTCCAAAGTAAAATCCTTAACATCTCCCTTACCATTAGATGTTCTGTCTATTTTTTCATCATGAATGACAACAAGCTGGCCATCCTTTGTTTTGTGTATATCAAGCTCTATTCCATCTGCCCCCATTCTAACTGCCTCTTTAAAGGCAGGAATAGTGTTCTCAGGGAAATAGCCACTGGCTCCCCTGTGAGCAAATACTAATGGTTTATTCATTGGTTTATTACCTCTTTTCCTTGCTTTTGTAACATCAATCCATATCTTCAAAAGCTTCCAAGCCGCGTTTAGCCTCCACATTTCCGTCTCCATGTTTTACAAACATCATTGTAATAAATGCCATTATCGCAAATACGGTAGCATATGGGAAAAGTGTGATATATCCCACATGTAAAAGCAGCCACCCTGCAACAATAGGTGTTACGATTTGGGCTGCCATTGAGAATGTGTAGTAGTATCCTGTGAATTTTCCGATATCTGAACCCTTACACATTTCTACAACCATTGGAAGTGAATTTACATTGATAAACGCCCAACCTATACCTACACATGCAAAAAGAACATAAAGCAGTGGCGAAAAGCTTGGGTGAATCAGTGTAAATATGAAACCTGCAAAAAAACTTCCTCCCAGGATTACGATTCCAAGAAGAATTGTTTTCTTTCTGCCTATTTTAGATGCCACAATACCTGATGGTATAAAGAAAACAATAGCACCTGCTGTAGCTACAAGAAGACATAACGAAGCATCTCCAAGAGCCATATCCCACATTCTGACAGCGTATGTTGTAAACCATGTCTCCATGCCATTGTATGCGATGAACCATAACGCTACTGAAATAAGTAAAAATACTAATGAACGCTTTACCTCTGTAGGAAGCACTTCATTTCCAGATTCATCCTCTATAGTGAACACTTCCTCTGGATGAAGAAGCTCATAGTTTTCTACCTGTTTGTTAAGTGCCACCTCATCTACAGTAATCATTACAATGCATAAAGACACAAGCATGATTCCTGCTACTACTGCAAAAACCAATATGTAATTTACGTGCTCCAAATCCTTTATCTTTGAAGCAGGATATAGCACTGCTGCAACCCCAAGATAAATGATTCCTCCTATGGCCCCCATCAGATTGATGATGGCGTTGGCCCTTGAACGAAATGGCTTGATAGTACAATCTGCCATAAGAGCAACGGCTGGGCTACGATATGTACCCATTGCCACAAGAAGCGCACCAAGTATTCCAATAAATAGAATCTCTTTTTCGATTGTTGGATTAGCAAAGTAGCTATTATCAACAATTGGAAGCAGCATCATAAGAATAACTGCTGCGATAGTTCCAAAAAGAATGAATGGCTTACGCTTGCCCATCTTGCTTTTGCACTTATCTGATATAGCACCAAACATTGGTAGTAAGAAAAGTGCAAGCACATTATCCATAGCCATAATCACCCCTGATATGGTCTCATTAAGATGGAATGTGCCAGTGAGTACAAGCGGAATCAGTGCGTTGTACATCTGCCAAAATGCGCAAATCGAAAGAAATGCAAACCCCATTTGCACTGTCTTCTTAACATCTAATTTCATTATTTAATTCCCCCCTTAAATACGCTGGTTACGATAACAAGCCTACTATTTCTCCGCTCTATATATCAGCATCTGCTGCTCATGCTGCTCGACTACATCATCGATAGCCTTTATGCGCCCCTTTATTGCATATTCAATCTGCTTGATCTCCTGTGCAAGCGGATTGAGTTCTTTGTAGATTGCTTCCATATGCTGCTTCATATTTTCTGTTTCGTACCCCTCTGGAAACTCCAATACTACTAGATGGCGAACAACCTTTGTATCCTCTTCAACCTTTGTAAGGAAGCTGATAGATTTAATATCATCGTGCTCCTGTCCATATTCCTCAAGCTTGCTACGAATAGCAACAACCTCTTCTGTCTCCTTTGGAACACCAAGAAGTATTCTCTTTCCTGCTGGAATCTTCTGCTCCTGAACAGCGCCTGCTCCATTTTCCTTGATTCCGAAATCGTTTTTGTAGCCCGGTGTGTTTGTGATAGTGTCCAAATAAGGAATTGGAAGTGTACATGGAACTTCGTTAAATGGATTAACCGCAATTCCGGAATAAACATTTCCACGCTTAAGCATTCCGTAAACATCCTGGAATGAAAGAATTTGAGTATGTACTCTCTGTCCATCCTTTGCAAGATTCTTCCATCTGCGAAGTGATGCCCAGTCTGTAAATAGTGGAAGTACTAAGCTATCTTTATCCTCTGGTGTGCCAGTAAGCTTAATCTGAGACTTAAGCATGTAGAATCCGATTTTTGTATCCTTGCTGATTTTTGCAACACCATTTTCATTGAGCTCAGGCTCAATATCCATTTTGATTGGTGTAATGAAATGACCATGGCTGAGCCAGTAAGCAAGTGTTGCATGGAAGCCATTATCCTTGCCAAACTTAACCATACCATTAATAATTCCTGCTAATGCTGGATTTTCGATAGAAACCCTTGGGTCCACCTTTTCCTGTGGCTTAAGATTTGTGATGACAGCATACTTACGAACTGCCACCTCGTCTGGAAGATTGAGCTGCAGAGAAACTGATGTGTTCTCTGCCTCATCTACGATTGAAGTCTTTTCTTCAACAAGAGCTTCAACAGCCTGAATTTCACATTCTGCAACCTGTGCATTGGCCTGATATAAATATACCTGGTCGCCCTTGTGGAGCTGGCCGTAAAGCTGTCCTGAAATGATGCTTCCATTTCCATCAAGCATTGATGTGACACCCTCAACCAATACGAAGAATCTATTGCTAGTATCTACCTTGTCAGTCACGTCAGTATCTTCGATATTGAGGTTTTCAGCTGCCTTTGTGTTAACCTCTTGTTCTTTTTTCTTTTTGTCAAATAAACCCATAACAAATTCTCCTGATTTAATAATTCGATTATTCTATTATAATCGAAACCAGCATAAAAAAAAACCTCTCACACGCCTGTGTGAGAAGTCTTTCTTTGTTAGTTAAACTGGCTTATAAAGCCTCACCGAATGTGTTTGAAGTAACCAATCCATAGTACTTTACATACCAGTCAATTGCCTCTTCGATTTCTGCTTTACAATCGGCTTCTTTTTCATATCCATAGTAATTAAACTTTTTGTCAAACTTTGTTTTGTATTGTACTGTTGTGGTTGTTGTACCAAGAATCTTTTCGTAACCACATTCACCCTTTTCATTGATGCTAACATTGTTGATTTCAACATATGTATAGAATGTAAATGAATCAGTATCTAATGAATCTGAATCAGACAGCATCACTGAGCACTCAAAGACAGCAATTACTTCATTTCCTTCAGAGTAATCTGCCTCCTGGAGAAGGTATGAACCTAAGTACTTTATGCTCTGCATTTCCTCCATTGAACTGAGGCGAGAAACATCCTTAATCTTCTTTTCGCAATCTTCGATTACAGAACCCATGCTCTCCTCAGTAATCTCTGTAGAATCCTTAAGAAGATGACCAAGGCCCTCTACCTTATAATCCTTTGTAACTGCAGTAGGAACCATTCCATATTTCTCTGCACACATTTCTGCAAGCTCATCCTCGCTGTATGATGGTGCGTATGTTACGGTAATGATATCTCCCTCTGATAAGTAGTAGCTCTGGCTTGATGAATATGAGAAGTCGTTATAAACTGCATCTTCCTTAACTACCTTGATAGATGCCTTACCATCACCTTCAATACCTGTATAAGAAATTTCGATTCCATCGAATGGATCGAACTCTTTAAGCTCTTCAAGCTTTTCTACTGTGTATGAAGCATCCTCGTACTCAACCTTTACGCCATATTTCTTTTCGATTGAATCAGCCTTAATCTTCCAAGAAACAGTTACCTCATCTCCGTTTGAAAGCTTTTTCTCTGGGTCAACGTCATAACTGATTTTCTTTCCAACAGCCTCTTCCATATAGTCTGCAGGGCCATAGTGCGAAGTGAATGACTTCTTCACCTTTGATTTATCTTCAAATCTAGATTTGTTATATAAATCTTCCCAGAATGACTCATCGATTGTAACTTCAGCCTTGCCCATTGAATCATATCCTGTGAATTCTACAGTCATGTAATCATTTACATTGATAGTCTTTGAGCGATGCAAAACAAATACTGCTGCTACCGCTGCTGCAACCACTAGTACTGCAATAATAATCCAAACAAAAACTGGTGGCTTTTTACTTCCGCCTTCATTATTTGCCTTGGCAGCTTTCTTGGCAGCCTTAGCTGCTCTCTTTTCAGCCTTCTTTGCTTCCTTGGCAGCCTTTTTTGCAGCTTTCACATCCACCTGCTGAGGCATAGGCTGTGGCTGTGGAACTGGAGTTGGTTGTGGTTGTACTGGTGGAACTGGCTGTTCTACTGGAGCCTGTTGTACTGGTGGAATTGGCTGTGGTGCTGGCTGCTCAGCTGCTGGCGCTGGTGCACCGCAACCTGTACAGAACTTTGCACCAGGCATAATTTCTTTACCGCATTTTACACAAAACATTTAGATTAATCCTCCCTCTAAATCTGTTCGCAATTAGTATATTATGATTTTGCCAAATATTAAGTATAAAATCAATACTTATTTTTCAATTTTTTATATTTTTACAATTTGAACTAATTTTTATCGGTTTATCTAGATATTATTGGTTAAGATTATTGCTAATATACTTTTAAATCGGTAAAATAAATGTGATAAAAATATATTTCACACTTTTTATTAATAGGGAGGTAATCTATGAGCAAAAAGAATGGTTTTATTTCTGAATTTAAAGAATTTATTCTTCGTGGAAATGTAATGGACATGGCTGTCGGTGTCATCGTAGGTGGTGCTTTCACAGCTATCGTAACTTCCCTTAACGAAGATATCCTCACTCCAATCCTTGGAATCTTTGGAGGAACAGATTTTTCTGAATTAAAAGTTACCCTTGGAACTGGAGAGGCCGCACCAGTTCTTACATATGGTAATTTTATTACAGCAATTATCAATTTCCTTATTACTGCTCTTGTAATCTTCTGCATTATCAAGGGTATCAACAGAGGAACAGAAAGAGCCGCTGCTCTTTTAAAGAAAAATAAAGAAGAGGCTGAAGCAGCAGAGCCAACCGAGAAGGATTGCCCATATTGCTACAGTAAGATTCATATCAAGGCAACTCGTTGCCCACATTGTACAGCTCAGCTTTAATATTGATCAAAAAATGCAGTGGGAATTATTCTTCCCACTGCATTCCTTTTTCATACATTCTATCCAACATCTCATTAAGAGGCATAGGTTTTCCGAAGTAGAAGCCTTGAGCCCTTTCACAACCAACTTCCTTAAGGAAATCATAATGTTCCTTAGTCTCAACGCCTTCACATAGAGGAGATGCTCCCAGCTGATTTGCGGTCTTTATAATATAACTCATTAAAGTTTTAGTCTTTGGATTTTTATCTGCGCTTCGCAGGAATACCATATCAAGCTTAAGTACATCGAATTGATAATCCGCCAATGTGGTCAGTGAAGAATAGCCACTGCCAAAATCATCAATCCATATCTCGTAGCCTGCCTCGCGAATTCTGCCTGCCTCTTCTTTGATTAGTCCAGTATTATCTGTAAAAGCACTTTCTGTGATTTCCACATCTATCATGTTTCTTGGAACTTCGTATATTTCACAGAAGTCCGAAAGAAGCTTATAAACATCGCATATTTCAAAATCCAGTCTTGAAATGTTTACTGATATTGGAACTAATGATTCCCCCTCATCTGCAAGCTTTCGATAATCCTGGCATACTTTTTTTACAACAAATTCATCAATAAGATGAATCAAATGAAAATGTTCTAGGGTCTCAATAAAGTATCCAGGAGGAAGCATTCCATTTTCAGGATCTACCCATCTTACAAGGGCTTCATATCCACATATCTTTCCTGTGCTAACTCTTATAATTGGCTGATAGAATACCTTTATATAATCCTTTGCAATGGCCTCATCAATATGGTCAACAACAAACTGCTGACGGCGCAGGCCATCACGAATAATATCATCATAAACACAATAATTTATATCATGTCGACTTTTTATACTATTGCAGGCAAGTCTTGCATGGTCGCATGCTAATCCAACTTCTGCACGGCGGTCTTCCATGAAATATATACCTGCTTTTATTTTTACTTTTTTATTTACATCATCTGTGAGAAGCATCTTGCGATATACTTCTTCTACGCATTCGATAACTTCTTCCTTTGGTGCTGTACAGTATACTACAAAGTGATCATCGGAAAATCTTGCAACAGTTCCGCCATAAAAAACTTCACTTATCGTTCTACCAAAATCGCACAAAAGCTCGTCGCCCATCTTGAAACCATGTCGCTCATTGTACAGTTTAAAATTAGGAATATCAAAATGGACAAAGGATGCCAGCTGCCGACGTGATTCAGGGGCAGATAACAGCAACTGAACCTTATTATAGAAATAAGCCATGTTTAATAGTCCTGTCAGCTCATCGGTCTCTCGATTTGATGACAGAACCTCAGCCTCAGCATATGAATTACTTGTGGTGTTCAAGTATTCATTTTGATCAACGTCAACTATGAATACAGAATAGTAGCTCTTTCCATCACCACAGTGAAGAAGATGCCCAAAATCTTCAATATAACGTAAGTCACCCTGTTTGGTAATGATTCTGTAGCGTACATAATCATGTCTTTTTTCCGCATAGATAGTCTGGGCCTCGATTTGATTCTCGATTTTATACAAATCATCCGGGTGAACCATGCCTTTAAAATTGCCACCAACCAATTCCATAAAATCATCAAAGCTATCACAACCAAATAGTCTTACTACGTTTGGCTCAGCAAATACTATATTTTCATCACCGCCTGCTTCATATACAAAAAATCCGCCAGGAAGTCCCTTTGGAATTTTTCCAGACATCATGGTGTCGTAGTATTCTTCTCTCATTCTTACCCCCAAAGTATGCAAAATAAAGATAGTTTACCAGTTTACTTACATATCCTTTTTTGATTCTACTATACAATTGTGTCTAAAAAATGGAGATTTCCGACTATTATGTTCTTTATGTGAATTAATATACACCCCCTTGTTTCTTTCAAAACATAGAGTATAATGTGTAAGAACTTTTAAGTTATATTGAGGTAATACCAATGAAATATTTAAAACAATTCTTAATCATTCTTGCAGTTTCACTTCTTGGAGAGATTTGCAAAGCAGTTCTCCCACTTCCTATACCTGCAAGCATTTACGGCATGGTCTTTATGTTTATTTTTCTTCTCACAGGAATTCTCAAGCTTGACCAGGTTAAAGAATCTGGAAAATTCCTAATTGAAATTATGCCTGTAATGTTTATCCCAGCAGGAGTTGGTCTTATGTCATCTTGGAATGTACTTAAGCCTGTTCTCGTACCAGTTTCAGTAATTACTGTTATCACAATCTTTACAGTAATGGCTGCTACAGGATTAGTTTCACAGGGAATTATTCGCATGGGAAAGAAGGAGGAAGCATAATGACAGAATTTATGGCAACCAGCGCTTACGCTGGAGTAACTATCAGCCTTGTTTCCTATGGTTTGGGTGCATGGTTAAAGAAGAAATTTGGATTTGGATTCTTTAATCCTCTTCTGATATCTATCATATTTACAATCATTTTCTTATGTACATGTGGCATCAACTACGAAACATACAATGAAGGAGCCAAGTATTTAAGCTGGCTTTTAACACCTTCAACAGTATGCCTTGCAATTCCACTTTATGAGGAATTTGAGCTTCTCAAGAAGAATGCCAAGGCCGTAATTCTTGGTATAACAGCTGGTGTTCTTACTAGCCTTGCCACCGTATTTGTATTAGCAAAGCTTATGGGACTATCCCATGAGAACTACGTTACACTTCTTCCAAAGTCAATCACCACAGCTATCGGCATGGGTGTTTCAGAAGAGCTTGGCGGATACGTAACAATCACTGTAGCAGTAATCGTAATCACAGGAGTTATCGGAAATATTCTTGGCGAGTTTATTTGCAAGATTTTCAGAATCCACGAGCCAATCTCTAAGGGACTGGCACTTGGTACTGCAGCCCATGCTATTGGAACAGCAAAAGCTATGGAAATCGGTGAAATCGAAGGAGCCATGAGTTCTCTTTCAATCGCCGTTGCCGGAATCCTTACAGTTGTGTTTGCCACTGTATTTGCTGGATTAATTTAATGTTTGAATAATAAAAAAGTGGTCGAAATCGACCACTTTTTTTATAGCTTTGTATATCCTATTTCATCAGCTCTATCTTGCAACACTGCATCAATTCCGTCTGAGTCATATATCAAATATCCTTCATCTTTGAATCGAACTCCAAGCTCAGCCAAATCAGCCTTTCCCTCTTCAGACTCCATTTTGCCATAGTTATCATCTATAGTATAAAAAGAATAGAAGTATTCTCTATCCTCATAATTCTCTTCGAAATAGTACTCTAGGACAGCTATATGCTCAGCATCAAGGCCTTCGGTTGAAATGGATATCTTTGAGTCACCTTTGTAAATATCATAAGTATCAAATAACGAAAGCGTTTCTGTAACACCATAGAAAAACTTATATTCTCCGTCTGCATCCACAAAAGAATATTCCGCATCATGAATATTATAAGCAGAACTCAAATAACGTTCGATTGTTCCATCTTCATTGATTTTTTCCGTTGCTCTATCTGAATTGTCCCTGGCGTAACAAATAACAAATTTATCATCTACTTTTTTTATTATCATATCCAGGCTATACATCGCACTAAGCTGCGCCTCAACAAGAAGCTCGCTCTCACCATCACTGCCACAATCAATTATTGAGTATGTTATATCTGCCTCGTTCTGAAAATCTTCTATCTGATTTAAAGCTTCACAAATTTCATCTATGGTATAGCTTTCACTTTCGGTCAGAACCTGTGATAATTCTAAATAAACTGTGCTATCCCCTTTTCCAGTATATTCAACCTTTGCATTCCCACTTTCAACATCCGCGTATACTGAATCATCGATATTATCCTCTGTGCTATCTGTTGATTGTTCAGTGGCATCTTCTGTATGTTCTACTGCATTATCTACTATGTTCTCGCTAACATTTTCTGATGCTTTTTCTCCACATCCAGCCATTGTAACTGCAACAAGTGTAGTCATTACTATGGCCATATATTTTTTTCTTTTCATATTCTTCTCCCTATTAAATTTAGTATAGTCTTTACTATACCACACTATATTTATTATGAGGTACTATATTCGATTTCTTCAATCATTTTATTAAAAGCCAGGCGATCCACAGTGGACTTGCCTGACTTTCCTGCATCCTCATACTCTCCTTTGTCATAAATATCCCCTTCCTAAAATAATTCTAGAAACTATTGACACAAGCCATTTTCGTCTTTATTATAATAATCAAGAAATGGGTTTTTTACCGTACGTGTTAGAAACTAACAGCCAAGCGGGTTGCTCGTTTCTTTTTTTATGTTTATTATGTCGTATAAATACTTCTTGCCATCTAAATCATGTCTAATTATCAAATTTACATTAAAGACGTTATACCTTTCCACTTTATTATCAACTCCATATACAGGCAGAGCAAAACAAGAATCATAACGATACCAACCATTAGCTCCATCAATATTATGTTTTTTCTTTTTATTCTCTGTATGCTTCCCATTTGTTGCTATCTCAATTAACTCTCCTAATCCTTGAGCTGCGTTAGCTTTTGCCTTAGCAACTGCACCTTTCAAGTTATAGGTATAATCTGAACCAGTATATTCATCGGGTAAATCAGTTCCAATATAAACAACTTCATTAGAGCCAGCTATAGTGTAATTATTTCCAACAAATCCTTTTAAATACTCCTTTACATCATCCCAATTCATTGATCGCTTTCCCTTAAAAGCGATATCATTAATCATTACAATATTATTTCCATCTGCATCTTGAATCACCGACACATTTACATTATTCTTCAATCACTAAAAATCCCTTTCATATTACTTCTTTGAGTTCACAAATTGTGACCTCAAAAATTAAATATCCTCTAGCTTCGTCAGCTCCCCCAACTTCTTCGCATAGGTCAGCAGTCTCTTTTGCGCGTCCTCATTTAAGCCTTCATATTCCAATAAAAGCTCCTTTTCCTTATAATCCACCTTAGTCTCCTTAACCTCAGCTTCATCTATACCTTTACCAGTAAGAAGAGCCTCCGGTGATACTTCTAATACTCTGCATATATCCATTATCTTATCAGCAGAAGGAGTATGTCCTTTTGTCTTCCAATCACTGATTGTACTTGGTGCTATACCAGCTGCTTTACCAAATGCATTTTGACTCATACCTCTAGCCTTAATTAAATAAAAGATTCTTTCTGTAATAGTCATATTTCTATCCTCACCTCATCAGTTAATCCTAAATCGACTTATCCTCAAGCGGCGTAATATATTTTGAAAACTCAAAATCCTCAACACCATCTATTAATATTATATTACTGTACTGACTTGGCGAAAGCATTTTTATCATTTCTGTTTGCGATATATAAAAATCAATTCCTAAGTGTTGACAATGCATTAAATCCACCCCAACATCTTCAAACTCTTTATTCGAAATAATATACAGAATATTTTCAATACAGCTATAATTACTGTAATCTCTACCTGAAATATCATGTCCATAATTTTTTTCAATAAATGAGTCTTCGTACTCATCATAAGTAGGGATGACTAAATCTCCATCTATAACTTTTAACTCATCAAAAGCATAATCTGAATCATATAAAGCAAAAAAGATTCCGTTTCCGGCTAAAAATGGTTCTACATGCAATCCATGTTCATTTATATGCATATATTGTATCAGTTTGATTTTGTATTTCTTCAGAACATCATAGTCCACCAAATCATCAATCTTCTTTTTTGTATTCTCCATAGAACTGATTAAATCAGCTTTTCGAATCATTGTCGCTTTTTCTTCATTAAGCTCCTCAGGGTACTCCACATCATTTATATATTTTTCTACTGATTCATAACCTGCGTCATATGCTTTACGTTCCATGATTCCACCTGCTAGCATAAACTTTAGTGGATAAAAACTTCTAAGAGTTTCCGCTCTGCTTCTCAAAGTATCCACCCTTGTATATTCCAAATGCTTTATCCTATTTGAAAGCTCTACGTCACTTAATATAATATTGTTATATTTAGTTTCTTCTACAAGTTTTGGAAGTCCATTCTTTTCAACAATCAACTCTGGAAATGCATTTGCAAAACTTTTAAGACTATCATACCCCAATTTTTTAACCACATCCTCGGCTAACAAAAACACCTTATTTTCGACTATTACTCTGGTTTTAAATAAATATTCTTTTACCATCATTATTCTCCTCGCAAAAATTACTTAAAAATCTATTGACACAAACATATTTCAACTTTAATATATGAATCAAGAAATGGGTTTTTTGTCTGGTAAGCCTTTAAGGCCGAGAGGGTTGCTCGTTTCTTTTTTTATGTCTATAACATCGTACAGATACAGTTTATTATCACTAGCATGTCTTATTAACATCGATGCATGATACAAATTGTAACGCTCAATTCTTCCATCATCTGCAAAGACTGGAAGCGCAAATCTCGAATCATATCTATACCAACCATATTGTGCATCTCTTAAATGCTTCTTAGTCGTATTTTCTCTATAAAACTTTCCTGTTGCTATATTTAATAATTCTGGTATTCCTTGCGTAGCATTTGCTTTTGCTTTAGCATTACCTCCTCTTAAGCTTTCAGTATATTCAGAGCCGGTGTATTCGTCTGGCAAATCCGTACCTATGTATACATAATCATCAGTATTTGATATTTCATATATATCTCCAACATATCCATATAAGTACTCTTTGACCTCCTTCCAATCGACTTTCCTTTTTCCTTTAAACTGAATATCATTAATTAATACAATATCATTTCCTTTAGAATCCTTAACAACTGATACATTTCTGTTATTATCCAATTAAAATAATTCCTTTCATTATTTCCTCGTTTTGTTTCATTCCTCTAACCTTTATTAAATAAAAATTTCTTTCTTAAAATTCATTTCAAAATCGTCTTTATAATAATCTTTACCAATTCTATTAACATAAGCCTTTTTCCGGTAAAACGTATATAATCATTACGCTATCACGTATATATTATCATTAAAATTCTCCTTCTTCAATCAAAAAAGCTCCGGCACTTTCACCGAA
Organism: Pseudobutyrivibrio ruminis DSM 9787; assembly: GCF_900218035.1. Taxonomy (GTDB): domain Bacteria; phylum Bacillota; class Clostridia; order Lachnospirales; family Lachnospiraceae; genus Pseudobutyrivibrio; species Pseudobutyrivibrio ruminis. The sequence goes on from NZ_OBMR01000005.1 coordinate 226,779, forward strand.
GCTTAAACGTACATTATTCTTTCTTCTCCTTTTTTATTCCCAGAACACACCACCTTATGAAAGGTATGCGGCTCATGATTTCATACAGAAGGTAGGAGCCTGCGAATGCTGCTATTGCAACCAACAGGTATACGATGACAGGGGCAAGGAACGGACATAACGTATGCAGATACCATCCGCTGACCGCTATCATCAGATAATGGAATACGTAGAGGCCCCATGATTTTCGGCACATCCACTTCGAGAAAGCATTCGTGAAATTTCCCCATTTTTTCATGAAGGCAAGGATACCGAGAGTTCCAAACCATGCGTATACATTGCACATGATTGTGTCCAGAACTACGTGATCCGGATAAGGCTGACCTTTATATAAAATCACAAAGGCTATGCAGGATGCGAGGGCAAGGACGCTCAATAACAGCCAGTTTTTGCCAAGTCGATTCATCACGACCTCATGGGACAGTACAAAGTAGCCGATCAAAAAACCCAGTCCGTAGATACCGAATCTGTACACCACAATTATCGGTGTGTTAAGTATCTGCGCTGCTCCGTATACGGGTATAACAAGAAGTATAAGTATCAAAAGATTGGCTTTGCCGCAGACATTATAGAATCTGTCTTTTTCAATCCTTCTGATCAGTACCAGCATCAGGCTAAAGAGCCATAGCATCTGTATGTACCACAGAGGCCCTGAGCCGCTGACTGCCATTATGAGGAAAAGGATTGGCCCCGGTACATTGCCCATGGAATCAAATGCACCAGACATCAGCATGTTGTAATAGCCAAGAACCCAGCCAAAAACCAGAAGACCGATTGTTGATGGCACAAGATATTTTCTCGTCCTTACTCTGATGAATTCCTTTTCTGTTCGTTTAGTTAGTTCATAGCGGGCTGACATGCCGGATACCACAAACAGAAGTAACATGAACCAAGGATATACAATGTACTGATATGTATCCTGGGGCTGATGCTCACTGAATGGACCGATGATTCCATGTTGTATTACACCGTTGAATATGTAGATTACATGATAGATGACAACCAGCACTACTGTTATCCAGCGAATATTATCCAAGTACACCTTCCTCATATTTCTACCTCCTTTGTCAAATATTTTAGCACTTTTTCTCAATCATAAAAAAGTAAGCTCCACCTGTCTACCAAGCGAAGCTTACATATTTTGCTATTTTTTGTTAAATTTGGTTGCGAGCGCATAGTTTTATATGATCATCTGGTTTTTACTAGGACAGAAGAACAACCGTCTCTACATGATAAGTTCCTGGGAACATATCAACGCAGGCAAGACGTGTTACTTTGTATCCGCGGGTCAAGAATACCTCAAGGTCACGAGCAAGACTTGTAGGCTTGCATGAGATGTAGACTAGTGAATCTACACCATAGTCGATGATTTTATCGAGAGCCTTTGGATGGATACCATCACGAGGTGGATCCAGGATGATGTAGTCTGGCTTTTCTATGATGTCATCAAGAACCTTCAGTACATCGCCTGCTATAAAATCGCAGTTTTCAAGGCCATTGAGCTTGGCGTTTTCCTTTGCAGCCTCAACTGCCTCTGCGATGATTTCTACTCCAGTTACATGCTTAGCTGCAGGTGCGATAACCTGAGCGATGGTGCCTGTACCTGAATACAGATCATAAACCTCTGCTCCATCAGCGCCTGTAGATATAAAATCACGAGCTGTGCTGTAAAGCACCTCTGCTCCCAGGGAATTTGTCTGGAAGAATGAAAATGGTGTGATGGTAAATGAAAGTCCAAGTAACTCCTCCTTAAACCAGCTCTGGCCGTAAAGGATTTCTGTGCCTTCATCTGCAACTACATCTGCTTCTCTATCATTCTTTGTGTGAAGGATTCCAGCGATTTTGCCGTCCCACTCAGTGCAACTTACAAGAGCGTCCTTCCAGCCTGCTAAAAGGGCAATCTCATAAAGAGATGATATCTGTGTGCTTGTAACTAAGTCTATGAGGATTTCGCCTGTTTTGGCTGCCTTACGGACAAGCAAATGGCGAAGATAACCCTCATGTGTATTCTTGCGATAATATGGCTGCTCAGCCTTTGTAAAATACTCAAGAGTCATTGTAAGGACGCGACGCATATCAGCATCGATAATCTGACATCCATCTACTGTGACAACATCATAGAAGCTGCCTTTTTTATGCATACCAAGGGTAAGTGGACCATCCTTCACTTCATCGCCGAAGGAAAATTCCATTTTGTTGCGGTATTCAAACTGCTTTGGGCTGGATTTGATGCCTTCGTAAGTGGCTGTCCAAACATCCTCGCCAATAACAGGTGCCATCAAATCGTGAATCATGCCCTCTTTAATTGAAAGCTGATTTTCATATGAAAGTGACTGATAGGTACAGCCGCCACACTTGCCAAAGTGAACACATGCTGGTGTGTCCATTTCGAGTGGTGATGGCGCATCCACTGAAAGAAGATTTCCCTGTGCCTTTTCCTTTGAGGATTTCTTTACACGAACCGACACCGTCTGGCCAGGCAACACGCCCTTCACTCTGAGCTTGTCACCTTCTGCAGTCTCCATTATTCCTTTGTTTGGAAAAGATACTTTTACAACCTTTCCCTGTACTATTTCTCCACGTTTCATACTTTCTTTAATTTTGCAAAGGATGCAAACATTTTCTTGGTGCCTACGCCATCGAAGTCGACTGTAACCTCGTAGTCACGGCCTTCATCGATGATATCCTTTACTGTACCTTCCTTAAATTTGATATGGCTTACTCTATCGCCTATGCCATAATCCAATGTAGTCTTTTCGATTTTAGTGCCATTTTTATTGGCAACAGCTGTGGTAGAGCTTCCTACCGTATATACGTTAGAACTGTATGTATTTCTAACTGATTCGTTTCTAGCGCCATAGCTTGTAGCTATAGTAGGTCCCTTGCCTGTAGGACGCTGATATACTGAATACTCTCCAATTGGAGTACTAGAGTAGTCGTCCATTGGCTTTGGCTCCCACAGATTGCCCTTAACAAGTTCATCAGGAATTTCCTTAACGAATCTGGAAATCTTATGGAACTGGGTCTCGCCGCGAATCATACGCATGCGCGCACTTGTCATTGTAAGGTGTTCCTTGGCACGTGTGATACCAACGTATGCCAAACGTCGCTCTTCCTCAAGCTCTGAATCTGCACCACCGCCATCAAATATAGCTGCTTGCCCTGGGAATAATCCATCCTCCATGCCAGCCATATATACGTATGGGAACTCCAATCCCTTTGCTCCATGAAGAGTCATAAGTACAACGTAGTTGTCACTCTCCTCGTAGCTATCTATATCTGCAACAAGTGCAACATCCTCCAAGAATCCAGAAAGTGAAGGCTCCTCACCATCATCCCTAGCATCCTTTTCGTAGGCAAACGCCTTTGTAAGTAACTCATCGATATTTTCAATACGAGCCTTTGCCTCGTCTGTGCCCTCCGCCTTAAGCTCTGCAACATAGTCTGTCTGATCAAGGATTTCCTCTACCAATGCAGATACTGACTCCTCAACAGCGATTCTTTTAAGCTTTTCAATAAGGTCTGTGAAGCCCTTTATTTTGCTGGCAGCTTTTCCAATAGATGGAATATCGTTTGCATGTAAAAGTGCTTCGTAGAAATTCAAACCATGCTCCCTAGCATAGTCTGAAACCTTTGTGATAGTGGTAGCTCCAATTCCTCGTTTTGGAATATTGATAATACGCTGAACTGCAATATCGTCATTACCATTATCTACTGTCTTTAAATAGGCAAGAACATCCTTGATTTCCTTACGGCTGTAGAAATTTACACCACCAACGATTTTGTATGGGATGCCCTCGTAAATCATTTTTTCTTCTATAAGACGTGACTGGGCATTGGTACGATAAAGCACGGCACAATCACGATAATCAGCCTCACCTCTGCGTACAACTGAGCCAATATTGCTAGCGATGTAGCTGGCTTCCTCGTATGCACTATCAAACTGCTGGAACTGGATTTTGTCTCCATCCTCAGCCTCTGTCCAGAGAGCCTTTTCCTTTCGGCCTTCATTATTAGCAATGACCGCATTAGCAGCATTCAAAATATTTCCAGTGCTTCGATAGTTTTGCTCAAGCTTGATAACATGAGCGCTTGGGAAGTGCTGCTCAAAGTTCAAAATATTGTAAATATCTGCACCACGGAACTTGTAGATAGACTGGTCGTCATCACCAACTACACAAAGATTCTGCTGGCCGCCGATAAGAAGACGGACCAACTCGAACTGAGCTGCATTGGTATCCTGATACTCGTCAACCATGATGTATTTGAATTTGTCATTATAATATGCACGAACATCCCCATCCAAACGGAGAAGCTCTACTGTCTTCATGATCAAATCGTCGAAATCGAATGCATTGTTTTGACGAAGACGAGCCTGATACTCACGATAAACTGTGGCCTGACGAGACATATTGAAATCTCCCATGGCGCGGTTAGTGAATTCCTCTGGACTGATGAGCTTGTTTTTAGCATCAGAAATGACATTTAAAAATGTGCGTTCCTTAAACTGCTTTGTATCAATCTGGAGATACTTGCATACTTCCTTCATCAAAGTCTTGCAATCGTCTGTATCGTAAATGGTGAAATTGCTAGTGTATCCCTGACCAAGATTCTCGCAAAACCTGCGGAGAATACGAACACAGCTGGCATGGAAAGTGGCAACCCACACACCGTCTGAACCGAAGCCAACGATATTATCAATACGCTCCCTCATTTCCCTGGCAGCTTTGTTAGTGAAGGTGATCGCCATGATATTGTATGGCATCACACCCTGCTCTATTAAATAAGCAACGCGGTGTGTAAGCACTCTTGTCTTGCCTGAACCAGCGCCAGCCAAAATAAGAACAGGGCCATTGATAGTCTCAACGCCCTCACGCTGCTTGTCGTTTAACATACTTAAATCCATAACATAAAATATCCTTTATTGCATGATATATTTCGAAAATTTGTTCTGATTTATTCTATCACATCAGAACTATTCTAGCTATAAAATCCCAAAGATTACATTGGATTTTCTTGAGAACTTTCTTCCTTTGTCTGTGGCTTGTCCTCTCTTTGAGCCAAGTACTGCTCTATCATCATCTTCTTAACAAACACATCAAAAGCAAGCTCACAAATGAAAGTGAACTCCTGTAATTCTGCGCGAGATTCCTCATCCTGATCTGCAAAGGCCTGTTTACTAATGTTGTATTTGCGGATAATATCCTTTGTAACATCGGAAGCAACCTTGCTTTCGTAGCCTACCATAGCTGAATAAATATCGTAGAAACCAAGCCCTTCCTTTGAGCCAAAATAGCGAGTGTTGATAGGGTCCAGGATGTTCTTAATCTCCTTCATAGATAGAAAGTTTTTAAGATAATAAATGAAAATCAGATTCAGCATGTGATCCCTTGAATACTTCTTTTTCTCAGGCGAAGGCAAAATCTGATTCTTGGTATAGTTGTTAATCATGGTTTTAGTCATAGCTTTGTCTTCTGTTGCCTCGCGAACAGTACCAAGCTCCTGATCCAGGAAAGTAAGCACCTGATCCATGTATAAATCTATATTAGGTATATCCTCTGGATGAACATAATCGATTTCTGCCAGCTGATGTAATATTTCGTTAAGTCTTTTTCTAGAATTGTCCATTTCCAATACTCCTATATTTTTCATCACATAGTTTCAAAAACTACATAATATAATACCATAGTTGCAACACAAAAAAAATGAGCTAGGAATAAATCCTAGCTCATCTAATAAATAACTCTACTGACCAATTCTTTTAAGTACTAAATCATATCCGTCATTACCATAATTAAGCGCACGATTAACACGGCTGATAGTTGCAGAACTAGCACCCGTTTCATCAGCAATATCCTGATATGTTCTTTCCTCTCTGAGCATCTTAGCAACTTCGAAGCGCTGCTTCATTGCTACCATCTCATTTACAGTACATAAATCTTCAAAAAATTCATATGCTTCTTCAACTGTTTCTAGGCTAAGTATAGCTCTGAGAAGCTCATCCATTTCTGCTGTTTCAAGTTTTTTATTCATTTCTATAACTACTCCTGTAAAATCCCCGCCTATAAAACTAAAATTATTACACTATTACTGTAGCACACTAAAGTCTTAAAGTAAAGGGTTACATAAAAAATATTATTTTCGCAAAAAATCGGCCCCCATTACCTGAGAGCCGAAGTATATTCTACGATATTTTTTTTTAATTGTAAAGGATTTTGTTTGCCACAGAAAGACATTCTTGAGAAAATTTCCGTCTACAGAATAACAACACCCTTGTCACTAGCATATTTTACGTCCTCTTCAGGCCAGAATGAACACTGTACCTCGCCGATGTGACACTTGCGTAAGAAGAACATACAGATACGGCTCTGGCCGATACCGCCACCGATTGTATATGGAAGCTTCTTCTCTAAAATTGCCTTCTGGAATGGAAGACTTGCTCTGTCTGTGCAACCAGACTTTTCAAGCTGACTCTTAAGACTATCTTCGTCTACTCTGATACCCATTGATGAAAGCTCAAGTGAAATATCATCAACTGGATAGTAAACGATGATATCTCCGTTAAGCTGCCAATCATCGTAATCAGGAGCACGACCGTCGTGCTTCTCCCCCGACTTAAGTAAATCGCCAATCTTCATAAGGAAAATTGCACCGTATTCCTTGGCTGCTTCATACTCACGCTGGCTAGGAGTAAGATTTGGCCATCTATCCTCTAGCTCCTGTGTAGTTATAAAATGAATCTCCTCAGGCAAGATGCACTGAACATAATCATAAGAATTAGCAATGTATTTCTCAGTCACACGAAGAGCTGCATATACGCTCTTAACATATTTCTTAAGAGTCTCTTCAGTACGAGCAGATTTCTCTATGATGCACTCCCAATCCCACTGGTCTACATAAATAGAGTGAATGTTGTCAGTATCTTCATCCCTGCGGATAGCATTCATATCAGTGTAAAGGCCCTCACCGACATTAAAGCCGTATCTACCAAGTGCCATTCTCTTCCATTTAGCAAGTGAATGAACAACTTCAACTTCTTTGTCTCCCTGCTCCTTTACGCCGAAAGCAACCGGGCGCTCAACGCCATTAAGATTATCGTTAAGTCCTGACTCAGGCTCAACAAAAAGTGGAGCTGTTACACGATGTAAATTAAGCTCTGCTGTAAGCTGTGCCTGGAAAAAATCCTTCACCTTCTTAATAGCTATCTGTGTCTCTTTCAAATCAAGTGCCGAAGCATACCCATCTGGGATGTAAATCTTGCTCATATTCTCCTCCTAGTCATAATCCGCCCGTTACGTCCACAAGCATTAGTATTTCTCCGCTCGACTACATGTCTCGCTTGAGAAATCTAATAGCTTGTTCACTACGGGCTCATCTATCAGTACAAATTACAGGTCGCAGTTACCAACGGTACGTGGGAATGGGATTACGTCGCGGATGTTGCCCATGCCTGTGAGATACATTACGCAGCGCTCGAAGCCGAGTCCGAATCCGGCATGGCGAGAGCTACCGTATTTACGAAGGTCAAGGTAGAACTGGTAATCTTCTTCCTTGAGGCCACATTCCTGCATTCTCTTAAGGAGTACATCGTAGTCATCCTCACGCTGAGAACCACCGATGATTTCTCCGATGCCTGGAACGAGGCAATCCATAGCTGCAACAGTCTTGCCGTCTTCGTTGAGCTTCATATAGAAAGCCTTGATTTCCTTTGGATAATCTGTAACGAATACTGGCTTACCAAAAATCTTTTCTGTGAGGTATCTCTCGTGCTCTGTCTGTAAATCACAGCCCCAAGATACCTTGTAATCGAATTCATCGTTGTGTTTCTCAAGCTCTGCAACTGCATCTGTGTATGTGATGCGGCCGAAATCAGAATTAGCAACATGATGAAGTCTATCAAGAAGTCCCTTGTCGATGAAGTTGTTGAAGAACTCCATCTCCTCTGGAGCATGCTCAAGAACGTAGTTGATAACGTACTTTAACATATCCTCTGCAAGAATCATGTCATCCTCAAGATCTGCAAATGAAATCTCTGGCTCAATCATCCAGAACTCTGCTGCATGACGAGTTGTGTTTGAGTTCTCTGCACGGAATGTAGGTCCAAATGTGTAGATGTTCTTGAATGCCTGAGCATATGTCTCACCATTTAACTGACCTGAAACTGTAAGGTTTGTAGCATGGCCAAAGAAATCCTGTGAGAAATCTACCTTGCCATCCTCTGTCTTAGGGATATTGTTAAGGTCCATTGTTGTAACCTGGAACATCTCACCAGCGCCCTCGCAGTCAGAGCCTGTGATAAGTGGTGTGTGTACATATACGAAATCACGCTCCTGGAAGAACTTGTGAATAGCATATGCGCAAAGAGAACGAACTCTGAATACAGCCTGGAATGTGTTTGTACGTGGACGAAGATGTGTCTGTGTACGAAGGTATTCCATTGTGTGTCTCTTTGGCTGAATTGGATAATCTGGAGTAGACTTTCCTTCAATATCAACCTTTGTTGCCTGAATCTCAAATGGCTGCTTTGCCTCTGGTGTAACAACTACAGTACCTGTTACGTATACTGCTGCACCAACATTTAAATGACAAACCTCATCGAAGTTGTCGATTTTGTCCTGATTAAATACAACCTGTACTGGATTGAAAAATGTACCATCTGCAAGTACTAAGAAACCGAATGTCTTTGAGTCACGCATGTTGCGTACCCATCCAGCTACTGTAACTTCCTTGCCATCATAGTCTTTGAAATTTCTTGAAAGTGTTCTTACGTCTGTTGTTTTAACGCTCATTTTCTTTCTCCTTAAAACTTAATACTTTTTGGCATTAAATAAGCCCCATCAAACTTGCGCTTGATGAGGCTGTCTAATTCTTACTTATTGAAACAATCTTCAAATCTCATCAACACAATAAAATTAAATCCCCTGATTATTATTCACGGAATTATTATTGTTATTATTATTGTTGTTGATTACAAATGAACGTGACATAATTGTTCCCCTTTATTGTGTTAAAGTATAGTTATTTGACAATTCAATGTCAACCCCTATATGGCAAAAGGTACTTCAAATCAAAAACGTCAAGTCTTGCTATCTATTTTTTTGAAACATATAATAGAGTCGTTACATTAAAGACAGGAGTTAGAGTTAAATGAATAAAAAAGAAGTAAATGAAATAAAGCGCCGTTTTAAGAAGGACGCATGTAACTTCGATAAAATGGTTGGTTGCTATGTAGATGCAAACAAAGAAATGGTTCTTACCTTCAAGGAAACATTTCTTAATCTTGAAGATGAGGAGTTTCATAAGTACCTTGAAATTGCCAACAAAGCAATGTCTGGTACAATCGGAAACAATCTATTAGAGCTTCCATTTGATCCAGAATCAGAAATCGAAGGAAGCGGTCACGATTTACTTATGAGACTTCGTGAATCACGTCTTCAGGATGAGAAACTTCTCATTGAATACTACAATCGCATCATTGAATCGTACGATTTTGTTGGAAACTTCTTAATCCTTTTATATCACGACACATACGATATTCCTGTAAAGACATCAGACGATTTAAAGCTTGATGAATCAGAGGAAGTTTATGACTATATCATCTGCGCTATCTGCCCAGTACAGCTTTCTAAGCCAGGCCTTGGATATCGTGAGCAGGAAAACCGCATCGGTGCAAGAGACCGTGACTGGGTTGTTGGTCCTGTTGATACAGCATTTACATTCCCATGCTTTACAGAGCGTACTACTGACTTACATGCATGCTTAGCATACACAAAGAACACAAAGGAGCCTCATGTAGAGTTCTGGGAAAACTGCATTGGCTGCGGCACAAAGAAAACTTCTACTCAGAAAAAGAACGCATTCGACAATATGCTTAACCAGGTTCTTGGTGAGGAAACAGAAGATACAATCGAGACAAAGCTTGATATTCAGCAGAATCTTTCTGATTTCATCACTGTAGAAACAGAGCGTCTCGGCCCTGAAGAGCCAATCATTCTTGAGGCACAGGACGTTGCAAACATCCTTACAGATTCTGGTCTTTCAGATATGAAGGTTGAAAAGGTTCAGGCTAATTTCGAGAACTATTTTGAGGAGGCTCTTCCACTTGCAGAAGAAATCCTTGATGAAAAAGCTCTTAAGAATAACGAGCTTCGTGTAGAAAAAAATGTTCTTAAGGAAAGAGTTGTCGATCTTACAAAGCAGCTTAAAGAAGTTAGCGGCGTAACAGCAGATGGTAAAGAAGCTGATATCGTTGTTAAGGTTTCAGAAACAAAGGCTGCTGATGTTACAACAGCCTATGTAGATGGCAAAAAATGTCTTTGCGTACCTATTGATCCTGAAGACCTTTTAATGCTCAATGGCGAACAGCTTTAATTAAGCATTAGATTTTCTAAAAAAAGTTTTTCGAATCCAGGGTTGTCATTTAAAATGACCACCTTGGATTTTTCTTTTATCTCGTTAAGAATATCTTCATCCCCGTTAAGGATATATTCTATTCCACCAAGCAATGCAGTATTTCCCACAGATTCATATTTGGATGCCAATTCCCTTGGAATCAATCCAATATCTGCAGCCGACCATACACTCGCAGATGCACCAAGGCCTCCTGCCACATATAAATGGTCGATATCCTCCATGGTCAAACCAGCCTCCTGCACTAAAAGCTGAATAGCTGAATGAACTGCTGATTTGGCAAGCAGCACCTGCTGAATATCCTCTCCAGTAATTGACACACCATCAGCCACAGGATATCCGCTTTCACTGTACTCATCCAACAGTAAACCACCATCGTCTATTATCTTATTTCGATGAAGCTCGTGAACAAGGTCTATAATACCGCTTCCGCAAATTCCTATAGGCTGCTCTCCGCCTATGGTTGTGTATGTGCATTTTCCTTTATTGATGCTCAGATGATTGATGGCACCACGAACAGAAGCCACTCCACAGCTAAGGGATGCACCTTCTAAGGCAGGACCGGCGGACGCAGATGAGCACCAATAATTATCTCCATCAAACAATACAAGCTCAGCATTTGTTCCCAAATCTACAAGTAGGAATTTATCCTGTGCTTTATTATTCTTCTTTGCTTGCATTGCCAAATAAAACAATCCTGAAACAATATCTCCACCAACGAAGGCACTTATCGACGGCATGAAGAAAATATTACGACCTTTTTCCACAAAACTAACACTATCAAGTGTGTATGGAATAAATGGATACTGGGCCAGGCCATCAACAGTGTATCCCAGGAGCAAATGTGTCATGACAGTATTTCCGCAGAAAACAACCTTATGCATAAGAAAATCTTCACCAAGAATTTTATTTCCTAAATCGGTTAAATCCTTGCGAATACAATTCTTTAAATCCTCTCCATGACCGTCCATGGCAGCCTTTACTCTGCTCATAACATCAGCACCAAATTTAGCCTGAGAATTAGTACAGTTACGCTGACGCAGAATCTTACCTGTGGATAAATCAATGATAGCTGTAGCAAGGGTCGTTGTACCTACATCCACAGCGATTCCTATATTGCTCTTATCCAAAGCTTCATCTTCTGCAACTTCGTCTGCAAGAACTGATGTAATTTCACCTGCCAATGATGCTGGGACCTGAATTTTGCAGTCCTTTGTGATAACGCACTTGCAGCCAACTCTCCAGCCGGCTCTCATATCCGAAAAATCTAGAGCCTTTTCATCTGCAGAGGTCATCTGTGGTGCGCCATAAAGAAATTGAATGTTACAACTCAGACATTTGCCTATTCCACCGCATGGGCGATAAAAGCTCAGTCCAAGCTGCTCCATTGCGTCTACGAACTTGATAGGTTCGTCTGACATCAAGATATGCTCTTTTTGTGGAGTTTCTCCATCAATGATAATCTTAATTTCCATGTGTTCTATCGTATTCCTCTAATGAATGTAAGTTCATAGTAAACTCACCATCATTATCCACCATAATTGTCATATAAGTGTGTTCACGACTATTTTGTCTTGGGAATGCAATACTGCCAGGATTTGCTATAATCAAATCCTCGTAATGGTCGATTGTTGGTACATGGGTATGGCCATAAAGGACAACATCACAGCCTTTATTTCTGGCAGCTTCGGCTATTCTTTCGTAACCATAATTTACGCCGTAATAATGTCCGTGAGTAAGCATAATCACATGCTTTCCTACCTCAAGAACAACTTCGTTTGGGAGATTTGTCCCCCAATCACAATTTCCACAGACACATTCTGCTGGAGCTTCCGACATCATCCAAAGATTGTCCTCCACCCCCTGCCCATCACCCAGGTGATAGATTCTGTCTGGATTTTCTATGTGAATGGCATCACGAAGATTTTCCGATCTGCCATGTGTATCACTAACAACTAATATTTTCATGCTTATAAATAACTTCCTTTATCATTCTAAGAGCCTGGCCCCTGTGGCTTATAGCATTTTTATCCTCTGGTGAAAGGCTTGCTGTACTAACATCCTTGTCCCAAAGATAAAAAATTGGATCGTAACCAAAGCCGTTTGTGCCCATTGGCTCCCAACCGATGTAGCCCTCGATTGTGCCACGAACAACTGCATCCTCTCCATCAGGGAAAACTGCTGAAACTGCGCACACGAATCTAGCGCTTCTATCCTGTTTTTCAACTCCGTCCAGGCGCTCTATAAGATTTGCATTCTTAATATCGTAAGATGTATCCTCGCCCATATATCTAGCAGAATAAATACCTGGCTCCTTGTTAAGCGCATCGATTTCCAAACCGCTATCATCAGCAAGCACAATTGCATCCTTTGCTACTGCTGCAATTGCTCTAGATTTGATTAAGGAATTTTCCTCAAATGTGGCACCGTCCTCCACGATATCAATATCAATGCCAGCTTCTTTCATTGAAAGAAGCTCGAAATCCTCCTCTCCAAGAATCTCGCGAATCTCTCGCATTTTGTTGGCATTGCCAGTTGCAAAAATCACTTTTCTTTTCACTACAATTATTCCCTTCTACTCGTTAATATAAATATTCAATTACTGCATCGTACAAAGCCTTTGCAGCCTTTGCCTGATATTCAGAATCCTGCAGCAAATCCAACTCCTTTTGATTTGTCATAAAGCCTACCTCTACAAGTGCAACTGGCGGCTCTGACATTCTAATAATGTAGACCTCATCCCCCACTACTGTGCCCTTTGACTTTGAGCCCAGCTCATTTAAAAGGTGCACAAGGCAAAGTGTTGAAAATGATTTTGATTCCCCGGTGGTATCTCCACCCTCGTACATAACTTCTGTACCGTTGATAGAAGACATTCTACCAGATGCAGTTGAATTGTTATGTACAGACAGGAATAAATCTGCCTCTGAATCGTTGGCCAATCCAACTCTGTTTTCAAAGGAAGGATTGGAGTCGTCAGTACGTGTATAATAAACGCCTATATTTTTATCAGTTCTATCAAATAATTTCTTTAGCTCCAGCACTATGTCCAGATTCAAATCCTTTTCATATACGCCCTGCTTTGTGGCGCCTGGAACATTTCCGCCATGACCTGCATCCACAACTACTACATAATCATAAACCTCATGTGGATCTACAAAATCAAAGTAAATATATTCGTCTTCGGAAGTCATCTGAACTTCCAAAACATCGTCCATAGTTATTTCAATTACACCTACCAAATTTTCACTGTCGTAAGTTACATCAACGATGTTATTTGACGCACCTCGCATAGGATAATTGCTGAAATAATCTTTTCCAATACCATTTATCGTAATTGCGATAGTTTTATCTACGTGGATGTTATCAATGCTCACACTGGCACTGGTAACGTTCTGTGGCAAAGTTAATCTGATTTGGTGCCCCTTCAAAACAGAATCTCTTGTAGCCGCACTTTCCTCTTGCAAAGCTTCCTCGCTGGAACGTAGCATATCCATAACAGATACCCTTCCCCCGGAAAGCTTCTCATCCTCCACTTGTAAAGCGATTATGTGCATGTTCGGCACATAAATCAGCAGGCAACTCATCAAAATGGTGATTGCCAGAATAATAGCCGTAAAGGCTCCCATCACTTTTTGTTCCATATTATTCGAACACTTCCACAACATTATTTGCGTAGGCCTTGATGCAAAGGTTTGCCTGCACCACGTCCTCCACGTTCTCCCAATCTAAACCATTGTTACTGATAAATCCCTTGCCATCAGTAATGTCCACTGCCTGAGTCATAGAATCAGTTACGTACTCAACTGCCAAAGGACGAACAGTATCAGGTGTATTCACATATAAAACTACTGCAAAGCTTTCTCCCTCTGCTACAGTCTTTGGGGAATTAAACTTGATAGTATAATATCCCTTCTGTGAAACTGTGCCTGATGCAACCAGCTCCTTCTCCGAAAGCGAGCTTGTGTTTTCGTAGTTGGAAACAAAATACACCTGATAGCTAGTGTCAGTTCCAAGGGCATAAAAGCCTGCTGCCTCAATCTGCTGATCTGCGTCAGCCACGAATGTGTTGGCACCATAAGCCCACTGCTTGCTATAGCCAATCTGTCCAACCCAACCACACAAATCACTTTGGTAAATATAGTTGTATGTATTGTTGGTATCTATTTTGACATAAGATACCGCCTGGTTACCAATATTTGAATCATAGTAAGAAATATAGAAAACACCATCATCACCGAAGCCTGTACCCCAGCTGTTTTGGCAAATAAACGCGCCGTTTGCAGGAACATCCTCGCTGAAGTTTGATGCTGGATAATCGTCGTCCCATCCAATTATAACCACATCGTGATTTGGCTTTGCATTTCCTGTATAGCAGTATGAATTGGTTCTGCGATTATAGCTGCTAGAACCTGTCAGATTTGATGTAGATACACTGGCATAAATGGATGTAGAAACGCCACCGTACTGATATACTGCCCACTTTATCTCGTCCAGATTTTCTGCATCATAAAAATGAGCCTCCTGAAGGTGAATCTGGTTCTCCTGAGTCTCACCAGTCAAGCTGGAAATAATTGCAGGTGTAGTATCACTCTCCTCTGTCTGCTCCTCCACTGGTCCCTGCCATGAAAGCAAGTATGCAAGGGCCATAGTGTATTTGCCGCCTGCCGACTGATCAAGGTCAAAACTGTTTTCATTTATCATTGAATCTACTGAGAAAAGATGCTGATGAACTGGCAGCAATGAAGACTCCAATGCCTCCAATGAAGCACACGCCCAACATGTAGAAGTCGAGCCTTGATTTCTGATTGTGCTGACGCGATTAACATCTCTAAGATCATAATCTCTAGGCAATGATGGAACTTTGTCATACTGAATGCTGACAGTGTATGTAGCCTTGTCGTATTCATATGCGTAGCCAAATGCCTTGCACAAGTCCTCAATGCCAATATAGAGCTCCCCCAAATGCATAGAAGGAGCAATAGAAAGGTCTATTTCATCGCCATTTTCTGTGGCGGTTGTATTGTCTAAAATGTATTCGTATACATTATCTGTTATCTGAACTAAAGCAGCAGACTCATCCTCCATGAAGGCTGAGCCTTTCAGCACAGAACGAATAAACTCTAAGGATCCAACTGGATTCAAAGAGTCATCCAAAATGGCATAGCTCTGTGTGTTAGAGTATTCCTGTCCGTTGATAAAAATCTTAAGCTGATTTGAATCATTAAGATTTTTGGACATAAGAGGATACAGCACATCCTCATTCAGTGCTGCTCCACGGAAAGTTTCTACTGCTGCGTATCTGTCATTCCAATTATTTAATTTCCAAAATAAAGTGATTGCCAATATCAAGGCAAACGCTAAAAATCTCTTGGAAAGTTTCATTTATTTAGTCCTTCTTCTTTGGCTTAGGTCCTAAAAACTGGTAGAAGTATGTCTTGATCATTCCGTTGTAGATTTTACGGTTCTTATCTGCCTTCTTGCCAATGGACTTTGGTGCATCCTCATAGCTGGTGATAACGTACATAGACCAGCTATCAAGTGCCTTAAATGCATCTCCAAGCTTGCCGTAGATTTCAGGCAAATCCTTTTTGTCCTCCAAACGCTCACCGTATGGTGGGTTTGTAAGAATGAAGCCATACTTTTTAGGATGGCGAAGATTTGCAACATCTCTGGCCTGGAAATGAATCAAGTGATCAACTCCTGCTTGCTTTGCATTCAAGCGGGCTATCTTTACCATTTCAGGATCTATATCAAAACCTTGTAGGTCGCATTCGATATCTGTATTTACCTCTGCTCTGGCTTCATCAAAGCAGTCCTTCCAAATCTGTGAATCGATAAGATTTGTCCAGTCCATAGAAGTGAAGTCTCTGTTGAGACCAGGTGCAATATTTGCAGCCATCATAGCCGCTTCTATCAAAAATGTACCTGAACCGCAGAATGGGTCCACAAGGATTCGGTCTGCACGCCATGGTGTAAGCTCAATTAAAGCTGCTGCCATAGTCTCCGAAAGTGGAGCCTTGCTAGTGTATGTTCTGTAGCCTCTCTTGTGAAGAGGAACACCAGTAGAATCCAAAGTAACTACAACATCGTCCTTTAATAAGAAGATTCTTACTGGATATTCAGCGCCATCCTCATCAAACCAGTTGATATCGTAATATGATTTCATACGCTCAACCATGGCCTTTTTAGCAA
This sequence comes from Pseudobutyrivibrio ruminis DSM 9787, assembly GCF_900218035.1. Classification (GTDB taxonomy): domain Bacteria; phylum Bacillota; class Clostridia; order Lachnospirales; family Lachnospiraceae; genus Pseudobutyrivibrio; species Pseudobutyrivibrio ruminis. The sequence goes on from NZ_OBMR01000005.1 coordinate 243,423, forward strand.
TGGACTGAATGTCTGTCAAAGAGAAAAGCTTACTTTTAACTGAAGTAGCTTTTGTAACCCAGAATTTGCCGTCCTTTGGAATGTATTCTTCCCATGGAAGAGATTTGATTCCCTGGAAAAGCTCCTCAAATGTGGTGGCATGGAAACGGCCAACCTCAACAAGCACACGCTCTGCACAGCGCAAGTGAATATTTGCACGGCAAATAGCCTCCGCATCACCTATGAAGGTCACTCTTCCGTCAGTAACTTCTGTGATGTCGTATCCCAAATCGTATATTTCTCTTTTAAGTGGTGCCTCAAGTCCAAAATGACATGGGCAACTAATTGTAAAAATCTTCGTTTTCAAATAATTTATAACACTCTTTCTTAATTGATTTTTCAAGGAAAACCTAGATAAAAATATCTTAAGCTACAGCCAATAACAAGTCAATGCAATAAAAATTTTTTAAATATTCTATTGCATTGGATAACCCGTTATATTATAATCTGAAGCGTAACTAGGAGTTTCCTAGTTGCACCCTTATTAATTATTTATACTCCCCTCAAAAAGACCGAGTTCTCGGTCTTTTTACTTATCCATTATTTTATATAACAAAATCGAGCAATTTATTGTGCGCAATTAGTTTCCGTTGTGCACAATCGGAGTTTGCTATTTTTGCAAAATAAAAGGACCGCTCTGCAGTCCTTTTAAGCCATATTCAGTTCTACTTGAAATGTGCTAATGCCTCTGCAAATCGAACTTCATCAAAAGGTTTAATAACAAAGTCCTTGGCTCCTGCTTCAATAGCTTCTATAACGTAACACTTTTGACCCATGGCACTAACCACTAGAATCTTGGCGTCTGGATCAAATTCGATAATCTGCTTAATAGCATCTATGCCATTTGAACTTCGACCAATGGTATGTCCATCAACAGTCATTGTGATATCCATCGTCACTATATCAGGCTTTAACTCCTTGTATTTTTCAACCGCTGCATCACTGCAATCGGCCTCAGCTACAACAGTACAGCCATTTCTTTCAACTTCGCCTTTGACAACTGCTCTCATAAACTTCGAGTCATCAACAACCAGTACAGTTTTTCCCAAATGGCATCCTCCTCATTCATTCAACAAACGTATTTGGATGTGTAGGTATATTATAGCACAAGATACCCCTACCTAATTATGAAATAAATGTTAAATATTAACGTCCTACTGGAGTTTGTATGAGTTAACATATTCTAGGAAGTCCTTCACCTTGCAAAATATCAAGAAAACGTCTACCGCCTATTTCTGTTTTCATTATAAGCGCACCTACCTCATTTTCGTTTTCAGGTGTATTAACTGCCCCAATCATACATGCATTTTCGCCATATATACATCCACGGATGATTTCCACTGCTTGTGCAGCATACTCCTTTGGAACTATGGCAACCATCTTACCTTCATTTCCCATGTATAGTGGATCAAGCCCAAGCAATCCACAGAATGACTTTACCTGTGCCGATACAGGAAGCTTTTCCTGGAGAATCTCAAATCTAAGGCCACTTGCTAAGGCAAGTTCCTTTAAGACTGTAGCAAGACCACCTCTTGTGACATCTCTCAGCACATGAACTGGAATCTTATTTTCTATAAGCTTTCCTACCATCTCCTGAAGTGGAGCGTTATCGCTTTCGATTGTGTTTTTGATTCCCATTCTCTGGCTGAGAACCGTAGCATGATGGTCCCCAACATTTCCTGAGACAATAATCACATCATCATCCTGGGCGTTTTTTGCCTTGATGTCTACACCCTTTGGAACAAATCCAACGCCTGCAGTGTTGATATAAATTCCTCCATTGCCTTCGATTACCTTTGTGTCTCCAGCAACGATTTTCACGCCTGCTTCCTTTGCTGTAGCGGCCATGGATTTTACAAGGCGTCTAAGCTGGTCTATATCACAGCCCTCTTCCAGAATGAAACCGCATGTGATGTATTTAGGCACAGCCCCGCGCATGCAAAGATCATTAACCGTGCCGCAAATGCAAAGGCGACCTATATCTCCACCAGGAAACTCTAACGGCGTAACCACAAAACTGTCTGTTGTCATGGCGATAGTGGCATCACCAGGCACTACAGCAGCATCCTCCATCTCTGAAAGAACGTCACTATCAAATTGTGATTCAAATATCTCTTTTATTAATTCTCCAGTTGCACGGCCACCTGAGCCATGCTCCATTATAATTTTATCCATAACTTATCCATCCTCTATCTTCGAACCAAGTAAGCATTAAAGCATGAGCCTTCCTCTGACACCATGCAGGCCCCCTCCGGCGACATAGGTGTACACACCTTTCCAAATAATGGACAATCCTTTGGTGTAGCCTTGCCCATTAGGATATCGCCACATCGGCATGCCTTGTTTCGCTTGTTATCTTCATCAAGGCCATTGCTTCCTGCATCAAAGCTTGCATATTCATCTCTCAGCAAAAGACCGGAGCCTGGGATGATTCCCATGCCTCGCCATACCACATCTGCAGGCCTAAAATACTTGTTGAGCTGAGAAACGATTATATCGTTCTGGCCCTGTTCAACCACTGATGTGTAAAAATTTTTGACCTGAGGCTGATTGTTTATAACCATTTGAACCAAGCCATATATGCCTATAACTAGCTCCTTGGCACCAAAACCTGATACTGCAAAAGGTATGCTATACTTAGCGGCCAGTTCATTAAAATAATCTGCTCCTGTGACTGCGCTAACATGACCTGGAGCAATGAATCCATCTATCCTTGCCCCATTGTCGCAAAGATATGAAATAGCTCCTGGCATTGTTTTTAAAGCAGTAAGAATCTTTATATTAGATAGCCCCTGAGCAATTGCATTATCTAAAAGCAATGTATAGACAGGAGCAGTTGTTTCAAAACCTACTGCTGCAAAAACGTATTGTCTGTCCGGATGGTCCTTGGCCAGTGTAAGAACATCCATTGGAGAATAAACCATCTCCACCGAGCCGCCCCGGCCCTTTGCTTCATTCAAGCTTTCTTTTGAGCCTGGCACACGAAGCAAATCGCCAAATGTGGCGACTGTTGTGTTTGGCTTTAGGCAAATATCTATAAGCTTGTCGATATAAGCTGTAGGTGTGACGCACACTGGACATCCTGGGCCTGACAAAAGCTGAATCTTATCAGAAAGAATATCCCTGATGCCATGAGTTGCTATGGCATGAGTATGGCTTCCGCACACCTCCATCAGCCTGATTGGCTTGCCATCATAGTTTCTTAAAAAATCTACAATCTCAGAGAATTCCATTAGCCTTCCAGGCCTCCCATCAACTCAATGATTTCCTCTGCTTCATCCTTTTTTAAAGTCTGGATAACGCACCCTGCATGAACCAGGGCGTAATCCCCCTCTTTAACATTTACAAGACCAGCATATGCTTCAACTTCATTTCCATTGAAATCAACAGTGACCTTGCCATCCTTTAATCTTTTTACTAAACCTGGTATTGCTACACACATTGTTCTACCCCTTTATACCTTTTCGAATTGTGATAAAAAAGCCTGTCCCAAACAGATGCCTCCATCTCCAGGTGGCAGCTGATTAGCCGTGTACACTTTGAAGCCCAAGGCTTTAAGCTTTCGGACAGTGCTTTCCAATAGAATTCGATTTAGGAATGTTCCTCCAGATAATACTACCTGCTTATTCTTATCTAGATTGTTCTCATATTCCTTTGAAATATCAACTATATAATCTGAAACCGCCTCTATAAATCCTCTGGCAATTTCAGCTTTATCAACCCCATTTGATATCGCATATACGATATCACGAAACAGCTCTTTTGTACAACCGTCTGTTTCTATATGAAGTTTGTATGCCTTATTTGTTGTGGCTGCAGCGTTTTCCAACTCAATTGGTGCCTGGCCCTCATAGGAATTGTAATGACATATATCAAGCAGAGCCGACACAGCATCAAATAATCGCCCCATTGATGAAGATGTTACTGTGTTTATATTTTTATCTAACGCAGCCAAAATCAACTGGGTGTTCATATTTATTTCTGTTGGCTGAAGGCCATTTCCATGAAGCATTGCTGTGAGTATGGTGTCACAGTTTTTTGCCCCTTCATCTCCACCTATAAGTTTTACTGGCTTCAGGTGGGCCACACGGGTCATCTGATTATCTTTCCATAAGAAGGTCTCACCGCCCCATATGGTTTTGTCGTCACCATAGCCTGTGCCATCAAAGGCAAAACCTAGCACAGTTCCTTTTAGACCATGCTCTGCAATTACTGAAGCCACATGGGCTTTGTGATGCTGGATTTCTATATCAAATGCAGAATTGTTTCTACTGAAATATCCAGGATGCTTATCCACAACACTTTTCTGTGGAGTAAAGCCAAATATTGTTTCCATGGCTTTCTTTTCCTTTTTATAGAACTCCTGGCAACTGACTGATTCCATATCTCCCAGATATTGACTTACATATGCCAGTCCATTTTTCACATAACAAAAGCTAGACTTTAGATCTCCACCGGCAGCTAAAATCTCTCCAGGGATATCCACAGGAATTGGCGCTGGCACATGGCCTCGACCTCGTCTGATGAATTGTTGCTGCCCTGCCACTACCTTCATTACTGAGTCATCCATTGGACGTAGGATTCGTCTATTGTGAGATAGAATTGCTAGTGGTACTTCGCTCATTTCATCTGATTGAGCTCGCTGACGCAGCCACTGTTCCATCTTATCATCATCTGTTTCAAGCACATCTCCACTGGCATTTCCACTTGTCATGATAAGTGGCCCCAGAGCTTTTGTAAGAAGTATCTGCACTGGGTTGCATGGAAGCATAGCGCCTATATCAGGGCTTGTAAGACATACGTTGTCTGCAAGCTTCTGAGCCAATTCGTATTTACGTTTTAATAACACGATTGGTCGAGCAAGGCTTTCTAGGAGCTTGGCTTCGTTTTCATTGATAATGCAGTAATCTTTTGCCTGCTCTAAATCATAAAACATCACCGCAAAAGCCTTAGCTTCGCGATGTTTTAGAAGGCGGAGTTTTGCCACTGCTGCCTCATTAAATGGGTCGCAGACGAGATGATATCCACCGATATCTTTTACAGCTAGAATTCCGCCATTTAGTATATGGACAATTGCTTGTTTTAGGGGCGTAAAATCCTCATTAGAATTGTCTAAAAATTCACTTGTGAACTTTCTGTGAACTGTATTTTTTGCAGGATATCCTGCATTTTCCAAGTTATCCACATTATTTTGGCCCGAAATGGCTGTAAATGAAAGTTTTGGCCCACATTTTTTGCAAGCTATAGTCTGAGCATGGCGCCTAATATCCAGCTTGCCTGTGTACTCTTTCTGGCACTCCGGACACATTTCAAAATCCCCCATAGTGATTGTATCTCTATCATAGGATAACCGCTCCAGTATAGAGTACCTAGGCCCGCAAACGGTGCAGCTAATAAAAGGATGCAAGTATCTTCTGTTGGTAGGGTCTAGCAGCTCCTTCTTGCAGTTCTCACAGGTTGCAATGTCCGCTGGGATTAATGGAAGGTTGTACTGATTGTCTTGATCTGATTCCTCAATCTTAAAGCCCTGTCCTGACAGGTCTGAGACCACTCCAGCATCAATCTCTTCCACCTCTAAAGATGTTACAAATCCGCCAGTTGGCACTTCCACTGTCAATCGGCTCTGCAATTCTCCCAGTTTTTCCTCGTCTCCTGATGCGCACACCGTCACAATTCCTCCGGTATTTCGCACCCATCCATCTATATTCAATTCATCTGCCAGCTTAGCCACAAAAGGACGATATCCTATCCCCTGGACCAATCCCTTGACTGTGAATTTTATAATCATATAAATATCCTACGTTATTTACTCGTTATTATTTCCGCAATTTTCATTGCTGACTATATATAAAACAATTATGTTTTTATATAGTCAGCACATCACCTTTATGACTATATATTTGATTGAAACATAATGCTATATAGTCTTTTTTATGGGTTCTGACTATATTTCTTTATGCTTTTATCATATTTATAGTTTCTTGGGACTAATTTAGACTATATATGCACATCTTTTCTAAACTATATAGTCATTTCATCTAGAATTGACTATATGTAACCTACATCAGCTCTTATTTATAGTCTACACACATCTACCAAGACTATATCTTACTATTTTTCCCATAATATATAGTCAATAATATTATTCTTAACCAGCAAACGCCCCTAGCCACAGCCAGGAGCGTTTAAATAATCGTGTTTGATAACAGATAACAAAACAAGGCTCTATGCCTCTGGCTTTGTCCCGCCAGCAGGAGCTGCAGCCGCAGCTGGCTTAGCAGCAGGCTTTGGTGGCTCGTAAGGTACCTCTACAGAGTATGTATACTTTTCTGGGCCTGGCTCCTGGTAGCCTGGTGTAATAGATAAACATTTCTTTGGGCACTTCTCTGTGCAGTAGCCACACTGGATACAATCAAAGCGATTGATAGTCCAAGTCTTTCCAGCTCTATCAACTGTGATTGCCCCTGGTGGGCAGCTACGCATGCACATACCGCAAAGAATGCACTGATCTTTATTAATATCTACATGACCTCTTGTGCGCTCTGGATACTCTCTTTGTACAAAAGGATACTGAGTAGTAGCAGGCTCAGAAAAGAGGTTCTTTAACACTTGTTTAGTAAAAGGCAATATCTGTCCCATAATCCTCCAATCCGTCGGTTACGCCTACAAGCCTTATGATTTCTCAGCTCAACTACATGTTTCGCTTGAGAAATATAAGAGCTTGTTGTCTACCGACTCATCTAATTATCTCTCGGTACAACTAATACAAGGGTCTATCGTGAGCACCAGCAACGGTACATCGCCGTACTGGCAGCCCTGCAATGTTTGGGTGAGGGCTGGGATGTTGGCGAAGGTAGGAGTGCGGACTCTGAAGCGGTCAAGGAACTTTGTTCCGTTGGCGCGTACATGGTAGAACGCCTCTCCACGTGGCTGCTCAACCCTGATGAATGACTCACCGTTTGGCATGCCTGTAACCTTTGTATTGATTTCTGTATCAGGAATCTTCGCAACGCACTGTCTAATGATATCGATTGATTGGAAAAGCTCTCCAATACGCACTTCACAGCGAGCGTATGAATCACATTTGTTAGATGTGATTACTTCAAAATCAATATCGTTGTAAGCTGCATATCCATTCTTTCTCATATCAACATTGATTCCGGAAGCTCTCATCATAGGGCCAACTGCGCCACGACGAATAGCGTCCTCACCTGTGATAATACCCACATCTACAAGACGGCTCTTTACTGTGTAGTCGTCAAGGAAGATACTTGTTGTCTCGCGGATTTCCTTTTCCATTTCATCCAGCTGATGAACGAAATCCTTTAGCATATCATTTGGCATATCCTTCAGCACACCGCCGATTGTGTTTACTGAGAAAATAACACGTCCGCCTGTTGATGCCTCAAACATATCAAGAATCTTCTCACGAAGTCTCCATGAGTGCATGAACAATGACTCAAATCCAAAGCCATCAGCAAGTAATCCAAGCCAAAGCAAGTGGCTGTGAAGGCGGCTCATCTCTGCCCAGATTGTACGTAAATAATCTGCACGACGTGGAACCTCTACGTTCATGATATCCTCAAGTGCCATGCAGTAACCCATGCCGTGCATGAATGAACAAATACCGCAGATTCGCTCTGCCACATATACCATCTCATTGAAATCCTTCTTACTTGTAAGGCTCTCAAGTCCTCTGTGGATGAATCCGATAGAAGGAATTGCTGCCAAAACCTTCTCGTCTTCCAAAACTAAATCAAGATGGATTGGTTCAGGAAGGACAGGATGCTGTGGGCCGTAAGGTACTATACTTCTGTTTCCCATACTACTTATCCTCCTTTTCAATAAATGGTGTCTCTACATCGATGCGGTAAAGCTTGTCGTGGAAATCCACCTTGATATTTTCAACATTGAGTCCCCAAAGCTCATGCATTTCATTCTCATAATAAATAGCTGATTTGTATACACGAGAGATTGATGGAACCTCCTCATCACGCTCAGCGATGAGTCTGTAATTTGCAAAATCGTATCCGTTTGCAAAAGAATATGTTACTTCATAATGATTTTCTGCTTTTGGGAATGAGCAGCAAATCTGGCAAAGTCTCCAAAGAGCATTCTTCTTTTCCATGATTACCTGGAGGAGCTCAGCCTTGTCGATTAAATATAAATCCTTTTTTAGTTCTTGCATGATTTCCTCCTACTAATTAGCCTTCTGCTGTGCCTTAAGAGCCTCTGCCTTTTCTTTAAACAGGCCGATGCCTTTTACAACACCATCGATGATTGACTCTGGTCGCGCAGCGCATCCTGGGACGTAGATGTCTACAGGAATAACTGTGTCGGCACCGCCTTTGATGTTGTAGCACTCCTTAAAGATGCCACCTGTGCAAGCACATGTGCCTACAGCGATTACAACCTTTGGCTGTGGCATCTGCTCGTAAATCTGCTTTACAACAGCTTCATTCTGAGAATTGATACCACCAGTAATGAGGAAAATATCAGCATGCATTGGGTTACCTGTGTTGATAACTCCAAATCTTTCTACATCGTAAACAGGTGTAGTACAAGCTAAAACCTCTATATCACATCCATTACAGCTACTTCCATCATAGTGAAGGAGCCATGGTGATTTATGTATTGTACTCATTTCTTATCCTCCTAACTCCAAACATTAACCCATGATAATCTCTAGCAAGAAGAGATTCATACCAGCTGCTACGATTGTTACGCCCCAGGCAAGCTTGAGCATAAGCTGCCATTTTACTCTTGCTGATGTGTTGTCGATGAGAATCTCAAGGAACCACACAACAAGAATTGCAACGATAGCGCCAATCACTGAAAGTGGGTTGCTGTTAAGGAAGAATAATCCAACTATGCCAAGAAGGATTGCATTTTCATACCACTCAGCAAGGGTAACCATTCCGTACTCCTTACCTACCATCTCGGATGTTACGCCCTTGATGACCTCCTGGTGGGCATGATGAGATGTAGAAATATCGAATGGCGACTTTCTAAATTTGATTGTAAGGATAAATACAAAGCCTACAAAAAATCCTGGCAAGTAAATGATGTTGGAATATGTTGAATTCATCACTATCTCATTTACATTAAATGTTTTTGTAGCCAGATAAAATCCAACTGCCACCAAAAGCTCCATTGGCTCACATGACATTATCTGCACCAGCTCTCTATGAGTTCCCTGAGAAGAGAATGGTGAGTGAGTTGATGTAGATGCCAAAATCAAAAACATTGCTGCTGTTGAAAGTGAAAATACAACAAGCAATAAATCAAAGCCAGCGAAAAAGATTACTCCAGAAAGTACGATGAAAAATACGTACGAGTAAATCATAAACAGCTGCTGTTTGTTGGCTGTTAAGAATTCCTTTTCGAAAAGCTTCTTGATATCGAAGAAAGGCTGTAGCACTGATGGACCACGTCTTCCCTGCATACGTGCAGAAATCTTTCTGTCAAAACCATCTAAAAGTCCGATAACAAAAGGTGCTAAAAGTACATAAAGTACTGCAATTATAATTCGAGTCGTAGTCATTAGAACGCACCTCCTATCACGATAATCATATAAACAATAATGATAAATGCAGAAATCATTATCGCAGGAGTGAACAGCTTCTTCTCACCCATGATGTCTTCCATGTAGAAGTTTGCAATGTGCATCTCCTTTGGATCACCTGTGGCTGATACGAAGTTGAAGTTGTCACCAGCATTGGCACCACCCATGTATGTGATAACCTGCTTTGCCTTCTGTCCCTTTGTCAGCACAAAGTTTACAAATGGAACTACAAAGATGCCTACCAACAGCACAATCATGATTATCATATTTTGATATGAGATAACCTGTGTTGCAGTGCCAAACATATCATTTGAAAGTGGCTTTAACACATGCTTTGAAAGCCATGGGAATCCAAGGATAAGTGCAACCATCATAAATGCATGGAAGAACATTGAAATGTACTCGTTCTTCTTTGTAAGGTCTCGTGACTTCTCACGTGGTGAAGCCCCAAGTATCTTTGACATCCACTTTGTCCAGTAGAACATTGTTGTAGCTGAGCCAAAGCAAATGAAAAGTACCATAAGAGTTGATACATAAACTGATGTTGTATCGATGAATGCCTTCAGTGCAGCCCACTTAGAAATAAGCATACCAAATGGTGCAAGGAACATTCCGGCGATACCAATCATAAGGATTACAGCAAGCTTAGGGAAAATTGCAATCAATCCCTGCATATCCTCCACGTCACGGCTGCCAGTTGTGTTTTCGATAGCACCAACGCACTGGAAAAGCATTGACTTTGAAACAGCGTGGAAAATTACAAGGAATACCGCTGCCCAAATTGTCTCCTCATAGCCACAGCCAGTACATGCAACTATAAGGCCCAGGTTTGAAATTGTAGAATAAGCAAGTACCTTCTTGCCATCAGAAACTGATATAGCAAGGCAAGATGCAGCCAGGAATGTGAAGCCGCCAATAAGGGCTACCATATTTCCAACATAATTATCTGCCATTGCAACAGAGATTCTGATCAGCAGATATACGCCAGCTTTTACCATTGTTGCACTATGAAGAAGTGCAGATGATGGTGTAGGCGCAACCATGGCACCAAGTAGCCATCCTGAGAATGGGAACTGCGCCGATTTTGTAAGTGCCGCAAAAGCCAGGCATGCTATTGGAAGCATGTTTCTGATGTTGGTAGGATCTGCCTGAACTAAATCAATATAATCAAACAGATTTACAGTTCCATACCATAAATATCCAACTGAGATTGCCACTGCCAATCCACATCCACCAAGCAAGTTCATCCATAAAGCCTTAAATGAATTGTTTATAGCCTCATCAGTTCTTGTGTATCCAATCAACAGGAATGATGTTACAGATGTGATTTCCCAGAAGAAATACAGACTACATAGATTTGCTGAAAATACCAAACCAAACATAGCACCAAAAAATACAAATATCATGGCCAAGAAAAAGCTTCTTCTATCCTTTAGCTCTTTGTGATGATGAATGTGATAGCCATGCATATATCCCACTGCATATACACCAATCAGTGTACCAACGATTCCAATAATCAAAACCATAATCATTGTGAGATAGTCAAATCTCATTGTGTAATTGTTTGGAATCTTTGGCCCTGCCAGCTCCAAAACGGTTGGTACCACTGTGGATACAATGGTTAGCAAAGATATAATTGTTTTCTTATACTTTGCACAAAGATAAATAATGAAAAACATTAAAAGAATATCGCCTACAAGGAAAACATGACCGAATGTTTCCTGGTATGGTAATGAGAAATTCAGTGTCTGGCCCCCAGCCATAAACCACTGAACCGCTGTAATGATGGATAGAATCATTACAATTGCGCATCCTAGATAGACGAAAAAAGCCCTGCATTTTGAATGATGAATCAATGCCGGAAAAATCGCCCACAGAAATGGCAGACAGATCAACGCTGTTACTAGCATTTCCATATGAAATTACCCTCCCTAGTATTACATTATATCTTCTGATATATTTTTAACACATTAGCTATACTATACCACAATTTTACTGACATAGCGTTGATTTTTTTGTCTTTTTATGGTTATTTTTCCACAAAAATACACCCTGTCAGAAAACTTCCCGACAGGGTGTAAAAAATATAATTTATTCCATATGTCCGTCTCTGTACATTGAGAACTTGTCCATTGGGTAATTCTCGAGATTTTCAAGAATCTTACGTCCATCAGCCTTGCCGATAAGACCATTTCTAGCCTTGAGGATTTCTCTCTCAGCCTTGTGCTTAGAAGGTCCGCCTACGCAACCTCCCTCACAAATCATACCTTCGATGAAGTCTACATCAAGCTTGCCGCTCTTAAGAAGCATAAGTGCCTTCTTACATTCAGCACCACCTGCGCACTGCATAAGCTTGATATCGTCTGTGTTCTGTCCACGCTCCTGCATGCACTCGATAACAGCCTTTGCAACACCGCCTGAAGAAGCGAAGTGCTTACCAAATGTAGATGACTCCTGGTAGTTCTCCTCTACTGGCTCGAACTCAACGCCCTTAGAACGCATAAGTGCACGAAGCTCACCAAATGTGATAACGTAATCTGCATTACCTGGAACTGACTCATCAGCAGCCTCAGATTTCTTTGCGATACATGGTCCAACGAATACTGTAACAACGTCATCTCCCTGTGTAGCCTTAAGAAGACGTGAGATAGCACACATAGGTGAAATTGTTGAAGACATGTTGTTCTCGAACTGCTCTGGGAAGTGCTTTCTGAGCATGTTGATGAAAGCTGGGCAGCAAGATGTTGTCATCTTACGTCCTTCTTCCTTAGCCTCGAACCACTCAGCCGACTCGTAAGCAGCTGTCATATCTCCACCGAGACCTACCTCTACCATGTCTGTAAAGCCGATCTTCTTGCAAGCTTCCTTAACTGCAGCCATAGAGATGTCCTCACCAAACTGTCCTTCTGTAGCAGGTGCGCACATAGCGTAAACCTTCTTGCCTTCAAGGATAGCCTTGATGATATGTACAAGATATGTCTTAGAACCGATAGCACCGAATGGGCAGCTGTGGATACAGTGACCACATGAGATACACTTCTCATCATCGATTACGCAGTGACCATACTCATCGTAAGAAATAGCACCAACTGGGCAAGCCTTCTTACATGGTCTCTCAAGGTGAACGATTGCACCATAAGGACATTCCTTAGCACACATACCACACTCCTTACACTTTGAAGGATCGATATGCATTCTGTTCTCACCTGGAGCGATAGCGCCAAACTTACAAGAGTTGAGACATGCCTTTCCAAGACAGAAACGGCAGTTATCTGTAACTGAGTAAGAAGCGATTGAACAGTCATCACATGCAGGCTGAATAACCTGTACTACGTTCTTAGAATCTGGGTTTGTTGGAAGATTCTCTGCGCATGAAAGGATAACACGCTGTCTTACGATTTCGCGCTCCTTGTAAACGCAACAACGATATGTTGGTCTTGGGCCAGGAATGATTTCGTAACAAACCTGTTCCTTGTGAGAAGCATCGAGCTCACCCTTCCAAGCAAGCTTACACACTTCTTCCATGATGTTGTGCTTTAAACGCACAATACTTTGATCTGAAGTTACCATATTTTTCTCCTTTTACATTGTTTGCCAGTTTAATTTAAAACCTCTAGACTTCTGTCTAATATTCCATTGAAATGGGCAATGGCCATTCCATAGTTTACTATTGGAACCCCCTGCTCCACGCAATGCTTAGTTCGACTTTGCATCTCGCTAGCATTAATCATGCAGCCCCCGCAATGAACTACTAATTTATATTTTGATAAATCTTCTGGAAATTCATTTCCTGAAGAAAATTCAAAATCAACATCCTTACCTGTGTGCTTTCTAATCCATCCAGGTAATTTTACTGTTCCGATGTCGTTGCACTGTCTGTGATGTGTGCAAGCTTCGGCAATCAAAACCTTATCATTGTCCTGCAGATTTTTAAGTGCAGCAACGCCCTTTAGCTGGGTGTTAAGGCTTCCTCTGTATCTTGCCATCAATATGCTAAATGATGTCAAAAGTATATTTTCAGGCACCATCTTTGATACTGTTTCAAATGCTTGTGAATCAGTGATAACAAGTGATACCGATTTATCTTCATTAAGTACCTCTGTGAGCTCCTCTGGCTGGCAGCAGATGGCTTTGCATCTGTGGTCCAGCAGGTCTCTAAGAACCATTTGCTGAGGCAAGATGATACGTCCCTTTGGAGCTGATTCATCTATTGGAATGACAAGCACTACTGTGCTCTTTTCTGCTACTAAATCAGCAACAAGTGGTGGCTCTGTAATCTTTGGTGCAAGCTGAAGAAGTGCCTGCTTTACAGCCGCCATATCATCTTTTGTGGCATCCACATAAAGAAGCTTTTCCTCTGATGACAGTTCCTCAAAAGGATGACCAGCCATCTCATCTACGTGATTTTCAATGATGATATATGGGAGCTTACGTTCCTTAACCATCTTTAGGAAATCAACCTCTTCTTCTGTGAGGTGGTCTGCTCTGGCATCAAGTACCAAAACAACGATATCCATCTCATCAAGGATGCGGTATGTTCTTTCTTTTCTAAGCTCTCCTAGCTCTCCCTCATCATCGAAACCAGCTGTATCAATGATGACAACTGGTCCCAATGGAAGAAGCTCCATAGTCTTTCTGACTGGATCTGTGGTGGTACCCTTGTGTGCAGACACAAGTGATACCGCCTGATTTGTAAGCTTATTTACAATGCTTGATTTTCCTGCATTTCTTATTCCAAAGAAGCCAATGTGAACACGCTGGCTACTAGGTGTATTATTCAAGGACATTTTATTCTTCCTTTACAAAAACTTAGACACTGCAATTATACAAAATAACTTTGTCTAATTTATTAAAAAACTGAGAACTTAGAAACGGAAATCACGTCTGTCTGAGTTCTTAATAGCTTCGATGTTTTCAAGAGCTATCTTTCTAACATTTTCCTTAGGAATCTTCTTGAGCTCGTCTTCAATCATCTTGTAACCAACTTCTCTTGTCTCCTCTGAAGCGTAGTCAACAAGGTACTCAGTAAGAGTCATAAGTGCGTTTGGATGGCAGCAATTGAGGATTTGTCCGCTCTTGCAAAGTGCCATAAATCTGTCACCAGTACGTCCTGCACGGTAGCATGCTGTACAGAATGAAGGGATGTGACCTGTCTCCATAAGCCAACGAACAACCTCATCAAGTGTACGCTGATCTGAAACATCAAACTGCTCTGTATCGTGTGGTCTCTCCTCTTCTGTGTAGCCACCTACTGATGTACGGCTTCCACCTGAAACCTGTGAAATACCAACCTGAAGCATCTTGCGACGAACTTCCTCTGATTCACGAGTAGAGATAATCATTCCTGTGTAAGGAACTGCAATTCTGATACAAGCTGCAATCTTTGTGAACATGTCATCTGGGATTGAGTTGTCGAATGCTTCTGGATCGATGTCATCAGCGTGCTTTACACGTGGAACTGAGATTGTGTGAGGGCCTACGCCGTGAACAGCCTCAAGGTGCTCAGCGTGCATAAGAAGTCCTGCGAACTCGTACTTGTAGCTTTCAAGACCGAAGAGAACTCCAAGTCCTACATCGTCGATTCCACCTTCCATAGCACGGTCCATAGCCTCTGTATGGTATGCGTAATCATGCTTTGGTCCTGTTGGATGAAGCTCCTCATAGCTCTTTTTGTTGTATGTCTCCTGGAAGAGGATGTATGTACCGATTCCTGCTTCCTTGAGCTTGCGATAGTTTTCAACTGTTGTAGCAGCGATATTTACATTAACACGACGGATATCGCCATTTTTGTGATGAATGCTGTAGATTGTGTTGATGCACTCAAGGATGTACTCGATAGGGTTGTTTACAGGATCCTCACCAGCTTCGATGGCAAGTCTCTTGTGTCCCATATCCTGAAGTGCGATAACCTCAGCCTTAACCTCTTCCTGTGTAAGCTTCTTACGTCCGATGTGCTTGTTCTTTGCGTGATATGGACAGTAAACACAGCCATTTACACAATAGTTTGAAAGATAAAGTGGTGCAAAGAGAACGATACGGTTGCCATAGAAAGCATCCTTGATTTCCTGTGCTACCTGATACATCTTTTCGATGTATTTAGGCTCCTCGCATGCCAGTAAAACTGATGCCTCACGATGAGTAAGTCCCTTGCATGTGCAGCCTTCTGCTGTCTTTACTGGACGAGCCTTTTCTAGTAATTCTTCGATTAATTCGAAGTTATTCTTATTTGCCTCTGCATACTCGATAGTATCTAAGATTTCCTGATTGTCGATAAACTCTTCTGCTTTTAAAGATTTTACATTGTACATTTTTATACCTCACTTGACTGTTTTAAATCTATAAACCAGCTCTGTTTCCAGGGTCAGTAACAATTTTATACCCAATACTCTCCATGCGCTGGCCTAAACAGCCTAAGCACTCGGCAGCTTCCTCGCCTGTGCAAATCTTATTATCGTATAAAGCGTATTTCTTTCTAACACCGGTAGGTGAAAGATTTGGCATGACTACATTAGCACCAGCCTTTATTCCCATTTCCCTGCCCTTTGGATGAATTGTGCCAAGGGCTGTGGTGGCTGGAAGTAGTACCTGTGGATAAATCATCCTAAGTAATGAAAGACAAAACAGTGTTGTCTCCAATGTGCCACTAGGGCTATTTGCAAATGGTGTTTCCTTATGGCTAATGAATGGACCTATACCACACATATCTGGCTTGAATTCTTCAACGAATTTCAAATCCATAGCTAAGTCATAAGTGGTCTGGCCAGGTGATTCCACCATGAAGCCTGCACCAACCTGATAACCAATCTCTTTAAGATTCTTCAAGCATTCCATGCGATTGTCCCATGAAAGCTCTGCCGGATGAAGCTTTGCATAAAGCTCTGGGTTAGCAGTTTCATGCCTGAGCAAGTAGCGTCTGGCACCTGCCTCGTAGTACTTTTGATAGCTTTCCTTTGAGCGTTCCCCGATGGAAAGTGTAACAACCAAATCATCATGGGATGCCTTTATTCTGCGAATGATATCGCATATATCCTCATCGCTGTAAGAGAAATCCTCACCGCCCTGTAGGACGATAGTTCTGAAACCAAGTGCGTAGCCTTCATCGGCGCACTCTACAATGGTATCAGCTGAAAGACGGTATCTCTCACAGTTGTGATTGTCTCTTCTGATTCCGCAGTATAAACAGTTGTTTCTGCAGAAATTAGTGAACTCCACCAGACCTCTGATGAATACTTTGTTGCCATAGTGCTGTTGCTGATACTTGCGAGCATACTCTGCTGCAAGGTCCATCAGCTCCTGATTGCGATGATCAAGTAAATACTGGTACTCTTCAGTCGGAAGTGAATGTTCTGTATTTAATTTATCTAATAACTGTCTTGCTTTTGTATCCATAACCTAATTGATAAAAAATATCGTTTATTTTTTCACAATCAATACTATACCACAAAACTACGTAGCTTTTTTGTTTATTCTTTCATTTTGCTGTTCTTTTTTGTATACAAAAATTTACTAGAAAAAAGAGAGCTGGCAACCGCTGCCAACTCTCTCTTTTTTCGTAGGATAATTATTGTTGTTTACTCAATTGGAGCTTCTTTAACTGCTTTCTGGTTTTGTGATTCTCCAACATCGTCTTTATCATCCTCACTTTCAGAATTAGAACCTTCATAACCTCTTTGACCTCACCCTTCAACATTTATTTAAGTAATTGTCGCAGTTAAAACCCAATTACTTAACTTTCTTAGCATCTGCCTTCTTCTTAGCATATGCTGTAGATCCTGTAAGTACTGCAATGATAAGGAGTAACCATCCCCACCATGTTCTTGCGAAGAATCCCTTCTGAGTTTCTCCTGCAAGTGGTACTAAATCTTCTTCAACTGTTGTTGTATCTTCTGTATCCTCAACTACTGCATCATCTGCATCGCCACCTGCAAGTGGTGTCTCAGCCTCGTCGATTGTAGTTGTATTGTTTGCTGCAACTGTTCTAGCTCTACGAGCTCTTCTTGCCTGGCCTGCTGCAGGTACTGCTTCATCAGGAATAACTTCCTCATCTGCTTCTTCAACAGTTGTTGCTGTTGTAACTGATGGATATTTAACAGGCTCACCTGCTGGAATATAGATTGCAGGATACTTATCACTGTATGCCTGAGTTGCTGTGTTAAGAGCAGCCTTAGCATCATCAAGTGTAGCCTTTGCATCATCGTATGCCTGCTGAGCATCTGCAAGTCTAAGCTCCCACTCAAGAACCTGAAGTGATAAGATTGCGCCATCCTTGTTAAGATCATCAATCTTAGCCTGGATATCTGTTACCTTATCCTGAGCTGCTCCTACAGCTAACTTTGCGTCTGCAAGCTGCTTAAGTAGTGTAGCGTAGTTAGATAATGTTGTGTTAGTGCCGTTGATCTGGTTTGTGTATCCACTTACAAGGTCAGTAGCGTTTTGTACGTTTCTGTATACCTTGCCATATTCATTTGCAACACCTGCAGTGTATGTATCTGTGTAGTTAGCACCTGCTGCATCAACTGTATATGTTCTTGTTGCATAATCAAGAATATACTTATAATAATCAGTAGTCTGAATATTACTATACTTATAATTAAAATCTGTAATAGTTTTATCTGGATTAGCTGAATTTGCTGCTGCTATGGCTGCTGCAACTGCATCTTCTGGTTTTTCAAACTTCTGACCAAGTATTTCTCCTGTTAGCTGATACTGCTTAACATAGAAAAATGTCTTATTAACAAGATTAAAATTAAATCCTTTATCATCAGCAACTACAACTACATGTTGAGTCTCTTCAAAATCACTTATGATTTGTTCAACATTATCATCATTATTTGTAATCCAATCCCAGAATTGCTTAAATGAATTATAATCCTTTGCCGCATCCTGAACTTCTGTATATGTTACTTCATAATTGGCACTTGCAGTACCCCTATAGTGATTTACTTTAAGTTTATCCGTTCTTGTTGATGTTGTTGTCTCATTATTAGTTGAAGTAAAAGTAAGATCCGCATAGTCATAATATGGAATCGAAAAAGCTTCGTACCACTCTCTATATGGACCAGACTTATAACTATCTTTAATTCTCTTTAATTCTATATCTCTCTCTACCTCAGCAGCCTTCTCTGCAACATCCTTAATATAATGTTCTGCAATAGTAGTTTTAGTTACTGTACCTGTTTCCTTATATACAGGAGCATACCATCCAGAAATCTTGTAGTATGGTGTAACTGATGTAACCTGCTTTAAAACTGCATCTGTAAGATTAGCTAACGCAGCATTAGCCGCAGTAGTGGCCTCTGCCTCGCTTGTAAATCCATCAGCAGACACGCTTTCGCCATTTACATAAGTGTAAACACGTTTTTCTGTGTAATTTGTAACAACCTTAACATAGTTACCATTAGCGTCAAAATAACATATTGTAGTAGCCTCATCACCTGTAGCAACTTCTTCTACGGTAACAACAGTCTTTTCTGTACCATCCTTAAGCTTATGGATACCAGTATCAGATTCTAATCCTTCTGTTTCAGCATCACCCCAGTTACCAAGAAGAACGTAACCTAATGTATACTTAGCCTTCTCTTCATCTGTTTTGAGATTATACTGATCCTGTGATAAATAAGTTGTTTTACCTTCTTCATCAGTATACTCATATCTTCTTACAGCTGTTCCATTTGTAACTGCTGTTTCGATTTCAGTACCATTTAAGGAAACAAGCTTCTCTTCACCATTCTCATCAGTAGTTGTGTACTCGTAACGAACTTCCTTTTCGAAGAGCTCTACAACACCATTATTAATAGCATAGCCAAGATTGAATGAATTTGTAGCTACAACTGCGCCAGACTCATCAAGAACATTATATGTAACACTTACAAGGTTAAGAGCTGCATCCTCGTTCTCCACAGCATCTGAAACAGTTACCTCTAATGTCTGACCTTCAGCAAGCTGAACTGGATTAACTGTTGCTAAATAATAATTCTCAACTACTGCTGCAATATACTTGTTTGTAGCTGCTGCAGCCTTATCGCTCTCTGCATATTCCTTATCTGCTGACGCAAGAACACCTGCAGCTGACTCAGCAAGTGCTTTTTCTGCCTGCTTAACAGCCTTCTCGAGCTCATCAACCTTTGCCTGCAATGTTGCTAAGTCTGTTTCTGCATATCCCAAATCTATTTTTGCAGCAGAAATATTATCCTGATATCTTTCAGTTGCTGCATCGAGGTCACTCTTAGCATCCGCATATGCGCTCTTCGCATCTGCAAGATCCTGTGCCTTTTCATTATATGTCTGCTGTGCATCTGCTACTGACTGCTGTGCTGTAGCAATAAGTGTAGCAGCATTTTCCTGTGAATCAGTTGCAACTGCAACTACTGCTGCATTTGCATCCTGCTTTGCCTTATTAACTGCTGAAGTAACATCAGAAGCTGCTGATTCAGCATTACCTACTGCTGTGTTAGCATTTGCTGCTGCCTCATCCATATCATCTGCTGCGTCTTTAATAAGTTCAGCATCAGTTGCTGCGTCTGCGATTTCCATTGCTGCAGCATCAGAAGCGTCCTGAATAGCCTTAGCTGTATCCTGATAGTTACCAGTAACTGTTTCTGTTACCTTATTGCCATCTTCATCTTCAACAACATTACCATTTTCATCAACAACTTCGATTTCTAATTCATAATTCTCATCTGAAGAAAATGCGTCATTTGTAGCATCAACAACATTTTCAATCTGTGTAGCTACAGCGTCCTTATCTGCTGGTAAATCTACGCCATGATTATAAGTGTCATCAAGCGCTGCTGTATCATTTACAACAGTCTGCTCTGCCACATTAGTCTCTGCCTCTTGAGAAGCTGTGCTTGGTTCCGCTGGCTGTCCCCCCTCTGTTGACTCCTCTGCAAATACAGGTACGCTCAATGAGCTTGCAATTGTAATTGCTGATAAGCCAACTGACATTGCTTTTACTACATTCTTCTTCATACGTATAAATTCCTTTCCCTAAACCGTACATTACGCATTGTTAACATTTCTTGAATTGAATGTGAACGTTGCGTGAACATCTGTTATAAAATATAACATCGAAAATCGTTACGTACAATAACGTTGGCAAAATGTGACATTTTTTGGCAAGATATTTTTAAAGCTAATAATTACTATTATTTTTCAACATTTTCGTAAATATTTTTCCCTCCCAGATAGTAAGAAGCCATCCAATCTCCAAAATAAAAAAACTAGCCAGCATATGCTGACTAGTTAGTAACTATTACTGATTCAATTTATCGATGAGCTTAATAGCTGCTCGGCGCTTTGCTTCAAGGACTCCAACGCCAACTCCTGCAGTTGAAACGCCTGCAAGTCCGACGAACCATTTGCCTCTTTCCATAAGACCTGCCAGGGTGATTCCTGTAGGTGACTGTTCCTCTTCGATTGTGACTGTTTCTTCTGGTGCAGGTTCTTCCGGCTGATCCTGTGGTATTTCAGCATCGCTGCCGCCATATCCACCAGCGTTGCCGCTTGGAGAAGTGATTATATGAATCTCTGATTTTGATTCTTCCTCCTCATCTTCTTCCTCTTCTTCCTCAAGCTCCTCCTCTTCGATTTCCTCCTCATCTTGGATAACCTCTTCGGAATCTGCCGGAGCTAATACTATAGAAGAAACTGTGTTGAATCTGGCTTCATATGTTGATTTTGCTGTTGCTAAAGCTTCCTTTGCATCTGCCAGATTTGATTTTGCTATGTCGTAATTAGCCTGAGCTTTTTCAAGCTCTCCCTGAAGTCTTGCAAGCTCCATTCCTGTATTAATATCACTTGCAGCCTCTAAATCTTCAATCTGCTGTTTCAAGCAAGATACTGTCTGCTTGGCTGATTCAAAATCTGCCTTTGCTGAGCTGACAGCCTCTGAAAGAGCTTTGTAAGCATTATACTTTTCAGTAATCTCTGATATATATGAAGCGTAATCCTTGGATGCGCTTGTAAATACCTGATTCTTGTTTACTTCGTAACTATATATATCAGCTGTTGTTTTGTGCTCTGTTATGTTTAATAGCTTGCTTTTATCAAAAGCAACACCTGTAGCATTATTCTGAGTCTTAGCATCATCAACTATTGCGTTTTTAAGATCATCCTCTGATGTGTATTTTGAGCTTGCAACATTAGATGAAACGCTGGTGCCTTCGTAATAATTAAAGTAGCCACCTTGATAATATTGTTGCTTTGTTGATGTAACAATCATTCCATCTTTTGCAACAAGTTTTACCAAGTTTTCATACGAATATTTCCAAATGTGATCATCTGGCTTAACAAACGAGCTTTCAATCACCCTACCATTATAACTAGGAATATAAAATCCCGTAGCAGTCCAGTAAGAATACTCAACCACGCCATCCTTGAGCTGCTCAGCCTCTTCCTTTGTAAGAGTGACTTTGTTGCCATTGATGTCCTGGTATTCGTATACCATATCTCTATCGTATATGCGAACCTCACCTGATTTGTAATCTACCGTATATCCGTAATTAGCACTTACGTTACGTACAACATTGCCCTCGGCATCCACAATATCATATGAAATCCCGATAACATTTCCTTTGTAAGGTGTGACTGCAAAATTTGAAACAGACTGACCATCGGCAAGCTCTGTGTTTGGTGCGTAGTAGTGCTCTACCACTGTAGCGATGTATGATGTGACATCTGATTTGTCTGCGTCTGCTGCAATAAGTGCATCGGCGCCAGCTGCTGCAAGGTCCTTACCTGCTGCCGCAAGCTGCTTTTCTAATGAAGCGAGCTTTTCCTGGGCGTCTGTAAGCGAAGCCTCTGCATCTGATAAATCCGATGTAGCCTGTGATTTTTTATTGTTATATTCTTCAGCTGCAGCTTCATATTCTGCTTTAGCTGTTTCGTATTCTGAAAGCTTGTTGTTGTAAGTTTCTTCTGCTGATGCAAATTGCTTTTCTGCTTCCTCAACAGTGGCGGTAGCATCTGCGATAATAGCTTCTGCACTTTCCTGATCAGTGTTTGTGTCTGCCACTGCAACCGCTGCTGCATTTGCCACTTCGCTAGCCTGGCCTGTGACCTGTGCTGCGCCTGAAGCTGCTTCATTTGCTGAAGCGAGGCTTTCATCAGCTGCTGCAATGCTTGAATCCATGGAATCCTTTGCATCTGCCACACCTGAAACTGCTGTAGCTGCATCAGCAACCTGAGTGTTTGCATCGGTAATATCCTGTGTGATTGCCTGTGAGGAGGATCCAGCACTTTCGTCTACCACCCCTGCGCTCACCGCATCAGAAACCTCAGTAGAAACGCCTGCATCGGCAAGTGTCTCTGCGACCGATTCAGTTGCGCTAGCGCTACTTTCTACTGCAGCTTCCTCTGGCGAAACAACCTGCTGCTCTTTAGTATCTGAAGGCACAACAACAGAGCCTTCAGAATTCTCCGAAGCCTCTACCTGTATCGGAAATACGATACTACTAGCTAATGTAATTGTAGATAATCCAGCTGCTAAAGCCTTTGCTGAACCTCTCCTCATAACTTTCTGTGCCCTTTCAATTTAAAAAAGTCCAAATTTCCTGCTTATAGCGTAACATAAAAAAAGTTAGACGCAATGTTCTTGGCAAGATTGATTAAAATCTGGCAAAAGTATTACGGCTAACTTAAAATATTTTATCTATTACTAAATTGATAATCCTTTATCTGTTGAGAAATTTCCGATACTTTTCTAGCTGATATCGGGAATATGCTCTTATCATCCATGTAAATATCGCCACCTTCAAGGTGATGAATAAAGTCCATATTAATAATTATGCCGCGATTTACCATGATGAATCTTTTGTCTGCACCAGCCAAATCCAAGAATTCGCCTGATGTAAGTCTGACTCTGCTGGTCGTGCCATCATCCTTGTTAATTTCAAGGTAATGGCCATCTGTTGTTACTGAGATAATATCCTTTAGATATACCTTTTCATCTATCGGCCCAGCTGATAGTTTAATAAAGGCTGCATCCATCGGTGTGTGCTCTATTATCTCCGTCAGAACCTGATTGATTCTTTCTATTGTGAAAGGTTTTGTGACGTAGTCAAATGCATGTAATGAAAATGCATCTGGATAATGCCCCTCCGAAGCTGTCATAAAAATAAGGAAGGTCCTTTCCGTCATCTCTCTCAGCTTTTTAGCTGCTTCAATGCCATCCATGTTCGGCATGAAGATGTCCATGAATACGATGTCGAATCTTCTTTCTGATAAAACAGAGATAAAATCCGGTCCACTTGAAAACTCTTCAACCTCAAGCGGTATCTCTTTGCTTGCAGAAAGTTTTTCTACCATCATTTTCAATTGCATCCTAAATATACTTTCGTCATCTATTACTGCAACTCTCATATCTGCCCCCTATATCTTTGTATATGAAATGATACCACAATTTTCTCAAGTTGATAATGAAAATCAGAAAATTATTTTATATAATGATTTTATGGAACTTTTAATTAACAATATTACATACATTAACATAATAATTTTGCTGGCTGGAGCCACATCACTGCACCTAGGTGCAAGTTTTTTAAAAAGGGAGAAACACACTAAAGGATTTTTCAAATATTCGGTGTTCATGCTAGCCTTAGGAAATGGTCTATGCTGTATGGGATACTCTATCATGTCCCTCAGCCCAGACCTTAGATTCGCATACTATTTTAGAGTGCTCGGGCTTATCGGAATCGATATTTATCTTATGGCTGAAATCCTTCTTGTAACCAGCTGTTTAAATTTCAGCCGATTTGCAGAGTATTTCATTATAGGTTTATCAGGTCTTGCTTCGTTGTTTGATATTGTGATTTTTGGAAGTAAGGAATCTGATACTTTCGTGCGCTACGCAAACTATACTGCGTATGTACGTCTCGATCCATATCGCCATCTTTTCCATTATACGTTCTTAATTATAATGTCTATTTCTATGTTTATTATCGCATGCGTTTGGGCAGTATCTGTGCGTTTTAAAAGGGAAAAACGTCTCGTATTCTTTGCATATGTTTCTAACCTTATTTTAGCTGCATCAACTGTTCCTGACTTCCGCATATACCATAGTGAATTTAATCTTACTCATGTGTTTTATTGCACTGGTATGCTTTTCGCATTTATTGTTTTCTTCGTTGCATCCAACAACTACATGATGTTCAACATCACTGTTAACAGTATCAGTAAAGACATCTTTTCTACATTGGGAACTGGTCTGCTGGTATTTGATACCAACTATCACCTCAATCTATCCAATGAATACGCTGACAAGCTTTTGGGTCTCGACCATGAGCCACATCGTATTCGTTTAAAAGAGATTTTTGAGTTAAATTCAGGCGAGCCACTTAAGATGTTTGAAAAAGCCACCACAGGAGATGTAATTGACTATCGATTGACGTCAAAGTTGACAAACAAGGTTATCCTCGTCAATTTCTCCTGCAAATTCGATAGAAGCAACCAGCCAATGTGCTATATCCTTGTTGCTACTGATCTTACTGAAGAAAACCGACTTATCGATGAAGCTCAGGCAGCTAATAAAGCAAAGTCCGAATTCATCAGCAATATTTCCCACGAAATCCGTACTCCTATTAATATTATTTCCGGTATGGATGAGCTGATTCGCCGCGAATGCAAAGACGAAACCATTTTAAAATACGCAGAAAACATCAACGTCGCCTCAAAGAATCTTACATCCTTAATTAATGACGTACTTGATTTCTCAAAGATTGAATCCGGCAAGCTTGAAGTTGTCTCTGGCGAATACAACATTCAGCATCTTTTAATAGAGTGTTATCACATGTTTACAAGCCTTTCTTCCCAGAAGAATCAGATGCTGTCATTTACCTGTGACCCAAATCTTCCAACAGGGCTGATTGGCGATGATATCCGAATCAAGCAGATTCTGTCTAATCTTCTATCTAACGCTGTGAAATACACTCCTGAAGGCGGAAACATACAATTTAGTGCTACTTACAAAGAAAGAAATGATAACTTCCTTGCACTTGTTATTCAGGTCAAGGACAACGGTATCGGTATAAAAGAGGAAGACTTACCTCATATTTTTGAGAACTTCCAGCGATTCGAGCTTTCTAGAAACAGAACCATCCAGGGTACCGGCCTCGGTTTAACAATCACCCAGAACCTTGTATCCTTATTGCATGGTGTTATCAATGTAGAAAGCACCTATCAGCATGGCTCTACTTTCACCGTTGAAATACCTCAGCAGATAAGCAACCCTGAGCCAATCGGTGAGTTAACTGATTTGGATATGCGCAAGAAACTTACCTATACAAATAGCTTTATTGCGCCAAAAGCTCGAATACTTGCAGTAGACGATGTGCAAATGAACCTGGATGTATTTGTTGGTCTATTAAAGAAGACACAGATACAGATTGATACAGCTTTAAATGGCCATGACGCTCTCGCCCTGGCGCATAAACGTAAATACGATATCATCTTCCTGGATCACATGATGCCAGAGATGGACGGTATCGAAGTGCTCCAACGCATTCGTGCAAATGGAGCCAGTGCTAATCTTGAAACACCTGTTGTTATGCTTACCGCTAATGCAATGATGGGTGCAGATAAGAAATATCTGGAAAACGGATTTACGGATTATCTTTCAAAGCCTATTAAGCCTGATGCTTTGGATGAAATGGTATTGAAGCATTTACCGGAAGATTTGATTCAAGCTACTGAGGAGCCAGAAGCTGATTCTAATCAGGAGCCAGAAGAAAGTGAATTCATCAAATCACTTAGCTTTATAGATGCAAAAGCTGGCCTGGAATTTGCTGCAGGCGATGAAGATTTCTACCGCCAGATTGTCACTACATTTGTTAACGAAGACAAACGTGAAGCGTTGAACAGCCTCCTTCAAAAAGAGGACTGGGCTAATTATCAAATCATTGCCCACTCACTAAAAGGCACTGCTCTTACTATCGGTGCAGAGGAACTTTCCAGTGCCGCAAAGAACCTTGAATTCGCAGCAAAAGAAAACAAAATTGACTATATAAAAAGCCATCACAACGACGTCATCGACCAGTACGGAAAGTTGCTAGAAAAACTAAAAAACGCATTGCAATTATCAATCTAATTTAGTATACTAGTCTGCGGACGCCGGCTTGTCGGAATTGGCAGACGAGGCAGACTCAAAATCTGTTGATGGCAACATCGTGCGGGTTCAAGTCCCGCAGCCGGCATAAATTAAAAGTGGTCTAGCATTGCTAGGCCACTTTTTTATTGTTATACTATCCATTAAAAAATAAAGGGAGGAACACCATGATTATTAAACACGACATACCAATACTTGAATACGACGACCACTCAGCTGAAGTAATAGCTCCAGCATATGAATGGAATAATGTAGCCCTTCCAAAGAAATGTCTTTTTGCATTCCTAGGTGATGTAGTTGAAAAATACGCCCTGGAGCACAATGCCAGGAAGGTGGAAGAATTCAAAACTTTTTCTCACATTGTAAATATTTATGTTATGCAGAATGGCGTTGAAGATATCTGCCTGGTGCAGCCAATAATCGGTGCTCCTGCCGCTGCTTCACTTTTGGATTCGTTGATAGCATGCGGGTGTGAAAAGATAATCGCAGTTGGTTCTTGCGGTGTACTGGCTGATTTACCTGAAAACGCTTTTATCGTTCCTACAAAAGCCCTCAGAGCCGAAGGCACTTCATATCACTACCTTCCTGCTTCTCGATTTATAGAGCTTGATGCAGAGCCTATAGAGGCCATTGAAAGCTGTTTTAATGACCATAATCTTCCATTTGTAACCTGCACTACCTGGACTACAGATGCATTTTTCAGAGAGACAAAAGATATGGTTAAACATAGATTAGATGAGGGATGTTCTGTTGTGGAAATGGAATGTTCTGCCCTTGCCGCTGTTAGTAAAAAGCGCGGCGCAAAGTTCGGTCAGTTCCTCTTCACCGGAGATTCTTTGGCAAACGTTCATGATTATGATGCCAGAGATTTCGGAAAGGACTCTCACGAAAAAGCTTTATTACTAGGACTTGATGTGTTAAAGCACTACAACTAATAATTCTCAAGTAAAACAAAAAGACAAGGCCCATTATGCCTTGTCTTTTAATATAATCAGCTCTATTTATTTTACATAGTTGATAAGAAGCTTGAATGTGTTTTCAACACCCTTTTTGTGAGAGCGTTCGTATCCATGACTTGCATAAACACCAGCTCCGATAAGTCCATGCTTTACATCGTAGCCCGCGTTAAGAGCCGCATCAGCGTCTGAACCATAGTGAGGGTAAACATCTACAGCAAAATCGATATCATTCTCTCTAGCAGCCTTTATCAAAGCAGAAACCACATCATAGTTGTAAGGGCCACCGCTATCCTTTGCACAGATACTTACCTGTGTCTCCTTGCAATCAAGTCCCTCGCCAATGCATCCCATATCTACTGAAAGAATCTCTGTAACACCATCTGGAACAGTGCCGCATGCGCCATGTCCAACCTCTTCATAAACAGTGATATGATGGTATACCTTTCTCTCTGGTGTGATTTTGTTGTCTGCCAAATATTTTGCCTGGCCAAGAAGAATTCCAACAGAAAGCTTATCATCAAGGAAACGACTCTTGATGTAGCCTGACTCTGTAACTCTTGTGCGTGGCTCGAAAGCAACAATATCACCAATCATGATACCAAGTTCCTTTGTATCGTCTGCAGATGAAACCTCCTCATCAACAACCACTTCCATCCCCTTAAACTCACGAGTCTTTGTAGAGTAATCTCCATTAACGTGAACAGATGCGTCATTAAGCTGGAATGTTCCCTCGTAAACCTTGCCGTCTCTGGTGTAGATGCGACAGTTCTCAGACTCACCATTGTTTGGATTGAATCCACCAAGTGGAGTAAGCTCAAGATTACCGTTGTCCTTAATCTTGCAAACCATTCCACCAAGAGTATCCATGTGTGCTTCGATAAGAAGCGCATCATCCTCTGCCTTGCCTCCCAAATCAACAAGGATACCTCCCTTAGTGGTCATCTGAGGCTTATAACCAAGCTTTTCATATTCTGCCATTAAATGCTTGGCAGCAGTGGCTGTGAACCCTGTAGGGCTATCTATGCCCAGAATATCAACAGTTTGATTTACCATGTAGTCTACATATTTACTAGTGTCCATTTATATACCTCCTAAAATTATAATCAGTTGTGCAAAATCAGTTTACATTAACACTTTATTATGATAAAGTATTCCCAATCAGAGAAAAGAAGATAATAAAAAAGAGCTGGTGACGGGAATTGAACCCGTGACCCCTTCCTTACCAAGGAAGTGCTCTACCTCTGAGCCACACCAGCTTGCTTATTCAGCAAGAAAAAGCATATCAAAGTTGAGTATCATTGTCAAGGAGATGAATAGCTATGAAAACCCCATTTGTTACAAAAGAAAAGATTCAAGAAATTACACAAACAATCCCAACTCCTTTCAACATTTATGACGAAAAGGGAATCCGCGAAAATGCCCGTGCGGTAAACAAGGCATTTAGCTGGAATAAAGGTTTCAAAGAATATTTTGCTGTTAAGGCAAATCCAAATCCATTCATCCTAAAGATTCTTCAGGAAGAAGGTTGCGGCGTTGACTGTGCATCATATGTAGAGCTTGCATTATCAGACCAGATTGGTTTCAAAAAAGACGATATAATGTTTTCTTCTAATGATACTCCTGCTAGCGAATTCAAGTACGCTGATGATTTAGGAGTCATTGTAAATTTAGACGACTTTACACACATTGATTTCTACGAGAAAGCCGTTGGTCATTTTCCTAAGAAGATGTGTTGCAGATACAATCCAGGCGGCGTATATGAGCTTTCAAACGGCATCATGGACAACCCTGGGGATAGCAAATACGGAATGACTAAGGAGCAGATTTTCGAGGCATATCAGGTTCTCAGAGATAAGGGCGTTGAGGAATTCGGAATCCATGCATTCCTTGTTTCAAACACTGTTACAAATGATTACTACCCTGCCCTTGCAAAGACTTTATTTGAACTTATTGTTGAGCTTAAAGAAAAGATAGGTATTGCCATTTCGTTTGTTAACCTTTCTGGTGGAGTTGGTATTGCATACCGTCCAGATCAAAAGCCAAACGATATTGCAGTGATCGGTGAAGGCGTTCACAAGGCCTTTGATGAGATTCTTGTTCCTGCCGGCCTCGGAGATGTTGCTATCTTCACTGAAATGGGTCGTTTTATGATGGGACCTTATGGTGGACTTGTTACAACAGCTATCCACGAAAAGCACATTTACAAGGAGTACATCGGTGTGGATGCATGTGCTGTAGACCTTATGCGTCCAGCTGTATATGGTTCATATCATCATATAACAGTTCTTGGAAAGGAAAATGCTCCAGCGGATAAGGTATACGACATCACTGGTTCACTCTGTGAGAATTGCGATAAATTCGCTGTAGACCGTCAGCTTCCACAAATCGATATGGGAGACATCCTATTTATCCACGATACGGGTGCACACGGCTACTCAATGGGTTATAACTACAATGGAAAGCTTAAGAGCGCTGAAGTTCTTCTTAAAGAAGATGGCAGCTTCAAGCTTATCCGTCGTCCAGAAACAATCAAGGATTATCTTGCAACATTTGATGGACTTGGGGTTGTTGATAATCTATTAAAATAATCACTTATATGTGCATAAGCAAAAAAAGCTAGGAGCAATAACTCCTAGCTTTTCTTTATATACAAGCTCTAATGTACAAATCTGTACGCTCCTGCAAATCTACGAACGAACCGTCATCCAGCTGTATTAGTGGACTTGCTAAAGCGTTCTTTTTAACCATAGTGATAATTCCACGAGAATTATCCGAAAGAAGCACTCCTGTCCCAATATAGGACTGGGCAATATTCTGTAGAAAGACATGTAAGACATTTTGATCGTACTTGCTTGGCTCCACTCTTTGGAACTGAGCAATTACTTCAAATGGACAAATTCCAGCTCGATATACTCTATCAGCTGTCATAGCGTCATACACATCTGTAATAGCTATTATCTTTGAAAAAGGATTAATAAAGTCCTTTGTAAGACCATAAGGATAACCGCTGCCATCATTACGCTCATGGTGCTGAAGAGCAGCAAGCTTTATACGTCTGTCTATTGGCAAATCACTAAGCAGATTATATCCGAGAAGTGGATGCTCGGCCATTCGACCATACTCTTCTGCATTAAGTGGACCTGGCTTTGTCAAAATACTGTGAGGCACAAGAGATTTTCCTATATCGTGATAAAGACCACACATAGTAAGAACATCAAGTTCTTTCTCATCTGTAATACCAAGCCATCCTCCACACACTCTGGAAATGATTGCCACATTCACAGAATGCCTGAATGTGCTACGGTCAATCTCCTGAATGTTTAGCATCATAGCCATAATGCCAAGACCTGTAGAATGCTTTTCAAACACCGAATGAATCTCCTGGATTAATTCGGTATCATCCAATGCCCCCTGTTTCTCAGCAAAATCACTGATAATCCTTTCAAGCCTATCGGAGCATTTTTCATATGCTCGCTTGAACTCTTTGAACTCCTCACTATTGAGAATTCGCCAAGACTGAGTCTCACCAATGAACTCATCAGGCGCATCGAATTGATATTTTTCAATCGCATCTTCCTCGTCCTGAATCTTTAGTTCCTTGATGCCATAATAGCTCATGTGCAAAAGCTGCTGAGCTGTTATGGCTGTACCTTCATCGGCAAGAACCTGTCCCTTAGGACTTATTATCTTTTCCGCCAGAATCATTCCCGGCTTCATTTCGTCTACGTTAATTATTTTCATATGATAATTTATCTAGCACCTTTATCGTATGGAATTCCTTCTGCCTTTGGTGCACGTGAATTCTGTGATGTAAATGCAAGAACGATAAGTGAAACAATGTAAGGGAACATGTTGTAAACAGTTCCTGAAATAGGTAATGCGTGTAAGAATCCGATTGCTGTATATACGTTTGAAAGTGATCTAAATACAGCGAAGAGGATTGCTGACCACGCAATACGCTCTGGCTTCCACTGACCAAAAATCATAACTGCAAGAGCAAGGAAACCTGCTCCGGCAACACCGTAATCAAAATGCCATGTTGAGTTTGCAGCTGCGATGTAGATAATACCACCGATACCTGCAAGGAATCCTGAAATAAGAACACCTGCATATCTCATAGCGTATACATTGATACCTACTGAATCTGCTGCCTGTGGATGCTCACCACATGCTCTAAGTCTAAGAGCAAACTTTGTCTTGTAGAATACGACAATTGCTGCTACAAGAAGAACTAAACCAACAACCTCGAACCAGTTGAAGTCGATTTTGCTAGTGTGAATAATAAATGCTTTGTAACCTCTGTTGTAATCAAGCTTTGCAGAGAAATCTGAACCGTGAGAACGTGTTGTGTTGAAAGCCTTGATAATAACAGTAGCTGCTGCTGTTGCAAGCATGTTTACAGCTGTACCTACAAGGGTCTGATCTGCCTTGAAGTTGATGCAGGCAACTGCGATTAACAGTGATGAAAGCATACCTGCGATTGCTGCTGCACAAAGTGTGCAAACGATGATTGCTGCCTTTGGCCAATTTTCAGGAACAAGAACCATTACCATAGCACCTGCCATAGCTCCGAATACCATGATTCCTTCAAGACCAAGATTGATGATACCGCTTCGCTCTGAGAACATACCACCCAAAGCTACAAGAATCAGTACTGCTGATGAGATGAGGGTGTATTGAATAAGTAAAGCCATACTACACCTCCTTTTCTTCAGCCTTAGCTGACTTTGTTGCTGGCTCGGCATTGGCGTTAACCTTTACCTTAGCTGGTCTATTAACTAATGTCTTAAAGAACAATACGAAACCGCAAAGGTAAATGATAATAGCGATAACTAAATCAGCAACCTGTGGGTTGTAATAGTTTGTGTTGAGGTACTGACCACCAAGAGTAATGTACTCTACAAATAAGCCAGCGAAAATTGTTCCGATTGGATGTAAACCACCAAGGAACGCAACGGCGATTCCTGAGAATCCCATGCCTGGAACTGAAGCAGAAATTGTGTAGTGCTCCATTCCTGTAAGATAGAACTGAGAAGCTGCAAATCCTGAAATGGCACCTGAAATAACAAGTGTAAGGATGATATTGCGCTTTGCATTCATACCTGCATATTTAGCAGCCTCTTTGTTGTGACCTGTTGCCTTTAATTCATAACCAAATGTTGTCTTGTTAAGAACTACAAGGATTGCGATAGCAATAATAATTGTTGCTGGTATTGCGATTGTTGTGTATTTATTGCCACCGAAGAAATCCTGTATAAATCCAGGTAATATTGCTGATGGATTAACTGATACAATATCAAATGTCTCAGACTTTGTCTGATTCATACATTTTTCGCCACCAATGATAATGTTGCAAAGATATAAGCCAATCCAGTTGAGCATGATACCTGCGATAACTTCGTTTACGTTGAAGTATGCCTTAAGGAGTCCTGCCATAAATCCCCAAAGAGCACCTGCAGCAATTGCTGCAACAACACATAAGAACCAATTCCAACCCAGTGCCAATGAGCAATAAAGGCTGGCGATAATACCTACTGTGTACTGACCGGCAGCTCCGATATTGAACAATCCGGCTTTGTAAGCAAAAAGAATTGCTTCAGCACAAAGAATAAGTGGCATTGATTTTACAAGGAATGATCCCATGTATTTCATAAGAACTGTTGAGTTCCCGCTAAACTTGAAAAAGTTTGTAATGATTGCCTGCATACCTTCAGTCGCATGCTCAGCATTCATTGTAAGTAGAATGATATATCCGATGAATATACCTAAAACTGCACATAGAATTGACGCAATAATCGTCTGAACGGCAGGGCGTCTAAAAAAGCTAATCTTCTCTCCCATTAGTTAGCCTCCTTTCCGTTGTCTCGCTTTGCGCCTGACATATAAAGGCCGAGTTCCTGAAGTGTAGTCTGCTTTGGATCTACCTCTCCAACGATTTCACCTTCATACATAACAAGAATTCTATCAGATAAGTTCATAACCTCATCCAACTCTAAAGAAACAAGTAAGATTGCCTTACCGTTGTCTCTTTCTTTAACGATTTCCTCGTGGATATATTCGATAGCACCAACATCAAGACCTCTTGTAGGCTGAACTGCAACAAGAAGCTCATGGTCTCTATCCATCTCACGAGCAACGATAGCCTTCTGCTGGTTACCACCAGACATAGAACGGACAATTGTGCGAGCGCCCTGACCAGAACGAACATCAAATGCACTTGCAAGTCTGTCAGAGTACTGTCTCATCTCTTTCTTTTTGATAAGTCCACCCTTCTGGAAAGCTGGCTGGAAATATCTCTGAAGAATCATGTTTTCCTCGAGAGTATAGTCAAGAACAAGACCATGCTTATGTCTGTCTTCTGGGACATGACTCATACCATGTGTGTTCTTATATCTGATAGATTTCTTTGTGACATCCTCACCACAAAGAGTGATTTTACCACTTGAAATATCATCGAGACCTGTAAGAGCTCCAACAAACTCTGTCTGACCATTTCCGTCGATACCAGCAATACATACGATTTCACCGGCGCGAACATTGAATGAAACATTGTGTACAGAATCATTTGAATGAATCTTACTCTTTACACATACATTCTCTACCTTCAATACTTCTTTGCCAGGATTTGCTGGTGCCTTGTCTACTGCAAACTTTACATTACGTCCAACCATCATAGAAGAAAGCTCTTCCTTGGTAGTGTTTGCAACATCAACTGTACCGATGTATTTACCCTTTCTAAGGATTGAACATCTGTCAGCAACTTCCATGATTTCGTTGAGCTTGTGAGTGATGAAAAGGATTGACTTACCTTCTGCTGCAAGCTCCTTCATGATTTTCATAAGCTCATCTATTTCCTGAGGTGTAAGAACAGCTGTAGGCTCATCAAAGATAAGAACTTCGTTATCTCTGTAAAGCATCTTAAGGATTTCTACACGCTGCTGCATACCAACAGTGATATCCTCTACCATAGCATCAGGATCAACCTTAAGATTGTACTTTTCAGACAATCTAATAACCTTTGCTCTGGCTTCTTCCTTTGTGAGGAAACCAAACTTGCTTGGCTCTGATCCAAGAATGATGTTATCAAGTACCGAGAAGATATCTACCAACATGAAATGCTGATGAACCATTCCGATACCTAGGTCAGTAGCATCATTTGGGTTGCTAATTTTAACCTCTTTACCGTCTTTTTTAATTACTCCCTTTTCTGGAGTGTACAGTCCAAAAAGAACGCTCATAAGAGTGGACTTTCCAGCTCCATTTTCACCGAGAAGTGCATGAATTTCTCCGCGCTTAAGTTGCAAAGTGATGTCGTCATTTGCAATTATGCCTGGAAATTCTTTTGTAATATGCAGCATCTCAATTACATAATCTTCCATCGCAATACCTTTCTACAATAAAATTTTTGATTTACGCCTAGCCTGACTCAGCTAGCAAAACCATAAAAATCATTACACCTCATATAAGGATTTTTATAGCCTTGCTATAATTTCAAAAAAAGGGAAGGACTAAGCCTTCCCTTTGTAATCTAGTTACGCCTTAGTGAATATTATCAAACTCTGTAACCTTGATTGTTGTTGTTGGCATAGCATCGATGCTTACGTCAACTGTGATTGTTCCATCATACATCTGAGAAACAAGTGTGTTGTAATCATCAACTGTGAAGTTTTGCATTGTCCATGTGTCTGTTGGAAGCTGAACATAGTTTACAGAAGGATCTGTACCTGATACAAGACCAAGGTTCTCGATCTTTCCTGCATGAGCATCCCAATTTCCATTGACAACATCTGTAAGTGTAGCCTCTACTGTTGCAGCAAGACCCTTCATAGCAGATGTTACGCAAAGACCCTCAACATCATACTGATCGTGAATTACGCCTGACTGATCAACGTCGACACCAACAACGTGTCCATCAGCCTTTACAGCAGCTTCGCAAGCTGATGTGTAGATACCACCACCACAAGCGAATACAATTTCAGTACCGTTTGAGTACCAAGAATCCATAGTAGCTGTGATAGCCTCATCACCCTGGAACTGACCACCATATACATAATTAACTTCAACCTCAGAAGAATTTCCAAGCTCCTCAGCAGCCTTATCAGCACCTGCTACGAAACCGTATCCATAACGGATAACAGCTGGAACAGCGATACCACCAAGGAAACCAAGCTTTGTATAGCCTTCTTTAACTACTGCATAACCTGCCATGTAACCAGCAAGCTCTTCCTGGTATGTGAATGCACATACGTTTGAAGGGATTTCTGTCATGCCTGCATCAGCGAAGTCGCCCTCACCACAGTCAAGTGCGATGATTGTAACATCTGGATAAGTGTCAGCAACTTCTGCAATCATAGCAGCGAAAAGATAACCTGGACAAACTACTACGTTGTAACCATCAGCTACTGCGTTCTCAAATGCAGCAACACGGTCATCGTCTGTGTTGTCTGCTGGCTTGTAGTACTGGAAATCAGCACCTGTCTCAGCAGAAAATGCCTGAATAGCCTCGTATGTTGTCTGGTTGAATGACTGATCTGTGATATCACCAGAGTCAGTAATCATTGCGATTCTAAAATCGCTTGCTGCCTCAGTTTCTGCAGCCCCCTCAGTTGTTGTAGCTGATGAGCTATCAGATGATGCAGATGATCCACATGCAACAAATGTTGATACAGCCATAGCAGCTACGAGAAGTACACTTAATAACTTCTTTTTCATTCTTCTATTCCTCCTATTTGCTTTGTTTCTTCTGATAAAGAAACACATAGTTAAATTATAATTTATTTTGCTATTTTTGCAACAAATATAGGACTTTTTGTGACTATTCTATATACAAGTTTTTTGGTCCAAAACCTAGTGGAAGTATCTCTTTTAAGGTTTTGTTTGTCATTTTGACATCATCCTGTGTAATGTTAGACAAATTGTCCACATTTTTAACTTCTGCAAGAATAATTCTAAAGGTATCAGGATCACCAAATTCATTAAGTACCTGACGGCATACACCACAAGGTGCACAAAGTGGAAGATCCTTTAGATTATCCATTCCACCAACTACTGCAATGGCTTCGTATTCTTTGTAACCCTCGCTTACTGCTTTGAACACTGCAGTTCTCTCAGCACAATTTGTAGGAGTGTATCCTGCGTTTTCAACATTGCATCCCTTGAAAACTGTACCATCTTTGCATAAAAGAGCAGCGCCAACTTTATGATGAGAATATGGTGTGTACGCCATTTCTCTAGCTTCTAGAGCTAACTTTACTAATTCAAAATCTGTCATATTATTCACCTACTTCTGTAGCACTTAATTCTGTGTCATCAGCCGCAATGTAAACCTTTGCCTGCTTGCCCCATTTATTACTTGGGTAAAGCTCAACAACACGATTAAAGCATTCAAGTGCTAACTCAGTTTCTCCTGTAAGTCTGTAGCAATCTCCAAGTAAAAATAGAGCTGCTCCGCTATTGTATGTCTCGTCTATTTCAACAACTGTCTTGAAATTTGTGATTGCACTTTCGTAGTTTTCTTCTGTGTAGAAGTTATTGCCATCATCGTAATATCCCTGGATTATTGTGGATGACAAGCTTGCATATAGGTTGTCATATGCAGTCTGTCCCTGTTCTCCAAGCACATCCCTTGTAACAAGCTGAATATAATCAGCTGCAGTAACGCTATCACCCTCGTTGTAATAATTCTGAGCTGCGAATAGATTATCGTAAGATGTAGCAATATCCTGCTTGTCATCATAAGCGCTTAAGCTTGACTGTAAGCTTTCGATTTCTGATTGAAGAGATTCATTCTCTGTTTTTGCATCTGATAATTCTTCATTCAGAGCAAGGACAGTGTCAGTATTATCGTCAGTCATATTGTCTCTAACTGTTGGCACAACAAGGAAGAAACAAATCAACAAACCGATAACCAATCCAAGCAAAATATTCATGAAGCTTGCTCGTGAGTTGTCCAGCATGCTTCTAAATGAATTCTCAGACATGATAACTGTGTCGTTACCATCTGCGAAAGTAACTACATCGTTTTTCTTTCTTCTTCTGCCGGTATTCTGCTCCTTGAGACGTTCCTTCACCTCGTGGATATATCGTATTGTCGTAGTATTATTGCTATCGATTTTAGCTGCCTGACTCAGGAATTTTCTTGCGTCAGCATACTTCTTTTCCTGAATATAAAGAAGAGAAAGCAACTGCAAAGCCTTTACAAAATTTGGATTCTGGCTTACAACCTTTTTCAGCTGAATCATAGCCAAATCTCTACTACCAGCCTTGCAATATTCGATAGCCTGATTGTATTTTTTGATTGTGGAATTAGTCTTTGTTAAAAGACCTGGATCACTTTCAATTTCTGCAAGATATCTATCTGCATCTGGATTATCCTCCTCTTGCAGATTTTTTGAGAGAACCCACTCATTTAAAGCTCTAACCATCTCCCCTGTCTGATAATAGCAGAGTCCAAGAAGGTTACGTGCTCTAGTATTATACTTGTAGTATTGAAGTGATGATTTCAGTGAATCAATTGCACCAGATAAGTCCTTGACTTTGGCCTTTTCCAAGCCCTGATTATAGAACACATAGGATGTGTATATGATTTGTTTGTATAACAAAATATCGGCACCGCAGTTGTAACAAACTTTGTCGTTACCAACTTCGGTACCACACATAAAACATTGCATTTATTATTCTCCGTAAAATATAAGCTTCGATTATTTTCCGTTATTCTGCTGAGTAGATAAGTTCATTAACAAATCTGTTAAATCTGTTAAGTCTCTGGCCTTAATATCTGCCTCGGCCTGCTCTACTTCTATGGCAGGTTCATATTTTTTTAATTCTTCTTCGAAATCTATCATGATTTACCTCTGTCTAGCCTCTTATTTTAACCAGTCTTATGCCCTCTTCGCTTTTTTCTATCTCGATTGCTTCATGAGTTTCGTTGATACTTGCATGATGATCATCTACAGAAAGATTGCTTCCTGCATATAGACGTCTATACACCTTGATAGTAGCGTCCTTGCCAGACATAATAACTTCTTTCATGTAATTAAGCTTTTTGGTTTCTTCCAAAACGATTGCCTCATCACGAATACGTACACGGAGAAGCTGCATACGTCTTGGATCTTCTTTTACATTGATACCGCGTTCTTCGCCTAGCTTGTCGAAGTCCTCGATACCTTTTTTTATCTTCTGAACATTGGCATTAAGTGCCATTATTTTCTTCGCTAACATTTCGTATTCAGCAGCGCGCTCAACATCAACGCCTACCGATACATTTGTAATAGTTCCAAATGAGTTGCCAATATCATTGACCTCTACACCCTGAACTGCAGAAACATATCCTCCTATAATAGAAGCATTGTTTCCATTTAATTCTATATGACCATCACAGGAGATTTTACTCTTAAAGAAATAATCTGCTGTAATATTGCCCGAACATGTGATGATTGCATACTCTACGAACTGAGCTGTGATAGAGCCCTTGCAATCAATAATTGTTTTTTCATTTCCCTTTACGCCTGAAAGCAAGAATAAATCCTTGCCTGCGCGAATGTCACAATCCTCTATAAGCCCATGTATTATGACATTTCCTGCTGCATCAATAACGGCACCATCATGTACGCCGCCATGCACAATAACATCACCGTTAAACTTGATGTTACCTGTTTCTATGCCAACATCACCTTGCACTTCATGAACAGGAGAAACTAAAATCTTTCCCTGGTTTACCTCTATTTTTCCATCAATCTTTGCTGTGTATGTAAGATTGTCACTTGATCTGTCAAAGCCTCTACCAATCAATGGTGGCAAATCTCTCACAGGCTTAGGCTCGAGAATCTGTCCACGAACAGACATACCTCTACTGCCTTGAACTGCTGGGTGATATGTAGCAATAACATCGCCCTCCTGCACTGTCTCTATTGTTTTAATACTCATATAGTCGGCAGTGCCATCTGGACGAATCGTTGGTTTTCTATTGAAGTTTGTATCAAAAAGATACTCATAATATCCCGGGGTACCTTGCTGCTGTGGTGTGCCCGCTGCAACCTTTATAGGCCTTCCGTAAATAGGACTATCGGCAAGCCTTGCCAACATCTCCTGATCGATTCCGAAGGAAACATTGGCATTACTCAAGAACCCAAGTAACTGTGCTGCAGTAAACTTAGGTACTTCATTTTTTCCATCAGGAATTTTGAAAGTCATAGTAGCTTCCAAACCGTCTGATGATACTTGTACTTTTGGTGCAAACGCGCTAACCGGCTGAGCCATAAGTCCCCCAAAACATTATGCTAGTAGTAATTTCAGTACAAAATCCTCATAATACATGTATAGTACTATATATTAAGATAATTATAGTTATTATTTCTAATTTTGTCATGAAATATTCTAATTTTACTAGAATTTTCATGAAAATTTCACAGCTGATTAGTATTTGCCATCGTTTGGAAGTCCTTTAACAGCCTTTACAACTCTACTTGTACCAAGTCTAGATGCTCCAAGGTCGATAAATTTCTGAGCATCCTCAAGTGATGCAATTCCACCTGCAGCCTTGATAAGCTTACCATTTGTCATATGATCTGCCATAAGCTTGATGTCATCAAATGTTGCTCCACCTGTTGAGAAACCTGTTGATGTCTTGATGTAATCTGCATCTGACTTAGAAACAACTTCGCACATCTTAATCTTCTCTTCGTCTGTAAGAAGGCAACACTCGATAATTACCTTTAAAAGCTTTCCATTGCAAGCAGCCTTGATTGCATTAATCTCAGCAAGAACGTCATCATAACGGCCTTCCTTTACCCAGCCTACGTTGATAACCATATCTACTTCTTCTGCACCATTGTTTACTGCATCTGTCGCCATGAAGCACTTGCTTGCTGTTGTAGCATAACCATTTGGGAATCCGATTACTGTGCAGATTGGAAGATGTCCGCCCTGCTCCTTTACATAATCAGCAGCCTGCTTTACAAAGCTAGCTGGGATGCAAACTGAAGCAGTCTCATACTTCATTCCATCATCAACAATCCCCTTAATGTCATTCCATGTTGCATCCACACCAAGTAAAGTGTGATCGCATTTGCTTAAAATGTTCTTAATATCCATAGTTTCCTCCTATTTCATAGATGCGAGACGAGCCTCAACCTGTGCCATCATCGCCTCATATTTTGCGAGCTTTTCACGCTCTTCGGCAACCTTTGCCTCTGGAGCCTTGCTCATAAACTTTTCATTTGAAAGCATTCCACGTGAACGAGCAAGCTCTTTCTCAAGCTTCTCTTTTTCCTTTGTAAGACGCTCTTTTTCCTTTTCGAAATCTACAAGATCTTCAAGTGGAACAAAAAGTGTTGCATCAGGAATAACTGCTGAAACAGCATCATCGCCAATGCCAAGCTTATCTGCCTGAACATAAACTTCTGTTGCACCTGCAAGTGTCTTGAAGATTGGTGTGATTTCATCAAATGTAGCACGTACTTCAGCATTATCTGAAACGATGTGGATAGCTGCCTTCTTTGAAGGTGGAACATCCATATCTGTACGAAGCTG
The DNA here is from genome assembly GCF_900218035.1 of Pseudobutyrivibrio ruminis DSM 9787. Classification (GTDB taxonomy): domain Bacteria; phylum Bacillota; class Clostridia; order Lachnospirales; family Lachnospiraceae; genus Pseudobutyrivibrio; species Pseudobutyrivibrio ruminis. The sequence goes on from NZ_OBMR01000005.1 coordinate 284,617, forward strand.
TCTCATACCACGAACAACATCCTTTGCACGCTCAACCTTTGCCTCATCAACTGGGAAGTTCTTTGTCTCATCATACTCAGGCCAAACTGAAAGCATGATTGTTTCTTCCTCGCTCTGAAGAGTGCAGAAGATTTCTTCTGTGATGAATGGCATGAATGGATGAAGAAGCTTAAGTGCATTTGTAAGTGCATACTTAGCTGTCCAAAGTGCTGCATTCTTGCTTGCTGTATATTCCTCTGAGTACATACGTGGCTTTACAATTTCGATATACCAATCGCAGAACTCATCCCAAATGAAATCATAAACTTTCTGAACTGCAATACCAAGCTCATACTTATCCATGTTTTCTGTAACATCTTTTGCAAGTGTGTTTACCTTAGAGATAATCCACTTATCTTCTGTTGCAAGGTCTGCTGTAGCTGGCTCAGTAACCTGGTTGTCAGCAAGATTCATCATGATGAAACGTGAAGCGTTCCATACCTTGTTTGCGAAGTTACGGCTGTTTTCAACACGCTCGTTGTAGAATCTCATATCGTTTCCAGGAGCATTACCTGTAATAAGAGTGAGACGAAGTGCATCAGCGCCGTAATTATCGATAATCTCAAGTGGATCGATACCATTTCCAAGTGACTTAGACATCTTACGTCCCTGTGAATCTCTAACAAGGCCGTGGATAAGTACTGTGTGGAATGGCGACTTTCCTGTATGTGCGTAACCTGAGAATACCATTCTGATTACCCAGAAGAAGATGATATCGTATCCAGTAACAAGTACGTCTGTTGGATAGAAGTAATCAAGCTCCTCTGTGTTGTTTGGCCAACCAAGTGTTGAGAATGGCCAAAGAGCTGATGAGAACCATGTATCAAGTGTATCCTCATCCTGCTTCATATGAGTGTGTCCACACTTAGGGCAAACTGTTGGAGCCTCTGAAGCTTTAGCAACAACTGTCTCACCGCACTTCTCGCAATAGTATGCAGGGATTCTGTGGCCCCACCATAACTGACGTGAAATACACCAATCACGGATGTTCTCAAGCCAGTGTAAATATGTCTTGTCATAATTCTTTGGAACGAACTGAAGCTCACCTGTCTTGATTGCCTCGATAGCTGGCTTCGCAAGCTCTTCCATTGCAACGAACCACTGTGGCTTAACCATTGGCTCTACTGTTGTGTTACATCTATCATGTGTACCAACATTGTGTGTATGGTCTTCAATTTTTACAAGGAGACCCATCTCGTCCATCTTCTTAACGATGATTTCACGAGCTTCGTATCTATCCATTCCCTCAAACTCGCCACCGTTTGAATTGATAGTAGCATCATCATTGAGAACGTTGATAACAGGAAGGTTGTGTCTCTTTCCTACCTCGAAATCGTTAGGGTCATGTGCTGGAGTAATCTTAACAACACCTGTACCAAATTCCATATCTACATATTCATCTGCAACAACAGGAATCTCACGATTTACAAATGGAAGCATTACTGTCTTGCCAATGATATCCTGATATCTTTCATCCTTAGGGTTAACAGCTACAGCTGTATCACCGAGCATTGTCTCTGGACGTGTTGTAGCGAATGTAACGTAGCGGCCTGGCTCGCCAACGATTTCATACTTCATGTGCCAGAAATGACCTGCCTGCTCCTCATGCTCTACTTCTGCATCTGAAATAGAAGTCTGGCAAACTGGACACCAGTTAATAATACGGTTGCCCTTGTAGATGTAGCCTTCGTTGTAAAGCTTAACAAAAACTTCTTCTACAGCCTTTGAGCAGCCTTCATCCATTGTGAATCTTTCGCGCTCCCAATCAGCAGAAGAACCCATCTTCTTAAGCTGGTTGATGATACGTGTTCCATACTCATCTTTCCAATCCCAGCACTTTTCAAGGAATCCCTCACGACCAAGGTCATCCTTTTCGATTCCCTGCTTCTTAAGGTGCTCGATAACCTTTACCTCTGTAGCGATAGCTGCATGGTCAGTACCTGGCTGCCAAAGAGCTGAGTAGCCCTGCATTCTCTTGTATCTGATAAGAATATCCTGCATTGTGTTATCTAATGCATGTCCCATGTGAAGCTGTCCTGTAATATTTGGTGGTGGCATCACAATAGTGAATGGCTTCTTGCTGCGATCAACCTCAGCATGGAAATAGCCATTCTCCTCCCACTTCTTATAGAGTCTGTCTTCCAGGCCCTTAGGATCATAAGTTTTTGCTAATTCTTTCATTTTCTTTTCCTTTCTAGGCATTAAAAAAGCCCTATGCACGTATTACTACGTACACAGGGCGAAAATTCGCGTTACCACCTGCATTTATAACTCATCTTATTCCTTACGGGAACGACTCGGGTTGGCTTATCCACGACTTTTTCCGGCCGCGCTTTGTTCACCACCTGCTCCGAAGCTACCTTCCACAATTCTATCCTAGGCCACCTTTCAGCCGGTGAGCGGCCCTCTCTACAGGACGAGGTCTGTGTACTCCTCTCCATCAACGCATTTAAACTTATCTAATAATAGAAAAATTTCCCTATTCTGTCAAGATGAGGGAAGTTAATCTGAATGGATGTTTCATATGAATTTATTCTGGGGAAGTATTGAATTTGCAGTCTCTACCTTTTCTAATGTAATACTTCATACTGGCTCTTTCCTTGGATTACTGTAGTTCCAAAGTATTGAATAGTTTTTATTTTCTAATTCAATACCTCAGACTGACTCCTCATCTCATTTTTTAAATTCAAATCTGACAATATCATGTCTATAATAATTTCGGGGCGGCAATACTTAAAACCATTTAACTGTATTCGGGCTAAAAGTCGCAGAAAATTTGCGTTTGTAATTTCAAAAGTATTAAAAATAAGATAATTTCAAGTTTAATACTTGAAAAACAAGGATTCATAACAGAATATATCGAAGAAAGTATTAAATTGACTTATATTTTATTTTTAATACTTCAACCGTTCCCCTTTGTCTACATAATAATCATTATGTTGCAATTCATATATGTCTCAAAGTATTATATTTCTATATTTAACTATTTTAATACTTTTATCTATTTATTTTGCCATGCTTTCTTGCTCTCCAAGTATTGAACTTACAATCTTCGAGTTTTCAATACTTTTCAAATTGCAATCACCTCATTTACCCTGCTTATCGCCCCAATTTCAGTTAAAGATTTCGAACTACTATCTGTAGTTACTTTTATCATCACTATTATGCCTGATTTTTGATACATCTATGCTATTCTTTCAAGCAAACTATGCTTTCCAGGAATTCATATTAATTTATTCATGTTGTTAACCTGCTACAACTAACATACAAGTATTGTTCTATTCTCATCTATCACTTAAATACTCCCCCCTCTTATTTTAGCCATATCCCCATTTCGCATATAAATTTTAAAAATTATTTCATCCCATAATCCCAGACAAAATAACGCCTCACAGCACTCCGTTATAAATCCCAAAACAAAAATAAGAAAATTTCTTCTTGTAATTTTTCATTCTCCATGATATAGTCTCCAAGTATCTTTTGATACATCTTGGCGTTTCGCCAAATTTTTCTCAATCATTTTTAAATAGTGCAAAAATCTCAAATGAAAGGAGTTGATTGAATCCAAGAAGAAAAAAACAGAATACAAACAAAGCTTAATCAATTGAATAAGTTATTAAAGACTCTGCCAGAAGGAGATTTATCAATAGGGCACTGTTCTAACTCAACAAAATGGTTTGTTACATATAATCATGAACAACACTATCTAAAGAAGAGCAATATTGATTTGGCAAAGAAGCTTGCTTTAAAGAAATATGTAAAGCTAAAGATAAAAGCATTAGAAGCATCTCTTGCTGAAATCAAGCTACATGAAACAAAAACAACAAAAGCTCAAGTAGCACTCAATAATCTTCTAAATGATAATGCCTATATAGAACTACTCTCTGACTATCTCGGGAAACTAGATTCAGAGGCAACTGTTTGGGCAAATGCAGACTATCCCAAGAATACCAATTATCTAGAAAGCTTGGTTCATCCTACAGTTGGCGGGCTAATGGTTCGATCTAAATCAGAGTCTATGATTGCGATTGCTCTATCTGAGCAGCAAATTCCATTCAGATATGAAAACTTAATTACAATTGATGACGCTACTTTTGCGCCCGATTTTACAATCTTGCACCCACAAACTGGGCAGATTATGTACTGGGAGCATTTTGGTCTTATGGAAGATGAGAAGTATTTAAATGACTTCAGCCATAAGATTATGTGCTATGCAAAAAATCAAATCTATCTAGGCGAAAATCTGATTGCTACTTTTGAAACTTCAGATTGTCCCCTAGACTATCAGTCTATCAACAATAAAATCAACCAATTTCTAAAATAAGGAGATACGAGTTATATGAAAAAGAATTCAAACGATACAAGGGACAACTATACCCTTTTACAGGACATTATTGACACTTATAGATATCCAGATGGCACTTTAAACAAAATCGCTGTGTTCATTTCTACACTGGCGCTGGTGCTACTTGTAACACTCGGTCATTTCATGATTGCGGGTATTAATAATCTTCGTTCTATGAAGACCGTTTCAGCTTCAGAGCTTACTGTAGATGAAATCCAAGAATACATCACAAATTCATATCTAGATGCTATTGATGACTATACAGATGGCGATTTAAACCAGGAAGCTGCCAAAAAGAAAATTCTAAAATTCCTTGCTGAGTATATTGAATCTTCTAACGGTTTTACCACTGAGCAAAACCAGGCATTGGAAGAAATAATCAATCAATATCTTACGGAAAATGATATCTATTCAGATATACAGGACAACAAGGATGCCATTGATGCTCTCACAAAAATAATTGAAACCAAGTACGCCGAAAATAAAGCTTACGTGGATCAGCTCATCCAGTTACTTCAGGCACAATTAGATGAGAATACAAATACTGATAGTAAACACTACAAAGAACTGCTAAGCGAAATCGAAAAGCTTAAGGCTTATACTGATGGCCAGCTTAATGATAAATCAGCAAATCTTACTTCCATGATTGATGAGCTTAGACGTACTTATAAGAATTCTCTCGGTGCTTCAGATTATTCTTCAGGCGGCGTTTATAGCAAAGGTGCATACGTTATATATAACGAGCATCTTTATGTTTCATTAAAAGATAACAACACAGCCTCTCCTTCAGATAGCAGCTCTTGGGAATTAACCGATCTAGAAAAGATTCTTAACAACTTAGAAAAAACAATATTCCAGGAAATGGAATCAATGCATGATGAGCTTATATTATCTCAAGAACAAGGTGACGCTAAACTAAAGGATAACATGGATTCTAAAGATAACGACTTACAGGAGCAAATCAATCGTATCAACGACCGTATATCCGACAATGAAACCTATTTTGAATTCGGATATGATCCTGCCACAAACTCACATGGTTACTACGTTGGCGATAGCTTTAAGCCTTTTTAATATCAGGAGGAGTTAATGAAAAAAATGGTTAAAAAAATCATCAACACTTTACTGTCATTGATGGTTGTATTTAGTGCGCTCTTTGGCGCTTCAATATCTGCGCAGGCTAAAGAAAATAACGTTTATACGAATCAAGATTCTATATTTATTCCCTTTAGATCTGACTACGTAAACTATTTATCTAAGTATTCCTCAGCTAAAAGCGATGCGATTCAGTATGTCTGGCTAAAGCTTTTCAATGAGGAGCTTCATTGGACCAATGATAAGCCTTGGTTCAATCCTAATTTTACATGCTGGACTAACAAATATTACAGCGATTATGTTAGTCCAAAGGGTGATGTCAAATCATCTAAAGACATTCAGATTACATATAATCCTGAATTCGATGCTTTTTTGTATCAGACAATAATAAACAATCCTGAATTTATCATTAACTGGATAAATGAGCAGCCTCAAGTTTTTAGTGAATATGCAAAAAGGATTCATGACCACCCCCTTCTCGCTGATGGTCTAATATATCTAACTTCAAGTGGAACCTACCTTGGTGGTGGAAAGGATTCAGATACAAATGTATTCCTTATGGGTGCCAACTCTACTTCCGAAGAAAAACTTAATGCTAAGTGGACTGCACTACGCACCGCTAGTGATACTCATGATATTGATATTCTACGAGCATTTGGAAGTAACTATTCCAGCCTTAGTATTCCTCAAAAAACTTGGGTAAAGACCTACATTGAATTTCTCGTAGATGATTACATTCGAAATAGAACTAACGCAATTGCTTCTCTAAATAATTCTTCAGAATTATATAGTTTGATGGCAGTTTCTGGTTACGGCTTTACTCGCGGAGAAGTTAATCAAGAATTTTTCAATTACTGTATCAACACCCCAGAATGTAAAGTGGGTGATTTAATTGCAAACTCCATTGAACGTTTTGATAAACTATCGGAATTACGATATGGAGCCAAAGACATTTGTAGGTTCAGCGACATGGGTGCTATTTGGGCATCTGATGCTGATTGTGACTACGGAAATGATTGGCCCGGCGGTCGTTCATCTGGTACTAATAAAGGTGACGAAGACTACGATTGGTTATGCTGGAACATATGCTTTAACAACGATTCCTACTATTCGACTTTCAGAAATCTTGTAGAAGGACAACCAACAACAAAACAGCAAATGGAAGACTGGCTTTCAAGATATTACCTTAGCCCAAACAATCCTAATCATCCAACCATTCCATCCGGTAGTAGCTCAGCATTGATTGGCAAATGGGGAATTGGAGGCTGTCATTTAAATCTTGTAGAAACTGGGTCATGGGATTGTTCTGGTCACACCGATACATCCGGAACTATACGAGCAACTAAACCTATTGGCGCAAAAACCATCGTCCTTACAACTAACGGAAATACGTATCAATACATGTATGGTTCTTCCTTAAGCTACACCATCAGGAATGCCTATGGCCAGGTTATTACCTCGGGTAGTGCACCTAAAGGTTTTTGGTCTTCAAGCGCCACCATTAGTGTGCCCACAAAGTACATTTGGCAAGAACTATATATCGAAGCTCATGGAACAGTAGAGCAAGGTCATAAAGGACATAACTCCAGTGGCGATTGTATCAGCACTGCTATGGCAGAGTATTTACACACTAACGCCCCAGGCCTATTTCCAGATCAGCCTAAATATCATACCATGACATCTACTTACTATTATGTTGATATAACCGCCTGTCAAAGACATGGTCATTCATACAAACCGGCAGCTTATTCATGGGCACCTGACCATTCCTACTGTATCTGTACTATGCAGTGTCCAAATTGCAATAATACATACACCGTAACATCTACTAATGTTGCTACTCAATCCTATAGCGATAAAACAATTTATACTGCCACATTTGGAATAAAATCTGTAGACGAAAGCACAACAAATTCCGAGCAACGCTCAGCTACAGTCTACCATGGTTCCGGTTTGAAAATATTCACTTCCGATGACATATCCGGTGCCCCTGCTGGAATAGGCTATGGTTCATGTACACTTGCTGCAGACAAAATAAGCCCTGGCCCGCAAGCTATTTCAATTAATCTGGTTGCCTGTGATGCCGTTATATCGTTAATGAATTCCAAAGGTGCAATTGTCGATCAACGCAACCTCTCATCTGGTTCCACATCTGTAGCCGTTATGGATGCTGTTTTTGACTTATCAGACCGCTCCGACAAAGATTTAATGGGATTATATATAGTAATAAACGCTCAAACTATTGTAAAAAACTATAACAGCTCAGGCAATTACATTGGTAATGCGTTTGGACCTTACCGCATCAACCAAATCAAAATAGAATATTAAATAGAAAGGCATTAATAAATGAAAAGAAAACTAATCACTTTAATACTAGCCACAACTGTATCCTCGTTGTTCTTTTCCACCACAGTTTACGCTGATGATGATAATGACGAACGAATATATTTATCTTCTGAAGAAATCGTGCCACCAGATGAGGCAGCAGAAACAGAAGCAGTTGGAGAAGACACTGAAGTAATAGAAGACACTGAAGTAATAGAAGAAACTGAACAAACTGAAGAAAACACCACTTTCGATGAAAAACCAGACGAATTATCCCCTGAAGCATTTGATGAAATAGTCGAAGATTCACCTGAAGCATCAACTGAATTTGAGGAAGAAAGAAGTGAGGTTGTGGAGGTAGTAGAAAAAACTCATGAATATCTTTGTGAGGTCAACATCAAATATCAAAAAGAGTACTGCGAAGCATACTATGAAGGAGCCGAAACAACATTAGTTGAGCTTTCATCTTCTTTCGAGGTTCCCGAGGGGGCATCATATACTATTTTCTTCGATGACGTATCTGAAAAAACTATAAAAGCCATCCTAGATGAATCAAATCTTCCTGAATTTGCAGATACTGGTTTTGATATTAACGCAAAAATTGATATTGATGGAAATGTCACTATAGAAAACATTCTAGAAACAGCACCAAAAGAAGTCGTCACTGAATGCGTAGTTCAACTTGATGAGGTTGCCTTTGATGATTTTGAAACTGACATAGATTTAGATGATATACTCACACAGCTTAATAGTATGTCTGAATCGGAGGTTGAATCTGCTATTGCAAATCTTAATATGTTAAATTCTTCCGAAGATTAATCGCAAAAAAGCCTTATCACACTCGGTGATAAGGCTTTATATTATTTAGCTTAATTTTAGATTAACCCAAAGTGCTTTAATCCATTGTATATGCCATCATCGTCAAAGGCAGTTGTCACATAATCTGCTGTTGCCTTTGCACGTTCAGTACCGTTCCCCATTGCAATGCCTACAGCAGCTGCTGCAAGCATATCTAAATCATTCTCGCTATCACCGAATGCATATGTATTCTTTGGATCAATGCCTGCAAGCTCACATGCTTTCATCATGCCGGTCGCTTTGGTATGACCTATTGGCACCAACTCACAAACAGTGTCACTATGCTCGATAATCTGATAGTCCTTACGAAGTCTATCGTAGCACTCTATTCTCATTTCCTCATCAACATCTGTTGCACATGACATTTTGTTAATTGTCCACTTTCCATAATTGCTGTCGATTCCAAGCAAATTACTTCCCATGTCCCTGCGCAAAATATTGCCAAATCCATCATCCAAGCCAAACTCACGGTCTTCCATATACAACTGATTTGGTCCTTCTAGAATAGGTCTGAATCCGTATCCACGAATCAGTTCAACTGTTTCGATAGCTTTATCCACATCAATTAGTTTTTCGTAAACTGTTTTTCCACCTATTTCAATATGACATCCACATGAACAAACAATTCCATCAAATCCAAGACTAAGCAAATCTGGATCCTGAATAAAAGATCTTGCTCGCCCACTACAGATAAAAGCCAAATGCCCGTTTTCCCTGAGCTGCTTTATTCCTTCTCTACAGCTATCTGGAATGAATTTGTCGTAGTTCCAAAGTGTACCATCTATATCAAAAAATACTGCTGATTTTTCTGCCATTACATTTCCTCTATTCTATACCCAAAGTCTCATCCAAAGATTATGCTTAGCTCGGGTAAAATTATGTCTGCGATAATAACTGATTCTATAAAGCTTTGGCTTTGAACCTATATGAACAAACCCATTCAGCACCTTTAATTTGTCCTCAGGTATATCCTTTAGCCTAAGAATCTCCCTGGCAAAAACTCGTGCTTCATTTATAAAAGCCTTTTTCTTGCAAAGAAATCCATTTGCTATGTCACCTGCATTACGAGCCACCTTTTCAGATGTTGATTCTGTAACTGCACCCATAGTGTTGTGTCCCGTCTGACGGTAATAAACCAAAGGCTCATCGATTGCATATACCGCTCCAAATATGGATGCTATTTCAAGCAGCCACGCATCGTGCATTGGAACGTTTTCCCACTGAACACTATCGCATGACACTGCTATGTTCCTCAAAGCTCTATTAAAGCACATAGTTGTCCCTGCCGCCGGATTATCGATAATTACCTGAGTGTAGGCTGTGTTCTTTGGGCTTCTGCCTAAGTATCGTATAAACGAATTATCAATTACATTAAGATTCTCATCCACGACTGTCATGTCCGTAAATACGATAGCCGGCTTCCTCTCCATTTCTCCTGAGTCTATCTCTGTTTCAAGTAGCTTCTCTATGCTCTTCTTAACCTTATCGGGATACCAAACATCATCCTGATCGCAAAAGAAATAGTAGTCCGCTTCTACTTCAGACAATAAATACATGAAATTTGCCTTAGGACTTCCTGTCGGATGACCATAAATGATTTCCATTCTATCTGGATACTTATCCATGTATTCATTTAAAATATTGATAGTCTCGTCTGAAGAGCCATCGTCATGTGCAACTATTCGAAAGTCCTGATTTGTCTGTCCGAAAAGACTGTCCAGCTGAGCTCGCAAATACTTTGCCCCATTATATGTGGCAAGCAGAATTGCTACATCCTTCATTCCATATCTCCTAGATTATCTGTTAAAACCATACTTGGTCTTAGTCTCTCGCTTAAACTTAAGATTAAAAATAAATATACCAAGATTTGCTAACGAGCATCCGATTTTGCCAACCAGGCTACTCTTTCTAAACTGAGCTTTATATGTAATCATTTCGTGAAGAGTGATTATGTCTTCCTCTTTAAAATAATCACAATCGTAAAGTAATTCTATAAAATCGTATACCGAAGCATCAGTAGCTGACGTATCAGCTGAAATGTTTGCTCCAGTGTATTTATGAATGTATAAAGATTCTTTTAAGTAAGCTGCTCGCTTTCCTGCGGCAAGCATAAGAAGCCATAAATAATAATCATCAGCTCCATTTACTCTGACCAAATGCTCATTCCAAAATTCTGGAATCGCACTTTTCTTTATCAAACACTGTCCAGGTGAGATGATTTGAATTCCTACCTTGAGATATGTTTGCAAATCCCAAACTCTATTCCAATGAGCATCAGTTCTATACCATGATAAATATGAGCCATCTGCCTGCTCCAGCTTCGCATTTGCGATAATCATATCACACGATTTTAAAGAAATTGCATCTACCATTTTTACAAGAGCATCTGCTTCAAGCAAATCATCTTGATCAAGGAACATAATATAATCCCCAGTCGATGACTTTAAGCCTGATACCCTACTATAGTGTATTCCCTTATTTTCCGGATTAGTTATAACAGAAAAATATTGGTTGTTTATTGACACTGCCTCTAGCTTTTTCCATGGGCTGTCATTTACAAGTACAACCTCCAGACTGTGACCTGCAGCCTCCAATGACTTACGATTTGCTTCCATGCAAGCCACATATTTTTCCATATATTTTTCCCCTTCATAGAAAGGGGTAATCACTGATATTTTCATTATTCTCGCCTCTAATTTACATGCTTGCTTTATATTTCTTGCCGAAAAATTTAGCCTGCAAAAATCCCAGAATCTTCTTAGGCCAATTGATTGGTTCCATATCGATTACAGGGCATTCCACAATGGATAAACCTTCCTCCTGCTTTTTATCAATCCAAACATTAAAAAGAATTTCACTAACTCTTCCATAAAGTCGTGCCGAAAAAGCATCCAAAGATGTAGTATCTATCTTTTCTTCCATACGGCCAAGAATATCAAATAACCAAGTACAATACTCATCCAATTCCTTCTTTGGCATAATAGCCATATTGAACATATATCCCCATGACCTTGCATAAACCTTTACCAACGAGCTCATGTATTCTGGATAATACTGGCCTACGATTTCCTTTGCTATATCCAAATGAGCGCCATCCAGGGTATGAGCATAGTGGCTGTATAAGCTTTCAATATAGTAACGACGCTTCTTAGGCACTATCACATCTGCTCTTGTAAGAAGAGCCTTTGCCTCATCATGGGATAACACCGAATCAAAACAGCCATGGTGCTTTCTATATTTCTTGGACTTCAGTGAAAAGTATCTTCTGTAATGAACCAAGCCTATGGCCTCTGCATCCAAATTCTTCCATGCATAATAAAGCCCAGTCAATTCACAATAATAAGGATTCTTAGCAGAGATATTATCTCCCTCATCGTCCCTTAAAATATTACCTATACTATCTTTGCCTGCCGCACCAACCTGTAGCGGAACATAGTCCTCTCCACTTGGAACCTGAAATGGTTTGTGCATAGCAATAATAATTTTTATATCCAAATCTATCTCCTAATTAAAAGTATAGGGCACCATAAAGGTGCCCTAGCATAACCTGATTAAATGTGGCCTAAGCTTCTTCCTCGTCCTCTTCATCGGCGATTGCAGCTGCTGCTCCTGACACTGCAGAAACTACTGCTATAACTGCCACTATAACTACTAAAAGTATTAATACAAAAAAGAAAATTAAAAACCCTTGATCTGTCATCCTTAACCTCCTCTTCGAAACTTAGCTATATTATACCTTAGCCAATTGTTAAAAGCAAATCAGCCTATCTAAGCTGCTTAGCCCTATTAAACACTCCAGGGAAATGGCTCTTAGTATACTTCATAAGTCTGGCTCTTCTAAGAGCTGTTCCAAACATCCCCTCTGTAAGAGGCTTATACAAAAGCTTCAATGCCTTTGAATCCTCCGGCATATATCTGCGAAGATTCTGATACAGTTCTGTCTCTGCTTCTGCATTACACCATTTTAAAATATCGTCTGCTTTTACGCCTGATTCCAACTGACGAACCATTGCTGATTGGAAGCTTCTGAAGTATTCCTTTGAAAGAGTACCCAGCGCTTCGAAATCGCAGGTCTTCCATTTCTGTTGCTGGTCGTAAATTCTCTCGATACGAATCTTTTGGAGCTTAAAGTAATCCTCGATTTCTCCACCTGTAAGACGAACCTGTCCCTGATTTCTATAGTGATATAAAACATCGTTTAACACAGTAAGCGATGTTGTGTAATCTAAAAAGTCACAGTTAAAAAGAATATCCTCTACATGCTTAATCTTTTGATATTGAAGATTATTCTCCTTAATGATGCTTGTCTTGTAGCATTTGTTCCATGGATAACCAAGCATTGTTATGGCTTCCATCTGCATCGCCATTTTATGAATTGTGGCAGCATCACTTGTGGTAACCATATCATCATCGTAATCCATCATATCAAGGGTGATCCCCTTCATGAATTCGATTTTGCCGGCTGCATTTCTATAATCCTCAGTAAAGCTATATACAAGCAAATCCACAGGGTTTCTTTCTAATGCTGCTGCACATACTCTAAGAAGATTTCTTTCATATAAATCGTCTGGGTCCAGGAATAAAATGTAGTCCCCAGTGGCATGCTCTATGCCTGTATTTCTAGCAGCAGATACTCCTTGATTTGTCTCATGCTTAACATAATAGAAGCGGTCATCACGCTCCATATATCCCCTTGCAATGTCTCCCGAAGAATCAGGAGAACAATCATCCACTATGATAACTTCGAAGTTGTCATAGGTCTGCATTTGAAGACAGCCAAGTGCATCACCAATATAGTCGCCCACTCCGTATGTAGGCATTATTACGGAAAATTTGATTTCCTCGCTCATACTTCAAATAATACCAAAAAGCCACATTGCGCGCAACATGTCTTAATTTTTTTAATCAATTAAAAAATCCCCCGGTCGTTACCGACCAAGGGATTCGTATATACGTTAGTGACATCCACAGCTTCCGCCGCAGCTACCACAGTCTCCACCACATGCTGGATGTTCACCACGCTTGCGAGCTTTGACCAATGAACGAACTATCGCTGCTACTATTGCAATTAATATAACTACTACTATGAATGTACCCATAATTATTACCTCTTATTTGTTGTACTTATCCTTACGGAACAATCCGTATACAAGGCAGCAAATAGCTGCGATACCAAAGATTGTACCGAATGTGAATCCTTCGCCTGTGAATACCTTACCTACCTGATATACGATAAGTCCGATTACCCATGCGAAACCACACTGATATCCGATTGCTGTCCAGAACCACTTTGTGTTGTTCATCTCACGCTTGATCGCACCCATAGCAGCGAAGCAAGGAGCGCAAAGAAGGTTGAATGCAAGGAATGCAAAACCTGAAGCATCTGTAAATGCTGCACGCATTGTCTCGTAAACATCACCAGAAGCACCGTAGATAATAGCAAGTGTACCAACGATGTTTTCCTTTGCAACAAGACCAGTGATTGAAGCAACTGTAGCTTCCCAATCACCAAATCCAAGTGGAATGAAAATCCATGCAAGGCATCTACCAAGTGTAGCAAGAATTGAATGATCAATCTGATCCTCTTCAAGCATTGTAAATGCACCATCAACAACACCGAAGAATGTGCAGAACCAAACTACGATTGTTGAAAGTAAGATAATTGTACCAGCTTTCTTGATGAATGACCATCCACGCTCCCACATGCTACGAAGCACGTTTGAAACTGTTGGCCAGTGGTATGCTGGAAGCTCCATTACGAATGGTGCTGGATCTCCTGCGAAGAGCTTTGTCTTCTTAAGCATGATACCAGATACAATGATTGCAAAAATTCCAAGGAAGTATGCTGCTGGTGCAACCCAAGCTGCTCCACCAAAGATAGCGCCTGCAACCATTGCGATGAATGGAAGCTTAGCTCCACATGGAATAAATGTTGTTGTCATGATTGTCATCTTACGGTCTCTATCATTTTCGATAGTACGTGATGCCATGATACCAGGAACACCACAACCTGTACCGATAAGCATTGGAATGAATGACTTACCTGAAAGACCAAACTTTCTGAAGATACGGTCCATGATGAAAGCAACACGAGCCATGTATCCGCAAGACTCAAGGAATGCAAGGAAGATGAAAAGTACAAGCATCTGTGGAACGAATCCAAGAACTGCACCTACACCCGCTACGATACCATCAAGGATAAGTCCCTTAACTACATCGTTGCAGTTAATTGCATCAAGAGCTGCCTCAATGTAAACAGGAATACCAGGAATCCATACGCCGTAGTTAGCTGGGTCTGGCTCCTCGTTAGCTTCTACATAAGCTGCAGCTGCTTCATAATCAGCAAGTGTAGCTGTCTCATACTCAACAGCAGCTGTCTCTTCATCCTCTACAGGATATTCGAAATCACCTGTTGGCTCTGTGCCATTTTCTTCTACATATAAATCATAGCCATCAACGATAAGCTGATTTGCTGTGAACTCATCAGCTGCATCTGCGTAATCAGCAGAACCGATAGCAAATAAATGCCATCCATCACCGAATACACCATCATTTGCCCAATCAGTAGCCCATGTACCAACTGTTGTAACTGATACAAAGTATACAAGGAACATAACTACTGCAAAGATTGGAAGTGCAAGGAATCTGTTTGTAACAATCTGATCAATCTTATCAGATGTTGTCATTCCCTTTGAAGCCTTCTTTACACAGCCATTAATGATTGTGCCGATGTAGTTATATCTTTCGCCAGTGATGATTGACTCTGAATCATCATCCATTTCTTTTTCGCATGAAGCAATGTCGTTTTCAATGTGAGCAATAACGTCAGATGAAAGACCAAGCTTTTCCTGAATCTTTTCATCACGCTCGAATAACTTGATTGAATACCATCTCTGAACATTTTCATCAGAAATATTATGTAAGCAAAGCTCTTCAATGTGAGCAAGTGCATGCTCTACTGAACCGTCAAATCTGTGCTTTGGTGACTGTGGCTTAGCTTCCTTTCCAGCCTTAACTGCTGCATCAACGATTTCCTTAAGACCTCTGTTCTTTAAAGCAGAAAGCTCATAAACTGGAACACCGATTTCCTCCGAAAGCTTTGCAGCGTTGATTTTGTCACCATTCTTTTCTACAACATCCATCATGTTGATACCGATAACTACTGGGATACCAAGCTCAACAATCTGAGTTGTAAGATAAAGGTTTCTTTCAAGGTTTGTACCATCAATAACATTGATAATAGCATCTGGCTTTTCATCAATAAGATAGTTACGAGATACAACCTCCTCTAATGTATATGGAGAGAGTGAATAGATACCAGGAAGGTCGACAATTGTAACTTCCTTATCACCTTTGAATTTACCCTCTTTGTACTCTACAGTAACACCTGGCCAGTTACCAACGAACTGGTTAGAACCTGTAAGTGCATTAAACAATGTTGTTTTACCGCAGTTTGGATTACCTGCAAGCGCAATACGAATTCCCACTTTTTTAGTCCTCCTTTAAAAGAATCATTTCTGCATCAGCCTTACGTACAGAAAGCTCATATCCTCTAACTGTAATTTCAACTGGATCTCCCAATGGTGCAATCTTACGAACGTAGATTTCAACGCCTTTTGTAATACCCATGTCCATGATTCTTCTCTTTACAGCGCCTTCGCCAGTAAGCTTTGCTACTGTAACTGTTTCACCGACACTTACATCTCTTAATGTCTTCATTTTTCTCTCCTTTTTACTATATAAATATCTTTTGAGCCAGTTGTTTATCAACAGCTACTCTTGACTCCTTAACATTAACGATTAGGTTTCCACCTATCTCGTTTACTACTGTTACAAATCCCCCTGGTACAAAACCAAGCTCTTGCAAGTGACGCTTCACTTCTTCTGAACCGCCAATTCGTTTAATCATCTGTTCTTCGCCTGTTGGCGCAACTACTAATGGCATCATATATTACTTCCTTACTTTTATTTATCCCTCAATTAGCTATTCCGGCCTATAATTAATTGTACCCAACCGATGTTAGCTAATATGAATTAGCGTTAGCCTTCTCTAACGCATGTATAACATAGCACAATTTAGATGCGGTTTCAAGCATCTAACTTAAGTTTTCTATATTTAATTTTAGAAAGGTATTTCTCACTAGAATTAGTGTAAACAAAAAACAGAGCTCCACGTATGTGAAACTCTGCTAAAGATATTCAGTATTAAACTAGACCCACGAGAAGTCCTATTGTATGTACTATAAATGTGCAAACCCAGGCGATAGCACACTGCCAAATAACAACACATACTGCCCACTTGCTTCCCATCTCTCTTTTTATAGATGCAATAGCTGCAACGCATGGTGTGTAAAGAAGTGAAAATACCAACAAACAAAATGCTGTCAGCGTGGACATCGAAGCTGCAACACCAGTACTTCCAAATAGTACTTCCAATACAGATACAACACTTTCCTTTGCCATAAATCCTGAAATAAGGGATGTACAGATTCTCCAATCTCCCAAACCTACAGGTGCAAAGAGAGGAGCTAATCCTCCAGCTATAAGTGCAAGAATACTATCCTTTTGATCTGATACTAAATTGAGATGTGTATCAAAGCTTTGAAGAACCCAAACAACTACAGTAGCAAGGAAAATTACAGTGAATGCTCTCTGTAAGAAATCCTTTGCCTTTTCCCAAAGTAGCTGAATTACGTTTCTGGCACTAGGTAATCTATAATTTGGTAGCTCCATAACAAATGGAACAGCCTCGCCTTTGAATCTAACCTTTTTGAAGAACACTGCCGCAAGCACTCCTAAGAATATACCAAGGAAATACAAAACTGTAATCACAAGCCATCCATGGTTAGGGAAAAATGCTGCTACAAAGAAGGTGTAGATTGGCAGCTTTGCTGTACAGCTCATAAATGGTGTCAGCAAAATTGTCATCTTTCTATCTCTGTCACTTGGTAATGTTCTGGTAGACATAACTGCTGGAACAGTACATCCAAATCCAATCAAAAGTGGAACGATACTTCTTCCAGATAATCCGATTTTACGAAGTAATTTATCCATAAAGAAGGCTACTCTAGCAATGTAACCACTGTCTTCCAATATAGATAGAAAGAAAAACATTGTTATGATGATAGGCAAGAAGCTAAGCACACCTCCTACACCTTCAAAAATACCACCAATAACAAGCTCATGAACAGTTACATTAACATTAGCAGCTGTCAATGTAGCATCTGTAATATCTGTTAACGCTTCGATTCCTGTTTCTAACAAGCCCTGAAGCCATGCTCCTATAACATTGAAAGTAAGGAAAAATACAAGTGCCATTACGCAAATAAAAATTGGGATTGCAGTGTATTTACCTGTAAGCCATTTGTCAATTTTCTGACTGCGAATGTGCTCTTTACTTTCTCTAGGTTTGATTACACATTCATTGCAAACTTTTTCAATGAAAGCAAATCTCATGTCTGCCATGGCAGCACTTCTATCGAGACCTCTTTCCTTTTCCATCTGCTTTGTGATGTGCTCTAATGTCTCTATTTCATTTTCATCTAAATCAAGACGCTTTATTATCTGCGCATCGTTTTCGATGGCTTTGCTGGCTGCAAAGCGAACAGGGATATCTGCTCTTTTAGCATGATCCTCCATAAGATGAATAACACCGTGGATACATCTATGCACTGCACCACCGTTATCGTTTTCATCACAGAAATCGTCTATCTCTGGCTTTTCCTGATACTGAGCTATATGAAGTGCATGAGCAACCAACTCATCGATACCTTCGTTTTTAGATGCAGAAATAGGAACAACTGGAACTCCCAGCATTTTTTCCATTCGGTTGATATCTACTGAGCCACCATTGCCTCTTAACTCATCCATCATATTAAGAGCAACAACCATAGGAATATTAAGTTCCAAAAGCTGCATTGTAAGGTAAAGGTTACGCTCGATGTTTGTAGCATCAACGATATTGATGATAGCCTTTGGCTTTTCTTTTAAAACAAAGTCTCTGCTGACGAGCTCTTCACTAGAATATGGTGACATTGAATATATTCCAGGAAGATCTGTAATGCATGTAAATTCTTTGCCCCTGATTACACCATCTTTTCTGTCTACTGTAACACCAGGGAAATTTCCAACGTGTTGATTGGCTCCAGTGAGCTGATTAAAGAGAGTAGTCTTACCACAGTTCTGGTTGCCCACAAGAGCAAATGTAAGCATCTCTCCCTTTGGAAGTGGAGTGCCGTCACCCTTGAGATGATACTTTCCTTCCTCGCCTAAGCCAGGATGGTTTATATCGTGTTTATCTTTCTTGGCAGGCGCAACATCGTCCTGGACTTTGTTTTCCACTGGGGTAGCTTTTATCTGCGCCGCATCTGCTAATCTAAGAGTAAGCTCATAGCCGTGTACGCGAAGCTCCATAGGATCACCCATAGGTGCCAATCTAACAAGAGTAACCTCTACCCCTGGTATAACTCCCATATCCAAGAAATGTTGTCTAAGTGCCCCTTCTCCTCCTACTTCATCAATTCTCGCTGTTTGTCCAATCTCTAAATCTCTAATGGTCATTTATTATTTTCCAATCATTGTACCAGTCTGGCCGCCTACAGCGTTGCCAGCATCTGATAGCTTTGTAATCAATACCTTTCTAATGGCTGAATCACCAATGTAATCAATAGCTGCCTGAATCTTAGGAGCCATATCTGTCTCGCCAAACTCTCCATCCTCAAGCATCTTTTTAGCTTCAGCAATTGAGATATAGTCAAGAGGCTCTTCATTTGGCTTGCCAAAGTTTTTGCATACCTTTGTAACACTAGTAAGAATAACCAGCATATCTGCTTCAAGCTCAGAAGCAAGAAGGCCTGCTGCTGTATCCTTTTCAACAACTGCAGATGCGCCCTTTAGACTGTTGTCCTGTGTGAGAACAGGAATTCCACCACCACCTGCTGCAATAACAACCTGATCCGCATCACTTAAAGCTTTGATAGCATCAATTTCAACGATCTCGATTGGCTTTGGAGCAGCAACGATTCGTCTGTATCCACCTTCAACCTTAACTGTGTGATTGCCTTTTGCTTCTTCTGCCTCAGCCTGGGCCTCAGTCATAACTCTGCCAATAATCTTTGTTGGCTTGTAGAAAGCTTCATCATATGGATCAACAGTAACCTGTGTAAGGATAGTTGAAACTGGCTTGTAAATTCCGCAGCTAACAAGCTCAGAACGGATAGCCTGCTGCAAATCGTAACCGATATATCCCTGGCTCATTGCTGAACAAACTGACATTGGTGTAGATGTGTAATCAGGATGATTCTGGTAGAACTCTGACATTGCTGTGTGAATCATACTAACCTGTGGTCCGTTGCTGTGTGTAACGACAACCTGATAATCCTGCTTAATAAACTCTGCTACTGCAACTGCTGTACGCTTTGTAGCATTCCACTGCTCAAGTACAGTTGTGCCTAATGCGTCATGTCCCAGTGCGATAACTATCTTCTTTTTTCCCATATGCTGCCTCCACTTTTAGAATTTATTTTTAATCTTGCACCTTAGTATTTTCTACGGGTTCGCTTACCGCTTGAAAATGCAAGTGCAATAAGTGTGCCTAGTACGACTCCTCCAAAATCAAACCAAAGGTCTCTTACTTCCCCTGAACGACCTACAACAAAAAGCTGTATTGTTTCGTCAATGAATGCAATAAAAAGACCTGTAAGGGCTGGAGTTGTGAATCTGTTAAACCTTCCATATATTTTGTTCGAAAAAGCTACTGTAAGTAGAATTCCTAAAATAAGAAACTCTGTAATATGAGCAGCTTTTCTAACAATAACCATTCCACCTTCGCTTGCAAGTAAAGCTGGGAATATTTTGCCAAGATAATATAATACGCGTCCACTTTCTTGCTCCGATACTGTGGCTGGCTGCATGCTGTGTCCCCAAATCAGCATAATCCAGAGAGCAATTACTACTGTTATAAAAATTCTTTTCTTATCCATAAGTGCTATTGTAGCATATATTCCCCTAAAATAGATTTGTTATTTAAACTAATTTCCAATCATTAACATTTAACACACCATGAGTTGTAATTCGCAATTCCGGTATTACCGGTAAAGCTGTAAAACTCAATGTCATAAATGGATCAATATTTTTATTAACTCCCAGCTGATAAGCTGCCTCATGTATCTCATCTAGCTTTGTCTTTGCATCATCAGCGCTTACTTCACTCATTAAGCCTGCAACAGGAAGTGGATAGGTCTTAAGCACCTTTTCTCCATCGTACACCACAATTCCACCACCAATTTTCTTTAGCTCATTGATAGCCGCAGATATGTTTTCCTCTGATGCTCCAATAGCAATAATATTGTGAGCATCATGGGCAACAGAAGTTGCAATAGCTCCTCTTTTCAAGCCATAGCCTTTTATAAATCCCATTCCTATATGGCCCGTTCCACAATGGCGTTCTACTACAACTGCCTTTAGAATATCCTTTGATACATCTATCGCCTCAGATTTCCCCTCTTCTGTTGTTATGAGCTGTCCTTCTACCAAACCAAGAACCGGCAAAGCTTTATTGTTTAACAACATTTGCTTTGTTATCTGTGGCAGGTTAAATGTATTATGAGACTTGTCTATAAGGTCAGAAGATACATTGCTTTTACAGTGTGTTTTTAAGTAATCAGGAGTCATTTCCACACCTGCTTTGTATACTCTATCGATATCCACACTATTCACATCATTCAACACCACAAAATCTGCAAGAAATCCAGGTGAAATAGCACCCCTGTCGCGAAGTCCAAAATACACTCCCGCAGTGCATGAAGCCATTTTATATGCAATTACAGGATCCACTCCTAAATTGATTGCTTTTCTAATTATGTTATCAATATGACCATAATCCATTATGTCATTGATGTGTCTGTCATCAGTGCAAAACATACATCTGGATGCATATGGCTCTTTGCACAAATCAATAAGTGCCTCCAGATTTTGGGCTGCTGTACCTTCTCTAATCATTATCCAAAGACCGGTGCCAAGCTTTTCCATCGCTTCATCAATATTTGAGCATTCATGGTCGGAAAGCACTCCTGCTGCAACATATGCCATCAATTGCCTTCCAGTTACTAAAGGCGCATGTCCGTCTATCAGCTTATCCTCCATGATTGCCAGATACGTCTTATCAATCACATCGAATCTGCGATTAACGACGCCATTTACATCCATCAGTTCTGCAATACCATATACTCTTTTGTTAGATAAAAATGGCTTCATATCCTGGGCGAATATCTGAGCACCGCTTTCGTCGAACTCGCATGATGGAACGCAGGATGGAATCATAAAGAATATGTCCATAGGAAGGTTCTCTGTAGCTTCCAACATGTATTTTATTCCGTCTGTCCCCATTACGTTTGCTATCTCATGAGGATCTGTCAATATGGCTGTGGTTCCGTGCAGGATTGCCTCTTTTGCAAAAATCTCCGGAACTACCGTAGTACTTTCTATATGAATATGACCATCGATAAATCCAGGCACAATTGTCTTGCCTGTCATATCGATGGTCATTTTACCTTCGTATTTACCTATTCCCGCAAAGCTACCTTTGCTAATAGCAATATCGCCTTTTTTGAACTGATTTGTGAATACGTCCAGATATACTCCATTGCGCAGTACTAAATCAGCTGGCATTTCGCCAGCTGAAACTTTCAAAAATTCTTCGTACTCACTTCGTGTCATATTCTTCTGCTGATAATTCAAATTATTCTCCTTATATAAAGCCGAACATTTAAAACTATTTTACTGCAGCAATTTCTTCCTCTAACCAAGCGACAACTTCATCAAGTCCTTCGCCAGTCTTTCCACTTACAAAGAAAATCTTTGCATTTGGATTGAGCTTCAAGATTCTTTCTGTAACTTTTTCTTTGCTGAAATCAAAGTACTCAAGTGTATCTATCTTATTAATTAATACTACGTCACTAATCTCGAACATAAGAGGGTACTTAAGTGGCTTATCGTCTCCCTCTGGAACTGAAAGTAACATAAGGTTTTTGTTGGCTCCAACATCAAACTCTGCTGGACAAACAAGATTACCTATGTTTTCCAAAATTAATAAATCAAAATCTGTTGTGTCGTATTCCATTAATGCACGACTTGTCATATCTGCATCGATGT
This sequence comes from Pseudobutyrivibrio ruminis DSM 9787, assembly GCF_900218035.1. GTDB lineage: Bacteria > Bacillota > Clostridia > Lachnospirales > Lachnospiraceae > Pseudobutyrivibrio > Pseudobutyrivibrio ruminis. The sequence goes on from NZ_OBMR01000005.1 coordinate 307,430, forward strand.
GACAAAGTCCCATATTGTGAATCTGGATAGACTGGACACCTGTGGCATCAGCTACACGCTGAGCGTCGATACTTGTTTCGATATCAACATCCATCTCACCGATTTTGTATTTATCTTTCATTCTATTAATAAGAGCAGAAAGTGTGGTTGTCTTTCCTGATCCTGGACCAGACATTACATTCAAAAAGAATGTTCCCTGCTCTTTCATTTGATTTCTAATTGCATCAGCTGCCGCTTCGTTTTCCGCGAATACGCTCTCACCGATTTCAATTACTTTAACTTCACCCATTATTAATACTCCTAACTAAAAAACATACGAATTACTCGTATGATTTATTATACCTATACCGCGTATAAAAAACCACCTATAATTAAGGACTCACTTTGTCTTTTAGGCAGTAAATCACTTCTTTTCTCTTTTATGATTATTTATTCATAATCATAAAAATAAAAAAAGCCGGCGCCACAGCGCCGACTGGAAGTTCGGGGAGTGCGACCAAAGTTGCCCTTGGTCGCTGAGTTATGAAAAATTTGGTATTAGCTTTTCGCTAGTACGATATAGAATATAACACTTAATACACATTTGCGCAAGTCTTTTTTCATAATTTCTTCACATTTTTTCAAATTTTATTTTTTAATAAATTATCCCCCAAACCCTTGTGAAATGGGGCTTTACCACTTTACCAAAAAGAAGAGTTTCGAAAATTTAAAGTAGTTGATTCTTAATATAATCCACAAATGCCCTTGCTTGCACGCTTTGCCTACCATTTTCATTGGTAAGTATTCCAAAATCGATACTTCCTCTTGTATTTTTTAGTCGAATTCCAGGTCGAATACCTAAATCGTAACTATTAAAACTATCCGCACTAAGATTTGCTAATGAATTATTTTTCAATAATGCATGCATAACATAATCACTATTTGTTATTACAGCAATGTCATTTTTTATATTTACAGGCTCCCCCTCCTCGGTCTGGAAAGATTCCTGTCTAATATAATCATCCTGTTCAGATTGAATATATTTTAAGTCATGTATAATCTTGCTTGAATAGTCAGCATTCTCCTGTACATCGTCAGGCTGGAAATATATCATTCCATCTACGGATTTAAGTCTTTCAAATTTCAACTGATATTTTTTTATTTCATATTCAAACTGCAGTCTTGTATCTGGAAATACATATACAAATCCAACCTCATCCTCCATTATTCTCATGCGATTAATGATGTTATGAGTTGTATCTGTATGAATGCTATAGCAAACATCATCATCTTTATTCAGTTCATAAAAATCTGAGAAACAGTTTGCCAACCATGAACTATGGTTAATACTTATTTTTACGATATTATTATTCTCCACACTAGTTGTTTCCAGTGCTTCAAAATCAGAAACAAGGACGCTTGCCTTGTTGTGAAACTTCACTCCCTCATATGTCAAAGCAATACCTTTGCTCTCTCTTTGGAAAAGGTTATAACCTAATTCCTTTTCGAGAGCAGAGATTACCTTGCTGACGCTAGATTGAGTTGTGTATAAAACCTTTGCAGCTTCACTAAAAGACCCTACATCTGCAGCTACAACAAAGTATTTTAATTGCTTTATTTCCATAATAATCCCCCATCATTATGCTTTAACAGCTTTGATACTAAACATTTTATCTGGTATATAAAACTCGTCATGCTCTACAAATATTCTATTTCCAAAATCATCGTCAACCTCAATTGATGAAAATCCTATATCAGATAAAACATGTTCATCCCAATGTGGTCTATCGAGCATACTAATTGTAAGCATGTGATAGATATCGTGACATTCTTCTTTAAGATTATCCGATATATCCTTGTGTGCAAGATTTTCTGGGCTTTTAAGGTTATGAGCCCCCTTTGCATATTCCGCATCAAAATTAAGTAGAACTCCACCCTTTTTTAGAACTCTATGCCACTGTGTGTAAGCATCAACTGGATGCGGAAGTGTCCATGTAAGGTTTCTACTGATTACCACGTCAAATTCCTCATCAGCGAAATCAAGGTTTTCTGCATCCCCTACTAACGCTTTAACCTTAGATGAATCCATATCGTATATGCGAATCATTTCATTTGCTTTAGCAACCATCTCTTCAGTTAAATCGACACCGGTAACACTGTGCCCAAGCTTTCCTAAAATAATTTCAAAAAATCCTGCGCCACATCCAACATCAAGAATCTTAAGGCTTCTATCTGTTGGTAAATACTTTTCTATTTCCTTAAGCCATCTATCAGCTTTATTGCTTTCTATTTCATCGTGTCTTAAATCAAAAAAACCATCGGCTCTTTTGGTCCAGTAGCTTTCTACTTTCTCTTTTATATCATCTGCCTCTTCCTCAAAGGCAATATAGTGTAACTCACCCATTAAAATAACCCTTTTACTGTTCTAACCATAAATAGTGGGGTAGAATTATAATTTATCCTTTCTTTTTCAGAATAGAGTCTGCTTCCCACATCCTCAAGCACGGACACCTGTCCTGCTTCAATACTATTTAAAAATTCATAATCCCACTTAGGACGAATTTTATCTGTAAGTGGCAATGAAAGAGCGATGCGTTCCATCTGCTCAAAATTATCGCCTATATTGTAGTCATCCAGACAACTATTTTTTACATTGTCTCGATCTTTTTTGTATTCTTGCATTTTTTCTTCATCTACTAGATATGAATACCAATTTGCATCAAACACAAGCATTAGCCCACCTGTCTTTAAAACAGAAAGCCACTGAACATATGCCCTTGCAGGGTCTGGAAGATTCCAGGTAAGATTTCGTGAAAATACCACATCAAAAGAATCTTTTTCAAATGGAAGATTCAATGCATCTCCTTGAACAAAATTTATTTGATTTGATAATTCGCCAGCATTAGCTTTAGCCTCTGCCAGCATGGTATCTGCGAAATCGAATGCAGTAACCTGATAGCCTGCCTCGGATAAAATAATAGATATAAAACCAGGTCCAGCTCCCACATCTAAAATCTTTATTGAGCCTGGCTCCCTTTCAGGGAAACACTTGGAGATTTCTGACACCAAAAACTCTTTCCATGTGCTATGCTGAATCCCAGATAACTCTTCTTTATTAACCTCTGAATAGCCTTTGGCTCTTTGAATCCAATAGGCTTTATTATCGTTTACTAACTTTTCCATAATCTTAAAAAATAAAAAACCATTCAGAAACTGGATTGCCTCCGAACAGTTTTTATTGTACTTTATTTTACTGTTAATAGCCATAGTTTTGGGCTATGTTGGACCAAAAGTTCTTTTTGTTGTGCCATTTTCAATCAAAATAGCTCGATCACAAAACATTTCTACAAGCGCCATGTTATGACTGATAAATATAATAGTCAGATTTTGTTTTCTTCTAAGCTCCTGCAACAATTCAATTACTTGTTTTTGTACTGTCACATCCAACGCACTTGTCGCTTCATCACATACAAGTATATCCGGCTTCATAGCTAACGCTCTAGCTATAGCCGCTCGTTGACATTGGCCTCCGCTGATTTGGTGTGGATATTTATTTTTCAACTCCCTTTGTAGACCACACATGTCGAAAAGATAATCTATCTGTTCGTCAATTTCGTCCTGTGGTACCCCTTTATTTTTTAAACCTTCACCTACACCATACCCAATAGTTTTACGAGGATTAAAAGATTCATTTGGGTTCTGAAAGACCATCTGGCTTCCAAGTCTAATGCCCTTTTGCTCTTCTCCATTGATGATTATCTTTCCATCTGTAGCAGGAATCAGCCCAAGCATAATTCGCGCCAATGTGCTTTTTCCACATCCGGACTCTCCAACTATTCCGAGACATTCACCTTTGTTCACCTGAAAAGAAATGCCCTTCAAGACTTCTGTATTCTGTTTATCATTCCTAGAAAATGTCTTACATATATTTTCTACTTTAATGAAAGGTTCCATCCTTTTCTCCCTGAAACTGGCACTGCGTCACATAAAAGCTTTGTGTAATCGCTCTTAGGATTATTTAAGACCTCTGTTGCCTTGCCATATTCCATTACTGTTCCATCTTTTAATACTAATACTTTGTCTGCTATTCTTGGCACAATTGACATGTCATGAGTCACAATGATGATAGAAGTACCAAGATTATCACGCATATTATTGAGTTCCTCTAAAACCATATCTGTAGCTTTGGGATCCAGAGCACTGGTTGGCTCATCCGCCAAAAGTAATGGCGGATCAAGTAACATCGCCATAGCTATTCCTACACGTTGATTCATTCCACCAGACAGCTCAAATGGATAGCTTTTCCATAGCTTTTCCGGTTCACTAAAATTCAGCTTATGAAATAGCTCCAATGCTTTTGCTTTCACTTCTGGTTTGCTTATTTTTTCATGAGCTCTCACCGCTTCTGTTATCTGGTCTCCGATTGTCCTTATTGGGCAAAAGGAACCTAATGAGTCCTGGAAAATCATTCCTATTTTTTTACCGCGTATATTTCGATACTCTTTTTCCTTTTTAGAAAAGAGATTTTCACCTTCGAATACCACTTCACCTTCAGTTATTTTTCCATCTGAATTTAGTATTCCAATTATCGACTTAATTATTGTAGATTTACCACTGCCAGACTCACCTACTAAAGCAAGCACTTCGCCCTTATTAATAGAAAAGCTTACGCTATTAACTGCCACTTTTCCATCAAATTCTATACTTACGGAATTGTAATCAAAAAAAGTTTCATTCATAGCGTAAGCTCTCCTCAAATTAATTAATATCTAATTCTGCTGTAAGCTCATAATAATCACTAGAATGAGCTGTCAAGCCTGTGACATTTGACTTGCTAATCATGCTCATGCGAAGGAATGAGCAGAATACAAATGCATCATCGTCCAAAATAATCTGCTGCATCTGAACAGCCAAATCATTTCTTTCATCAACATCAAATGTGTTGTTCATCTCCTGTGCAAGCTCCTCTAACTGTGCATTAGAATATGCTCCACGATTCTTTGTTGAATCTGATAAACAGTGTGTACTAAAGAAATACATTGGGTCACCAATGCCGGCAGTAACAAATGCTGCTGCATATACGTCCCATCCTGTAGGCTCTGAAACGATTGTGCCGTGGTCAGCTGTTACATTTAACTGTACATCAATTCCGATATCTTTTAGATTAGCCTGGGCGCTCTCAGCTAAAAGAGGAAGCTCCTGACGGCTTGGATATGATACCCAATTAATTGTTAATGTCTTTCCATCTTTTTCTCTGATTCCATCACCATCAGTATCAACCCAACCTGCTGCTTCCAATACTTCTTTAGCCTTTTCAGGGTCATACTCCTTGGCATTTACACCCTTACCAAATGGGAATGAATCAGGGAACGCTCCTGAACCCACATAACCATATCCATTTAATAACGTATTTACGAATCCTTCTTTATCAATACCAAGAGCAATTGCCTCTCGTACCGCATCATCCTTTATGATATCTGAATTATAGTTCATCTGAAGATAGAAAGCTCGGCTTGTAGCTGTGCTTGTAAATACATAATCATCATTTTCAAATAATGGATAACTTGCATATGCCATACCATAAGCAGCGTCAATATCACCATTCTGAAGTGCCATTGCAAGTGTATCTCCATCAGAGATAGTAAGAACAGTTACTTCATCAATATTTACATTTCCACCCCAGTAATTCTCGTTCTTTACTAGATTTATGTGGTCATCTGTAACCAACTCGGTTGCAACGAATGGACCTGTACCAACAACAATTCCATCTGCATTTCCGGCTGTAACATCTATGATACAACCATAAGGATCACAAAGATAATTAATTAATGTTGGCTTTGGTGTTGTAGTTTTAATTGTAAGCTCAAGCCCATCTGCCTCAATTGAATCAATTGCTAAATCTCCTGCTGCACGTTCATGAACTGCAACCAAATCCTCGATGCAAGCCTTTACTGCCTCTGCATCACAAGGATTTCCGTTAGAGAATGTTACTCCGTCCTTAAGTGTAATTTTCCATGTTAATTCATCAATGCTTTCATAACTTTCAGCAATCCATGGCTCAAGTTCCATATTGTCATTGAACTTGAATAGTGTCTCTCCCACACCATAGCGGATTGCTGCCCATCCACAATATGTATCATGTGGATCAATATTTGCCTCTTCATTTTCCGCATTAAATGTTGTGTCTCCAAAGACAAAAGTCTTCTTTCCTGATTCTACATTAGAATCAGCTGTCTGATTCTCTGCTTTTGTTCCACAGCCTACAAATGTAGCTGCTGTAAGAGTCAAAGCAAGCATCATTGCTACTAACTTTTTCATTATTCATACTCCTTAATTTATATATTAAAAATTCCTAATTATAGAAATCTCTAATTATCCTATTTACTGAATGATTGTGATACATTTTTAGGATCTACTGCATCGCGTAATGTATCTCCAAAAAGATTGAAAATAACTACTGATATAAAAATTGCAATTCCTGGTGACAATACAACCCATGGATAGGTCTGTAGCATGCTTCGTCCATTAGACATCATACTTCCCCACTCTGCTACAGGTGGCTGTGCCCCAAGTCCCAGGAAGGATAAACCTGCAATCTCCATCATCATAGTTCCAATATCTAATGTGGCTGTTACTATAATTGGACCTATGATATTTGGAATCACATGGCGACATATTATTTGTAATGAATTGTCGCCCGCCAATTTTGCAGCCTCAATATATGTGCTATCCTTTATGGATAATGTAAGTCCTCTGGCAACACGAGAATATTTTGGCCAGCTTATTACCGCTAACGCTATTACCGCATTTACGATACCTCCACCTAGTATTGCTGCTACTGCTAGAGCAAATACTAATCCTGGGAAAGCGAGACATAAATCTGATATTCTCATAACAACAAAATCAACTTTATTACCAAAGTATCCGCATATAATTCCTATGGTTGTACCAAATACTGCAATAATTGCTACCAGAGCCAGTGTCGATAATATGCTTACCTGGCCACCTATTATTACTCTTGAAAACATATCTCTGCCGTAGGCATCTGTTCCCATAAGATGCTCTAAACCAGGAGCTTGATATGCAACACTCAAATCCTGTTCATAAGGGTCATATGGACATATATATGTTGCAAAAATAGCCATGAAAATAATCAAAACTACTAAGCAACTCATTATGGTTAATTTGATTTTCTTTTTCATGATTCTCTATCCCCCAATCTAATTCTTGGGTCCAAGAATCTGTATGATAAATCTGTAATGAGATTAACTAATACATAGATAATCGCCATCCACATTACATATGCCTGAATAATTGGATAGTCACGCATATTAATGGCATCTACTGCCATTTTGCCAACGCCATCCCACATAAAAATAGATTCAACAATAGCTGTTCCGCCCAAAAGGCTTCCAATAGATAATGCCAACAGCGTAATAATTGTTACAAGCGTTGCACGAAGCACACTTCCCATGAGTGTAATTGAAAACTTTACACCTCTTGCCTTAGCTCCAACAATATAATCCTTGCTTAGCTCGTCCAACACAGTTGTACGAACCTGACGTAAGTATTTTGAAGACATAGCTATAGCCAAAGTCAAAGTTGGCATAATTATGCTTGTGCTATTTATATCTTTAGATATGATAGGTAGCCAGCCTAACTTGATTCCTAGGAAATACATCAATACTAGTGATACAAAGAAGTTAGGAAGACTATTTCCTATAAAGCTAAAAAATCTAATAACGTAGTCTATGAATTTGTTTTGATATACAGCTGATATAACTCCAAGAGGAATGGATATAATTACTGTAAGTGCAATTGATGTGGCTGTAAGCAGTATTGTAGCTGGGAGCTTTGAAACAAATGTCTCAAATACATCTTTGCCTGAGACATAACTAACGCCCATGTCACCGTGAAGTAAATTGCCGAGCCATCTAAAATATTGAACTAAAAAAGGAGAATTTAGACCTAACTGTTCCCTTGCCATTTCAAGCTGCGTCTCTGAAATGACTTGTCCTGTGTTCAACATTTTCTGCTCAACAACATCACTTCCTGCAAGTCTCATCATTGCAAATGAAAGAAATGTAATTGCAAACAGAATCGGTATTAACTGTAATACCCTTTTAATTATATATACCAAAAAAATACCCCTTATTCTTTAAAACATACAAAGTAAATTTTATAATCATACTTTGTTTATCTCAATAGATTTAAGGGGTATTGGATATTCATTTATGTATAGCTTGTATTCCGTTTTGGAATACCATTATTACATGAATCGCTCCATAACTTCTGTGGTATGCATGGCCAAGATTCCTGCTCCAAAAGCTTCCATAATTTCTGTATAGCTATCATCTATAAACATAATCTCGTCCATATTGTAGCCGTCGCGTTCTGCAATCATTTTCATTATGAGAACTTTTTTATGACGTGTTTCTGTTGAAATCAAATCTCCATGATGCTCGAAAACACCTGGGTAACACTCCCTCAGACGGTTATATTTTGAGTTGTATTCAAAAGAGTTGCTACATTCTGTAAGGCCATAAATCTTAACGCCATGATTAAAATGTAAATCATCGATAAGATTCTTTACTCCTCTAGGAGCCTGGCATTTGATGTAAGCATTATTGTTTATATTATACTTAAGCCAGTCGTTAGCATCTTCAAAACCAACTATTCTTTTACCAGCTTCGTTGTACATTTTTAGGCAAAGAAGTGTGTTATCTACATCACCAAACAACACCTTTATCTTTTTTAGCTTCTCCTGCATAATTATGACTCCTTTCGACCGCTTTCTATTAGCTCCTTTTCAAAGGCTTCCGGATTTTTTAAATAATAATCCTGATGTTCTTCCTCTGCCTCATAAAAGCTTTTAAACTTTTCCAAGGAGATTTGAGCCTTCTTACCTGTCTCCTGCTCCAGCTCCTTTATCTTCTTTTCAGCAATAACTTTTTCTTCATCTGAATTGTAATAGATAGCTAATGTATAAGAAAAACCTTTATCAATGAACTGGCCTTCTCCATCAAATGGATCAACGTTTGCAAGATAAATATCAAGCAATTTGTCATAGGTCACATTTGCTGGATCATATGTCAATTCAATAGTTTCCCTATGTCCTGTCTTTTGCGCCTTAACATCCTCATATGTAGGATTTACTTCATCACCACCTGAGTAACCACATGTAACCTGGTCCACTCCATATATTTTATAAATAGGTGTAACACACCAAAAACATCCACCTGCAAAATATGCTTTCATGATTGTACCTCCAAAAACTAGTCTGTAGAAATTATATCACATACCATTGAATTGCATCAGTTTTTCTTCTGCAATATTAAAGAAGCGCTAGCATTGCTAGCGCTTCTCTTTATCCCATTATTGAATTACGTCAAAATTAAGTACGGTGGCCTCATCATATTCATTCTGAATGCTGTCTACTACGTCAGAGCTTTCTGATTTTGTTTCTTCTCCTGCTACTTCATGATAATAATATTCTTCATTTCCTTCATCATCATATTCTATCCAAGAAGATTCAACCTCAATTAACTCATTATCTTCAATAGTATATTTGGCAGTGCCATGATGGATTCCAACATATAAATAGCCATCTTTAACTGCAAGTGGATAAGCAGTGCCTATAGAGGATACATTTCCAATACACTCAGGTACCCCATCGTTATAAACATATATTGCTGAATCTATAGCAGCCATATTGCCATCCATATTATCGTAAGCAAATGTGCATACTAACAAAGCGTCTGTATCACCGATTGTTTCGTTTGTATAGCCCATTCCTGGCTCAAGTACAGTATCCACAATCTGTGTAAAAGTATCACATCCAGCTATATCAAGATTCAATGGATATTCTGCTATTTCAGGCTCTGCTTCAGTTGTTTCTTCTGACTCTTCTGGTTCACTTTCAACTGATTCTTGTACCTGATTAGCCTCCTCTGAATTTTCTAATTCTGATGTGTTATCTGTGTTGGACTGTCCACATCCAACTAATAATAAACCACAAAGACAACATACAAGTAATTTTTTCATCTCTTCCCCTCCAATTTAACTATATATTATATTTCCAAACACTCTTCATCTGGGATACTAGTGTATTTACATCCCAGTGTTTGTTACTATTCTTAGGACTGTTTGGATCATTTACAATGATTTTTCCGTTTGAATCTATTCCAGTTAATACAATAAAATGCCCTGTTTTTGTAAAATCTCCTGGTGACATTGAGCAAATCATAGGCGTTTCGCTGGACAAATTGTCTGTAATATATTCCGAAGAAACATTTCCACTAGAAACGCTCAGTCCGTAATGACGCGCGCCTTCTGTCATAATATCCCAGGATGTTCCCTGACCATATGTATAGTATCCCTTGTCCGATGCATATTCTGCAACAACATATGGATTTATATCTGCATCTTGCTCTAATCCACACACAACCATAGCCAGACAAGTAGGACCACATCCTGCCACTCCCACGTAATTAGCTCCATAGTTTTTATATCCCCATCTTTTATCCCACTGAATAAAAAGGGGAATGTCTTTCTTAGACATTTCATCTGACACATCCATGTCAAGGTCAGCATATGCGTATTTATTGAAATTCTTAACGTATTCCTCTGCTTCTGGATATTTTTCACCAAACTCGATAACGTTTTCGGGTACGCCATCTAAACTTTTTTGCTTAGAAATGTTATGAATACCTAGCCCGATTAATAATAAAGCTACCAGTGAACAAGCCAGGAAAGAACGACGTAAATGATTTGGTTTCTTAGTGTGAGCATGATAAGTCTTTACAGGCTGATACTCATCATAATATGTATCTTCATACTCTTGTTTCTTATTATATCTCTTATTACTTCTTTTAATTCCAAATAAAAAATGAATAAAAAAAACTAGACCTAAAATAAAAAAGACAATATTGTCATTGTATAACCAATCTGGACTAACATAATAGTCAATTGCCATAAGGCCTAACATGGTCAAAGCCAATAACAATATCCCCTGTATTAACCACAAGAAGAAGTCTATTATTCTCATACTTACATAATCCCCATATCATATGCAGAACTGTACTACTATTAATAATACAGTTTTACCACATCATTTATATACTGTCAATGTTAGTTAGTATCAGTACATGTACAAAATGGTACGTTATTATTGGAACCCATAATATCTCCTTTATATCTCTATAAAAATGACTCTATAACATAATATTGAGCAAATCAATAGAAAAAGATATAATCCTGTTAGTGCTCAAAATATATAAATAGGGGCACATTTTAGAATTACTACTTAGGAGGCAACATAATGATAACTGCAAAAAATGGAATTGGTAGAATTATTCCAATTAGTATCATGGCATCCATGATTCTGACTGGCTGCGGTAATACTACTGAGTTGGAGGGTACCACGGAACCAGTTCCAGAACCAGAAGTCCAAAACACATCTGAGGAGGAAACAATAACCTATGATATTCCACTTATGAACGAACTAGGCATAGATGCATATTGTGAAAAGCTTGGCATAAAAGAATATGAGTATCCTTCAGAATTTGAGCTCACCGAAGATTTAAAAAATACAATAGAAACTGCATTTTTGTATGAAGGTGAATTTATATCTGATGATTTGATTAATGATACCGAATGGAAATCTACTTTCGTTGATAGATTTTTACAGAACTCATGGTACAGCAATGATTATCTTGCAAACAATATTAGCGATGATTGTTTAATGGATAAAGATCAAATCGAATATGTTCAATACAGTACTACTGGAAAATATATTTCTTTTGACGAATACGCTACTGATAAGCTTGATATTTCTCATGCATCCAGTGGTTTTAACACGGCTACAATTATTGATTACGAAGCTGATGACCAGGACGACACTGTTACCATAATTGCAAATATCGGAGTATGCGAAGGTATTAAAGAAGATTACGATTCAACATACGAAGTCTCTGTTATTTTATTAAAAAATCCCTATAGCTGCATAGACGGCTACAGTATTGATTCACTTTCTTATAAAGAAACTACATCATATCAGGAACCAGACGGGAAAGAACATTGGGTTTTCGGTGACTTTGTAGATTACAATGAGGAACAACAATATCTAGAGTTTGAATATAGCTATGCTGATGATGAAATAAACTCTGAAAGAAATTTCTCACACTTTTTTACAGTAGATATTTCTGAACATCCTGAGTTTTATGATTTTGTAAAAGAACATGAAGACAGCGACACTTACTATAACTACGAGATTGCATTTATATTTGATGAAAATAATCCTGCACCATTCGATATGATAAAACCTACTGGAATAGATGCTATAAGCTTATAATAAAAGAGATAGGTATTACCTATCTCTTTTTACTAACGTGCGTGAGAGGGCGCTGACGTCCAGTGGACGTCGTTTAGCGCCGACCGAGCCGGCAGGCGAGAGTTCGAACCTGTTCGAATTCGACCTGCCGGTGAGTTAAAAGAAAAAAGAGATAGGTAAAACCTATCTCTTTTTCTTTTAATTTAGCGTGCGTGAGAGGATTCGAACCCCCGACACCTTGGTCCGTAGCCAAGTGCTCTATCCAGCTGAGCTACACACACACAATATTCAGTTTCACTCAAAAGAGTGAATGCCGTAGACCGGAATCGAACCGGTACGATGTCGCCACCACGGGATTTTAAGTCCCGCGCGTCTGCCAGTTCCGCCACTACGGCATCTACAATCAAATTAATGATTGTGAATGGGACCTACAGGGCTCGAACCTGTGACCCCCTGCTTGTAAGGCAGATGCTCTCCCAGCTGAGCTAAGATCCCACAATTATAATAGTAATATATTAGAAGTTAAACGACCCCAGAGGGACTTGAACCCTCGACCTCCGCCGTGACAGGGCGGCGCTCTAACCAACTGAGCCATGAGGCCATATTATATTTTATAGAAAGTGGACCCTCAGGGACTCGAACCCTGGACCGACCGGTTATGAGCCGGTTGCTCTAACCAACTGAGCTAAAGGTCCATATTGTGTATACAAGCAAGACCCTTATAAAAAAAATTGGCCTCTTTCTACTCAATAGAAAAAAGCCGATGATCGGACTCGAACCGATAACCTGCTGATTACAAATCAGCTGCTCTGCCAATTGAGCCACATCGGCTTATTGTTTGCCAAAGGCAAGTGACTCCGACGGGAATTGAACCCGTGTTACCGCCGTGAAAGGGCGATGTCTTAACCGCTTGACCACGGAGCCATCAGCTCCCCAAGTAGGACTCGAACCTACGACAACTCGGTTAACAGCCGAGTGCTCTACCAACTGAGCTATTGAGGATTATTAGTAATATTTTCAAATCTTCGGCGAAACAGGGAACTCGCCGAGTGCTCTACCAACTGAGCTATTGAGGAATATTAATTTGGTTGACTAGCAACCTCAAAACTTCACACAGTAAAACTTAGTGTCCGAAAATTCGCTACACATCTTCCTTTTAGAATAAACCTTCGATCTATTAGTATTCATCAG
>NZ_OBMR01000004.1 GCF_900218035.1 Pseudobutyrivibrio ruminis DSM 9787
TTTCAATACACTTCCTTTTAAATTCATAACTATAGCGCATAAAAATAACCCTCCTTACTGAACTTTTTATTGTCCAGTAAAGAGGGTACATATCAGAATAATCCGACGGTCCTACCAAATCCATATTTAGTTGTAACTAGCAAGCCAAGCTTAGCAAAGTTTCATGCGAATCTCTTTAGTAATAATATCTGTATAACTGAAAGAAAGTAACTGTGATGGGCTTGTTTCTGTGTCGTCAACTAAGATAGTGAATACACTAGGATAAGCCTCCTGTATAACACCCTGCTGGATGTCCACCTTATTACGTCCTCTGTCTAACTGAATTACAACTCTACTACCGCACTGCGATCTAACCGATTCACGTACTTTGTCAAAGTCCTCGCGTTCCATGATGTCCTCCCCCTTTTCTAGCATTTGAGTATTTAATGATATACTCTTATGTCGTTGGGGCCATTTTATCACTTTTTGTGAATTTTGTCAAAAAGAACGACCGTTATTTTGAATAATTATTATAAAAAACTCCTGAACCACTTACTATCATCACCATTTTAAGCCAAATTAAATTTAGATATAACTGATAGTTTATTAATACCATTCACTTTTTATGAGTAATTATTCATTTTCTCTACATTGATAATTAATATTAGCTATTCTATAATATAAATATTCGGAGAAAATATCTGAATAATACATCAAAATATGGAGGACTCTATGATTAGAACCATAATAACAGTAGCTTTCGTTGTTATATTCCTAATTTGCAGTATTCCAATCTGGCTAATTCTTCTTATCTTAGGTTTGTTCAATAAACCAGCCAAAGATAAAATTGCTTACAACATTGTAGCTTGGGCATTTGGCGTAGTTGCATTCTTAGCCGGAGTAAAATACGAAGTAAAAGGACTTGAGAATATTCCAAAGGACAAAGCAGTACTTTTCATTGGTAACCATCAAAGCTTTTTCGATGTAGTACTTGGTTATCACCTTTGCCCAGCAGTTACTGGTTTCCTTTCAAAGAAAACTTTTGAAAAGGTACCACTTTTAAATGTTTGGATGTACATGAATTATTGCCTATTCCTTACAAGAACAGATCCTAGACAGGATTTAAAGCTTATTATAAAAGCTCAGGAATACATTAAATCTGGCATTTCAATGTTTGTTTTCCCTGAGGGTACTCGTTCAAAGACTGGCGAGATGGCTGAATTCCACGAAGCAAGCTTTAAGATTGCTACAAAAACTGGTTGTCCTATCGTACCAGTAGCTTTTACAAACACAAGAGAAGTTTTCGAGACACATCTTCCTCGTTTAAAGAAAACTCACGTTATCGTTACTTTCTGCCCTGCAATTGACACTACAGCACTTGAGGGCGACAACAAAAAGAAACCTGGCGCATACGTTAGAGGAATTCTTGAGGATCAATTAAAAAAGGACGCAACATTAATCTAAAACAAAAGGCACCTCGTATGAGGTGCCTTTAATATTTATGCCAATCTTTCTTTTAACGCTTCAACTACTTTTGTAAAATTCATAAAGTGTGATGCCTTTACTAAAATGGTATCTCCACCGCGGATGATAGGAAGTAAATCCTCAAGCATAACATCCACATCAGTATAATGATGAGCCATGCAAGAGCTATTCTTCTGAGATAATGATTTATTAATCTCTTCTGATAAATCTCCTACAGTGAATACATATCCAATATGATTATCCTCTAAAGCCTGTCCAATTTCATAATGAAGCTCGCGCTCATCCTGTCCAAGCTCTCCCATATCACCAAGGACTGCAATTGTTCTGCCTGTAGCCTTTCCAAGGACCTCTATAGAAGCCTTCATTGATACAGGGTTTGCATTGTAGCAATCATCGATGATATTGATATCACGAATAGTGATAATGTTGTTTCTACCGGCAATTGTTTCAGCCTTTGATAACCCTTTTGCAATCTCCTGAATTGTAAGACCAAGCTCTTTTCCAACAGCTGCTGCTGCAAGACCATTCATAACGTTATGGCTGCCTGGCAATGGAATTGTAACATCGATATGTTCATCATCCATATTGAGAGTAGCATCTGTTCCAGTAAGACCATTTGGCTTTACGTCAGTGGCATTGATTTGCTGACCGTTTAGACCATAGAAAATCTTTCTAAGCCCAAGTGTGTCGGCATTAATTAGCTTGTCATCATCACCATTAAGGATAACAAGACCATTCTTTGGCATGTGTTCAAATACCTCTGTCTTTGCCTGAAGAATACCGTCTCTAGTCTTTAAAAATTCCAAATGACACTGGCCAATATTTGTCATAACAACAATGTCTGGCTTTGCAATATCGCCAAGACGATGCATTTCTCCAAAATCAGATATTCCCATTTCAACAACTGCGACCTGATGATTATCTCTTATTCTGCAGATTGTAAGTGGAAGACCAATTTCGTTGTTGAAGTTGCCCTCAGTCTTTAAAACAGAAAACTTTGTTTCAAGAACTGATGTAATCATTTCTTTTGTGCTAGTCTTTCCTACACTACCAATAACACCAACTACTGGAATAGAAAGCTCCATTCTGTACGCTGTTGCAATTTGCTTAAGTGCAAGCTTTGTATCCTGAACCTGAATATATGGTCCGCTAGGATTATCAAGCTCTTTTTCAGACAATGAAGCTAACGCACCCTTTGAAAATGCATCCTCTATGAAATCATGTCCATCTACACGAGCACCAACCATAGGAATGAAAAGGAAATCCTTTTCAACCTTACGATTATCATTTACAGCTCCTGCAATTTCTTGATTTTTTGCTGCTTCACAACCTGGTACTAAAACCAATTTTCCATTTGTAACTTCGGCAATCCTTGCCAATGTCATGTTTTTCATAAATATCACTCTTACTTCTATATCTTAGTATTTCTTTAAAGACACCTTAATCAAATGCTCGCATAAATCTTCGAAATCCATTCCAATAACCTTTGCTTCCTGTGGAAGTAAGCTTGTTGGTGTCATTCCTGGAAGTGTGTTTGCCTCAAGACAGTAGATGTTTTCGTCTTCATCCATCATAAAGTCCATACGTGCATATGTTGTAAGTCCAAGTGCCTTGAATGCCATCTCGGCGTATTTCTTCATGGCCTGAGTAGCTTTCTCGCTAATATCTGCTGGGCATGTCTCTACTGCAGAACCAGCTGCATATTTATTCTTGTAATCGTAGAATCCCTGCTTTGGTGCGATTTCGATAACAGGAAGTGCCTTGCCTTCCATAACACCATCAGAGAACTCACGTCCCTTAATGAACTGCTCAATTACAACTTCATCTTCCCATTCAAATGCTGCATCTAAAGCTGCATCTAAATCCTCTGACTTTTCTACGATTGTAACTCCAATGGAAGAACCACCGCAGTTTGGCTTAACGATGCAAGGGAATTTATCAAACTTGAATCCCTTTCTGTTTGCCTTTTTAAGAGATGTACCAACTGGTGTAGGAACTCCTGCTCTGTTGAAGAATTCCTTTGTCATCTGCTTATCCATAGCTATGGCACTTGAAATGTAATCATTTCCTGTATATTTGATTCCATATAAATCAAAGGCAGCCTGAACCTTACCGCTTTCTCCATCTCCGCCATGAAGTGCCATAAATACAATATCAGCCTTCTGACAAATCTTTATAACGTTTGGTCCGAAAAAGCTTGGGCTTTGATCTGCTCTGCTTTTGATGATTGCATTGATATCTGGTGCCTCTGATGGGATAGTTTCAACCTTAACTGAATTGTTGATGCTATCCTCGAAAATATCTGTGATATCACACTCTGCATCAGAATATCCCATGAAAACATCAAGTACTAATGCTCTATGTCCTCTGGCTCTAAGTGCTTCTGCTACCATTGAACCAGATTTAAAAGATACGTCACGCTCAGAGCTAAGTCCGCCTGCTAAAACTACTATATCCATAATATATCCTCTTTAAAAATGTTTTTTCCGAACCACATTATACGTTTTTTCTTTCAATATATAAAGCCACTTTTTTATTTATCTACTTTATTGGTCTGTTATGGTGTAATACTTATTAAAATAATTTATCATAGCTGCCGCCGCTTCAAAGAAGTCATTTATTATTTTCTCACCCTCAGTATTTCCCCTTTCTTTAAACAATTCTTGTTGCAGACACATAACCTGGAAGAACACTCTTCCATCTATGTTTTTTATAGCTTTTGAAAAAATATATCCAATACACTTTTCAGCTTTCATATAGTCATGCTTTGCTATAAGCAATTTCGCTAAACCAGCTGAAACAGAATTACATCTTTTTCTATAATAATCAGTGTTGTCGTTAAAACCATTATTTAACAATAACTCATACAGCTCCTGGGCTTTTTCCAAATAGCCCGTCTCCAGAAGTGCGTTAGCTTTCAGATAAATACCAAAATATTCTAGTTTCGTAAAATGCTGGCCTGTCAGCATATCCGATTTTACCATTTCTTGATTTGTTGGGAATAACTTCTCTATTCTTTCAATAAACTCCTCTTTATCCATTCCACTCTTCAACATATAAACCAAATCGCTGAGCAACACATATTTCTGATGCTCCTCGTTTTCGTGATCCATGTACTTCTTAAACTTCTCTAATTTCTTCTCTATTGTCTTTTTCCCCTTAGTATTTAAGGCCGAAATAAGTTCCTCCTTAACTTTTTGAAATTCCAGGTTCTCATCCATTGTCAGTTCATGATAGTCAACACCATTTACCTCTAATTCAACGCATATTTTGTCAAAAGTTTTTACACTGGGACAAGTTTTACCTGTTTCTATTCCAGAAAGGGTTGAAGGTGCACATTTCAGTTTCCATGCCATGGTTTCTTGACTCCAACCATTAGACTTTCTGTAGCTGTGCATATTTCTTCCTAAATTCCTTAATACCATAAAAATAACCTCCTGATATATCTTTCTACCCAAAGCGGAGATTATATAATCAGGAGGTTAAAAATCCTTGAAAATTTTATTATAAAATTGCGAATTTAGAACTCTGGTTCAATTAAACCGTAAGCTCCATTTTTTCTCTTATAAACGACGTTGATTTCATCAGTATCTGCATTGCGGAACATAAAGAAGTCATGTCCTAACATTTCCATTTCAAGGCATGCATCCTCAGCATACATTGGTTTCATATCGAATGTTTTCTTACGGATAATCTGGATTGTCTCTTCGTCTGAATCCTTCTCCTCGATGAAATCCTGTGCAAATATTGTTCTAGAATCTGATTGTTTCCTATCTATAATTTTATTTCTGTGTTTCTTTAACTGAGCTTCTAATGTGTTTGTAACTGCTTCGATTGAAGCGTACATATCTGAAGTAACTTCCTCTGCTCTAAGATAAGAGCCTTTCATTGGAATAGTAACTTCTATTTTCTGACGCCCTTTCTCTACGTCTAAAGTAACGATAGCTTCTGTGTCCTTATTGAAGTATTTGTCTAATTTCTTAAAACGCTCCTCCACTGCGTCCTTTAATCCCTGTGTTAACTCAATGTTCTTTCCAGTAATTGTTGTTTTCATGATGTCTACCACCTTTGCGACGTATTTGAAAAACTATAAAACAGATTAGTGACATTCACTAATTTTATATTTGCTAGGAAGTTTTTCATGTAAAAATTATACCAATAGTGTTTTATTTTCTCAAGGCTTTTATCTGAATTCTTTCTTAAATAATTATTAATTGTGTATACAACAGTCTCTGGCGTATTGTGTTATACTAAGCACAGATATTACATTGGAAAGGCGTATATTTATGAAGAAAACTGCAATTATCACAGGTGCCAGCCGAGGAATCGGAAAAGCCATTGCTGTAGCCCTTGCTGCTGAAGGATATCATCTGGCATTGTTTTGTCATAACAATATAGAAATGCTGAATCAATTAGCTTCAGATTTAACAAATGAATATAAAGTTGAGGTATACACTTATCAAGGTGATATTTCCGATAGTAGCTTTGTAATAGATTCTTGCAAGGATGCACTTGCCAAACTAGGTCAGGTAGATGTACTTGTTAACAATGCAGGTATCGCTCACATAGGTTTATTAACAGATATGTCCGTGGACCAGTGGAACACAATGGTTAACACAAATCTTTCGCCACTGTTTTACACAGCAAAAGCTGTGGTTCCTTCAATGGTTAATAAAAAGGCAGGAAATATTATTAATATCAGCTCTATGTGGGGCACCGTTGGAGCCAGCTGCGAAGTTGCTTATTCTGCTACAAAAGGTGGAGTCAATTCCTTTACAAAAGCTTTGGCCAAGGAACTGGCACCTAACAATATCGCCGTTAACGCTATCACTTGCGGTGTAGTTGATACAGATATGAACGGAATGCTATCAGCCGATGAAAAAGCTGAACTTGCTGAAGAAATTCCTATCGGCCGTTTCTGCCAGCCCGAAGAAATTGCTAAGACAGTTCTTAGCATAATAAAAGCCCCATCATACATGACAGGGCAAATTATTGGTGTGGATGGCGGATATATTTAATTATTCCGCCATCAATATTTCGTTTTTATCCCAATCCACTTTCGATTGATATTCTCCCCCTACTTATCTATTATTGCTTTTATATAATCCTTAAACTTCCTTTCTTCCTCCTCCGGAAAACATATCGTTGCCCCTATTCCTGTAAGCCAACCGTACAATTGAGGTGAAACCGCAACTGATATACGAGCTCTAACCAAATCTTCTCCTTCTGCTCGAATATCAATATCCGCACCAAATTTATCCAGCACAACGCCAATCAGTCTTTTATCAAATCTGATGGTTACCACTCTTTCATCACCTGCAAACATACTAATGTGTTGCTTTGCGTATTCGTGAGGATTAAGAGCACCGCGCTGTTTATCACCGCTTCTTTCCTCTTCAAGCATCTCGGCAGATATTATTTTATCTACGCGATAGTGCCTTATCTGCTGGCTATCATCATCGTATGCTACAAGATAATAGTTTTCATCATTTCTAAGAAGAAATGCAGGACTTACAACATAAATTTTGCCACCGTGCCTAGGCCTCATCTCCTTCGTGAGAGTCCAGTCCTGATATTTAAAAGACATTTTTTTATTATTATCAAGGCACTGGTAAATCACATCAATGGAATAGAAAATCTTTTCATTTCCTGTGGACCTTTTCTCTGGCACAACAACCTGACGAGTCAACTGAGTAGCTTCATCCATACTGGCCAGCGTGGTTATCTTTTCCACAAGTTCCTTTGTTTTCTTTTGAGATATGAACTTTGATGCACCTACCGCATCCACAAGTAGTTTGAATTCCGCAAGCTCAAATACTCGTGAGCCTATGTAATAGCCCTTGTCCCCTTTTACCACATCAACACCGGCTTCCATAAGCGTAGCCATGTCTTTATAGACCGTTTTTCGCTCTGCCGAAATACCTCTCGCCTCAAGACGTCTTGTCATTTCGATAGCGTTAATCTGGTGTTGCTCATCACTTTCATTCATGAGGATTTGGTATTCGTTTAGAATTTTATACTTCTGTCCTCCAACGTGTGGCATAACGTCTCCTTAACTATTTTTTATTAAAGTATTATGATATATTATATATTTGATTATAAAAGATTTATAGAATGTTTCAAAGGAATTATATGAGTAGAACAGATTTTTATAAAAAATGCAGATTAGATTATCCTACCTTTACTTATCAGGGATATTCGTACGATTTAAATGACGAAGGCATTAGCATGACCTTTGATTTTTCAATTGATGGATTATCAGAGTTTCACCCAACCTGGTTCATACCTCGCATCAACGCTGTAGATTCTATTGACGAATCACTTATTGATGATATGGTATTTTCCCTTGGTATGGTTGAGCTTGTTAGCTATTGGAAAATAGCTTGCCCTCCTACCGTTATTATTAAAGATAGAAAGCTTACAGACCAGCAGATTAGCTGGTGGAAAAAGCTCTATTTTAATGGGCTTGGTGAATTCTACTACACAAACGGAATTGATGAGGATTTTGACGCCTTCATGACAGTTAAATGCGAAAGCGACAAGACTACTCGCCAGTTTGCCCCAGTAGATATACCTACAGCTTCTGCTAATAAAAAACCAAAGGTTCTTATACCTGTAGGCGGCGGCAAGGACAGTGTTGTTTCTATTGAATTACTCAAAGAACATGCCGATATCAATTGCTATGTTATTAATTCACGAGGCGCCACTGACGCCACTGTTGAAGTTGCAAACCTCACAGACAATACAATCTACGCAAAGCGTACTTTAGATAAAAACATGCTTGATTTAAACAAGCAGGGGTTCTTAAACGGTCACACACCATTTTCTGCTTTGGTTGCCTTTTCAAGCATTATCGCTGGATACCTTAACGGATTAAGCTTTGTTGCTCTTTCAAATGAGGGAAGTGCCAATGAGTCCACAGTATTGAACAGCTATGTAAACCATCAGTATTCTAAAAGCTTCGAGTTTGAAGCTGATTTTAGAAGCTACGAAAAAAATTATATCGGTTCTGGTGTATTTTATTTCAGCTTCCTTCGTCCACTTTCAGAGCTTCAGATTGCCATGCTGTTTTCTCGTTTCAAAAAATACCATGGCATTTTCAAGAGCTGTAATGTAGGAAGTAAGCAGGATATCTGGTGCGGACATTGCCCTAAGTGCTTATTTGTTTATATCATCCTTTCTCCTTATCTTTCAGTTGAGGAATTGGATGCAATATTTGGAAAGCGCTTATTTGAGGATGAAACCTTAATGGAAGATTTTGATAAGCTTTGCGGCATTCTTCCAGAAAAGCCATTTGAATGTGTCGGAAGTCGTGACGAGGTAAATGCATCTGTCACTGAAGCAATCAGCAAATACGCGGCTCGTCAAATGCCTCTTCCTGTACTACTCAAGCACTATCAGGATGAAGCTGTTGTTCCAGCTATTCCATTTGCAAAATATATAAAGCAATATTCAACAGAACATGCTTTAAATGAATACTTTGAAAAAATAATCAAGGACGCTCTTAATAATGAAAGAAACAATTAGAAATTTAATCAAAGACAAAAAAGTTTTAATTCTAGGATATGGACGAGAAGGACAATCAAGCTTTCGTATGATTAGCTCTGTAGGCGGGTACCAGGTGCTTGATATTGCCGATGCAAATGCTGTTAGTTCCGATTTAACAGCAAGCCACAAGGTTATCACAGGTGCTAATTATCTTGACTGCTTAGATGAATATGATGTTGTTTTCAAAAGTCCAGGAATTGTTCTTCCTAAGGATATTAAGGAATACAGCTGCCATATTACCTGCCAGGCCGACCTGTTTTTACAGGTTTATGGTGCTCAGACAATAGGAATTACAGGAACTAAGGGAAAATCCACAACATCTTCACTTTTATATCATATACTTAAGGAGTGTGATAAGGATGTTCTCTTCGGAGGAAATATCGGATTACCAATTTTCGATATCACTGATCAGATTCATCCTCGTACTATTATTGTATTTGAGCTTTCTTGCCACCAGCTTGAATATGCTCACTATTCACCATCAAAGGCAATCCTTTTAAATCTTTATGAGGACCACCTGGATCATTACGGAACAGTTGAAAAATATTGGAACGCAAAGAAAAATATTTATAGAAATCAAGGCTACTGCGATTTCCTTTTCTGCAATCCAGAGTTTTTACCAGCTCCCGGTGAATGCAAAGCTACTGTTATCAAGGTTAAATCTGCTGATTTGCCATTCAACTCATTTGACGAGATTGAAGGCGTAACACTCCGCGGTACACACAATCTTTTCAATACCGCCTTTGTTTACGATATCTGCAGAAGATATGACATTACCGATGATGAGTTCAAGAAGGCATTAGCTTCTTTCAAAACTTTGGCTCATCGTTTACAGTTCCTCGGTTCTTTAGATGGAGTTGATTACTACGATGATTCAATCTCTACAACAGTAGAATCTGCTATTAGTGCAATTAAAGCCATTCCAAATGCTGGCACAATTCTTCTCGGAGGAATGGACAGAGGTATTGATTACGATCCTTTGGTTGATTTCTTACAGACACGAAGCTTAGAGCATATTATTTTAATGTATGATAGCGGAAAAGTTATTTTAGAAAAGCTTAAAGCAGCTACAAACGATGAGTTCATGACTCATGTACACTACATAGAAGAACTTGCAGATGCTTGTACCTATGTTAAAGAAAACGCATCTAAGGGTACTGCTGTTATTCTTTCTCCAGCTTCAGCAAGCTATGGTCACTTCAAGAATTTTGAGCAGAGAGGCGATTTCTTTAAAGAACATATTGGACTATGAGGATAAAGTATGAGTAATACACGATATTCTTTTTTGAATGATGAAGGTCCTGCTGTAAAACACTGTTCTAAATGTGGTAGACGTATACCACTTAGCTCACCTTATGACCAGTGCAAAGAATGCATGAAAAAAGAACTCTTTCCAAAGGTGAAAGAGTTCATTAATGAAAACTATGATGTCAACGAAATGATTGTTGCTCAAGAGTTTGGTATCGACCGAAGCATCATCCATGAGTGGGTCCGTGATGGTCACTTGGAATATAAAACACGTCCACAACTGTAGAATTTATATTCTACTGTCGTGGCATGTGAAATATACTGTTTGTCGTTCGTCGGCAATTTTATGAAGGAGTTTTAACGACTCCTTTATTTTTTTGTCATCAAGATTTGTAAATGGATCATCTAAAATAAGAATTGGCTTCTCATCTGGATAAAGCACGTCAACAAGAGCAAGTCTGGAACAAAGCGCTACTAAATCCTGGTACCCTTGAGATAGGTATTCCGCGCTTTTGGTGCTTCCCGAGTATGCCAGCTTTATATTTAAATCCATATCAAGCTCGAAGTCTTCAATGGCATAGCCTGACTTTGTAGCCTCTGGACCATTAATCAAGCTAAGATATTTATGAAGTCCATTTTGAAGTGGTTGCATATACTTTGACTGAAAGCTCTCCCTGGCTCTTTGAAGGAAATCCTCTGTCTTTGTAAGTAACTCTGCGTTCTTTTTGAACTCCTTTTCCTTTACCTCAAGACGTTCTATCTGCTCAGAAATATCGCTTAATCTTTCAACATCCTCAAGTGCCTGTGCAAGATTATCTTTCTCCTGCATAATCTGTCTGTTGAGCTCCATAATCTGCTCATCCAAAATATTCTGCTTTTGCTGAAGATCATCCACTGACTGAACCTGCTCATTCACATCGTACATTTCCTCAAATTTGGCTATTTCTTCTTTGAGGTTGTCTACACGCTCTTTTATTGCAGTGTATGCACGTTTTTTAATGCTGATGCTTTGAATCTGTTCAAGGCGCTCAAGTGATTTATTAATCGGATATCTTGAAAGAATACTGTTGATATCCTCAGTCATGGTTTTGATAGAGCTTTCATGACTGTCTATCTCTTCCTGCTCCTCAAGATATTTTGCATACTTTTCAGCATCCTTTTTGAGCTGAGCAAGGAATTCGTACTCTCCACCCATTTCGTAGAGATTGATTCCATACCATGTAGCAAAAGGCTGAATCTTTGTGTATAGCTCCAACTGCAAATCTGCAAGTTCATCAAGCGTGCCTTCTGCTTCCTGATGTCTTGATTTTTCTTCTTCGAGAAGATGTCGATACTGATCCAGCTTTCTACGAATTTCGTATACATTTTCCTGCATGGTATCAGCTCTGGTAAGAAGGAAGTGAGACAGAAATTCTGAGCACTCTTCCTGTAATTCTCTAAGCTCTAATGTGCTGAGTTCAAGAGCATCCTCTTCTTCCGATACACGCTCCTCGTATTCTGCAGCCTGTTTCATTTTATTCTTGTGAGTACGTCTTCCACTGATTGAAAGGATTACCACATCCACAATGATAGCTACAAAGCTCACTATTTCTACAATTCTTCCAACTACATCTGTCAAATAATTGCTGAACACAACCCCTGTCATAATGAAAATAGCTAAGAAGATTGTACCGATAATATGCCAAACACTAACTGTATTTTTCTTGTTGAGCTTTTCATTTGCTTCCTGCTCTGCTCTAAGGGCGATAAGTCTCTCGTTGCTTTGACTCACCCTTGCCTCAAGACCAGTAATCAAAGTGGTCTGGCGCTCTATATGAGAAAGCTGCTCGTCGGTAGGCTCCATTTTATCGAAGAAGAACTTAAGCTCTGTAAGCTGCTTGTTGGATTCCTCTGATAGTTTTGAGTGCTCTGCCTTAGCACGAAGCTCAGAAAGATTCGATGCCATTTTATTCCACATAGCAAACTCAGAATCGTCTGGAATTCGCTCTGTAAATGGCTTATCAAAAACTGGTGTCTCTCTGCTTCTGTCCTCTGATAATCCTCTAAGGGCACGCTCGTGAACAGCCAAATCTCGCTCAGTCTGCTCCAGCATGACTATTTCGTCATCACTTGGAAGCCCTGATTTAAAGAATTCTTCCAGCTCAGCTAGCTTTCCTAGCTCGCTATCAAGGTTTTCTTTATGAATCTTGTATGCGCCAAGCTCCTGCTCCTTTTTACTTTGAAGCTGAATTGTCTCAGCTAGCTTTACTTTCTCTGCATTGAGCTGATTAAGGCTGCCCTGCTTTTCTTCTACCAGGCAACTCATAGCCTCAACGCTTTCCTCTATAGCTGGAAGTTTTTCGTATTCTTCCTTACATTTGTTTATTTCGTTTTTTACACCGTAAAGCTTGCCCGGGTTGATTTTACTATTTCTAGTGTATTCAACACGTGCATCCTTTACGCTCTTTAACGCTACATCAAAGTTGCTGATGTCGTCTCTGGCAGCAGTAAGATTTCCCATTTTTGCATTTAGAGAATCTGTCATCCCTGTTCCTAAAGAAAGCTGTGGAATATACACGCTCTTCTCGAATGAATCCCTATCTACTCGAAACAGTTCTTCACCAATATTCTCAGTGTAGTCGTTTGATAAAAGCCCTGTCACATCATCGTAAAGAGCAAATGTGTCATCCTTGTCTGTCTTGCCAAAGGTACGCTCAATTCGGTATCTATGGTCTTTTGCAGTAAAGACAATATTACCTCCACACAGGCTACCATCCCATGGAAGATAATGGTTTCTTTCCAGAAGCTTTTTCTTGGTATTGGGAGAATATTCCAATCCATAAAACATGGCCTTGATGAACACTGAAAATGTGGTCTTTCCCCATCCATTTTCCTGAAGTATTGGATTGAAACCTTCATCAAAATCGTATTTAAATTCTGTAATCTTGCCAAAGTGGGCAATATAGCATGATACTAATTTCATTCAATATCCTCCCCCATAATGGCTCTAATTCCTAGTTCGATAATCTTGGCTTTCTCCTCTTCATCCATATCCTGAGCCTGAACAAGTCGAACGAATTCACCCTTCAAGCTCTTGTCATATTTGAAGCTATCATAATCAACTAATGTCTTTGTTCTGTCGTAGCATTTTACGAAGAAGTATTTATTCTCAAAGAGGCGAACGAAGCGCACAATATCAAGCTCATCATCCAGCTCACGCTCACCAGTAATAACAAACTTGATAAGGTCCTGATCATCCACATCGACCAACAGCTCTTTTGCCTTTGCCACAGTATCCTGCAATGACATATCAGCTGTAACCTCTACCTGAATCTCATGAAGTCTTCTAAGAGCAAAAGGAATAAACTCTGATGTGATTTGACCATCGTTTATCTCCATCAGTACAAAGCCCTTATCTCCGGTCTCATCGAAGCCACGGCCCTCCAGACATCCTGGATAGCAATACACTCCTCTATCATCCAATTGCTCATAAATGTACTTATGCACATGACCAAGAGCAAGATAATCAATAAACTTGCCCTTCAAAGCAGTGGTATTGATGATTTCAGCACCATCCCTGCCATCATAATCAGACTGCTGCCCGTGCAACATAACGATATTAGTATTAGCAGAATCAAGCACCAAACGCTGAGCCATAGTTGCAACGTTTGTAGAGTTAATCTCCATACCAGTAATCACAACATCATCAAGCTCATAGCTGGTCCATCCATCATCTGTAAACATATGGAAATTAGAAGGTATCTCATCTATACCCTCTTCCATAAAATCGCATCTATCATGGTTGCCCTTCAGATAATAAAACTCAATCTGAGGATTATTTACTATCTGCTCAACAACTCTTCTTTTAACTTCTTTTCTAATGTGGATTTTATCAAATAAATCTCCGGCAATAAGAATAGCACGCACCTGATTATCAAGAGCGTACTCTACCATACGTTCAAATGTCTCAATCAACTCTGAACGTCTAAGAAGTGCCTGGTCTTTATCAAGATTGCTTTCCATCTTGGAGTCTAAGTGCAGGTCTGCACAATGAATAATTCGCATACAATCTCCCTAACAATTTCTCCCTTATTCTTGCCTATAATTCTAGCACATCTCCCGCCCCCGTAACATCTTCTTTTTTCACCAAAAAGTAACGGCACCCACTATTCACTTTTTCATAGGGCCGGGCTCCCCCACCGTGGTACGGGCGCTGGCACTGCAAGAGAGTGACATCGCATGAATATTATGTTTTTCTAAGGTACAAGGAGAACACACTAATTTGTGGTGTCTTTTGCAGGTCTGTACATTTTCTGAATCTGTATGTCTATGGACGGACACACAGTTCTTGATTAGGATATGGATTTCAAAAACTATGGATACCTTTGGGTGATTTTGGAATAAGCTTAGTAGAACAAAAAGAGATATTTGATATGGATGAGCAGCTGCCGCTAGGACGGCGGCAGCAGTGGTCACTTGAAACACGACGTTGAATGTGCCACGGTGCTCATACATACAAATATCTCTTTTTTAGTTCTACTTTGCGAATGTAATATGAACCCAAGGTACCATAGCTTTGGAAATCCATATTATAAAATATAAAAGTGTCCGTCCTAGCCTATACAGATTCAGAAAAAGTTCATCCCGCAACAAGACACTCACAGTGTGTTCTCCTTTTGTACCAAGAAAAACTATAATATTCGCGAAATCGTCACTCCCTTGCAGTGCCAGCGCCCGTACCACAGTGGGGGAGCCCGGCCATTTTACTAGTCTAAGTGGGTGCCGTTACTTTCGATGACTTTCTTGTACCAGAAGAAGGAGTCTTTGCGGCTGCGGGCCATGGTTCCATTGCCTTCGTCGTCCATGTCTACGTAGATGAATCCGTAGCGCTTGCGCATTTCACCTGTGCCGGCAGATACTACGTCGATGCAGCCCCAGGTTGTGTATCCGATTAGGTCGACGCCGTTGTCGATGGCGTTTGACATTGCCTGGATGTGTGGACGATAGTAGTCGATTCGGTAGTCATCGTGGATGCTTCCGTCGGCCTCTATTGTATCGTATGCTCCAAGTCCATTTTCTACAACCATAAGTGGAATCTGATATCTGTCATAGATTGTTTCAAGGTAGTACTGTAAGCCTGTTGCATCAGTAGCCCAGCCCCAGTCGCTGTACTGGAGATACTCATTTTTTGCACCAGCTGAGAAGTTACCGCCTACCTTTTCCTTTACCTCATGTGTAGTTACAAGCTGTGACATGTAGTAAGAGAATGTGTACATATCAACAGTGCCTCTCTTGAGGTCAGCCAAATCTTCTTCTGTGATATCGAGATTTACATTGTGCTCTTTCCAAAGGCGTTTTGCATATGTGCCGTATTCGCCTTTGCATTGAACATCTCCACAGTAGAATATATTTCTCTCCCATGCATGACGATTTGCAAGTATGTCGTTAGGATCGCATGTTGCAGGATACCATGTGATACCACAAATCATGCAGCCGATTCTGTTTGTTGGATCGATGGCATGTCCTATCTGAACTGCTTTTGCAGATGCAACAAACTGATAATGTAGATGCTGATATGAATCCTGGAAGTCCTTGTCAGATGGGTTGCCCATCATATCAAGGAACTGGATTGTATTGTTGATTTCGTTGAATGTAAGCCAGTTGTGAACTAAGCCTTTGAATTCTGTGAAGCAGGTTGTTACGTAACGAACAAAAAGCTCGATTGTGTCGCGATTCTTCCAGTCACCTAGGTTTTGTTCTATATATAAAGGTGTATCAAAATGCCATAGTGTAACAAGAGGTTCAATTCCGTGTGTCTTTAACTCTGTAAAAAGATTTCTGTAGAATTCCACTCCTTCTTTATTTGGCTCTTTTTCCAAACCTGTAGGATAAAGTCTTGACCATGAAATGGAAGTTCTAAACTGCTTAAATCCCATTTCTGCCATAAGGGCAACATCCTCTTTGTAGTGATGGTAGCCATCAACTGCGTTATGATTTGGATAGTGGTAATCCTCTAAAACTGCAAATTTTGCACCCTCTGGGATTTTACCAAATTGCATTACCTTTCCAGGATTGCCATCCTTGTCAATGTATGTGATATATCTAGGTGTGTTTACTGTACCGCCTGTAGTAACGTCTGTCTTTGCAGGGCCTCTTCCATCTACATTCCAGGCGCCTTCCCACTGATTTGCTGCTACAGCACCGCCCCATAAAAAGTCTTTTGGAAATGACATATTTAAATCCTCCAAGTATTAATCCATATTTCTAATTGCTTCCCTTACTGGAAGTACCATTGCAGGGCTGACTGATAATTCGTCAAATCCCATTTCAACAAAAGTTTTTGTAAGTTCCAGGTCAGCACCTAGTTCTCCACAAATACCAACCCAACAATCACTCTTATGCCCATTATCCACAATCATTTTCAACATCTTCAAAATTGCTGGATGATGTGGATCATAGAAGTTTTCCAAGCGCTGATTCTGTCTGTCAATGGCAAGTGTATACTGAGTTAAGTCATTGGTTCCTATAGAGAAGAAATCAACTTCTTTTCCAATTTCCTCGCTCATCATTACAGCTGCTGGTGTTTCAATCATTACACCCAGCTCTACATCCTTATACTGAATTCCATCTTCATCCAGTTCACGCTTTACCTCTGCTACTATTTCTTTGATGCGCTTAACTTCATCAACAGAGATAATCATTGGAAACATAATTGATATATTTCCATAGTAGCTTGCTCTGTACAAAGCTCTCAACTGAGTCTTGAAAACATCTGGGCGTTCCAAACATATTCTTATAGCTCTAAAGCCAAGAGCAGGATTATCCTCATGTCCTAAATCAAAATAATCTACCTGCTTGTCTGCACCAATGTCTAGTGTTCGGATTATAACCTTTTTACCGGCCATTGTTTCTGCTACCTGACGATAGATTTTAAACTGCTCTTCCTCTGTAGGATAGCTGTCTGATTTCAAATATATAAACTCACTTCTGAATAGCCCAATACCTTCTGCGCCATTTACAAGAACAGAATTTAAATCACCGATACTACCAATGTTTGCATACAGATTTACTTTTCTGCCACTCTTAGTAACAGTGTCTTTATTCCTCAGCTCTTTGAGCAATTCCTTCTGACGTCTGTTCTGCTCGCGAACCTTTTCGTAGTTTTCCAATGTCTCCTTATCAGGTTCAACAATCATTAAGCCTTCAGTACCATCAACTATTGCCTCTTTGCCATTTACGTCTTCAGATACATCTGCAGCGCCAACCAATGCAGGTATTCCCATTGTTCTTGCAAGAATAGCTGTATGAGAATTTTCAGATCCAAGCTTTGTTACAAAAGCCAGGATTTTATCTTTATCCATCTGTACAGTTTCACTTGGAGATAAATCCTCTGCAACAACAATTACAGGCTCATCAAAGTTTGTCTCACCTGATTGATTTCCAAGCAGAATTGAGATTACTCGCTCTGCAATATCTTTTACATCTGCAGCTCTAGCCTTGAAATAATCATCATCCATATTTGCAAACATATCCGCAAAGTTGTCACCAGTCTGAGCTGTTGCATACTCCGCATTTACGTTTTGAGTTTTTATCATGTTCTCAATTGAGTCGCTAAACTCATCCTCAAGCATCATGATATGAACGTTGAAGATTTCTGCTTCTTCCTCCGATGCAATCTTTTTTGTTTTCTCGTACAAAGCAGTAAGCTGGGAAATTGCCTCTTCCCTTGCATCCAAATATCTTTGCCACTCTGCATCTGTATCTGTGATTTTTGTTCTTGTTACTATATTTTCTTTTTTTGCATAAAAATATATCTTTCCAATGGCAACACCATTGAAGACTTTCTTTCCAGTGAGTTTTTTCATAATCATTACTTCCTACAAATTGTTTTTGAAATATTCTTCAAGCTTAACCAAGGTGTCAGCCTCTGTCTCTCCCTCAACCTGTACAGTAACTTCCTCCCCTTGCTTTGCACCAAGTGACAATAATCCCATTAGCTTCTTTGCGTCGGCGCTCTTTTCGCCTTTAACTATTGTGATTTTATCTGCATGGCTCTTTGCCTCTGTTACCAAAAGGCTAGCTGGTCTTGCGTGAATTCCTACTTCATCTGTGATTGTATAATTGAAACTTACCATTTTCTCTTTTCCCCTTTAATCTAAATCTTCGCCATCTGAGGCAATTACTTTTTTGTACCACTCAAAGCTGTCCTTCTTAGAACGCTCTAGTGTACCATTTCCTTCATCATCCATATCTACATACACGAAGCCGTAGCGTTTTTTCATCTCGCCTGTGCCTGCAGATACTAAATCAATACATCCCCACATTGTGTAGCCCATCAAATCTACACCATCTAAATTGATTGCATCTGACATAGATTTAATGTTCTTTCTCAAGTAATCAATACGATAATCATCGTGAACACTTCCATCGGCTTCCTTAACATCACTCCAGCCTATACCATTTTCTACAATCCAAATTGGTTTGCGGTAGCAATAATAAAGTGTATTACATGCAAGTCTTAAGCAAGCTGGATCAGTTGCCCATCCCCATGCATTTGTCTCCATGTATGGATTCTTAACTCCCATAAAGAAGTTGCCGCCTGAGCCTTCCACATCTTTATGAGTTGTGAGTGTGTGCCCACCATAGCATGAGAAACTAAGGAAATCTGATGAATAGTTTTTGATTAACTCATAATCCTCTGGAGTGTCATCTAATACTATTCCTTTTCTTTCATATTCCTTCAATCTGTACTCTGGATAAAATCCTCCAGTCTGTACATCAGAATAGAATAATGTGTGCTGTGACATTTCAAGCTGAAGAATCTGATCAGCTGGATCACATGTGTATGGATAAAGTGGTGCATATGCAAGCATCTGTCCCACCTTAATTTCTGGATCAATTTCATGAGCTACTTTTACAGCAAGAGCACTGGCAACAAATTGATTGTGTGCACCCTGGGCTTTTGCCTGATCAGAATTATCCATCATTCCGCCGCCCATGTATGGAGCCATGTCCATAATGTTTATTTCATTAAATGTAAGGTAATACTTAACTTTACCTTTATATCTTTCAAATACTGTTCTTGCGTATTTTTCAAAAAAGCCTATAAGCTTTCTATTTTTCCAGCCCCCGTAGTTGATAAGAAGCTGAAGTGGGGTTTCATAATGTGAAAGTGTAACTAGTGGCTCGATACCATATTTTTTACACTCGTCGAAAACCTCATCATAAAACTTGAGACCTTCTTCATTTGCCTGGTCATCATCTCCATTTGGAAAGATTCGAGCCCAGTTCATAGAAAGACGAAATGTTTTAAATCCCATCTCCCCCATATATGCAATATCTTCCTTAAAATGATGGTAGAAATCTGTCGCAACATGACTAGGATAATATGTGTTTTCTAGTACTGCTGGAACAGCTCCCTCTGGAAATGTCATATCACTTCCAAAACCCATTCCTGTGTAACCTGTCTCACCTGTCTTTTCATTTTTCCATGTAATTCTACGTGGAACAGTGTGACTTCCGGCTGTCATAACATCAGATGTATTAAGCCCCTTGCCCCCCTCAAGGTAGCCTCCTTCATACTGATTGGCTGCTGTAGCGCCTCCCCATAAAAAACCTTTTGGAAATTTACTCATGTCTCCTCCTAAAAAGAGAACTGCCATTGATATTTATTCAACGGCAGTTCAATAGCTTTACTGATTTTCTGCTGCCTTAGCTTCTGCTTCCTTAGCTGCAAGCTGGTTGTCATATACCTTGAAGAATGGATACCAAACAAGGCCTGCTGGGATAATCATGAGATAATCCCAAAGAGCATTCTGCCAACGGAATGTTCCAAGGAACTGCGCAAAGCCCATAGGCATCAATGCACCGATATATACATGTGCTGGTCTTAAGAATCCAAACTTGTATGCAAAGTATGTAAGCACCATGATTACTAAGCAGTTTAAGATGTATGGAATGCAAAGGATTGGATTGTACATTACTGGCATACCAAATGTTACAGGCTCGTTAATTCCGAACCATCCAGGAACAACACCAACCTTTGATACGGCACGAATCTGCTCTGACTTTGCCTTAAGTCCGAACAAGCAAAGTGGAAGAGTGTTACCAGTACCACCACAAATTGCGATGCAAGCAAAGAGTGCAACTGGATAGAATGTAAGAGCTGCCTGTGCCTCTGCTACTGTTCCGCCTGCTGCAATTACTGCCTCATAAGCAGCTGCATTCTCAGATGTTGCCATAATGATTGGAGCCATAAGAACTGAAATCATAAGCATTGTTCCGTGAATACCGAAGCACCACATAAAGCAAGCAAATGCACAAAGTACAAAGATACCAGCTGTTGATGTAAGTGCTGCAAGAGGAGCTGAAAGAACAGCCATAAATCCTGATGCAAGGTTGTAAGCTCCGCCTGTTGCCGAGATAACAATTGCTGAAATGCCAAGCCAAATTGTTGCGTTGAAGAATGATGGGATGATTGCTGCCATAGCGTTTACAAGTGATGGTGGGCAAACATCTGGCATCTTGATCTGTACGTGATTCTTCTGGCAGAAGTAATCAACATTTACACAGCAGAATGCAACTACGAATCCAAGGAACATTCCCTGTGAACCAAGATATGTAACAGAAAGATTTGCAATTGAAGAGCCCTGTGTAAGATCAAAGCAAGCTACCATTGCAAATACTGCTGATGCTTCAATTGTTGAAAGAAGTGGAGATTTAACTCCTCTTGTCTTTGCGTAATTGAATGCAATCATACCTGTAATCCAAAGAGCTACCAAACCCATTGTAAAATTATATGGCTGATAGAGTATTGTGTAGATTGTTGAATCTGATGATACCCCAAGCATCGACAATACTGCACATATAATCTGAAATACCGAACCAGTCATGATGAGTGACATTGAACCCATCATTGCTGCCTGTAAAGAGCTAAGGAATTTGTTCTGTCCCAATTTCTGCCCAAATTCCTGCAAGGCAATCATGCCCTTTGAGTTAAAAATACCTTCCATAAAATTTCTTCTCCTTCTAGATATGTAAATAGTTTATTTATATTAAGAAGCCAGCATCCCCTTTACTTGCTTCATAATATTTGGGCAGTTAGCAACTGCATAATCAAGTGAATTTACAACGTCTGCTGGAAGACCTGTATCTTTCTTGATATCCTCCAACTTATATCTAACCTGTGGTCCTACAAGAACGCATTCGTAATCCTGGAATACATCCTTATATTCAGCCAAACCAACAGCGTCGATTGTAAGTTCCTCTCCTTGCTGCTCCCAATACTCTTTCATCTTCTTCATAAGAAGACCTGTTGACATTCCACCTGCACATACTAATAAGATTTTCATAGTTTTACCTCTCCTTTTCTTAAACCCTTAAGTTTTATTTTTCGTCCAGTCTTTTATAGAGCTGGATTATTTCCCTGATTAACTCTTCTGCTAACATGCTTGTCATGAAATGATCCTGAGCATGTACTAAAAGCACATCCATTTCAGGAGCATTGCCATTTGCCTGAGCTGTAAGTAAATCCATCTGACTCTGGTGTGCCCCAACACCAGCTTCCTTGCATTTTTCTAACAGCTTATCTGCTTCCTCGTAATTCCCTTTCTTTGCTTCCTCGAGTGCTGCGAAAGCATATGAACGAGCATCACCTGCACTGGCAATTATTCCCATAGCAATCATCTCGCCATCGATAGGCTCTTGAACCTCTGCCATAGCTAAAACCCTCCTTGCTAGTTGTTATGTGACTACTTTACATTCTTTGTGCAATAGTGTCAATATATCAATATTTTCGTAATATTTGTTTAGTGCAAAATGCACAATCTTTCTTTTCCAAGTGTATAAATTCACATTTTGAACATACTTTATTTTTTATACACTAGCTATGTTCTATGGTTTGTGTATAGTTTTTTTGCCTTATTTTATTTGTGTATAAATTCTTCTGTACTTATTCCGTTTATGTATAAATTCTGTCTAAAAAATCCGGATTTTAGTGACCTTGTTTGTATAAAATTACTGTGCTAATATGCCCCTATGAAGATATCAAGAACACTTACTATTACAACAGATGAGTTCTTTGACTATCTGGAAAACCAGCTACTGAAAATCGCTAACGATAATTTGGATGAGGAGCAGGAGGCCTATACCAATTCAGATATTCAGGAAGGTTTTCGCATTATTCAGAATCGTGATACCGATATCAATAAGGTCGAATTACTTATCAACAAGTACAAAAAAGGGGAATTTTACGAAGCGACTGCTTCTTCATTGACTGATTCATATAGGATGAGTTATCTGATTACTCCGAAAGACGATAATATCCTTGTAGATTATGAGCAAGTTAATTTAAACAATTTCCAAGCCGAAAGCAAAGGTTTCTTTGCAAAGCTCGGCGAAGCCTTATATCTCTCTCGCATGTCTAACTCTCTTTACGACGTTGAAAGAGCCGTATTTAAAGCTAGAGCAAACTAATTTTTCGCACTGAAAAAGAGTGGATACCACTTATTGGTTCCACTCTTTTTTAGTTTTATCTTTCTTTTTTCAGAATGCGCATTAAGGTCGCCACCTCTTCATCGCTAATTATCACATGGAAGTTCTTTTCCAGCGCTTTTAGATAATTAGATATTACCTTATAGTCCGTAGGGTTATCTGCAAAATACTTTGAATTGTTTATTCCCTTGATTTTATAGTTTGGCGAGCTAAGAACATCCAGCATATAGACAATGTGAGCACACAATCCTACTCGCTCATCAGCATCCAAATCATAAGCCACAGCCAGCTTTTCAACTGTACCCGGTACGTATTTACGAAGCTTTTCAGCAGTAAGATATTTTGCTTCTTTGCCATAATTATCAATTACTTTTTCATAGCCCATATATTTTCTTTGAACTGTTTCAAACATCAACACATGGTCCAAATCTTCCTTGCTGCATTCAAACACATCTGCAATAGATATAAATGGAATACCAAAAATCTCAGGATCAAATGTACCTACAAAGGCATGTATTCTGTAGCTTTTCTTAATCTCGATAACCTCTTTTATAAGCTTATCTTTATTTCCCATTGAAAGGGCAAATATCGGCATTTCAAGCTTTGAATATCTGCTGATGTAATTCTTTAGCTGCTCAGCCCCACCTTCAGATGTATGACATAAGGTTACGATTGCCATTGGACGTTTATATTCGTAGTACATATGATTCATGGATTTTCTGATTCCATGATATGCCTTATCAATATCATTTTCTTTTTTGCAATTTCGTGAGGCCACCACTCCGATGGTTGTAATCGGTATATTCATACCACGTATTTTTATATTACAACGCTCTGCTATGCTATCTAACATCACCTCCATGGAAGACGAGTCGTATATTACAACCACTCCGCCACCTTGATTCACTTCTTTAATCCTCTGTTCCAAAGCTAGGTTAGTTGCAGAGGTATCTTCATTGACATCAAGTTCCAAGGCATATGCATTGTTTTCCTTTGTGGTTGTGTTGGCAACCTCCGCCAAGCCAGAAGCCACCCCTTTTCCATGCATAGCATAAAGCAATACCGGACTATCATCAGATTCCTTAGTATCTATCAGATACATTGTAAGGATAGCCACTTCCTCTATTGAAAACTTTAAGAAGAATCGCTCATACAAAACATGAGTAAAATCCAACATAGTGGCATATTCTTTAGGATAATGAGTGATAATTGCTCTAACCTGATCATCATCAATTCTTTTTGGACTGATTTTATCCTTTTTCAGAATGCTATTAATATGCAAGCAAAGACCGCAAAACATGCTATCAGACAGCTCTTTTCCATAGTCATGCTTGTATCTTTCAGCAAATAGACTGACATAGTTTATTACATTTGTATCAACAATCTGAGCCAGCTGGCCTATATTTATGTTTGAGCCTGAAATCAGATTTTTAGGCATATCAAAGCAAATATTATCCAGATATGAACCAATAACCTTTTTGATTGCATCAGCTGATATTCCTTTGTCTATCATTCCCTGATACTGATTCTTTAACTGACCGTAAACTTCGGTGGCCTCTATTTCACCTTCATCACTAGACTTATCTCCAAAAGAAAAATAGTTTGCAGTACCAATAATACTATCGATTTGAGCACCAATGGCTCCTATTGGTCTGAAATTAGCCTGGACATCTTCTGGTAAATCCTGTCCTGTTACATACATTGTCTTTCCTTCTTCGTCCAAAAGCTTTATGTATGCATTAGCACAGGCACTTTTTATTCCATTTACCATTGTTTTTATTCCATGAGGGTATTCCACATTCATCAATATCCTCATGGCATCCACGTCTACCTTAATCTGGCATCCTGAGTTTTCAGCTTCCTTTGCAAAGAAGTTTTTAATAAGCTTAAAAATCTCCTTCATTGGTCTGTCATTAAGCCGTGGTAATGGTATAGAAACAGTATTTCTCCAGTCAACCTGTTCATCATCCCAGGATGTCATGGTAAATACAAATACAAGATTCTTTATATATTCCGTTCTTTTATCCACCGAACTATCGATTCTTCCTGTTTCAAGGAAGCCTGATATTCGGCTATATTGTTCCGGTTCTAAAAGCTCAATATGGTCAATAAACAGCACTCCACCCATTGCTTGATAGAATGCTGATTTTTCTATTCCACTTTTGTCACCAAAAATCACATCATTTAATGCACTACGATTCTTATTGAAATGTCTACAATTAACATAAATAAATGGACTGTTCTTGCCAAACTTTCCCATCATCAAACCGTAGTAATAAATATCATTGCAAAATGCAGTTGAGCCACTGCCTGCATCAGTAACCACCTGAATATTCAATGAGTCAGCTGGATACATCAAAGCCTTTTTTACATCATCAACCGCCTTTTTCAGGCTGCCATCAAATCCCACCAGCTCTTCAAAAGGCTTTCTTTCAACAGTATCCTGTGTACGTGATGCCACCTTGTATAAAACTGGCCTCGTTTTTGACTTTATCAGCAAACCTTCCGTTGTAAGCTCATTTAAAAGTGTGCTTACATTTGTTCTTTGCATATTTAAAGCTTCTGCAACCTCATCGGTTTTCCAACTTGTTTTCCCTGTAGCTATGCTCTCTTTCCAAAGATATTCATAGACAATGTCGCGATTTTTCTTCATACCCCACCTAGATTAATTTCAATTCCTTCATCCCATTATATATTCCGTCTTCAGTGATATTAGTTGTGACAAAATCCGCTATCGCCTTTAAATCATCTGAAGCATTTCCCATGGCAACCCCAATGCCAGCATATTCAATCATTTCAAAATCGTTTGGCCCGTCACCAAATGCAACTGTGTCTTCTCTTGTGATACCTAAGTATTCAACAAGCTTTTCCATTCCCACAGCCTTTGTGATTCCACCAACTGCTATTTCACCAGAGGACTCGTTCTCATTTTTAAAGCTCATGGCAGTAATGTAGTAATCTTCCCCAAGCATCTCTCTTATCTGCCCAAGCGATAATCCAGCTTTGTAATAGCATATTTTCTCAGCATTTTCATACTTCGCCGCGTTATTTATTAAATTGTCATCTACATATTCATGCTCGAAAATCTGTGAAATATTCTTTGGGACCTGCCCCTTTAGACGTTCCTTAAAATTCTCATGCATCGCCTCAAAGCACTCAGATGTACCAACCACCTTGTCAGTGCATTGAAGCATGTAAATCATTTCTTGAGATTTCATAAAATCAAGAAGTTTAGATAGCTGGGCCTCCGTCATATGGTTTGCAAAAATTTCTTTTCCACCGTATGTAACATTCGCTCCAGCTGCAGATACGAATCCGTCAAATCCGAATTCTAATAGTCTTTCTTCAATTTGGCAGATGCTTCTGCCAGTACATAAAATAATCTTGTGGCCATTTGCCTTAGCCAATCTTAAAGCTTCTTTGGCGGATTCTGGAAATTCCCCGCCAAAATTGATGAGTGTACCATCAATATCAAAAAATATAACTTTCTTACTCATAATATCTAGACCTCGTCGTAATTAATTCGATTATTCCATAATTAAAATTATCTGTCTAGACTATTATTTTCTAAAATATGCATAAAAAAGTGAGGTCACCTATGATTACATAAATGGCCCCACCCCTTATCAAAATTTTGTATTATTCGGATTATTCCGCAGTCTCTGTATCTAATCTGAACTGGCTTACAACTCTTGTTAAATCCTGTGCAATGCCATTTTGCTTATCTGACATTCCGTTAATCTCAGTTACTGTCTCAGATAGCTCGGAAACTGAATCCATTACTTCGCCACTGTTTGCAGCTGTATTCTGAGTAGCCTCTGCAATATTTTGAATTGCAGATTTTACTTCGTTCATAATCTCCTGAATTGACTCTGTCATGTTCGACAGCTTTTCAGATGTTTCTTTAATTGATTCTGCATCCTGACCGTATCTTTCAGCAACACCTACAAAGTTTTTATAATCTGGTGTTACTGTATTTGAAACATAGTCAAGAAGGGATTTAGCGTTAGTAGCAAGGCCTTCAAAGGCATCCTGTATACCAGAAATAGTTTCCTGAATCTTTTCTACAGAATCTGTTGTCTGACCTGCCAGCTTTCCAATTTCAGTTGCAACAACTGCGAAGCCTTTTCCTTGCTCGCCTGCACGTGCTGCTTCGATTGATGCATTAAGAGAAAGCAATGTAATCTGATCTGCAATGTCTGCAATTACACTTGCCATCTCACCAATGTTTTCAACAACCTTAGACTGTGCTATACTGTCCTCCAGCTTAGTCTCGAAGCTAGACTGCAAGGTTTGAGATTTATCGAAGGCCTCCTGGCTGTTCTTACCGATTTCTGTAGCTCTCTTCTGAATATCAATAGCAAGATCCAAGCTACCTTTAGTCTCATCATTTAAGCTGTCTGTAGACATTGCAACCTGCTCAACAGATGCAGAAAGCTGCTGTGTTGCAGCTGAGGAATTCATCATATCCTCGTTTACAGCTGTCATAATATCTACAATCTTATCGAACTCAATCTTAAGCTCATTTGCAGAAGATTTAAGATTATTACTTGCCTCGTTAATATCCACTGAATAGTCTGAAATGCTCTGAATAACACCCTTGTTATTTCCGTACATATCATTCAATGACGTTGACATTACAGCAAGCTCATCCTTACCTTTTACAGAAAGCTTCTCAATTGTAAAATCACCTTCCGCAAGCTCTGTCGCAAAGTTTTGAACCTTTCTGATTGTCTTTGCTACACCGCCGATACCGATAACAATAATTATTATTGCTACTACCAATGCCACAACGCATACGATCACTAAACGATTGATTAACAGGTATATTGGCTGCTTTAATTCATATGCATCAATGGAAACCATAAGCTTCCATCCTGTCAGATCAATAGTATCAAAATATACCTTATGGTCAGTCTTTCCTGCGGTATATCCAGATGTTCCTTCATCTTCAGCAAGCACCGTACTCATCATGGAAACTACGGATGCATTTTCATCTTCTGTTAAATATGCTCCGTCCTGAACTTTCTGATCGTCATATCCTGCAATAAGAAGACCGTCTGAAGCTGTAAGGATACCTACACCTGTTTTTCCTACTGTTACATTGCTAATGATTTCAGTAATAGCGGAAAGCTCAATATCTACTGTAACACAACCAATCTTTGTGCCATTTACAACAATAGGGGTAGAACATGAGGACATTACTGTTTCAGATGTTGGATCATAATATGGATCTGTTATAACTGGGCCATCGCTTGCCATTGCATTTGTATAGTATTCCTGAGCGAAATAATCATATGTGGAATTGCTATATTCCCATGTAGTAACTGATTTGTCACCATCCTTATATACATATGGACCATAGTATTGTTGCTCTGGGTCGTAGGCATATGGTTCGAACCACAATCCGGATCCTAACACGATATCGTTTGTTGCGATCATATCCTGAAGCATCTTCTCATATGCATCCCATGCTGTGAATGTATATGATGAAGCAACACTGATAGCGATTGAATCTGCCAGAGTTTCAACATCCTGCAAATATCCACTTACCTCAGAAATATTTGCACGTAGCTCTGCACTCATAGACTCTTGTGTTTTTGTATCTACAAGAGCATCACTTGATGTTGCCGACATAATAGTCAATACTATCTGAGCAATAACAAGTATTGGCAAAATCATTACCAGCATCTTGGTTCCGATTTTCTTAAAACTCATATTATCCCCTCCGTATTGTCTGATAATTGTCTATATTTTAATCTATATTTGTGTATAAATGTTGAAAATTCAACGTCATCAAGTGAACATTTTGTGCATAAAAAAGCGCCCCGAAGGGCGCTTGCTTTATGATTCTGCTTGCTTTAAGAAAATATTTTCTATCGCATTTATAATCTTTGTTTGCATTGGTGGCTTTACAAAATAGCCTGCTGGCTTAAGATCAAGTACTGCATCTACATGCTCCTTATCTGCAATTCCTGTAAGGAAAATTACTGGAACATTTTTGTAATCATCCTCTGCTCTAATCATTTCAAGAGTCTGCTTACCATCTACAACTGGCATTTCATAGTCAAGAATGATTAAGTCCGGTCTATCCTGTCCCATAGCTTTCATACACTGAGCCGCAGATGTTGCAAGAGTAACTCGATACTTATCCTGAAGCATATTTCTCATATTTCTAAGAAGTACTGGGTTGTCATCTACAACAATGATGTGGCGCTTCTCAGTTTCTACTACAGCATTCAAAATAGCATCTGCATTCATACTAAAAGCCTTGCAAATTTCTTTTATAATCTCTTCACGGCCTGGCTGTGGAATATGCTTGCACTGTCCTGAATAATAGTATGAAATAAACATTTGTTTCTTAAGCTCTCGTCCAAATGTTATGACAGGAAGCTGTTCATTGTATTCTCGAATCGCTTCAAAAATATCTTCCTGATGCATCTCGAAGTCATCAATGTCCATCAAAACTAAATCAGGAGCGTACAACTTCAACATGCTCTTAACTATTTTTGCACTACTAGTACATAACTGTGTATGGAAATGTTGTGCAAGGAATGAATTTACATCTGATGGAGATTCGCTACTGAAATCTCCCACTATAAGTATTTTACGCATTTTGTATTCTCCTTAACTAGCTTTGTAGCTCTTCAATATCTGCAAGTGCCTCATCTTCTTCCAAATTCATAATACGAAGATTTAATTGCTCTAGTTTAACTTGTTTATCATCGTCATAAGAATATGACATAATCTGTTTCATAATATTGTCAGCCTGCTCTGAGTCATGTGTCATAATTGACATCTTCAACATTTCAAGCAAAGCAAACAGTTCATCAATATCCTCCAGCTTAGGCTTTTCAACATCCGATGAAAGCACCTTCAGCCTGTCATGCATTATTTCCAACTCTTCAATAAGAATTGGTGTAATAGCTTTAATTCTATCGATGTTATTGTCCTTAGCTGCAAACTCACAAGTCTTTGCAAGTCCGCCTAATGCTGTAGCGCCAATTGTATTGGCCATGCTTTTAACTGCGTGAACTTTTATACGATAATCTTCAAGAGTGTTTCCGCTGTCTATATCTTTATAATACCTAAGTATCTCATCCCTTTCAAACATTATCGAATCATAAAAATCCACCGCCGTCTGAAATACCATGTTTGTATCAGGGAAATGCAACAATGCATAATCCCAATCAATTCCTTCAATATCAGGAAGCTCAATTTTCTTAACACGATTCATTCTTGCTTCATCTTTTGCATCAGGCTCATGATACTCCAGCAACGACTCTGGAAGAAAATCACGGATTGTTTTTTCAAGCTGTGCAGGCACTACCGGCTTTGAAAGGAAGCCATGGAAACCAAGTGTTAAATATCTTTCTTTTGCTCCTGCAATAGCATTTGCGGTAAGTGCTATTACTGGTGTGCCAAGGCACTTGTTGCCCTCAAGCTTCGCCATAGCTTTGAAGGTTTCAACACCATCCATACCAGGCATCATATGATCCAGGAAAATCATATCAAAATGCTGATTCTTTATAAGCTGCAAGCAATCATATCCATTTTCAGCTTCAACAACTTTTACCTTGGAATCTCTAAGCAATGCAACGAACACCTTACGGTTCATAGCATTATCATCTACAACTAGGAAAGTAGCATTTGGTGCTTCAAAACTTGTGCTGTACTCGTAATTTGAGGTAAGCTGCTTTAACTTCTGCTCAAAATCACCGATTGGCTCAGGATTTACTACCTCTTGGCTAATGGTAAATGAGAAAGTAGAGCCCTCGCCGTAGGTACTATCTACATTTAATGTGCTACCCATCATCTTAAGAAGATTTTGAGTAATGGTCATTCCAAGGCCAGCACCTTCGATATTTCTATTTCTATTTACTTCCAATCGCTCAAAGGATTCAAACATCCTTTTGATATCCTCTGGCTTTATTCCTATACCTGTATCTTTTACAGAAAAGGTAAGCTCAACATATTCGCCAAGGCTCTTTTGACAGGTGGTGGTTATTTCAATGTAGCCTTCCTGGGTATACTTTACTGCATTTGTGATGATGTTTGTAAGCACCTGCTTGATTCGAATATCATCGCCCAACATATTGCAAGGGATATTGCTTGCAA
Source organism: Pseudobutyrivibrio ruminis DSM 9787 (assembly GCF_900218035.1). GTDB lineage: Bacteria > Bacillota > Clostridia > Lachnospirales > Lachnospiraceae > Pseudobutyrivibrio > Pseudobutyrivibrio ruminis. The sequence goes on from NZ_OBMR01000004.1 coordinate 30,850, forward strand.
TATTAAGCCTTAATTCCAGATTCTTTTCCTTCGCCCTCAGCACAACATTATTTAAAACATCATGCATAAGGCTCATGAAATCATATTCACCTTTAACGATGCCCATCTTACCTGACTCGATTTTGGTGATATCCAAAATATCATTTATTAATGAAAGCAGGTTTTGTGAAGCCGTCTTGATATCCAAAGCATATTCTTCAACGACCTTTTCTGAGGTTTCTCTCAAAATCATCTCGTCCATACCCATGATGGTATTGATTGGAGTTCTGATTTCATGAGACATATTTGCAAGGAAATTACTCTTTGCTTCTGTCGCTGTCTGCGCCTGCTTCTCGGCCTTTTTAGCCTGCAGTGTTTTTTCTAACAAATCATCGTTGTTGATAGCAGCTTGTCTATATAATTTTTCATAAATTGATCTCTGGAATTTAATAATTGAGCCGATTGCGAAGGCACTAATCATCATTGATTGTACCACGTCAAAAAATACGCTTCGCTTTGTCTGTAAGCTCACTACATATTCTGGATGATAATAAGAAATGACGTAGCAACCAATAATGATTGCCACATCAGTTAATAACATAAATAAGAAATCCATGCCGTCTAAAAGCATGAATATAAAAATAAGTCCCATGGAGAACCAGCAAACCATACCGCTGTTGATTCCTCCGGTAACAAAGAACATGACTGGAAACAGAGCTATTCCCACCACAAAACATACTGCGATAGTACTGTTTTTCAGCCTATTCATATAGTTGGCCATATATATGCAGACTGCATCTATTATCACAGAAACGAAAATAACTGCAGTCAAAATTCCTGACATACCATTAATAATGTTGAATGGAATAGTGATAATTCCACCAATCAATCCAACAATAGTAATGATATTGAATAACACCAAATCTATAGGTAGGTCTGGACTAAAATACTTTTTCTGAAATGCCCTTAGTTTGTTCAAAACAACGTCCCCATTATCCCTTATAAAGTGTGTATTTTCACCGAAAATACCCTAAATTAAATATAAAGGAATAAATAAAATTGTACAATACCGGACCCAAGAATAATTCGTGAAAAAACTGTGAAAACATCACATCTATCAACTATATATTCTCAATTTGCCAGTCAATGGTGCTTAATCCCTTAGATTTCAAAAATTCGTTAGTCTTTGAAAAGTGCTTACAACCGAAGAAACCTCTGTATGCAGAAAGAGGTGATGGATGTGGTGCTTTAAGTATTAAATGATTCGGATTATTTAGCTTTGCGCATTTTTTGGCAGCTGGTGAGCCCCATAGTAAAAATACTATTGGACGGTCCTGCTGGTTTAAAATATCGATTACTGCATCGGTGAATTTTTCCCAGCCGATACCTGCATGGCTTGCAGCCTGATGTGCACGAACTGTAAGTACATTGTTAAGCATAAGAACACCCTGGCGTGCCCATTTTTCCAAATATCCATTGTTTGGAATATAACATCCCAAATCATCGTTCAACTCTTTATATATATTCACAAGTGAAGGTGGCGTTTTTACTCCAGGCTTAACCGAAAAGCAAAGGCCATGAGCTTGACCAGGCTCGTGATATGGATCCTGACCAATAATAACTACCTTTACTTCTGATAGTGGCGTGAAATCAAAAGCGTTAAAAATATCATCTGCCGGTGGATACACAGGATGCTCGTGATATTCCTTCTTCACTGCTTCATATAAATCTTTATAATATGGCTTTTTAAACTCTGGAGTAAGAGGCTCAAGCCAATCATTTGTAATTGCTGACATTATTCTTCCCTTCTATAAGTCATATATTTCTTACCTTTTATTATATCTTATCCTTGTTTTCATTAAAACCATTCTATTTGACTATCAAATTAATAGGTTAGTCTTAAAATAATCACAACATAATGCTATTATGATTACAAAATATAATTTTGAACTATTAATTTGGAGGTCATATGTTTCAAAAAACTTATTATTTTCAAAGCATAGATGAACTCGATGATATATTAGGTACAATCTCAAATTCGGAAGCATACATTTCTGCTTCTGGTATTTTGATGCAATTATATAACTCAAAGACTGACGTGGATGAACAGGCTATGATTAATAAAATAATAAGCCAATGTCCTAAGGCATGTCTTACTGGTATGACTGCAGCCAATATTGCCACAGAAGAATACGATATAAGCAGCTTTCCGCTACAGCTATCTGTTACATATTTTAAAGAAACACAGCTTGTTCAGTTTGAATTCGATATGGAAAACACAACAGCTTTCGTGGCTGGCCGCGTTATGAGCAAAGCATTGGAAGATTTAGAGAATGTAAAATGTCTTCAAATACTTTATTACGCAAACAGTATTTCAATAAACAGTTTTGTCCATGAGTTTAACCATCACCATATACCTACATTCGGAGCGAAGGCTGGAAGAAACATTCGAGTGTTAAATCCTGCTCATATATATGGCAAAGGTGTATACTCTACCGGATTTATTGTAGTTGCTTTTGTAAGTACTTCATTAAAAATATATATGGACAACAATCTCGGTTGGCAGCCTATCGGTTTGGAAATGGCAATCACAAAAACATCCGGTAATAGCACTATTGTTGAAGTGGATAAAAAGCCTGCCGTAGATATATTTTCTAAATATTTGAAAGTTTCGCCCAATAGCCACTTTGTTCAGAATGTTTGCGAATTTCCATTGATAATCGAGCGAAATAATTTCAAAATTGCAAGAGTTCCTTCTGGATATTTGCAAGATGGCAGCATTTCCTTCACGTCAGATGTGCAAAAAGGAGACCATTTTAGATTATCTTATGCAAATCCTGATAATCTCTTTGCTCTCACTGCTCAATCTGTAAATGATGTACACAATTTTGAGCCAGAAGCGCTTTTCATCTTTGAATGTGGCAATCGAGTAAAGTTTTTGAAGGATAAATATTTAGAAGAAATCAATCAGTACTACCACTATTATCCTGAATTATCAGTAACTACCGGCTATGCTGAGCTATTCTATACTGATGATGGATTTGGTGGAGACTTAAATAGTGCTTTAGTAGCAGTAGGCTTAAAAGAATCTGACAATTCTACAGACTGTATAATTCCTTGTCGAGAGTATGTGGAAGAAAAAAGTGACTTAAACAACAAAAAAATTGACCAGGAAATACCATTTGTAGAACGTATCCTTACCTTCCTTGAAAGCACTTCTAAGGAATTGGACAACCTAAACAAGGAACTTGGCAAGGTAGCCTATACGGATCAACTTACTAAAATCTATAACCGTTGGGAATTAGAAAGAAAAATAGAAGAGGCGCTGGAACTCACAAATCAAGGCATGTCCTATGGCCTGTTCTTTATCGATATTGACCATTTCAAACATGTAAATGATACCTATGGTCATGATGTTGGTGATTCAGTTCTTTTATCAGTTGTAAATGTTATCAAGGAAAGTCTGAAAGAAGGCCATATATTTGGCAGATGGGGTGGTGAAGAATTTGTTTATATTATCCCAGATGTGGATGAAAAGACTGCAGTAGAATTTGCCGAATCTATACGAAAGAAAATCGATGAAATATGCTTTGTAACTGTAAAACATCTAACAATAAGCTTAGGTGTCACATTGGCAAAACCAAATGACACCCTTACATCATTTGTAAAAAGAGCGGATGACGCAGTATATGAAGCCAAGGAAAGTGGCCGAAATCAAGTCAAATTCCATTTAGATTAGTATTACTGCAAAATCCAATCATCAAGAGGTAACCAGAAGCCCAAATCCTTAAGCTCCTGCTCAATAATATCAAGTGTCTCCTCATTATCTGCACTAATGATATGATAATGATATCCACTTGTAGCAGAGCTTAGGGATTTTGATTTTCCGGAAACTATCGCCTCCATAAATTCCTTTGCTTGCCTTCTTGAGCTAACATTAAGTGGTGCTTCAAGACGGTTGTAAAAGCGATGGTTGATAATGATATTCTCTGCACAACCACCATTATCAACTATTGCAAAAAGCTCATCTAATATCTGATCATCATTGTGATGACTTTTTATTATTCTTTTGCATTTATTCTCAGATGCTAATACATATCCTCTGTTTGTTGAAGTAATTTCTATGCCATTAGCTCTAATTAATGCAATATCTGTGACCACAACCTGACGACTAACATCAAGTTCATTTGCCAGTGCTGTGCCCGATACAGGCTTATCCGATTTTCGAATTATCTCTATAAGTCTTTTTCTTCTTGCCTGTCCGTCCATAGTTCCTCCCTTTATGCAGATTAAACTGCATGTAAGTTTTTCATCGAAATATCAAGAATTGGAGCTGAATGAGTTAATGCTCCACTTGAAACATAATCAACTCCGCTGTCTATTATATTTTTTATGTTCTCTTTTGTCACGTTTCCTGAGCATTCTGTTTTGGCGCGACCATTAATTATTGCAACTGCTTCTTTCATAGTTGCCACGTCCATGTTATCAAGCATGATAATATCAGCACCTGCTTCCACTGCTTCCTTAACCTGCTCAAGAGTTTCTGTTTCGATTTCTATCTTTCTAACGAATGGCGCATATTCCTTAGCCATCTGAACAGCCTTTGTGATAGAGCCTGCTGCGCCGATATGGTTATCCTTTAAAAGAATTCCATCAGAAAGATTATATCTGTGGTTTTGTCCACCGCCACACTTTACTGCATATTTCTCAAAAATACGCATGTTAGGTGTTGTCTTTCTTGTATCAAGAAGAACGGTCTTGCTGCCCTCTAAAAGCTTAACAACTTGATTTGTGTATGTTGCAATTCCACTCATACGCTGAAGGTAGTTAAGAGCCACGCGCTCTCCTGAAAGAAGCACACGAATGTCTCCCTTTACCTTTGCCATAAGCTGTCCCTTTGCGACCTTATCTCCATCTTTTACATACTTTTCCACAATTGTATCTTCATCAAGTATCTTGAATACACGCTCGTATACGTCCATTCCACATATTACACCATCCTGCTTACAGATAAGCTCCACCTCACCTGCCTGTGGACCTGGCATAACAGAATTTGTAGTAACATCTTCACTTGAAATATCCTCGCGCAATGCCATTTTGATAAGCTCGTCTGCATTGAGCTTCATTGTAATATTGTTCATTTATATGGCCTCCTTTTCGGCTCTCATGTCTGCTTCTTTTTTGATTTCACCAACCACCATTGCATGATAGTTTTCCATAATGCTTGGAAGATCCTCATAACCATCCATGTTTACAAGATTATCAAAATCCTGAGCTGTTTTATAGTCATTTCTTGCTGCAATATCCAGTGCGGCACGTTTTGCAAATACAAGGCTTTCAAGCAATGAATTGCTAGCAAGACGATTTCTTCCATGTACTCCATTACAGCTGGTTTCGCCAACTGCGTACAGCTGCTCCATTGTGGTTTTGCTGTCTCTATCTACATAAATGCCGCCCATGAAATAGTGCTGTGCAGGCACTACTGGAACCCAATCAGTAAGCGGATCATATCCAGCCTCCTTGCACTTGTTGTAGATATTTGGAAAATGATTTAAAATCTCATCCTTTGGAATTGGTGAAAAATCCAGCCATACATGCTCAGTTCCCTGCTCCTTCATCTTGTCAAAGATTGCATGACTAACCACATCTCTTGGCTGTAATTCATCTGTAAATCTTTCACCGTTCTTATCTCTGAGGACTGCTCCCTCTCCACGAACAGACTCTGAAATCAAGAAGCTTCGTCCACCCTGCTTTGTAAACAGAGTTGTAGGATGAATCTGTACATAATCACAGTTCTCCAGCTTAACATTGTGATACATAGCAAGTGCCAAAGCATCGCCAGAGATATGCCTGAAGTTTGTCGAATGAGGATATACACCGCCTAAGCCTCCACAGGCTAGTACTGTTACGTCCGCTTCGATTGCAGTTGTTTTGCCATCCATATCTGCAACAACAATTCCATAGCATACATTTTCATGACAAACCCAATCAACCATAGTTGTGTGTGCCATCAATGTGATATTATCTCGCTCCTGTGCTCTAGCCAAAAGCTTACTTGTAATCTCGCGTCCTGTTATATCTGCATGAAACAGGATACGATTGTTGGAGTGAGCACCCTCCTTTGTAAAGAGGAACTCACCATCCTTTTTATCAAATTCTACCCCATAGTTAACCAAATCATTGATTATACTCTGAGAGCTCTTTATCATGATTTCTACCGACTCACGGCGATTTTCATAATGACCAGCTCTCATCGTATCTTCAAAATATGCCTCATAATCTGCTTCGTCTCTAAGCATACATATGCCACCCTGAGCCAAAAAGCTATCGCATCCATCCAAGGCATCCTTTGAAATACATAATATTTTTTTATCCTGTGGCAGGCTCAGTGCACAGAACAAACCTGCAACACCAGTGCCCACGATTACTACATCATATTTCTTTTCCATGATTCATACTCTTTTCCACAAATTACTTTGCCAACTCCAGCATCCGCTTAAGTGGAACCAATGATTTCTCCCTCTTTTCATCACTTACTTCAACTACCCCTGTTCCATCTCTCAAACAATCCCTTACCTTCTCCAAAGTAACCTTCTTCATGTTTGGACAAATCTGAACAGAGCCTGCTGAATAAAATGTCTTCTCCGGATTATTCTTCTTGAGCTGATAAAGCACTCCAAGCTCCGTAGAAATAATGAATTCTTTTTTATCAGATGCAGTAGCATAATCAATTATTCCTGAAGTGCTTCCAATATAGTCCGCATACTCCAAAACATCCAATGTACACTCAGGATGAATCAAAACCTCCGCATCCGGATGAGCCTCCTTCGCCCTCTTTACTGTATCCACAGTAACAGCCTTATGCACATGGCAGTAACCATCGTTAAAGATGAAATTCTTCTCCGGAACCTTACTAGCAATATATCTGCCCAAATTCTCATCAGGAATAAAATAAATATTCTTATTAGGCAATGACTTTACAATCTTCATAGCATTTGAAGAAGTAACGCACACATCTGAATGCATCTTCAATTCCGCTGTAGAATTGATATAGCAAACAACTGCCACATCATCATATTCAGCCCTCACCTGATTAATCTTTTCCACCTCTGCCATATGCGCCATAGGGCAATCCGCTTTCTCATCAGGCATCAGAACCGTCTTCTCAGGATTCAGAATCTTAGCCGATTCCCCCATAAACTTAACACCTGCAAAAACAATGGTGCTCTCCTTCAAATCCACAGCTACCTTTGCCAAATAGTAACTGTCCCCCACATAATCCGCTATAGCCTGCACATCATCATTAACATAATAATGTGCCAAAATAACAGCGTTCTTTTCCTTCTTTAACTCCTTAATCTCTTCTGCCAGAGTAGACATAACAATTCTCCTTTTACATGCCAATCTCAGTTGACAGCAAGTATACCACATGTATAGTCTACTGACAAGACACTTGTCAAAACACCGTCACGCCCTCCAGCCAACCAACGCGCTAAGGCCGCCATGCCCTCCCAGCCTCTAACGTATAAAGGCCACCCTACCCCGGCCCCGGCACACCCGCCTGCTGCCACCTGCAAGTATCATTGGAGCAGATTTTTGGATTACCTTAATGTGTAATGTCGCTCATATGTAGGTGTACTTACGAAGCTTTTACTATTCGAAGGTAAGGTATGGGTGGGACGGACAATGTAGTTTATATAATCATCTAGTCTTAACTAGTCTTTGTATTATTACTTTTGCTACTCCGTTCACAAAGAAAAATTAAAAAAGAGCTATTTGTATGTATTGGCACCGTGGCACATTCAACGTCGTGTTTCAAGTGACCACTGCTGCCGCCGTCCTAGCGGCAGCTGCCAATTCATATCAAATATCTCTTTTTATTTTTCTAAGTTCACTCCAAAGCAAATAGTAATAAATACAAAGCTAGCTTAAGACAGATGATTACTAAGTGTAGTGTTTGTCCGTCTCCACCCATACCTTACCGATAGAATTGTAAAACTTTGTAAGAACACCTACTAATAAATATGGGCGACTACACATTTAGATAATCCAAAATCTGTGACGTACTTGCAGGAGACAGCAGGCGGGTGTGCCGGGGCCGGGGTAGGGTGGCCTGGGAATTTCCACGCCGGGAGGGCATGGTGGCCGGGTGTACTCCTAGGCCTGGAGGGCCTGTTCGATGCCTAGGGCAAGTTGGTCGGCACAGCTGGTGCCTTTGAAGCCACAGAGGTTGCCCTTGAGAATTTCTACGGTGTGGGCTGCATCGGCGCCCTCGAGGAGTTTGCTGATGGCGAGTGTGTTGCCTGCGCATCCTCCGGTGAATTTTACGTTGTGAAGCTTGCCGTCCTCAATTTCGAAGTCGATTTTGCGTGCGCAAACTCCCTTTGGTGTATAGCTGTATTTTTCCATTTAAACTCCTTTTTCGCTCTGCCAGTGAGCGTATTACATTGTGTCTATTGAATTTAGCATGTCTAGGTTTTTGACTTCCGTTTCTGTAAATACATCCTCAGAAAAATCTGAAGGCATTACAGATGGAGAGTACCAAACCTGACCCATGAAATAATTCATTATTTCTGAATCTCTGAAACTATAGCCGTGACGGGCATAGATTTCGTTTTTTGCGATGTGTATAACCTCTGCAGGTACATTTTCAAAATCCGCAGTGGTGTAGACTGTTGTGTCTGTATTGAATAAGTATGTGCAGTAGCAAGCATCACCGGTGACACCACGTGCTGTTTCCCAGTAGCTCGCTACTGTAGGCCAGTATTTGTTGTCTGTAAGGTATTGGCTGCGCTCAGATATTGCTGCAGATATTTCATCTGACGACCAGTCTTTGATGGTGTCAACGTATTCGCCAGGATCCACAACTGTGATAACAGAATTGTCTTCCACAGCCTCCTCTGAGGATTCTGTGGATTCTGCTGTGTCGGTTGTTTCTACAACTTCTTCCTGGGCTACCGCATTTTCCTCGCTCACTGTAAGTTTTTTATCCTTCTTGTGAAGGGCATTATAAGAAAAACAGCCTGCAAGTAGACCTACCACTATACATACTACGATTTCAATTGTCCATCGACGAACATTTTTGTTGTTATAAAGCTTAACTATAAGCTTACGTAAATCATCAAAACGTGAAAACATTTCTTCCATAGCTACTCTTCCCTTTTCCGTTTTTCTTTAGAGTATACCATATTTTGACGAATTTGTTACATTATATTGCGTTTTTGTTACATTGTGCGCTCAATCTCGTTTCTTGTAGCATTTACGCTACCTTGAGCCATTTGCTTGCTACCGCCGCCTTTAGCTCCTAAAAGCTCTCGCATTCCTGCTGCAATTGCTGCGCAATCTCTGGTCCTGCTTCCAATTACAAAGTTGTAGCCATCATCGTCATTTCCTGAGAATATGCAGCACAAGCCATCATGCTTTTCAACCAATGCGTTTACTCCATCACGCATTATCTTTGCATCCAGATTTTCCGAGAAGATTGTGATATCTGAAACATCAGAGGGATAGCTGTCAATCTGATTCATCAATATTCCAGATTTGATTTCATTGATTTCGTATTTTAACTGCTTCCCCTCGTCCATCAAAGATGTGATTTTATCTGGTACTTCATCCTCTTTGCAGCTCAGTGTGCGGTACGCTTTAGCCAGCAATTTCATACGACGATTGTAGTCGTCTAAGGCTCTTAATCCACATAGGATATAGATTCTTGTTCCGCCTTTGTATTTCTCGTATGATACCACTTTTAATATGCCTACCTGGCCAGTGCTTTTAACGTGTGGTGCACAGCAGGCACATAGATCAACTCCTTCGATTTCTACCAATCGAACTGGCCCATCAATTTCCTTTTTACTTCTGTAGGCTATTGCTCCAAGCAATTCCTGTTTAGGATAATATGCCTTAATAGCCACATCTGCGGCAATGATTTCATTTGCCTTTCTTTCGATATTCTCAACCATATCCTCTGAAAGCTCTATATTCAGATCGAGTGTGACCGTATTGTCACTAAGGTGGAATCCAACATTTTCAGCACCATATTCATTATGAGCAAGTCCTGTAAAAATATGCTCTCCTGTATGCTGCTGCATATTTGAAAAACGATGGTTCCAATCAATCACACCATGAACTTCCTCACCAATCAGGAAGCCCCCTTTGCAGTAATGATAAACTGTATCCCCCTCAATCTGTACATCCACCACCTGATGATCATCTAAACGACCTATATCACTGGTCTGTCCCCCCTGCTCAGGGAAAAATAATGACTTATCAAGAACTACCTTGTAAAGCTTTTGATCATCGATTATAACTTCATCACAAGAAATTACTTTTGCAGTAAAGTCCTTTGCAAATGCATCTTCATCATAAAGTGCTATTGTTTTCATATATATCCACCCTTAGTTTTTGCCGATTGGAATACCAAAAATCTTTGTCTGAAATCCATCTCGTAAGGTCTCATAATCTGTGTAGTTAATAGTAGATTTGAAATAATTATTCCAAGTATCCTTTAGCTTGTCACAGATTTCTTTGCCATTTTCTTCATTTGTGAGAATAGCTGGGAAAACATAATAAATCATGAAATAATTCAGGTTCATTAAGTCAGCACCTCTTACCTTGCCAAACTTTTTGAATGCAGCTGTTACATCCTCGCAAAGCTCCTTTGCGCTAGCTTCTACATTATCAGCTTCCACCAAATCCTTTAGCAAATCATATCTCTGCTGATTAAACATATCCATCTGCTTTTCATAGTCCTTTTTGTTGTGAACCTTGCTAAGATATGCTACATCCTCAAACAATTTTTCAACATTAAATCCCATCAATAATACCTCCTAAATCTTTTATGTCATCCACCTTTGCTGCGTATCCATCTACTGAATCGCCATATCCATATGCTGCCCAGATGAAATCAACCCCCGCTGCATCGCAAGCATCCTTATCGCCTTGAATATCCCCGATATATACCGGTTTCTTCAAACCATTTTTCTTGGCAATTCCTTTTATATTATCCGCTTTTCCAAGGCCGTTGTCGCCGTAACAAATGAAATCTGTAAAGTACTTTCCGTAACCACTTCTCTCTAGAAATGATTCGATATATCCCTGCTGACAATTGCTTACTATAAAAAGCTTTGTCTTTTTGCAAAGTGTCTCAAGTGTTTCCTCCAAGCCTTCATATGTTGTATCGCCCTTTGACTGTGCCAAATCCTGCATCTCATATTCTTCGCAAAGCTTTACTGTATCGTATCTGCGATTTGGATCTTCGTCAGGAATACAGGCATCAGCAATGTCTGTCATTGTCTTTCCAAAAAGCTGCTGAAGCTTAGCTGGAGTGAACTTAACATCATACCCTTTATCCTTGCAGGCTCTTTCCCAGCTTGCAGCGAATAGTGGTGTGTTGTCCCAGATTGTTCCATCCATGTCAAAAATCAATCCATCAGTATGTATCTTGCTCATTTAATTGCTCCATTTTCTATCTATAACTAGGTGCTATTTTATAACATTTTCAGTATAATTGATAGATAAAATACCTAGAAAGGAAACGGTATGAACGACGACGATCAGCTTTTATATAAACGACTAATAGAGCTCTCCAACAGAGCTTATCAAAATAACATCTATACCTTCAGTGATTTTCTCAGCCTCTCCCAGCAGGATGTACTTTATCAGGCTGCAAGAGACAAATCCTTTGCACCTATCAAATACGATTTGTTTGGCGGTTATGAAAATTGCGAGCGCAAAATGGTTCGCTTTGGAAGTGAAGCAGATTTTGGATACGAAATTGATTTTCCAATTAAATGTATCAAGGTAGAGCCTCTTTCCAAGAAATTTGCAAAAGAATACACCCACAGAGACTACCTGGGCTCTCTCATGAGCCTTGGCATGGATAGAAAAAAGTTTGGTGATATCTTTGTAGATGGCATGGATGCATATATCTACGCCGATGAATCTACTGCCGATTATCTTCTAGAAAACTTTGTTTCCGTAGGTCGTAATTCTGTTAAGTGTTCCATCTCAGAATTGCCGGAATCATATAAAAAATCAGCCCTAAAGGAAACCACCATACAGGTAGCATCCCCTAGAGCTGATGCTGTTATTTCTAAAGTTTATAACCTAAGCCGCAAAGACACGATTCCATATTTCACCGAGAAAAAGGTATCGGTTAACGGGCACATTGTCGAAAACAACGACAAGATTCTCTCTGCTGGAGATTCGGTATCTGTCCGTGGCTTCGGTAAATTTAACCTTGTAGAAGAAGGTGGCCTGTCTAGAAAAGGCAAGCTCAACCTTGTGGTAGAAATCTTCGGCCGATAGCCGCAATTAATGTCTCTTGTATGCAGGCATTAACTGAAGCTTGTGAAGATTTGCCACATGCTTTCTATCGATTGATTCTCTAACGTCGGCTGGAATGTCGGCGTTGGAATCTGAAATATATTCATCAAGCTGAGCATACTTAAATCCAAGCTTATCTTCATCAGACATTCCTGATAATCCATCAGAAGGTGTCTTGTGTACTAACTCATTTGGAAGTCCCAAATATTCTCCAATCTGAAGAACCTCTGTAACTGTGAAATCCTGAAGCAATGAAACATCACCTGCTGCATCGCCGTACTTTGTTGAATATCCAACATAATCCTCTGAAGCATTGCATGTGTTAACAACAAATGAGGTGACTGGCTGTCCCTGTGCAACTGCGTACAAAGTAGACATACGAAGACGTGGTGCCAAATTGATACGTAAATCCTTTGTTACTTCAAAGGCACTGGCCTTTTCAAAAGTAGCAATGGCTGCATTGTAGTAATCTGTAATAGGTACTACTTCGTTTGGTATTCCAAGGAAATCTACAAGCATTTTAGCATCTGCCAAATCTGACATCTCGCCATTTGGCATAATGATTCCAACTACTCTATCTGCTCCAAGTGCCTCTTTTAAAATAGCTGCTGTTACAGATGAATCCTTGCCTCCAGAAATACCAATAACTGCTCTTGTGTTATCTCCGAATTTGTTGAACCACTCTCTTGTATACTCAATTAGCTTCTTTGTTTGATCTTCAACATTAAACTCTCTCATCGTTATGCTCCTTATTTAAGTCGGTATAATTCTGACATTCTACGTCCGACAATTGACTTTTCTTTCTTACCAACTGGCTCAATTCTATCAGCAACCATGATTCTAAAGTTGGCCTTGTAAAGGCTATGGCCTAAAAGTAACTCATAGATTACCTGTAAATCAGGAAGAGTAAATTCTTTGTTTGCCATACTGAATGGAAGGTCAGTATATTCGATTTCTCTTCTGAGCTTAATCATTGACTCAACGATGATTTCATCATGGTCAAATGCCAACTGAGATTTGCTCTTTTGAGCAGCTACGGTATTTGCATATCTAACATTTCCATTCTGGAAACGCTTTGTAGAAAGCTGATATACAATCTCTACACCAATATCGTCATTGAAAATACGAAGCATGTTGTCTGTAAACTCAAAATCAAACCATGCTGCTTCCAATGCATCATCACCGCCTCTTACTGGTGGTGCAACTGGAGAGAGTGCCATGTAAGCAACACTCATTACACGTGTACGAGGATCTCTGTTAGGCTTTGAGAATGTGTAAACCTGCTCAAGGAATACATTCTTAAGACCTGTCTCCTCCTTAAGCTCGCGGGCTGCCGCTTCATAGCATGATTCATCCTCGTGTACGAATCCACCTGGAAGCGCCCAACAATTAATGAAAGGATGAGCTCCTCTTTTTATAAGTAATATCTTTAAGCCAGAATAATCTTTTTTAGGTCCTAATACCATCATATCAACTGTTACGGATGGTCTAGGATAATCTCCTGGGCTGTACTGTGCAAGAAATTCTTTTTCGGTTAAACCGTTCTTGTCCTTATACTCCATCTTATCCTCCTATTTTCCCTCATAATCAATAATTCCATAGTAGTAATGTACTACCTGTTTTATATTTTGTCAATCATTAATCAATATTTCTTACTATTCTTATTTATGATATACTTAATACTTGAAATCTAAATATTATGATGATTGGAGAATTATTTTGAGAAAAAAACTAATAGTAATCCTTTGGATATCATTGGTTGTTTTAGTAATTGCCTTTTGTTCTCTTGTAATTTATCAAAACAAATTGGCTGATGAAAAACTAAAAGAACAGGAACGAATAGAAGCACAACAGGAAGCTGCTGCTTTAGAGGAAGAAGAAGCTGAAGAAGAAACCGATGAGGAGCTTCCAGCTGACGAATACACATTTACAGATTTGGAAGCCACCTACTTTGCACAGTCTGACGCCACAGTTCGTGAAGAACCATACGACACTGCGGAAATCATCGGTACCCTTTCCATTGATTCCCGTATTTCTGTTGTTGGCACTTGCAATGAAACTGATTACTACAAAATAAAGATTAATGGGGATTATGGTTATATCGCCTTTGATGACGTTTCAGAAGAATACATCGACATACCAGTTCCTTCTGCAACAAAAGCTGTCCCTACAGCAACAAAGGACATTCTTTTCATAGGAAATTCCATCACATTCTATCCAGCCACATCTGACTGGTGGGGTTCAGGATGGGGATGCGGTGCATCATCACCTGCAGCCGATTATGTACATTTGACTGTAGCTGCCAAGGGCTACTCTTCATATGATTGCATGTCACTTAGAGCTTGGGAGTTTTCTAGCACTAGAAATTACGAGCTTGATGACTTAGATCCATACATCACTAACTATCAATACAGCACTATCGTTATTGAATTAGGTGAGAATGTTAAAGGCCACGAGACTCACTTCAAAGAAGATTTAAAAGATATGATTACCTATATCAAGTCTTACAATCCTAATGCTCGTATCGTAATGCTTGATAATTTCTGGAAATATAGCAGTATCATTAGTACTAAAAAGGAAGTTGCTTCAGAAATGGGCTGCACTTATGTAAGCCTTTCAGATATTCAGGGTGTTGCAGAATATCAGCTTCAAGAAGGCGACCAATATACAGCACCAGATGGCACTGTATATACAATCGGTTCCTTCCTTGCTGGTCATCCAAACGATGCCGGATATTCGGCAATCGCTCAGCACTTAATAAGCGCTTTGTAATATTATTTCAAAACATTTATCACACGTTGCATTGTTTTAAATGCTTCATAGTCGTATCTTTCTACGGCTTCAATAACAATTACATCAGAGTTTTTGATGTCAGAGTGGATTTGTGACATATAATCACGATGTGCAAATGTACACTCAGTAAAATCCTTAGAAATATAAGGCATCATGTTTACACGAAAGCTGTCGCCGATAAGGCACAGCTTTTTTTGATTTGCCCCATCACTTGTAGTATGGCAAACCATAGCCTCAGTGTCCAAGCCATTAACTGTAATCTCAGGGCGATAATCCACTGTGTATTCTATATCGTCATGGTAGATTTGGTCATCCGGTATACCCATGTATGTATATAATTCGTATTTATCTGCATCCTGAATTCCAGCAATCCATTCTGATGGGTCAGTCTGCTCTACTCCCATAGCAGCATAAAGAGCATTTGTACCGTACAATGCCCCCATATGATTCCAATGACTATCGTATTTGTAATAGGTGCGTGTAACTCCAGCAGCATATAACGATTCTGTCAAAGGATACAAAAATGGAGTTGAGCAATTCTCAGTTATATAACTGTGTAACTGCTGTTCTCTTTTATATGTGTTTACTATATCTACTGTAGGCATGTACTGGGAATATACCTGAGATTTATTTGGAGCTATGTAAATGTACAGTTCCTTTCCCTGGGCTGTGCATAGCGCCTGTAATTCATTAAGTGTAGCCGCGTAGCTAGCCATTTCACTCTCACTAAGTATATTTGTGCCCTGATAGCATTCTATTTCGTTTTCTCCATATAAAAACAGCCAATTATCTCTCGCAATAATTACATCCTGATATACATGAAGTGGGAAGTACGTATCTGTTCCAGCAACCTCTTCTACCGACTCATTTGTTTGAGCTTCCTCTCCTGGAACAATAGGCTTGTTCGTCTCACCCTTGTCAACAGTTTCAACTATATTGGTAGGGGTATATAGCTTGTTGCCGATGGCAGTCTCCACCTTATCAAACTGACCTTCTACAGTATCATTAAGAGATTTGTACCAGGTTATAAGGGTATATCGAAATGGTATTCTATCGTCAATAAAGCTCGAAACAGTTTCCCCAGAGTTAAGCAAATCTCCCCATTCTATTGTGGCCGCCTCTCGATTCTCTGTCTCTACATTTGAAATCTTGCCATAAAAATCCGGAGCAACTACTCTAAGCAATCCCCCTCCCACCCATGGGAATACAAGGATTGCTAAAAAGACTAATATGAAGATTTTGTTCTTTAGATTCGTAAAATTCATATTGCTCCTTAAAACTGATAATAAATAAATGGATTATAGGTTCCATTTACAAGGAATAACAAGCTAACCAGTAATATTGCAAGGCACACTGCCATGTTACCTTTTACCGCTTTGATACTCATATGAGCCTGGACAAATCCTGCAAATATCACTGCTGCAAAAATAGCGATTACACCCATGCCTGATAGATATGTAAACAGGTTCAGAATTCTGATTCCGCCTGCAAACATTCTGGAAATATATGTAAATGCAGATATTATGGAATCCGCTCTAAACACTACCCATAAAAGATTTACGACAAAAAATGTTAATAATCTATTTAGGAATTTCACTGGATTCTTTTCCAATATCTTTCCAAACCAAACTCTTTCGAATATAAGCAAAATGCCATACACAAGGCCCCATGTAATAAAGGTCCAGTTAGCTCCATGCCATATTCCTGTCAAAAGGAATACGATAAATATGTTTCCGCAGGTCTTCTTTAAAGTGCATCTGCTTCCACCTAGTGGAATATACACATAATCTCTAAACCAGGTAGAGAGTGAAATATGCCAGCGTCTCCAGAACTCTCTTACTGATTCCGCCCTGTAAGGATGATCAAAGTTTTCTTTGAAATCGAATCCAAACATTTTTCCAAGGCCTATAGCCATGTCAGAATATCCGCTGAAATCATAGTAAATCTGGAACGTGTAACAAATAGAGCCAAGCCATGCAACTGTAGCATCCAGCTGTGATATATCAGCAGTCCAGATTTTATCTGCAATGGACGCTAACGTATTTGCGATAATAACCTTTTTACCTAGTCCAAAGCAAAATCGTTTGATACCAGCTGCAAACTCGTAGCTTCCAACACTTCGTTCTGTCAGCTGGCCCGAGATATCTTTATAGTGAACAATAGGTCCAGCTATCAGCTGTGGAAAGCATGAAATATAAAGTGCAAAATACCAAAAGCTGCTCTGCACCTCCACTTGGTCGTTGTATACGTCAATTACATAGGACAAAGCCTGGAAGGTAAAAAATGATATACCAACCGGAAGAACAATCTGTGGAAGATTTAATGCACCTGTACCTACTCCCGAAAATAGATTTGTAAATCTATCTGAAACAGTAAGGCTTCCGCCAAAGAATATATTTTCAATTATCGCTATAAAAAAGTTGAAATATTTAAAGAAAAAAAGAATGCCTAAATCAAGAACAACAACTGATATCAAAGATATCTTGTTGAACCTGTGGCTATGACGATTGCTTGCACACAAAAATCCTCCAGCCCAATTTATAAAAATAACTATGCCTATCAGCAGGAGATATTTCACCCCGCCGAAGGCATAGAACACCAAGCTGAATATTAAAAGGATTATGTTGGAAAGCTTAATCCTATTTGCATATGAACCACCTTTAAGCCTTGGAATTCCATAGTAGGCCAACAGACATAAAGGTAGGAAAATTGTAGTAAATATAATAGAACTAAAAACCAAGTTATTCTCCCTTTGTAATACTAGTTTTTAATCATTAATGTAGTGAGTGGCTTTTTCTTGTTAAAAAATGAAACTACTACATCACATACATAAGCCCCAATGAGTGTCACCACTGTACATCCCAAAACCTTAGCTGGGAAGCTGATGTTTGGAAGAAGTGACTGCACTAATCTGATGCTGTAAAACTGATTTAAATATATAAGCAAGCTCATCTTGCCACACCAGCCAAATATAGGCTTATCAAAGATTTGATGACATGGATTTACATTTGAAAATGTAAGAATTAAACCAATCATCATAATAAAAAGTGTAGGGAAACTATACTTAGGATCAACTCCTGTTACTGCATATCCAAATACAAGTAAATAACAAACTAGCTCTACTATTGCTAAGATAGTTTTCCCTGCCTTTGTAAATTCGATTTTGTTAAGCTGTCTTGTAAGGCTGTATGCACTACATCCAAGTGCCATCTCTGACATTCCTCTAAGGAAGCACTTGTAGAAGTGACCTGTCCAGCCATCAATTCCAGCCAAGCTATTGTATTCATGAGCCATGTAGCCCAGCACAAAGAGGGCTAAAAGAGGGCATACGATTTTTACAAAAGCTTCATAGTGACGTCTAAGGAAGTACCAGAAAATAAAGGTAACCATAAGCCATACATCCAAATACCAGGTAAGCTTATTAACCCATGTGCTATCAAATCCAAAGACCTGAAGGAAAAATACAGAAGCCCAAGAATCCACTACATAGCTGATTCTTCCTTTTACTGTATTCTCCAAGAAATACGCATTTACGATAATCGTAAGAATAATCGCAAACAGATGATATGGAAAAACATTCTTGATTTTCTTCCACATCATCTGTGCTGTTTCTGTACCAATTAATTCTGTGCTGACAGCTCTTTTAGCAAAAGCACAGGCAGCCAGCAAATAGCCTGAAACCAAAAAGAAAAACTCTACTCCAATATACCCATGATTGAAGAAGTATATTCCTTTTATTCCAATGCTAATATTTCCATCCACTGCGAAACGCTTGTGAATATGGAAAAATAGAATCCCCAAAGCAAAAATAAAACGTAAAAACTCCACTCGTCCATTTTTCCCTTGTTTACTCATATCGTCTAAAAATCTCCTTCGTGGATGTCATTGTCATCCACATCATCTACCATATTTTCTCTTGTGTATACACGCTTTGCCTCGCGCTGCTGTTCAACCTGAACTGAAAGCATTTCCTTTACATTTGCAGAATGCTTAACATTTCTGATTTCAAATGTGCCAAGGCTTTTATCAGATGAGCTTACAATAATAGAACCTACGCCAAAGATTCTCTGACCTAAGCTGCGCTTAAGCTGTAAATCAAGGATTCTATATAGTCTAACTTCATTCTGCTCCAGGTTGAAAAAACCAGTTTCAACGAAGAGTCTGTCTTCACTCATGCTGTACTTTGTAAAGCTGATAGGTAAGCCTAAATGTCTTTTTCTATCGTGCCATAAAATGTTTGCCATAGTTATCCTCCCAAATAAAAAATTAAGGTGTAGAAATAAATCCACACCCTAAGTATATCACTTATGCCTCAATTGTTCCTTCTCTTTTTGCTATAGACTTGAGAATCAATCTTGTTAAGAAGAATGAACCAACTGCAAGTACTCCCGTAACAACTGCAGTTGTGATCATACTAGAGGTGTTCGCGCGTCCCACCTCTGCTGTTTCCGCAAAATCCATTCCAACCTGTTCCATTGCCCAATTCAGCATAAAAAGAAGTGCCATATTGTATCCATTGAATACGATATGCATAATCATTGATGTAAATACGCTTCCGCTAGCTCTGTTTGTGTAAGCAAATATAATGCCTAAAACAGTTGCATAGCAGAACTGATTAATATTCAGATGAAGAGCACCAAACATTAATGCTGAAATAATAGCAGCTGCTGTAAATGGCAGGATTTTGTTTAATCTATTTGTAAAGAAACCTCTGCATACTATTTCTTCTACAACTGGTGCACAGAGTACTGTAGCTACTAATGTAAGTCCAACCGATTCTGATGCAAACTGGTCAACACTCTGAACCATTACATTTGGAACTATAAACTGTGAAAGTATATTTGCAAACATTGACATAGGGCTAACTACAATTACAAGTAAAATAGTCTGGAAGAATGTAGCTACCTTAATTCCTTTAAACCCAAATGCTTCAACAATTGAATCTCCCTTTTTGATAGTGTAGGCAAACACTGGAATCAAAAGGCAGATGTCCAAAACAAAAACGTGGACGTATGTCGGAACATTAATGCCTAATACATTTGTAAATATCCCGAAGATTGTGTTAAGACCAAGTTCAATTGCTATTTCCAGTAAAAATAATAACATTAACTTTGCTACTTCAATTTTGTCGATTTTCTTTTCCATTTTCTCTCCCTTTATAAATCATTATTTACTGCTACTTTCCTGGTTGTAAGCCAGGAGATAATAAGTGTAACCACTATAAAAACTATGATTCCAAGCCATATTCCAAGCTGATTGTAAACTGGGTTTACTAAATGATCAAACGCACTTGCAAAGCAATCTCTAATTACTGGGAATATGTGCGAAAGTCTTGGAACTCCAAACATTAATACAAAAATGCCAACGTAATATACCCAGTATGCATTTTTTCCAAATCGAATGATGCTATTACCGACAGCCCCAGATATCAACGAAAATACGCCAAAACAAAGTGCCGCTACTTTTAACACTACGCTAGCTCCAACCACACTTGGCAAAGCAATAATAATCAAACTAATAATGATGATTTCAACCAAATCATATAGTCTTGTATAAATAAACATTTTCTTTCTTGTCATACCAAATGACAGAGCTCTTGGAAAATCTGTTGCCACCAAAAATGGTTTGAAGAATATGCTCATTCCTATATATCCACCTGCAATAAAGCTTGCACATAGCTCTATAATAGTTAAGTCATCTTCTGTACATACTGTTATTATTAAAGACAGAAGCACTGCACCAAATACGATTATCCCATAAAAGATTTCATTGTACTTCTTAATCTCAAATGTTGCTTTTAAATCTCTTATCATATCGTCCCCCTACCTAACCATCATGGTTTTGCTGAGCTTGTATCCCCAGGCTTCTAAACCTACAAATAAAAGTATTATCACTATTGGAAATAGAATTGGCGGTATACTAGCTACGTTTGTTACTAATATAGCGTTGCCATCTATTGCTGCACCAACACCTATCGTTCCACCTAATATGGCACATCCCAAAACAATAACCATAATTACAACTTTTCCATATCTTCTAAGCTTGTGCCCAATAACATTTCCTGCCGCACCGGTTACAAGCCCCATTAATGCTGTTGCATATACATAGAACATAAAAAACTTGCTTAAGAATATTGATGCAACCACTGCCACAACCGCTGTATTACATACAACTATAATTAATTGCTTTATTAGCTGGCCCACGAATATATCTTTTCTTCTAGCCCCCATTGAAAGAGTGAGACTGTCATACCAGCCTGGGCCATACATAGAATAAATACCATTCAGTATTGATGTAAACAAACCGCCAACCATCACAAACATTCTAGGAATGTATTCCCTTAAATCTTCGTCACTGCCGATTAGAATCCATTCCAGAATAAGCAGCATTTCGATTAAAAGTATAAGTCCATAGTTTTTTAAGCCATTAATCAAGTAGTACTTATATGTTCTCTTTGAAAGATCAGACATACTAAGCCTCCTTTCTCTCATCCACACTCATGGCATAGAAAAGATTCTGAAGTGAAACTGGCTCTACCATAACATCCTCTGAAAAACTATCAATTGGCTCATCAGCAAGCACTGTAACCACCTTATTGCGTCCAATTGACTCTGGATGATAAACCTTTAAATCCTTTACAGCTGCATCTACCAATGTTTCTTCTCCGCTGATGCGATATGCTCTAGCTAATAAACCTTCTGTATTTTCCTTAACAACAATCTGGCCATCATCAATCATGATAACCTCTTCAAACAATGAAGCTGCCTCCTCGATGATGTGTGTACTGATGATGAATGTTCTGCCTGTAGCTGCGTATTCCTCAATAACAAGCTTGTAGAACTGTTCCCTTGCTACTACATCAAGACCTGCAACCGGCTCATCGAGGATTGTGATTTCAGCCTTGCTTGCAAGAGCGATAATGATTGTTACTGCTGAAAGCATTCCCTTTGAAAGTCTGTTGATTTTTTTCTTAATATTGATGTTAAAAAGCTTTATAAGCTCCTTTGCATATTCCTCATCCCAGTTAACATAAAATGCCTTTGCTGTAGATAAGTAATCCTTTACCCTGTATGTGTTTGGTCCAAACATTGTGACTGGTGAAATCTCTCTTGAATAACAGATTCTTGAAAGAGACTTTTCATTTTCCCATACTGGCTCACCGTCAAGTGTAACTGTTCCTTCTGAGGCAGGATTTTGAGCTGTAAGGATAGAAAGAAGAGTAGTCTTTCCTGCTCCATTTCTTCCAATCAGTCCATAAATCTTTCCTGTCTCAATATTAATGTCTACGTTCTTTAGAACTGTGTCTTTACCATATCTTTTAACGATATTCTTTCCTACTAATGTGCTCATATATCCTCCATTCCTCCCATAAAGAAAAACTATACTTCACTAGTTTCATCAATAAGCTTTTTTAAATCTTCTTTTGTAATACCAATCAACTTTGCCTCGCTAATTATTTTTTTGAGGTAAGTTTCTTTGAAGCTTGTCTTTCGAGCTTCCATGATTTGTTCTTTAGCTCCTGCCTGTACAAACATACCGATACCTCTTTTCTTGTAAATGATTCCTTTATCAACCAATAAATTAATTCCTTTTCCAGCCGTGGCAGGATTAATCTTATAAAACTTTGATAGCTCTGTTGTGCTAGGCACTTGTTCTTCTTCCTTAATGATGTCCCTTAATATTTCATCTTCTATCATTTCGCTAATCTGCAGATAGATTGATTTATCTTCCCCTAAATTGCTTAACACACACCCACCTCCTTTACTTCATCGGTTAATTACTTGTGTAATTAACCATATCACCATATATTATATCTGTCAATTATTTTTCTAAATTTTTCTAATATTTTTTTGACAATAAAAAAAGTAGCAGACTCTTTCAAGTCTGCTACGTCCTATATTTACTAGGTTTTAACCTCTACATTCATCATACATGTCTAACAAAGTTTTTGCTAAATCCTCATCCTCTTCTGGAAGGTCAATAAATGCTCCTGGAATTACATTGTAATCTTCCTCTTGTGTTGGTGTTGGATATTCATTATATGATACAGAATAATGGAGTTCGTCTCCCACCATAGTGAAATACTGCTCTATGCATTGCATTGAACATCCTACCCTCATACTGCAATCTGCTGCATCACTTGTGTAATCCTCATATACATCATCCCTTGTAACCTCTTTAATTCTATCCAGCATTTCCTGTTCAAATTCCGGATCAGCTTGCATCTTCTTTATAACAGATGCATCTATTCTGATGCTCTTCTGTCCTGGCTCTGTGTAGTTTTCTCCAACTAAGTTCATTGAGCCATCATAGCCATAAAATGCGCCGTGATCCATAATCTTTGATGCATCATCCAAAGTAAATGCTACATCAGGGAACTGCTTACACATATCTTCATAGTAAGACACAGTTGTATCTTCCTTCTCACTTTTCATAGTGAACTTAAAAACTGGCTTCTCTATCTCATTTCTAAAGCCATTATATTTAATTTTCAAATTGTAATCAGCCGATACTCTACTAATCATCTCTAATCCTCCAGTCGGGATAAATAAAAAGGCACCTATTTCAATTTCATTCCATTGAAATAAGCGCCTTCCTTAGCTTCCCTATTGAACTATTACGTATAGAATATCGGGTATAAGCTTTTTTATTTTAATATACAAACTGCACTAAATTCTGCCAATATATTTGGCCTTGAATACTTAATCGATTCTTCTTCTGTAAATTATTCTTTCACTCTCATATTGAACATATCTAACATCCTCAGGATCGAGAAAATCCCATTTTTTAACTGTTATTATGCCATCACTATGACTAGTTTCTATTCCTTTCTCTGGATTAACCTCGGTACCTAAAGCAACTAAATACATCCAGACTACAAATATTAATCCTCCTATTACAGCACCCATTATAATAAACAGGTTTTCTAATGCATTAAATCCCTCTGATTTTTTAGTTGCCTTATGCCTTAAAATATAGATACATAAAAAACCTATTCCTAATATCCACATGAACAGAACTAATTCATATAAATCCATATATATAAATTCTCTCAGTTCTAATTTTTTTGGCACACTGTGCAAAAGTATATATAATACTACAGATAGAACTGCAAGCACTTCAAAATATATTGTCACAAATCGTTTAAAAGAGTCTTCTTTCATTTCGCATCCTCAAATACTTTCTCTGCTCTCCAATATGAATAGTTGAACTTTCTTATGCTGCCATCATATCTGCTTTCCCAATAATACATAAAAACACGATCTTTATATAGATTAAGTAACTCCTCATCCGACTGAAATGCTGGAAGTGCATCCAAAGACAAGCATTCTGTTACATATGATGTAATTGATTCGTATGAAGTATCATTTCCATCCACATGTGCCAAATCATACTTCGCTATCTGATAATCAGGATTAGCAAATGCAAATGCTAAGTAAGCAACAGTGATTGTTACCATGGCAGCTTTGAATACTGGAAAATCTGATTTATACAAGCCAATAATCAAATATGCAAGCCAAAGGCTAAGTACACAAAGGAACCAAAGTACAAACAATCTAAGGAATGTAAGCGTATACGCTCCGATGTATAAAATCATTCTCATTGCAGAAGATGCAATCATTATGTATGTGCAAATGCCGATGATAGACAGAATGCATGTTAATAATTTATTCTTTGCAAAGATTCTTGAACAAATTGATACAAGCGCCACGTTAATCAAGCATACTGCAAGCAACTGGTAAAAACCTTCGTGAGCATATGATGCGTATGTGTAACCAGCTGGTAATGTCATGCTTCCTGTAAATAGGAATAATACCTGTATCAAGCAGAAAAGAAGATATACTAAACCAAGTAAAACAGTGAATGTAATAGCTATAAG
Organism: Pseudobutyrivibrio ruminis DSM 9787; assembly: GCF_900218035.1. GTDB lineage: Bacteria > Bacillota > Clostridia > Lachnospirales > Lachnospiraceae > Pseudobutyrivibrio > Pseudobutyrivibrio ruminis. The sequence continues at coordinate 55,826 of NZ_OBMR01000004.1, forward strand.
CGGATTTGTGTTTCCCTGCTTTGCTGGACCGATTCCAATTTTCTTCTTGTATAAGGAATTTGGAATTATATATGCGCAAATAAATGAGATGCACAAAGTTAATACTATTCCAACAATGTCTCCAAAGTTATCTGGTAGGTGTATGCCCTCAAATACTTTTTCTAAAATGCGGCTGAACACTGCATCTGCTGACACAAGCAAGCTAACAACCACTGCAAGAAGCGGAACTGCAACAATAAGTCCAATAAGAACTGCCATAATAGCATTCTTTTTTTCTTTACTTGTCTCACTGCCTCTTTCCTTTACAAAAAGTGCAAAGTCCTGAAATGGCCATGCAATATTAGCAAACGGTCTCACCATTGTAAGTGCGATTCCGCCAAGCCATCCAACTATATCCCAGCCAGTAGTATCAATGTAAAGCTGCATGATAAATGAAAAGAATAGTAGGAATATAGCCAATCCGCTAAGCCACTGGATGCTATAGCTTGTAAACATGCACTTTGTGACTGACAGTAAAAACAGCGAAATCACATAAAATAAATTTAATCCTACTTTTCCATTTTTGTCTTTCAGGAATGGTAAATCATCTGACTTTCTGACTGCATATATTAAGCCAAATGTTATGACCATAAATATTGGATAAGTGATTCCAGATTTATTCTTGTACAAGCAAAACGTATATACGATAGCAAATACAAGAGATAATAATCCATATTTTCTGAAGCTCTTTGCATCGCCTTTAACCTGTGCCTGCACTGGGGCTTCTAAAACAATATTTGACATACTTGGTTCATTATAATTATTTTCTCTAGCGGTGTTATCCATAACTATTCCTCCTCATCCACAACGTATTCCAATATGTCCCCCGGCTGGCAATCCAATGCTTTGCATATGGCATCCAAGGTTTCCAGCCTAACTGCCTTTGCCTTATTGTTTTTTAGAATTGAAAGATTGGCATTTGTGATTCCAACTATTCCTGCCAGCTCAGTCAATCCAATTTTTCTTTTTGCCATCATGACATCTAAATTTATTACAATCATATTTTCACCTGAGCTTTCTATATAGTTAAATCATTTTCCTGCTTGTAACTAACAGCTCTTTCAAACACTCGAGCTAAAACCTTGCTGAATAATCCTGCAAAGAAGAATACTCCTGCCACTACAACAGCCGAAGGTGTGAAATATACGAAGCAACGAAGTAGCTTCACTCCTGTGATTACAAATGCGTATGTTCCCATCTTGTAAAGACTAGTAACATTTTGCATTACAAAGCAATCATCCTCTATAACAGTTTTCATCATCTTTCTAAGCTCAAACAGAATCAAAAGTGCTGAGCCGCCAGCTACCATAATGGAAACAACTGCATATGGATAATGCTCTAAAATCTTTGCATACTCTGTTGTCTCGCCAAGAATCTTAATTGTAAGATTTACTGCATATTTCAGACCAAATGGAACGGCCACTTCCATCACTGCTCCTATGAAAAAGCATATGTCCAAAATCCTTTTTACAAATACATTTAATTTATTGTTCATTGTATGCCTCCAATGCATTTCATTTCTTAACTTAATTTTGTTATATCACTCTTGTTTTTGTTTTGCAACAACTTTTTATCGATTTGCGATAAATAATTTCTGTTTTACATTTATTCCAAACAAAAAAAAACTCATCCCCTTTTATAAGGGATGAGCTAAAAACTCAATTATTAAATTACTTTATACTCATTGTTTTCCAGGATTTCCAGATTTAAGTCTGCTTTCTTGGAATGGTGTAAAACCTCTAGGGCATTGCGCATATCTGAGTATTCTACAAACTTCTTTGCTGCTTCCAATGGAGTGTTCTTTGCTTTGCGCTCCACCAATCTACTTCGAAGCATATCCTCATCTGCGGAAATGAAAATAGTGTAGTCTGCCATACTTGAAATGTCCTTCCAACCATCTTCATCCAAAAGCAGATAATTGCCTTCCAGAAGCACTATATCTGAGTCAATCTGGATTGTGTCTTCCACGGGATTGTGGAGATTTCTGTCGTAGGTTGGCCAGCCGCATTTTTCGCCACTGGCTACTAGCTGTACGCGCCTTGAAAGAGCATCCAAATCGAAGGTAATTGGCGCGCCCTTTATCTCCACCATTTTGATTGTCTTTCCATCTCTGACAGTTTCATGACTAAGTAAGTAGTCCTGATAATGATGAAATCCATCCATTCCAATTGTCTGGATTTCCTTCACCCCATCTGTATTCTTAGACAAATACTCCAGAAAATCAAGAAGCGTACTCTTGCCGGCACCAGGAGGCGCTGCAAGCATCACAAGTATCCTCCGCCCCTTCTCCTGCTGCATAGCCGTGAGACGTTTTAATAGTGGCACAAATATTTTGTCTATATTCTCTTCACTATAATACGCCTCCACATCATACCCGTTTATATTTGCTGAATAAATCATAGGCGTTATTTAAATAAAGGTTTTAAAGCTTCAGCAAGCTTGTCCTTCATTGCCTGTGCTTCAGCGAGGTCTTTTCCTTTTGTGGTGAAGTAAGTCTTGATCTTTGGCTCTGTACCTGAAGGACGTACAACAACTGTGCATCCATTCTCAAGGCCGTAGATAAGAACATTTGAAGAAGGAAGTCCTGTCTCTGCTGTGTTCTTGTAATCTGTAACCTTTGTAACAGCGATACCTGCAATATCCTTTGGTGGATTCTCACGAAGTGATGTCATGATACCAGCCATTGTGTCCATACCTGAAAGGCCTGGGAACTCAAATGAATCTACCTTGTTGAGATAACGGCCATACTCAGCATAAATCTCCTCAAGACGCTGCTTGATAGAGCTGCCGATGCTGCGATAGTAAGCAGCCATTTCGCAGATAAGCATTGAACCGATAACTGCATCCTTATCACGAACATAAGGACCTGCAAGGTATCCATATGACTCCTCGAATCCAAAGATAAATCTATCTACTTCTCCATCAGCCTCAAGACCGGCAATCTGATCACCAATCCACTTGAAACCTGTAAGAACTGAGCGAAGCTCTACACCATAGTGCTCTGCAACTGCATCAGCAAGTGGTGTTGAAACAATAGACTTAACTGCTACAGGATTCTTTGGCATTGTGCCCTTTTCGATACGTCCTGCTGCAATGTAGTCAAGAAGAAGTACACCAACTTCATTACCAGAAACAAGCTCATAGCTTCCATCTGGGCACTTCATAGCAATACCAACACGGTCTGCATCTGGATCAGTAGCAAGCATTAAATCTGCTCCCTCTTTCTTTGCAAGCTCAAGACCAAGCTCAAGTGCTTCAAAGATTTCTGGGTTTGGATAGCTGCATGTTGTGAAGTATCCATTTGGATATTCCTGCTCTGGAACGATTGTGATATCTGTGATACCGATATCGTTAAGTACGCGTGTAACTGGAACTAAGCCAGAGCCATTAAGTGGGCTGTAAACAAGCTTGAGGCCAGCTGTCTTGCAAAGACCTGGACGAACCTGTCTGTCTTCGATTGCTGCATAAAAAGCATCCTTGCAGTCATCACCTACGAATTTAATAAGTCCCTTCTCAACGCCCTCTGCAAATGACATGTATTTAACGCCATTAAGAATATCTGTCTTTTGAATCTCTGCATAAACGATAGCTGCTGCATCGTCTGTCATCTGGCATCCATCTGGACCGTATGCCTTGTATCCATTGTATTTAGCAGGGTTATGAGATGCTGTAACCATAATACCTGCATTGCATTTATAGTAACGTGTAGCAAATGAAAGTGCAGGAACTGGCATAAGTGCATCGTAAATACGAACATTAATACCATTAGCTGCAAGAACACCTGCTGCAGTCTTTGCAAAAACATCACTCTTGATACGAGAGTCATAACTAATTGCTACTGTCTGGTTGCCGCCCTGAGTCTTAACCCAGTTTGCAAGTCCCTGTGTAGCCTGACGAACTACGTATACGTTCATGCGGTTTGTACCTGCTCCAAGTACACCACGAAGTCCTGCTGTACCAAAGGCGAGTGCTACTGCAAATCTGTCTTTGATTTCTTCGTCATTCCCCTCAATCTTTAATAATTCTGGCTTTAAATCTGGATCATCAAGATCAGCTGCAAGCCAACGCTTATATTCATCATTGTACATAATTATTTCTCCTCCATATGTCCTTAACTGTTATAATTTTAAGTTTTCCGGTTAGTGGTGTCAACCTAACCTTAGGCTTTGTCATATAGGGATATTAGATATAAAGAGCCTGCTAAGCATACAACATCAGACTGCTTTTTTATATCTTCAATGGTAGATTTTGAATCTAGAGGCTCAGCTTCAATTCCTCTTTCTTTTAACATCCCCGCCAACGCCTGTGGCTTCATTGTCCTTGGATTTGGCACAGCCACTGTGTAGCACTTCTTCATGATTGGAACCAGTGTATCTATTATCACATCCACTTCTTTGTCAGCAAGGATTCCTAGTACAAAAGTAACCTTTTTACCTGGAAAATAAGTTTCCAAGGATTCTCGCAAAACCTTTGCTCCCTGGCGATTATGCCCGCCATCAATCACCACAGGCGGGTTGTCTGATAGCAATGTAAAACGGCCAAACCACTTCGTATTTGCGATACCTTTTCTTATGGACTCCTCAGTAATATGGTATCCCTTCTCCATAAGCTTTCTTGCTGCTGCCATAGCCACCGCAGCATTATCTATCTGATATGTCCCAAGCATTGTAGTTTCATATTGGAGCCCCTCTGATACACCAAAGCTCTGGCCATGGATATCTCTTGAAATAATCTGCGCTTGTTCTACAAAGTCCAACGGTGAATTTACTGATTGGCAGGTATCTCTTAGCACCTTCTGAACCTCTGGCTCCTGGGTAGCACTTACAACTGCTGTACCAGGCTTTATGATTCCAGCTTTTTCAGTAGCTATTTCCGTTAGCGTATTTCCAAGTATAGTCATATGGTCGTAGCTGATAGGGGTGATGATAGAAACAAGTGGAGCCGGTATTACATTTGTTGTATCCATTCTGCCACCCATACTTACTTCTAAGAGCACAATCTCACAACCCTTTTTCAGGAAATACATAAATGCCATAACAGTCAGAAATTCGTATTCGCTAACAAAGACTCCATCTGCTGCAAGTTCATCGTAAGCTGGCTTTACCTCTGAGAACACCTTAGCAAATTCTTCATCAGAAATATCGATGCCATTTACCTTAAACATTTCGTTGTATCTATATAAAAATGGTGAAGTAAAGGCACCCGTAACAACGGATGCCTCATTTAAAATACTTGCTAAATATGATGTTGTGGAACCTTTACCATTTGTTCCAGCTATATGGACATATTTCAGTTTATTCTGAGGCTTGTCTAATTTTTCCAAAAGCATTAATTCTGCATCTAAAGAGAAATAATCCTTCTTGGCTCCTCCACCCTTTGGTGGAATAAAATGGGGCATGTTTTTGAAAAAATCTACGGCCTGAGAATAACTATATTCTATCATTATCTTGCGAACTCTCCTATTCTTGTTCTGCCAAATGCTTTGACGATTGAATAATAAATCACTGACATGATAGGAATCATGATAAGTTCCTTTGGAAGTCGTGCCATGATTGTTGCAAAATAACCGTTCTGGAAATATAAAACGTCCAGCCAGTAGCTGTTTAATATAATTCCAACTACTATAGTGTAAACAACCTGAGTTGCCAACACTCTTGCAAATGTAATCTTTTTGTTGTGTAGCATTAGTCCAAAGATAATACCACCAACAATACTACTAAATGTGAATCCTGGGAAGAATGGACCTGTTGGCTTAACTAGGTAGCCACCGATATCTGTGATTCCTCCTACAACTCCTGCTACAGCAGGTCCAAAAAGCTGACCTGCCATCTCAATTGGCAAAGCGCCAAATCTGATTTCTATCAGCTGATTGATTGGTATTTTGAAAAATCCCAGTACAATTCCAAGTGCTGATAACATGGCTGCAGCTGTAAGTGTTTTTGTGTTAGTTAGTTTCTTCATAAAAAATACACCTCCTTTGCAGTCTCCTTTTGTCTACAATGAAGGTGTAATAAACCTCGTATGTAGCAGCGGGATGCGACCATAAAACCGCGGATAATCCTTCGTCCATCTGCCAACTCCCTGTGCAAACGGCACTTAACGCTTTACAGTCTACTCTGCATTTCTTGTTAATAGTTGCCTAGATTATATGTGTATTCCACATAAATAGCAATACCTATTACAGAAAAAATCTCCTTCCCGTAATAGGTATAAATTATAGCCAATATTATTTAAGTTTCTCAATTACATCCAAAACGATTGCAATTGACTGCTCTGCAGCCTTACCTGCGAATGTGTTGTAATCCATTGCACTTCCATCTGCATCTGAAATAGAACGGATAAGTGTAAATGGCACTTTGTTTACGTAGCATGTTTGAGCAATGCTTGCGCCTTCCATATCTGCTGCGATTGCATCGAATCTGTTTCTGATTGTCTCACGCTGCTTGTTTGTATCTACAAATAAATCGCCTGATGCGATAACACCAACCTCGTAATTGATGCCTCTTGCAGAAAGTACATCTGTAACATTCTTTCTAAGATCGGCATCTGCTTCAAAGTTGATTACATTGATACCAGAGATAAGTCCTAATGGATCACCTACTGCTGTTGTGTTCATATCATGCTGAACAGCTGACTCTGCAACTGCCACATCAAGCACCTTAAGTGTAGGTACAAGTGAACCTGCTACTCCGATATTGATTACATGGTCTACTCCAAAATGAAGCACCATAATTTCTGTACAAATAGCAGCGAATACCTTACCGATTCCGCTAACTGCTGCAACTACAGGCACGCCGTTAACTTCACCTTCAATAAAGTTTACACCACTGATTGTTGATGTCTTATGATTCTTAATGCTTGGCTTGAGATTCTCTATCTCAATCTGCATAGCACCGATAATTCCTAATTTCATATAATCCTCCTAGTTTATTTCTCGGAAGTTACATACACAAGCCTTAGTATTTCTCCACTCGACTACATGTCTCGCTTGAGAAATCTAAGAGCTTGTGTATTACTTCCTAATCTTAATCTGGATAAGTGAATTCCATATTTGACCACGCATTAAGTACGTCTAGATATCGCTGGCACTCTGTTTTAGCGAGCTGAATATCCAGGTTCTCATAGTGGCCACACTCAATTGCACTCTTTCCGAATACGTCTCCCTCGTGGTCTACTGTCTGCTTGAAAACTTTTTTAACTACTTCGAATGTCTTTTTAGAATCTACTCCCTTAATTACAAGATAGAATCCGGTCTGGCATCCCATTGGTCCAAAGTAAATTACATGGTCCGCGATTTCTGAGTTACGCATATATGTTGCAATCATATGCTCCACTGAATGCATAGTCGCATTATCCATATAATCACCTGCGTTTGGCTTACGAGTACGTAAATCGTATGTGATTATATCTCCATCATCTACACGAGAAATGTAGAATCCAGGAGTGAGTACATTATGGTTAATTGTAAAACTTTTAATCTTTTCCATTTTAAACCTCGTTTTAATTATTATACACAATAGCCTGTGCTAGCTTATTTGCAACATCCTCACCCTTGAATGTCTTTACAATCTCAAGTGCGAATGGAATTGCTGTTCCCATACCACGGCTGGTAATGATGTGACCATCGTGGCAAACACTGTCAGTTGAAACATTTGCTCCCAGCAAATCTCCTTCCATTCCTGGATAGCATGTGGCTTTCTTTCCTTCAAGAAGTCCTGCCTTTCCAAAAACTGTTGGCGCTGCGCAAATAGCTGCAAGCCCCTTCTTTGAAGTGTTAAATCCATGTATCTGATCCATGAGAGGCTCACAAAGCCCAAGATTTAATGTACCTGGCATTCCGCCTGGAAGCACTATCATATCTGCTTTTTCAAAGTCAGTATTTTCTATCAGCTTATCACAGTATGTTGTGATTCCATGAGCTCCAGGAACCTTTTTGTTGCCTGTGATAGAAACCATGTCTATTTCAATATCAGCACGTCTCAGAATATCAACAACTGTAAGTGCTTCTATTTCCTCGTGACCTTCCGCCATAAATATAAGAACTTTGCTCATATCCGTTACCTCCCTGCTATTATCATATCAACTAAAATCTATGATAACACAAAAGAAGCCGAATTTCTCGGCTTCTTTTATCATCTACTTAATATTAAATTTATGCGTATGCATCAAATCGGCTTCCCGCCATTCCATAGCTAGCGCCTACACCTTTCATACTGTAGCTAGTATTGTTTGATGAGAACTGCATTGCTATGTTATTAAATTCATTTGAAACCTGAAGGGTTTTCTTTTGTCTCTCCAGTGGATCAATCTGAATCGCCTGGTCGTCTACATCCTGTACCTGGGCATTAGGGTACTGAACAGGAGATGCCCCATTCACCACTCCACTTTGCTTGGTAGACTCAGTATTGTAAACATCGGAAAAATCTGCATCATTATCAACTGCATAATTCATTGGCTGAACTGATGCTACATTTCCATATGAACCTATTCCCATAATTGGTGAAATCGCCATACTCATTCCCTCCGTGCTTTTTCATAATATCATGATTATGATTTTCAAAACCAAAAAACACAATCTTTATAAAGTAAAATCACAGAGAATTCATTGATACACATGATGCCAAAATATGTAGCTGGAAGTATCTACTTTCCGCTTTTATCTAAGGAATCCTGCCACAATTTGTTCTTCTGCCTCTTCTTCTGTAAGTCCTAGTGACATAAGCTTAATAAGCTGGTCGCCAGCAATCTTTCCGATGGCTGCCTCATGGATAAGTGCAGCATCCACATTCTTTGCATCAAGACGTGGAATAGCAACTACATGTGCATTCCCCATGATGATAGCATCGCAAGCTGCGTGTCCATTACAAGCAGTGTTACCTTCGATTGCTACTTCAAAAATCTGCTCAGAATCATCCTTTGCAACAGAACGAGAAACAACGTCTGCGCTTGAACCCTCTCCGTTAAGAGCAACCTTGTAATCTGATGTAGCTTTCTGTGTGCCATGTGTCATAAGAGCTTCATGGATAAGAAGTGTCGCTCCTTCTGCAAGCTCAGCAACATTTGTACGGACTGTAGAATCAACACCCTTAATCTGAACCATCTCCATCTCTACATAGCTGCCTTCTTCCTGATATACATTAGTTACAGGATTGAGGATTCTGGCACCTTTGCCATCGCCCTCGCCATAATGCTTTTCTACGTATTTAACCTTAGCATTCTTGCCAACGTGGAATGTGTGAATACCATCGTGCTGTGAGTCCTGGTCTCCGCAGTTGGAAATACCGCATCCTGCTACGATAGTAACATCTGCTCCTTCTCCAACATAAAAATCGTTGTATACCATATCCTTAAGTCCACTCTCTGTAAGAACTACAGGGATGTGAACGCTTTCGCCCTTTGTACCTGGCTTGATAATAATATCAATACCTGGCTTATCTTCTTTTGTAACGATGTCGATATTTGCTGTTGTATTTCTACCTGCGCTTGTACCGTTTGCACGGATATTGTATGCGCCCTGTGGAATACCATCTAAATCAGCGACCTCATGTAAAATGTTCTTTTGAATTGCATCTAAAGCCATTACTGGTCACCTCCTAACTTTTCGCAAGCAATATTCGCTGCTGCAGATGTACCTAAAAGTTCAGGAAGGATTTCATCCTTTGGTCCCTGCTTCTTAACCTTACCATTTTCGATAACAACGATTTCATCGGCGATATTTAAGATACGCTCCTGATGAGAAATAACAATGATTGTTCCGTTGATTGTCTTACGCATGTTCTCGAAAACCTTGATAAGGTTCTGGAAACTCCATAAATCGATACCAGCCTCTGGCTCATCGAAAATTGAAAGCTTTGTACCACGTGCAAGAACTGTGGCGATTTCGATACGCTTAAGCTCTCCACCTGAAAGTGAGCCATTAACCTCGCGCTCAACATAGTCCTTTGCGCAAAGGCCTACTCGTGAAAGATATTCACAAGCTGCAGCAACTGAAATGTTTTCTCCTGCTGCAAGACGTAATAAATCAATTACTCTAATTCCTTTGAAATGAACAGGTGCCTGGAATGCAAAACTAATTCCACGCTTTGCTCTTTCAGTAATATTCTTCTGTGAAATGTCCTCACCATCAAGAATAATCTGTCCTGATGTAAGTTGGTTTACACCCATAATAAGCTTTGCAAGTGTTGACTTACCACCACCGTTTGGTCCTGTGATAACGATAAACTTTCCATCCTCTACTGTGAGGTTAAGATTATCAATGATTTCTTTGGTAGTGTCACCCTCATCTTCAACCTTGTAACACAGGTTTTTGATTTCTAGCATATTTCTACTCCTAACTCTATAAAACTCTCCCTAACTACTATGCCAGTAGCAGTTAGGCACAACTAATTCGATTGCACAAAATTAATCGAGCTTTATTATATTACCACGTTTTGCTCTGTTTTTTTATTAAAAATTTATTAATAAAGGGCTACTGAGAAACATTCTCAGTAGCCCTACATTTTCATTAACTAATTAATTGTTCGCTTTTTCCTTTTTAGCAATCATTGGTAAGATTACGCCAAGTGCTGCAAGCACGATTGGTGTAAGGATGTTAAGGAATGTGTTGAATAAATCTCCCTCAACATACATACCAAGTAAGCAGCTAGCTGCTGTTACGAAGAAGCACCAGCATCCAGCGAAGATTGCAATACCCTGATTCTTAACAAACTTGTACTCAGGATTGAATTTCTCACCAGCCTTACGGAGCATGATGTATGCGAAGAATACCCAAAGGTAACGAAGTGGCATACATACTGAGTTAAGCTTTGTAAGCTGCTTAAGAACTACTGCTGCACCAGGAACGAATGACTGGATAAGGATGATAGCACCTGAAAGAACTGCAACCATCTTGATACCATTTACATAAGCACCTGCATCGTTCTTCTTGAGAAGCTTAGATGGGATGAACTCTCTAGCATCCTCATTGTCAAGAAGCATACGAAGTGGAGCATCAATTGAAATAACAAGTGTTGAAAGCTGACCGATAGCATTGCAAAGTGCATATATAATCATGATTGAATTTCCAACATGATAGTACTGACCAAGCTTCTGGAATGCCCAGTAAGAACCATTTGAATTGTATGCATCAAAGTTTGCATTGATTTCAGCTGGATCAAACATCATTCCCATAGCGATAGTACCAAGAATAGCACATACCATAACCATGACAGCAAGTGTAATCATTGCCTTAGGGAATCCCTTTGAAGGGTTCTCTACCTTGTTAACATATGGGGAAATCTTCTCACATCCACCTACTGCAAATACAAGGATTGAAAGTGATGTGAAGTACTTAACATTAAACTGTGGAATAAGTGTCTGTCTTGTAAATTCCATTGATACATAATCAGCATGAGGATTGATTGCAGGTGCTGCAAACATCATGATGATGTAAAGAATAGACATAACAAACATTGATGTACCTGCGATTGTAGCAAGCTTCTTAAGTGGGTTAAGACCACGAGATGCTACGTAGCAGAATAAAATCAAAATAGCGAATGTAACAAGCTGAACTGCAAGAGTTGGGAAGCTATCGTAAGTTTCACCATTTCTGAAGATTGCCCAGCTAAGAGCCTTTAAGCCACCTGATGACTTAGAAGCGATGTAAGTGATGTGGCATGCCCAGTATGTCCAACCTGCATAGTAAGCTGCCTTTGCACCAGTTGTTCCGAAGATCCATGAGCTGACACCTCCGCCTGATGTCTTGAATGCTGAACCAAGCTCACCTACCATAAGTGCGTATGGCACGAAGTAGAGTGCAAACATAAGAATCCAGCTAAAGATGCTCTGGATGCCGTTAAAGTAGATAAATCCGTTTAAAACGTTTCCGAATCCCCATACAGTGGAAAACGCCATAAACGCAAGTGTAGACCACTTGATTTTTTTTGAATCCATTAATTAAATGTCCTCCCTTTTTTCTTTATCGGTTTAAAGCGAATATCAGTATTATACAGCATCTCTTTAAAGAATTAAATCAAGAATTAAATATTCAGACAATTCGCTTTAGCACTTTAAACGGCTCATCTATTTATTAAATTGTAATTATATAGTTTTTGTAGTCCACTGACTGCAATCCCAAACGTCAGTGGCAAGGCCCTCATAAAACTCCGGCTCATGGCAAACCATAAGGATACTTCCGTTGTATTCCCTAAGGGCACGCTTTAATTCATCCTTTGCATCTACATCCAAATGGTTTGTAGGCTCGTCCAAAAGAAGAAGATTTGTCTCACGATTTAAAAGCTTGCAAAGACGAACCTTTGCCTGCTCTCCTCCTGAAAGGACTCTACACAAACTTTCAATGTGCTTTGTTGTAAGACCACATTTTGCAAGTGCCGAACGAACTTCATTTTGATTGTAAGATGGGAACTCATTCCAGATTTCCTCTATACATGTTGTGGAAATGTGCTGATCCATCTCCTGCTCAAAATATCCAATCTCCAAAAACTCTCCCTGATAAACTGTTCCAGAAAGAGGTGGAATAAGACCAAGAATACTTTTTAACAGAGTGGTTTTTCCTATACCATTTGCACCGGTAAGTACAATCTTTTGCTTGCGCTGCATTTCCAGATTAAGAGGCTTTGAAAGTGGTTCATTTTTATCGTAGCCAATAATCAAATCCTTTGTAGAGAAGATTACACGGCTTGGTGTTCTTGCCTCTTTAAAATAAAACTCTGGCTTTGGCTTTTCTGCTGCAAGCTCAATGACATCCATCTTATCAAGCTTCTTCTGACGTGACATAGCCATATTTCTTGTGGCAACATTTGCTTTATTTCTTGCAACGAAATCCTTAAGCTCTGCTATTTCCTTTTGCTGACGGTTGTAAGCAGCCTGAAGCTGACTTTGCTTCATAGCATAAACTTCCTGGAATTTATCGTAATCACCAACATAACGGTTAAGCTGCTTGTTATCCATATGATAAATAAGATTGATTACAGAGTTAAGGAATGGCACATCATGGGAGATAAGAATAAATGCATTCTCATAGTCGTTCAAATATCTCTTTAACCACTCAATATGCTCCACATCTAAATAGTTTGTAGGCTCGTCCAAAAGAAGGATGTCTGGCTTCTCCAAAAGAAGCTTTGCCATAAGCACCTTTGTACGCTGTCCACCTGAAAGTTCTGTAACATCTTTATCAAGACCTAGCTCCAAAACTCCAAGGGCTCTTGCAACCTCTTCAACCTTTGAATCGATCATGTAAAAGTCATGCATAGTAAGAAGATCAGCAATGGTTCCTGCCTCTTCCATGCGCTTATTCATCTCGTCATCGTCTGTGACCTCACCAAGACTAGCGTAGATATCATTCATCTCCTGTTCCATCTCGTAAAGGAAGTCAAATGCTGAGTGAAGCACGCTGCCAATTGTCATGCCCTTTTCAAGTACTGTGTGCTGGTCCAAATATCCAACACGAACCTTTTTTGGCCATTCAATCTTGCCTTCGTCAGGCTGAAGCTTTCCTGTGATGATGTTCATGAATGTAGACTTACCTTCACCGTTTGCACCAACAAGACCGATATGCTCGCCCTTCAATAATCTAAATGAAACATCTTCAAAAATGGCTCTATCTCCAAAACCATGGGATAAGTGTTCAACGTTTAAAATACTCATATATTACCTTTCTATCTCTAACTCTGCTTACGCATTCTACTTAAATATGATGAGGCGGCTGCCGTATAAGAAACGGCGGGCGCTTTTACCTCTGCCTTTATTGTTTCTTCTTTTTGTGGCCTCAGCTCATTTATAAATACTGATTGCTTATCAGTGTATTTGAAGATTGTAAGCTTTTCTTTTGCTCTTGTTATTCCTACATAAAAGATCCTACGCTCTTCTTCAAAGTTTTTCTTGTCTTGAGCTGTTGCCCTTGAATTAGCCCTAATAACCTTATTAGGAAAGACTCCATTTATTGCATCTATTAGAATAACATTCTCATATTCCAAACCTTTGCTGGAATGAATAGTTGAAAGAATGAATTTAGCACCTGGTGTATATTGTTTTTCCTGAAGAATCATTCTGAGCTCATTCAGTCTATTCAGGAATGATGGAATATCCTTTTCCTGCTTTGCTATCATCTTTAATATAAAGACTTTGTTGTTATCTATGTTGTTGGAAATTAGATATTCCCCGTAGCCCATAAACTTTTCGATTCGATTTATGGCCTTATATGGGTTCTCACTGGCCATGTTCTTAAAATGAGTTCTAAGGGATCTGCAATTTCCAAGCACATGTCCATTAAGATTTAGAAGCTCTGCTGCATCTAGTATTCCTGAATGATTTCTCTCTGCAAGCTGACACATTTCAATTGCATCTTTCTTACTAAGGTAAGTCTGGAATTTGAAATATATCTTCATAAATATTTCTTCATCCATAGGAACAAATGCAAAGCGAAGCATGTTTACTATATCTATAACCACTCTGTTTGTGAAGAAGGCCATATCTGCATTTTTTATGTTGTATGGAACACCTTCTCTTTCCAACAGATCTACAAGTGGCAAAACACTTTCATTATCTCTGTATAAAACAGCTGTCTTTCGATTTATTTCTTTCGCTAAGCCCAGTAAATAAGAATACTGCTTCTCACGTCCAAGCTTTACGAACTCAATATCTGTTGATGCCGCTTTAGTTGCACAGATGTGCTTTTTATGTCTGTCTTTGTTGTGCTGGATGAAAATATCCGCCGCCTCTACAATCCTTGCGTTAGAACGATAATTCTTATCCATCACAAGCACCTTTGCTCCTGGATGCTCATTTTCAAAGTTAAGAAGTGCATCAGGGTAGGCTGCTCTGAATCCATAGATACTTTGATCCTCATCGCCTACCATGAAAAGATTGCCCTTAGCACCTGCCAAAAGTGCAATAATCATATGCTGAATTTTGGAGGTATCCTGAGCTTCATCTACACAAATGTATTTGTAGATTTCTTGAAAATGATTAAGTACTACTGGCGAGTTCTTAAGCATTCTATATGCGTACATCATCTGGTCATCATAATCCATCATGTTGCGCTGCTTAAGCTCATTATTGTAGGTCTTGTAAATCTTTATTAAATCAATCCCTTCATCCTTGCCTAGCTTCTTAATCTCATCATCGGAAAGGTACATATTTTTGCAATATGTAATAAGCGTCCTAACTCCTTTGATATCACTATCTGTAGGGTATTCTCCAACTACATTTACATATATATTTGTCAGAAGCTGTCCTGTAAACTTTTCATCGGTACACAATTCAAATGGGTCTTTTCCAATCATTCGACCATAATATGCAATTATCTTTGCACATATCCCATTGATTGTTCTAAACTCCAGCCTATCAGCAAGCTCTGGCCCGAATATACTTATAAATCTTTCAGACATATCCTTTGTGGCTGCCACCGTGTAGGTAAGGATCAATATGTTTTCCGGTGCAATATCCATGCAATAAATCATATACCCTAGTCTGTTTACCAGCACTGTGGTCTTACCACTTCCTGGCACAGCAAGAAGCAGCACAGGCCCTTCTACTGTCTGTACTGCTTCTAATTGTGCAGGATTTAATTGTTTTGTATATCTATCTAAAAACTCTTTTTCTGTCATATTACTCAAAATAAAAATCTATTGTTCCCATGCCATTGTCTACATTGGCTGTAACAAGTGGCAATGATGTATCATTAGAACATTCTCCATGCATATTAATCTTGCCCATGCCATTATCACAATTGAAACTTACTCTAAAGTCCTTTGGCATGTATATTGTAAGGGCGCCTAAGCCATTATCGATATTAAGTATTGCTCCTTCTGGATCAATTGTACAGTTATTGAGATATACTGTGAGCTGTCCAAGAGCATTGTCAATATTACCGCATTTAAGATTTTGAACATTTACATACTGACTCTTTGACCCCATATTGTTATCCAAATCAAATGTGCCGTCGCCTTCTGAATATTCATCACTCATAGAACCATCTACGGCTTCATGGCACTTATCTTTAATAACACTAATCTTTGGCTTTTTATCGAATATCATAGAAAAACCGATACCAATCAAAACAAATGCTAAAATAATGACAATATAACTAACATTTTCAAGGCCAAGCTCTTTTTGGAATAAACATGCTGCTATACCCATTGGGAAGAATACACCAAAGAAGCTTTTTTCCATAAGTGCTTCGATAACAACTAGTGCAAGTATAATGCACATTCCTATTTTAACCAGTGGAAACGCTGTAAACGCTCCTGTTTTGCTAAGTAATAAACAAACAGCAAATGCAATTATTGCAAGACCTCTTGCTATAGCTTTAATTCTATAATCTTTCATCTTTTTATCCTCTTTTCATCCATGATTTCTAACAGTGCTTTAATGTAGTTTCTTGATGCATAAGCTTTTTTAGTGGCATTTCTAAATGAAATCTCACTTGCTCCGGTGATATTCTTCTTAATTGATGAAATCAACTCCGTATTTACGATAGTTGATTTAGACACCCTTAAAAAATATCTCGGGAGCATTTCTTCAAGCTCATATAGTTTTTGTCTAATCCTGTAGATGGATTTCCCCGTGTGGATTGATATGTAGTTGCCATCAGCCTCCATGAATAATATTGTTTTGACTTCCACATAATACTCCGTGTCATCAATATAGGCTGATATTTTCTGGCCCCAAGTCTGCTTGTTTGACAACAGTCGCTGCAGCTCTAATATCTCATCTGTTATCTCACGGCAGTGAATGGTTATCATATCCTGCTGTAAAGAATCATCTACGTCAATATTTATCTTCATAACTATTGGCGCCTCCTATGGTTTATATTCTACATATCTGATACTTCAAAACAACAATTTGGGATAAGAGGTGAAATATTATTTATGACGAGTTAAAAATCTTCGAGATTTGTAACCTCATCAATAAATATCTCATTATTTTCGATTGGTTTCTTTTTAGTTTTCTTTGGTTTTCTTTTGCTAAAATAAGCCTCTACCACGAAGTGCAAAATAAAGATTGCGACTATAATGTATAGGTGGCAGAAGAAGATATTTGTAATAACGCCATTATGCTTTAACAAATAAGCTGATGAATATCCCCTTAGGCAAAGTAGTCCGAGGAATGTAAGCCCCATAATCATGATGGGTATATTCTTAGCAGCATCTTTTATGCAATTCAAAAAATCTTTGAAGCTGGCATCAAAATATACAAATCGGCCTATCATCAAGGTTAAGAAATAGGTTATGAACATATCATAATTATTATCTTCATATATAAACTTAATATAGCAGAAGATGATAATCATATAGAGCATTCCTGTAAGTCGAATAGAGGCCATCTCACTTTTATTAAGACGTTTCAGCTTCACCAAGACATGGTCGCAAAATGTATTCAAAAGGATTGATATTATCATGAAAACTAACAATAAATAATCCTTATAGCTAGACCAAAATACAAAAAAAGGTCCTGCGGTTACGAATCTATTGATAAGATAATATGCGGCCATAAATCCTATAATGCTTCCGCCTGAAAAAATCAGCTCATAGAATCTTTCTGTCAAAGAGAAAAACTCATGCTGCATCTTACGAGGATTTTTGAAGCGACCCTTTGAGTAAATATAAAATACAGCATAAACAACTGCTAGTAATACCAATGCTAATACTAAGAAAATAATACAATCTGGTAATGTAAAATAATGCTTTACATATTCTGCGTAACTCATATTCAGCCTCCATTATTTACAAATAACTCATATTACGTTTCAAACATTTTAAATTTTATCAAACCTCTCCCTATTTTTAAATGTTACTTATTGTTAGAAATAATTCAATTTATGCTTTATTTTTTTATACTCTATTTACTTTAACGAGTTAAAGCGTTAAAATATCACTTAATTAATGCCTTGGTATAAGGTAAATAAACTAATAGGGAGTTCTTATATGAAACTAGTAAAAGCGTATAATAGCGTAAGTCTTATTATTAGGATTTTATGCGGATTATTGATTGGTGCAGTCCTCGGACTACTTTTTGATAATCTCCAGGTTGTTTCACTTTTAGGTACTATTTTTGTTGGCGCTTTGAAGGCTGTTGCACCTGTACTTGTATTCGTGCTTGTTGTATCTGCCCTCGCTCAGGGAAATGACAAGCTTGATAGAAGATTCGGTCTTGTTATCATCCTTTACATGGTCAGCACATTTTTAGCATCAGTGGTTGCTGTTGTAGGAAGCTATGTTTTCCCACAGACAATCATGCTTAGTGAAGCTGCCGAAGCAGACACTGTTCCTACTGGTGTAGGTGAGGTTCTTTCAAATCTTCTCGTAAACATGGTTGGCAATCCTATCGGCGCTATTGTAGATGGTCGTTATATCGGTATCCTTTTCTGGGCTGTTGTTCTTGGCCTTGCCTCTAAAAGAGTTGCTAGTGACAACACAAAGAAGGTAATGGAAGATTTTGCAAACATCGTTTCACTTGCTGTTAAATGGATTATCAATCTTGCTCCATTTGGTATCATGGGACTTGTTTATTCAAATGTTTCAACAAATGGACTTGCAATCTTTACTGACTACGGAAAGCTATTAGCTCTTTTAGTTGGATGCATGCTTGTTGTTGCACTTGTAATTGATCCACTTCTTGCAGCTATCGTACTTCGCACAAATCCTTATCCACTTGTATTCAGATGCCTTAAGGAATCAGGTGTGACCGCGTTCTTTACTAGAAGCTCTGCTGCAAACATTCCTGTAAATATGGAGCTTTGCGAAGCACTTGGCATGGACAAAGAAATGTATGCTGTATCAATTCCTCTTGGCGCTACAATCAACATGGACGGTGCAGCTATCACTATCGCTGTTATGTCCCTTGCTGCTGCCAATACTGTTGGTATCCACGTATCATTTGCAACAGCTCTTATCCTTGCATTCATTGCTACTCTTGCAGCTTGCGGTGCCTCTGGTGTTGCTGGTGGTTCATTGCTCCTTATCCCAATGGCATGCTCATTGTTCGGAGTTAACGCAGATGTTGCTATGCAGGTTGTTGCCGTAGGCTTCATCATTGGTGTAGTTCAGGATTCTGTTGAGACCGCTCTTAACTCTTCAGGCGATGTAATGTTTGCCGCTACTGCAGAATACTCACAGTGGAAGCGTGATGGTAAATCTCTTCCAACATTCCTTGGTGGAACTACTAAAGTTGATATCTAATTCTGTCTAGATATATTAAAAGCTCACCCCTTTATGAGGTGAGCTTTTTGCTTTTAGAATAAATCTAATGAGCTGTCTAAATAGATTTCTTCTCTGACTATAAGCTGATATTCTGGCTTAACCATGTAGTAGAGAATGAATTCTAATACTATCGCACTTCCCAGACTACGTCCTTCTATTTTGAAATTAGAAAATCCCATTGGCATGTATGTGTTTTGAATATCATCAATACTAATGAAACCCGGATTGTTCATTGCATCTGAGAATCGGTATCCTCTTTTAGCCTGAGGAGATTGACATATGTGATCCTCGCAATCCTCGCCAAGGCTTTTACGGCTAACATTCTCATAGCATTCTTTTCTATCTGTGCAGCCAAATGAGCAACATTCATTGCACAGAAATTCCACTTTGTCTTTCTGAATTGTGGATAACTGCCCCAGTTTATCAAGGGACTTGTTCAAACGAAAGTCCGGAACTACATATTTGAAATCTTCTCTATTAAGTTCTGCCTCTAAGTCTTTAAAATCTGTAAGGACCTTTGTGGTTGATGACACAAAGTAATACTCTGGATAGTTTTGCTTTATGTAATCCATAAGTAAGTCGGAGTATATGATAATACCGTTTTGGGTACCAGTCTTTTCAAATAACTCACACAGCCTGTTGCATCGCTTATCTGTTAGATGCTCTTCTCTGATTAATGAATTACTAAATGTAAGTCTAGCGGATATGTCGTATTCTCTCAGTAACTTGATTACATCAGTGGCCTGTTCGTCTCCAAATCCAACACGGCCGCCGCCCCACAAGCAATCTGCTGGAGCACCATAGATTGAGCCTATTTCACACCAGTCATAAAAATACTCTCTGTGGTCCCTGAATAACGGTAATAGAACTTTATAAAACTCATAAAATTCAAATAGCCCTGGTAAATGATAATATGCTTTCATTCTTGCTCCTAACAATTTTTTCTATGGCAATTATAGCATTTATTTAGCTTATTCTTGTGTAGTATTTTGTATCATCTTCATGATGAATATACGCTCCGTTTGCAAGCTGCGCTTTGAGACTTGGGGTGTTGTCTTTGTTTACTGATAAATAAACCTCTTGTATATCCTTCTTTCTAGCTTCCTCAAGGGCTAGCTTTAATCCCTTTGTAGCATATCCCTTGCCTCTATATGCTCTTCCTACACCATAACCTATGTGTCCTGAGCCTTCCCTAAGAGCATCGTTCAAACAGTGTCTCAGGTTAAAGATTGCCACATACTTATCCTCATCCACTAAAACAAAAGTAGTATCTGGCACAAATCCTTCAGGAAGATTCTTTCCCATGGACCAGTCTCTTTTTATCTCTATCCATTCAAGGAATTTGTCATAATCGTAGCCATATACCGGATTCAAGAAGCCATTCTCATCTGCCTCAAATGTCATAAACAACTCGTAAGACTTTTTGTAGTCTGAATCCTGTACTCTAATTAGTTCCATAAGTGTATCCTCCTGTTGCAAATATAGTTTTGTCATATCAAATGATATGAAATAAAGGTGTCCGCTTTATTAGCAGACACCTTTATTATTTTGTGGAAGTATACATCTATATCCTTGAATAGTCAAGCTTTTTCCTAATATTTATAGATAGTCTTTTGCATTCGATGCATCAACACTTTCAAATGGAACCCAAAGATGTAATTTATCACTTGAAATAGATTCAAAATCACTTATGGATCCGCCATTTGCAAGTTCTATTGCTGCCTTTGCAGCCTCCGCTCCCTGAGGTGCTGCTGGCTGATATACTGTAAATACCATCTCTCCTGCCAAAATAGCCTCGCAACCATCCTGTGTAGCATCAACACCTAAAATTGGCATATCACTAAGATTAATATTATTATCCTGGCACGCTTGGATTGCACCTCTTGCCATGGCATCATTATTGCAAACTATTATGTCAAATTTTATGCCTTTGCTTACTGCAAAGTTTACATATTTTCTTGCAGTATCTGTATCAAAATCAGCAAAGTCTTCGAATACATAGTTTATCTTTTTACCACTGGCATTAAGACCTTCCTTTAATGTTTTAGTTCTTCCTACTGTTGCCGAATGTCCATCAATGCCCTTCAATAATAATACATTGATTTCATCCTTTGATGAAAACATGTTCAAAATGTATTCTGCCTGAAGCTGTCCAGCAACACCTTCATCTGATGCACAGTAAATATATTTATCCTCTTTTAAAGTGGCATCATCAGGTGCATTATTACAGAAGATGATAGGTAAGTCCCCAGCTGCTGCCTCTAATTGTCTAGCAGTAGTCGCATCCTCCGCTATACACATTATTGCATCATAACCATTGCTTTGGGCTGACTTTATAGATTCTATCTGCTTCTCCAGAGAATTCTCTGCATAATCACACTCTACTACGGCACCTACACTTTCTGCATATTCCTGTGCCCCCTCAGCTAATGTATCTCTAAATGCATTTCCTTCTTCCTGCGAATATGTAAACAGTATTTTTACACCACCACCGCCAGATGAGCTGCCTTTTGAAGAAGATAATCCACAACCAGAGATGCATACTGTAACTAACAAAATTAGTGATAATATTTTCTTTCTCATCTCGATTACCTCCATTAAATCTTAAACTGGTGTACTTGTTTGTCTAATTCAACTGAGGTTGATGCTAACATCTCAGATTCCTTAGCGACCTTCTCACTGTTGCTTGTCAGCTTAGATGACTGTTTAACAATTTCTTCTGATGTAGATAGGATAATATCGGCACTTGCTGCCTGCTCCTCTGAAATTGCAGCTACATCAGTTGCTACTGCATCTACTTCACCTACTTTCTCTATCATGTCAGCAACCATTTCATTAGTCTGCTGAATGTTCTGGTAAATTAATGAGAATGTATCAACTGCATTGTTGATGTATTCGCTACTCTCATCAATACTCTTAACACTTTCTTCTGCCTTCTTTTCAGCATCTTTTACAAGATTATCAATTCCGTAAACAAGTTCTGTAATCTGCTGAACTGAATTTGTACTTGTCTGAGCTAGCTTACCAATCTCGTTAGCTACAACTGCAAATCCCTTTCCTGTTTCACCAGCTCTAGCTGCTTCAATAGATGCGTTTAATGAAAGAAGATTTGTCTCTTCCGCAATACTACCAATCAACTTAACAATTTCTGTAATTTCATTTGATGCTGTTCCTACGTCGTTAATAGCATTCTGCAAGTCATTAATTGATGAAATGATATTGCTCATTGCATCACTGACTTTTTCCATGTCCTTCTGACCCTTGTTTGCTACAGATACAGTTTCTGTCATTTGCTCGCTTACGCTTTCGCCATTTGTTCTAGTATCGGTAACAACCATCGCTAGTGTTGTTGCGCTATTTGCAATTTCATTGATTGAGCTTGCTAATCCATCTACTGTTTCATTTAAGCCCTGCATAGATGTTTCTTGCATTTTGGAAGCATCATACATTTCTCTTGATACTGAATTACTTTCATCAGCCTGATTATTCAGGTTCACAGCAATATTTCCAATCTTGCTTATCAGACCCTGCATAGTGCCAGCGAAATCTCTGATTCCCTCTGACATAGAAGTAATTTCGTTATTTCCTTTGACTTCTACTTCCATTGTGAAGTCGCCATTTGTCATTGTATTGATTACTCCTGAAAGCTTATTTACAGGATTAATTAAGATATGTACTGTTCTCTCGATTAATACAATCAATACAATTATTCCAACAGCTGCCAGAACTGCAAGTATTTTTCCTAATGTTCTAACATCGTTCAGAATAATATTTGAAGGAACAAAGGAAACAAGAATCCAATCTGTACCACTTACCTCGCAAAATGCTGTCATATTTCCATTGATTTCTTTTGTAGATAAATCAGCAGAATTAATCGATTCAGCCACACCACTATAGAACTTATCTGAGCTATAGTCTGCGATATTTGCGCCTACCTTTGCAGAATCTCTATTACTGATAATTGTTCCAGTTGTGGCTTCTACGAGAAATGTTTCAGCATTTTCCATTTCAACGTTGGAATTTACAATAACTGTTATTCTATCCAATGTTACATCAGCGCCAAGTACACTTATGCCTTCTCCAAAATTAAGCATACCCGTAGCACTTATTACATTTACGCCATCATTATTAACATATGGTTCGCCATATGCCATGTTGATTCGCGTAGAACCTTCCTTGTACCAGTTAGATTCTCTGACGTTACTTTCTGTCTTTGATGAGCCGGCACCAGTGATTAAACGGCCATCGCTTGTTCCAATATATAATCCGTCAGCAAAAGTACTGTTATAGCCCACTGTACCATCCAATATCAGTTTTAAGCTTTCCTCATCTGGAGTAGTACTTTCTATTGTGTTTTTAAAAATTTTGAAAGAATCCAAATTATCCTTCATCCATGACTCTATGTCATTTTTTTGACTTCTAATAGATGTCTGAAGTAATTCTTCCGCTTCTTTTCTTAAACTATTAGAAGAAATCTGATATGAGATTAACACTAAGCCAATCATCATAATCGCTACTATTGGAATAATAATAACTAGAAGATTAAACTTGATGGAACCTCTTCGTTTTGTTTTTTTAAGCCCTTCCATTGCACCCTCCTTCAAAATTATTCTTATATCACAATATATTTAATAATGATATTGCATATTCTTTGATACTAGTTCTTATGATACAAAAAGATTATTAATTTTCTGTGTCTCTTTGGTGTAAATATGTATATTTATCAATAAAAAAAAGCCCTCCGAGGAAAAATCCTCGAAGGGCATAATTTTATAATTTGGGTTGGGCTGTTCGCTCTCGATTATTCGATGATTGTAGCAACACGACCAGAACCTACTGTTCTACCACCCTCACGGATAGCAAATGTAAGACCCTGCTCCATAGCGATTGGGTGGATGAGCTCGATTGTCATCTCTACGTTATCGCCAGGCATGCACATCTCTGTACCTGCTGGAAGCTCGCAAACACCTGTAACGTCTGTTGTTCTGAAGTAGAACTGTGGACGATAGTTGTTGAAGAATGGAGTATGACGACCACCTTCATCCTTTGTAAGAACGTAAACCTGAGCTGTAAACTTTGTGTGGCATGTTACAGTACCTGGCTTAGCAAGTACCTGTCCACGCTGGATCTGGTCACGGTTAACACCACGAAGAAGTGCACCGATGTTATCACCAGCCTGAGCCTCATCAAGAAGCTTACGGAACATCTCGATACCAGTTACAACAGTCTTCTGTGTATCTTCCTTGATACCGATGATTTCAAGTTCGTCGTTAAGGTGAAGAACACCACGCTCTACTCTACCTGTAGCAACAGTACCACGACCTGTGATTGTGAATACGTCCTCTACTGGCATAAGGAATGGCTTATCTGTCTCACGCTGTGGATCTGGGATGTAAGAATCAACAGTATCCATAAGTTCCATGATCTTGTCGCCCCACTCGCCGTTTGGATCCTCAAGAGCCTTAAGAGCTGAACCCTTAATGATTGGGCAATCATTGAAGTCATACTCCTCAAGCTGCTCTGTAACTTCCATCTCTACGAGCTCGATAAGCTCCTCATCGTCAACCATATCACACTTGTTAAGGAATACAACGATGTAAGGTACACCTACCTGACGAGAAAGAAGGATGTGCTCCTTTGTCTGAGCCATAACACCGTCAGTTGCAGCTACTACAAGGATAGCGCCATCCATCTGAGCAGCACCAGTGATCATGTTCTTTACATAATCAGCATGGCCTGGGCAGTCAACGTGTGCGTAATGTCTCTTCTCTGTCTGATACTCAACGTGAGCTGTAGAAATTGTGATACCTCTTTCACGCTCTTCTGGAGCCTTATCGATGTTCTCGAAATCTACCTTAGCGTTACCAGCTACACGCTCAGCAAGTACCTTTGTGATAGCTGCTGTAAGAGTTGTTTTACCGTGATCTACGTGTCCGATAGTACCGATGTTACAATGTGGTTTGGTTCTGTCAAAATGCTCTTTTGCCATTTTTAAAAATCCTCCTTAATATACTGCCCCTATTTGGGCAAAGTTAGTTCTATACTCTCAGTATCTCGATTATATCGAAAATACTGAGAGTTTTCAACTATTTATGATTTATTTTGCGTGGTTAGAGATGATCTGCTCCTGAACGTTCTTTGGTACTGGCTCATACTTCTCGAAGAACATTGAGTAGTTACCACGTCCCTGTGTAGATGAACGAAGCTCTGTTGAGTATCCGAACATCTCTGCAAGTGGAACAAGTGCTCTAACAATCTTGCCGCCGCCAAGGTCATCCATTGACTGGATCTGACCACGCTTTGCGTTAAGTGATCCGATTACATCACCCATGTATTCCTCAGGCATTGTTACTTCAACCTTCATGATTGGCTCAAGAAGAACTGGAGCTGCCTTAGCCATAGCTTCCTTGAAGCACATTGAACCTGCAATGTGGAATGCCATTTCTGATGAATCGACTTCATGGTAAGAACCATCGTAAACGTCTGCTTCTACACCAAGAACAGGGAATCCGCAAAGGATACCAGCCTTAGCTGCTTCCTCGATACCCTCACCAACAGATGGGATGTATTCCTTAGGAATAGCACCACCAACTACTGAAGACTTAAATCTGAATGTCTCTTCAGCGTTAGCATCCATTGGAGTAAATCTAACCTTACAATGACCGTACTGACCACGTCCACCAGACTGCTTAGCATACTTGTATTCCTGATCAACTGCCTTTGTAAATGTTTCCTTGTATGCAACCTGAGGTGCACCAACGTTAGCCTCAACCTTGAACTCTCTAAGAAGACGATCAACAATGATCTCAAGGTGAAGCTCACCCATACCAGCGATGATTGTCTGGCCTGTCTCCTGATCAGTATGCTGACGGAATGTAGGATCCTCTTCAGCAAGCTTTGCAAGAGCTTCGCCCATCTTCTGCTGTCCAGCCTTAGTCTTAGGCTCGATAGCAAGCTCGATAACTGGCTCTGGGAATTCCATAGACTCAAGGATTACTGGATGCTGCTCATCGCAGATTGTATCACCAGTTGTTGTAAACTTAAGACCTACAACAGCTGCGATATCACCAGAGTAAACCTTGTCTAACTCTGTACGCTTGTTAGCGTGCATCTGAAGAATACGACCAACACGCTCCTTCTTATCCTTTGTAGCGTTAAGGCAGTATGAACCTGAGTTCAATGTACCTGAGTATACACGGATAAATGCGAGCTTTCCAACGAATGGATCAGCCATAATCTTGAAAGCTAAAGCTGCGAATGGCTCATCATCTGATGAGTGCTTCTCAACTGGGTTACCATCTAAGTCTGTACCCTGAATAGCTGGTACGTCTGTAGGAGCTGGCATAAACTCAAGGATAGCATCAAGAAGCTTCTGAACACCCTTGTTTCTATATGCAGATCCACAGCATACTGGGATAGCCTTACATTCGCAAGTTGCCTTACGAAGTACAGCCTTAAGCTCATCGATAGAAGGCTCCTCACCCTCAAGATAAGCCATCATAAGATCATCATCTAACTCACAGATCTTCTCAACGAGTTCTGTGTGATAAAGCTCAGCATCATCAGCCATATCAGCTGGGATGTCTGTGATAGAAATATCATCACCCTTATCATCGTTATAGATGTATGCTTTCATCTCGAAAAGGTCGATAATTCCCTTGAAATCATCTTCCTTACCGATTGGAAGCTGAAGAACGATAGCGTTCTTCTTAAGTCTATCACGGATCTGATCAACAGCTCCGTAGAAGTTTGCACCAAGGATATCCATCTTATTGATGAAAGCCATTCTTGGTACGTTATATGTGTCAGCCTGTCTCCAAACATTCTCTGACTGTGGCTCAACGCCACCCTTTGCACAGAAGACACCAACGGCGCCATCAAGTACACGAAGGGAACGCTCAACCTCAACAGTAAAGTCTACGTGGCCTGGTGTATCAATGATGTTGATACGGTGCTCAAGAGCACCCTTCTTAGGCTTGCAGTTTTCCTGCTCAGTCCAGTGACATGTTGTAGCAGCTGAAGTAATTGTGATACCTCTCTCAGCTTCCTGCTCCATCCAGTCCATGGTTGCAGTACCTTCGTGAGTATCACCGATCTTGTAGTTAACACCAGTATAGTAAAGAATACGCTCTGTAAGTGTAGTCTTTCCGGCATCGATATGAGCCATAATACCAATATTTCTGGTACGCTCAAGTGGATATTCTCTTCCTGCCACTGTTTGTCCCTCCTATTAGAATCTGTAATGAGCAAATGCCTTATTAGCTTCTGCCATTCTATGCATTTCTTCTTTTCTCTTAACAGCTGAACCTGTGTTTCCAGCTGCATCCATGATCTCGTTTGCAAGACGCTCTTCCATTGTCTTCTCTGTACGTGTACGTGAGAACATTGTGAGCCATCTAAGGCCAAGGGCCTGACGACGATCTGGTCTTACTTCGATAGGTACCTGATATGTAGCACCACCGATACGTCTAGCCTTTACCTCAAGTACAGGCATAACGTTGTTCATAGCTTCCTCGAAAACCTCAAGTGCAGGTCTTCCAGTCTTTTCCTCGACTTTGCCAAATGCACCATATACAATCTTCTGAGCTACACCCTTCTTACCATCAAGCATGATGTTGTTGATAAGCTTTGTAACTACTTTGCTATTGTATATAGGATCTGCCAAAACGTCTCTTTTTTGAGTATGTCCTTTTCTTGGCACGATACTTCCCTCCTTAACTAAAATTTGTTAGATCAACGGTACTCACAAATTTACTTGTGTTCATGCATTATTTATTCTATAGAGAAAAAATAACAACATTAACCAAATTTTTGTGATATACAATAAATTTCCTAAGCCTTTACGCTATTTTACTTAGCATCCTTAGGTCTCTTAGCGCCGTACTTTGAACGTCCCTGCTTGCGGTTTGCAACGCCGGCTGTATCAAGAGTACCTCTGATTACGTGATAACGTGTACCAGGTAAATCCTTAACACGACCACCACGAATCAAAACAACGCTATGCTCCTGAAGATTGTGACCTTCGCCTGGAATGTATGATGTTACTTCGATTCCGTTTGAAAGACGAACTCTGGCAATCTTACGAAGAGCTGAGTTAGGCTTCTTAGGTGTAGCTGTCTTAACAGCTGTACATACACCACGCTTCTGTGGAGAAGAAGTGTTAGTAGGCTTCTTCTTAAGAGAGTTATAACCTCTCTGAAGTGCTGGTGCTGTAGACTTCTTTACAGATGTCTGACGACCTTTTCTAACTAGCTGGTTGAATGTTGGCATTCTTTTTTACCTCCTAATTTATTTCTTTACGCAAAAATAGGCATAAATATCCTATTAGCGCATGCTAGAACATTATATTTCCTTAATTTCATTATGTCAAGGTTAAAAATGTGAAAAAAAGACCCTGGCAATGCCAAGGTCTTTTATATATTTTGATTATTCTACATCTACAAGCTCATCTGAAAGTGCTTCTGCACCATTAGCTTCGCCTTCGAACTCTTCTGTAGACATTGCTGCATCTGCAAGCTGATTGTCTGTTGAAAGAGGAATGTTTGAATATCTCTTCATACCTGTACCAGCAGGGATTAAGCGACCGATGATAACGTTCTCTTTAAGTCCGTTAAGTGGATCAACCTTACCCTTAATAGCTGCATCAGTAAGAACCTTTGTTGTCTCCTGGAATGAAGCTGCTGAAAGGAATGAGTTAGTAGCAAGGGCTGCCTTTGTGATACCAAGGAGTTCCTGTGTACCAGTAGCAACTTCCTTACCTTCTGCCTCCATCTGCTCGTTAGCTTCTTCAAAGTCAAGCCAGTCTACAAGTGAACCAGGCATAAATCCTGTATCACCAGCCTCGTCAACTCTGATACGCTTTAACATCTGACGGCAAAGAACTTCGATATGCTTATCGTTGATATCAACACCCTGTAAACGGTAAACACGCTGTACTTCACGGATGAGGTAATCCTGAACAGCTGACTTACCCTTGATTGTAAGGATATCATGTGGGTTTACAGAACCTTCTGTAAGCTCATCACCAGCTTCAAGTTCCTGACCTGAAATAACCTTGATACGTGATCCATAAGGAATTAAGTACTTCTCTACATCACCTGTTTCAGAGTTTGTAACAACAACTTCTCTCTTCTTTGTCTTAGAATCTTCTTCGATAGAAACTGTACCAGCAATCTCTGTGATGATTGCAAGTCCCTTAGGCTTTCTAGCCTCGAAAAGCTCCTCGACACGAGGAAGACCCTGTGTAATATCGTTACCAGCAACACCACCAGTATGGAATGTTCTCATAGTAAGCTGTGTACCTGGCTCACCGATTGACTGAGCAGCGATGATACCGATTGCTTCACCAACCTGTACAGCACGTCCTGATGCCATGTTAGCGCCGTAGCACTTAGCACAAACACCAACGTGTGAACGACAGTTAAGTACGTTTCTGATCTTAACTTTCTTGATTGGGTTGCCCTTATCATCAACACCCTTTTCGATGATTGCAGCTGCACGCTTAGGTGTGATCATGTGGTTAGCCTTAACGATAACCTCACCCTTAGCATCGCAGATTGTGTAGCATGAGAATCTACCAGTAATACGATCCTTAAGTGACTCGATTTCTTCACGACCATCCATGAATGCGTATACCCACATACCTGGAATCTCGCGATTTGTACCAGCAACACAGTCAGATTCACGAACAATAAGTTCCTGAGCAACGTCAACCATTCGACGTGTCAAGTATCCTGAATCGGCTGTACGAAGAGCTGTATCAGAAAGACCCTTACGAGCACCGTGAGCTGACATGAAGTACTCAAGTACATCAAGACCTTCACGGAAGTTTGACTTAATAGGAAGCTCGATAGTCTTACCTGTTGTATCAGCCATCAAACCACGCATACCAGCAAGCTGCTTGATCTGCTTTTCAGAACCACGGGCACCTGAATCAGCCATCATGAAGATGTTGTTGTACTTATCAAGACCATCAAGAAGGTCCTTAGTAAGCTCATCATCAGTCTCTTTCCAAGTATCTACTACTTCACGATAACGCTCTTCTTCTGTGATAAGACCACGCTTATACTGACGTGTAATCCTATCAACTGTCTCCTCAGCCTTAGCAATAAGCTCTGGCTTCTGAGCAGGTACTGTCATATCTGAAATTGAAACTGTCATGGCAGCAATTGTTGAGTAGTGGTAACCCATTGCCTTGATATCATCAAGAACTTCTGCTGTCTTTGTAGCTCCATGTGTATTAATAACTTTTTCAAGAATCTGCTTTAACTGCTTCTTACCAACGTGGAAGTCTACCTCTGGTACGAGCTCGTTCTCAGGATTTGTTCTATCTACATAGCCAAGATCCTGTGGAATAATCTCGTTGAAGAGAAGTCTACCAAGTGTTGATGAAACATTACCTGTAACAACAGTTCCGTCAGCATGCTGCTTTGAAACACGAACTGTGATACGTGCATGCATTGTTAATGCATCGTTTTCGTATGCAAGAATTGCCTCGCTAAGGTTCTTGAAGATTTTGCCTTCGCCAAGCTCTTCTCTAGTATCACCTACAGACTTACCACGCTCCTGTGTGAGGTAGTAAATACCAAGTACCATATCCTGTGAAGGAACGGCAACAGGACCACCATCTGAAGGCTTCAAGAGGTTGTTAGGTGAAAGAAGCATAAATCTACATTCAGCCTGTGCCTCCTGAGTAAGTGGAAGATGAACAGCCATCTGGTCACCATCGAAATCGGCGTTGAAAGCTGTACATACAAGTGGATGAAGCTTGATAGCTCTACCTTCTACAAGGATTGGCTCGAAAGCCTGAATACCAAGTCTATGAAGTGTAGGAGCACGGTTAAGCATAACTGGATGCTCTTTAATGACATCTTCAAGGATGTCCCAAACCTCTGGCTCAAACTTCTCTACCATCTTCTTAGCATATTTAATGTTGTGAGCCATTCCATTACCAACAAGCTCCTTCATAACGAAAGGCTTGAAGAGCTCAAGCGCCATCTCCTTTGGAAGACCACACTGGTAAATCTTAAGCTCTGGTCCTACGACGATAACTGAACGACCTGAGTAGTCAACACGCTTACCAAGAAGGTTCTGTCTGAATCGACCAGACTTACCCTTAAGCATGTCTGAAAGTGACTTAAGAGGTCTGTTACCAGGACCTGTAACAGGACGACCACGACGACCGTTATCGATAAGAGCATCAACAGCTTCCTGAAGCATACGCTTTTCGTTACGTACGATGATATCAGGAGCACCAAGCTCTAAGAGTCGACGAAGTCGGTTATTTCTATTGATAATACGACGGTATAAGTCGTTAAGATCAGATGTAGCGAAACGGCCACCATCAAGCTGTACCATAGGACGAAGATCTGGTGGAATAACAGGGATAACTGTCATAATCATCCATTCAGGTCTGTTTCCTGACTCGCGGAATGCCTCAACAACCTCAAGTCTCTTGATGATACGTGAACGCTTCTGGCCTGTAGCGTTATCTAATTCAATCTGAAGCTTTGTAGCCTCTTCATCAAGGTCAATGTCCTTGAGAAGCTCCTGAATAGCTTCAGCACCCATTCCTACTCTGAAGCCGTTACCATACTGCTCTCTAGCTTCCTGGTACTCAGCTTCTGTAAGAACCTGCTTATACATGAGAGCTGTCTCTCCTGCATCAAGAACGATGTATGATGCAAAGTAGAGAACCTTCTCAAGTGTCTTTGGTGAAAGATCAAGAATAAGTCCCATACGTGAAGGAATACCCTTGAAATACCAAATATGTGAAACTGGTGCAGCAAGTTCAATGTGACCCATACGCTCACGACGAACGCTTGCCTTTGTGATTTCAACACCACAACGATCACAAACTACACCCTTATAACGAATCTTCTTGTACTTTCCGCAGTGACATTCCCAGTCCTTGCTAGGTCCAAAAATCTTTTCGCAGAAAAGACCATCCTTTTCAGGCTTCAGTGTACGATAGTTGATTGTCTCTGGCTTTTTAACTTCGCCACGAGACCACTGTCTGATCTTTTCAGGTGAAGCCAATCCAATCTGTATTGCGTCAAATGCTATTGGTTGATATGTCGCTTCTTTATTCTCTGGCATTTTCTAGCTCCCTTCCTATTTATTCCTCATCAAAATCATCTGCTACATCTGCAAAATCATCATCTTCTTCAAATGCTGCATCATCTTCATCATCAACAAGATCTCCATCAGAATCAAACTTCTTTGTAGAGAATCCTGCCTGTGCAAATGAATTATCATCCTCGAAGGCAAAGTTTCTATCGCTTCCAGCGATGATTGCATTGAGGTCTGTATTTCCATATTCACTTGTTTCCATAAGTTCAACTTCTTCACGATTTTCATCGAGAACACGAACATCAAGACCAAGTGACTGTAATTCCTTAAGTAATACCTTGAATGACTCAGGGATACCTGGCTCAGGGATGTTTTCGCCCTTGATGATAGCTTCGTATGTCTTAACACGACCGATAACATCATCAGACTTCATTGTAAGGATTTCCTGAAGTGTGTATGATGCACCATAAGCCTCAAGAGCCCAAACTTCCATCTCACCGAAACGCTGTCCACCGAACTGTGCTTTACCACCGAGTGGCTGCTGTGTAACAAGTGAGTAAGGACCAGTTGAACGAGCATGGATCTTATCATCAACAAGGTGGTGAAGCTTAAGGTAATGCATGTGTCCGATTGTTACAGGACCATCAAATGGCTCACCTGTACGACCGTCGCGAAGCTGTACTTTACCATCACGAGAGATTGGAACACCCTTCCAAAGTGCACGGTGTGCACGGTTTGTTGAAAGATACTCCATAACATCGTCACGAAGAATATCAACGTACTTGTCGTAGAATGTCTCTTCGCCGTTTGTAGCTTCTTCCTTGTCAAATGGCATATTTACATAGTCATTTGCAAGCTCAAGTGTATCCTGGATATCAATTTCCTTTGCACCATCAAATACTGGTGTCTCAATGTCAAATCCAAGTGCCTTTGCAGCAAGTGAAAGGTGAATCTCAAGGACCTGACCGATATTCATACGTGAAGGAACGCCCAATGGGTTAAGTACGATATCAAGTGGACGACCGTTTGGAAGATATGGCATATCTTCTACTGGAAGTACGCGGGAAACTACACCCTTGTTACCATGACGACCAGCCATCTTATCACCTACACCGATTTTTCTCTTCTGAGCGATGTAGATACGTACTGATTTATTAACACCTGGAGAAAGCTCATCACCGTTCTCACGAGTAAATACCTTTGCGTCAACAACGATACCATAAGCACCGTGTGGAACACGAAGTGATGTATCACGAACCTCTCTTGCCTTCTCACCGAAGATTGCAAGAAGAAGTCTTTCTTCTGGAGTACGCTCTGTCTCTCCCTTAGGTGTAACCTTACCAACAAGGATATCACCTGCACGAACCTCAGCACCGATACGGATAATACCGCTCTCATCAAGATCCTTAAGTGCGTCATCACCTACACCAGCAACATCACGTGTGATTTCCTCTGGTCCAAGCTTTGTATCACGAGCATCGATTTCGTACTCTTCAATATGAATAGATGTATAAACATCATCCTGTACAAGTCTCTCTGAAAGGAGAACCGCATCCTCGTAGTTGTAACCTTCCCATGTCATGAAACCGATAAGAGGGTTCTTACCAAGGGCAAGCTCACCATTCTTTGTAGAAGGACCATCAGCAATAACCTCGCCTGCTTCTACATGGTCACCCTTAAATACGATTGGACGCTGATTATAGCAGTTAGACTGGTTTGAACGTGTGAACTTAAGAAGATCATACTCATCTCTTGTTCCGTCTTCGTCAGCCTTGATGATAATACGCTTTGTCTCTGACATCTCTACGATACCAGCACGCTTAGCAACTACGCAGACTCCTGAATCGACAGCTGTCTTTGGTTCCATACCTGTACCAACAACTGGAGCCTCTGTAGTAAGAAGAGGTACTGCCTGACGCTGCATGTTTGATCCCATGAGGGCACGTGTAGGGTCATCGTTCTGAAGGAATGGAATAAGGGCTGTAGCAACTGAGAATACCATCTTAGGAGATACGTCCATGTAATCAAACATAGTCTTATCGTACTCCTGTGTCTCCTCACGGAAACGACCAGATACGTTCTTTCTCATGAAGTGGCCTTCTTCGTCAAGCTTGACGTTAGCCTGTGCTACATGATAGTTATCCTCTTCGTCTGCTGTCATATAGATAACCTCGTCTGTTACGCGAGGATTCTCTGGGTCTGTTTTATCAATACGTCTGTATGGCGCCTCAATAAAACCATACTCATTGATACGAGCATAGCTTGCAAGAGAGTTGATAAGACCGATGTTTGGTCCTTCAGGTGTCTCGATAGGGCACATACGTCCATAGTGAGAGTAGTGTACGTCTCGAACCTCGAATCCGGCACGGTCTCTTGAAAGACCACCAGGACCAAGGGCAGAAAGACGTCTCTTATGTGTCAACTCACCAAGTGGGTTGTTCTGATCCATGAACTGTGACAACTGTGATGAACCAAAGAACTCTTTGATTGCAGCTGTAACAGGCTTGATGTTGATGAGGTTCTGTGGAGAAATATCCTCAAGGTCACGAGTTGTCATACGCTCACGTACAACCTTCTCGAGACGTGATAAACCAATTCTGTACTGGTTCTGTAAAAGCTCACCAACAGCACGAATACGACGGTTACCAAGGTGATCGATATCGTCATCCTTACCAATGCCGTACTCAAGATGCATATTGTAGTTGATTGATGCAAATACATCCTCAACTGTAATGTGCTTTGGAATCAAATCAGCTACTGAACGCTCAATAGCATCCTCAATATCTTCTTTTGTTGTGTTTTCTGAAAGAATTCTCTCTAATACTGGATAGTATACAAGCTCAGTAATACCAAGAGCTTCTGCATCGATATCAACAAACTTTGTGATATCAACCATCATGTTTGAAAGAACCTTTACATTGCGTGTCTCAGTCTGGATGAATACATGAGTAACAGCTGCATTCTGGATCTCATCAGCCTTCTCGAGTGTAATCTTATCTCCAGCCTTTGCAATAATCTCGCCAGTTGTAGTGTCAACTACATCCTCTGCAAGAATCTGACCTGCAATACGATTGCGAAGCATAAGCTTCTTATTGAATTTATAACGTCCTACCTTTGCAAGATCGTAACGTCTTGGGTCAAAGAACATACCGTGAATTAATGACTCGGCGCTATCCTTTGCAAGTGGCTCGCCTGGACGGAGCTTACGATATAACTCAAGTAAGCCTCCTTCGTAGCTACCCTGAGGATTCTTCTCAGTAATAGAAGGATCCTTTGCGAATGTAGCAAGAATCTTTGGCTCTTCGCCAAATACATCAATAATTTCCTGGTTTGTACCTAAACCAAGAGCACGAATAAGTACTGTAACAGGTACTTTTCTGTTGCGGTCTACACGAACATAGAAAACGTCATTGGAATCTGTCTCATACTCTAACCATGCACCTCGGTTAGGTATTACTGTACATGAATAGAGCTCCTTACCAATCTTGTCGTGACCGATAGCATAGTAGATACCTGGTGAACGAACAAGCTGACTGACGATAACACGCTCTGCTCCATTAATAACGAATGTGCCAGTCTCTGTCATAAGTGGTAAATCACCCATGAAAATTTCATGCTCCTGCATGTCTCCGGACTCCTTGTTTACAAGGCGTACCTTTACTTTCAAAGGTGCTGCGTATGTTGCATCTCTTTCCTTGCACTGTGGGATGGTGTACTTAACTTCATCCTTGCACAATGTAAAGTCAACAAAGTGCAACTCAAGCTGATTACCCCTATCCTGAATAGGAGAGATATCAGCAAATGCTTCTTTTAATCCGTCCTTAACGAACCAGTCATAACTGTTCTTCTGGACCTCGATTAAATTAGGCATTTCAAGTACCTCTTTTTGTCTCGAGTAACTCATACGCAAGTTCTTTCCAGCTTTCACTGGACGTATTCTGTTTTTCTCCATTGACGTTCCACCTCTCATAATATTTAAATTTGGATAAATCTTATCAAATAAAATGTGTGAAAATCCGTGCATAAAAATAAGCATAGAAATACACACTGCACCACAATAGTGCAAACTACATTCTATGCCAAAGTCAATAACAAAGTCAAGTATTAAATTAGATATTTTCAAAAAAATTTAGCAGGTTCGTATGAACCTGCTAAATATAAAACAATCGAGTTTGAATTACTTAAGAGTAACCTTTGCACCGATCTCCTCAAGCTGAGCCTTGATTGACTCTGCTGTAGCCTTGTCAGCTGCTTCCTTGATAACCTTTGGTGCGCCATCAACGAGTTCCTTAGCTTCCTTAAGTCCAAGACCAGTAGCCTCACGAACAACCTTGATAACCTTAACCTTCTCAGAACCTACTTCTGTAAGCTCTACGTCGAACTCGTCCTTCTCCTCAGCTGCTGCTGCATCGCCAGCTGCTGCTGCAACTACAACGCCTGCTGCTGCAGAAACGCCGAACTCTTCCTCACATGCCTTTACAAGGTCATTTAACTCTAATACGCTAAGCTCTTTGATAGCTGCGATAAACTCTTCTGTTGTCATCTTTGCCATGATTATTTTCCTCCATTAAATAATAATAAAAATCAATTAAATTACTCTGCTTCTGTTGCAGGTGCTTCCTCTGCTGGAGCCTCTGCCTCTGCAGCTGGTGCCTCTGTAGATGCACCACCCTGCTCTGCGATCTGGTTGAGAACGCGAGCGAAGTTTGTGATTGGTGACTGTAAGCTTCCAAGTAACTTTGAAAGAAGTTCCTCTCTGCTTGGTACAGCTGCAACTGCTGACATACCATTAGCATCATAGAATGTACCTTCTACGACACCAGCCTTAATCTCAAGGTTTGTAGCTGTCTTAGCAAATTTAGCAAGAATTCTTGCTGGAGCTGTAGCATCATCCTTTGAAACAGCGATTGCACTTGGTCCTTCAAGAACATCATCAAGTGATGCAAAATCTGTTCCCTCGAAAGCACGCTTCATAAGTGTGTTCTTGTATACCTTGTAAGTAACACCAGCCTCGCGAAGCTGCTTACGTAACTGTGTGTCTTCTGCAACTGTAAGTCCACGAGCGTCTACAACTACAACTGAAGCTGCATCCTTAATCTGCTCTGAGATCTCGTCAACTATTGGCTGCTTTAATTCAACTTTTGCCACGAATTTTTCCTCCTTATAATATTTGTTTGTTGCTTATATGAGGATAAAGTAAAACCCTCTATGTCAAAGACATAGAGGGTGATTAATCGATAAATACTTAATCGTCCTCGGCTGGTAGATAAAATCTTTACGGCTAACGCCACCTGCTGTCTTCGGCAACAACTTTATGCATTATATCATCATGTATATTGGGCTGTCAACAATTAGTTAGAAACCTTTGCAACATTAAGCTTAACGCCAGGTCCCATTGTAGGAGCAAGTGAAATGCTCTTAATGTACTGACCCTTTAAGCTTGCTGGCTTAGCCTTGTTGATAGCGTCCATAAGAGTCTGGAAGTTGTCCGCTAACTGCTCCTCTGTGAAAGAAGCCTTTCCGATAGGTACATGGATAATGTTTGTCTTATCAAGTCTATACTCAATCTTACCAGCTTTGATTTCTTCAACAGCCTTAGCAACATCCATTGTTACTGTACCAGCCTTAGGGTTTGGCATAAGTCCTCTAGGTCCAAGTACACGACCAAGACGGCCAACAACACCCATCATGTCTGGAGTAGCAACTACTGAATCGAACTCTGCCCAACCTTCGTTCTGAATCTTAGGGATGAGTTCCTCGCCGCCTACGAAATCAGCGCCTGCAGCCTGTGCCTCATCAAGCTTAGCACCCTTAGCGAATACTAAAACTCGAACAGTCTTACCTGTACCGTGTGGAAGTACTACAGCACCACGAATCTGCTGCTCAGCGTGACGTCCGTCACAACCAGTTCTGATATGAGCTTCAATTGTCTCATCAAATTTTGCAGTAGCATTCTTCTTTACCTGTGCGATTGCTTCTGCTGGATCGAATGCAGCTGACTTATCGTATGAGCTAACAGCTGCAACGTATTTCTTTCCTCTTTTCATGTTTACCTCCTGTGGTTTATCGAGCTAATGCTCTCCCACTCAAATCTTTAATAGTAAGAACGTTGTTTTCGCTAAGCTGTGAATTATTCAACAACCTCAACGCCCATTGATCTACATGTTCCTTCGATCATGCTCATAGCAGCCTCAAGTGATGCTGCGTTAAGGTCAGGCATCTTTGTCTCTGCGATTTCCTGAACCTGAGCCTTTGTAATCTTTGCAACCTTTGTCTTGTTAGGTGTGCCTGAAGCCTTCTGAAGCTTGCAAGCCTTCTTAATAAGAACTGCTGCTGGTGGAGTCTTTGTGATGAAGCTGAAGCTTCTATCTGCATAAACAGTGATAATTGTAGGAACAATTGTATCTCCCATATCTGCTGTCTTTGCGTTAAACTGCTTTGTAAACTCCACGATGTTTACACCATGCTGACCAAGTGCTGGACCAACTGGTGGGGCTGGTGTAGCCTTGCCTGCTGGAATCTGCAACTTGATATAGCCTTCAATTTTCTTTGCCATGATATTCCTCCTAATCCATCTTGCGTACGTCTGTGAAATCAATTTCTACTGGTGTTTCACGTCCGAACATTTCAACGCTGATGGTTACTGTCTGCTTCTTAGCATTGATAGACTTAACAACGCCCACAGTATCTTTCCAGGTACCGTCTACGACACTAAGAGTATCTCCGACTTCGAAGTCAACCTCAACGTTGACTCTTTCAGTGCTTTCGCCTAGTAAGTATGCTTTAACTTCAGCCTCTGACAATGGCACTGGTTTACTTCCTGGTCCAACGAAGCCTGTAACACCTCTAGTATTTCTGACAACGTACCAGGTCTCGTCATTCATAATCATCTCAATAAGAACGTAACCAGGGTACATCTTCTTTGAAACTTGTTTCTTGACGCCGTCCCTAGTTTCGGTAACCTCAACCATTGGTACTCTAACATCAAGAATCTGCTCCTCGAGATGTTGTGTCTCGATAGCCTTTTCAATGTTTGTCTTGACTTTGTTCTCATAGCCTGAGTAAGTATGAACTACATACCACTTTGCCTCTGCCATATGCGATGCCTCCATTATAAATTAACTAGGATATTTACACCCTTGTTGATCACTGCATCTAAAACGATGATGATCACTGCTACAACTACTGACACAGCAACAACTGCTGTTGTCTGTTTTGACACGTCCTTTGGATCTGCCCAGACAATCTTTCCGAATTCTGTCTTAAGACCCGCAAAACGTCCTGACTTGGTTTTCTTTTCCTCTGCCATTTTGCACCTCCCGGATGACTATTTAGTCTCTTTGTGCATTGTGTGCTTCTTGCAGAATCTGCAATACTTCTTTGTTTCCATTCTGTCAGGGTGTGTCTTCTTGTCTTTTGTCATGTTGTAATTACGCTGCTGGCACTCTGTGCAAGCTAATGTTATCTTTGTGCGCACAACTTCCACCTCCGTTAAATTTCTACTTTGGTCTACTTATACTCACTTGTCATAGCGAACAATTTGACAAGGCGAAAAAAGAGCATAAAAAAAAGACCTGCTTTTCTTAGTCGCTAGCTAAATTTAGCACACGACGCAAGAACTGTCAAGTCTTTTTCATTATTATGTTTAGCCCTTTACACCACCAAGTGTAACGCCACCTACAATATATCTAGAAAGTATTAGGTATACAATTATAACAGGGAAGATTGAGAATGCAATCATAATATAAACCTGTCCCATGTCAAACTTTAACCAGTCTGCATTACGAAGCTGAGCAATTAAAATAGGAAGTGTCTTCTTTGTATCATCGTGAAGAACAAGAGCTGGAGTGAAGTAATTATTCCAGCTACCTACAAAGCTGAATATTGCCTGTACAGCAATTGCTGGCTTCATAAGGGGTACTACAATCTGGTTAAATGTTCTAAATTCGCCAGAACCATCAATTCTGGCAGCCTCGATTAAGGAAAGAGGTAATGTAGAATCCATGTATTGCTTCATATAAAAGAATACAGCAGGAGATGCAATCGCAGGAATAATAAGTGGGATAGCACTATTATCCAAATGCATCTTGTCAATGAGCTGCAAGAAACCAAGTACAGTTACCTGTGTTGGAATCATCATAATCATTAATATGAAGGTAAACATAAACTTCTTTAATTTGAAGTCATATGCATGGATAGCATAAGCTGTCATTGTTGAAAAATATGTTGCAAGTGTAGCTGTAAGTACAGCGATTAAAAGTGAGTTAATCATACCACTTACAATAGGTAATGTTCCGTTTTTCAAGTTTGTCCAGTTCTCAATAAGATGGACACTTGGAAATGGAGTGAAACCTGCGCTCAATTCCGAATTACTTCTAGTAGAATTGATAAACAATACGTAGAACCAGAATAAGCACAAGAACGAAATTAAAATCAATACTATATAAGAAACTATTCTTCTAGCATGGACTCCGCCGCCCTGACTATTACTTGTGTTATTTGCCATTTTTATTCTCCTCATCTATTTTACTTAATCTCAACGATTTTATTTCTGTTCCTGAACATTAGTAAACTTA
This sequence comes from Pseudobutyrivibrio ruminis DSM 9787, assembly GCF_900218035.1. Lineage (GTDB taxonomy): Bacteria > Bacillota > Clostridia > Lachnospirales > Lachnospiraceae > Pseudobutyrivibrio > Pseudobutyrivibrio ruminis. The sequence continues at coordinate 96,711 of NZ_OBMR01000004.1, forward strand.
TAAACTATCAAGCTTAAAATGGCTGTAATTACAAACATAAATACTGAAAGTGCACCTGCAAGTCCAAAGTTCTTACTATATAAATGCTTGTTCAAGTACATAATCAATGTCATAGATGAACGCATTGGATTACCAGTACCATTTGTTAAGATCTGAGGTACATCAAACATCTGCAAACCACCAATAAGAGATGTAATCATAACAAATACAAGAATTGGTCGAAGTAAAGGTAATGTTATTTTATAGAAAATCTGATTAGCAGTTGCACCATCAACCTGAGCAGCCTCAAAAAGAGATGGATCAATTCCAAGCATACCTGCCATCAGAAGAATTGTCGTATTTCCAAACCACATAAGGCAGTTCATTGTAGCTACCAATCCACGAACACTTGCCGCATGATCCATAAATGAGAATGCTTCCTTGAATACACCCAACTGGATAAGCAATGAGTTTATTGGTCCGCTATCTGCAAACAATGTAAAGAACAGCATAGCAAAAGCTGATGCCATAATTAAGTTTGGTAAATAAATTACCGTTTTAAAGAATGTTTGTCCTTTTAATCTAAGAGATGGATCTGTAAACCATGCTCCTAATAATAATGAAAGAATAATCTGTGGTATAAAGCCTAAAACCCACATAATCATTGTATTCTTGAAATACATTGGCAAATCACCGTTAGTTATGATTGTCGCATAGTTTGCAAGACCTACAAAATTAGGTCCAATTTGTGTAAGTCCTGAACGGTAATTTTCAAAGAATGAATTGTAAATAGTTGAAACTAGTGGGATCAACTGGAATATTAAAAATATTACTGTAAAAGGTATTAGAAAGATATAACCCCACTTATTATATCTAACAACTTTGCTCTTCTTGTTCATAAATGCTCCCTTTTAGTTCTTTTAAATAGGGCGCACAGGGCCAATCCCCATGCGCCCCAAATCATTTCACAGATTAGTTGCAGCTAGAATTAGTCTACTGAAACATCTGGATACTTCTCATGAACAGCTGTCTTGAACATATCAAGAGCTTCGTCTTTTGTTGCATTTCCTGTGAAGTAGTTCTTCATTGCCTTCTGGAACTCTTCTGTACATCCCTGATCGTACTTAGAAAGGTTTGAAAGATCTACTGTCTCAGCGCCTGCTGCAAGCTGCTCGTATGGATTCTGTCCACCGAGAAGGTCAAGGTTACCTTCGTCTGATGATGCAAGTTCTGCAAGAACTTCCTTGCTGTTTACGCAGTCAGCGTATGTTGTAGCAATATCCTTAAGAACTCCCTTATCTGTTGTCATTGTTACAATGATATCTTTTACAAGGTTAGCGTTGTCTGTACCTGTTGCAGCACATACCCATGTACCACCCCAGTAGTAAGACTGAGGACCTTCGCAATATCCCCAACCACCCTGGTTAGCGATTGTGCCATCCTGATCTGCATCAAGACAGAAGTTGAAGAACCAAGCTGGTCCAAAGTAGCAGAATACCTTTCCTTCTGGTCTCTTACCCTTTGCCCAGTCATCGCTCCAAAGATCATCTGTATCTTCAGCGCCTGCTTCAATAAGTGCCATAGAATCATCTACCCACTTATCAACGTTAGGATCAATTACAAGCTTGCCATCCTGTACCCACTGTCCAGATACGTTGTTAGCATATGTTCTGTATGTGTCGTTTACTGAGCACATTGTGTAACCAGCATCAGCTACCTTCTTAGCTGTCTCATTGTACTTATCCCAATCAGCTACTGCTGCCTGAACTTCTGCTGGATCATCTGTTCCAAGAACTTCCTTTGCAGCTTCTCTGTTGTAGATAAGACCAGCTGAGCATGCCTGCCACGAAGAGCCTTTGATACGTCCTGTGCTATCTGTTACGATGCTCTGTGTATATGAGTACTGATCTGAAAGAACATCAGATGTAATTCCAAGATCTGAAAGTGGAATAGTTACATCCTCGTCAACATACTTAAGAGCGTAATCAGCTTCTACCAAGAATAAATCTACCTTATCATCTGCAGCTGCGTCTGGCTGAGCGATAAGAGCCTCATCAAGGTTGTTCTGATATGCATTGTCTGTAGATGGTGTAATGTTCCAAACTACTTCAACATCACCAATCTTACCGTGAGTAGCATCTACTTCTTCGTATCCTGGATAGAAATCCTTTACACGTGTCTGCCACTCATCATTCCAACAATAAATGTTAAGAACTTTACCTGTGTCTTCAGGAAGTTCTACTGCTGCTGCCTCTGCATCAATCTCCTCTGTTGATGCTGGAGCTGCTGCTTCTTCTGTAGAAGCTGTTTCTGAGCTTCCACATCCAGCAAACATAGTTGCTGTCATTGTTGCCATTGCAAGCAAACTTACTAATCTTTTTTTCATTGTGTGTTCCTCCCAAAATATTTTTCCTGGACTTTTCGCCCCTCGATACTGATAGCCCCTCTGCATATCAGCATCATATTTACATTAATTTGTTCGCATTTATATAAGTTGATTTCTCAACCAAATGCCTAATTCAGTTTCTTTAGGGTATCCCCTTCAAGCAATCTTCCCTTTACTACAACTCGTTGTACTAATGTAGTTTTTGGTCTTTCAATTAAATCGATAAGATTCTTTCCTGCTTGTCTTCCTAACTCTTCTGTATCCTGTCTATATGTAGTAAGACGTGGTCTAATATGTCTTGCTACTTTAATTCCATCAAATCCAACAACTGATACATCATCAGGAACCTTTAACCCTTTTTCTGATATTGCCCTCATACCGCCATAAGCTGCGTAATCATCTGGATAGAAAATGCAGGTTGGTCTGTTTTCTAATTCCAACAGCTTCAATGTGCATTCATAAGCACCATGAGTATCTCTATATGGAGATTCCATTAAGTATTCATCTGGAGTTTCTATTCCATATTCTTCCATCTTTTTATGGAAAGTAACCAATCTTGTATGTGTTACTGAAGAATCAGCGCCGTGTATGTACGCGATTTTTCTATGGCCAGAACCTACTGCAAAATCAACTAGCTCAGTCATACCTCCAACATTATCTGAAAGGATTGTTGTTGTATCATTATAAATATGATCAATTGTTACAACTGGTATATCACTTTTTACTAGTTCAACTACTTCAGGATCTCCGAAGTGAACATTTGCAATAATTACACCATCGAATCTTCTATATCTTGCATGTGTAAGATAAGAATCTCTTCCAGGCCTTGATCTGTCATTTGAAATAAAGGTTATATCATATCCCTCTTTTTCAACTTCTCTTTTAAAGCCTTCAAGAACACTTGCGAAAAAGTCATGTTGCAAACCACTGTTGGCATCATCCATGAAAAGGACTCCTATATTATGAGTACGATTAGTTTTCATGGATTTCGCTGCCGCATTAGGAACATATCCTAATTCATTAGCAACTTTTCTAATTCTTTCCTTTGTTTCTGCGCCAATATCGCTGTGATCATTCAGCGCTTTACTAACTGTAGCTACTGATACACCGCATTGGCCGGCAATATCTTTTAATGAAACCATTACTCTCTCCCTGGTCTTTTAAACATTTGCTTAATCGTTTTCGTAACTTCAATATAGCTCCTTTTTACGAAATGTACAATACCTTTTCGAAAATTTGTCTTTTCGTTACAGTTTCGTAACCTGTTTTAGTGAAATATCGCCAAATATTTAACAACCTAATTGCTTTTTAGGATAATTATGGTATTCTAATGCCGAGAAATTATATCTTTTAACTTAAACGTTTACGCTTCGTTTTCTTTAAATGAACCGCTTTTCTCTCAAATTATTCACTTAATCGTTTTCTGTATGAATAATTGTTTCTTAGTTTTAGGGAGGAATATATGAAGTTCGGACATTTCGACGATCAAAACAAAGAATATGTAATCACAACTCCAAAAACTCCATTACCATGGATTAACTACTTGGGTTGTACCGATTTCTTTTCTTTAATGTCAAACACATGCGGCGGCTATACTTTCTATAAAGATGCAAAGCTTTTACGCATGACACGTTATCGCTATAACGACACAACTCCAGATACAAATGGTAAGTATTTCTATATTAAGGATGGAGATACAATTTGGAATCCTGGCTGGCAGCCAACAAAGACTGAATTAGACTCCTACGAATGTCGTCATGGTATTGGCTACAGCAAGTTTACTGGTGTTAAAAATGATGTAAAAGCAGAACTTATTACTTTTGTTCCAATTGGTGATCCAGTTGAATTAACAAAGGTAACAATTACAAATAACAGCTCAGCTCACAAAGATATTCAACTTTTCTCATATGTAGAATGGTGTCTATGGAATGCTGATGATGATATGAAGAATTATCAGCGTAACCTTTCAATCGGTGAGGTTGAAGTTATTGATTCTACTATTTATCACAAGACAGAATATCGCGAGCGCCGTAATCACTACGCTGTATATTCAGTTAATACTAAGATTGATGGTTTCGAGACAAGCCGAGATGAATTTAGAGGCGCTTACAATGGTCCAGATAGACCTGCAGCTGTAATTGAAGGAAAGCTTCACAATACTATCGCTTCAGGATGGTATCCAATCGCTTCACATCAGATTAACCTTTCACTTGATGCTGGAGAGTGCAAAACTTTCGTATTCGCTTTAGGATATGTGGAAAACCCTGAAGATGAAAAGTGGGAAAAGCCAGGTATCATTAATAAGAAGAGAGCTAATGCCCTTCTTGCTAAGTATCAGACTACAGAAGATTTTGACAACGCACTTGCAAAGCTTAATACATACTGGGATGGACTTCTCAGCAAGTTCCATGTTGAATCAAATGATGAGCATGTAAACCGTATGGTAAATATCTGGAACCAGTATCAGTGTATGGTTACATTCAACATGTCTCGTTCAGCTTCTTACTATGAGACAGGTATTGGCCGTGGAATGGGATTCAGAGATTCTTGTCAGGATTTACTTGGATTCGTACATCTGATTCCAGACAGAGCTCGTGAAAGAATCATTGATATTGCTTCAACTCAGTTCCAGGATGGTTCAGCATATCACCAGTATCAGCCTCTTACAAAGAAGGGTAATTCAGATATTGGTTCTGGCTTTAATGATGATCCACTTTGGCTCATCGCTGGAACAAGCGCATACATCCGCGAAACAGGAGACACATCAATTCTTAAGGAAATGGTTCCTTACGATAATGATATGTCAGTTGCTACAACACTTATGGAGCACTTAAAGCGCTCATTTGATTACATTGTAAATCACAAGGGGCCACACGATCTTCCACTTATTGGTCGTGCTGACTGGAACGACTGTCTCAACCTTAACTGCTTCTCAGAGCATCCAGGCGAAAGCTTCCAGTGCTTCGGACCTAGTGAAGGACCTGTTGCAGAATCAGTATTTATTGCTGGTATGTTTGTAAAATATGGTCGTGAATATGCCGCTCTTGCAAAGCTTATGGGAGACACTGCTGAAGAAGCTCGTGTTCTTGCAGAAGTTGATAAGATGACTGCTGCAATCGAAAAAGATGGTTGGGACGGCGATTGGTTTGTAAGAGCTTACGACGCTTACAGCCACAAAGTTGGTTCAAAGGAATGTGATGAGGGACAGATCTACATCGAGCCACAAGGTATGTGCGTAATGGCCGGTGTAGGCGTTGATGATGGTAACGCAAAGAAAGCCCTTGATTCTGTAAAAGAAAAGCTTGATACAAAGTACGGCGTAATGATTTTACAGCCTGCTTACACAAGATATCATCTTGAACTTGGTGAGATTACATCATATCCACCAGGATACAAAGAGAATGCTGGTATCTTCTGTCACAACAATCCATGGATTTCAATTGCTGAAACATGCATCGGCCGTGGTGACAGAGCATTTGAAGTTTACAAAAAGACCTGTCCTTCATATATCGAGGACATTTCAGAAATTCATAGAACTGAGCCATACGTTTACTCACAGATGGTTGCTGGCGCAGATGCCAGATTCCACGGTGAGGCTAAGAACAGCTGGCTCACAGGTACCGCTGCTTGGACATTTACAAATATTTCCCAGTATATCTTAGGAATCTACCCAACCTTAGAGGGATTATCTGTAAATCCATGTACACCTGCTGCATTTGGTGATTTCAAAATCACTCGTGAATACAGAGGTGTAATATACAACATCGAAATTAAGAATCCTAACCAGGTTCAAAAAGGTGTTGCAAGCCTTACTGTTGATGGCAAGGAAATCGAAGGAAACGTTATCCCATTCGATTCTTCTAAAAAAACAGTTAGCGTGGTTGCTACAATGAAGTAAAAGAGTAATAGCTTTACTTTCTTCATTTAACCAATTCTCCTTCTTCAATAAGAGCTCATACGCCCCAGTATGAGCTCTTTATTTTTGACTTTTTGTCTATATACAGATAAATTATAGCTATGAACAGAACATTAACTTATGAAATCAATTCTGAATATGCAGGGTATTCTATTGACAAATATCTAAAATCCCAGGGCTATTCCAGCGCCAATATCACCGCAATCAAAAAGATGCCTAATAATGTGGTTATCGATGGTGAGTGGGTACATATGAATCGCAAACTCCAAGCCGGCGAGATTTTAACCGTAAATATCTCCGAGGATAATTCATCAGAAAAGATACCACCAGTAAAAATGGATTTGGATATCGTTTATGAGGATGAGGATATAATCGTCATTAATAAGCCTGCTGGGCTCCCTATACACCCTAGCTTAAATCACTACGAAGATTCCTTAGCAAACGGTCTAGCATATTATTATGAGACTCAGGACAAGCCTTTTATATTTAGATGTGCCAATCGACTAGATAAGAACACCTCTGGACTTACTGTCATTGCCAAGCATTTAGTTTCTGGCAATATCTTATCTACAATGGTGAAAAACCGTGAATTTCACAGAGAATACTATGCCATCGTCCGCGGTCATCTTGATAAGCCTGAAGGCACAATAGATGCGCCTATAGGTCGAGTAGACGATTCTATCATTACAAGACAGGTCGATTATAAAAATGGTGAGCGCGCAGTCACTCACTATAAAGTGATAGACGAGAAAAAAGGGCACAGCCTAATCTCAATCCATCTTGAGACAGGCCGCACCCATCAAATTCGTGTCCATTTTAAATATATTGGCCATCCATTGATTGGAGACCATTTGTACAATCCTGATTTTGAATATATGACAAGACAAGCATTGCATTCCCACAAAATCAGTTTTGTTCACCCTATAACAAAAAAGGCAATGGAGTTTATCGCCCCATTGCCTGATGATATGAATTTCATTTACATCTGATTTTTGAGATCTTCGTATTCACGATTTATCTCTGCCACAGTAGCTGTGTCGCCAGATTCTCCATCAGGATGGTAAATCTTAATAAGGTCCTTATAACGCTTTTTAAGGGCCTTTGGTGTGGTGACACCAGAAAAGAACATCTCCCCGTGGACGATGTTATCCTCAGCTACGTAAGGCTCCACAGAATGAGCCTGTACTTGATCAAAGAATTTCTTCTTTCTCTCAAATTGTAATTTATCCTCAGCAAGCTTTTGAGTCTCCTGGATTAACAAGTCCCATTTCAACTCAAACTGTTTTTCCTGCTGCTCTAGAGTATGAATCCTTGCTTCAAACTCTCTTCTTTCTTTTAGCAAATCATTCCATGCTTTTTCTAACTCTTTATGTCGGTCCTCAAGTGCTTGCATGTCGATCTTGCCTTGACATGTGAGATCCTTTGCCATAATAACTCTCCCGTATAGTATTACATTCTAGGTATTGTGGAACTTCCCCAAAACTTGTAATGATTATACTATATGTTGTGCATGCTTGTAAAATAAAATATCCATTCTATCTTTTGTACACTATGCCGGTATATGGTTGAAGGCTGACGTGAAGGTTTCCTCCTTCAACAATTATATCGGTAGGCATGATAGAATAACCAACCTCATTGGTCATAATTACTCTTTCCAAGTTGCAATTTAGTGGAACGCCAGCTATCCAAACTGGTATATCCACTTCTATGCCATTTCCATTGCTATTGATAATCACAATAACTTGCTCATTAGCTGTAAATCTAGCATAGCTAATAAATCCCTGGCCACAGTTTAGGAATCTAAATGAGCCCTGCTTAATAGCTGGACTTAGTTTATGAACCATAATCATATCCCTTGTGTAATCGATAAGATCATAGTTGCAGTGGCCCCATGGATATGTTCTACGGCTATCTGGGTCCGTAAATCCACATACGCCAGCTTCATCGCCGTAATACAATGTTGGCGCACCCGGCCAAGTCATCTGTACCATTTCAGCTAGCTTCATAACAGGAATACTTACACCATCCTCAGCAGCCTTAGCCCCTTTTGTAGCGAGTCTTCCTACCGTATGGTTTGTTCTTGTCAAAAATCTGGAATGATCATGGTTGGACAGCTGATTCATTGCGCAATACAGTGATGGAGTTTTCAGCCTTGCCATGAAGTGCAGCATTGTGTTTTTGAATCTTTCACCATCGCCAATAGCACTAGGCTGAAATTCATCAGAATGCTTCTCCATTCCTGTCAAAAAGAAGGTAAGTGGCTCCATAAAAGCATCATAGTTCATAACCGTATCCCACTGGTCACCAGCCAGCCAGGCAGTTGGATTACCATAATGCTCTGCAAGTATAATTGCGTTCGGATTTGCCGATTTTACTGCATCTCTAAAATCATGCCAGAATTTGTGATTAAACTCTTCTGAATGACCTAAATCGGCAGCTACGTCAAGTCTCCATCCATCGCAATTATATGGCTCACTAACCCATTTTTTGCCTATATTGAGGACATACTGACACAACTCAGGTGACTCCTCATAATTTAGCTTCGGCAACGTATCGTGACTCCACCAGCCATCATATGATTTGTTGTCTGGCCATGTATCCTCATAAAAGTAAAAGAAATTGTGATATGGGCTGTCCTTACTTTCGTAAGCTCCAGGAGCATATCCCTCTTCCTTTGAATAAATCTTTTCTCTGTTGAGCCATTTGTTGAAAGAACCGCAGTGATTAAATACACCATCAATAATCACTCGTATTCCCTTCTCATGAGCCTCTCTAACAAAGTCTGCAAAGAATTGGTTACTTGCCTCGAGGTTTTCCTTATTGGTCACTCTAAGCTTGTATTTAGTGGCGTGGGAATTGTCATAATCCCCGTCCTTTAAACACTCTCCCCCATCCTTTTTAATTACGGTGAGGTGAGGGTCTATATAGTCATAATCAGAGGTATCGTATTTATGGTTAGAAGGGGAAACAAACAACGGATTGAAATATATTACTTCAACCCCCAAGCTTCTGAGATAATGGAGCTTCTGTCTGACTCCCTCTAGGTCTCCGCCGTAGAATCTTCCTATATCAAGATTTGCAGGTATAGCATCCCAGTTCTCAACACGCTCAACTGGTGCTCCTACATAATGATATTCATTTGTTTCTACATCTGTGCTTGGGTCGCCCTTACAGAATCTATCCACTAGGATTTGGTACATAACCGCACCCTTCGACCAGGAAGGTGTGGAAAAACCTGGCATAATAGAAAACTCATAATGTTCTCTATGATCACGCCAAAGACCTACTCTATCGTAATAATAAAGGCCATAGTCGCCGACTATTTCAAAGTGATATCTAAACTCTTTATCTTCGAGCTTAACGTCGCATGAATAGTAATCAAACTCTCCACGAGCTCTCTCTAGATGCATTCTTATATTCTTATCACCAGATACTAAAAAGGCCTCCAGGTCTTCCTGATGGTAAACGCGCAGTCTGATAGTTACTAAGTCAAAAGGCTCCGGTTCCATAGGAGTTCTATATTCAGCTGTACCGTCCGAGTAAATAGCTTGGATGTTCATTCCAACTCCCCTTAGATATTTTTAGATAGTAAAAAAGACAGCAACGATCGCTGTCTTTTTAGGAGAAGGTATTTTTACTATGGGGTTAGTAAAAATTATATAATGTATTGGGGGGTTTTTACGATGTTTATTATATGACCTCACAATACTTAAGTGTGCACAAATATAACAAATACCAACTAAGCTTTTTGTGCATGTTGCACTATTCTTCCCAGTTTATACCCTCTACAGCGGTCTCATTCGTACCTGAAGATTCAAATAGGGCCTCAAACTCGCTTCGTCCTATCTTTTCTTTTTCTAATAATAGATTAGCACATTTATGTAGTATCTGTTCGTTTTCTCGCAAAATTTTCACAGCTTTTTCATAACATTCATCAATGATGCGTTTAACTTCCTCATCGATAGCTTTAGCTGTTGCTTCTGAAAAGCCTTTTGTATGAGCCAAATCACGGCCGATGAATACTTCTTCATCGTCATCACCGTAGTGAATCATACCTATATTTTTTGAGAATCCATACTTTGTTACCATGTTTCTTGCCATCTTTGTAGCCTGCTTGATGTCATTAGAGGCACCAGTGGTAACATCGTCAAATATAAGTTCTTCGGCAACACGTCCACCCAAAGAAACGATAATATCCTGGGTCATCTTGCCTTTTGTATTAAAGATTTCGTCATTTTCATTTATAGGCATTGTATAGCCTGCTGCACTTGCACCTGTAGGAATGATTGACACTGAATATACAGGCCCTACATCTGGAAGTACATGGAAAAGAATTGCATGTCCAGCCTCGTGGTATGCTGTAATCTTCTTTTCTTTATCCGAAACAATCTTGCTCTTCTTTTCTTTACCAATTCCAACCTTTACGAAAGATCTTTTGATGTCTTCCTGAAGGATGTACTGTCTTTTTTCACCTGCTGCAAGAATAGCTGCTTCGTTGAGAAGATTCTCTAAATCTGCTCCTGTGAAACCAACTGTCGCCTGAGCAACCTGTTTCAAATCTACATCCTCTGCCAACGCCTTGTTGCTAGCGTGTACCTTGAGGATTTCCTCGCGGCCCTTTACATCAGGACTGCCAACATAAACCTTTCTATCAAAACGTCCTGGACGCATAATAGCCTGGTCTAAAATATCTACACGGTTTGTAGCCGCCATAACAATGATGCCTTCGTTAACACCAAAACCATCCATCTCTACAAGGAGCTGATTCAGTGTCTGCTCGCGCTCATCGTGGCCGCCGCCCATACCTGTACCACGGCGTCTAGCTACCGCATCAATCTCGTCAATAAAAACGATACATGGTGCATTCTGCTTTGCTTCCTGGAACAAATCACGGACACGGGAAGCACCAACACCAACAAACATCTCAACAAAATCCGAACCAGAGATTGAGAAGAATGGTACTCCTGCCTCTCCAGCGATAGCCTTTGCAAGGAGTGTCTTACCTGTTCCTGGAGGGCCTACTAAGATAACGCCCTTAGGGATTCTAGCGCCGATTTTTGTATATTTAGCAGGATCTTTTAAGAAATCAACAAGCTCTTCAACTTCTTCTTTTTCTTCTTTTAATCCAGCTACATTATCGAAAGTAGTGTGGATATCTTCTTTGTTTGTAAGCTTAGCTCTGCTTTTGCCAAAATTCATCATTTTAGCATTGGCACCGCCACCACCAGCGCCCTGCGCATTCATCATAATCATAAAGAGAATGAATACCGCACCTAAGACAATGAGCATTGGTAACAATTCAGAAATCCAGCTGTCATGTGGAATATCTGAAACAGTATAAGCAACCTTTGCTTCTTTTAATTCATCCTGAATCTCATTAACATCCGAAACATAAAGAGTAGCCTCTGTGCCATCAGTAAGAGTAATTTCTGCTGAGCCAGTTGGTACCTCTTCATTCTGAGTAATATTGACTGATTTTACCTCATCTCTTGCCAAGGCCTTGTCAAATTCTCTTCGGGTGTATGTGGTAGTTGATTTACCCATGCTTGTGTAAAGAATAGCTAACACAACAAAAACAAACAAAGCATAGATAATCATTCCTGAAGCTCTGTTTTTCTTCAAATCCGCCTCCTAGTCTAGCTCTACAACGCCAATGTATGGAAGGTTACGATACTTCTGGTCGTAATCAAGACCGTAACCAACTACGAACTGATCTGGAATAGTAAATCCAGTGTAATCAACATGCACATCTACCTCTCGACGATCTGGCTTATCAAGCATTGTAACCATGCGAACTGACTTAGCTCCACGATCTTTGAAAAGCTGACCAAGGTAGTTTAATGTGTTTCCACTATCGATGATATCTTCAACGATGATAACGTTCTGGCCTGTTGGATCTAAATCCAAATCCTTTTTAATCTTAACTACGCCAGAAGAAACTGTGCCACTACCGTAGCTTGATGTAGCCATAAAATCGATAATTACTGGAACTGTGATTCTTTTTGCCAACTCACAAGCAAAGAATGCTGCGCCCTTTAAGATGCAAACGAGAAATACTGATTCTCCTTCGTAATCCTTGCTGATTTGTGCTCCTAATTCTGAAATACGTGCTGCCAATTCTTCTTCAGGCAAAAGAACTCTGATGTTCTCACTCATTTTACTATTCCTCCGTATAACTAATCTCTAATACTCGAGTGGTATTTTTTGAAATTTTGTAATACTCGCTGACTCGGTGACCGACCACCCACATTACATGATTTCCATCACATACAAGTGGCACCTCATCTCTTAAATGTCGTGGAATTTTTTCATCTACAAAATAATCCTGTATAGATTTGCGATTTCCATCTGAATCGATGCATAGATAGTCACCCTCTGCACGGGTTCTTATTACAATATTAGCCCCTATTCTATCACAATCAAACCATTTCGTATAGGTTTCGGTAGGGTATTTCATGCCCTCTTCGTAATCAAATTCACGATAGTTAAAAGTAGGATTAATCTGTTTTTGATTATCCTCATTCGCTGTATCAATTACGTATATTTCTTCATAGGATATGATAAGAGTCTTTTTGTATGGAAGCTGGATTTGACGCTCTCCATCTTCGTTTAATAGGTCCAGGATAGAATCCACATGGACAGCAGCCACATCCTTCTGATATGGCATATACTTGCTTAAATAATCCTTTATTGCCTGGCTGGCGATTACACGTGGTGCAGTTGCAATAGTTCTTTTTCTAAGCTTATCGTCCTCAAGCTTAGCCATCTGAAGCAATCCGTTTGACTCCAGGCTGATATAATCCGCGATTTCAGATAGTCGCGCTGTCATATCTGAAATGTGCTCCAGGGCTCTATCATTTATTTTGGCTAATTCAGGCATGATGTTGTGTCTGATTCGATTGCGGTCGTAATCAGTTTCGGCATTTGTCCCATCAATGCAGTATGCCACTTCATTTTCATTGAGGAGTTCTAAAATATCCTTCTTGGGAACTGCAAGCAGTGGACGGATGATTTTATCACGCTTTGGTGCGATTCCGCAGACTCCATCCAGTCCTGTGCCTCGTGCCATGTGAAAGAGCACAGTTTCAGCATTGTCATCAGCATTATGGGCCACAGCAATCTTTGCTGGTATCCCTTGCTCCTCAAAAGCTGCTGCAGCTTCCTCAAAAGCGTCGTATCGGGCAATTCTAGCCTCTTCCTCAATGGAACGGCCTGATGACTTCGCAAGCGCAGGAATATCGATTCTAAGGGCATTTAAAGGAACATTAAATTCCTTGCATAAGCTTTCCACATATTCCTGATCCTCATCTGCATCCTTGCCTCTAATCATATGATTTATATGAACTGCTGATATAGTCAGATTGTATTCTTCTTTAAGTGCCAACAGTACAAAAAAAAGGCACACAGAGTCAGGTCCACCTGATAGACCTAGGACGACTCCATCGCCTTTGTTTAGCATATTATATTTTTCAATATATTCTTTAATCTTCTTTTTCTTTAAAAATAATCCAATTGTCATGTGTCAATCCAAGTTTCTGTGATGCTTCACTTTCTATATATTCGTCAGTACCAACGTATTCCTCGTATTCCTTTAACTGCTCACTTTTTTCGTTTGCTTCATCTACTTGGCTTTGGAGAGATTCCTCCTGCTTCTTTAAGTCCTGATTTTTATCGTATAAACGAACCATCTGGACAGTCATAACGCAAATCATGAACAGCATGATAACTGCAACATATATTCTACCTGTTGAGGTTTTCTTTCGTCTTTTAACTCTTCTAGGTCTTGCCATCAAATACCTCGATAACTGATATTAAATATACTTAAATAAGTCTGCTGCCGCATCCTTTTTTGTGGTGTCCTGAATATCTAAAACTTCCACTTTAACATTTTTGTTTCCAAATGCTATTTCTATTATATCACCAATTTTAACATCGGTGGACGCTTTCGCAATTTTTCCATTGATTTGAACTCTACCGCTGTCACATGCTTCATTGGCAACAGTGCGACGCTTTATAAGTCTACTAACTTTTAAATATTTATCAAGTCTCATTACATCACCTCATTAAAAAATAGGGCCCGGCATAACCGAACCCTAACCATCATCTAAATAAAATATACATTCAATTAGTTGATAGAATCCTTAAGAGCCTTACCAGCCTTAAACTTAGGAGCCTTAGATGCAGGAATCTTCATCTCTGCGCCTGTCTGTGGGTTTCTACCTGTACGAGCTGCTCTCTGAGATACTTCGAATGTACCAAAGCCTACAAGCTGAATCTTCTCCCCCTTCTTAAGCTCTTCAGCAACAACCTCTGTAAAAGCCTTTACAGAAGCCTCAGCGTCCTTCTTAGAAATGTTAGCCTTGCTAGCGATAGCTGCTACTAATTCTGTCTTGTTCATTACTATTCCTCCTCGAGAATTTGTATTGTATTATAGCGGGCTTCAGCGCCCTTAACTACAATATCCTTTATAATTCTTTTGCTTTACGCTGTCAACAATAAAACCCCAAAAATCCCCATTTTATAAGGTTTTTATGGATTATTACAAATTTTTTGCACATTTTTTAAACATTATTACTATTTACAAATCCTTGCATTTTAGAAAAGTTCACTTTTTTTTCACATATAGCTAATTTCCAAGCTTGCTTATAAGATCCGAAATAGTCGATAAATAGTCCACTTCGTAGTCGTAATCGTCTGATTTTTCCTTTGTTTCATTTCCATTTTCTGTAGATGATTCTTGACTATTTTCCTCTTCTGTGGACTCATTTTCCTGGACAACTTGTGAATCAGTGGTGCCTGATTCTGATTCCGTTTCTGCTTCCGTTTCTGATTCCATTTCAAGTGTAATTGTAGCTGTTTCGGAATTAACTACTAAAGTCTTGTTCCAAGCGGTGTATCCATCACACTGAACCACAAGTTTGTGGTTGCCATATTGAACATACTGTGGTTCTGCAGGATCTATCATTTGGCCATCTATGTATACATAGGTATCCGCAACTGTAACAATAAACGTAATCAAGCAGAAGGATGGGCCTTCGCCTTTCAAATCGTCCAAATTAACCTGCGTAGTTTCATTCCTGCTGACTGTGTATTCAGCACTACCTCCCCAGCCATTATTTGCAACTGTAATCTTGTATGTTCCTTCTGGTACCTCAATAATCTGATCTCCATTTACCATCGAAACTATCTTGTTGCCTATGAATATAAGACTATCGTCAAATAAGCTTGTATTTGTAAGATATATGTATCCGTGACCTGTTGTTACTGCAATAGATATAACCTGCTTGTCCTGGCCAATAACTGTGATTACATCATCTTCACTGATACTGGATAATAAAATCTTTTCAGTATCTGAATAGACCTTGGTTTTATCAGTAATCTTGTAATTAGTTCCATCGATAGTTATAAGATTTTTACCTGCATCAAGACTGTATTTAGATATATCCTCATATGCCCAAACATCATCTGATTTTTGTACCGATGAAAGAGCTCCAGACGCTGGTAACAAATCTCCAATCGTAACAACTGTGCCAGCTGTAAAGTTTGCCCACAATGTATTGCCCCCGAATTTATCAAGGAATTTTGTGGTCATATTATAATTGTAGCGCAGTTGCTTGTCCTCTTCTAAAGAATAGAGTGCGATGGTTTCTTCCATCATATCTATACTTTCTACGATATACAGTCCCTGTGGCTCTTCCTCCACAAGTGCTGTATCCTCCTCCACAGTCTCCTCCTGCTTTTTCAAGGCAGAGCCTGTGTGTTGAGTAACCGTAGCAGTATTAGGGTGACTTCCGCACCCCTCAAGCAAAGCTGCGCTCATGCATAATATCAATGTTAAGTTAATTAGTTTTTTTACAAAAATCCCATTCATACGATTATTGTAGCATATCTTTTACACGATTTAACAGATATTCTCTATCGTTCAAATCTGGTTGGTCCACAACTTCGTCGAAAACTGTTTTCAGAATCTGGCCTATTTTTTGACCCTGAGGCACGCCCATTCCGATTAAATCCTTACCATTTATCTTTAAATCCTTTATAGATAAGCAGTCCTCCTGCTCTAGGATTTGACGATACATAGCTTCGATTGAATCAATATATGCAAGCTTCTCATCACGACAGTACATGCTCTGTGCCATGGTATCTGCTCTTTTAACAGCTAGTAAATCTTCAAAGTTATCCTTACCAACTCTGATTATTAGCCTACGAATATTTCTAGGTGTAACCTCTGGTCTATCGTCATGATTTTTAATCAGATTGCAAACTGCATCAGTAGTTTCGTTGTCAAACTTCAAACGACGTAATATAGCTTTAGCCATCTTAGCCCCTTCTACCTGATGCATTTTGAAATGGTTTTGGCCTTCAGCATCAATTGTCTTGCAAGCTGGTTTTGCCACATCATGAAGAAGCATTGTAAGTCTGAGCACCTTATCTGCCTTTACATTGTTTAAAGCAACAATTGTATGCTCTCCCACTGTATACATGTGGTGTTTGTTTACCTGGTCGCAAGCCATCATATCATTGAACTCAGGGAAGAATACATCTGTAAGACCTGTCTCATAAACATTTCTTATCCTCTCAGGATGATCTGAAGTGATTAGTTTTACAAGCTCTACCTGGATTCTCTCGGCACTAATTCTATCCAAGGTTGGTGCCAAGGTCTTGATTGCCTCATACGTAGCTGGCTCTATTTCAAAACCAAGCTGTGCTGAAAATCTAAGGGCGCGAAGCATACGAAGAGCATCCTCTGTAAAACGCTCTGTAGGATTACCTACAGCCTTGATGATGCCATTCTCTAAATCCTGCTCTCCACCAAACAAATCCACCAATCCTCTGGTGTCGTTGTAGGCCATAGCGTTGATAGTAAAATCGCGACGCTTAAGATCCTCCTCAAGAGAAGCTGTGAATGTAACTTCCTTAGGATGACGGCCGTCCTCGTATTTGCCATCTACTCTGTAGGTGGTGACCTCGTATCCTTCACCATGAAGCAATACAGTCACAGTACCATGCTCAATGCCTGTATCAAATGTGCGCTCGAACAAAGCCTTCACCTGCTCTGGCAAGGCCGATGTGGTAATATCCCAATCGTGAGGAATTTTCCCTAGAATGCAGTCACGGACACAGCCGCCTACTGCATAGGCTTCGTGTCCGTTAGATTCTAAAATATTTATTATTTTTGAAACGTCTGCTGGTAAATTCATATTAATAAGCTTTACCCCAATATACTAATTTCTTAGCTGGCTTGCCGCAGCATGCGCATACATCAGAAATGTGCTCCTGATCATTAAATGGCATACAACGTGAAGTTACAGCTAAATCTTCTTTTATCTTATTCTCGCACTCAACATCGCCGCACCACATTGCACGAATGAAGCCTGGCTTGTTGTTAGCGATTTCTGTGAACTCTGCATAGTTGTGAGCATCCCAGATATGGCTATCACGGTGAGCCTTTGCACGCTCGAACATATCCTTCTGGATAGTCTCAAGAAGCTCTGCCACCTTTGCCTCTACCTGATCAAGTGGGCATTCAATCTTTTCACGTGTATCACGGCGAACAAGCACGCACTTGCCTGCCTCGATATCCTTTGGTCCAAGCTCTACACGGACAGGGATACCACGCATCTCTGCCTCAGAGAACTTCCAACCTGGTGACTTATCTGAATCATCAAGCTTAGCACGCATTGTCTTACCAAGGCGCTCGCATACCTCTCCTGCCTTTTCAAGTACGCCTTCCTTCTTCTGCTGAATAGGAATAACAACTACCTGTGTAGGTGCGATACGTGGTGGAAGTACAAGACCTGAATCATCACCGTGTACCATAATGATAGCACCAATAAGACGAGTAGTCATGCCCCATGATGTCTGGTGAACATACTGAAGCTGATTATTTTTATCTGTGTACTGAATGCCGAAAGGCTTAGAGAAGTTCTGGCCAAAGTTGTGTGATGTACCAGACTGTAAAGCCTTACCATCGTGCATAAGAGCCTCGATTGTGTATGTAGCCTCAGCACCTGCAAATTTTTCTTTATCTGTCTTCTGTCCGCGAACTACTGGCATAGCAAGTACTTCCTCGCAGAAATCAGCATAGAGGTTAAGCATCTGAACTGTACGCTCCTCAGCCTCCTCAGCTGTTGCATGAGCTGTATGGCCTTCCTGCCATAAAAACTCACGTGAACGAAGGAATGGACGTGTCTCCTTTTCCCAACGAACTACAGAGCACCACTGGTTATATACCTTTGGTAAATCTCTGTGAGAGTGAATAATATCTTTATAGAAATCACAGAAAAGAGTTTCTGAAGTCGGACGAACGCAAAGACGCTCCTGAAGCGGGTTAAGACCACCATGTGTAACCCAAGCTACCTCTGGTGCAAATCCCTCAACATGATCCTTCTCTACCTGTAGAAGACTCTCTGGAATAAACATTGGCATATATACATTCTGTACGCCAGTTGCCTTGAATCTTCTGTCTAACTCGTGCTGGATATTTTCCCAAATAGCATACCCATCGGGCTTGATAATCATGCATCCCTTTACAGATGAGTATGCAATCAAATCTGCCTTAACAACAACATCGGTATACCATTGTGCGAAATCCTCTGACATAGAGGTAATCGCTTCTACCAGCTTTTTTTCCTGTGCCATTTCAATCTCCTTTGTAATAATTATTCGCATTTTACTATGAAAATGCCGTATTTGCCCGTTTATTTTATAACATACCGCCACTAAAAACAAGCCCACCTCACACAAGGTGAGGCGGGCTATCTATTATATCTATATCAAATAAAGTTCTTCGAAGCGTTTGACTGGGAGGGGCTTGTCGAAGAAGTAGCCCTGCAGGTAGTCGGCTCCGGTGCCGCGAAGGTATTCCATTTGCTCCTGGGTCTCTACGCCTTCGATGATTACAAGCATTCCCAGGGCTTTGGCAAGGGTGATGATTGTGTTGACAATCTTGCGGCCCCTTGTAACGTTTTTATCCATTGATAGGAATGCCATGTCCATTTTCAGGATGTCGGCTGGCACTTCCTTCAGCATGTTTAATGAAGAGTAGCCACTGCCGAAGTCATCGATTTCTACAAGGAATCCATATTCCTTGAGGGAGTTGATGATTTCCAGCTGACGCTCTTTTTCAGTCATGAATATGGTTTCGGTGATTTCTAGCTTTAATCTGGATGGGTGAATGTGGTACTTTTCAACTAGACCTACTAAAGTTTCGTATAAGTCGATATAGTAGAAATCTTTTACGGAAATATTTACCGAAATTGATAGGTCATCAAAGCCCATAGAGGTCCAGTAAGCAAGTCTTTTAGCGGCCTGTTCCCAGATGTACATATCAAGCTTGTATATGTAGCCAGTCTTTTCCAAAAGCGGAATGAATGATGCTGGTGCAATAATTCCGCGGTCTGGATGAATCCAGCGAACCAAAGCCTCTGATAGCTTGACCTTTTGGTCCATATTTACAATTGGCTGAAGGAACATTGCAAACTGACCTGTCTGTAATGCCTCCTCAAACTCGCCAAGTATCTTTTGCTCGCTTAAGTATTCACGGCGAAGCATGTCTCCGTAGTAGGCAATGGAGTTTTTGAAGCTTGAACTGATTGAATCAATTGCAAGGAACGCTCCATCTACCATGGAAATTACTGGTGCCTGCTTGTCAAAGATTTCATATACACCAACAAGGATTACCATTCTGTACTGGGCATTGTTGAGGTAATTGCTTACCATGTTCATGCCAGTCATAAAAAGCTCTTCGGTGTAGCGACTCTTTGGCATGAGTACTGCAAATCTATCTGCTTCAAGACGGGCAAATGTGGAGCCCTTCTGTATCTTTTCCCTGATTGTATCTGCGCATCTGATAAGTAAACGATCAGCTTCCTCCACACCAAACATGTCGTTGATAAGCTTGAAACCTTTGATGTTGCAGCATACCATTACGTATTCTACATTTGGATATTCGTCCAAGATGTTTCTGACATCCTCAAAGAAAGCTTCTCTGTTCAACGCGCCTGTAAGACTATCGTGGGTGCTACGGTATTTTTCCTCTTCGTATGCAATAAAATCTCCAGTTACATCATAGAATGATAAATAACATCCGCAGTAATAGCCTTTTTTGTCATATATTTTGTTGAAGTGGATGTCGAATCGATATTCATCACCATTGATGTTGAACACATCATTCCAACTGGCGTTTGAAATAGAATTTGTCTCGCGTCCATCACGCCATTTTCGGAATCTATCCTCAAAAACCCTCTTTTCTCCTGAAGGACAAAACAGTCTGTTTGCAAACTGATTAGAATAAATGCAACAGTCGTTTTCATCGAAGGATACAAGTGCGCATTCCATTCTCTCTGTGATTGTGGTAAGCATGTACTCCACAAATGTCTTTGGATTATACAAAAGTGAATAATAGCCTACATACACTGCTGCAACAGAATAAAAGCAGACTGATACATCCACTGGATAATCAAAGAATAAATAAAGCACATTTAATAGAATGATTCCCACAAACATAATGAGAATTGATAAATATCTGGTTCGGTGGAAGCCACTTGTTATAATTGTCTTCTTTAAAAGAACGACAACGATAATTGCTACTAATATGTAGCAGAATATCAAATGCACCATATAATAGTCATTGATTTCAAAGGCATAGAACCATTCCTCTGGATTCAATCTACGCTCTACTAGTGAAAAAGCATGATGCCACTTTTGATTTGCAAACAAACTAATGCTATCAAGCACAGCAATTGCCGCTATTATAAGTGGCGCTGAATAAGTATCCAACCAAATTCTAGTATACTGTCTCGCATAGAAAACAAATGTAATCAGAAGCCAATCTATTCCCGCAAAATATAGCGCATAACTAAACTCTGCCTGGCCGAAATCGTGAGTGGATATAGCCCGCACATAGGCCAAACTTGTTATTATTCCAACTATAAATAACTGGATAATAGATATGCTCAGTTTACTATGTTTAATTGTGTGTCGTGTTCCTATGTATACCGCACATGCAAGCATTATGAATGCCGTCAGCATGATTAGTAAACTGTATATCTTAATCAAATAATACCCCCCGTTCTATGCTAGCCTGCCACTTTGCTGTCTGCGAAATCTGCTCCCTTAGGTTTAATATCAAATCCCATTCTTTCACCTGTCACTGGATGATTGAAACCAATGTGATATGAGCATAACGCAAGATTATGTCCTGTAGAAATTCCGCCGTATTTTACATCACCAACGATTGGCGCAGTTCTGCTGGCCAATTGGATGCGAATCTGATGATGTCTTCCGGTGAACAAATCAATATCAAGAAGCTTTTTGTCATCCCAGTGGTCCACTGCGCGATATCTAAGAATCGCTTTCTTGGCACGAGGATCCGACTCCTTAACAACCTTTGATAAATTTGTACGATTATCCTTTACTAAATAATCAACAAGTTCCCCTTCATCCGGGAAGGATTCCCTGCTGATTACCGCATAATATTTCTTTCTAAATGTGTGGTCTGTAATCTGTTTTGTAAGCTTGTTTGCCGCTTCTGATGTTTTGGCAAAAACCATAACTCCCTCTACAGGCTGGTCTAGTCTGTGGACCACATGGGCCGTTGGCTTTTCGTTTTTGGAAACCAGGTAGTTATTAATCTCGCTTACCATGTCCTTTTCGCCAATACTTTTTGTCTGTGTTGCCACACCCGCTGGTTTGTAGCATACGAGAATGCTATCGTCCTCAAAAATTATGTCCATGCATTATACCCCCTTATTAATTGAGCCCTAATAGAATTTTAGCACTTTTCTGTATTCTTTCATAGTTTTCGCAAAATTCTCACACTTTAAATCTGTAGCCTACGCCCCAGATTGTTTCAATGTACTGTGGCTTAGATGTATTTAATTCAATTTTTTCGCGAATCTTATTTACATGCACTGTAACAGTAGAGATATCACCGATTGATTCCTCTCCCCAAAGTGTCTCAAAAAGCTGCTCCTTTGAGTAAATGACATTAGGATTTTCCGCAAGGAATGTAAGTAAATCAAACTCCTTTGCAGTAAATGTCTTTTCCTCGCCATTTATCCATACACGGCGGCTGGCCTTGTCGATTCTAAGTCCACGAATGCTGATTTCATTCTTTTGAATAGCTGGCGACTGAACAAGACGCTCATATCTTGCAAGATGAGCCTTTACTCTAGCTACAAGCTCACTTGGTGAAAATGGCTTTGTGATGTAATCATCTGCGCCAAGGCCGAGCCCTCTGATTTTGTCGATTTCTTCTTTTTTAGCTGTAACCATGAGGATAGGTACATTTTTAACCTCACGGATACGCTTGCAAAGCTCAAATCCATCTACCCCTGGAAGCATTAAATCCAAGATGTACATGTCGTAGTTGCCTGCCAATGCCTTCTGTAAGCCCTTTTCTCCATCAGCTTCTATATCTACCTCGAAATTAGAAAGCTCTAAGTAATCCTTTTCAAGCTCTGCAATTGCTTCCTCATCTTCGATGATTAATATTCTACTCATTATACGACCTCCTCATTTTCAATGAATTTTCTAATGACGAAATACATTGTTGTACCTTCGTTTTCCTTGCTTGTAACCCAAATCTTGCCGCCGTGGTCCTCGATAATTTTCTTTACTATTGAAAGACCAATACCGCTTCCACCGGCTGCAGAATTGCGGGATGTATCAGCTCTATAGAATCTATCAAAAACATATGGCAAATCCTGTGTTGCAATTCCCTTGCCATTGTCCGAAATTTCCACCTGAACAAAATCACCAACATCCTTTATGACTATACCAACACGGGATGCCACATCTGCCCTCATGTATTTAACAGAATTGCTGACGATATTGTGAATGATACGACCTAGCTGCTCTGGGTCTGCAATTATCAAAACATCTGGATCTACAAAATTAGCATAATCAAGCCTGATATGCTGATTTTCAAGATCCATCCCAAGCTCTTCAATGCAATCCTCAAAGTATGCTCTCAAGTTGAGCTTCTGGAAATTGTATGGAATCTTGTTGGTATCGATATTTGAATACAAGGTCAACTCATTAATCAGTGTATTCATTTCATTGGCCTTGTTGTAAATTGTGCGAATGTATTTCTCCTGCTTTTCTGGTGTGTCTGCAACACCATCAAGCATACCTTCTGCATAGCCTTTGATTGCAGTGATTGGAGTCTTAAGGTCGTGAGCGATATTTGAAATCAATGCCCTCTGTTCTGCCTCATCCTCTAGTCTATCCTTGGCATTATTCTTAAGGCGAACTCGCATGTCTTCAAATGCATTACAAAGCTCACTCATTTCATCTGTACCTTGGCTTGCTACGCTAAAATCAAGATTTCCTTCTTTGATGTTGTTAGCTGCAAGCTTCAACGTCTTCAGCTGTGGAGCGATTCCACGGTATATCCAAACAACCATAATGATTGCAGTCAAAAGCAGAATTACGAATTCAGAAATACAAAAGTTTGTAACTAATTCATCAAACTTGCCTGCCTCATCCATATAGCTCTTGAAAGAATGTATAATCTCATTGGATATTAGTTGCTCTTCCGTGGCCTCCAATACAAGTTTTTTCATTCCCAGCATCAAACTGCAAAACAGTGCCACTGGAACAAGTGTAATTATAAAAAAAGAAATAATAAGTCTGTTTTTTAGCTTCATAATACTTACCTCATAAAAAATAGGCAGCCCCTAAGGACTGCCTAAATTATAACATAAGTGATTTATTAAAGATATTTCTTTAAAGCCTCTGCTTTGTCTGTTGCTTCCCATGGAAGCTTAACATCTGTACGGCCGAAGTGACCATAAGCTGCTGTTGGACGATAGATTGGACGACGAAGGTCGAGCATCTTGATGATTCCTGCTGGACGAAGATCGAAGTTCTCGCGAACGATTTCGATAATCTTTTCATCTGAAAGCTTTCCTGTGCCAAATGTATCAACCATAACTGATGTAGGTTCAGCAACACCGATAGCGTATGAAAGCTGAATCTCGCATTTGTCTGCAAGACCTGCTGCTACGATGTTCTTTGCAACGTAACGTGCTGCATATGCACCTGAACGGTCTACCTTTGTGCAGTCCTTTCCTGAGAAAGCACCGCCGCCGTGACGAGCGTATCCACCGTATGTGTCTACGATGATCTTACGTCCTGTAAGACCTGCATCGCCATGAGGACCACCAATAACGAAACGTCCTGTTGGATTGATGTAAAACTTTGTCTTATCATCAATCATGTCCTTTGGAAGGACTGGATCGAATACGTATTTTTTGATGTCTTCGTGAATCTGTTCCTGAGTAACATCTTCATCATGCTGAGTAGATAAAACTACAGCCTCAAGTCGAACTGGCTTGCCAGCCTCGTCATACTCTACAGATACCTGTGTTTTGCCGTCTGGGCGAAGATAGCTAAGTGTGCCATCCTTGCGGACATTGGTAAGCTGAAGAGCAAGTCTATGAGCAAGAGAAATAGGATAAGGCATGAGTTCTTCTGTTTCGTTAGTAGCGTAACCGAACATCATACCCTGGTCACCAGCGCCTGTATCCAGGTCATCTGTAAGTGAGCCTTCCTTTGCCTCAAGAGCCTTGTCAACACCCATAGCAATGTCAGCGGATTGTTGATCAAGAGCGACCATAACAGCGCAAGAGTTTCCGTCGATGCCTTTCTTTCCATCGTCATAACCGATTTCAAGAAGAGTCTTGCGTACAATAGCTGGAACATCAAGCTGTGCCTTTGTTGTGATTTCGCCTGTTACAAGAACGAATCCTGTACATGAAGCAGTTTCACAAGCAACACGGCTCATTGGATCTTCAGCTAGGCAAGCATCGAGGATGGCATCCGATACGGCATCACATACCTTATCTGGATGGCCTTCTGTTACTGACTCTGAAGTAAAAAGTAACTTTTCCATTTTTTGACTCTCTTTCTTAAAATAAAAAAATTAGTTGCCTAAGCTTATATAGTATAACGTCATATGGGAGTTTCGGCAATAGACATATTTTTATAACTGTCATCGTCTAAGTATTGCCTTGTAATCCCGAAATTGTATACGTATAATTATAATATATAATTATGAAAAATTAGAGGTAGAACAATGACACTAGCAGTAGACGAATTGAAGGCTGGTATGGTTATAGCTGAACCTATCTTGACCAAGCGTGGCCAGACCATTTCAAAAGCCGGTGAAACGCTGACTAATCAGCTTATTGCCAAGCTTGCCTTCTACAAAATCGAAGCGGTTACTGTTGAGGACCCTGAGCCAGAACCTGAGCCAGAGCCTGAACCAGAACCAGAACCAACGCCTGCTCCTGCTTCCGCTAAACCAGAATCAAGAGTCAGTGACCAGATCACCTATACTCAGCGCCTGAAGGCTTCTCCAAAATTTCAGAAGTTCCAATCAGACTATGCGTTGAATATCGGTTACTTAAAAGAAAACTTTGAAGCTATTATCGCAGGAGGTGGCGCAGAATGCTCCGACCTCATGCTTGAGAACTGTGAATCTCTTTTCAAATCAAAGACTTCACTTGAGCTTTTAGATATGCTTTCAAACATGCGTAACTTAGATGACCCAATTTACACTCACTCTTTGAACGTAGCCCTCATTTCCCGTTCAATCGGAAAATGGCTTAAGCTTCCAAAGAATGATTTGAACGTCCTTACACTTGCCGGTCTTCTTCATGATATTGGTAAGACACAGATACCAGAATCTATTCTGAACAAGCCTGATAAGCTGACCGCAGAAGAATACGCTACTATGAAGACTCATCCTCTTCTTGGCAAAAAGCTTCTTAATAATAAGGGCTTTGATTCTAGAATTCTTTCCGCTGCTTTACAGCATCACGAGCGAAGCGACGGAAGTGGCTATCCTAGAGGTCTTCTGGAAGATGAGATGGACGACTTCTCATGTATCGTTGCCATCGCCGATGTTTACGATGCAATGACATGTGCCAGAGCACATCGCGATCCACTTTGTTCATTCCAAGTTATTGCTGAGTTTGAAAAAGAAGGACTTCAGAAATACCACACCAAATACGTGCTCACTTTCCTTGAGCGTATTGCAAACGCTTACAGCAACAGCCGCATTATTCTTAATAATGCAAAAACAGGCCGCGTGGTTTACATCAATAAGAGCAACCTTTCACGACCTGTTATTCAAATGGACAACGGCGACATCATCAATCTCGCCGATTCTGTCAACAAAGATTTATATATTAAAGCTATTCTGTAAAGGCTTCCTGTATTCTGTCTTTCAATCCAGAATATCTAGCAGCCTGGGATGTATTATCCACCATAGAGTAAAATACATTTGCGTCGCCTACCATGGTGACGCATTTTTTTGCTCTGGTAATGGCTGTGTAGAGAATGTTTCTGTTCATCAACATCTTTGGACCATCCATAACTGGCATTACAACTGCTGGATATTCAGAGCCCTGAGACTTGTGAATAGTAATAGCATATGCAAGCTCCAACTCATCCAAGTTAGCAAATGGATAAACCACTCTTCGTCTTTCTTCGTATTCTACTGTGATGGTCTTGGCCCAATCGTTAATATCCTTGATGATTCCCACATCTCCATTAAAGACACCAACACCCTTTTCTATGGTGATGTTGTAGCCACCGGTGACTTCCCACTCAAGCTGATAATCGTTACGAATCTGCATAACCTTATCGCCCTCACGGAAAATACGAGTATCTCCTGACCACTCTTTTTTGTTAGGCGCAGGCGGATTCAGGAAATTCTGAAGGATTCCATTTAATCGTTCTACACCTATCAAGCCCTTTCTGGTAGGGGTGAGTACCTGAATCTCGCTAATACCAGCATCTACGTATTTTGGCATTTTATCTCTAACAAGAGTGAGCATTACATTGATGATTGTATCTGCATCGTCTCTCTTTAAGAAGAAGAAATCCTTTGATTTATTATCAAGTACAACATGCTCTCCTTGGTGGATTTTATGAGCATTTACGACGATGTCACTTTCCTGAGCTTGACGGAAAATCTTTTTTAATGTAACTGCTGTAAATCTTTCTGATGCTAAAATATCCTTTAGAACATTTCCAGGGCCAACGCTTGGAAGCTGATTTTCATCACCTACGAGGATAAGTCTGGTACCCGGCGAAATAGCCTTTAGCAAGGAATACATCAATGAAACGTCTACCATGGACATCTCGTCGATGATGATTACATCACACTCAAGAGGATTCTCCTCATTACGGTCGAATCTGGCAAAAGATGTGACGCTATCATCGTCATTCATGTTTCCTGCAACCTCAAGCATACGATGAATTGTTCTGGCCTCGTAGCCGGTGGCCTCACTCATTCGCTTTGCCGCGCGGCCAGTAGGCGCACCTAGGAAGATATTGTAGCCCTGGTCCTCAAACAGCTTAATCATTGTAGTGATAGTGGTGGTTTTACCTGTACCTGGTCCACCAGTAAGTACGAAAAAGCCTCGCTCTGCTGCAGCAATTACAGCATTCTTCTGAAGCACATCAAGCTCAACATTTTCTTCTATTTCGATTCTTCGGATAGTGTTTGAAAGGTCTTCTTTATCGACGCTATATTTCACATCCAGCTCGCGAAGCATGCCGGCGATTGACTCTTCCATGCGATAGAATGCCTTTGAATACACCTGACGATTACCCTCAACATCCTTTTTTATAATAATCTTGCTATCCATAGCAAGGTTCATAATCTGGGCATCGATTGTAGCTTCATCCACCTTTAGCAAATCCTGTGACATGTGGTTCAGTGTCTCGATAGGAAGATAGGTATGTCCCATTCCAGCGCCCTGGCCAAGTATATATTGAATACCACCCTTGATTCGGAATTCAGAGTCCACCTTTATGCCCACCTGGCTTGCGATTTCATCTGCAGTTTTAAATCCGATTCCCGAAATTTCATCTGCAAGCTTGTATGGATTTGTCTGTATTACATTGTAGATTTCATTGCCGAAACGATTGTAGATTTTGATAGCCTTATTGCCGTGAAGGCCGTATTTATCAAGAAAAATAATGGCATTTCGGATATCCTTGGCTCCAACAATCTGGTCAGAAATTTCCATAGCCTTTGTGATAGAAATGCCCTTTACCTCCGCAAGACGCTCAGGCTCGTCCTCTATGATTCTGAAGGTATCAGCACCGAACTTCTTTACCACTCTGGCTGCAAGCTTTGGGCCGATACCCTTGATAGCTCCTGAGCCTAAATATCTTTCCATGGAAAGCTCATCTGCTGGTGCCTCCACCTCATAGCTGGCCACCTTGAACTGCCTGCCGTAGGTTGGATGTTCCACAAATTCTCCACGAAGGAGAAGATTCTCACCTTCTCCAATTACAGGAAAAAGTCCTGTACATGTGAGCAAATCGTCGTCTGCCACAAAGTCCAGAACTGTGTATCCATTATCTGTATTTCTAAAAATTATGTTTTCTACGTAACCCGTTAATTCTTCCATGGGTACAATAATAGCATAAAAAAACACCGCGTACTATATGTACGCGGTGGTCATTATGCTAAAACTTCTGTCACTTTTGACGCGTTTGTCTGTGCGATGTCTTCTGAAACTGTGGCTGCGTCAACACCTGCGGATTCTGTCTGAGCGCCTGTTGTTCCGGTAATTCCATAGTTGCGCATAATCTGCTCAACAAAATCATCTGTTACATCTCCACCGATTTGGTCTACAAGCTGAGATGCAACCTCTGTGATTGCTTTGTCCATATACAAATCCTTGTACATCGACATATTTGTGTCTTTGTTTTCTTCGTCTTCGTTTACAAAAGACTCCTTAACCTGTTTTACAACCTGCTCCATCATGTAAGTCTCGAAGCTTTTTACAGCCTCTTCGATTTCTTCTCTTGATGAATTCTGGGAAATGTTGCCAATTGATTTGGCAGTTGTTTCCGCTGTTGCTTTTGCCTGGTTGGTGTATTGCGATTGCAAATACGTATTCATACTCGTTAAATCCATTTCTCAATCCCC
The DNA here is from genome assembly GCF_900218035.1 of Pseudobutyrivibrio ruminis DSM 9787. Taxonomy (GTDB): domain Bacteria; phylum Bacillota; class Clostridia; order Lachnospirales; family Lachnospiraceae; genus Pseudobutyrivibrio; species Pseudobutyrivibrio ruminis. Next base: position 125,955 of record NZ_OBMR01000004.1, read on the forward strand.
CTATTAGATAGATTTGGCATCATCCGCATCCCCTCTTCTATCAGCTAGTTAACCTACGCTCCGCGTAGGCTTGTTACTTTATCTCTTAAGGTTATTAGCCTGCTCCAACATGGTGTCTGAAGTAGTAATTGCCTTTGAGTTCATTTCATATGCACGCTGTGAGATGATAAGATTTACCATTTCATCTGCAACGTTAACATTTGAGCCTTCCAAGTAGTTCTGGAAAACAGAACTTCTGATAACTCCGTTTGTGTTCCATTCTGAAACTGGCTCGCCAGAAGCTACTGTCTCATCATATAAGTTTTCACCGATTTTTGAAAGACCAACTCTGTTTGTAAACTGATACAAAGCAATTGACTGGCCCGTATTGGTGTATGTACCATCAGGATTTCTATATGAAACAGATGCATCATCTGGGTTTACTGTAAATCCATTTTCACCAGCTGTGGCTGGAAGTGTGATAGGACGTCCTGCCTGATCTAGTACCTTGTAGCCTTCAGCTGTAGTAAGAACCTTCGCTCCGGTGTTGTCGATAGCCCATGTGAAGTTACCATTTCTGGTGTAGTGAGTTTCCTCACCATCCTGTACAGCAAAGAAGCCTTCGCCTGTGATGCACATCGCTGTATTGCTATCATTTGCCTGCTGTGGTCCCTGTGTAAAGTTAGAGTTGATTGATGCAACTCTTGTACCAAGTCCAACCTGTGCGCTAGTAGGTTTTGCCTCACCCTCTGCGTTTGTGCTGGTTGCCTGGAGTGTTTGATATAGTAAAGTCTTGAACTGTGTATTCTGAGCTTTATATGCTGTGGTGTTAACATTTGCAAGGTTATTTGCAATTGTGTCTACTGATGTCTGCTGACTCTTCATTCCTGAAGCTGCAGCCCACAAAGATCTCATCATAAGCTAATTCCTCCTAGAAATTATACCTGGCCTACTTGATTAACTGTTTTATCAAGCGTTTCATCCTCGGCCTGAATCATTTTCTGGCCTGCCTCGTATGCTCTGGCTATGGTAATCATTGTAACCATTTCATCAACTACATTGACATTGGATGATTCAAGAACACCCTGCTCTATGTAGCCATTTTCCGCTTCTATTATTTCTCCTCCATCAATAAGTGAATAGAGGTTTTCGCCGTATTTATTGATGTAATCGTAATCAGCCACATCCACCAATCCGATTGTATCGACTTCCTCGCCATTCTGAGTGATTGTACCATCCTTCGATACTGCATATTCCAATGCTGGATCAATCTGTACGTAATAGTCCTCTCCGTACTGTCCCGTCATGGCTCCCTCTGAATTGAGGAGGTAATCTCCGTTGGATGTTCTGATATAACCATCTGTGTCTACAGTGAAAGCACCATCTCGTGTGTACATGACTGATGTTTCACCAGCTTTGTTAGTGTAAGCAACTGCGAAGAATCCGCTTCCCGCAACTGCTAAATCTGAAGGTTTGTCGGTAATCTGGAATCCGCCCTGCTCCCAGTTAGTGTAAGTCTCTCCTACCTTTGTACCAAGAGAAATGTATCCGATTCCTTCTGGTCTGTTTGCAAGTGCTGATGTGTCCTTAATCTTGATTGCTAGGCGCTCGTCAAACGACTGTGCCACCATGCCTTCCTTTTTAAAGCCTGTAGTGTTGGAGTTGGCAAGGTTGTTAGTAATAGTATCAAGACGCTTCTGCTCATTAATCATGCCTGTATAGGCTGTATAGAGTCCTTTTACCATGGAGTCTCCCTTCTTTTAGACTTGGTTATAATACTCTCCATCTCTTTTATCGGTTTTCTGAAAAATAAAATTAACCCCTTTTATGGAAAAATATTATTCTTCATAATCATTTTACCATATAAAGGGGTCAAACATTCAATATTATTTAATTAATCTCCTGCAAGAAGCTCAACATAGCGACCTGTACCGATAGCTACACATGTCATTGCCTCATCAGCAGTCATTGTGTTGATGCCTGTGCGGTCCTCGATAAGCTCCTCAAGACCACGAAGAAGGGCACCACCACCTGTAAGAACGATACCTCTGTCTGCAACATCGGCTGCAAGCTCTGGTGGAGTCTTCTCGAGAACTGAGTGAATAGCCTCAACGATCTGCATTGTAGATTCCTTGAGAGCTTCCTCTGTCTCCTCTGAAGAAACAGTGATTGTCTTTGGAAGACCTGAAACAAGGTTACGTCCTCTAACGTCCATAGTCTCTGCCTCGCCAAGTGGGAAGCAACGACCGATCTTGATCTTGATATCCTCGGCTGTACGCTCACCGATAAGAAGGTTGTGCTTCTTTCTCATATAACGAACGATAGCCTCGTCGAAATCATCACCAGCAACCTTGATAGATGTGCTGACTACTGAGCTTCCAAGTGAGATAACTGCGATATCTGCTGTACCACCACCGATATCTACGATCATATTTCCCATAGGAAGGGAAATGTCGATACCAGCACCGATAGCTGCTGCGATAGGCTCCTCAATAATAGAAACCTCACGAGCACCTGCTGCAAAAGCTGCATCCTCAACGGCACGCTTCTCAACCTCTGTAGCACCAGAAGGAACACAAACAGCAATACGAGGCTTACGATAGCTCTTCTTGCCCATTGCCTTCTGAACGAAGTACTTAATCATTTTCTCTGTAACTGTGTAGTCAGAGATAACACCCTGACGAAGTGGACGAACTGCCACGATATTACCAGGAGTACGTCCAATCATAAGACGTGCCTCCTCGCCGATTTCCTTAATCTTATTAGTATCTCTATCAAAAGCCACAACTGAAGGCTCTTTTAAAACAACGCCCTTGCCCTTTGCATATACAAGAACGCTTGCTGTACCCAAATCAATTCCGATATCTGATGCTGCCATGTTATTATCCTTTCTAATTCTAATCTATTCTACTGCCTTATCGGCAGAATTGCGCATTTTCACGTTTCTATTATAAACGAATTATTTCATTATTCAAGTAAAAAAAAGCCAGCGTAAAACGCTGGCGTAATTCTCGGGGAGTGCGACCAAAGTCTCCTTCGGTCGCTGAGTTATGAAAAATTTGGTATTAGCTTTCCGCTAGTACATGAAGTAATATACAGTGCTTATGTGATGGCTATGTGAAGATTTGTGAAAAAATATAACTAAACTCCAATCTTCCTCACCTCTGCGAACGTGCGGTTTTATATATAATCTTTCAAATATTGCCCCGTATAACTCTTTTTTACCTTTACGATGTCTTCTGGTGTACCCTTAGCTATAACAGTTCCGCCACGATCACCTCCATCTGGACCCATGTCAATTATGTAGTCTGCACACTTAATAACATCAAGGTTGTGCTCGATTACTACGACTGTGTTTCCTGAGTCAGATAGCTTGCGCATGATTTCAACAAGCTTATTTACATCGTCAAAATGAAGACCAGTAGTTGGCTCGTCCAGGATGTAGATTGTCTTGCCTGTAGCACGACGTGAAAGCTCTGTAGCAAGCTTGATTCGTTGGGCCTCTCCACCTGAAAGTGTGGTGCTTGGTTGTCCAAGCTTGATGTAGCCAAGACCTACATCATACAGTGCCTGGATTTTATTAAGAATGCTTGGAACATTTTTGAAGAATTCCACAGCCTCTTCAACTGTCATATCAAGCACATCGTAAATTGTCTTACCCTTATAATGAACCTCCAAAGTCTCTCGGTTGTAACGCTTGCCGCCGCAGACTTCACAAGGAACATAAACATCTGGAAGGAAGTGCATCTCGATTTTGATGATACCATCTCCTGAGCAGGCTTCACATCGGCCGCCCTTTACGTTGAAGGAGAATCTTCCTTTATTGTATCCGCGCTCCTTCGCCTCAGTTGTTCCAGCAAACAAATCACGAATCAAATCAAACACACCTGTGTAAGTAGCAGGGTTAGAACGTGGTGTACGTCCGATTGGAGACTGGTCGATATCGATAACCTTATCAAGGGCCTCTGTTCCAATAATATCATCGTGCTTTCCAGATACTTTTCTGGCACGATTCAGGCGCTTTGCCAAATCCTTGTAAAGAATCTCATTTACAAGAGAGCTCTTTCCTGAACCAGACACACCGGTAACAACTGTCATGATTCCAAGAGGAATATCAACGTCGATATTTTTAAGGTTATGCTCGCGGGCGCCCTTGATAGTAAGCCATCCCTTTGGCTCGCGGCGCTCCTTTGGAACAGGGATGCAAAGCTTGCCACTAAGATACTGACCGGTGATAGATTCTGGACATGCCATAATCTCCTCTGGTGTACCAGCGGCGATGACTTCTCCACCGTCCTTGCCGGCGCGAGGACCGATATCCACAAGATAATCCGCAGCGCGCATAGTATCAGCGTCGTGTTCTACTACGATCAGCGTATTTCCAAGGTCTCTGAGGCCTTTGAGGGATGCTAATAACTTATCGTTATCTTTTTGATGAAGACCAATAGATGGCTCATCCAAGATGTAGGCTACGCCAACAAGACCTGAACCAATCTGTGTTGCAAGACGGATTCGCTGTGCCTCTCCACCTGAAAGTGTGGCTGTTGCACGGCTAAGTGTAAGATAATCCAGGCCAACATCTACCATGAACTTCAGACGAGCCTTGATTTCCTTCAAGACAACTGCACCGATTTTTTTCTGCTGCTCTGTAAGATTGAGACCGTCAATCATTTCGTACAATTCACGGACAGGATACTGAGTCATTTCGAAAATGTTTTTATCATCCAAAGTAACTGCAAGCGATTCCTTCTTCAGACGCTGACCATGACAGCATGGACAATCGCTGTAGAACATGAACTCCTCGTACTCTTTCTTTGCAGACTCTGAATATGTCTCTTTATATCTACGGCTAACATTTTCGATAAGGCCTTCGAATACGGTAGGGTACACTCCGCGGCCTCGTTGGCCTTCGTAATGAACATCTACTGACTTGTCGAATCCATGGATGAACATGTGGCGAATCTTCTCAGGGAGCTCCTTGTATGGAGTGTCGAGAGAAAACTTGTATTCCTTGGCAAGTGCCTCAAGCAAAGCGTGAGCAAAGCTTGTGGATTTGTTGGATGACTGCCAACCGATAACCTGAACTGCCCCCTCATTGAAAGAAAGGCTCTTGTCAGGAATCATTAAGTCCTCATCAAACTCCATCTTGTATCCAAGACCGAAGCACTCTGGACAGGCACCAAATGGATTGTTGAAGGAGAAGCTTCGTGGCTCCACCTCATCAATGCTGATTCCACAATCAGGACATGAGAATCCCTCAGAGAAATTGATTGGTTCGCCGTCGATTACATCAACAATCATCAATCCTTCAGCCAGCTTGAGCACTGCTTCAATGGAATCTGTAAGACGCTTTTCAATGCCTTCCTTTATAACAAGTCGGTCAACAACGATTTCAATGTTGTGCTTTATATTTTTATCAAGCTTTATCTCTTCGGATAAATCGTAAACATTGCCATCTACATTTACACGAACATAGCCTGATTTCTTTGCCTTTTCAAAAAGCTTTTCATGTGTACCCTTTCGTCCACGGACAACTGGGGCAAGAAGCTGAATCTTTGTGCGTTCTGGAAGTGCCATAATGGCATCAACCATCTGGTCTACAGTCTGTTTGCTGATTGGCTTGCCGCAATTTGGACAGTGAGGCACACCGCATCGAGCGTAAAGCAGACGCATGTAGTCATAAATCTCTGTAACAGTGCCGACTGTAGAACGTGGGTTATGGTTGGTGCTTTTCTGATCAATTGAGATGGCAGGTGGCATACCTTCCATGTGCTCTACATTTGGCTTTTCCATCTGGCCAAGGAACTGACGGGCATAGGAAGAAAGTGACTCCATATAGCGGCGCTGACCCTCGGCAAAAATTGTATCGAATGCCAACGAAGATTTACCTGAGCCTGATAATCCCGTGAGAACAACAAATTCATCACGAGGAATATCTAGGCTGACATTTTTCAGGTTATGCTCATTGGCACCCTTTATTTTTATGTATTTTCTTTCTTTCATTTTCTTTTCCTCATAAAAACGACTTGTTTTACAAGTCTATCCTGCAAGCTACCATTACTCTTCATACATATCTCTAAGCATGTTTTTAAGCTCAACCATCTTGTCACGATATTCTGCGGCAGCTTCGAAGTTAAGCTCTGTGGCGGCTTTCTTCATCTTCTTCTGAATGTCGCCAATCAGCTTCTCAAGCTCCTGCTTGTTCATCTCTTCAGGATCCTTCTTGAACTGCATCTCCTTGTGAGCGATTTCCTTAGAAATAGAAATAAGCTCACGGACTGATTTTTGTATTGTCTGCGGAGTGATGCCATGCTCCTTGTTGTAAGCCTTTTGGATTTCTCTACGACGCTCTGTCTCGGAGATGGCCTTTTCCATGGATTCTGTCATGGTATCTGCGTACATGATAACGTGACCCTCGGAATTTCGAGCGGCACGGCCAATTGTCTGAATCAGCGAACGCTCACTTCGAAGGAAGCCCTCCTTATCAGCGTCGAGAATGGCAACAAGTGTGATTTCCGGAATGTCCAATCCCTCCCTAAGAAGGTTGATTCCAACCAGAACATCAAACACATCCAGTCGCAAATCCCTGATGATTTCTGCACGCTCCATGGTATCAATATCGGAGTGCATGTATTTTACTCTAACTCCAAGCTCTGCCAGATAATCTGTTAAATCCTCTGCCATTCGCTTGGTGAGAGTTGTAATCATTACCTTATTTTTCTTTTCAACTTCCTTCTGGATTTCATTGAAAAGGTCATCTATCTGCCCCTCAACTGGGCGCACCTCAACCTCTGGATCAAGAAGACCTGTTGGGCGTATAACCTGCTCTGTGCGAAGCAGCTCGTGCTCTTCCTCATAATCACCTGGTGTGGCTGACACAAACATAATCTGGTCAATTTTTGATTCGAACTCACCAAAGTTTAGAGGTCGGTTGTCGAGAGCTGATGGCAATCTGAAGCCATACTCAACCAGCGTCTTTTTGCGGGCCTGGTCACCTGCAAACATACCACGAACCTGTGGCAATGTGATGTGACTCTCGTCCACTATAATAAGGAAGTCGTCGTTGAAATAATCAATCAAACACTTTGGTGGCTCCCCCGGCTGCTGATTCGTCATGTGGCGGCTGTAATTTTCGATGCCGGAGCAAAAGCCTGTTTCACGTAGCATTTCAATATCGAAGTTTGTACGCTCTGCGATACGCTGAGCCTCAATAAGCTTATCCTCTGATTTAAAGAACTTCACTCTCTCATCCAGCTCTGCTTCGATGCTGGCACAAGCTGCGTTAATCTTGTCCTGAGGGATGACATAGTGGCTGGCTGGAAAAATCGCAACATGCTCTAGCTCTCGTTTCACCTGGCCTGTCATAATATCTGTCTCGCAAATACGGTCGATTTCATCTCCGAAGAACTCGATCCGAATGCCGTAATCGCTGGTGTTAGCCGGGATAACCTCTAGCGTGTCACCGCGAACACGGAATGTGCCTCGGTCAAAATCCATGTCATTTCGCATGTACTGGATGTTTATCAATTCGTGAATAACATCGTCCCTGTCCTTCATATCTCCCGGGCGCAGACTAACCATCATGTTTTGGAAATCGTCCGGCTCGCCGATGCCGTAAATGCAAGAAACAGACGAGACAATAATTACATCTCGTCTTTCTGATAATGAAGCTGTGGCCGAAAGGCGCAGCTTGTCTATTTCATCATTAATTGAAGAATCCTTCGCGATGTATGTATCAGTGCTAGGCACATAGGCCTCTGGCTGATAATAATCATAGTAAGACACAAAGTATTCCACAGCGTTCTCCGGGAAGAATTCCTTAAACTCGGAATACAGCTGGCCCGCCAAAGTCTTGTTGTGAGCAATGATCAAGGTTGGCTTGTTGAGCTGCTCGATAACATTGGCCATGGTGAATGTCTTTCCAGAACCGGTAACGCCAAGAAGTGTCTGCATCTGGTTTCCTTCTTTGAAACCTCGCACCAAATCTGCGATTGCCTGAGGCTGGTCGCCTGTTGGCTTATATTCAGAATGTAATTTGAAATCCATAGTTTAGCCTTTCGGTTCAATTGTACACAATCGTATGTAATGTATTATAGCACAGCGGTATGATTAGTCAAACATTTGTTTGTACCATCTCGTTTATGTTATTATACTTGACAATTTTGTTTTATCTATGTTATATATAACACTCGTGTGACTCACAACACACATTTCAATTTCATGCAGTATCAATTGCGTAATGAACAGCAGCATTACCCGGATTATTTGCATGTCACGCCGATTTATCGGCTTTTTCCCACCAAAGACAATTGAATAATGGCTTTATAGGAGATTGCGCAAGGGTTTTAAATGCCTTGACTGGATTATTATTGGCTTTAGCTGGCTGAACCTTTTAGAATTGTTAAGTTTATCTATAGCATTCGCTTATTCCACTTAAAAGTTGTGAATGCGGTTAAGTTTATATACAGGATTCTATTTTTCACTTAATTTTACTTAAAATATTTTAATCAAAGTTAAGTTTATTACAATTTTCTTTTCTTTCACTTAACAACATTGCTATGCTTGATAAGTTTATTTCTTATTTGTCGTATATACACTTAACATCCTCTCTCAAGCTTCCACATTTTTTAAGTTTATTTTTCAAAAACGCCAATAAACTTAAGTGGTCATGACGATTTTAAGTTTATTATTTCTATCTACATAATACACTTAACAATTCATCAAAAACCATATAAGTGAAATTCCTTTTCTCTCTTTTTTCACTTAAGTCGGCCCATTTTACTTATAAACTATGCCTTTTTACTAATTAATTCGATCATATTCTCTTACTCAAGTCAGCCAACCTTCGCATTTCTCCTTTAATTCGCCTTATCATGTCTTATTTACACATTAAACAGGAGTAGTTATGAATACAGTTTTAAATATTGATACTAGCAGAACGGAAGCTAGCATCTACAATCTAATCGACGTGGTTGACAAAGAACTATTATCCGCTCCCAAGGGTTACATAAGATTAGAAAGTAGCAAAGGATATCCTCGATATTATTATTACAAAAACCGTTCTGAAACATCAGGAAAATACCTATCCGCCGATAACATAGGTTTTATCGCATCCATTTGTCAGCGAGATTACTATATTAAGCTTCTAAAGAAACTTAAAGATTTAATCAATCGTTACCAACGCGGGATTCATTTTGATATCTACGTGGAGATTGATAGTGTTTACTATTCTTTCAATCCAGGCAAACGCTCTTTGATTAAGCCTATTGTTCCCGACATAGAATCATTCATTGATGAATGGCATCTTCAACATCCCGGCTCATTAAACACTTTTCCTATAGAAAACGGAGTCTATACAAATAATGGCGAATTGGTTAGATCAAAATCCGAAAAAATCATTGCGGACAGATTGTTGGATTATGGAATTCCTTATGCTTATGAACCAAGCCTTATTATTGATGGATTAATAAAGTATCCCGACTTTCTTGTTTTAAACAAAACCACTAGAGAAACTTTGATTTGGGAACATTTAGGTCTTGCCGATAGCCTGGATTACAACTCAAATAATCTGAGCAAACTAGCTCTCTATGAAGCCAATGGACATTTGGTTGGCAAAAATGTAATCACATCGTTTGAGTCCACCAATTATCCATTAAGCACAAAGTTAATTGATAGTAAAATCAATGATTACCTTACTTAATCTAGAAAAGATTTATTTCTACATTTCTAATATCTAATTCTTTTTTATAAAAAACGAGGATGCCAATCAATTGGCATCCTCGTTGTATTTTATAATTCATCCTCTTTTGCGATGTCTTCCTCGGACATGTATTTGCGGAAGACTTTTTCGAGGATTGGGTGCAATGTGCAGGAAATGATTCCTGGTGCGAATAATATTAAAAATAGGAATCTGTAGCAAAGGTAATAGATGGCGATTAAAAGCACAAGCATTACAAGTGTCCAGCCGATGTTTGCAATCATGAAAACTGCTGAGACTTTGAATGATTCCTTGAAGCCATTTTCAAAGCGGGCGATGTATGCAAAATGGTAGATTGCCCAAAGTACTGTGAAGACTAAAAGCACCATGAAGAAAATTGATGCTGCAGCAAATGGGCTGTCTGGGGATAAGTAATTTCTGGTGATGTAGATGTCGCCTCCAAGGATTGCGTATAGCAAAATGAAAATCAGCCATGATAATGTGGACTGCTTGAAGTTGTCCTTGAATGAGTGGAAGAACTCAGTGGTGTAGCCGCGGCCCTTGTAGATGCATTTATGGGTGGCATAGTAAAGGGCTGTAGAGCTGGCGCCGATTGTCACAAGTGGCAATGCGCAAGCTAAGAAGTAAAAACTAATCAAAATCACGTCTGCGATTTTTGAAATCCCATCAATAAATCTGTTGTTAAATAATTTTTCCAAAACCTATTCTCCTATTTCTATTTCATAAAGCAGATTGTAGAAATTCTGCATGTATTCTTCATTCCCTGATAAATCAACAATGACTAGATAACACATGTTGTCATCCAAGCCGAAGTATTCCTGAACTTTTGTGCCGGAAATATCGATGGCTGCGTAGTTGTCGAAGTATGTGTCGTCGTTTTCGTTGCGTTGACTGAAAGTAGCTTCGCGATTTGCCCATAAATCTAAGAGATTGTCGGGAAGCTGCTTTGTCACATCCAGTGGTGTGCCAAGGTCGCATAAATACTGTACGCCTGCTTCGTCGGTGAAGGCGAAATCCATCTGCCCTGATACGGTGTAGATATCGATTTGATTGTAGTAGGCTGTTGAATTTGCATCCACATCTCCGGATAAACCAGCCACCATGGAGAAGCCTTCGTGCTTATCCATGCCAAGCAGCTCCGGCAGCGTTTTTTCTAGGTTTTCATCGACCTGAGATGAATTGATAACAACTCCGTAAAGCTTGTAATCTATGTACGTCATCTGATGGTGGACGAACCAACCAATCACTCCGATGATGACAAGCACAATCAACATGTGCATCCAATAATACGTAAATACGTATCCAATCTTTTTGTCTAAAGGCATCTGGGCTAGCTTTGCTTTTTCCCCTGCCCATGTTTTAGTAACCTGCTCTTGCTCATTGTCTTGATATGCCATATTACCCCACTCCATTATTTCGTCTAGAACCTATCGTAACGTAAAAAAACAGCTACCGCAATAAGCGATAGCCATTTTTAATAAACATTTAATAATAAGGGAAGTCGCAGCTATTGGAAATTTGCCTTCGGCAAAAGCTGCTCCAGTATAGCAAATAATCAAACAAAGTTTTATTATTTGCTATAATTTTAAATATCAAGAAGCTTTGCGTATGCTGCAAGTGCATCTGATGTATCGCCAGCAAGTACCTTCTTTGCAAGTACCTTACCAAGCTGAACACCTTCCTGATCGAATGAGTTAACATTCCATGCAAATCCCTGGAACATAACCTTGTTCTCGAAGTGAGCAAGGAGTGCACCAAGTGTCTCTGGTGTAAGCTGATCACCAACGATGATTGATGATGGACGGTTGCCCTCGAAGTACTTGTTGCGGTTGTCATCATCCTTACCGCAAGCGAATGCCATAATCTGAGCTGCAACGTTTGCCTTAAGCTTCTGCTGTGATGTACTGCCTTCGATTACAACATCTGTTGCCATCTGGCTGTTCTTGAAGCCAACGAACTGAAGAGGGATGATGTTTGTTCCCTGGTGAAGGAGCTGGTAGAAACTGTGCTGTCCGTTTGTACCTGGCTCACCAAAGATAACTGGACCAGTAACGTAATCAATTGCCTCGCCGAAACGGTTAACGCTCTTGCCGTTTGACTCCATGTCGAGCTGCTGTAAGTGAGCAGGGAAACGGCTAAGTGCCTGTGAGTATGGAAGAACGGCTGTAGACTCATATCCAAGGATATTTCTCTCGTATACGCCGATAAGTGCATCAAGTAATGCTGGGTTCTTGCGGATATCTGTGTTCTTTGCAAGAGCATCCTCTGCAGCTGCACCGTTAAGGAAACGAGCAAATACATCAGGACCGAATGCAAGTGAAAGAACTGCGCCACCTACTGAAGATGTAGATGAGTAACGGCCGCCGATGTAATCATCCATGAAGAATGCATCAAGGTAATCAGATGACTTTGCAAGTGGAGATGTCTCTGATGTAACTGCGATCATGTGCTTTGAAGCATCAAGACCAGCGTTCTTAAGAGCATCCTTAACAAATGACTCGTTTGTAAGTGTCTCAAGTGTTGTACCTGACTTAGAAACGAGGATGAAGATAGAGTGAGCAACATCAACGCCTGCAAGAACAGCTGCTGCATCATCAGGATCTACATTTGAAATGAAGTGAGCCTCCATCTTGAATGTGCCTGTAACCTTTGCCCAGTTCTCAAGAGCAAGGTACATAGCGCGAGGACCAAGGTCTGATCCACCGATACCAATCTGAACAACAGATGTGAACTTCTCGCCTGCTTCGTTAACGATTTCGCCAGCGTGAACCTTGTTTGCGAACTCAGCGATGCGCTCCTGCTGCTTTACATAGAACTCTCTCTTGTTAACGCCATCAGCCATAACATCATCGCCAAGCTGACCACGTGTGAGCTGGTGAAGAACGAGACGCTTTTCACCTGTATTGATAACCTCTCCGTTGTAGAGGGCTGCGAACTTGTCAACAAGCTGTGCCTCGTCAGCAAGCTTTGCAAGTGCATCAAGAACTGTGTCATCAACCTGCTTTGAAGCGAAGTTGTAAACCATGCCGTTTGACATTGGCACGCAGTACTCAGCAACACGCTTTGCACCGTTTGCACCAGCCATAGCTGTCTTGAGCTCTACCTGATTCTTAAGCCCCTGGAGAGTCTTGAATGACTCGAGCTTATCAAAATTTTTCCATTCTACCATTTTGAACACTCCTTTATATAAAACAATGTATATTGAAAACGATTTCAGTGAAAATTTTATAATAAAAGCCGTGGTATTTCAAGAAACACCACGGCTTTTTCACAATATTCCTATTTATTACACTTGAAATTGATTTATTAAATCTTCAATTCTTACAGATGACTCTGATACTGCTGTAGCACTTCCATCAACTTTCTTTGAATGAGATGCAACCTGCTCAGCTCCCTCTGCAAGGGTTGTTGCTGTAGCGCTTACTTCCTCTGTACTAGCTGACTGTTCCTCTGAGATAGCAGCCATAGCAGAAGCTATACCGTCAATGCTTCCAATTTTCTGAATCATTTCTCCAACAGTTTCACTAGCATTATCAAGGCTCTTGAAAATCTGTTCAAACGTTTCACCTGCAGTATTTACTGACTCCATGCTTTGATTGATTTCCCCAACATTCTGCTGAGCCTTTTCAGATAACAACCTGATTTGCTCTGAGATTTCTTTGATGATATCCGAAATCTGCTGAGTGCTTTCCGCAGAATTCTGAGCCAATGCACCAATTTCGTCTGCAACTACTGCAAATCCTCGTCCTGCTTCACCTGCTCGCGCAGCCTCAATTGAAGCATTCAAAGAAAGTAGATTTGTCTGGCTAGAGATTGAATTAATCATATCTACAATTGAATCAATCTTCTTTGCTGATTCATCTACAGAGCAAACAACCTCATTCATTTCCTGCATCGAATCAGCAACAGCTGTCATTCCAGACTGCACAGCTTCCATATCCTTTTGACCAGTTCGGGCTGCAGATACTAAATCATCCATAGTTTCTTTTGTTGATTCACTCTGTTGTGTAAGGTCATCTACCTGCTGCGCAAGATCTGTCGCATTCTCTGCAAGCTCTGTAACAGCGTTTGCCATGTCTTCCATAGTTAACTGAATCTGCTGCATTGCGCTAGCTTGGTCCTCTGCACGCTCGTTAAGATCTGTTGAAACTTCCTTGCTAGTGTTAGCTTCTGATGCAAGTGTTCCTGACATTGATTTAATCTCTACCAATGTCTCTCTCATGCTAGCCACGTAATCATGCATATTGTTATTCATGATTCCGATTTCGTTTTTTCCACCTTCTGGTATTTCAACTGTGAAATCACCACTAGCAATTCTTGTGATATTTTCAGTAAGATTGCTTACAGGCTTTGTAATCATATTGTTGATTAAACTGAGAAGTATGACTGTGATTGCAACTACAATACCTGCTGCAATTATCATGCTTATATACATAAATGTGTTAAGTTCCTTTAACACAGCATTTTTAGACACATATGCAGCCATTATCCAGTTTGTATTTGGCACCTCATTAAATGATACAAAATAATATGTACCTTTTATTTGCATTCCTTTTACTTTGCCAATCTGATCCGAAGAAAGTTCTTTTCCAATAGCTGTAGTCATTGGATCATCACTGTGTGAATCGATTGTTGTTCCTATGAATTCTGTCTCTGGATGAGCAAGAATCATATTCTCATAGAAAAGCATAGTTTTGCCAATTCCGCCTGGCTGATAAAGACTTGCAGTAGCTGAAATATCTGCCAAGGAAATGTCAATTGCCATTACGCCTGTTCTGCCATCTTTTAATGTAATTTGGCGCGAAGCTGATACTATCATCTCATTTGTAGAATCATCTATGTAAGGTGCACCAAGTGTCATCTGGGATTTATCAGCACCATCTTTGTACCAATCACGCTGAGTTGGGTCGTAACCTGCCCCTGGATCCCACCCCGATGGATCAATATAAGTTTTATCTGATAATCCTATATAGCAACCATTTGGAACCTGTTCAAAAGCAGTTAATGCTGGTTGCAAAATAGCTGCGATTTCTGAATCATCCGTAAATGTTCCAGATTCTACTAAATCAGCAGCACTATCAAAATAGTTTAAAATGTCTCCAAGCTGAGAGCCGATGTCCAAGGAATTAGCTCTAGACTCTTGATTTAAGGCATCTGTAGCAGATTCTGTGATTACAGATTTTGCTCGAATTGCCACAAAAGAAGTTACAAAAACAATAGCAACTGCAACCATTGGAATCAATACCATCAATAGCTGCCTACTAATTTTCTTATTGCCTCGCTCCTGTCCTTTGTTCTTTTTCATTAAATATACCTCCACTCATAGGATAGTTTTTTGCACTATCCTCAAATATGTCTTTTATGCCTCGCCAAAAAGGCACAAAATTCATCATAATCCCATGAATGATGGAGGTCAAGAGTAATAATACATAAAACGAGCTGCCTCCCAACTTCATTCAGAAGTCAAAAAGCAGCTCTTAAGCAAATACTGATAATGTCATTATTAAGTTCCTTTCTTGAATTGTCCTTCTGCTGTGCCTTCGCGTCAGCCAACCTGACCTTTGTCAAATCAACCAACGGAGATTTGGTCTTCCTGCCGAAAGAATCAACTCTTTTGTTTTATATTCTTTATATCGGCAGGAAGGGTTAAAATATTACCCTCTCTCATTCAACTCCACATCAAGGCCTAATAGATTTGAATCCGTTACTTTCATAAACGCCTCTTAGCCGTACGGCTATATTTGCCTTTGTATTGTATAAAAATAGCCGTACGGCTATGTAAACGGAATTGCTAGATTTCTATTTTACCCCACTAATGCTTACATCACATCAACTATATTTGTCATTCTTCCGAAAAATGGATCTTCTACAACAAGATTTTTAAATGACTGATCAGTGATTTCCAACTTTCCAATTAAAGTTAAAAATGCCTCATCCAACATTTTATTCTGCTGTCTCATGGACACGGGAACAATTTCTAAATAATCATTTACATACTGCATAATCCCCTGCTGCATTCGCGATACACACTCCAGATTCTCATCGCTTCTAGTTTCTTTTGCATAGACAGGTTGTCCATCTTCATCAAATTCATCAACAGATGGCATAGGTGATGTAAGAATAGTTTCTAGAATATAATAGTTATCAAATATAGCACTGGTATCACGCTCTTTTTCTGTGTAGAAAGATTCTATATCTACACCTTTATCAGCCATAAACTCCGGCTCAAGTTGTAAGAAATACAATCCGCTCATTTGCTGAGGCATAAACTTATGCAAAAATAATTGAGTCGTACCCTTAGCTACAAAATCGAACACACCCAGTTTGCCATCTGGCAAATTTAATGAATCAATGTATTTTAAATAGTTGCGGCGTTTATCCTTTGCCTTTTCCAATATCAGCGCATTCCTATCTTTGGCATCTACATAATCTTCTATCCCAAACCTGACTAACATACTTTCCTTTTCGGTACCAAAGAATTTCATGCTATCTACATAATTAATATCATCTTCATCCATTATTCCTGCACGAATAGCAGATATTCTGGATGTCAAAAAATAAAAACCATCTTTATCTTCACAAAATCTATTATAGATTTTCTTCAGTAAATACCCGTCTCTTGCACATAATAAGATGCCGTCCAATCCAAGTTCTTGTTTCTTTGCAATCATCCATTGCATAAAATCAACTATCATCGGACCGCAAATATAGTAGCCTATATCAAAACAATCATCTATTTCTATTTTTGTGCCATTCTCAAATTGAAATGGGCTTGAAAACTTTCTTGAAAGAAACAATCCAAGCTTAGCTCTGTCAGAATATGTCTCTGCTATCGATTCAACTCCCATTCCGCCAAGCGCGTCCATGATGCTATTATTTCCATATATGTGAAAGGTGTCGATTCCATATTCCTTTGCTTTCTCTATATCTGCAAATTCATCATTTCCAATGTGAAGAATCTTCTTTTCTCTATTTGCCTCAATAACATGTGAAAATAGTTTCTGTGTTTTGAATGTACCATATTCGCAAGAGACAAATAACTCATCAAATATATCTAGTCCACACTTTGCCAGCAATTCCTCCATTTGCTCTTTTGTGTAATAGGTATCACTTGTAAGAATTAATTTTTTCCCGTTTTTCTTTGCATAAGAAATGATGGTAGTCATATCATCTCGAGAAACTACCATTTTACTGTCTATTTGAAATTCAATTGAAGCTAATTCTTCAGCCGACTCTTTTATACCAGTGAGTTTTTCTTTTACCCATGTGTAAATATCAAGAAGTGTTGGAGATGAATTACGGGATAATTCTTTTTCAGCAATAATTCGTATATGCGATAATTCTTTGACACCTACTTGATTAGCAACCAAATCAAAAATATCTGTGTAATCACTTATTTTTCTGTTGATTAGTGTGTCAAAAAAATCAAAACTAATTACATCTGATTCATCTACCTTCTTGACTAAATCATCCTTGGTATAGGTTTCGATATTTGAAAATTCATAGGATGCTCGCTTTTCTTCTAATAAATTATTTCCACGAACATCATATACTTCTACGCCATTCGCTATACAAGCGTCTTTAATACGTTTTGCAATCACCTTACATGATCCTGGACGAGCAACAACTATTATTCTCTCAACTTTAAGATCAATAGCCTGCTGCAAAGAAATAATTGGATAGCCAAACTGCTCTCCAGATTCTTTATAGCCGTCAAGAAGCCCTACTATATTTAATTCATTTGTGTATGCTTTTATGAACCTTTCTGTTTCGGATCCAAGTCCGTATAACGCTATTTCAATCTTTCTATTTATTTTGCACATGTTCCAACAACATTAATCCAATTATTATTGTTATAATACTTATTCGACTCTTTCTTTAATAAATTCCTACAAAAAACGTTTAAGATGAAGCTCACGATCTATCTGTCGTCGTAATTCGAGCTTATCATCAAAATTATTCGCATATTCCAAAAACAGATTGATTAGTTTAACATCTTCCTCATCCTTTTGACGTGCATCACGAATCTTTTTGCTCTTAAGAACTTCAAGATTGATAAACTTTAATCCATAAAACTGAATATGAAGATTCTCATCAGAAATCAATACATCATCCGGCATTACAACATCGTTCTCTATAACAACAAAATCCTTACCACAAAGTTCTATATCTTCATCTATTTTCCTCGACTTTTTGCCCAATACAGCCCTGCCTTTTGAATTTACAATAAAGTCAATGTCATTTGACTCTCGTAATCCAAAGACTTCCATAATACTGCTGCCGACAAGCATTGCATCTTCAGGCCTTACGCCGTTGTCATACAGAAGTTTCCTATATTTATCAAGTTTTTCGATAAATGAAGCTCTATAGTTTCTCAAAACAATTCTAGACATATTCTTGCATGTATTAACAGACAGAAATAACTCTCTAACCCATAGGTACTCCTCATAGTTGTCTGTAGCATGTGTTACCGCCCCACTTAATACTTCCAGTTCTTCTGAGACCGAATCTCGCAATAACAGCTTCGTAGCACGTATAGTTTTATATATATCTTTTTCTTTGTTGTTCTGATTCGAAACCAACACAACTCTTATTTTGAGAGGCGCCAATTTTAATAACTTTGCTTTTAAATGGATTTGCGTATTAATCCACAAAGGATCCCAGTACATGTCCCTGATTATATTCTCAAATCCTACATAATCATGTTTAAAGTCCAAATCCACATATCCCACAACAGTACAATTCTTTTTTATCTGAGCTAAAAAATAGTCCCAGTTATGCTCTTGCGTTCCAAAAAGCAAGAAAATGCCACATTCTTTATAACAATCTCCGTAAGCATAAAGAATTCTTTGCATATCTTCGGTGCTAAAGCCATTTTTCACAAACCAGTCAAAGCCAAATCCGTCTCCGTATTCCTCTAAATCGGGATAATACTTTACATATATTTCTTTTTCCAGTGCTGCAGCCCCAGCTATGCGATGTTGGCCATCAAGCAAAATTCGATTACCTGTAACAATCGGTACGTATTTTCTTTGGTCAAAATCAGATGCTTTCATAGCATCAATTAGTTTCTTAAACTCCTCGATAAAATCATTAACAGTTTCTTTTTTTCGTTCGACAAAATAGTTTTCCTTGGTAAATATGTCTCCTTGCGCCAGTATGGTGCGTTTATACAGCGAAAGGTTTGCCTCATTGTAGACATTATTGACTATGTCACGAGCCACCAAAAAACGTGGCATTACCGACAATTCATTGACAAGACACAACTCATCAATTGCTAGACTTTCGATGCTTGGTTCTTTGTGCTCATCCTCAACTCTATTATTCGGATACACCGTATCTGTAGAGTACTCATGGCAGGTAGTGATTATTTTATCTTCGCTAATTCCATATTCATCACGCAGCATTTCTGCGACGCTGTCCGCGATATCCTTATTCACTATAGCAATTACTGCATAATCAAAGTCATTACATTCTTGTATTTTTTCTACTGCAGAAATCGGGAATTTGCAGCCAAATCTATCTTCGCCGTTTTCAATTTCATTTGCTCTTTTATCAACCCAGAGCACAACATTGCAATAATGCGTATTTATGATTTGACGGAAAAATTGAATCCCGCAATCTCCCGCTCCATAAAGGATTATTTTGCTTCCTTTTGGTATTAATTCAAACGGAAATAGTAACACCATATCGAACTACTCCTTTTTTTAGTCTTGTTCAGCCACGCCAACAAAATTCTTGTTAATTGTTTCTATCCAACCATAGCAGTTTTTACAAAGAGTGGAGTAACCCCTGTTACTATAACCCAAAGTAAATTCAACAAACTCTTTCTTTGCTCTGTCTGTCAATTCTTCATTAAGGTCAAAGTAGTCATCTCGGTTCTCCTCGATAAGGCCTGCTTTGATAGCAAAGTCACAATATGCACAGGAATATATCTTTCCATATTCATTCGTATTAAAGGGTATTCCGCATTGATCATAGTATTCTACTAAATCTTTTCCTGTATTGTCACACTCAAAAAAGCCTAAATCTACCCAATTCGACACGCGATTGTAATGATAAGGAATATTGCATTCCTCAAGTTTTTCCTTTATTGCCGAGCATTCATTTCTCATGTTTCCATAGTTTGTTCCGTAATCATCTACTACAACATCCATTTCATATTTTGACAATAGTTGAAGCAATTCATCATTAGGAACCATGGTACCATTTGTAACCAACTCAAACCTGTGTCCAATTTTACTTCTATATTTTTCGCCAATGTACTCAATTAAGCTATTAAGATCTTTCCATAATAACGGCTCACCACCGGATATCTGAAACCACCTAACATAATCAACCCATTGAAAAAAAACATCAACTTCTCTTTTGCACTCAACTAACGTTTTTATCCTATGTTGCTTGATATGAGGTGTAAAAGCCAAGCAGTACTTACATTTTAAGTTGCAAGCGCTTGAAGGAAAAACAGCTGTTGAATCAAGATATATCTTATTCTTTGCATATACAGAATAAATTCGAATATAAAATGTATCTTTGTAATCGTCATTATATGGATTTGGAATAAAATCTTTGTAAAAGAAAAAGTCTACATTTTTTATATATCCCGAAAGTAACAATCGTCGCTCAACTTCGCCAACCCACTCGCAGGAGTCCATAGCAATGATTATTATGTGGTCTTTCATGTGCTCTTTAAAAAGGACATCCGGCGTCAAAACCGGCTTGTCACAGAAGGTTCTTTTTTGCTTTTCCAAGCTTCTGTCAACAAACGCATCTACACAGTCAAGAAAATACAATTGTTCAAAGCAATACTTTCCTATGTTACCTGCCCCGTAGATGTATATATTTTTGTCCTTAAAGTTTTTTCCCAAATCATCATATTGATGACCTTTTTGTGTCCACTTCATGCCTACCTCTTAGAATCTATAAACGCTTTCTTATTCTATATAAAACATTGCATGCTTCATCTTTATCAATTACAAAAGGAATGCCTTTTCCTTTTAGTTCTTCAACCAATGCCTTCGGTTCGCTGATTGAAACTACCACCAAGTACTTTTCTTTGTTTGACAATAACTCTTCTATCGAATGACACATGGTTTTTTTGTAAAATGTACCTGCTTTTTCTTGGTTATTATCAAAGAAACAATCTACTTCCAAGAAACAGCTTTCAAAAGCATCAAAAACCATCCTACCAAAGTTTCCCATTCCAAAGATTGCTATTTTTAGACTCTTATCACAAAAATTAGTTTCAAACAGTTTTCTTACCGGTTCTTTCATCTTCCCAATCAAATAGTCTAATGCATAAGTAGCTTTTGATGTTTGATGCAATACGTCATAATACAGCGAATAAAAATTATACTCTGAACCACATAACTCTATTTTCTCATTTGTGCTTAATACCTTGCAGAAATTAATTACCATCTCATTAAATTCTTCATTATGCTCAGTCATAGTAATCTGACCCATGCTGTCATGAATTCGAACTGTAACTAACTGTTCTCTTACGAAGGCAGATTTTCTGCCACGCATCGCATTAAAAAGCCACACGGAGTCTTGTGTGGTTCTCAGTTTTTCATCCCAACCACCGACTTCATCTATCAGGCTTTTTGAGACCAAAATCGTGCTGCCATGCACAGCAAAAAAAATGGGAGCAAAGCAACTGTTTACTATTTGTTCTTCCTTATAGTAGTTCAGCACGTCTTCCTTACTTATCTTGTTTTCATTAACACGCAAAACACTTATATTAGAAAAGCAAAGACTACAATCGGGACTTTCGCTAAGTTTTTTTATTTGTAATTCGATTTTATTCGGAGAATAGTAATCATCGTGGGATAACCAAGAAAAGTAATCCCCCTTCATCTTGCTTACTCCAAAATTTACTGCTGTAGCTACGCCACCATTATCCTTTTTGAAATAACGCACTTTATTACCGTACGATAAAACAATCTCTTCTGTGTTATCTGTTGATCCATCATTAACAACTATAACTTCTATATTAGAATATGTTTGATTTATTGCACTATCTATTGCACTTCTTATGTAGTTCTCACCGTTATATACTGGTATCACAATCGATACCAAAGGACAAAACTGACTGCTCATTCACATCTCCTAAGGTCTTTAAAAACAATATAGAATGGTTTCCCACATTCCTGAGTGATATTGTCTCAAAGCAAATTTGTAGTCCGGATTATACTGGCTAATAATATACGGAAGCATTACAATATCTTCCGGTTTATGGTAAATGGATATAGCCATTCGAGGTTTATACTTCTTAATTGTCTTTTCAGCACCAACCAATGCTTTATATTCGCTTCCCTCAATATCCATTTTTATAAATGTAGCGGGCTTACCGGATAAAACATTGTCAATTGTATCCGCAGGAACTTTCACACTGGCATCCAACCAATCGTTGCTGTTCAGATTTGCCGATTCCATTACATGGCATCCACCATTACCGTTTGCAAGGCTGATTGAAAAATCCAATGTATCTTTTTTATCCCATGCTGCGATAGGTACAACCTCTGCATCGTGTAGATTATTATTCTTAAAGTACTCCTTAGTAATATCTATAAAGCGTGGATGTGCCTCAAAAGAATAAATAGCTTTGTATCCTTTTTCTCCGCACCACTTTACAAAATCAGTAGCTGTACCACCCCCATTAGCTCCTACATCCAGGAATATCTCGTTACTATTTGCTTCAAACAGGTCAAAATATTGTGGCGTTTCCCTTTCTCCGTATAGTCTATACCCAAAATACGTGAATGGATACACTATCTGTTCCATCTTTGCACCATAACTCCCCAGTTGATCCATTATTTCGCATCTGTAAGCAATAGAACTGATTATGATAACCGCATTATTTATCCTACTTCTTAGCTCTTCCGGACTAATTATAGGTGTCCTTACTACATTCAAATTGTCTATCTCAAACTCATGTGTTTGCCCCCACTGACTCATATTGTTTGTAACAAAGCTTATAGGAATGCTCGCATACTTTGACCTTGCCAATAGGCTTCTTACGTGCCTTCCATCTTTTCCGCATCCCCACAACACAATTTCACTATAGTCATTATCAAAGTTATATGTTTTGTCAAGATAGGGTATTATCCACTTACGTTCCAGCGAAAACATTGCTTTTGAAAACTCATAAAAATCTTTGTCAAACATAAAACGGAGTCTTGCGTCAAATAATACTTTAGATTCATCATCAACCATTTTTCTTCTGATTTCGTCAACGCGTCCCAAAACCCTACTAATCTCTTGCATAATTATTTTCCTTCCCCTTTACGATGCAAAATTGTGTTTGTCAGCGAAAAATCGAACGCAGTTTCTCACCGCTGTATCTTCTTTTTCTATATTGCTTACCGCGTCTTCTTAGCTGCCAATAAAGTATATACTTGCAATTATGTCGAAGCCCGAATGGGATCAGAATGCTACTCCCCCTCAACTTCCGCTCATAATCCCTACTTGCCCGTTTTAGCATTTCATTTCTTAAAAGCTTTTTTAAGATTTCGAGCAATACCTTTTCATTAAAAAACTCTGGAAATGCAAATGCTCGAACCAATAAAATAATTAAATCATTTATGTAATGCTGATGTACTTCTTTTAGATTTATTCCTTTACTGTCATAGAGCATCCTATAGAGCATTTCTCTGTGTAACACAAAAAACTCAAACAGATCTGGATAAAAATATGAGACAGCACTTTCTCTTTCACCTGCATCATATCGATACAGTTTGTAAACCGGGAACTCTCCATCGAAAACCTCTACACGAGAAACATACTTTAAATAGTCTGCAAAAAACAGCCCATCCTCCCCATTTTGATACCTCTCATCGAATCTAATTTTATTCTTTGAAATAATACTTGCAAGAAATAACTTTCCCCAAACGCCGGATGCAAGCAATTCCGTTGAAGGTTCTGTCATCATTTCATATATAAATTCTTCTTTTGTATAACTCGCTTTCTTAGTATAAAGGATTTGCCGTTTAGTGCCGCAAATCCGCACCTCACCCATATACAACTGAGCCTCTTTGCTTGTTAATGTAGTCAAAGATTCCAATGCCTTTTCTGTGACAACATCATCTGAATCTGCAAAGAAATAGTATTCACCATGCGCAGCATCCATCCCTGCATTTCGTGCTGACGACACACCGCCATTATCCTTATGCACCAACACCACACTATCATGGTACCGTTTTTTCATTTCAACACATACATTATATGAATTGTCTTTCGAGCCATCATCGACCAAAACTATTTCAAGATCAACATTGGCACTTTTCTGCACTATAATACTTTCTACGCATCTCTCTATATATTTTTCGCAATTGTACACAGGTATAATTACTGAAATCATACGTAATTGGCTCCTAATACTGTTCTGCAACCGGAATATGTTTTTGGTTAGTCATTTCATGACCGGCACAACGCTTACAAAAATTAGTATATCCTCTGTCTGTAAAACCCTGTCTGAATTCCAAAAGAACTTTTTTGTCTACCTCATCTTTAGTCAAATCAAGATAATCTAACGCACTTTCAGCTACCAGCCTTGCTTCTTTTGCATAATCATCATAATTACAACTGTATAGTTTCCCGTTATGTATTGAAGCAAACGGATTATTGCAGGTATCGTACCAAATACCCAAATCGTCTTCACTTAGATTGGAATTATCTTGATTCTCAGGATCTAAATTAATCCAGTAACCCGCGCCTCGGTCACTGTGACGTATTCCATTCTTGCATAGAATATCGATTATTTCGTCGTTCTTCATTATCTTGCCGGGTAAAGTCTCCCTGTAGTCATCTACTTCCACAAATACATCATATTTTTTTAGAGCCTGTACAAGGCTCTCACGTGGCACAACCGTACCGTTTGTCGCTGTATAAAAATCACGCACTTGCATCCCGTACTTGCTTCCTATATATTCAAGCAATTCTTCATAATGCGGGTAATAAAAAGGCTCTCCTCCTGACATATGGAACTTTCCGACGTAATCCACATGCTTAAAGAAAGCATCAGCATTCTTCTTTAAATCTTCAAGTTCATAGTGCCTTCTATTTTTATTCTGTTTTGTAAAGTTTAGACAACCCTTACAGTTTAAATTGCACGCCGTTGTTAAAAGGAAGGAAATAGAAGGAAAATATGTTATCCCACAAGCATACAAAGCATAGATTGAAAGATAATAATTTACAAACGTATCATAGTAAAAACAATTTCTTCCCAGTTCAAATCCCAAATGCATCAACTGGCTGTGTACCATCATCCCATTGTATCCAAGAACCGTAATGACAACTATTACGTCATCTTTTCTCTTTGCTAACTCACTTACTGAAATTACAGGAAGACCTTTACAACCTGATTCCTGAACGCTCTTGTTCCTGTCAACAAATGCTTCTACGGCATTTAAAAACTTTATCTCTTCATAGAATTCCTGTCCTGTAGCCGCTGCACCATATATTATTATTTTTTTATTCTTAAAACCGTTTCCGAGTTCATCGTACTGATGTCCCTTGTTACTCCACTTCATTAAAGCACCTCCCATGCCGGTATATTTTTAGGTAAAACATCTTCCATCATTTTTTCTAATTCAACATATGACCAAACATTCTTAAATCCTTTATTGTTTAAATCTTCTATTATTTCCTTTGGATCATCTTTTGCCACAAACAAATAATCATCTTTTGAAAGCTCGTTCGGAGAAACTATCCTGATACCACATATTTCTCCTCCCCACTTATCCGGATTATTGTCTGATAAATAATCGACTTCTATTTCCTTGGAAAGCATCTCATAAACAAGACTTTTTCCATATTGCCCTGTACAAAAAACGATAATTCTGCCTTTATTCCGAAACGAGTCCATCTTTTTTCTTACCATCTCAAGAGATTTCAGCTCTCTTTCTTCTCTTTCTGTTTTCGAATACAACTCCCTAACATACTCAAAAGGAGGCCTGTTATTGTCACGTCTATAAAATAAGGCCATATTCCAATAGTAGTTTCTTTTACTACCAAACAAATGGACTATCTCATCATCACTTATACTTTTTAAAAAAGTAATATGTGCCTCACTTTGTTCTTTAGTATATTCCTTGATTATTCTTTTTCCTTGTTCTTCATGTAATCTTACCAAAGTAAGAGGCTCATCTATAAATATATTCTTTTTTTTTCTTAATAATCTAAATAACCATTCAATATCTTGTGTAGTTCGAAGTTTCTCATTGCAAAATCCTACCTCTTCTATTCTCTTCTTCGAAACAACAACAGTACAAAAATGTACAAGGCCAAATAATATAGGATATAATCCATCCTCAATTTTAGCATTATCGCAGTATCTCTTTATATCAAAAAGCTTTGTTTCTCCAGTATTATGGTTTACAAACTCAAAATTTGAAAAACAAACGCAATCCTTGTCATTATTATTAATAATACTTTTCATCTG
Source organism: Pseudobutyrivibrio ruminis DSM 9787 (assembly GCF_900218035.1). Taxonomy (GTDB): domain Bacteria; phylum Bacillota; class Clostridia; order Lachnospirales; family Lachnospiraceae; genus Pseudobutyrivibrio; species Pseudobutyrivibrio ruminis. The sequence goes on from NZ_OBMR01000004.1 coordinate 152,093, forward strand.
ACGTTCTATCTTCGTAGGTACAAACATATCGTCATGAGAAAGCCATGCAAAATACTCGCCTCTCATCTGTTTAATTCCGTAGTTAATTGCTGTTGCCACACCGCCATTTTCTTTTTCAAAATATCTTATTTGAGAGCCATACGCATTACATATATCTCTTGTTTGTCCATTATCTGTGCTTCCATCATTGACTACTATAACTTCAATGTTTTTATATGTCTGATTAATTGCACTTTCTATTGCATCCGCCACATAATTTGCCCCATTATATACTGGTATGATTATTGATACTATTGGTTGCATACAAATTTACCTCATCAGCAGTTTTTCCAAAAAACATTTCAGATTTATACCATCTTGCTCCGTCTTTAAAACCATCCTCTTTAATTCTTCAGATGGCCAAATTTTTATTGTTTTATATGTATTTTGTTCAACATTGCTTATTATTAATTCCTCTGTCATTGTTGAATAAAATACTATACAGGTATCATTGGCAGAAATATAAATTGGTCCACATCTTTCGTTATCATTTGCATTCAAAAAATCAATTCTAGGCAAATTAAGTGAATCGCATTCTCCTGTCTTAATATCCACTCTTAGAATCATATTAGAATTGAATGACCAAAATATCGCCTTTGTACCAACTATTCTACAACTGCTCATCGATAGAATATTTGAAGCTGTAAAGTCTGATGGTAATATTACATTTTCACCATCGATTAAATCTATACTGTTGTATTTTACGATTGTTTTGTCACTTTTCCCGATCCAATAACGTCCATTTCCAAAGCACATAGACATGCTTCCCTTAAGTTCTTTTCTTAAAAAGAACGTTCCCTTATTACAATCATATTCAACGACAAGATTTGGATTTGAGCACATAATATACAATTTTTCATCGTGTCCATAACTACTAACGATTCCATATTCCTTTGTTGAATCTAAATACTTTTCCATTTCATTCATTGGAAGTTTTATAAAAGAAACTTCACCTGTAACTAAATCAACTACAGCAATATCTTTACGAAATATTGGTAACATATACATTTTTGATTCATAAATATGTATCCTATTGTAATTTACTTTTTCGGGTTCAGGAATCGATATTCTTTTAATCTCATCATATTTTGCATTAAATATAATTAATGTACTACTCACGTGCGGAATTAGAACTAAATTCTCCTCATATTTGGCGACTAAATGTAACGATTCACCTTCTTCATCACTTATTTTTTTTATTAATGATACTTCTCCAGATGATAGTGATATCTTGCATAAAACATCACAGTATGCCATAGCAACATATACATACTCATCGTCGATTACTCCTGATACGGGTTTAAAAATATTCTTATTATTCTCCAATATCATCAAATATAATCACCTCTGTCAATTTTTACATATCCTGTTCTGCCGCTTTTATTTTATATGGGTTTATATCCATATATCCTGCACATTTCTTGCAAAATTCTACGTACCCTTTTTCGGTAAAACCTAATCTGAACTCCATTAATTCTTTCTTATTTTTATTTTTGTATAACGAATAAGTTTCATTATTTATGTCAGTATCCACAATTCCCGCGTTTGCTGCAAAAGAAGCATAATTACACGAATAAAGCATACCGTCTTTATACTCTTGCCATGGACAATGACACTTGTCATACTTTTTTATAAGCTCATCCTCACCTATAGTTTCCAATGTATGCGGAAACAAACTTATCCACTCATCATAACTTCGCACCAACAGATTTTCACCTTTATTTAGTCCTTCATATACATTAATGATTTCTGTTATTTTATCCCTCATATTAGGAAGCGCTTCACGATAGTCATCTACTGTTATTCGTATACGTGTCTTTTTTAAAACTGAAATAATATCTTGTGACGGCATAATAGTTCCATTTGTGACAATTCCCAGTTCATACATCCTATTACTATATTTTGTATCAATATACTCTATTAATTCTGGCAATTGACTATATAACATTGGTTCCCCACCTGATATAAAAAATAAACCAGTATATGTTATACAATCAAAATATAAATCGATTTCTTCTTTCAGCTTTTCTAATGGTTTAAATGTAAAATTTGTAATATAATTAGTGAAATTAAGGCATCCTTTACACCTTAAATTACATGCATCTGTTGGGAGTATGCAAATGGAAGAAAAAAACAGTTCATCGTATTCATACAATGCATAAATGGATAAGAATTGTTCGAAATGCCACGCATTCTTCCCAAACTCAAAACCCATATTCTTAATTTGCAGGTCTATCTTTTGCACAAACTCAGAAGCAAAGCTTACAACAACTCCAACATCTTCTTCAGTTGTCACATTATTAGGGTTTAGAATTGGTATTCCATCAAGCGTTTGTCCCCAAATTCTAGAATCATTATCCAAAAATGCTTTTATCTTTATTCGTGTGTATCTTTCTCTCATTATTCGTGCAACCATTTTTCCATCATGGCCTGCACCAAACAAATATACTTCTTTTATTTTCGAGATACACATACTGTCTTTATTAAATTCTTGCCCCTTATTTTTCCATTTCATTTTGACCCTTTCTCAAACTACTTCTGAATTTACTTATTTATCATTTGTCTATCAAAATCATATTTATTAATTATATTTTTTTCCCCATATGTTTCTAATATTTTCTCTAACGTTTTGTAGAACTTGTTTGTCACTATAATCGTTGCATTCTCGGGAATATTTTCTTTACACAGCTTTTTGCACAATACCCCATCAATTATCTTTCCTTCTTTACTTCTATCATTATCCAAAAATAATAATGGTCTAATACCATTTGCTCTTAGTTCATAATTAACCCTTCGGCCATATCCACCAGCTCCAACAAGTACTATATTCTCATCACGACCATCTATTAACTCAGGAAGATCATCTCTTATCGGACTCATACTCGTTATTATCGACTTTATCTTATCTCTCGTTCTTTTAGCTGTACCTCCTATTTCTTCTAATTCTTTTTCCGATAATTGATTAAGTAGCATTTCATACATTCGTGAATTTTCTGCATTCAATATATCCTTATTTGTCGATGTACCTGACTCTTTATGAAGCCTAACACGACTGGCATAATTAGTATTGAATACTATTCTCTGACCTCTCAATAAACGAAAAAGGAAATCGTTATCTTGAGCTGTTAATAGATTTTCATTAAATAGTCCTACACGTTTAAAATGATCTTTATGAAATAACAAGCTACTAAAATGCAATTCCCCCCATAAAAGAATGAAAATCGATTTTTCGATTCTATTTATCGGATAATATTTTTGAAAATCTGTTGCAATTTCTGCCTTTGATTCCTCATCAAAAAATATATAATTCATTGCAGAAATACATTGTGAATCACCACTTTTTTCTATATCTTCCACTTGTATTTTGATTTTATTATTATCAAAAATATCATCATGTGATAGCCAAGCGAAATAATCACCCGACATATTTCGTATTCCCTCGTTTAACGCTGAAGCAACACCACCATTTTCTTTTTCTATATATTTGATACGATTATCGTATCGTTTCAGAACTTCTCTTGTCTTACCATTATCGTCAGAACCATCATTTACTACTATAACTTCTACGTTTTCATATGTTTGATTCAGCGCACTTTCAACCGCCTCGGCCACATAATTTGATCCATTGTATACAGGTATAATTATCGATACTAGCTTTTTCACCATTAATAACCTACTTTTTAATCTTCTAAGAATTAAACACAATTATCTCTATACCATGAAATATATTCATTTAATCCCTCATCCAAGTCCTTTTCTACTCTAAATCCCAGCTCTCTTGCAATCTTAGAAGCGTCCGCTTTGCAATGTTTCACATCTCCCACTCTCTCTGGTAAATAATCAATTATTACGTCTTTATTAGCAATCTTCTTCATCATGCTCGCAAGTTCGTTTATTGTTATTGTTGTGCCACTACCTAAATTATAAATTGATGTTTGTTCACATTTAATTGAACTTATATAATTTGCTCTTGCAACATCTGATACATTTACAAAATCTCTTGTTTGTTCTCCATCTCCATAAATGCTAATATGCTCACTATCAAATATTCTTTTGGCAAAAATAGGAATAACATTTCCATATGCGTCAAATCGTTGATTTTTACCATATATGTTAAAATATCTCAAACAAATACCTACTATATTATGAATCCCAGAATATGATAATATCATTTTCTCAGCCGCTAATTTACTAACTCCATAAGGCGAATCCGCGTTCTGTATATGGTCTTCGTCAATAGAAGGAGTCTTTAACTCTCCAAATATTGCTGCTGAAGATGAATAAACAATCTTGTGCACATCATTATGTCTCATCCCCTCCAAGACATTAACAGTTCCAACAAGATTGATTGTTGAATCCAACGCAGGATTATCTATAGATCTTTGACGGCCAACTGAAGCTGCCATATGATAAACAACATCAATGTTTTTCATAGCTTTACATAATGCATCCGCATCTCTTACATCTCCCCCAATATATTCAATATCTTTGCCATTTATATATTCTGATATGTTTTCAATGTGACCTGATGATAAATTATCAAAGACTCTAACCTCATGACCTTCTTTCACCAGTAATTCAACCAAATTAGATCCTATAAACCCTGCTCCACCTGTAATTAATGCCTTCATTTTTCTTTTCCTTTCTGTGTTCTATAATTCACATATAGTCTATATCGGCGCTTTTTCATCATTTATTTATACCAAAAAGGGCCTCGCACCACTAGGTGCGAAGCCCTTAAATTATTACCATATTACCCTTACTCCCCACCAAGCATTCAGTTTAAATTAGCCTAGCTTTCCCGTCCGTGGCCAGATTTACTCCACGAATTAATTATTCTGTATTAATTATATTGAATCTGGTAGGGTTATTCAATAAATAAGGAGTGTGGACACAGAATTGTCACAAGGTATTCGTTGTTCTTCGAACTGGCAATGTGCTACTTATAGCAATATCGCAATGATTGGTCAAATTCATTCCTACTTATACCAGACTTGAATTTCTTCTAATTAAAATATATCTTGAGCTCATCATCGATTTTTGCCATTGTAACCCCTCCATTTCAACAACAATATTTCATGTTCATATTTATATCGACATATTTTTTAATGTTGAAATAGACTATTGAATATCAATTATTCTAAACCATCACTTAATAATTTCATCTCATAAAACTTTTCCCCAAATAAATCTTCAGCTCGTTTAATATCTTTTATAACATGGGGTTTTGACATATTAAAAATATATTTTAACTTTATGTCATAGCCCTCTTCATCCACTTCGTTAACAAAAAAGGCAAAATTACATCCAGCATAAGCCCATGCTTCTTCACTTTTACATGATTCATAGATTATACCATCAGCAATTTTATTATCTTTTGCCCACTCCAAAAATACCTGTGAAAAATAGTATTCTTGTTTATCCTCATTGTCTTCTGAAGGTATTGTTGTTGCCAATCTAATTGGAATCATACAAATTACTTTTAGCAAATAATCATAACTTGCAGATAGACTCTTCCCCTTAGGTCTAGCATTATTAATATCTGCAAACAGTTGATACGCATCTGAAATCTGTTTTCCTGATATATCAATCATTTTTATTGCATTATCTAAATAATCATTTAATGCATATTTAGCAGCCATGCATATTTTAGGTTTATCCATTTCTAGCCATGATAAAGGCAACTGTGTTGCTAGATATAAGCACGGTACTCCTTTTTTACTAAAACGTCCATCCTTACAAATTTCTCTCTTACTCATGGGTACATGAAATAGTTCTCTTCGCTTTGTAGGGTAGTTATCATTCGGTCTTATTCTGTACATACTCCTTTCTTCCTTACGGCCAAGAGAACGTATTATCATATTATTGCGATTATCAAAAAGTACCTTTTTAGACATGCACTCGGCCTCGAGTAACTTGTTTTCCTCATATAATTCATATGATTTTATTATATTTTCGGTAGTTACTCTAATCGCTGGCAACCTCTTTTTCAGCTCGTCAATAAAGGAGCTATCAATAAAATTATCTTCTTTTATAGACTGTTCCAAAGATTTTATATAAAAGTTGAATCTATCCTTTAAATAGACACTAATTCTATTTCCATTTCTATAATGGTATTGATTATTATCCTTAAGTAACTTCAAAATCGGATTTAATTCGTGTTTTTCATCCATATCTTTACACCTCATTAATTCCCCGCTACAAGTTATTGTTGTAGTTTTTCTGATAAATCCATTTATTTACGACATTTTCATTTTAGTATTTTCGGCACTTTCATTTTAGCATTTTCGGATTATTTCCTCTCTCGAAAATGTAAAATGAGATGGTTTCCCATCTCATTTCATGTAACCACTTATTCCTATGCAATTAGCATTTTAGCAATAGTATCTAGCTTCCCCGAAATGTTCGTTCCACTTGTCAATTATAATTTTACTATTTGCTTCTATCATTCTAAGAATATTCTTTTGTGCATTTGTTGGTATGTCTGATTTCCAGTCTACAACAAAGGCCTTTCCAGATTCTGTAATCCAAATCTTAGTAGCATCTCTCCTTGGTATGCCATCAGCCACATGTACATGTATGGGTTCTAGCGGTTCGCCCTCATTAGACCAAAAATATACAGTATAGTTTCCTATCTTAAAAACCTGAGGCATTCTTAAATCCACCTTTCGTTGAAAATTCCATAATCAAATGAGCATTATTTTTTATAAGTTCCTTATATTCTTCTATTTCCTCATCTGAATATCCATTTATATCTTCCCAACGATATTCCGGTAACCAGCAAACCGCATTATGAAATCCATCGTTCTCATCAGGTGTCTCAATGTACACTTTGACCGTACCATCTGGCTTCATCTCAGAATGTGTAATTTCTGTTTCATCTGCTAAAGTTAAAAATGGGTACATCATATCTAATTCCTCCACTACTTTATTTCTTTATTCAACTAATTCTTTCGCTAATTAGTCTATTTATTGGTCCCACATATTTTATATCGATTATTTGGGCGACAGAATTAAATCTCTTAAATTCTTTGACAGTATCCCTAAATACTGAACCTGTTATCTTTTCATCAAATACATTTACAGTATCTTTTTCAAAAAAGAAAATCCCCCTCCGATATGGTTCGTCCGTAGATATAGTATATTTTAATAAGCCTGATCCGATTATTTTCCCTGCATATTGAAATAAAATGAGTGTATTATTATAAAAATAATCCATGGAAACATTCATGCACCCAGGTTTCAATTCACCTTCCTTATGGAATCCATTTTCTATAAATTTTCTTGCATCTTCATAAGAGCGAAAATCGGCTTTATTGAGAGGTAGTATTCTTATATGTCTAGCTGTAACAATATTCATAAAAACTCCCCAACGTACAATTCAATTATACTTTTTAATTAATATCTTTTATTATACTATTCATCAGCGCAAAATTCATTTTATGTACTCTATTTTTAACAAATATTCGCTAATCCATTTATTTCACATCATTTCCCTTCCCACCGGTTCTCCCCAGTCATATTCATATATCTCTATTTCACCGTCATACTCTTTGAGCCTTTCACCAAATGACTTGCGTTCAAATATTGCATTACTATCATCTGATTTTTCAGCTTCAACCATTTCCCGGTTTGAATAATTTAGTAACGTCACTTTTCCAACCTCTTTCACCTGCATTTTCGCAACTTTTCCAACTCCAATTATAGCATAAGACACAAATGGCTTCGCAGCATCAGCCGCGAAACCATTTTCATCTTTCTGTTCTTGTATAACTGTTTTTGCTAAAAATTATATTGTATATTAATAATTGCTAATCCTCATTAGCTCGCTTTTCTTCATATGCTTTTATGACGTCATTTTTAAAAACCTCTATATGATCTCTATAAATCAGTAAAGTATCTACAGTAAAACCATTTTCATCAATTACATTAACAAAAGAACTGTACTTCGTGCCCTTTTTATATTCATAAATTTTTGTTTCACCTATGTGATAAAAGAACTTCTTCCCATCGATTACAAAATTTCCTTCATATTCATTCATTGATTGACACCTCCATTTTCATTTTACTATTTTTACCCCAAATGTCCCCGCACGCATTCTTCAACTTCTACCACAATCCTCTTCGCCTTTGGCAAGCTCAATCCTATATTCTCTGCCACAGCCAACAAATCGTTCTCCCCTGGATTAGTTCCATTTCCATTGACTGTAGTTGCGTGCTCACCTCCAATGGAGTTGCTGTATGTCATATCGTATGCCGGTGAAAGAACCCAGCGATTTTCATTTTCTATATACAAATAGCTAAAGTTCTTAGCATGATCATCCCTATTATGAGCGTACACATTAAAGCACATACGTCTAAATAACTGTTCACACTCTTCCATTGAGCCTGTGAGCTGTAGAGTCAATCGCATGAGTATATTGTAATCAAGATTTGGTGTTCTATGAGATGTCTCCAGCAGACCTGCGGCGGAAACCATGTGCACTCTATCACAAATGCGATTCCCCACTCTATCGAATCTTTTCATTCCGAAATACCCATCTGTATCTTCGGAATCAAAAAGTCGTACTTCCTCTAGGTTTATTCCACACTCCCTTGCACACAAAGCATATTCATATTCTTGCTTTCCAATATTTTTATCATCAAAGGTTGTAGGGAATTTAATTATCCAATCTTCTCCATCTACCTTAGTTAGAATCTTTGGACGTGCACCGCCTGATGTGCCTCCCTTTGCAAATAAGTAGTCCAATTTATCACTAGACTCGGACAATAAGATTTTTTCACATTCCTTAGCAATTTCGTCCAACGAATAGTCGTCATATTCTTCATCCATATCTATCACAGGACGATAAGTAAGAGCACCCATTCCAGTTTCGCCAACTATTGCAAGACGCTCCATATTGCCATAAGAAAAAGAATCTATTCCCTTCTTTCTCATTAGGCGATCTACTAATAAACGGCCCCAGCCATCAGGCAAACTATCGGCAAATACTCCGAACAAACCTTCAAAAGGATCTATCTTTGGCATAAATACACCTTTTTCTAATGGAAGTGAAAAAGGGCTGATAGAGAATCCCTCTGTCAGCCATTCCTTGCTATATTCAAATGCACACAATGTCCCATTATAGAGTGCCATTGTTCCAACTAATCTATCGTGATAGAAAACATCTAATTTCTTAACTCTGTCCATTTAATATTTCCTCTATAGATTCAAAATTAGCACTTGTAAATAGTGACTCCAGTTCGTCTTCGGCGCGAAGCGCTATTGCAATCTTAGTCAGAGATTGCAACGATATCTCACCTGTCTGTTCAAATCTTTTTATAGAACCTAAGCTTACCCCTGATCTTTCAGCAAGCTCTTTTTGCGATATCTTCTTTCTCTTGCGAAGCTTTTGAACATTGGATGCTACTTCATTATTTATTTCTTTCCATGTCTTTTGATATAAACTAATCATGCTAATATATTAGTCTTTTTCGCCAAAATTAGCAAATATAGCTAATATATTAGCCCTTCTTCTACTTCCCTATCTCCCCCATCACCTTCACATACTCTTCCTTCTTATCACTCATAATCTCAAAGCCTTCCAGAATCTCCTCCAGCCCGAACTTATGAGTAATCAGCTTCTCTGGCTTCACTGCGCCCTGCTGCAATCTGCCAAGCACGTAGTGCCAGTCGTCGGTGGTGTCGTGGGTGAAAGATGAATTCCAGGTGCCCACCAGGGTTAGCTGGTTGCGGAGGATTTGCCAATACACGTTTCTTGGTATGTCCATGTCGGAATGCGGATTGCCCACTGTGCAGACCACGCCGCCAGGGGCGGCTGCGTTGATTCCGGTGATGAGGCTTTCTGTGGAGCCCACACATTCGAAGAAAAGGTCCGCATCTGCAATCTCTTTTACATAGTGAGCTTCGTCCACGCCAAACTCAAAGGCTTTCTGCCTTTGTATCTCTTTTTTTCCGATGGTATACACATTTTCAAATCCCATATCCTTCAAAAACATGGTCACCAGCAAGCCAATAGTACCAAGACCTATTACAGCCACCTTAGCTTTGCGAAGCTGGCCCAAATCCTGCAAGTCCTTACCGCAGGCTCTCAATCCCTGCCTAATCGCATGCACTGCCACTGCCATTGGCTCCATCATTGCTGCCTGCTCCATAGAAACGCCGCTGCCTAGCTCCATAAGATTCCATTCTGGCACTGCCACATATTCGGCGAAGCCGCCATCCACACGGGAGCCCAAATATGAGTAGTTTTTACACATTTCGTATTTCTTTTCCACACAGCAAGGACATTTTTTGCATGGAATCAGAGGGAAAATTCCCACGGCCTTACCAGCCCAGCTACTATCCACGCCTTCTCCTACTTCGCAGACCTCGCCTGCAAACTCGTGGCCTATCATAAGTGGCATGTTGTGAGCTCCGTCCTTGTAGGCTCTTGGTATGTCCGACCCGCAAATTCCGCAGGCCTTTACATGCACTAAAACCTCCCCCTGCTTAGGGGAAGGTTTTGCTATTTCATCTATCTTGATTTTTCCAACATCTTCTAAAACTAATGCCTTCATTTCATCGCCTTTATCTGTTCTTTAAAACGTTCTAAATCATCGCTTGTAGTGATTTTGAAATTGCCCTCGTCACCAACAATCATGTGCATTTTCATGCCAGCCATCACTGCAGGTTCTGTGGAGCCGTTGATTTTCATAATCTCACCAGAATTTACAAGCCTTTCATTGGCCTCCAAATATTTTCCATACACGAAAGTCTCTGGTGCCTGGCCTGCAAATATTTCCTGTCGATTCAAAAGAGAATCGATTTCCAATCCGTCCTTGCTCAAATAAACTGTATCTTTCATTGGAAGGACCGGAATAACTCCGTCGTATCCACTTATAGCTTCAAATGAATCCTGGATTGTTGATAACCTAAGATTTGGTCTGGCTGCATCGTGGATAAACACATTGTCATCGTCGCTGGCAAAATTTCTGATATCCTTCAGCCCATTATAAATAGACAACTGCCTATTCTCCCCTGGCTTTGAGAAACCACAAATCTTATCCTCAACACCGTACTGCGCAGCCCAATATTTAATCAAATCTGCCCATTCATCATGAGCTACAATTTGAATCTTATCGATTAATTCGCTTTTCTCAAGGGTCTCCATGCAATACATGATGATAGGTTTCCCTTCCACATCCAGATACTGCTTTGGCTTCTGCGAACCAAGCCTGCTGCCGGTTCCCCCTGAAAGTAAAATCGCTATATTCATACGCTTACCTACAAGTTCATGTTTCTAATATCGTTGATAATCTCGTCGTATGGGCGTCCCTGGCCAAACAAAAGTGTAGTTCCAAGAACGAATCCATCAAGCCCCATTGGAGCGTACTTCATAATCTTGTCCTTTGCGCAAGCTCCGTCCCAATATAGTTTGAAGCCCATTTCTTCCTTCAAATCCAGCAAACGCTCAATCTTCTGACCAACGTAAGGCAGATACATCTGACCAGCATTTCCTGGATTTACAGACATTACTAAAACCTTATCAACAATACGAAGCATCTCCATTACCGTTTCAATACTTGTACCTGGGTTGATAGCAATTCCAGGAATCATCCCTGCATCGATAATCTTCTGCAGTGTTGTAGATGGATGATACTCTGCCTCAGGATGAATGTAAATTGTGTCGCCTTTTCTCAGATTCCTGATAAACAATTCGATTGTGTTGCTAGGGTGCTCCACCATCAGATGAACATCCAATGGCTTGAAAGTAACCTTGGAAATATATGTCATATCATTCAAAGACATGGCAAAGTTTGGCACATAACGACCATCCATAATATCAATATGGAATGAATCGATACCTGCGTTTTCCAAATCGTTTACTTCTCTGGACAAATGTCCATAATTGGCACACATCATTGATGCATTTAATTCAAAGCTCATACGCTCTCCTTTTCAAGCACATCCACATTTTGGATCATGATTGGTTTTTCTAATTTCTCATACAACTGTACAAGACTACTTGGGTCCCCGTAATAAGCGTCGCTAATGATAATTGCCCTATCCATATTCGGAGTATCGTCGTAGATTCCCCAGCCTTCGGTGCGATAATCCTCAATTATCTTTTTATACTGGTCACGAATCTCGGGAACCATACTTTCAATTGTTGCCATGGTAAGCGGATGTGGGCGCCATAAAAGTGCCACGTCATCCTTGCACTCCTTGAACACTGCAAGAGCATCCTTTATCTTTTCAATCATCTTTTGCTTCTGATTAAGCATTGCAACTACGCTTGTATTGTAAAAAATAATTTTCTTTCTACTGCCATCTGGCTTTGTGATAATCTTCTTCCATTCCTCTGGAATTTCCTGCTCTTCCTTAGACAGGCGAAGAAGTCTTTCAACCTTTGGCGAGCCTGTACCTTTTATTTTGGCTTCCCAGCTAGGTCTGGTATCTTCACCGAACTGTGCAGAAAGCACACGGATATAGGCCTCTCTCATCTGTTCCGACTGAACAATGACCTCATCTGCATTTACCACGCCCTTCGAAAGCACGTATCCCTTCAAGCTCTCAAGCACATCTGGATTGTCCACATCCGGCTCCGCCAATACGAAGTATGGGATGTAGATGAGCTTGTCTGTAAACTTTTTGATGTTATCCGTGTAGAAATATGGATGTACCGATGTTACATAATTCCAATCATCATATGGATTGTGAATATACACCTCGTCCGGATGGACGCCCATAAAATCAAAGTTTTCAAATGACACTACCGGCACATTATCAGGATAATCATTTCCTTCGTAGTGCATTTGTTTTACCGAACCATCTGGGTTCTTGTCGAAATATGGTATCGGAATTACGATAGCAGTACAGTTTGGATTCTCGTTTGCCTTCATCCAAACGCTTTCAAGGGAATCCCACATGCTTGCCTTATATGGCAAAAACAGCTTCACTGTAGTGAGTGTGATATCCTTGTTTGCACTTTCTTCAATTCTATTAACCATGGTATCGAGGCGGGCCTTGGCAGAGTCTGCCGATAAGCCTCTTTCAGACTGAATCTCCTCGTGAATTTCATATAGAACTTCGCAAAATTCTTCCAGCATTTTTACAGTAGGATGACCTTCCCCTTCTTCACCCTCAATAAAAGTGCCGAAATCAATCGCGCGCTGTTGGCACATTTCCAGATATGAACATGCCCCTTCAATATCCACATTTTTTGCGGATAAACTTGTGTAGATTCCCTCTACAATCTTCCTAAATAATGCAATGTAATTAGTGATTTGTTTAGCCTTAGACTGTCGCATCAATTAGTCTCCTATTTTTCTACAAACTCCCCAATCGCCTCAACTGTAGCCTCTGTCTGCTCTTCCACAGTGATTGTAGGTTCGCCGTCCCCAGACTGCATGCCATAGTCCCCAAAATATCCATGGCAGCCGCCTTCGATAATCACCTCTTCATAATCTGCAGGCAGATTTGCTAAGTATTCATTATACTTCTCCATATTTAAAACGCCGTCTTCTGAACCAAGGATTGATAAAACGTCGATTGTTGGTTCATCAGTCAAATCCTTGGTAGAATATGCGGCAAGTAGAATCAATCCTTCGTACTCGCTCTGATGTCTGTTGGCATAGAGCGATGCCATGGCACCGCCTAAGCTGTGTCCGCCCAAGTACCAGTCGTCGATTTCTGGATACTTGGCCTGGATGCCTCTGGCCCCGTTTGCATCAAACATAGCTAGGTAATGTGGCATTTCTACGATGATGCACATGATATCCTGCTCTGCTAGCTGCTCCATCAAAGGCGCATATGCCTCAGATTCCACCAATCCACCTGGATAGAAAATAAACCCGGCCACTGGATTTTCCGGCTCAAATACGATTGTATTATCAACATACTCCACAGTTACTCCCTCTGCTGGATTGTTGATGTACTCCATGGCTCTGTCTGTAGCCTGATAATAATTGTTCACATAGCTAAAAAACTTAGCCACAATTGTAATGATTAATACAAGGACAATAATCCCTGTGATTCTTAACTTTTTACCCTTATTACTTTTCATTTATACCCTTATTAACCCTTTTCTAGAATGCCCCTCAATGCACTGCCAGTCTGTTAATCTGGGTCGCGATATAACCTGCTCCGTAGCCATTGTCGATGTTTACCACGGAAATTCCGTTAGCACAGGAATTGATCATGGTAAGAAGTGCGGATATACCACCCATGTTGGCCCCATAGCCTACGCTTGTTGGCACAGCAATAACCGGAACCTTAACCAATCCGCCTACCACTGACGCCAGTGCGCCTTCCATGCCTGCCACTGCCACCACGCAGTTGGCTTCATTTAAAGTATCTACGTTTTCAAGCAATCTATGAATTCCGCTTACTCCCACATCGAAAACCCTAGTTGCCTTACTTCCAAAAAACTCGATTGTTTGTGCTGCTTCCTCGGCTACAGGAATATCTGCTGTGCCAGCTGTAAGCACTGCCACATTTCCAATAAGCTCCTGCTCTTTAAAATCAGGCTTTTTTGCCTTGAGAATCCTGCTCACTTTATCATAAGTGGCTGTTGGCAATACCGCCTTTACGATTTCGTATTGATGCTCCGTTGCTCTGGTGCCAAACGCGCAGCCATCTCTTTCGTACATCTTTTGATAGATATCTACCAGAAAGTCATCCATTTTGCCCTGGCAAAAAATCACTTCTGGGAATCCTGTCCGATTCTTTCGATCAAAATCCAAGTTTGCAAATTCCATTCAGAATCCTCCTAGATACCATTATTATAATGGAAATGCAACAAAAATAAAACGGGGTAGCATTGCTACCCCTACATTATCGTTTACATCATTTCCATATAAGCTTCTGCGATTCTCTTATAATCAATCTGGTTGGTAATCTTTTCTACTTTGAAATCTTCCTCTCCAACCTTTACTCTGTAGATGAAGCAGCCCTCGTCACTGACTGTATCTCCATCTACCAAAGCTGCTGCAACATAGCCTTTGTTCTCAAACTCGAACTGGTCTATTACAGCCATCTCAACTTCATCGCCATCTTTAGTATTAACCACAAATGTGATGTACTCTTTGAATTCATTATCCATCGTTGGGAACCTCCTTTTAGGATTCATATCTCTCCCCGACTATAGGAAATATTGTACAATAGATTTGTGTATAAGTTTAGCAAAATTTATGAATTAAAAGCGAATATCCGGTGAATACTCATACTCTAGCCCCAGTTATCATCCTCATCCGTAACTTCATATGTTGTTGGCATAGTCGTGAACCTAGATGTCTTTTCCATCAACGCATTTGCTTCTGCTGACAATTCTTCAAATATTGCTTTTATTTCCTCTATATCGTCTGTCTCATTTATTCCCATTGCAAAGCTCTGCAAATTGATAGCAGAAAACTGGATATCGGAAATCATATCGTTAAACCTAGCTTTGATAGAATTAACCGACATACTGATATCATTCATCTCGCCTGGGAATTCATCCATATCTGCCACGGCCAAATTTCCCTGCTCCATCTCGGACAGAACATGCTGCTGAATATGGATAATATCTGAAAGCTCGGCCAAAGTCATAGCCAGCTTGTTCTGCAAATCACCAATCTCGTCATCGGCTGTTGCAAAATCAATAGGTGTAGAAAAATCGCCTTCCATAATTCTGTCCATTGCTGGATTAATCTTATCCAAAGGCTTAAGCACTTTTCTAACTGTGTATGTAATATCTCCAACTGCAAGGAGCGCACATACTAACGCCACGAACAAACTGATTCTTATGCCTCTATCGACGTGTGACAAAAATCCCTTTCTTGGATATGCCACAGCTACAGTCCATCCACTATCGTGGAGCTTTGTTACCGAATATACCATCTCTGTTCCAGTGTAATCTGGAGCTGTTATAAATTCATCCTTGGAATCAAGCACTTCCTCAAGCTCTGGCATTACTTCCACTGCAGAAACTATAGCTTCTGATGTTGGGTTATACTGAGAATTTGGATGAACGATGATATTGTCCTGACTATCAAGTAGGAATCCATATGAACCAGCCTCGAAATCTATTGTGTTCATAAACTCCTGAATGCTTTCTATATCTGCATCCACTGCAACTACTCCGACCATTGTGGTGCCCCAATAAACTGGAGTTGCCACTGTCACCATCATTACATCAGGTCTAGTTGCACTTGCATATGGGTCGATTACAACTGTGTGACCATACTTTGCTGCCTTTTGATACCAGCCTCTTTCTCTTGGATCCATTCCTGTAGATTTGAAATCGATTCCTCTAGCCATGGTCATATTTCCATGGTAGTCAGCGAAGTAAACATAGAAAAACTCTGGATGATTCAACGCTACTCTATCAACGACCGCTCTAACTGTGGCTTCATTTAGATCAGCGATAGCAGTAAGGGTACTGGCCATATCCTCAGTTACTATGGCCATGTCTCTTACCCAGTCTTCAACTTCCTGAGCACTAATCTGAGTGGCCAATTCAAGCTTAGTCTCCTGCTGTTCTATTATTCTTCTAGACAGATAAATCAGGTTGATAACCGTCATAAATGAAATAGTAATTACCAACGCTGCAATTACATGCCTAGTAATCTTTCTTTTTATAGATGAACGCTTCCTATTTTTCATTCTGAATCCTCTCAAATCCACAATGTCACTAAGGTACTATATGAGTATCTTAGTATATAAATAAGAGAATTCTGTGAAAAAACTATTTAATTTCTCGCAAAAACAAAGCAATCATAGCGAATCGCTTTGCCCTCCAAACTATAGCTTGGCTTTCTGTCTGCCAAGTATGGTCCTTTTAAAGGACGCTTAATAACAATTCGTTTTGGATCCGCAGCCACAGCTGCATCAAGCAGCTGTTCTTCTGTGGAGCATGGGCTTTCTAATCGCTGAATCAGCTGGAATTTTTTCTTTATCAAAGCGCTCTTTTGTCTTGCTGGAAACATAGGATCAAGGAGCACGATATCTGGCTTGAAATTCAGATTCTTCATGCCCTCTGTGCTGTCTCCGCACACCAGCTTCATGCGCCCTACCGCTTCTTTCAGCTCTGGAATTTCCATTGCTCTTTCCATTCCATCCTTTAAAAGCGCGGCGATAACCTCATCAAATTCATAAAGCTGCACCTGAAACCCTGCAGCCGCTAAAATAAGGGAATCCTCTCCAAATCCAGCAGTAGCATCGATAAGAGTCTGTGGCATTGGCTGCCCCTTTATTCTGGCTGCCTTCACCAGCATCTCTCGCTGAAGGTTACTCTGCTTTAATCTTGGAAGCATTTCCCTAAAATCGACCATTATAGAAAGCTCACCGTCAGTCAAAGTGAGCCCCTCAGCATTTTGCTGAAGGCTCAGATTAACTGTGGCAAGCTTTGTATTAAATCTTAATAATTCTTCATTTGTCATGAACTATTTGTCCTCTTTGCGAAGAAGATCCATCTTCATGTTGTAGTAGTTTGGAGTCATATCAAGATAGTGCTTGTGAGGATTTTCAAAACGCTGCTCCTCAGGCCATACGCTTGTCTCCAACTGAGTTTTAACACGGTTGCGGATTGTCTCCATATCCTCATCCTCAACAACCGGCTTTCCACCGCGGATAAGAGGCTGCTGCAACAACTCTGCTGTGCAGTTTTCAAAGATGTGTGTACTCTTCCATGGCTGCTCTGGGTCTACGAATTTGTAGCCGCCTTCCACAGACATATCAACATCCTCACCCTTGATAGCAAGCAAATCTGCAACTGCTCTGCCGTGCTCGTCCTTGATTCTATATACATCCTTCAAACCAGGATTTGTAATCTTCTCAACTGTTTCAGAAATCTTTATCTTTGGAATCACCTGGCCAGTCTTTGAATCTGTAACTGCGCAAAGTTTATAAACTGCGCCAAATACAGGCTCAGACTTTGCAGTGATAAGTCGCTCACCTACACCAAATGAATTTACCTGTCCACTCTGCTGGAGGATAGATGTGATGGTGTATTCATCCAAAGAATTGCTGACGATGATTTTGGCATCAGTAAAGCCAGCATCATCAAGCATCTTTCTAGCCTTCTTTGTAAGGTATGCCAAGTCACCAGAATCGATTCTGATACCAAAGCTCTTTGATTCTATTCCAGCATCCTTCATCTCCTGGAACACCTTGATAGCATTTGGCACACCGGATTTCAAAACATTATATGTATCTACTAAAAGGATACAGTTGTTAGGATAGCTCTTTGCAAAACTTCTGAAAGCTGCAAGCTCAGAAGTACGGTAATCGTTGTCATCTGATGTAAAGTACATTACATAGCTGTGGGCCATAGTTCCGCCGATTGGAATATCGAAGTACTGGCCTGCAGATACTGTAGCTGTACCGCTGGCACCGCCGATGTATGCTGCTCTAGCACCGTAAATTGCAGCGTCATTGTTGTGGGCACGTCTTGCACCGAAATCTGAAACTGCACGGCCTGCTGCTGCACGAACAATACGACTAGCTTTTGTTGCAATCAAAGACTGGTGGTTAACCTGAGCCAAAATCTCTGTCTCCACAAGCTGTGCCTCGATGATAGGTGCAGTAACTGTGATGATTGGCTCATTAGGGTACATGATAGTTCCCTCAGGGAACGCATCCACGTCGCCTGTAAATTTGAAGTCCTTAAGGTACTCAAGGAAGTTCTCAGTGAAGTGTCCCACACTTCTCAAGTATTCAATATCCTCGTCAGTGAAGTGCATGTTAAGAAGATAATCCTTAACCTGCTGAAGTCCTGCAAAAATTGCAAAACCGCCTCCATCTGGATTCATTCTATAAAACACATCAAAGCTAACCCTTGTATTGTTATCAATAGTAGGGTCGTTAAAGTACGCATTTGCCATAGTAAGTTCGTACTCATCCATCATCATGGTAAGATTACGAGCTTTATCCTGTGTCTGCTTCATCATTTCCTTCTTTCTCCCAGTTTACTCTCCTGGTGCACTGTTAATTACTTTGCCAGTATTCCAAAGCATTGCTGCTTTCTCGGCAGCTTCCTGTCTGCCTTCTTCTGTCTTGAAGCCAACAGTACCTGTGTAGCTTCCGCAGTCAAGGCATGCCACATAGTATCCGTGATCCTCTGCCTCAATCAAACCTGCGCCTCCGCAGATTGGGCAATCATGTATGTCAATGTTCTCTGTAAAATCGCTCATGTGTATCTCCTTAAAACCGTATTTCTAAATTATTATAGTTTAATTACTACAAAAAAGCTATCTTGTAGGCACTAAACCTTAACAAGATAGCTTTATATCGTCTATAAATTATAGATTATTTAGCTGATGCTTTGAGCAATTCAACAATTTCCTTTTCTGTAGTAAGGGCAAGAACCTTCTCTGCAAGAGCGTCAGCCTCTGCCTTTGACCACTTAGAAATAATTGAACGTGCTGTAAGCACAAGTACAGGGTTTACACTGTATTCCTTTAATCCAAATGAGATAAGGAGTGGAATCATAAGTGGATCTGCAGCGGCCTCGCCACACATACCAACAGTGATGCCAGCAGCGTTACCTGCCTCGATAATGTTCTTGATAGAACGAAGTACAGCTGGCTGGAATGCTGAGTAAAGATATGCAACTTCTGCATTTCCTCTATCAACACTCATTGTGTACTGTGTTAAGTCGTTTGTTCCGATTGAGAAGAAATCAGCTTCCTTTGCAAGGATATCAGCGATAAGTGAAGCAGCTGCTGTCTCTACCATGCAACCAACCTCGATGTTTTCATCGAACTTAACGCCTTCTGATCTGAGCTCGTTCTTGCACTCCTCAACGAGAGCCTTAACGGCGCGAACCTCGTCTACGCAAGTAACAAGTGGAACCATGATCTTAACATTTCCGAATGCACTAGCTCTGAGGATACCTCTAAGCTGAATCTTGTACATATCAGAATTTGCTAAGCAATATCTAACTGCTCTATATCCGAGGAATGGGTTTTCCTCTTTTTCAAGTCCGAGATATGGAATATCCTTGTCACCACCGATATCAAGTGTACGGATGATAACTGTGCGGCCACCCATGATTTCTACAGCTTCTTTGTAAGCCTCGAACTGCTCTTCCTCTGTAGGAAGGTGTGGTCTATCCATAAATAAGAACTCTGAACGGAAAAGACCGATGCCTTCGCCGTCGCATTCAACAGCTTTTCTAGCATCCTTTGGAGTGCCGATGTTACAGAATAATTCAAGCTCTGTTCCATCAGCTGTAACTGTCTTCTGTCCAATGAACTTCTTAAGCTCTGCCTGAGCCTTAACGAACTCTTCACGCTTAATTACGTACTGAGAAATAACTTCTCCGTCTGGGTTGATGTAAACATCACCCTCAGTACCGTCTACGATTGCTGTATCCTTGTCCTTAACGATTTCTGTAATGTTAGGAACTGAAAGTACAGCTGGGATTTCAAGTGCTCTAGCAAGAATTGCAGAGTGAGATGTCTTACCACCAACTTCTGTAATGATACCTACAACGTTCTCCTTAACAATCTGAGAACACATAGAAGGTGTAAGATCATGAGCAACAAGTACTGTACCTGGTGCCACCTTGCTAATATCAACGTCCTCAATGCCAAGTAAAAGCTTGAGTAAGCTGATCTTGATATCAGAAATATCTGATGCACGCTGACGCATCATATCATCTTCCATCTTTGAGAACATGCCAATGAACATATCGCAAACAGCTGTAACTGCAGCTTCTGCGCACTGACCAGCTTCGATCATCTTTGTCATCTCGCCAGCCATTGTAGGATCAGCGATCATTGCAAGGTGACCTTCCATGATTTCTGCTTCCTTAGGACCGATGTTCTTTCTGATGTTTTCAGCCATAGCTGATGTCTCTGTCTTGAATGCTTCGATTGCGTTATTGAATCTAGCCTTCTCTGCCTCAGTATCATCGATGTGCTTAGATTCAAAGCTTAAATCGTGCTCAACAATAAGACAAATGCTTCCGATACCAATACCTCTAGACGCTTCAATGCCTTTGTACATAAGTATCCTCCTGTATTAGTCTCCGAGACCGCTCTCTACTAACTCTACTGCCTTTGCAAGTGCAGCTTCCTCATCAGAACCAGTACACTGGATTTCGATTTCAGCACCACACTTAATGCAAGCAGCCATAAGCATCATAACGCTCTTTCCGTCGTATGAGTTACCGTTGAATACAATCTTAACATCTGAATCGAATGGTGTAACTGCTGCGCTGAATACTGTAGCTGGGCGCATGTGCATACCCTGTTCGTTAGTTACCTTTACCTTCTGTGAAACCATAAATAAAACTCCTTTCGTTTCGCAAAATACAATTATCTATTTTATGTGTCTATACTTTATAGAATAAACGGGAAGTCTATAAAGTACAAAAACATAAAATCCATTCCGGGGGGACATAGTCCCCCAGAATGGTTTTTTATCGTTCAATATATTAACAGATTCTTGACTATTCTTCTACAGTTTTTTTCAATAAGCCAAGAAGTACACAGCTTACGATTGAACCAACTGCAAGTGCTACAAGGTAAAGTGCCCAGTGACCAACTACAGGGAATACGAAGATTCCACCGTGTGGAGCCATAAGAGTACATCTAAATACCATTGAAAGTGCACCAGCTACACCAGAACCAACCATAAGAGATGGGATTACGTGAAGTGGATCTGCTGCTGCGTAAGGAATAGCACCCTCTGTGATGAAGCAGAAGCCCATGATGAAGTTAACTGGGCCAGCCTTTCTCTCAGCAACTGTAAACTTCTTAGGGAAGATAAGTGTTGCAAGAGCGATAGCGATTGGAGGAACCATACCACCAACCATAACTGCTGCCATGATCATCCAGCCTACTTCGTTCTGCTCTGCAAGAGCTGCTGTACCGAATACGTAAGCTGCCTTGTTAAGTGGGCCACCCATATCTGTTGCCATCATTGCACCAAGGATAATTCCAAGTGGTACAAGTGATGTTGTTCCCATACCTGAAAGAACACCAGAAATCCAAGCGTTAAGTGCACCAACGATTGGGTTAACAGCGCACATGATAACACCGATTACTGTAATACCGCAAAGTGGGTAAATAAGAACTGGCTTGATACCTTCAAGAGACTGTGGAAGCTTGTCGCAAAGCTTCTCGAGCCACTTCATGAAGTAACCAGCTGCAAAACCTGCTACTAAAGCGCCAAGGAATGCTGATGGAATGTTTCCACCTGGAGCTGCAAATGTAGCACCAGAAGCTGCAAGAGCACCACCAACGAAACCAACTGCAAGACCTGGTCTGTCTGCGATTGACTGAGCGATGAAACCAGCAAGAATTGGAAGCATGAATCCAAATGCTGCACCACCAACTGTCTTGAACCAAGCTGCTACTGGAGTGTTCATACCAAAGTTGCTTGGATCAATTGAATAATCATCAAGTAAGAATGCGATAGCGATAAGGATACCACCACCGATAACGAATGGAAGCATGTGTGATACACCATTCATAAGGTGCTTGTAAAGCTGACGTCCGATAGACTCGTTGCTATCGTCAGACTTCTTTGAAACTGCACCTGTGTGATGATATACAGAAGCTGTCTCAGCCTTATCGAAAAGCTTCTCTGGTGTGTGGATAGCATCCTTTGTAGATGCAAGTACAACCTTCTTACCATCGAATACGCTCATATCTACATTCTTATCTGCAGCGATGATAACTGCATCTGCTTCTTCGATTTCCTTTGCTGTAAGAGGATCCTTAGCTCCGCCAGAACCATCTTTTTCTACTCTAAATGCAATACCAAGCTCTTTAGCCTTCTGCTCAAGAGACTCAGCTGCCATAAATGTATGTGCAATACCTGTTGGGCATGCTGTAACTGCAACGATCTTCTTTGTGCCTGAAGCAGCCTTTGAAAGATCTGTCTTGTTTGCGTTTGCTGCGTCCTTCTCAGCTTCCTTTGCATCGATGTGTGCAAGGAACTCGTCAACTGACTTTGACTCAACAAGAGTCTTGCAGAATGCAGGGTCCATAAGCATCTGCATAAGCTTTGAAAGAACCTCAAGATGTGTATCAGCGCCACCCTCTGGAGCTGCGATCATGAATAATAAATTACTTGGCTTACCATCAAGAGCCTTGTAATCAACACCTGCTGGACAAGTGATTGCAACAAGACCAGCCTTCTTAACTGCTGCTGACTTTCCGTGTGGTACTGCAATACCATTTCCAATAGCTGTTGTGCCCTTTGCCTCACGTGCAAGGATTGCCTCTTTAAATCCTGCTACATCGCTTAAGTTGCCTACTTCGTTATGAAGAGCAATAAGCTTGTCGATTGCTTCGTCCTGAGAAGCTATCGCCTCTTGAAGCTTGATCCCTCTAGGATCGATAAACTCTGAAATTTTCATATTCCCTCCTACATGTGTTTAAAAATTAATATATATTAACTGCCTTCTCCGAGTAAGCAGCTAATTACAATGTTTTATAAAGTGCATCGATATCTGCAGCCTGAGCAAGACCATCAGAGAATGCTGTTGCAGAACCTGCAGCTGTTCCCATCTTTAACGCTACATCGTAGTCCTTTGTCTTCATGTAGCCTGCAACGAAACCAGCAACCATTGAATCGCCAGCTCCTACTGAGTTGCGAACCTTTCCCTTAGGTACGCCGATGCGATATCTGTTTCCATTTTCATCAACAAGCATTGCGCCGTCGCCAGCCATTGAGATAAGAACGTTTCTAGCGCCCATTTCCTGAAGCTTTAATGCTCCCTCGTAAATCTCGTCGTCTGTCTTAAGCTCCTTGCCTACGATTTCGCCAAGCTCAAAGTTGTTTGGCTTGATTAAGAATGGATGATACTTTAATACGTTTGTAAGAAGATCCTTAGTAGCATCAACTACAAACTCAATTCCCTTGCCGTCTAAAGCAGAAAGAATTCTTTCATATACATCATCTGGTAAAGAATTTGGAATTGATCCAGCGAGAATAAGTACGTCGCCCTCTACCAGCTTTGAAAGCTTATTGAAAAGTTCCATCTGTGCAGCTTCGTCAATCTTTGGTCCCTGAGCGTTAATCTCTGTTTCCTCTGTTGCCTTAAGCTTTACATTGATTCGTGAAATGCCTTCTTTTAATTCGATGAAATCTGTGTCGATTCCTGCAGCCTTAACACCTGCGTCAATTGCATGACCTGTGAAACCTGCGATAAATCCTAATGCTGTACTCTTTAATCCAAGCTCTGAGAGAACCATTGATACGTTGATTCCCTTACCTCCGAAATAGTATTCCTCACTTGAAGAACGGTTTGTCATGCCTGGAAGTAAATCTCCATCCATACGCACAACATAATCCAATGCTGGATTGAATGTAACAGTATAAATCATTGCGTTTCCTCCTAGTTTATTCTGCACATACTTTTACTACTGTGTGATTAATATAATCTCTAGCCTGTAGCTTATCTGTGATGATGCAGCAATCACCAATCTGCGCAAATGTGACCGAATTAATCTGGTCAAATTTGGTGTGGTCTGCCAAAACGTATGACATATAAGCATGTCTGATTGCTTCTGTCTTAATCATGGCCTCGTCCACATCTGGTGTGGTAAACCCTGCATGAATTGAAATGCCATTGGTTCCCATGAAGGCTTTTGTGAAATGATATTTACGAATAAACTCGACACAATCCGGACCAACCACCGCTTCTGTTGGTGCTTTGAGCCTACCACCAATCATTATGGTTTCTAGGCCTTTGTCCATAAGCTTCTTTGCATGAACTACACCGTTTGTAATGTACTTTGCCTTGCGATTATCTATGTAATCAATCATGGTCAGTGTTGTAGTTCCTGCATCGATGTACACAAAATCATTGTCCTGTATAAGCCCTGCTGCATATTTGCTGATGCAATCTTTTTCAGCTACATTTTTGCTAGCCTTTGCTTTTACCGCATCCTCTTTGGTGTTTACATCCAAAGTAGAGATTGCAGTAGCACCTCCAAATACCTTCACCAGTTGCTTAGAACGATTGAGTGCATTGATGTCTCTTCGTATGGTAGCTGCTGATGTATCAAGCAAATCTACCAACTCATTTACTGAAACCGCCTTTTTTTCATTGACTATTTCAATTATTTTTGCCCTTCGTTCTTCTGTTAGCATTTTCCACCCCTTGAACAAATTCGATTGAATTTGATTGTTCTAAGGAAAATATAACACCATATTTCGGGCATTGCAATCATAAACGCTCACAAATGAGCACATGTAATCAAATTCTGTCACTATTACCATTTCAAGGGGGTATATTTTGTAACTATTTTACTAACAGAAAAAGGAAGACACTGTGATAATGCCTTCCCTTATTTGATTATTTCTTCGACAACTTATCCTCATACATGCGTTTATCAGATAATTCATACATCCGTTCCTTATCCATAGACTCTGTATAGGCAGACACTCCAACTGAGACCTTTATCTTTATAAGCTCATTGTCTATTCGTTTAATCCTAGAAATCTTACTATTAAATTCCTGCGTGATGCTTTCAATCTCTTCCTTACACTGGAACTGATGCAAAATTGCAAACTCGTCTCCGCCTATTCTAAAAGCGAGACTGTTGTTATAGGTTACTTCCTTTACGCATTTGCTTACAGCCTTAAGAACTAAATCGCCAAATCCATGACCGTAGAGATCATTTACTTGTTTAAACTTGTCCACATCGAAAATCATCAGAGCAAAATCAGTTTTATCCGTATTGTATTGCTCTATATATTTATCAATAATTACTTCAAATGCTCTTCTGTTAAGCACACCTGTTAATTCATCTGTGGTAGAGAGAATTTCCAAATTAGCCTTTTCTTTTTCATTATCAGTAATGTCCATAAAGAATCCCAGTAATCCTGCTGTTTCTCCATTGATTACTAATGGTTGTTTGCTGGCAGCAATATTTCTAAGCTCTCCTCTAACGATGCACTCGCCATGGACATTTCTAATAGCCTTTCCTTCATTTATTACAGAAAGTTCATCCTGCTTAAATGGTTCTGGATTAATATGCCATCCCATATCTTCATCGTTTTTGCCCTTGATGCTATCCACTGATTTTAGGCCATAGTAATCCAGGAACATCTTATTTGCTCCTAAGAATCTACGGTCTTTATCCTTCCAGAAGACACCTACCGGTACCTGGTCCAAGATATTTGCATATGTATATTCCTTCACCATTTCAGGACTTACTTCAATTTCATCTATCTTTTTATGATTGATAAAGTCACTCATATAATTAGACATTGCAGTAGTGGCCTCTGATACACAGCTCAGCAGGGCTTCCCTACCATATATATCAACAATTCTTGTGGTGACAGATTTCCACACATATTCACCACTGGCATCCATGATTCTAAAGAGTCCAATCTTTACTCCACCCGGTTCATATAGAAGTCTTGCTTTTGCAGTCTTCAAGTCCATAAGCTTATAGAAGTATTCTCTATCCTCTTCTAATACTCTTTTTTCTCCCAACTCCTTTATCATTTCATTTGCTTTTAAATTCCTGCTACGCACATGCACGCTTCCACTAGAAAGATAAACATTCTCATAATAAATCCCATCTAATCCAAATACATCAATGCACTCATAGAATGAGAAAATATAATTGCTTACCATCTTTGTTTTTTGTTCGTAACTTTCATTCAGATAACTTGCCAATAATCTGATTGAAACTAAATATGCATCTGTATCAGTATCAATATCATATGCAATGTGACGGGCTCTCATATTAACAATCTGGCCATTTTCCACGAACTCTATGCTCTCTGCCTCGCCAGATTCCTTTGCTCGTAAACACATTTTCCAAAAATCATCTCTTTGTACCCAAGTCCGTCCATTATCGTTATTTATCATGTCCTGAGCTACCTGCATATCCTCATCGCCATAAATCTTTATAGCTTTTTCGTATCCCTCATTTGCATATGCAAAACGCCATCTATTATCGCGCACTAATCCCATGGCAAGAGGGAGGTCATTTTCTGTAACATTGTTTGGAGCAGCTTCCAATGGATTCTGGCGAAGTAAATCTGTCTTTCCAACCATGTCCAGGAATTTTCTGTAATCAAGATTCTCGTAATTATGGCCAGACCTCTCCATTTCCTCCATGCTCTCTTCAAGTGGCAAAGGCCTTCCGATATAGTATCCCTGCAACAACTCGCAGCCTAAAAGCTTCAAGAAATCATATTGCTCTTTTGTCTCCACGCCCTCTGTCAATGTATGAATACCTACATTTTTAAGCATAGAAACCGCGTGCTTTAATACAATCTTTCCATTATCAGATGTATCAAAATTCTGGAGGAATTCCATATCAATTTTTGCCAAATCAAACTGAAAATCCTTCAGCAAATTCAAGGATGAATATCCACTACCAAAGTCATCCATCCAGACAATATAGCCATTTGTTCTTAATCTGGATATTTGTTCCTGAATGAATCTAGGATTATCTATCATGACACTTTCAGTCACTTCAAGTCTGATTATTTCTTTTTCTGTGTCATATTTTTCAATCAAACTATCCACATAGGTCAAAATATCCAGGATTTCAAAATCTATTCTTGAAAGATTGACTGAAACCGGAACAGCTGCTTTTATACCAGCTTTTTTCATTTCTGAAAAAGTTTTTACAACCTGCTCAATCACATAACAATCAATCCTGTGAATCATTCTGTATTCTTCCAAAACAGGTATAAATTCATCAGGATAATAAACTCCCTTCGGAGTAATCCAACGAACCAAAGCTTCCCAACCACAAATATTTCCAGTCAGACTTCTAACTATTGGCTGGTAATATACTTTGATATATCCCTTTTTCAGAGCCTCATCCATTGAATCAATAATTGACTGCTTTCTCTGGACGTTTCCGCCCAGCTCATCATCATAAAATCTGTAGTCGACATCATACTTTTTCTTTATACTGACGCAGGCCATTCTTGCTCTGTCGACGCATCGTGAAACGTCCATTTTTTCATCTTCGAGAATGTATACTCCTGCTTTTAATTCAATATTAATTTTTCTTTGTAGGGCTTTAACACGTTTTCTTGTTTCAACTATTGAAGGCACAATCTGTATACTATTTGTGCACACCACAAAATGATCCCCAGAGAATCTGGCTACAAGCTGATCTTTGAAAATATCTTTTAAAATATTACCTATGTTAATTAAAAGCTCATCACCTTTTTCGTAACCGTAGTTTGCGTTGTAGAGCTTAAAGTTTTCCATGTCAAAGAAGACAAACCCATACTCTACTTGTTTGTCTCTTGTGTTGATAAGCTCCTGCCCCCACTCTATAAAAGCGTGTTTATCCAGAAGGCCTGTCAATTCGTCTCGATTGTCCTTTAAAAACTCACTCTTCCCCATTACTTAGCCCTTTTCTTCTCCGATAATACATTCTATCACTCATTTGTGAATAAATTTTATACATTCCATGTATTACAAAAAAAGAGCCATCCTTTCTTATAAAAATAAGAAGAATGGCTCTCATGATGGCTAACAAGTTTATTTATGCAATTCCTTTTCCATCTGCCTTAGCAGCTGCTCCCTGAGCGATTGGAATAAAAATCATAGCAATGATGTAACAAAGTACATACATAGGAATGAAAGTTCCGATAAATGCAAACAAGAATGCTGGCGCTGGCGCTCCTGCAAAAAGCTGCACATTTACAAAGTTCATTGCAAGTCCGATGATTGCAACAAAGATAAGTACAACTGGAACATTTCCTAGGAATCTTCCTGGAACACTCTCAGGATCAACTTTAAATAATCCTGGGAATTTCATAGCAATAAGTGGAATAGGGAATAGCGCATTTACGATGCACGCTAATATGAATCCTAGCAGTATATTAATTGGAAGTGCTGGAGTAGCTAAATTTGCAGCATTTCCTGAAAAAATCATTCCACCAATTGACATAGCTGTTGCCAATGGAATATTCATTACTAAGTTAAATACAATAAAGAACTTTAAACTTGGTTTTCCCATTTCGTTACCCTCCCAATAATTCAATTAGACTGCCTTCGATGGTGAAGGAGTTGGTTCACATACTGATGTGAAGTGCTCTTTACGAGCCTTAAACTCAGGATCCTTGAAGAGGTTCATAAGACGTCCCTCGTTCTCAAAGATATCATCGCCGTGAAGCTTCTTTCCTGAGATTGTGTCATGAGCCTTGTGCTCATCTTCTGGAGCAAACTTGAACTTGAATGCACCGTCTACAACCTCAAGTGTTCCCTCAAGACCGCAAAGCTCGCATACACAGTGAGTTGTGCCTGGGAAGATGTAGAAGTTGTTACCATTGCAGTGAGGGCATGCACCTGGCTCGCCCATCCACTTAGCATTGTCAACATCCTTTGCAGCTTCAACAAGATTGCGTCCGATCTGTCTCATACGCTCAACCTTCTCATCCTGCATGATTACATCCTTTGACCATGAGAAGAACTCATTATTTACTACAGTCCAAGCTGGGCTCATTGCAAGCATAGCGTGATCTGTCTCAACACGGCATGCCCAGTCAGATCCACCGATACCTACGAAAGAAATTGCCTTCTTCTTTAAGTACTTAGGATCAAGACCTTCCTTACCCTGCTCCTTGAGCTTTCCATCAAGCATGTACATCATTCCGATGTCATGTCCAGGGCCCATACGGTCACATAATACGTGGAATAATCCAGATCCACCTGACTCATAAATAGGGTCAACTACGAGAACGCCATCTGCCTCAGCCATCTTATCGAAAAGCTTTGCAAAATCGTCCTTCTGAGAGCAAACCATGCCCTTACCCATTACTAAACTTCTAGAGCAAGCAACACAGCCTGTACAGTACTTGATGTCCCAATCAAATACGTGGATAAACTCGATTTCTGCCCCCATTTCTTTTGCTGCTTCAAGAGCAACACGGCACATTGTATCATTGTTGCCGTTTCTTGTTCCGCATGAAAGTCCTAAAATTTTCATACCATAAACCTCCTAAATAGTTATTAGTTCCTTTTATAAAATTGTTCCGCTGAACATTTTTATCTAGTTATTTGCCATACGCTAGTTTAGTTACTGGCTTCTCTATAACAAGACTTGTAATAAGGCCTACAATATGAAGAATAGGATAGGTTGAAAACCAAACTGCTATAAGCGAATCCCCAACTCCAACATTAATAATGGCCATACAGAAGCTTACTATGGTCACGTATATTGCATTTACGATGAAATTCCTTGCCAACATTTCAAGGAAGGTACCAGGTTTCTGGTTGCAAACTTCTTCTGCAAACCAACTTCCAATCATCCCCATTGGAAGAATAACTGCTGCAACTGTGTTGATTGTAAAAGCACAGCAGCATCCTCTTACCCATCCGGCCAAAGAATCTCCGCCTGCTAGTATGGTTGCTGTAGTGTTGATAGAAAGCGCCATACATACATTGATGATTACATTCCATCTGAAAAAGCGAATTTTATCATCCATTTTTATTTTCCTTTCGCAGGTCTTTTAATTAATAAAGTACAGATTGTTGCAAGAACTATTGCCCCAATCATAATCATGAAAATGCTAAGATATGTGCCTTGCATGTCGTATATCATACCTGCAAGAGTCCCTCCGAATGATGCCAATAGCAGATTCAAATTGATAATCGAAAAGTTAACTGGATAATTCTTAACACCGTAAAAATCCATTATGTATGCAGAGTTTGTAGGTGTTACACCTCCGTATGAAAGACCGAAGAATATAAATCCAATTACAACAAGTGGCAAACTAACTGAGTTGATTGCTACGATGTTGATAAGAACTGAAACCAAGAAAAGTCCGCAGTTTAAAAGCATTGTTTTCTTCTGTCCCAGCTTGTCATACAAACCACCAAAGATAACTCGTCCTATTCCGTTGAATATGGAAATAAGTCCTACGATTGTTGCGATAGAGCCTGCTGCAAGTGCAGGGGCTGTCTCTGTAACAATTCCACTTGCCTGCGCGATTAAAGCTAATGCTGCTGCACTAAGCAATATCGCATATACGAAGTAAAGCCAGAAGCTTACCTTCGACACCATCTCTATTGTGGTGAAATCCTCTGAAGTACTCTTCTCAGATTTTTTGTCTTCTACTGCATATGCTTTCTGCTCTTCAGCAGTAGGTTTTCTAACAATAAATGCGCCTATGAAAATTACCGCAAATACGATAATTCCAAGAGCCTTGAACTCTTCTCTCCATCCAAATGAACCTAAGAGTCCTGCATATACCTTTCCGATGATGAAAGCACCAATTCCAAATCCCATTAATAGGATTCCTGAAATAAGTCCTTTCTTATCTGGGAACCATTTTGTAACGCTTCCCATCACCGCGTTGTAGGAGCAGCCAGCACCAAGGCCAGCCAACACTCCAAAACCTAAATAAAGCATTCCAATAGAAGAAATCATGCTGACTAACTCAAAGCCAATCAAGAAAAGCACTGCAGATACAATGAAGATGTATCTTTCCCTAACCTTGTCCGCTACAAGTCCTGCAACAAGACCTCCTATACAAAAGAAGCTCATTGCAAGAGTGAATGTGAGAGAAAGTGCCCCCTTACTCCAAGATGTAAACTCTGCAGCGATAGGACTTGAAAGTACACTCCATGCGTAGATTAGTCCTGCAAACAGAAGCACAATCACTCCTGCGATTGCATAAATCCATCTATTTGTTTTATTCATTTATAAACTCCAAATTTCCAATAAGATTATTCGTAGATTCTTGCCTTTTCCTGGCCTCTCATAACACGAAGAGTTCCTTCAGCAAGAGCCTTCATTTCGTTTTCACCTGGAATTACTTCGATAGGTCCAACGAAACCAACGTGCTTTTTGATTGAATCTACAAACATATCTGAATAAGCGAGACCGCCTGTAAGAACAATGTAATCAACCTTTCCATCAACTGATGGAGCGATACGTGCAATTGTCTTTGCTGTATTGAGAGCCATTGCTTCGAAAAGAAGAGATGCCTCTTCGTTTCCATCAACAACCATCTGCTCTACTTCACGCATGTCTGCTGTTCCAAGGTAAGAAGCTATTCCACCCTTACGCTGGAGTTTCTTCATCATCTCTTCCTTTGTGTACTCACCGCTGTAGCACAAATCTACAAGTGCGTATGTAGGAAGTCCGCCGGCACGCTCTGGTGCAAATGTTCCGATTTCATCATTGAAGAAATCAACAATCTGTCCATTAGAATGAAGGTTTACTGTGATACCTCCACCAAGGTGAGCTACGATGATGTTTACCTTGTTATAATCAATCCCCTTATCTGCACAAAGCTTGAGGGCTGCTGCTCTTGTATTTAAGTTGTGTCCCTTGGCTGGAACTCTAACGCCCTTAAGTCCTGTGATTTTGTTTACCTCAGTCATCTCGTCAACTGTGATAGCATCGTAGATGTAGGCTTTTACGCCGATTTCCTGGGCAAGGCTGTATGCAATACCAGCACCAAGATTTGAAGCATGCTGATCAACTGGATGATATCTTAATGTATCAACCATCTTCTCATTTACTTCATAAGCGCCAGTCTTTACTGGAGGAAGTGCTCCACCACGACCTACGATTGCTCCAAGAGAATCAAGCTTGTCGCCATGCTTTGTAAGGCATGCCATGATTAGTTCTTTTCTCATATCAAGCTGATTATAGATTGTTGGGTAGTTCTTTAAGTCATCCATCGAGTGAGCAATACTTTCAACCCACTGCTGTTCATCAGCCTGATAAACAGCAATTTTTGTTGAAGTAGAACCTGGATTGATGACAAGAATTTTTTCATTTGCCATGTTTTTCTCCTTATTTAACAGCTGCTGCAGAAACAACTATTGAAAGATATTTCTCCTCAGCCGATGAACCTCTTGAAACCATAACGATTGGGCACTTTGCACCTACGATAAATCCGGCCATCTTTGCACCGCAGCTTATTGCGTACATCTTTCCCATGATGTTTCCAGCATGGATGTTTGGGGCAACAAGTACATCTGGGTCGCCAGCAATTCTAGACTCAAGTCCCTTGAAATCAGCAAGGTCTTTTCTCATAACGCAGTCGTACTGGATAGGTCCTTCTACGATACAATTTGTAATCTCGCCTCTTTCATTCATTGCCTGGAGCTCTGCTGCATCAACAGACTCTGGCATCTTTGGATTAACCTTCTCAACACATGCAAGCACACCAACCTTTGGGCAGTCATATCCCATAGCTACAAGTGTGTCTACTGTGTTTTGGATAATCTCCTTCTTCTGCTGAAGGTCAGGATATGTAACCATACCGCCATCAACTGGAAGAATTACCTTGTGATATGTAGGAACTTCAAACATTGTGAAGTGAGACATAAGTCTTCCCTGTCCAAGTCCGTATTCCTTATTAACAACTTCCTTAAGGATAATCTTTGTATCAACCTTACCCTTCATAAGGAAATCCGCCTTGCCTGAGCTAACAAGCTTTACCGCTGTTTCGCAGGCCTTCTGTAAATCATCAGCAGGAACATCGATGATGTTTTCCTCAGGAATTTCTTCCTTAAGCTCTGATAAGATTTCTGTGATAATCTTCTTCTCACCAACAAGAATTGGCTCAACAATTCCTTCGCGTCGAGCGTGAACAACAGCCTCAAGTGTGTGATCATCGTTTGCACATGCAACTGCCATAATCTTTCTTGAAGGGTTACCCTTTACCTTTGCGATAAGCTCATCAAAATTATGAAATACCATATGCTTTACCTTTCAAATCAAATTAGTTTTTGCCGTTCTTAACCTTGAACTCGCGTCCAATTTCAAGACCCTTATCAAATGCTGCCTTGTTGAGAGGTAAAAGCTTTGGCTTGCTAGAAAGCTTGTGCTCTACTGTGCCCCATACGATTTCTGGAGCGATAACCTCTGTATAACCTACGTAAACACCAAGCATGATTACGTTAAGAACCTTTGCATTACCCATCTCAAGAGCAAGCTCTGTTACAGGTGCTTCTACGATTTCAACATCTGTTCTTTCAATCTTGTCCTTTACGATTGAGCTGTTGATGAAAAGGCGTCCGCCTGGCTTAAGTGTTCCGATGAACTTGTTTAATGAAGGACCATTCATAACGATAAGGTCGTCCATTGTGTCACCAAGTGGTGCACCAATCATTTCATCTGAAATAACTACGTAGCAGTTAGCTGTACCACCACGCTGCTCTGCGCCGTATGAAGGGAAGAATGTTACATTCTTATCTGTAGAATCACAAGTTGCAGAAGCAAGGAATTTTCCGAGGGTCATAACGCCCTGTCCGCCGAATCCGGCTACACATAAATTTGTTTCCATTATTTCTCCTCCATTCCTTTATCTCTGATGACACCAAGTGGGTATTCCTTAAGCATGTTCTCCTCAAGGAAATCAAGTGCCTTAAGTGAATCAAGTCCCCAGTTTGTTGGGCAGCTTGTAACGATTTCAACAAGTGAGAAGCCCTTGCCTTCCATCTGGTACTGGAATGCCTTCTTAATGGCCTTCTTTGTCTTCAATACATTTGCTGGTGTGTTGCAGCTTGTTCTCTCAAGATAGTAAGGAGCTGTAAGCTGGTTGAGAGTCTCACAAACGTGCATTGGATAACCATGCTCTTCAGCAATACGTCCCTTAGGAGCAGTTGATGCCTTCATTCCGAAAAGTGTAGTAGGAGCAAGCTGACCACCTGTCATACCATAAATTCCGTTGTTAACGAAGATAACTGTGAAGTTCTCGCCACGGTTTGCTGCAGACATTGTCTCTGCAAGACCGATTGATGCAAGGTCACCATCACCCTGATATGTATAGTAAATAGTATCTGGATTTGCTCTCTTCATACCTGTTGCAACAGCACATGCTCTACCATGTGGAGCTGTGATGTTATCGTATGCCATGTAGTCCATCTGAAGACCACAGCAACCAATACCAAGAACAGCTGCTGTCTTATCAACGATACCGAGCTCATCGATAACTTCTCCGATTAACTTCATAACTGAAGAATGCATACATCCTGGACAAAATCCTGAAACCTTGTCCTCCTGAATTGTTTTTGTTCTGCTATATAATAATTCTGCCATGTTAAGCCTCCTGTCCTGCTATTTTCATTACAGCCTCAAGCACGGCCTCTCTTGACATTACGTTACCACCAGAGCATAAGCACTTCTCAACTGGGCAACGACGTCTAACAACTGCTTCAACATCTGTTGCATACTGAGCTGGGATTGACATCTCAACATCAAGAATTGCCTTTACCTTTGAGTAATCTAACTTCTCAAATGCTTCTGTTGGGAATGGGTTAAGTGTGATAGGACGAATAAGTCCAACCTTGATTCCCTGCTTTCTGAGAATGTCTACAGAAGACTTAGCAATACGTCCTGAAATACCATAAGCTGTAAGGATGATTTCAGCATCCTCAACCATGTATTCCTCAACCATTACGTCATTCTTCTTCCATGACTCATAAAGTGCTGCAGCTTCTTCGTTACATTTCTGCATAACAGTTGTCTGCCACTGACCTGGCTGGATCCAAGCACGATTTGCATAATCAAGCTCATGTCCTACGCAAGCCCACTTCTTCTTTGACTCTCTGATTTCAGCAACCTTTTCCTCAGACATCATCTCTGGAAGCTCAACTGGCTCCATCATTGTTGCGATAACACCATCTGCAAGGATGTGAACTGGGTTTCTATCTCTATCAGCAAGCTCGAAAGCCTTAACTGTAAGATCTACAGCTTCCTGTACTGTTGAAGGAGCAAGTACCATCATCTGGAAACCACCGTTACCAGCTGCCTTTGTAGCCTCAAAGTAATCCATCTGTGCTGGCTGGATTGAACCTACTCCAGGGCCCCCTCTTGCGAAGTTTGTATACACAATTGGAATACGAGCTGATGCACAATATGAGATACCCTCACTCTTAAGTGCGATTCCTGGTGAAGAAGATGATGTCATTGCTCTGACACCTGCTGATGCTGCACCATAAACCATGTTGATTGATGCAACCTCAGACTCACCCTGTATAAATGTTCCACCAACTTCTGGAAGTCTTCTTGAGAAATACTCTGGGACTTCGTTCTGAGGTGTGATAGGATAACCTGCGAAAAAACGGCAACCGGCACGTACTGCTGCTTCAGCTACAGCCTCGCTGCCCTTCATAAATGTTCTAGCCATTTTTTAATCCTCCTTATAAATCTCAATTGCCCCATCAGGACAAATGCGACCGCATGTGAGACAACCTATACAGTCATCTTGTCTTGCAGCCACTACATATTCATAGCCTTTTGCATTTACTTCTGTTCCAACTTCTAGAACATTCTTTGGACAGAATTTCATGCAATAACCACAGCTTTTGCAACGTTCGGCAACTACATTAACTTTAAACTTTGCCATTATTAGACCTCCTTTATCTAATATCTATATCCATAAACTTAGTCTCTTAACCATTCATAGGTTAGGAACAAGTGTATAGGCATAATCTTTTCTTTTTGGAGCTTGTTTTTAACAGATTCATAGAATCCTTCGTGAATTACATTCATCTCTATTTCTCTGTATTCAGAAATGATTTCATTCATTTTGTTTGCGCCATCAACAACCTCATCAATAGTTGTTGTCAGGCCTGCATTTGGATTATCCACAAAGTGAATATCCTCAAGTGTTAAATGGGAAACTGCGAGAATTTCCGAAAGGAATCGATCAATGTGATCAATGTCCTGGCAGAATGGTCTGTAGTAATTTAGTACATACATGATACATAGGGATTTTTTGTCCACACCAAGCATGAATCCTCCTATGGATCTGGCGCCGATGTCATCACCGCCTACATCCATAACAACAATGCTTTCCGGATCTGCTAAAAGCTCTCTGACTCCTCCTACTACTGTTGGAGCATCAAAGAATTGTTCTTCATAGTGGATATTTACTTCAGAGAGCTTCCCGCTGTTTAGCAAATCCCTGGATCTAAATAGAGGTTTTGTCATGTCCATATCAATCAGATGGACATGCTTATCAGTATTTTTAGCAAGGTATTCAGCAAGATTGAGAGCTATCTCGCTCTTTCCGCATCCCGCCTCTCCAATGAGAATGAAATTTGTTTTGTTCATTGCCAATGCATTTTTGATAAGTTGCATTTTTCTACCTCGCTAAAACCTATAAGTGAATTTATCTAAGTGTGATATAGCCCTTGTACTGTCTTAAGTTGTCAGATGTACATCTGTCACCAAGGAATACTGAAGCTATATTGTGCTGTGGCTTTAAGAATGGAAACTCATCCTGCTGTGCCCAAGCTGGCTTTGTAAGATGTGTCTTTGAAAGGTTTACACAAAGCTCATACCATTCTTCTGGTCCTTCAAACCAAACCTCAACAACTCTATCGAACTGTGCTTCTGGAGCACCGTAGTTAACGATTACCTTGCTACTTACAACTCTGTTTACTCGAACAGATCCTGTAAGGAATGGAACCACCTCTTCATGGAACCATCTTTCTCCTTCTTCCTTACCGCACTCCTCTGGATACTTGATAAGGAACTGCCAACGGAAGTTTGGTCCATCTTCCATTGTTCTGTCTTTTCCCTTGAAATCTTCCTCCCAGTTGATTGGGACGAATGAGAAAATAAATGGTGGGAAATCTCCGCCACCTGCTGCACGACCTGCGTCGCCAGACTCTGAATTATCGTGTACTGTTGCACTTTCTACATCAGGAATACATCCCTGCCAGCGAAGTACATCCATTGGCATATATTCACAGAAGATGTTGTTTGCCATCTCTGGAAGATGCTCATTTACTAACCAGTAATGTTCTGTAAGCTGCATCTCTCTTGCACCAAATCTTTTTCCTTCTGGTGGTGTTGGGTATGCCTGGTAGAACGCATACTTTGTTACATATGGGGAAAACTTGCTGATGCTTTCTGGCACATGATGATAGTAGAGCCAGTGCTCAAGTTTAGGTCTATATTCTTCCTTTGCTAACCCCACATAGATTAAGCTTCTCATTAAGTTAAACTCGTAAGCCATAACAATCCTCCTTCTACATCGGTTAGATAAAACTAACCAACTGGACTTCTCTTTTAGGCACATTTATTGTGCATATTTAACTATTTGTGATAATAACACCGCAGATTCTTGATAAAAAATATCAATATTGTTGGATATTGATAACAAAATTGATATAAGTCTGTTAAATTTTTAACCTATATAATGAAAGAAAATTTTTATCCAGATTTGGATCTAAGTGAGAAATTTTTTTCAATAACAAAATTGATATTATTGATGACCACTTTTTAATATTGGACTTGTTCAAAAAACCAGACCTATAATTAAGGCAATCACTTATAAGGAGGTTTTTATGAGCGAAAAGTTTTATGCTAAAAGCCCAGGAAACGAAGGCTATATAAAGAATATGGAAGTTGTCGCATATCACGATGCTGACAATCATTACTTATTCCAGTCACAGTTATATAAAACAGCTGACGGCAAGTATTATCTTTACGGCGGCTGCTTCTATGGATATGGTGTTGAAATTATCGATGTAACAGATCCTGCAAATCCACGTCATGTACAGTACATGCCTGTTATGGATCCAGAGGTTTATCCTTACATGTCTACACCTAAGGTTCAGATTGCAGATGATCTCATGATTGTTTCAAATGGTAACTGTCTTGAGTTCCTTCATGGACCCGCTCCTGAGAAGTACACTCCAGCTCCAGGCGGAGTACATATCTTCTCTCTTAAGGAAGACCCAGAGCATCCAAAGAAGCTTTCATTCTGGTCGACAGGTGATGAAGGCAACCCAGGTGCCGGTGTTCATCGTTTCACATATAACGGTGGCAAATATTTACATCTTTCTGCTACTGCAGTTGGATTTAAGGATTTCATCTACAGAATCGTAGATATTTCAGACCCAACAAATCCACATGAGGTTGGACGTTGGTGGAATCCTGGTCAGTTCTATGGAAATCAGACCAAGAAGACTAGAGAAAAAGAATGGAATGGATGGCAGGGCTACAACACTTACCCTGGTTTCGTACATTTCCCATATGTTGATGGCGATACAGCTTACCTTAGTTGCGCTGGTGCCGGATTCAAGATTCTTGATGTTTCAAATCCAGAGTGGCCACAGGTAATCGGTGAAGCTAAAATGACTCCACCTTTCGCTACAAAGTTTGGAGGCGCACTTTGCCATACATTCATGCCTATCCACGGCACAAAGTATGCTATCGGTATGCAGGAAGGCGAGCGTCAGTGGACTTATAACAAAAATGATTTTGATAAGTTCGGCGTACAGGCTATGTGCGGTATTGAGATGTTTGATATCTCTAATCCTGAGGATCCAGTACTTATTTCAGTACTTCCTTATCCTGAGGTGCCAGAGGACTTCCCATATAAAAACTTTAATGATTTAGGATATGGTTATCCTACTTCCTTTGGTCCACACAACCTTCATGAGCCAATGACAGGTAAGCCTTGGCTTGAGGACAGAAGTGACAGAGCTTATGACTGCTACTTCCATGCAGGACTTCGTGTATACGATATCTCTGATCCATACGTACCAAAGGAAATCGCTTACTTCATCCCACCAAACCCAGAGAAGCTTTGCTTCGATGTAAAGATGCCTAACAAGCCTCTTGGCACAGCTGAGGATTTGGTTGTTGATGACAGAGGATACATCTACATGAACGCAATGCATGATGGCGTCTATATCCTTAAGTGTTTAGTATAGGTTATTTCTACTAATTTTAAATTCTCCATATATAAATAACAGTTGCCCACGTGACAGCTGTTATTTTTTTGCTATAATAGGTGGCATGAATGATAAACAGATAGAATGTTTTTTACAAACAGCAAAACATTTAAGCTTTACAAAAGCTGCCCAAAATTTATATCTTCCTCAGCCAGCTGTCAGCAGATATATTTCTGCCTTGGAAGAAGAACTTGGAGTAGATCTTTTCATCAGAGAAAACAGCAGACACATCTCTCTTTCTGATGAAGGAACTCTTTATTTCAATTTCTTCCAGCGCTATTTTGCTGAGCTACACAACATCCGCAAGATGCTTGCCAACACCACCAACCATATCCGCCTGGGATACAACATCGGTTGGAATGTTTCAAGCTTTCTTCCAAAGGTTGTTAACGAATGCCGTAATGAGGATCCAGACTTTATGATTTCATTTGAATGTCTTGGCTTTAGAGACCTTCTTCAGGCCCTTGAGGACAAGCATTTAGATGCTATTATTACTTCGTCTGATTATGTTGAGGGAAGAGCTGATTTAGTTAGATACAAGTTTACAAGCATACCTCGTATCGTGGTATACTCTGAACTTTTACCAGATTTTGACAAAATAAAAACAGCTGCCGATTTCGCCTCATATACTTTCTATATGATTGACGACCCACGTGTTGGCGAGCTGTGTCAGGACATTGAATTATTATTTAGACCTTATGGTTTTGTCCCAAGATTTACTGCAGTTCCAAACATCAATACTGTGTTTGCCTCTGTAGAAAATGGACTTGGAGTAGCGGTCCTGGATGGTTGGTACCAGGGAATCCACCACCCAGGAATCCATTATTTCAATCTCAATGATTATCTTCCAATCTCTATCGCTTGGAAGCGTAACACTATTTCGTCTTCAATTGATATGCTCTATAAAAAGATAAACGAGCATTTCAAATCTAACGATTAAAGACCGCAATCCTTTGCCAGTTGTTCAAAGGCTGGCAAAGAGCGTTCTATCATTTTGTAATCCACACAATATGCAATACGTACATATCCAGGACAACCAAATGTCTTAGTAGAAACCAGGATAATGTGGTTTTTCTTTGCTGCCTTTACAAACTCTTCCTCGTTTTCATATGGAGATTTTACAAGTAAATAAAATGCTCCCTGAGGCTTAACAACTTCAAAGCCAAGATCTGTAAGCTTGCTATATAAAAGCTTTCTATTCTTATCGTAGAATTCCAAATCTACATCCACATCAAGGCATCTTGATACTACAAGCTGGAACAGAGATGGGGCGTTAATATATCCCAAGCATCTATTGGCTACAACCATGGCACCAATCATTTCCTCGTAGTAATCCATTCTCTTAGAAAGCGCCATGTAGCCAATACGCTCTCCTGGAAGTGAAAGAGTCTTGCTGAATGAATACATGTAAATGCTGTTCTTGATAATAGAAGGAATGTAAGGCACTTCATCTCTATCGTATACAAGCTCTCTGTAAGGCTCGTCTGCGATTACATAAATAGGATGACCCACTCTCTTTTCAGCCTTCTCCAAAATATCTGCTAGCTTCTGAAGTGTAGCTGCAGGATAAACCTTTCCTGATGGATTGTTTGGATTGTTTACAATGACACACTTTGTTTTCTCGTTGATAAGTGCATCAAGCTCATCCAAATTCAAATCGAAATCGTCAAGCTTTGCTGGTACAACCTTCAAGATACCACCGTAATTTGCCACATAGCTTCTATATTCACCAAAATAAGGAGCGAATGCAATTACTTCATCCTCATATCCTAAAAGGGCTCTAAACACGCAATTCATGGCTCCAGCAGCACCCACAGTCATAACAACATCCTCTGGTCCATATCCCATATCAAACTTTTTATTTAAGCTGTTTGCAACGTTTGATCTAACCTCATCAAATCCTGCATTCTTCATATATCCATGAACATATGAATCAGGATTCTCAGCTAATATATCCTTAATAGACTGAGTAACCTTCTCAGGCACAGGTGCAGCTGGATTTCCCAAGCTGAAATCGTACACATTCTCTGCACCAACTTCAGCCGCAAGCTGCAAGCCCTCCTCAAATAATTTTCTGATTGTGGAACTTCCCGCTACAAGTGCTTCCATGTTCTTCGAAATAACCATTCTTCTCACCCTCTCTGTCACTTTAAATCGTTAAATTACTTTGTATTATATGCCTCTTTTTCCTTAATGTCCATGCAAAAAAATAAGAGACTAAACAAATGTTAGTCTCTCATTTTTATCTATACTCATTCATTCCTTTAATTCATACTACCACGAGAGATTGTAAGAATGTCATGGAGGATTTCTTTGGTGCTTTCCATGTCAGCTTCACAGTCTTGATTAAGAGTGATGCTAGATTCTGAAGATGCAGCAACTTCCTGTGATGTTGCAGATAGGTTGCTGATAGCATCCATTACTTTACTGTTGGCATCTACGCAGCCATCTACGTTGTCGGAAATCATCGCTACGCGGCGAGCAAGGTCTGTAATCTTCTCCAGAATAATTTCAAATTTCTCTCCAGTTTCTGCAATCATTTCGCCCTGCTGATTTGCTGAGTCCACGCTCTTTTGCATGTTTGTAGATGCTGTATTTACACGCTGGATTAATTCATCTATTGTTGATGAAATCTGCTCTGCAGATTCTTTTGTATGCTCTGAAAGGGCACGGATTTCGTCTGCTACTACTGCAAAGCCCTTGCCAGCTTCACCTGCTCTAGCAGCCTCAATAGAAGCGTTGAGAGCCAAAAGGTTTGTCTGGCCTGATATATCAAGAATTGTACCAACAATATCTTTTACAGTTACGGCTGATTCCTGAAGCTCGCTTGTCATTGTTGCAGTCTCAGCGTTAATTGCAGATGCCTCGTCTGATTTAGCTCGAAGCTCTTCAATGAGGGCATTACCATCGCTAATATTCTCTGATACTTCATCTGAGTTCTTTCTCATCGCTCTAGCCTGATGAGCAATCTCTTCAAGGGAATCTGTAATGTTTGAATTCATTTCAGTTTGAGTCTGGATTGCCTCTGCTGTAAGGTTTACAGACTCACTAATCTGCTGCGCAGCCTCTGCGCTGGAGCTAACCTTTGACGCCAATGCCTCCATTGCATCGTTTGCATCCTCAAGCTTCTTAGCAATAGTAATACCTGTATTTTTAATAACCTCAGAACTTTCTTCTTGAAGCCTTACATTCTCTTCGATTTCATCCATTGTTTCTTTGTTCTGAAGTGAATTAAGGCGCACATAGAAGATGCCCATAAGAGAAAGTAAAACCATAAATATGGTATCTGTCATTACCGCAAAATGTCTGTCTGCTACCTCAACTGAGAACATGTAAAACAAAGGGATATATAAAAGATTAATTACTGCTGTAATTATGGATGTAGCTATAGTCAGTTTTACATCGTTGAACAAAAGGGAAAGAATAATAAATGCTGGTCCAAATGCCCACATGTATGTGACATGAACACATCCTGCCATCAATACAGCGTATCCTATGAGCATTGAGCCTATCATCAAATATCTGCCTCTTGTTCTATGGCTGTATCGGAGGTATGCATAAATTGAGAATATGAACACAATTATCTGCAATATAGACATAGTCGTTGTATTTACAAATGAAAATCCTACTCGCTGGTCGCTATATAGGATTGTAGCTGCTAATTCGAATACCTGGATAATACATGCCAACTTGAATCCTAGCTTATTACTTTCGTATATATGTCTTTCTTTTATATCCATAAAAAGTCCTCCTATCCCTTATAACTAAGAGAATATATTGATTTTTATTTATTTTCAACAAGGTTCACAGATTGTTACGCTTTTTTCATATAAATGTTCATTAATATCTTTTCATAACAAAAAATACCTTCTTGAAAGAATCTTCCAAGAAGGTATTATAGCTCAAATTTATTATTCTGTTACAACGTTTTCATCAACATCAGATGTATTTTCTTTATTGAATTCACCTGCTGCTAATCTCTTCTCGTAACGTGTGTAAATAATCCATGCAGCTAATCCGAAGATTACTGGACCACTTAATGACCAGAATGTTGTCTTCCAATCGCCATCAAGAGCTGGCTGAATAATAGCAAATGCGTTTGCAAAGAACAATGTTAGTGTTACAACATAGCCCCAGATATTTGCAGACTTCTGTGTCTTGAATACTTCGAAGCTTCTGTCGATGTTCTTCATCTTCTTAAACTTAGGGAATGCAAATGAAATAAACATGTATGGTACTGTCATACCAACATTTACCATTGCTGTAAGGATAACGAAGAACTGCTGCATTGTATCTCCACCAAATGAAACTAAAAGAACCATGATGCAAACGATTGCACACTGGATCCACATAGCGTTCTTTGGCATACCATCCTCTGCGATTTCACCCATCTTACCTGGCCAAAGCTCCTTTGGAGTTCCGTCGATAATCTGCTTAAGTGGTGAATAAACAAGTGTAAACATAGCACCCATAAGTGCAAGAAGCATAATAAGTGCATATACTCTAGCGAATCCATGAGCAAGCGCAACCTGTGTAGCAGCTGAAGCACCAAATGCCTTACCAAATGCTGCTGCAAAGTTTGACATGATTACATATGAAACATTTCCAAGTGTAATGTTGTCTGAGCCAAGGATCTCGCTGTAGTTTGTAAATGAACCTACAAGCATGATAAGAAGAGCATAACCAACTACGATTACCATAGCTGCTGTAACGATTCCCTTAGGGAAGTTCTTCTTTGGGTTCTCTGTCTTGTCAACAAGACCACCAACTGCTTCGATTCCGCCGTAAGCGAAAAGTGCATATACAATAAATGATAAAATCATGA
This sequence comes from Pseudobutyrivibrio ruminis DSM 9787, assembly GCF_900218035.1. Classification (GTDB taxonomy): domain Bacteria; phylum Bacillota; class Clostridia; order Lachnospirales; family Lachnospiraceae; genus Pseudobutyrivibrio; species Pseudobutyrivibrio ruminis. The sequence continues at coordinate 196,583 of NZ_OBMR01000004.1, forward strand.
TTGGGCTGCCCTGGTATGCTGCATTAAGAGGAACCATCAATGACTCTGTGCCAAGGAATGGCTGCTCAAGCTGACCATGACGAGCGATAATCATAACGATTGAACCAACTACTACCATGATGTTGATTACAAGAACTGCTGTACCACCGATTGATGTTACCTTGCTAATCTTATCAATACCCTTTGAATCAAAGTATGTGATAAAGATAAAGAAGATGATTGCCATGATACCAAGAAGTCTTGAGCCAGAAAGGATTTCTGAACCAAAGAATGACCAGCTTGATGTACAATCCTCACCAAAAATAAGGTTTGATACAGGTACCCAGATACCTGATGAAACATTTACCATCCAAAGTACATATGATGTGTACCACATGAATGTTCCGATGAATGCATACTTAGGACCTACTGACTTGCACATCCAAGAATACATACCACCTGTCTCATCCTTAAATGCAGAACCAAACTCTGCTACCATAAATGCAAATGGTATAAAGAATAAAATACCAGCAATTACAAACCAAGGAATTGCTGCATATCCCATCAAGTAATATGAACGTGGGATATTGTTGAATCCGTATACTGATGTAAAGATCATCAGTATGAGGGCCATGAGCCCTAATTTCTTTTCTTCTTTCATTACTACTTCCTTTATAAAATATATTCTTTATTTAATTTTCTTATACACGCAGCGTCCTCGATTATACCATGATTCTCAATGTTTTTAGGGCTCATAAACACAGAAAATACAATGCATTAGCACTTTAAACTTTAGAACTTTAAACACTAAAATTTCATGCAACAAAAAAACCTCCCTGGATATTTCTATCCAAGAAGGTTTTGAAAATTTATTTTAGTATAACTTAGCACCAGCTGGGATGTGGTTGTCAATCATGAGAAGGTGAAGTTCCTCATCCTCGCTGTCCTTAAGGTTGTTAACAGCTGAAAGAAGCATACCGCATGATTTGATACCCATCATTGGTCTTGGTGGAAGGTTTGTAATAGCTACAAGTGTCTTTCCAACAAGCTCCTCTGGCTCATAGAATGCATGAATTCCTGAAAGGATTGTACGGTCTGTACCTGTACCATCATCAAGTGTGAACTGAAGAAGCTTCTTTGACTTAGGTACTGCCTGGCAAGCCTTTACCTTTACAGCTCTGAAATCACTCTTTGAGAATGTGTCAAAATCAACCTGCTCCTCAAAAAGTGGCTCGATCTTAACATTAGAGAAATCGATGCTAGAATTTGGAGCAAAGAATCCATTATCAGCACCTGCTGCCTGTGGCTTTGCAGGGTTAAGTGACTTCATTGTTGGGAATAATAATACGTCACGGATTGCAGCGCTATCTGTAAGAAGCATGCAAAGTCTGTCGAGACCGTATCCAATACCGCCTGTAGGTGGCATACCAATTTCAAGTGCGTTGAGGAAGTCCTCATCTGTGTGCTCAGCTTCATCATCACCAGCTTCTGCATTTGCATCCTGAGCTGCGAAACGCTCACGCTGATCGATTGGATCGTTAAGCTCTGAGTATGCGTTACACATCTCCCATCCGTTGATGAAGAGCTCGAAACGCTCAACCTTTGTAGGGTCAGATGGCTTCTTCTTTGTAAGTGGAGAAATCTCGATTGGGTGATCCATAATAAATGTAGGCTGGATAAGATTCTCCTCGCAGAACTCCTCGAAGAAGAGGTTAAGGATATCGCCCTTCTTGTGACGGTCCTCAAACTCGATGCCCTTCTCACGAGCAAGTGCCTTTGCAGCCTCATCGTCTGCAACTGTATCAAAATCGATGCCTGCGTACTTCTTAACAGCATCTGTCATTGTAAGTCTTTCGAATGGCTTGCCAAGGTCGATTTCTACTCCGTTGTAAGAAATCTTTGTAGAACCAACAACCTTTTCAGCAAGATATCTGAACATGCTCTCGGTGAGCTCCATCATACCTTCATAATCTGTGTATGCCTGGTAAAGCTCCATAAGAGTGAACTCTGGGTTGTGACGAGCATCAACACCCTCGTTTCTAAATACACGACCAATCTCGAATACACGCTCAAGACCACCAACGATAAGTCTCTTAAGGTAAAGCTCAAGAGAGATACGAAGCTTACGCTCCTCGCCAAGTGCATTGTAGTGTGTGAAGAATGGACGAGCTGCTGCACCACCTGCGTTTTCAACAAGCATAGGTGTCTCAACTTCCATGAAATCACGATTTGCAAGGAAGTTACGGATTTCACGCATCATAAGTGAACGCTTAATAAATACATCCTTTGAATCCTTGTTCATGATAAGGTCAACATAACGCTGACGGTAACGTGTGTCTGTATCTGTAAGACCGTGGAACTTCTCTGGAAGAATCTGGAGTGACTTTGAAAGAAGTGTCATCTCCTCAGCATGGATAGAAATCTCACCTGTCTTTGTTCTGAATGCATATCCCTTTACGCCATAGATATCACCGATATCTGACTTCTTGAAATCTGCATATGAATCTTCGCCGATTGCATCACGAGCAACATAAACCTGAATGCTGTTCTGTAAGTCCTGGATATTGCAGAAGCTTGCCTTACCCATAACACGCTTGAACATCATACGACCTGCAATGCTAACGTGGATTGGATCTGCATCCATGATTGCACGGCGCTCGTTGTAATCATCATTAATGGCCTGCTTTGCAGCCTCCTCATCCATTCCATCTGTGTTAACAGCTGGACGACCTGCTAAAAGCTTTGCCTCATGCTCCTCGTAAAGAGCGCGAACTTCATCGCTGTGATGAGTCTGATCGAATTTTGTGATCTGGAATGGATCCTTGCCAGCTTCCTGAAGTGCAGAAAGCTTTTCACGGCGAACCTGAAGTAACTGATTAATATCCTGCTCTGCCATAATTTCTCCTTATCTATTTAAAAACATTTTAATTATTGTCAAACTACTTGATTATAGTCTAGTTTCCTCAATTGTGTCAAGGAACTATACTATCTGCTGGAGCCATACATCGCTCTTTACCATGAAATATCCCATGATGTTTTTGATGATTTCTGTTCCCTGAACAAAGAAGTACACCGAAACGATTCCAAGGCCAGTAAAATGAGCCAATACAAATGCAAGCGGAGCCATAACAACCCATGTAAATACTGAGTCGAAAAGGAAAGTTACAAGTGTCTTGCCGCCTGAACGAAGTGTAAAGTACGAGCAGTGGCTAAATGAACAGAATGGCATCCATAGAGCAGCTACAGCAATGAATTTTGTAGCAAGTGCTCTGATTTCTGGTGTGACATTGTAAATGTGAGGGAACAATCCTCCAAATGCAAACATGATAACCGCCATGATTGTACAGCAGAATACGCTGAAGGCAATCATCTTATTATCTGCATCCTTTGCTTCCTCAAGCTCTCCTGCTCCAAGGTACTGTCCAACAATAATACTGATACATGCGCCAAGCTGGATAAATACAATATTGAAAAGGTTTCCTACTGTATTTGAAATGCTGAGTGCTGTAAGTACGTTCATTCCACGGATTGAGTAACTCTGTGTTACAGCGCTAACGCCCGCTGCCCAAAGTACTTCGTTGAGCATAAGTGGCGCACCTTTGATGAGAATCTGATTAAAAATCTTTCTTGGGATTCCAAAACCAAGATAAGCTCCTGCAAGATATTTGTTTTTGTCTGCGTGAGTGTGAGCCCAAATAATAACGATGGCTGCTTCGATATATCTTGCGATAACAGTTGCAATAGCAGCACCCTCAACTCCAAGCTGTGGGAATGGTCCAAATCCGAAAATCAAGCAGTAGTCCAAAATAGCGTTTGTAGCAACTGCCACCATACCTGCTACCATAGGCACTACCGTCTGGCCTGTTTCTTTGATGTTTGTGGCGTATGCCTGGTTTACAGCAAATGGAATCAATCCAACTAAAATAATACTCAAGTATTTAAGTCCAAGTGAAAGTGCAAGCTCTGGAGATGCACCTTCGCTTTCTGTAAGGAAAAGGGAAATAAGCTGGCTTCCCCAAACCTTGAACATCAAAATACCTAGTATAGTTACAAGCAATGTGGTGTAGAGCTTGAATCGGAAGGTGTACATATGACCTTTGTGGTCGCCCTTACCAAAGTACTGAGCTCCGTAGATGCTTCCTGCGGAAGCTGCACCAAAAACTGCCAGTGAAAAAACAAAGTTTAGCTGATTGACTGTTGCGACAGCAGATATTGCTTCCTGTCCCAATTGTCCAACCATGATATTATCCAAGAAACTTACGAAGTTGGTAATTGCATTCTGGATAATCATAGGTGTTGCCAGGAAAATATATCGTCTGTAAAACGCCTTGTCACCGATGTATTTTTTCTTAAGTCTAGCTAGCATATTTTCCTCCTTTTATTGTGTGATTATTTATAGGTACAAAAAAAGCGGCCCTGAATAGGCCGCCTTAATGTGCGATATTACTTGTTCTTCTTTGCAGCAAGAATCTTGTACTGGAATTCTCCAGCTTCTGTCTCTACTGTAACTGTATCGCCCTTCTTGTGTCCAAGAATAGCCTTACCTACAGGAGACTCGTTAGAAATCTTGCCCTTAAGGCTGTTTGCCTCTGTAGAACCTACGATTTTGTACTCAACTTCCTCGTCGAACTCTACATCAAGAAGTGTAACGGTCCATCCAATGTTAATGTTCTTTGTATCGTGTTCTTCTGTAACGACCTCAGCGTTTTTAAGAATCTTTTCGATTTCTTCGATACGAGCTTCGATATCTCTCTGCTCATCCTTAGCTGCATCGTATTCTGCGTTCTCTGAAAGGTCACCCTGCTCACGAGCTTCCTTAATCTTCTGTGATACTTCTTTACGTTTATTGACCTTGAGATCCTCAAGTTCATCCTCTAATATTCTAAGTCCTTCAGCAGTAAGTAAATTCTTCTTTGCTTCCATATTATTTCCTCCAGGGTCTATAATTTTCAAAAGAGCCTTGCTAAGCAAGACCCTACTAACTTCAATAACTTAGTGAATTATAAGCCACCCACATATTGATGTCAAGAATTCCAAATTAATTCATAAATTATTTAAAATTTGCCAAAAAGTTGTGGAAAAGAGCTTCTAATTCTTCGTATGATTCTACATCGTTTATCATGCCTCTAAGCTTGCTTGCCCCCTTGTATCCAGCGGTGTACCAAGCTGCGTGCTTTCGCATTTCTCTGATTCCAAGGTAGTCTCCCTTGAACTCAATTTGAAGTCTGGCATGACGAAGCATGGTTTCAATCATCTCCTCGATAGGTGGTTTGCCAATCAGCTCTCCTGTTTCGAAGTAATGGAGAATCTGATGGAATATCCAAGGATTGCCCTGTGCTCCACGACCAATCATAAAGCCATCACAGTTTGTCTGCTCCTTCATGGCGATTACATCCTTTGCATCAAGAATATCGCCATTGCCAATTACAGGAATTGATACTGCATTTTTAACGTCAGCAATAATACTCCAATCCGCTTTTCCAGAATAGTATTGCTCACGAGTACGTCCGTGGACTGCAACTGCAGCTGCACCAGATTCCTGTGCGATGTGAGCCATCTCTACAGCGTTAATATGTTCATCGTCAAATCCCTTACGAATCTTAACAGTAACAGGCTTGTCGATTGCCTTTACCATCTTTTCGATGATTTCGCCCGCCAGTTTAGGATTCTTCATGAGGGCAGAACCGTCGCCGTTATTAACTACCTTTGGCACCGGGCATCCCATATTGATATCAAGGATATCGAAATTACGATGCTCGATTTTGGCCGCCATAGCTGCCATGATTTCTGGGTCTGATCCAAAAAGCTGAAGGCTAACAGGACGCTCTCTTTCATCTACAGTAAGAAGGCTTTCTGTATTTTTATTGTTGTAATAGATGCCCTTGGCGCTGACCATTTCCATGCAACAAAGCGCAGCTCCCTGCTCTTTGCATAACAGACGAAATGGCAGGTCTGTTACGCCTGCCATTGGTGCCAAAATTAAATTATTGTCTAGTGTTACATTTCCAATTTTTAATTTATTAATCATTATCTCTTTTGCTTGTTATAAATAAACTTCATTCCATAGAGTGTAAGATTTGGATTGTAGATGTCGATGCACTTTGTTTCGCTTGCAATAAGATTTCCAAGTCCACCTGTTGCTACAACCTTGACGTTATCATAGCCACTCTCTTCTATCATGTGTTTTACGATGTATTCTGTCTGACCAATCTGACCATATACAAGACCCGCCTGCATAGATGAGATTGTTTCCTTTGCGAGGATTTTTTCAGGCTTCTTGATTTCGATTTCAGGAAGCTTTGCCGCATCCTCCCAAAGAGCCTTTGCGCTGATGCGGATACCAGGTGCAGTTACACCTGAAACGAATGCTCCATTTCCATCCACCAAATCGTATGTGGTAGCTGTGCCGTAATCAATTACAAGAACTGGTCCACCGTAGAGCTCGTAAGCACCTGCTGCATCAACAATTCTGTCTGCACCAATCTGCTTTGGATTCTCTGTAGCAATGCGTATGCCTGTCTTGATACCAGCCTCTACAATGATAGGCTGAATATCAAAATACTTGATGATTGCACTTGTAAGAGAGTGCATTACATTTGGAACTACAGATGCGATGATAACATCGTTTACCTTGGATGCGTCCAAATCGTTTGAACGAAGAATATCCTTGATTACGATACCAAATTCATCTGATGTTCTGTTTATCTTTGTAGTGATACGGAAGTTGCCAAGAAGATTGTCTCCATCAAAAACTCCCATAGTGATATTTGTATTTCCAACGTCGATTGTAAGTAACATTACATGCCCTCCCCAAGGAAAACTACTTTATAGTATGTCTCAAGTGCCTCGAATAACTCTGTGCGTTCTCTCTGCATTCTTTTTACTTCAAGTGCAGAACCAATCTCGTCATAGAGTAAATCATCCTCGTTGTGATCTACGTCGATTCTGAGACTGCCATCCTCTTCGTAGATGAACTGGATTGTTCCACTAACCTCTTCAGTGTACATTACGCACAAGATTTTTAATTCATCCTTAATCATTGGAGGGAGTCCCTCGAAGTCCGGATTCAAATAAAATTTTTTAGTGTAGCAGCTAGCGCCGCATAATACTACTTCTTCTTCCATATCAAATGTATCCATAGATTCCTCTAACAGAAACCTCTCCTGTACTAATTATTTGTTGCTGACCGTCCACTTCAACAATGAGCTGACCTCGGTCATCGATCCCTCTAGCAATCGCTTCGTAGGAATTCTCCTGAGCCTCTATTCTAACACGTTCATTCAGATTAGCAAGATATCTTTCATATTCTTCCTTTAGGCCGGACATATCCTGGGTCTTAATAAAGATGTTGTAATACTTCTGAAAGCTCTCCCAGATTGCTTTTGTAATCTCTGAACGGTGGCCTTTTTCCCCGGATTGCTTCTGCAACTCAATATCTACTGATGTAGCCTTGAATGCAATCTCCTCTGGGAACTGAGTGTTGTGAACGTTGACACCAATTCCTACAACTACATACCAGACTTTATTGTCCTTCATTTCCATTTCGGTGAGGATACCGCAGATTTTCTTGCCACCAAGAACAATATCGTTTGGCCATTTTATTTTACCCTCTAGGCCATATAGGTTTGATAACGCATCCCTAACTGCCATTGCCGCAACTACAGTGATTGTTGGAATAGCTTCTAATGAGATGTCATCTGGTCTAAGCAAAAGCGAAGTGGATACTGAATCCTTTGTAGGTGATTCCCACTTTCTTCCGATGCGGCCCTTTCCTGCAGTTTGTGTGCCTGCTGAAATAACTAGTCCCTGTGCCTCATTATCATGAGCACGTTCTTTAATTCTGTCGTTTGTTGAATCTACTGATTCGTAATATTCGTATCGTATTTCCTCTAACATGAACCTAATGTTGCATACATAATAGCCTTGATGGAATGCATGCGATTTTCTGCCTCATCAAATACTATTGAATGCTCGCCTTCAAAAATTTCGTCTGTAACTTCCATACAGTCTATTCCAAATTTGTCATGAATCTGCTTGCCGATTGTGGTATTCAAATCGTGGAAAGCAGGAAGGCAATGCATGAATTTTGCATCGGCCTTTGCATAAGAAAATGCCTTTGCATTTACCTGATATGGGCTAAGGTCCTTAATACGCTCTGCCCAAACCTCATCAGGCTCGCCCATTGATACCCACACATCTGTGTAGATAACATCAGCATCCTTGCAGCCCTCTGCTACATCCTCTGTAAGTGTGATTGTAGCTCCTGTCTGGCTTGCAATGTCCTGGCACTGCTTTACAAGTGACTCCTCTGGAAAATATTTTTTGTTTGTGCAAGCCACAAAATCCATACCAAGCTTTGCACAAGTAACCATAAGGGAATTACCCATATTATAACGGGCATCGCCCATATATACAAACTTTATTCCCTCAAGTTTGCCAAAATGTTCCTTTATTGTCATCATATCTGCAATCATCTGTGTAGGATGTGATTCATTTGTAAGACCATTCCATACTGGTACGCCTGCATATTTTGCAAGGTCCTCTACGATAGTCTGCTCAAATCCACGGTACTCGATTCCATCATACATGCGACCAAGTACGCGTGCTGTATCGGCAATAGATTCCTTTTTGCCAATCTGAGAGCCTGATGGATCCAGGTAAGTTACATTAGCCCCCATATCGTAGGCTGCAACTTCAAATGAACATCTGGTACGTGTTGATGTCTTCTCAAAAATCAAAGCAATATTCTTTCCTGCCATGTAATCCTTTTGAGACTTACCCTGCTTCTTTTCAGCCTTAAGCTGTATAGATAAATCAATAAGATAATTGATTTCCTCAGTAGTTAAGTCCAACATCTTTAAATAGTTCTTTCCTTTTAAGCTCATAACGTACCTCCTTAGCGATGTATATTTATGCATTTATTGTAATTAATTATGCATTATACAATAAAAGAGCTCTTGGGTAAAGCCCAAGAGCTCGATTTTTTGCATCATTATCAATATATTTAAAACTAGTAGAAAACGTGGTTACCAATGATAAGTCCATCTTTTGAACCTGCGCGTCTAAAGTGTGTTGCGCCACCTGTTGTATCAACACCTGCAAGGGCATCGTAAGCTGCCTGAATACAAGAAGCCTTTGGTCCCTTTGAGATAACTGATGACATACGTGAAGTTGCAAACTGTCCCTTTGCGAAAATAACTCCGCTGATTGTGTTTGCATAAGAACCACTGCGAACTCTGTTCATAACAACAGAACCAACTGCAACCTGGCCCTCGTAAATCTCGTTTCCTGCTTCAATCTGGATGATTGCTGCAAGAAGAGTAACATCGTCTGCAGAATCAATAATGCTTTGATTTGCTGCAGCGGCAGCAGCTGCTGCCTCCTTTGCCTGACGTGCTGCTTCTTCTGCTGCAGCCTTAGCCTCTGCCTCTTCTTCAAGAGTGATAGCTTCGCCAGTAACCATGTCCACCTGGACATACTCTGCCTTAACATATCCTGATACGCCTGCTGATGTAACTGCTACCCAGCCATCAACTACCTCTGCATCAGAATTAACTGTAAGCTTTGTTCCCTTAGAAACAACCTTGAGGATGCTAGAATCCTCTGAAGCTTCGCTACGAATGCGAAGTCCTGCTACATCTGTTGTAGCGTATGTATCACATACATCCATTGCAAGCTCGTAAGCTTCGATGCCTGTCACACAGAAATCTGCTGATACAAATCCGTGTGCATTACCTGACTCGATTTCGTACCATCCGTCAAAAACATCTACGAGTGTAGCAACATCGCCAGAACGAAGCTTTCCAATAACTTCTGCATCTGAGCTGGCTTCTGAACGAATAGAAAGATAATCGTCAACCTGTGCCATAACCTTGTCTGCCCACTCATCGTATTCATTTTCTAAATCAGGTTCAACCTGATCTGTTGTAGACGCAACCACTGTAACATCCGCTGATGCATAAACCAGACTTGAATCTCCTGCTGTGAGCTCCATTGATGATACTGCTGAGAATACACCTGCTGTGCTAGCTGGCTGAACTTCTACAGCTGTAGTAGAAACCTCTTCCTCAGGTGCGCCTGTGTATGCGCCTGTAAATAAGAGCATCAATGCTACTGCAAGAGCTCCTGACTGCATAGTACGTTTATTGATATACTTTCTATTTTTATCGTACGCTGCAGCAAGATAATTGCTAAATTTAACCATAAGCCTCCGTTGTTTTTTACAAAAAAATTCTATTTATTACAACTTTGTTACGAAGGCTAATATAACATTCTTACATTTTTTTGTCAAATTACGGCATCAATACAGTCCCAAAGCTCTTGATATTTGATTGGTTTTTGGATGCAATACTTCGCTCCCATAAGCTTATATTTAAGCAAATCTGTCTTTTGTCTGCCTGAGCAAACTATGATTTTGGCGTGCTCATCAAGCTGAAGGAGTTTATCAATCAGCCAATCTCCGCCGATTCCGCCCTTCATCATGATATCTGTAATCACAACATCAGGATGAAATACTTCATACATAGTGTACGCGTCATAACAATCTTTAGCTTCGATTATTTCTGCATCATCTGAAAGGATTCTTTCCAAAGTGCGTCTTGCAAAAAGCTCGTCATCAACAATTAGTACTTTCATACGCCATTCCCCTTTTTCATAATAGTTATTCTCCATAACTAATTCTACCATGTATTTTCGCAGGATTGTACTATTATTTGACTTTTAATTCACGATTGTTATCATGTAAATGTTCAAATAAAAATACTTTATATTTATATAAGAGGTTCTATATGAAAAAGATAGTAATGACAGGCGGAGGCACCGCTGGTCATGTCACACCAAACCTTGCTTTGGCTCCTCTTCTCAAGGAGCAGGGCTATGAAATCTACTACATCGGTTCATACACTGGAATCGAAAAGAAATTGGTAGAAAATGCTGGTATCACTTACTATGGTATTTCATCTGGTAAGCTTCGCAGATATCACGACTGGAAGAACTTCACTGATCCTTTCAGAGTAATCAAAGGCTTTTCCGAGGCAAATCAATTGCTCAAGCACATTCAGCCAGATGTTGTGTTCTCAAAAGGTGGATTTGTTTCTGTACCAGTTGTTATGGCGGCTGCTCGTCAGCATGTTCCTTCTATTATTCATGAGTCTGATATGACTCCAGGACTTGCCAACAAGCTTGCTATTCCATTTGCTACAAAAGTGTGCTGCAACTTTCCTGAAACACTTCAGTATCTTCCAGAAGGCAAAGCAGTTCACACTGGCTCGCCTATTCGCCGAGAGCTTTTCACAGGCTCAAAGGAAAAGGGCCTTGAGTTCACAGGATTTACTGCCGACAAGCCAGTTATCTTAATTATGGGTGGAAGCATCGGTTCCCGTTTTATAAACAATGCTGTTTGGGAATCACTTGATACTTTACTTTCTGATTTTCAGATTGTTCATTTGGTTGGTAAGGGAAATATCAACAAGGATTTGGAAGGCAAGGCAGGCTATCAACAATATGAGTTTGTCAGTGAACAATTAAACGATGTGTTCGCTATGACAGATTTGATGATAAGCCGTGCAGGTGCAAACTCAATTTGCGAGATTCTTGCTTTAAAGATTCCAAACATCCTTATTCCACTTTCAGCTGCTGCCAGTCGTGGAGACCAGATTCTTAACGCAGAAAGCTACAAGAAACAGGGATTTTCAACAGTTCTTCAGGAGGAGGAACTAACATCAGAGATTCTTATTAATGCTGTAAAGGATGTTTATGATAGAAGAGATTCTATAAAAGAAACCATGGCATCAAGCCATTTGCTGGATGCTAATAGCACTATTTTAAAGCTTATAACAGATATAAATAAGTAAAAAGAAAGGAGCCGGTACATTAAGTACCTGCTCCTATTTTTATCTTAGTACAATGATGAAGCGATTGCAGCTCCGAAAACAGCAATCAAAATGATGTAAAGTACTAACACGATAGCTACCCAGATAAGTGCAGCCCTAGCCCAGTTCTTCTTAGATGGCTTTGTGTTGTTGCTGAATGACCAAACAAACATCAAAACGATGTTTACGATTGGAATACAGCAAAGAAGTGTTGTAAGCATCCACTCACCTACACCAACTGTCTCATCAACTACAGGCTGCTGGTATACAGGCTGCTGATTAACTGGCTGACCTGTCATTGGGTCAAAATTCACATTGTTGTCCATATCTCTTCTCTCCTTTTTGTTATGAAATTAACATACCAGTAAATTATAAATTTCTTAACTTTCAGAGTCAAGAGATTAGTTAAATCTTTTTAAAATAATTTTTTTCACTATTATTTTATAATGAAAGCTTCTTTACAACCTCTGCAGTCTCTTCTTCAGTAAATGACTGATGGCTCCAACCGCAAATTGTTTTATCAGGATCATCCTCATATCTTGGGATGATGTGGATGTGTAAATGATGTACTGTCTGGCCTGCTGCCTCACCATTGTTTTGTACGATATTTACGCCAGCGCAGCCAAGTTCTGCCTTCATTTTATTTGCTACTTTTTTAGCAAGTGGTAATGCCTTTTCAAGCACATCATCATCTGCCTCAAGAAGGTTTGCAAAGTGATTCTTTGGAAGGATAAGTGCATGTCCTTTTGTAGCAGGATCTGCATCCAAAATTACCTTAAAATCATTATCCTCAAAAATAGAATTTGTTGGAATATCTCCATTTGCCAACTTACAGAAAATACAATTGTTGTCCTTCATTACATTATCCTCCTAGCTAAAATTGAATATTTCATCAAGCATGCGAAGGGTTCTGAAATTACCCTTTGCTGTCATATCCCCTACTGAAAATGCACGCTGGAATGTTTCACGGCCTGCTACGATATTGTCCATGATTGAGCCGGAAAGCTTCATGTAAACATCGATATTGTCCTCTTTGCCGTAGTGACATTCAAGCTGCTCACCCATTACATTCATAAATAATGGCTGACTCTTCCCCTCGACCATAAATAGATATTTTGCGTAGAATTCAGGATTACCTCTAAAGTGAACCTTGAAATCATTTATGTATTCATTAGTGCTGTCTTCCTGCTTCTGCCCCATCATATCTCTGAACATGCTTGTAAGATCGGCGATGTCTGCCTTCTGTGTCTGAACATATTCATCGTCAGATACAAACTTTGAAAGCTGCTCTGATTCCTGTGGAGAAAGCTCAAGCTGCGCTGTTCTAAGAATGCTTCGTGTGACAGCCTGATTGCTGGTTGGCAATCCCTTTGTATGCTGTGAAATTGTGCGGTAAAGTGTCTCTACTTTCTTTTCGATGATGTGTGCATATTCCGCATTTTCTCTGAATTCTTTAAGATCCTCTACGTATCCGCAGAAGCCAGAACATGGCAACCCACCAAGAATCTCCCACGCATTTTCAAGGGTAACCATAGCCTCGCGCTCGCCATATGTTGTAGACATTACAACTGGCTGCATATATGTGGTCGCAAGGGCTGATTTATCAGCATACAGCCAACATGCGTCCAAAAACTGGTTCATATAGCCACCAATTCCAAGCCATTCCACTGTGGTTGCAAGAATGATTCCATCTGCATCCTTAAGTGTCTGTGGAAGCATAGAGATTGCATTCTTTTGTTCGTAAATATTGTAAAGGCGAACCTCAACCTGTAGCTCGGTTAAAACCTGCTCCATTTTGTTAATTACATATAAAGTTGGGTCCTCCAAAAGGCCTCTTCCGCCGTAATAGATATTAACTTTCATACATCATTCCTCATTGATATCATCCTGTTTTAAAGTATAATTTTTTTCGAACTCAAAATCAACGTGTGGCCCCTTTATTAATGTAGGAATTCCGTAGGTAAAGAATGTAATGATTATGCCTGAAGTAAGTCCTCCCAGGTGACCTACATTATCTGTTCCAGCGTAGGCAAACCCGAAATAGAGGGTAAGTCCTGCCATAATCAGCATTCTCTTGGTGCTTATTCCTTTATATTTCCCTTTGTGTACAAGAATAACGATAAGCATTCCACCAATTATTCCAAATATTCCACCAGATGCTCCCGCCACAATATCATTTTTTCCCATCAAACACATAAAAAAGAATGACAAAAAAGAGCCAGTAAGTCCTGACCCTAAATAAATTCCTAAATAACGCACTGGCCCTACTGCTCGCTCAAAAATCTGACCAAGCAAGAATAAAAGCAGCATGTTATTCATCAAATGTTCAATTCCAAAATGCATGAATGTAGCTGTAAGAAGACGATACCACTCCCCCTCCGCAAGTACTTTGTTTGGGTTCATGGCACCATTTAACAGCATGAATAAACCATCCGTAGTGTCCCCCATGATTTCCAACACTACGAATGTAATGATATTTATAGCTACCAATATATATGTTATTGGTGTTTCCTTTGGATTAAAATACTCGTCCCTCAAAACTATGCTAGCATTTCCTGTGGCATTCTGTGCAAGAGCTTACTCATAGCCACTTTGTGCTCTTCCTCCATCTCCGTAAGTGGAAGTCTAAGGCTTCCTACATTAAATCCTAACATATTCATTGTGGATTTAACAGGGATTGGATTTACTTCACAGAACAATGCATCCACTAGCTCGAGGTAATCAAGCTGTAATCTTCTGGCCTTTTCTTCGTTGCCATTGAGGTATTCCATAACCATGTCATGTGTACCCTGTGGTGCAACATTTGAAAGTACGGAAATTACTCCGATTCCACCAAGTGAAAGAATTGGAATAACCTGGTCATCATTTCCTGAATAGATATCAAGGCATCCTCTGCAGAGGCTGGCAAGCTTTGTAATCTGAGAAATATCTCCACTTGCTTCCTTGATTCCTACGATATTTGAATTCTCAAGGCCAAGACGCATAGCTGTTTCTGGCTGGATGTTGCATCCTGTACGGCTAGGTACGTTGTACATGATGATTGGAAGTTTTACCTCATGAGCGATTGCTGTGTAGTGCTCGTACAAGCCCTGCTGTGTAGCCTTGTTGTAGAAAGGTGTAACAATAAGAAGACCATCTACACCAAGCTTTTCAAGCTTCTTTGAAAAATCGATAACAAGCTTTGTAGAATTGGCTCCTGCGCCTGCAATAACAGGAATTCTATGATTAACACGTTTTACTGTAAAATCTATAACTGAAAGCTTTTCTTCCTCAGTCATTGTGGCTGGCTCGCCTGTTGTACCGCACACAACGATTGCATCTGTATGGCCTTCAATCTGTCTATCAATTAAAGTTCCGAGCATGTCATAATTTACGGTATCATCTTCGTTAAATGGAGTGATTAGTGCTACTCCAGCTCCCTTAAATAATGTCATGTCCATCCTCCTTAATAATCTCTGCGATAAGCTCGCGCTCATCCATGTGGTGCTTAACACCCTTAATTTCCTGATAATCCTCGTGGCCCTTACCTGCAAGTACCACAATATCCCCTTCTTTTGCGTTTACAAGGCAATAGCGGATTGCTTCCTTGCGGTCAGGGATTGTTACGTATTCTCCATCAGCCTTTTTAACGCCGATTAAGATGTCGTTGATAATGTCCATTGGCTCCTCGTTACGAGGGTTGTCTGATGTGACAACTGTAAGATCAGCAAGCTTTGAGCTTACCTCTCCCATTTCATAACGACGGCTCTTTGCACGGTTTCCACCACAGCCAAAGAGGCATACCAATCTGCCTGGCTCATAAGCCTTTAAAGTTGTGAGAAGGCTGTCCAAGGCCATTGCATTATGTGCATAGTCAATCATGACTGTAAATTTCTTTGAAACTGGAACAAGCTCGATACGTCCCTTTACATGAACATCCTTGAGAGCTGCCTTGATTTTATCCTCTGCAACATCAAACTGCTTGCAGATTGCAACTGCTGTAAGTGAGTTGTAAACAGAGAATGTTCCTGGCACATTTACCTCAACATCCATGTTTTCCTTGCCTGCGATGTGGTACTTAACTCCAAGAGCGCCGTGCTCCTTGAGAAGCTCAACATTTTCTGCTATAAGGTCGTTGTCCTTGCCGTAGCCATATTTAACAACATCGCAAGTGTGGCCCTTAAGGATACCATCGATGTGCTCGCTATCTCCGTTGAAGATACCAACCTTACACTGCTGGAAAAGAAGGCTCTTGCAGTGCATATAGTCCTCAAAATCCTTGTGCTCATTCTCACCAATGTGATCTGGCTCAAGGTTTGTAAATACACCAATATCAAAAGTGAAACCTGAAACTCTGTGAAGCATTAGCGCCTGTGAGCTTACTTCCATAACAACAGCATCAAGACCAGCATCTACCATCTGTCTGAAAAGCTCCTGAACTCTGTAAGACTCTGGTGTTGTGTTTACAGCTGGGATACGCTCCTCACCAACAATAGACTCAATTGTGCCAATAAGGCCTGTCTTGATACCAGCCTTTTCAAGGATTGACTTTACCATGTATGTGGTAGTTGTCTTGCCCTTTGTTCCGGTGATACCGATAGTCTTAAGCTCCTTTGCCGGATGACCGAAATATGCAGCTGAAAGGATTGCAAGGGCCTGACGGCTGTTCTTTACTTTGATGTAAGTAACACCTGGAACTGTTTCAACATCTTTTTCGATAATGATTGTGCCTGCTCCCTTTTCGATTACATCAGGGATGAAATCGTGGGCATCTCTAACTGTACCTGAGATGCAGACAAACACTGAATCCTTTTCTACTTTTCTTGAGTCGTATGTAAGTGTAGATATTTCGCGGTCTAATTCTCCTGCGAATAACTCATAGTCTAATTCTTCTAAAAGAGTTGTTAATTTCATTTTTATACCTCTATTTCTCCTGAAAATACCTCGGTTGCTGGACCTGTCATGAATACGTGATTGCTTGCGCGGTCGTATTCTATAGTAAGGTCGCCACCTCTCAGGTGAACTAATACTTTGTCTTCTGTCTTTCCGTTAAGGATGCACGCCATAACAGTGGCGCATGTTCCTGTGCCGCATGCCCATGTCTCTGCGCTGCCTCGCTCCCAAACTCGCATATTAGCTTCTGTGCGACTAATAACTTGAACAAACTCTGTGTTGGTGCGCTTCGGAAATCTTTCATGATTTTCAAAAAGTGGACCGTATGTCTCAAGTGGGAAGCTTGCCGTGTCATCTACGAAAACAACTGCATGTGGGTTTCCCATAGAAACGCATGTCATGTTCCAGGTCTTGCCGCCAACTTCGATTGGTTCATCGATGACCTTGTCATTCTGAGAAACCACTGGGATGTCTGCAGATGTAAGAATTGGCTCACCCATATCTACACGAACCTGCTGAACCTTGCCATTCTCTGGATAAAGGATAAGAGTAAGAACTCCGGCTCCTGTCTCCACTGTGATTTCTGTTTTGTCTGTAAGCTTGTGGTCGTAGACATATTTAGCAACGCAACGAATTCCGTTGCCACACATCTCTGCCTCTGAACCATCAGCGTTATATATGTGCATTCTGAAATCTGCCTTGTCAGATGGACCAATTGTGATGAGACCGTCTGAACCGATTCCGAAATGTCTGTCGCTAACTTTAATAGAAACTTCTGCTGGGTTATCAAGCTGCTCCTCAAAAAGGTTTACATAAACGTAGTCGTTACCGCAGCCATGCATTTTTGTAAATTTCATAGGTTGTCCTTTCGAAACTAGTTAACTGTACTGTTTCTATCATACCACAAGTATACTCCGCACTTTTTAATATTATAATGCTGCTTTGTGCTTAAATTATTGCAAATAGTGCTGATGGTTATATAATATATTTAAGATTTCAAAGGAGGTTACCCATGGATAGATACTCAAAGAAGGGTTATTTATACGATAATTTCAAGATTTTTCATCTTGTAGATTCCAATTTGGGCGAGATAGATTTTCACTATCACGATTTCCATAAAGTGCTCATTCATTTATCTGGGAATACTTCATATTCTATCGAGGGCCAGACTTTTGATCTGCAGGCTGATGATATTGTGTTTGTCAGTGCAGGCGAGGTTCATCGCCCTATTTTTCACGATGATTCTCCTTATGAAAGAATCATCATTTATATTTCGAAGGAGTTTTTGGCAGAATACAGCCGTGAGGGAAATGATTTGTCTTATTGCTTTAGAAATGCAATGGAAAAAGGCTCTCATGTATTGAGACTTCACTCTTTTAAGAATTCAAAGGTTGCCGCTGCTGTTGGAAAGCTTACTGCAAATCTTGGTAATGATGATTATGCCAACGAGCTTTTTATGCAGGTGCTATTTTTGGAATTCATGATTGAGCTTAACAGAGCAGCAATCGGCGATGAGGTGGAATATATTTCTACTAATTATGCTGGGTCAAAAATCGGAGAGATTATCCATTATATTAACGAACACCTGGCTGAGGATTTGTCTGTGGATGCAATCGCGGGGCAATTTTACCTTTCACGATATTATTTGATGCACACGTTCAAGGATGAAACTGGATACACCATAGGAAACTATATTTCAATTAAGCGACTGTCATTAGCTCAATCGCTGATTAATTCTGGTGTTGCTATCGTGGAAGCTGCCGAGCAGGCCGGTTTTGGTACCTACTCCACATTCCTTAGGGCATACAAAAAGACCTATGGCACTAGCCCTAAGAAAAAGGCTATGTCACAGGCCTCGCTGTCATTTTAATCTATTAGAATAAGTAGCTTGCAATATATTCTGTTTTTTCTGGGATAGCAATTCCTGGATCTACAAGCTTAAATGTAAGCTGCTTTCCTTCTTCGCGACACTGGTTTTCAAAATGATACATGGCAATGCCTAAATCTACTTTCTGCAAATCATATGTGCCATTGTCGTAGCCGCGGTCCTTCTTTTCGTAGAAGTGTGCACCCTTTTCAGTTACTACCACTCTCCAAGGCTGCTTGTTTACTGCCGATGGTGCAAGGCGAACTGCCTCAAGTGCCAAAAAGATTCCACATTCCTTTGCCTCTTCCTGTGTTAGTGGAGTGTTGAAATCACCTTTGAAGAATAGGTCCGAGAAGTCAAATCTTGTGTCAGCTTTCACACCTTTTCTCATAAGCACTTCCTTAACACCCATTTTATCAGCCTGGTATCCAATAGGACTCATGCATGGCATAATTTCATCTGCCTGAAGATTTGAAGCAGCTTCAAATTTATCTCTTGGCATTGTTCCACCAATCCAAACTGAACCTATTCCTTTACTTTCCGCATACATTAATAATTCTTCAAAACTATAGCCATAGGCAACATCTGCATTTTCGCCTTTTTTGACCTTTGCTGA
Source organism: Pseudobutyrivibrio ruminis DSM 9787 (assembly GCF_900218035.1). GTDB lineage: Bacteria > Bacillota > Clostridia > Lachnospirales > Lachnospiraceae > Pseudobutyrivibrio > Pseudobutyrivibrio ruminis. Next base: position 215,787 of record NZ_OBMR01000004.1, read on the forward strand.
AATATAATGCTTTTCACCAGACAGAACTGAGCTCGATAAATCATGATCTTCCTTATTCAAAAATACAAATTCAATTGGGATATTGTATGGATTTACAATACTTGTAGAGTAAGCCTGTAAATCCTTTAATTCTTCTTGAGTTAATCCCTCTCCATCAAAAGTTCTAACACTTCTTCTATTCTTTACATCATCAAAAAACATATACCGTACCTCCAATTAATTTACATTATACTATTTAATTGTGCTAAATCAATCAGAACTGTTATAGATTTATGTTATAGCGGGTTGTGTGCGCAATTTTTGTGCATTATATACATTTTGCGATTGTGAGAATTGTATAATTTGTATAACTTCTCAATGGAAGTTTTCAGAAATCATGGTATTCTATAGATGTTGATTGATAAAAATGTTTATAGGAGGTTTTGACATGAACATTTTCAGAGAGTTATTTGACAGCGAAAACGGCAAGGTTATGACATTTATAGATTATTTAAAAAGCAGCTACATCGACTAAGTCGATTAGCTGCTTTTGTTTTATATTTTCATTGTCTTTTTTCTTAAGAATAATTCCATTGCCATTGTGACAACTTGATTTAATGTACATCCATTTTCTGCTGCATACACTGAAGCCTTTTCATGAATCTCTGGTGATGTTCTTACATTGAATGTTCCTGAAAACTCTTTTTCTGGAACCTTTCCATATTTTTCACATATTTCCAAATAATTATCAATAGAATCATGAAAAGAATTCTCTAATTCTTCAATTGAGCTTCCATGAAAATTCAATGAATCTTTTATCCCAAAGACCTTTCCAATAAATATATTGTCGCGGCTATCATAGCCTACTGTTGCTCGATATCCTTTATATTTCATCATATCTGATTTCATAAGCTACTACTCCTTTTCTCCAATATCATTTATATATTTTTTAATCATATCAATCTGATATTTATATAATTCTTTACCTGGATGCGGCCCATCAAATTGAACTATTCTACCTGTTTTAATATGAATATATCCTATACTTGAACCTCTACCTCCCTGAAATTTATCGCAATTGCATTTACTCATAAGAGCATCTAAATCTCTAACTGTGAAGTTTTTAGGATATGGTTTTCTAAATAATTTTTCTAATAACTCTTTCTTTTTTGGCATTTGAATCATGCAACTAAATTCTAGTTACATTTTATCATCCTTTCTTTATTTTTCAAATACCCAATTACATAATATATAATTTTTACTTTTTTAATATGTCTACAGTGTGGGCGCTGGCGCCGAGCAAGTCGGCGCGCTCGCAGACGGCCATTTGATACTCTATAAATGCTGCAAACTGCTCCTCTGTAAGTGCATTTACCTCGCGACGCATATGATTAGCTGGGCCGTCTGGCGATATGATTTGTACGCGGGCAAGTCCAGCATCTGCATTCAAGCTTTCAATGTCCTCGGTCCTCATGAACGCGTACAAATCATCAGCGCCCGGCCGTACGTGGAAGGCTTCATCCAACTTGCCCTCAGCAATATTCTCTAAGACGTGTCCCTCTTTGATTCCATAGGTCAGGAAGGCGTATTCATTCATTACATACGCAACAAGAATATATCCACCAGTCTTTGTAACACGCTTTGCTTCTTTCAAAGCCTGAAGCTGTTCTTCTCTGGTTTTTAGGTGATACATCGGTCCAAATAAAAGTGTCAAATCGAAAGACTCATCCTCAAATCTCTTGAGCTTAAGTGCATTTCCCTGGAAAGCCTTTACACCTGTGCCCTTGGCTTTAAGCATACCAAGGTTGTGCTTTACCAATTCCACCGCAGTGACATCGTATCCCTCTTCCCAAAGAGGGATACTGTAGCCGCCTGTGGCGGCTCCAATATCCAGAATCTGGATATTGGATTTGTCCTTTCCAGTCTCTGCTGCAACCATATCTAAATATTTATGGACATACTTCATAGTAACAGTAAACTCCATAATTCCATGGCGGCTTCGCAGGCGTTTGTCCTCATTGAATTTGTTATAGTATTCTTCTAAATCTGTCATACTCAATCCTTTTAAAAGGGCCTCATACTTCGTATGAGGCCCCTAATCTTTATATTATTTTGCTCTACCACAACACTGCTTATACTTTAATCCCGAACCACATGGACATGGATCGTTAGGGAAGATTTTCTTTTCCTTACGAACCTTTGGTCCTGAAGATGCTATGTCGTCTTTGTTTGTACCAGTAACCTTAGCTACTTCCTCACGCTCAACCTTCTTTTCAATGCGGATTCTGTAAAGCATTGTAAGTGTATCATTGATGATTGCAGCGTTCATTGCATCAAGCATATCGTAGCTGGCTGCCTTGTATTCATCAACTGGATTACGGTTACCATAAGCCTGAAGACGGATACCCTGACGAAGCTGTTCCATATCATCAAGCTCTTCCATCCACTTGCGGTCGATAACTCTAAGAAGGATAACTCGCTCAACCTCACGGAACTGCTCTGGCTGCTCGAATTCCTTTTCCTTTTTATCGTACATATCAAGTGCGATTTCTGTAAGCTTTTCTTTGAGCTGCTTTTTCTCTTTGATGTTACCAAGAGAAAGCTTTGTCATTACAGGAACTGGAATGACTGGGCAAAGGAGGTGGTTAAGCTCCTGAAGCTCCCAAAGGTCTGTCTCAACATCATCTGGAATAGTCTTTTCGATACATTCGTCAACCTTGTCCTTAATCATGCCGATGATCTGCTCATGCATATCCTCGCCCATAAGTACACGACGACGCTGCTTATAAATAAGCTCTCTCTGCTCATTCATTACCTGATCATAATCAAGCAAGTTCTTACGAGCTGAGAAGTTGTTTTCCTCAATCTTCTTCTGAGCCTTTTCGATTGCATCAGAAAGCATCTTGTGCTTAATCTGCTCACCCTCTGGAACACCAAGAGAGTTGAACATTGTGATGAGACGATCCGAACCGAAGAGTCTCATAAGGTCATCCTCAAGTGAGATGAAGAACTGTGATTCACCAACATCTCCCTGACGACCTGAACGTCCACGGAGCTGGTTATCAATACGACGAGATTCATGACGCTCAGTACCGATGATCTTAAGACCGCCTGCTGCACGTGCTTCCTCATCAAGCTTAATATCTGTACCACGACCAGCCATGTTTGTAGCGATTGTAACTGCGCCATGCTTACCAGCCTCTGCTACGATTTCAGCTTCCTTCTCATGATACTTTGCATTTAATACGTTATGCTCGATTCCTTCGCGACGAAGCATCTTTGAAACAAGCTCTGAAATATCAATATCGATAGTACCAACAAGTACTGGCTGTCCCTTTTCGTGAGCCTTTTTAACTTCCTCAACAACTGCCTTGTACTTTTCAGCCTTTGTCTTGTAAACAGCATCATCATGATCGATACGCTGTACTGGACGGTTTGTAGGAACCTCTACAACGTCCATTCCGTAGATATCACGGAACTCCTGCTCCTCTGTAAGAGCAGTACCTGTCATACCTGCCTTTTTATCGTATTTATTGAAGAAGCTCTGGAATGTGATGCTTGCAAGAGTCATAGACTCGCGCTTAACCTCTACACGCTCCTTTGCTTCGATAGCCTGATGTAAACCATCTGAATAACGACGACCTGGCATGATACGACCTGTGAATGAATCAACGATCATTACCTGACCATCTGAAACAACGTAATCCTGATCCTTAAACATAAGGTTGTGAGCACGAAGTGCAAGGATGATGTTGTGCTGGATTTCAAGGTTCTCTGGGTCTGCAAGGTTCTCAATGTGGAAGAACTGCTCAACCTTTGCAACACCCTGTGCTGTAAGGTTAACTACCTTGTCCTTTTCATCTACGATGAAGTCACCAGTTTCGTTACGCTCAACGCCCATGATGGCATCCATCTTTGAGAACTCAGGAAGATCCTCGCCTCGCTGAAGCTGGCGAGCAAGAACATCGCAAAGCTCATAAAGCTTTGTAGACTTTCCTGACTGACCGGAAATGATAAGTGGTGTACGTGCCTCATCAATAAGAACTGAGTCAACCTCATCGATGATACAGTAGTGAAGACCACGCTGAACCAAATCCTTTTCATATACACACATATTGTCACGAAGATAATCGAAACCGAGCTCGTTGTTTGTGATATAAGTGATATCACAATTGTAAGCTGCCTGACGCTCTTCCTTTGACATGTCGTTTAATACAACACCAACTGTAAGGCCGAGGAAACGATGAACCTCACCCATCCACTCAGCATCACGCTTTGCAAGGTAATCGTTTACAGTAACGATGTGAACGCCCTTGCCCTCAAGTGCATTAAGGTATGCTGGAAGTGTTGAAACAAGAGTCTTACCTTCACCAGTACGCATCTCTGAGATACGACCCTGATGCAAAATAACACCACCGATGAGCTGCACTCTAAAGTGCTCCATGCCAAGGGCACGCTTACCAGCTTCACGAACTGTAGCGTATGCCTCTGGAAGAAGGTCATCAAGTGTCTCTCCGTTAGCAAGTCTCTCCTTGTATTCTATTGTCTTATGGCGAAGCTCTTCATCAGTAAGAGCCCCCATAGCTTCTCTATATGATTCAATTTTATCTACGATTGGATTGATGCGCCTTAACTCGCGCTGTGAGTGTGTTCCAAACACCTTGTCGATAATACTCATTTTCGTTAACTCTCCTAACTAGGGAAAATCCCACAAACTTTTATTATTTTACCAAAAATAAAGGGAGTTAACAACAAAAGTTGGCACTTTACACCAATTACATAAACACATAGGATTCTGATGCAAATTGAATTATATCCATAGGTTTTAATTTGTAGGGAATACGGTAAGACAATATATTTCCGTTTAACAACGTTCCATTTAAACTGTTGTTGTCTACAAGGAAGAAATCGTCCCCTTCCTTAGTAATTTTCCCATGGTTTCCACTGACTGTACGAGCCTTTAAAATGGCATCATTATTCTTTGATGAACCAATCCTGAAAATATCTTTGTTTATGATGAAGTCATCCTCGTTATTATTGCCATCGTATACAAGCTTTCCTACAGCCTTTGCGTCAGTTAATAGAACTGTCTTTTCTTCAATCTCATAATCTGGCTCAACAAGGAAATCCTCTGTATATATCTCCTCTTCATCTTTTACAGGTTTTCTCTTTGAAATAATACCTTTTGTGGCTGACAAAAGCTTCTCGACAAAGGATTTTTTTGGCTCATCTTCCTCATAGTAATTTGTCAGGTAATCCATATCAGGGTCCTCCTCCAATGTGACCTTTTCTACATAAATCTCTGGTCTTTCCGTTTCAGGTTCCTGCACATATTCATCGTTATCCTGATAAGATTCTTTGTATTCTCTATCTTGAAGACAATCAATTATTTCCTCAAGCGTGTAATCATCTTTCAAGCATAAATCATATGCCATATATAATAGCTTTGCTGATTCCCTATCAGCCTGAGATGCCTTTGAAAGAAAGTATTCCATCAGTTGTCTAAACTGTTCCTGAACTGATCCAAACTCTCCTGGATAATAGCAAAGACTAAGCTTATAATTCTCATTTGATTTTTCCAAAAACACTGATTCTTTGCTAATCCAAATATGCTGTTCATCAATAAGATACTTTCCTACTTCATCAAGGGCTAACTGCAAATTGATAATGATTCGCTCCAACATTTCTATAGTTAAATCATGGGCATCGATAAAGTCTTCCAGATTTTCTTTTCTACTAATCGTATAACTACGCTTTTCTTTTCCATCCAATGCAAAGCTGCTCATGGTTAACAATGAAGATATATGGTTGGCGTTAATCATTTTGTTTTCATAATCAATGCTTTTCCCATTACCATCTATCACCATGAAGCTATCATTGTGCTTTCGTTCATAACTTATTTCCATATACTCTACTCCTTTATAGCATGATATATTCCAACAATCCCTTCCTTTAATCTAAATAGATTTACCGCATCAAAGTTTCCTTCTTTGTATTTCACATATTCTAAAGTGATTTGAAATAATTCGTAGGCAACGCCAATAGCCATGCCAAATAATATAAAACAAAAACTGATTATGAATGCAGCCTCCACAGTGTAGCTTCCCTTCAGCTTCATAAAACAATTCCTCCTAAAATATGGATTAAATACATGATTATATAGGCTATTAAAAGGAATGGCACAAATGGTATTTCCATTTTAGGATTATCGTATTTACGTATTAAAACCAATCCTGTAACTGCTGCTAATAGCGAACTGAGCCATAGCAATACTGCGGTATCTATAAATCCTAAATACAAGCCTGTCACCGTAATAATATATGCATCTCCCATTCCGATTTTTTCTTTTGAAATGTAACTAAACAGAATTGTCAAAAGACCTATTCCAACTCCACCTAACACGCTAAGTAACGAATGAGGTTTGTAAATTATATTTATCACTATTCCTAGTATTCCAAATATAATGATTTCTATTACTCGTACCTGCTTCGTTTTCAAATCATCCATTGCTGTCAATCCGTATAGACAAGCCAAACCAATTGTTTCCATCTCTCTTACTCCTCATCATGAGCCTCTCCTGCAGAACATTTGCTGCAAGGTGCCATTGTATCCTTCACTTCCTCATAAAGCACTTTCTTTATGTTGTGTTTAATCTCCGTGCAATTTACATCGTTATGATATGATGTTCCATAATCAGTAATATACAAAAACCCGTTTGGATCTTTGTTTTTACAGCGATGACATTCATAATAAATTGCACCACTTTTATTTCTCTTATCTTTAACCTCTCCTTTGGGCACTCTGTGTACTGAAGGGTTAAGATATGTGCAGAAATAATTCACATGATAAACTGACCCATGTTCTGTTATATACACATAACGACCATCGGACTCGTATTCTGCCTTGTCATACCCCACCCATTTTCTGGTTCTGGCGCGCTGATTTACATCGAATGATAAATTGCCTAGCAAGCCAACAGGAAATGTCATGGTGTAGCTAACCTTTAAATCTATGTAGTTGCCTTCCGCTTCGCTTTCCAGAAAGTTTAGGCCTATTGCACCACCATCTATGAACTCTAGTGGTACTTTATTTTTTGCAACTTCTATACCTGCAAGTGTTATGGTTCCTGCTAAAAGTCCAGCTTCAGACAATTCTCCATGTACAGATGGATCCTGTTCATTAGGATTTACATCCTCATTGGACTCTCCTGTATTAGCTACATTTCCAAGAGTCACCGCCATAGTTCTGCTGGCAAAATCTATGGACTGTTGAATGCCAGACTGTACCTGCAACACCCTAAAAATAAACATTCCAAACACCATCAAAGATATGAAAAGTGGCATTATTATGGCCGCTTCAATGGTGTAACTAGCTTTCTTAAAGGAGGCATAAAAAGGTATCTCCATATCTTCTCTTTTGCAGTTAAGAAACACGGGCATATTACCTTTCTTTAAACTATTTATATAAACAATCATTTTTAAAACCAGTGCAAATGGTTTTATTAGGGAAACAGAATTGATATAAGACTGAGACACCTTTTTACACCTCCTTTCGCTAGTATTAATAAGAAATATATTTATGTTTACTCAAGCTGTATTCGCCTACGGTATTGCTACTATCTAAGAGTGACATGAACATTTCATCAGCGGCATATGTTATGGTTACATCTGCTGCAAATGCCATATTATCCACCTTTACATCTTTATAATCCTCGGTGGCATTCAATGCATTTTCCATTACATCGCAGGCTCTCATAGCCAGAGTATTGTTGCTATTCAATGTGAGAAATCCTATGAGATAGTCTTTATAGCTAATTCCTGTCTCACTTGGTTTCGCTTTGCAATTTACATCCAGGAAATTTGAAAGATGCCACACATCTGATGTCCACTGATCCAGATTTTTAACCAATGGAACCTTTCCTCCAGATATTAATAGACGTACATCTAACGTACTTTCTATGTATGCCCACGCTGCTATAACTGCATACTTTACAGCTTCGATTATTGCTGGATTCATGGTGAACCCAGCTATAATATCTGCAATGGCCTGGGCCTGAGCAACCATGGATGGATTTTGCATAATGGTAGAAAAATTTGCAGCTTCTCTAATGAGCATGATTTCTTCTAGCACTGTAGCCAGCGACTGTATATCCGACTCTTTTCCTGCTATCAAATACTCAACCTCATATTTCATGCCATCATGCTTTAAATCCACACCGTAATAGCTGTAGCTTGTAAGCAGATAATCTATAAACAATGCTTTATCAACCAAAACATTTCCATTGGTTATCTCCATATTTCCTGCATTTAATGTTCTATGGGATGGTGTGGCACTTAAATCAATTTGTACATCTGATAATTTCTCCGCATCTGCTACTGTAGACAAAAATCCTTTTTGAATTGATTCTTTCATCACAGTAAATGCATCCAATGGATTATCCTCCACCTCTTGTGGTTCCGGATAATCTGACGGATTTGTATCTGGATTATCATCCGCTGCCGCTGCTTGCTTTTTCGCTTGCAATGCAGCCTTCTCATTATCCAAAGTTGATTTTCCCTCTGATGCTTGCTGCTCAACAGAAACCTTTTCTACACCGTTTATACTCTCTGCTTTCTGCTGCACACCAGTGATTATCTGCTCAGCCAGGCCATCCTTTGCAGCCTTTACCCCCAGCATTACCACGCCTGCTCCTTTACTATCTGTAAGCAACGAATAATTGGAAGCACTACATGATTCTGGTATGAGTCTGGCATAATTACTGCCATATTCCATGTTTGCATTGTATGTACAATACTCCAGTATTTTTTGCTCCAATGTGGCAGGTCCAACATTTCCACTTCCATATCCCAAATCAACCGCTAGAATTCTATAATTAGTCCAAAGATATGGATTGTATTCTGAGAAACCACTTTCCACTGCCATGTCTGTATATTCCTGGCTAAAATCTTGTAATTCGTATATACGAATACACTCGCCCATTGTGAAAATCAGTGTCATTACTGAAACCATTATCAGAGCAAAAAATACTGTCAATGACCCCTTAGCCACTATACCTTCTTAGCCTGCTCGTTGATTGTTTTAAAGATGCTCTCAACTAATGAATTGAGCTGTTCCTTAAAAATAAGTACAATTCCGATTAAAACAACCAAAATCAATATCATCTCTACTGTTCCAATTCCATCTTCTTCTGTAAGAAAATCTTTTATCTTTTGTTTAAGCATTAAATAATACATTCTTTACCTCTTTCTATATATTCATTTGCATAATTGCCGGCACTACCAAAATTACTATTACAATAAAAAGCATGCCTGCCATTGGTATTAAAAGCTTTGTTGAAGCTTCCTCTCCTGCTTTTATTGCTCTTTGCTTTCGCATTTCAAAAGCATATTTCTCTTCTTTCTCCAAGCAACTTATTAGGTCTGCAGAGCCTTTCCTCAGATTCTGTGCAAGAAGCATAGCCAACTTTCTATACTCCTTGCTTTCGCTATTCATTCCCAAGTCTTCAAGGGCCGCGACCTCACCTAGACCGTCACACATCTTGCGGTATGTCACAGATATGTCTTCATATCCAGGGCGAACTAATCCCGATTTCTTTTTCTGGTTATATCTAGCAATAATTCGCTCCAATGCCTTTCTTAAACTCATACCAGCGCCCATCAAAATCGACAGCTCACTGACTATCATTGGGTAATCATTTTCCTTCTCTGCTATTTCTAGTTGCTTTGCTTTTTTCTCATCCTTCTTTTTCCCAAGCTGAATTCCAAGAACTGTGACAAGTCCAAGGATTATTACCTGCAATCCTCTGTAATCCATTTTCTTCTTCCAAGAAAGTTTCATATCTTCCACTTCAGTTGGAAGGACCATTTTATCCTTATCACGTGTTGTGGAATCTATATTTTTTACAGCTTTCTCGATAGCTTCCAACTGGCCATCAAGTGTATTGATGCTTTTATGGCATACAAATACTGAGAAGCTATAGAGCTCCGTCGTCTCCTCATAACTCAGCTGAGCTACCAGATTTACAACTTCACCCTCTTCAGGAATTTCTGCTGTTCTAAGCTTTCCATCGCTTGAAATCAATCCAAACTTATCAAAAGTCCAATTGGCATCTATCATTCCATCGCAATAGCTTGATTTCAGGTTTAAGTCATAGCAAACCTCATTGGCAGATTTATTCTTCCCTAAATAAGTCGCTTCTATTTCTTCTATAGCCTGGCTAATCTTTGTAGATATCTCTTTATCAGAAAGACTCTGGTCAGATACCTCAACCGACAATTCTTTATTCTGATCTAAAAAATTCAGCTCTAAATCTTCTGTTGTATTCCCTGTGCCTGCTGCACTTCTTTTTATAGTTCCATCAAAGTTTATTCTTGTTTCCAAATAGTCATGTACAAGCAGCCCTATTCCAAGCGCCAGGCACACAACTACAATTTCAATCAATTGCTTTGAGGTTAAATCATGATTCTTTTGCAAGACACCCACCTCCCTATTTTTAGACCTTAATATCAATTATCTTTCTTCCTAACATAATCAAAAATCCATATGCAATTAGGCATGTGCTCATTATGAATATGCCTGCTAAATTTCCATATAGTGGCGCCACAAATCCCCTTGACGTAAGGGTGATATACGCAAGAATTCCTATTGGCATAACACACATTACCTTTAGCTCCAGTCGCTTTTCTGTGGTGATCGTTTCTATATCCTGTTTGACCGCCAGATTGTCTTCTATCTTCATGGCAGTCTCCCTGATATTCTTTCCATAGTCTCCGCCACTTCGCTTCGCAAATGCGATAATCTCTGCCAGACTTGTGGCCTCTTCCAAACCTACTGATAACGCAAATTCCATAAAGGCCTTTTCCAGCTGCACGTTCATAGAGATTTTCTGGTTCATCACATGAGCATACGGCAGTAAAACAGAATCGTCTGGATATAGTCTTTTTAGCTCGTTCTCTGCCTGCTTTATTCCTCGTTCCAGGGAATAACCTGTCTGAAGTCCTTGTACTATCAAAATCATGAATTCCTTAAACTCCACAAGCATTCTCGCCTTCCTTTTTTCAACTCTCTCCACTCTATTTAGATGAATCCAAAAGGGCACTACACCCACACCAATCAAAAGTCCCATGAATGATCTATAAAACAAAAATGCGATTACACAGGTCAGCCCTATCCCTTGAAGCAGAGGCATGAAATCATCCTTTGTCAGCCTTAAATCTGCATTCCATTTGCTGCTAGCTTTTCTTGGTTTACTAGGGTTCCTACCTTTTCCCATTGGCCTACTATCCTTCCATTTACTTCTTCTATCTCTTTGAATCTATACAGTGGATTCAATTGAATTTCATTGTCCTCAAGCCCTAACACTTCTGTAATCTCAAGCAGCTTTCTGCTTTTATCACGGAGTCTTCCAAGCTGCACAATGATATCGATTCCAGATGCAATCTGCTGCCTAATAGCAGGCAACGGAATCTCTGCTCCCATCAACACCATGGTCTCCAACCGCGACAACATATCCTTGCAGGAATTGCTATGACCAGTTGAACAACTTCCATCGTGACCGGTGTTGAAGGCCTGGAGCATTTCAAGTGCTTCCGCACCTCTGCACTCACCTACAATGATTCTGTCCGGGCGCATTCTAAGAGAGGATTTGAGCAAATCTCTGATGGTAATCTCATTCTTACCTTCAAGGTTTGCATTTCGCGCCTCTAAACGAACCAGGTTGTCTACATTTTTCAGCTGAAGCTCTGCCGAATCCTCTATAGTAATAACTCTTTCATCACTAGGTATGAATTCACCTAGGGCATTCAAAAAAGATGTCTTACCACTACCCGTTCCGCCTGACACAAATATGTTGTATCCGCTTGCCACCAGCTTTCTCAAAAGGTCCACCTGCTCCTCAGAAATAGAGCCAAAGGATTTCAATCTTTCCATGTTCATTTGCTCTTTTGGAAACTTTCGTATTGAAAGAATGCTGTAGTCTACAGCTGCAGGTTTCAACACGATATTCACTCGCGAGCCATCAGAAAGTCTGGTGTCTACGATGGGGTTTGACTCATTAACGATCTTGTTACTTTGAGCTACGATATTTTGAATAATGTCATTCAATTTCTCCTCGGAAGAGAATTTTTCACTGCACTGAACCACTCGGCCCTTCTTTTCTATGAAGATATTCTCCGGGCCATTAATCATTATTTCCGTTATCTCTTCGTCGTTTAACAAGTCCTCCAGAACATCCAATTTTCGTAGCGAATTAAAGACATGATTTTCAATTCTCTTCCTGTCTGCCAGCGAAATTGGCCTGTTCTTTCCTTTTTCGATTATGATATTTTTTATTAAAGTTAATATTTCTTCATCAGACACATCCATCGATAAATCAAGTGCATTCATTACCTCCTGACGTATCTCTTTTTCTAAATCATCTGTAACACTCAATTGCATTTTTGACCTTCGTACTAATTAGCTTTTTTACAAATACTCCTAAATTGCCCTGCATCAGCTCCTGAATCTGGTATGTACCATCTGTCAGATTTCCTGCAGACATAGGAAGAATTACACTCTCCCTATCTACTTCTGCATTTATTCGCTCAAGATATTCCATGAATGCTTCCTGGCCTTTTTTAAAGTAATCTCCAGGTTTTCCTAAAACATATAGGTGTTCAAATCTTTGCAGGATTGATATAAATCCATTTATTGTTCTTCCAAATAAAACTACAATCACGTCATAATCAGATTTGGCAAGAACATCAAACAGCAAATTCCATGTTTCTGCCTCAATCTCACCTAGCTCATTTGGATTTCTAAATGGCTGAATAAAATCAAATCCCATAAAGTTTCTTACATATGTAGTTATGTCAAAATCACTTGCGCTTGTATTGATTTCGTATAGAAGATCCAGAAGATTTCTTTCCATTTCACTGCCAATCAAATCCGGCATGATAGATATCTCTTCTAAATCCAAGAACAGAACTTTCCCACCTGTTCTGTATCCTTGACCCAGCGCCATTGAAAATGGCAGCTGCAATTCATGATCAACAGGAGAATACACTCCTATAAACTTTGAATTTCCATTAGACTTTTTTATACTAGCGCCTACACCTTTTTGTTTTCGTAACTCAGTTATTTTTCCCAAGACGTTGTCGATGGATTGATATTTATATATGTAATCCTCATCTTCTACATCCGGTTCTTCACATAAGAAGTATTTGCGTTTTACTTCTCCCTTAGGTCTAAACTCGGAAACTTCTTTAAAATCCTCAGACATAATCGCCACAACATAGCAACCCTCATCGGAAAAGAAGCTTTCTGTTGTTGTAAAAATATGAATGCTGGCATCCACATTGGACATAAGATATGAAGCAAACTTTAATATGTAATCTTCACAGCAATCACATAAGGCAACTTCCAAATTTCTCATGGTAACTCCTCCATTATTTCTCTTGTTCATTTATACTGCAGTAAAAAAAACGCAGCCGTTATATAAAAAGAATAATGAAGCTTTCTTCTTATTAATTGCCCTTCATATATACTCACAATGACAATCGCGATCCCAGCAAGAATCACAGAAGTGATCATCGTATTTACGGTAATGTCTGCACCCACCAGTGTTGCCATTACAGAAAACAATTTGATGTCACCAGCGCCAAGCTGTTTACCTAAAATATACAGCAGCGATAAACATGCTATTGGCCACATTGCTTTCATAAGGAAGTATGCAATTCCTATCCATCCATAGCTCAACAGGTTCACATAAATTCCTGCTAAGTAACCCAGGATGATTAGTTGATTTGGAATCCTGTACGACCTGGCATCAAACAGCGATGCCGACGTCAAAATGCTCCAGATCAAAAACGTACTCGTCTTTTTCACCTCCTGTCGACGCAACAGTATGCTCCGGATCCTGGAATATTGCTATAGCGTTTGACACTATGAAATCTGCTTGTATATTTTTAACAAGATTTTTATTTATAAAAAGCGCACAAAAAATGAGACCCTAGCGAACTAGAGTCTCATTTATTATTTACTACTGTTATGCCCAAAATCCTCTTCTTGCCTGGTTACCCATAACACTTTCATTCAAAGAATTTTTTCCATAAGTTATTCCTGCCATTACATGTTGTGTATTTTGCATAATCGGTGCGGATGTATCTTCCTTTGCCAACTGGTCAAAGGCATCTCCTAACTCGTCCATCACCTTTTTTGCTTCTAATAAGCCGTCAGTGTTTGCCTTGTATATGGACTTGGATACATTTCGCTGTACATAATCGTAAAGCGCGTACAGATTTCCACTTACCTTGTATTCAAAATTTAAATCTTTCTGGAGGTGACTTACAACCTCTGCGCACTTTTTAAGTGCTGCAATTGCTTCTGTCACTTGGCCAGCTTCAAAATTTTCCAGCGCGTCTGTTTCATATTCTTCATATATATCATAAAGAATTGAAATCAATCCACATCCATTGCTGGAAGCTATTTTCAGGGTAAAAGCTGAAATCTTATCTCTGTTCATTTATTTCACTCCTATAAAGGCAAATTTGATTTCTTATTTATTGAAGCAACTGTAATGCAAGTTGTGGTAACTCATTTGCCTGCGCAAGTGCAGATGTACCTGCCTGCTCTAATACGTTGAGCTTTGTGTACTCAACCATAGTTGTTGCCATATCAGCATCCTCTACTCGAGAAATAGCTGATGTCATGTTCTCTTCTGTTGTATCAAGAGATTTAGTTGTATGCTCAAGTCGGTTCTCATATGCACCAAGCTGTGATCTGACTGAAGTCACATAATTGAGAGCTGTGTCGAGAGAATCAAGTGCATCCTCTGGACCATTCACTCTTGTTACACTAAGGTCATCAATGTACATGAACTCTGTTGTAACTGCTGCAATTCTTACTTCCATGTTCTGGTTCTTATTTGCACCAACATGAAGCGTCATTGAGCCGATGTCTGTAACGTTGAATGCGATTCTTCCTGGATTTGCGGAACCGGTATCTGTGGTTGCATCAAATCCTGCCTCTGCAAGGAAAGATAATTCAAATCCATCTACATCAGACACGATAATATGATTACCATCTGTGCGGTATGTCGCCTGTGGGCCAAACATTGAATCTACTGCACCACCTGTTTTATGGACGTCAACCACTGCATCTGTTCCAACACTTTCAACAACTGCTGCATCGCCCCATGATGTTGTATCAAAACCAAGTGCCTGTGCAAATTCTTTTGACGAAAACTCAATCTTCAAATCTGCCTGAGCACCATATTTCAATGACCGAATTGAGAAGCCTGAGCCATCAGCTGGGTTAGAAATAATAGCTCCTGCAAGCTCGCAAGTATCTCTTAATAATTCATAAACACCTTCGCCTGATGTTCCTTGTGTAAGCGATACGCCCTTTCCATTGATAGTAATTGTTCCTGACATTCCAAGGCCAGAGCCTTCGCTGTGTGAAACAACATCGCCAGAGCTATTGTTTGTAACTTCCTGAACCCAAGTTGTGTTGTTAATAAACTCTTTGAAATCTGTACTTGCAACTGTATTAACTGTAGTTGTAGATGTTGTATTATCGTAACTATTAACTGTTGAACTTGTCACTGTTGTAGCACCTAATGGTGATACTCCAGATGTTCCTCGGGTTGCAGCCTGATTAATTGTAATCTGATAAACTCCAGCTGGAACTGTATTAGATGTCTGAATACGAGTTGCATGTTCAGCATAAGTTCTATTATCAAGTGAACCATTTAAAAGGTTGATTGTGTTGAACTCTGTTGTTTCTGCTACTCTATCAATTTCCTCTAAAAGAGAATCTATTTCTTTTTGAATTGTCTCACGCTCTGAATCTGAGTTTGTGCCATTTGCAGCTTGAACCGAAAGCTCTCTCATACGCTGAATCATATCTGTTACTTCATTAAGAGCACCTTCAGCTGTTTGAAGTACTGAAATTCCATCGCTACTGTTTGTTGAAGCTTTACCTAATCCATCAATCTGTGCCTGCATTTTGCCCGCAATAGCAATACCAGATGGATCATCTGATGCATGATTGATGTTAAATCCTGAACTTAACTTTTCCATTACATCTGCAAGGGAACTTTCTGTACCAAGAAGTTGGTTGTTGGTAATCACCGCTGACATGTTATTGTTAATTCTCATAGTTGCCTCCTAAATAGCCGTAATAAAAGCAAGTCTAGCATCCGTGCGGTGTATTTGAAATTGTTAGGTCTTCCATGTCCTTACACATTTAATATCGGACGAGCCCCCTTAAACTTAACCCAATATATGCAACTTTTCAGGTATAAAAAATGCAAGACCTTGTATTTCAAGGCCTTGCATTTCTTTTTTCCTCAATGAGGTTATTTTATTGTCTCTTTCTTAATCTTGCTATCTTTGCTTGTACCAACTCTATGTCCAATGGCATATCTTCAGCTTCCTGCGTTATTAATAAATCTTCTCCCAAATTATAATTTGAAGATTCATACTTTGCTAGCTTGTAAAAATTCTTTACAGCGTATTCTTCATCAGATGCCAACCCCAAATGTTCCCAGTATACTGTATTTCTTGTATTCAAATCTAAGATTGTAAAATCTGGAAATACCGTCGTACAGCCAAGCTCAAGCAATGCTTCATATTGATAAGGAATATTGTTTTGGTACAGCATATCAGCAATTATTTTTTCTGATTTAGATCTTACATACTCACCCCTATCTGTTTTATACAATCCATCTCCATAAAAGCTGTTCTGTCCTCCTGGATGTTCTTCATACCATCTCTCTATAAAATCTTCCTCAGCCTCTATAATAGGATCTATCATAAATTTTCTTCCATCACTATAATTATCATAGACTTTGTATATTTCTTCGAAGTCATATCGTTCCAAGAACCTCTCGAGTTCCTTTTTAAGCTTACACAATGTCTTATTGGCTTGTATTTCATATTGCTTTTGAATAATCTTCTTTACTTTTTCTATTTTGGGACCTGAAACATATTTTCTTTTATCCCCCTCTTTTAAATAATATAGGTGCCTTCTATTTCTAGATACTACCTCCACTGGTTCTATCTCTATATTCTCTAAACGTCTTATATTTTTATCAGATGTCTTTAGTAATGCGATAATTACTTCTAGCTGATTCTCCAATTCTTTCTTTATATTATTCATAAATATTCCTTTTCTATCATTTATTCCAAATTGTATGGGTTATACCACTTTTTCACTAATTCCCATACACCCATTTCCCCAAAGTGTATGGGAATAGCATGTTTTACTCCATTTCCCATACACTCAAAAATTTCAACTGTATGGGTTTTACTACTTTTTCCTCGAAACCCATACACTTTAAAATTTCGGCTGTATGGGTTTCATTACTTTTTCCTCGAAACCCATACACCTTAAAAAATCTACTGTATGGGGCTCACTGCTTTTTCCTCGAAACCCATACACTTTAAAATTTCAACTGTATGGGTTTCTCTACTTTTTCCTCGAAACCCATACACTTTAAAATTTCAGCTGTATGGGTTTTACTACTTTTTCTTCAAAACCCATACACTTTTCCTGTTTTGAGTTCTCTTTCGATTTTATCAGTTATTTAGTTACTAATAATTTGGGATATCTTGGCATTACTGAGTACGCGAGATAAATGCCTTTTGATTTGATATGGTTGATAATATATAAAAATATTTATTTTTTGTCAAATAAAAAAGAAGTATGCGCGCGGAAGCGCGCATACTCTCATTAAAACAATTCTGCAATTACATTTATATAGCCACGGGCGATGCTGTAGAGAGCCTGAGTCTGGATTTCGTCCTGGATAGCTGCGCCGGAAGCGCCCGCTGCTGCTAGTCCTTCATAATTTCCCTGCTCCATATTATAGATATCAGCTGCGCTGAGTCCGAAGGACTGTGTGAAGCTGAAGCTAAAAGCAAAGCCTGTTTCTTCCTGCATAATCTGTGCAATCATAGGTGCCTGGCTAGCAAACATTTCTCGCATCTGAGCAGTTTCGCATTCTACTGTAGCGCTAACTGAGCCTGCCTCATAGCGGAAGGAAGTTGATACTGTGCCAGTTGTCTGAAGGTGAAGTGCCATCTGGATTAAGCCAGATTCACCTTCACCACGGACAATTTTCAGGTTCATATTGCCGGCCTCATCAGCAACCATAATAGGAATGTGATATGTTTCACCTGTGCGTGCCATTTCAGACATAACCTTTGTCTGCTGCACGACAAGCTTCATTCCATCCATATCTACAGTGCGGACATCCTCCGTTTCAATCATTGTTTTCATGACATTCTCAGCCAAAGTTCCCAGCGCTTCCTGAGCCTCTGCCATTTCCTCAGGTGTATGGCAAGCATCAGCGAAACGTGAGTATGCCAATTCAATAATGTCGTCCACATCCATGCTTTCAAGAGCGCCAAAAGTGGTGGCTGCTCTGCCAGTTGCCTTAGAGAATAAATCCTTGAATACCTGGCCATTGTTTTCAACCATTGCCTCAACTGCTGCAATCATGTTTGCAGAATGAGGTAAGTTGTATTCATCTAATATAGAAGAAACTTTTGCATCCTCTGCAATAGTTGTCTTTAACTGTTCGGTTACATAATTGTTGTAGGCCACTTCAGCCTGTTCGTCAGAAGTCTCTTCCATGGCAGTTGCAAACTGGTCTACATTCATTTCCATAATTTGCTCTTCGCCAAAGACGTGCATCTTTGCAGGAGTCATAGCTTCCTTGGCATCGCGGCAACGGTTTGTAAGGAAGACTTTCTCAATCTGTTCTGTAATAGAAAGATCCTTCACAACCATTTCGTCCAGCTGGCCAAATTTGTCGTCTATTTCATACTCTCTGCCTGTGTGCTTGCTTGAGCGAACAGCAGTCATAAGATTTCGTAATGTTACCTCTGTGCCCTGACTTATCAACGCACCAATGACTGCGCCATCAGACTTTTCCACTTGATGAAGAAGTCTGTACACACCCACGTAAGCATCTCTTTCTGCTTCAGAGATTTCCGCGTTGTGCTCAGCCTTCCAAAGGAACTTTGAAAAGCTTTCTTCATCAGATGTGCTACCCAATTCAGCCTTAATGCTTTCTGCTTTTGCCTTAAGACTTTCCATAGTCATATCAAGAGGATTCTCTCCTCGCTTAATCATTTCTGCAACAACAGCTGGTGTCATGCTCTTGAATGTGCGAGCCACCATTTCTGTAGAAGCTTTCATTGTAGTAACAGACTCTGCTGTGATTTCCATTTTGTTGTAGGCAAGTACGCGAACTGCCTTCTGGCTAGATTCTGTTGCCTCGATG
Source organism: Pseudobutyrivibrio ruminis DSM 9787 (assembly GCF_900218035.1). Taxonomy (GTDB): domain Bacteria; phylum Bacillota; class Clostridia; order Lachnospirales; family Lachnospiraceae; genus Pseudobutyrivibrio; species Pseudobutyrivibrio ruminis. The sequence goes on from NZ_OBMR01000004.1 coordinate 235,036, forward strand.
TCAAGGTCTGCCAAAATGTCGTCCACATTCTGGAATGCCTTGTTCATGCTGTCACCAAGGTCAGCTCTAACCTCTGTTCCAACAGATTCGTAAGTCATTTCCATGCGAGAATATTCTGCTGTAACCGACACACTGACTTCGTGTACGTAAGAGAATGTCTCTGCATTGATATTTGAAAATCTTCCGAGCATGGCAGCTGGCGCAGACTGGATGTCCGCCATCTCGTTCATTACCTGCTTGAACAGATTTACATTTGCATTTGTTGCTTCGTTATTTTCTGCCTTCATAAGAATCTGAAGGAGATTTGTTTCCTGTAATTTAAGCTTATCAAGGAGATCAGACAGGTCACTTGTGTTAACAGTTATGCCATTTTTCATCATTGTGAATGTGGCCTCAACTGTCATTGTGAGCTGGATTTCTGTAAGCTGGCGCTGAGCAGTAATAGATGAAAGGGAGCTTGCATCCATTCCCATGACTTCTTCAAAAGTTTTCTTGGCCTGATCCATAAGGGAGTAGCCAGGGATAAGATATGCGTCGGTTGGCTCTTTGCCTTCTGCCACGATATCGTCTATCGCATTTACGATATTTTCTTCCGATGGTTTTTCGTACTCGCCAAGCTCAACCATGTACTCAAGATGCTCCTTTGTGATAGGAACATCTTGCTTGAGCATGGTTGCCACAGTATCTTTCAATTCCTGTGGTGTCATAGGTTTCTGCGCAGACTCGGTTAACTCACCTTCGACTTGTTCGATAAGTGAATCTAGCTTATCTCCTAAATCTTCTAGCAGACTGATTATGTCTTCGTCGGTTGGCTCCGATGTGCCCTTTGGGCCTGTTGGTGCCGAATATGTGGCATTGTAGATATTTGTGATGGTTGGCTCAAGCTCGTTCTTTACAAGATATGCCTGGGCTTCCACTGGCAAAGTGTCAGAAAGGCCGCGAGTCATTTCAACTGCTTGTGCCACTGAGCCGGTCATTGCCTGAATCTCGTCCTGGTCCAGACCACCCATTTTGCTGATGTCTTTTCCAGCTTTTGCAAGATTCATTTTGATTTCGTCCACAACTGTAACGAGAGCCTCTGGCTCCATATCCATTGGATTGTGTCCGTCCTCACGAGCTTTTGCTGTAGCTTCTTCGTCCCAACCGCGCTCGATATTTTTCACCTTATCAACTGTAGACATGCCAAGAGCTGATGCCTCATTTACCTCCTTGGCAAAATCTTCATCAGTCATTTTTCCTCTATTATCATAGAATGCGTTGTCTACTGAAAGTGTTCTTAATTCTGTATTAAAATTTGCTTTGTTATCGTCCTTGATACCGCTGGTGCCTACGCCAAATCCCTGGTCTGAAGCACCTTCTGTTTTGATGTAATCCGTTACCTTGAGTCCTTCAATTTGCATATAGTTCCTCCGCGGTAATTTTTCTTACAATCTTTATTTCGGACGAGTTGTAAAAAAAATTAATGCCGAGGATTTTTTCCTCGGCATCTAATCTATATTATGAACAATTTACACTCATTGCTACGCTGGGCACCGGCTGGCTGACGCCCTTGTAATTATCATAAACATTTTTCAAATCCGCTGCTAAAAAACCTGGAAAACAAGCACAAAGCGTGTCGAAATCCATGCCACAGCTACACATTGCCTCTACGGCTCTCAAATCCTGTTCCTTCATACCGGTACCTCCCATTACATTTCTAGATACAATATCTAGCACTAACTTGAGTACTAGTATAACAATATCTTGTGAAAAAACAATGTTATTTTTCATAACCAAATCAATAAAAAAGCTCCCATTACCTGGGAGCCTGTTGGCAATCACATTATGAACAATTAGCTTCTTTTATCATCATGTTTTCCACGTTGATTAATCTGTAATCTGAATAACCTGTGTTCTCTGTTGTCTTCTTGTAACCTGGAAAGCATTTGCAAATTGAATCAAAATCCATTTCATTCTCTAATAATAATTGTAATGCCCTTAAGTCTTGTACTTTCATGTCTCGTCTTTCTTCCTCCCCGAAGATTCTTCTTTCCGAAGAACTACTACGGGAGCTAGTTTAACAATAGAATGTGAAAAAGCTATGACCAAACTTTTTAAAATTTATGATTCTTTTAAAGTAATTGCCGTGCTCCTGATTCCACTCGAAACTTATATAATCTTTGTATCCACTCCGGCTCATCAAGAATAGAATCACTTAACTTTTCTAGAGTCCTTTTTCCGGTTCTTCTATCAAGAAGTGCAAACATTTTGATAATAGGATTTTCTGAATATATGCTATCCTGAATCTCTTGATTGCGATACACATTAAGCGCTTTTGCAAATTCATCATCAGTATACTCTGTTCGTGTCTGCAATGGATATTGGTCTAATAGATTCCAGAAGTTCTCCCAATATTCTGCTATTGTCATATTCTCTGGCTTCTTTGCGATTCCATTTTTAATAAAATATGAATTCACTGTCTCCCACGAGAACTGTTTAAAAAGTTTTCCATCCAAAAATAGCTCAAATACGTGACAGCCATCCATTCCTGGATAGGTTGTACAGTTGTACCTCACACGTCCATGTAGAAAGTCCACCAGCATCTCTTTTTCAAGATACTTCCTCATTCCGCTCCATGATTTTTCTATTGCCATAGTTCTCCCATTTTATCTGTACGTATAAATCTTATATACGTTAATCTCTGCGTCGCAATCCAATTGTTAAGTGAAAAATTACATTTTATAGATTTCACTTAAAAACTGAGTGACCAGTTAAGTGAATATATAAAATTAAAAAATAAACTTAAAATAAGTTAAATAATTTTAGATAAAGTTAAGTGAATAACATAATGGTTGATTTTCACTTAACAAATCGCGTGCTACTCTTAAGTTTATTTTTATCTCTTCAGAATAAACTTAACTGGCCCAATTTTTTTGCTATAAAAGTTAAGTGGAAACGTATTTATTTTTAATTCACTTAACAGCAAGTTGTGATTTTAAGTGTAAGTTGCTCAATTTTCAAATCCACTTAACTCTCTTCCCTCTTTTATATAAGTGTATTTTGAAAACAAGCAAATAAACTTAATCTCCCAGTAAAATAATTATTTTTCTACTCCATCTGCAAGATACCATGATACTGGAGCCCATATTATTCTACGCTCATATGTTATATTTATGTATTTATCCATTCCATACGCTAGAATTTTCTCTTGTTCCTCCTTGGGTAGGCGTTCAAAATCATATATAGCCATATCACTCATTCCACCTACATTCCATATTTCTATGTGGCGCATTTTCCATTCTGAATTATGAAGTGTAACGTAATCTGACACATACTCTTCACCTTGCTCACATCTTATAATCATTTCTGCACGAACATGAGAATAATTTACATCAGAAACCCACGCCTTAGGTGTATTCACTATCTCTATGTCATCCGGCATACTCAAAGATTCTATAGCATTTATTGCATGATAGCATGTTATGCTGTACGCACATCTATTCACTAATAGTAGTGCAAGTACCACTATGGCCATCATTGCAATTACTTTCTTTTTATTATTCTTCATCTCCCTCGCATCCCCATCGCTTTAAATCTTTCTTTAGCTCCTGTTCTGCATATCTTGCATATTCTCTAAGATCTTTCTTCCCGATTTCAAAAGCACAATCTATTTTTCCATGAACTTCCTCTGAACTCCAGATAGCTTCCTCGGGAGACATGCCACCAAGATTTGTTTCAGAAGTAATTAATATTACATTCGCATACCCCAGAAAGGCCATTAAATCCATGTAGATTTTTTTATCCACTTCTGAACATGGCTCATGCAAGAATAATAAAATCTTATTGGATCTCTTAAATAAGCGTGGCTTGCCGTTAGTCTTTTTGATATAAATTCTATGTAAATATTTGAAGAAATTCTCAGCTGCTGTGTAATCAACAACTCGGCCTAGTTTAATTGGTATACATGGTTCCGATTCCAGCTCACTCCTACCAATATATTGCATACATTCATTGCCCAAACAAGCAATTTTTCCATTTTCTCTAAACATTAGTAAACAGCATTTTTCTTCATGTATGGACCTTGTCTTATAATCATAAATCCTTACGTCTGCTGCTGAATCAAATTTTCCCATTACAAATCGTCTCCTGTTTCATTATTCATAGCTCCACTCCAAACTATCTGCTTCTATATCACACATTTTAGTCTTAATTACTTTCTGCGTTGTATCTTCTTCCACGTCATAAACATAGACGCAGTCGTACGCTATTAAGAAATCATAGTCGATTGCCATGCAGTACATAATATATCTACCATCTTTGGAAATACGTACTATGCCTTGACGATTTATGAGCGTACCATTTCCTTCATTATCAACTACAAGAGAAATGGTTCCTGATGTAACATCAAACAGTTTAAGCTGACCACTGGCATTGTAATAAATCAAATTACTATCCACAGGTGATACCTGGAAATCGTATATCCAAGGTTCTTCAAATAACTTTTGTACTTCTTTAGATTCAATATCTACTTTATAAACTGAGTAAATAAAATCTTCCGATTCCTTTAGCATATAGTAAAAATTACCGTCACTATCAAAACATGTTTCTTTTACATACAAGTCATCCGGATTATCGATAAGTTTTAATATGCTTTCATCATCCAAGGTATCTGATTCTAATTCATCAGTCTCCCTTACAAGCTTGTTCTCTTGACTGTACCAATGAACTGACATCTCTTCTGGTGGGTCAAATGTTTCCCCTTGGAAGATAATATCAGGATACTTTTCAAGAGACTTATTCGTTTTGTATTGGATGTAAGTTCTAGCTAATCCTCCCAATGCTGATGCTAGCGCAATAAAAATGAAAATTATCATCAGGACTCTCTTTGTAAAGAATCCTTTTCTTACTAACATTATGATAAAGGCTACAATCCCGCATATTATTCCCAATATGATTTCGAGCGGGATAAGTAGCTGAATAATAAGTGCTGTCACATGAAAGTCTGGTGATGTAAACGCCAAAACTAGCTCTACAACAAGTACACCAATTGCCCCCAGTACATACTTCCCCTTTTTCATTACTCCTCCGCCTTCTTGTTCGTATATACGTTAATCTCTACGCCGGAGTACATGCCTTCTGGTTGTACCCAGAAAGTGTACCAGCCCTTTTCTGTTTCATAGGTGTAGTAATCAAGCTGGACATAGCCGTTATCGAAAGAGTTGTCGCTCTTTGTGAGTGTGCCGTACTTTTCCTGGAGATCATCAAGTGTGGCTTCGAACTCAACTCCCTGGGCAATCTTAAATGGAAAATCTTGATACTGGTTGAAACCAAAAATAGTTGCGCGGACGTACTGCACAGGGATGTCACCTAATTTAGCTTCCTCCTCACCATTATTGATGACTATAAAATTCATTTTGCTGTATTCATTTCCTAAATAGTATCCGGAAAATTCGTACTGCTCATCAGGTTGAACAATGGTATCTGCGCTATCGTCAAAAATGAATCCCAACTCTAACAACTGCTGATAAGTTGTTGGCAGCTGAATAACTGTGTTGTCAATCTGGATTGTGAAATCATCCAGGCTGTCTGAGAGGGCCAACTCAGGGAGGCCTGTATACTCTGCACCAGGACGATACTTGTCTGTCTTCGCTTTGATAGTCATTGCCTGGGCGTAGCTGTAGTTTGAGCCGTCTTCCTTAAGAGTGGTGTAGTACTGGTCCATGTTTTGCTGTCCGTTTAAAACAGATACAAATAGCACGAATGAACTAACCTTGCCATCTTCTTCTGTGATGCAGATTTTGCTCTTGTTATCGCTGTCATCTGAGATATAAAGCAAGATTGAATCTGTCATGTCATCATTTTCAATTTCGAATTTATCAATAACATCCCTGGCATCTTCCATGTCCATTCCGGACTTTATATCACCTGGAAGTGATACCTCTACATCTCCCAATGTGGCGGTGTCAATATAATCTACAAATCCGTACTGAACATCAGTGTAGCCTTCTGAAATAGCTTCGGTAGTGACTTTGATGGTCTTTCTGTTGCGGGTAAGCTTGATGGTGTCGTCTCTGTTGACGTCCAGCTCAGAAGGAGCATCCTTTATTTCCCAGCCGTTGTCTGTAAGTTGCTTGATAGTAAATGGGACATGATACAAATCACCATCGATTTCTATGTTGCCACTTGCTGGATTCTCACCAAGCTCAATTGGAGCAATGTAGCCTTGCACAAATTCAGGAGCTTTGCCCTCCAGGGACTTTATATCTACCTCCTCAGGCATTTCATCAAAATATGTAGAGTATGCTTCGCCTGTCAATTCCATATCATAATCGATTGCGTATGCGCCATCATAATATGCAGCCATTCCAACGAAAGCCTGCTGCAACACAACTCGGTATCCTACGCGAGATGCATCGCCACAATCCCCCTGTCCAACATGACACATATATCCAGTCACATAGTTGTCACCGTAATCGTCGAAGCTATCGAATTCCTGCTGAATCATCTTGGCAACAGGCACTGCATGCATCAGATACTGATTGAACTCTAAATCACCTGCGCAGTAGCTGGCCGCCAGAATCGACTCAGCTGTGCCCAAGTTGTAAGCTCTCTCATATGCTTTTGTATAATCTTCCTCCACCAATGCACTTGCTGCCTCTAACGCAGCATCCCCATCCTTTGCATTGTTTTCATTGAGGAATTTTTTTACTGTTTCTATATCCTCTGCTGTTGATTTGGTTCCACCAATCTGCTGCCAATCCAGGCCTTGGCCTTGAACCTCCACAGCAGTCGTTGCCAACAGCCATCTTACTAAATCATTACTCACATTGCTTTCAGTGCAATCTGAAAATGAATCATCCACTAATGGTATATCCACTAACTCCTTTTTATCGATTTCAGCCGCTTCTTCCTTTTCTGCATTTTCCTTGGCAGCTTTGAGGGCTTCATCGTGGATAGTGGTCACGCCACAACCTGCAAGAAGCACCGCCGACATAGAGAGAGCAGTTAACTCTACCATTTTCTTTTTCATAAAATATCCTCCGCGCATTATACAATTCTATTGCAATTGTTCTATTATCTCTTCCTCTGTATATTCTCCATATAATTCTTCAAAAGCGCAAGAATTATATTCCTCAACTCTGTTCTTCAATTCTTCAGGTGATAGTTGCTCATCAGTGTAATTATTATAATTTACGGTTTCTTCCTCGTAATAACAATCTTCTGAGTATGTAGTTACAAGCTTGTTGTTTTCTATTTTCATGAGTGTATAGCCGTATGTTTCCGTGCCATGTCCAAAGTATCTAAGACTATTTTTATAAGGTACATATTCGTAATTCACGCATCCACCTACACCATATCCACAGAATTCCATAGGCTCTGTCACTGTACTATTAGAAAAGCTATAAACGTTTATCCAGTATCCTGTATCATCAACAAGAAGTTCGGGTATATCATCTTCATCTATATAAACCAAACTATACTTCAAATCTGATGATTCATATTTTATTTGGTTAAACGCCACAATTGCCTTGTATGCATCACTATATGAACTGATTTCACCATTAACAAGTCCATTTGTAAGCGCATTTATAATATCCTCTGCAGAATAATCATCAGATAATTCTTTTTCTACATATGATTCTATATCATCATCATTTACAAAATAACACGTATCCTCTTCGTATTCGCGCACACAACTTCTGTAGAGCCAGAAATCCTTTTTTCCATGATTGTAACCAACAAAAACAATATCAACGTTTCCATCAAAATTATAATCACATGTTTCTATTTCTGTTATTTGCTCTGGGACTATAAAATTAAAATCACACTTCTTTTCACCATCAATTAGGTATTCTACTCTCTGATCTGAGCTGCCATTGTATTGAGGTATGATTAATTCGATTTCACCATCAACTAATTTAGACTCTAGTTTGACCCTTGATTCACTAGCACTCTCTTTGCTCCATAAAAATTCTATTTCCTTTGTTTCTACTGAACTTCCGTTCAAATCATGCACATTGGTGCCTGACCCCAATTTCTCGAACTCTTCCCTGGTCCCATTGAAGACATTTACATCAATGTATCTTTCTTCACCTTCGTATCCATTTAGTACTGTTCGATTAGAATACTGCCAAAATGTCCAATTTACATCTTTTGGAACCTTTGAGTAGACGCTTCGATACCATAAATCACAATCATCAAAATAGCCATTTACTATTGTGTCATAACTATTTTTTGTGACATAAAGCACAGGCTTCTGTCCATATTCTTCTTCCAGAATATCCACCATCTCTCTTAAATTTTTCCGAACGGAATCAACATCGATATCATCGACGCCTTTTTTATCTCCGTAGTATTCAACATCGATAACAGGTGGAAGCATACCTTCTGTTATACTTACATTTTTACAATAATTTTCGGCCTGTTTTCTTCCAGATGATTCGAAACTAAAAAAATGATATGCACCAACTCTAATGCCTGTTTTCAAAGCATTATTAAAGTTTGCATCATAGTATTCATCAACATGTGATGAACCTTCCGTAGCTTTTATATACGCAAAACTTATGTCTTGCTCTATAAGTTGATTCCAATCAATAGCCCCCTGATATTTCGATACATCTACACCAACTACTGGGTACTCTTCTCTACTTGGATTATTGAAATGTATTATCCCCATATAGAGCATTGAAGCTATTAGGATAAGAATTATACAAATAACTATCGAGGTTATTATGTATTTCTTTTTTATATGAATGTTTTTCAATCAACTCCCCCTGTATTACACTTATCTCAATATCGTATATACGTTATTATATTACTTTACTCATTTAGTAGTATTGTAATACTCTTCATTTCTGCTTTCAAGGGATAATTATAAGATTTTAAATAAAAAAATCGGCCCCCTAGGAGTCCGATTTTTCTGATTTGATATATTTGTCAATATTCCATTCTAAATACAACGGAATATTGTATGTTGTGGTTAACTCACAAAGGTTCTCTGCAATATTTTTTGCAAAACTGCTTATTTGTGCTAATTATGACAAAAGTCCTATGACTTTCGCAATTTAATTTGCAAAATCCATAGGACTTCTACTGATATTATTATTATCAAAATAAAATTCGGAGTCATATTCTTCATCACTCAATAACATGTAATAAGGATTTATATTTTCAGATGTATACGGAATTGTGTATATATATTCGCATCCAATTTGTGATGTACCAAAATATAACGTTAAACCATTTTTGTCCAAAGTCCATGCTACTTGCTCTTCATAATCATCTTGACCGTAATATGCATTATATAATAGGTATTCATAATACGAATAATCTTCCACGTACTGAATTTCTGGCGGATTAGAATTCAATTCTTCAATCACCGTCTTTTTAAATACAGTATAATCAATTACAACATCTGATAAATCAATATTTTCTTGTTTTTGAAAATCATAATTAAAACTACGATAACCTCCCATCCAATTTCCACCATATGTTTCACTAATTGAAACAATGGAACTATATAATAATTTATCATTCCGCTCTATATATTCTTTACATATATGCTTTTCACTATTCATGCCTTCTACAACATCTTTTTCTTTATATAAATCTGACTTTATATACTCTTCGAACTGCACTTTTCTCTTATCATAATCCTCATTAATAGTAGAAAAAAAATCTTCTCGGTCTTCTAAAAATGGAGATGATAAACACGCTCCCTCTAGCTCATAGTAATCTATTAATATATACATTGTTGTACTACGAGGTTCTGGTCCACATTCATCATAAGTGTAGGTATTATTTTTCACATCGACAGATATTTCATCTAATTTAGAAGAATCTTGTCGTTCGGTTTGTACCTCATTTTTATCTTGTAATTCTCTACCATGATTCAACTGAGAACATCCGTTAAAGACAAAAATACACAAAGTTATAATAACCGCAATTATTCTTTTTAATCGATTTATACCTTTACTATTTATAATCATCACTTTCAATCACTCTAAAAACTAATATACAGAGGAATAGCCTACTCTAATCCCTCCACATTGGTCCTCTAAGGCCGATTTTCTCCACTAAAATTACACTATTTTTACACTATTTTACATCCCGTACAAAATAAACATCTATCCATTCTGTAGTATTTTCAGGATAATATAACAATATCATCCCCTCATCTGCCAATGTTATATCTCCCACTCTATCAAAAGATGTTTTTTCTTTTGAATCCAGGTCTATTGCTTTCAGAGAGTAATTCCATGCTGAAACAGGGTCGTACCATTTAACCAAATCAATATATATTTTTCCATCTCTATACGCTATGTCATCATTGTTTACTGTGTCTTTCGATGATACACGATAAACCGTTTTATTATGTCCATCATTGTCTACTAACACAATTTTTTCTCTCTTCTTTTTTGCTCCATAGTAAATAATACTGTCATTCTCTTTAGCATATTTAACTGAATAAATTGTATCTACTTTCTTTTGAACATCTATGGTTTTTATTTCTTCTGTTTCCAAATTGTATTTAAGCAAAGAAAGGCCATCATTATTAACAGATGCCACCATGTAACCATCTGCTACATCTATTCCATAAGATATATACTCTGAGTCTATCGAAAAACTGTATATTACTTTATTCAGCCTAGACTCAATATCATATGAGCATATCTCTGCCACCATTTTTTCTCTATCAAGTTTTTCGTATATAATTGAATCGTTATAAAAATATACCCTAGGATTCTGCTTATTTCTTATATCTCCTTTCTCCGAATCAATAATCACATCTGCTTGAGTGGAAGTATCAAATACATGCCAATTACATACATCAGACAAACTGTATTCCATATAAGCAATTTTATTTCCATCAAAAGATATATACGTATTTTCGATAATATCTCCTGGCAATATCAACATGTCGTCTACATTATTTAAATCCACTTTTCCTAATTCGTCCGTCAGGTACACGCCTGTCTCTGTTTTATCGTTCTTTAGGAAATTACATATTAAAGCATAGTGACCATTTTCGCTTAATATCTTATCAATACTGACCGCATCCGATTTTTGATTAGTTAAGATTTTTTCGTATTGAGTAACATCGACTTCCTTTTTATTCAAAAAAATTACAACAAGCACCACTATGAATACTGATACTATCCCCACTGCTATTGCTGTCCCAATTTTATTTCTTTTAACAATTATTTTGTCCATTTCTTTATCCTAAAACTGTAGCCCACCAATGATATCAATTGTTTCTTTTCTTGATAAATCAACTTCTGGTCCAACGACTATTTCAGCCATGCCTCTGTTATCACTTACATATACAAAAACAGATACCTCTCGTCCATCGCTTTTATACTTAATATAATAATCATCAAAACTTGGCTTATTTGTTTCTCCAGAATCAACATAGTTTTCGACTGGCTCGTCCAATAAATACATTATTTCATAAGGCGAATCTATATTATTTATTTTTCCAATAATATTGTTGGAAAAACCAAACTTCTCTAAGACAGACTCATCTACCTTTTTACAATCCGCTCCAATTCCTAAAATTAGATAGTCCTCAGATTCAAGTACAACATAGTCACCTGCATTATATTCGGTGCATGTGTCATATATTCGCTTAGGGATAGTCATGCTTCCATCGCCCACCTTAACATGTTCATATTTCGAATTATTAATACATCCAAATATCATCCCTATTGCTACAATAAGCACCCAAATTATTAAAAATCGTTTCTGATTCTTACTTATTCTTTGCATACTTCATTTCAACCTCGTATATAGATCTTGCCCTCATTACGTATGTAGTATCTCATCTATTTCTCCTCGAGCATTCGCAAGTCAGCTTTCCAGTTAAAATAAGCATTAACAAACATATACATTGTGATTGATATTATTATTAAACATAAAATAATATATATCTTTGCATATTCAGGCATAGACATAGCTCTAACCTCATCCCTGAATAGTAAATATGTTCCTGGTAATATGCCTGAAACAATTCCAGCAATATTTTCACCTTTTTTCTGTTCTATTTTTTTAGTTTCCGCTCTTTTTCTAACTATATAACCCAAAATACTCATTATAATTATTGGAATCACAAATAAAGCTGAGTACCATACTGATTGTCCAGCAACTGTTAATTGACTTACCATCACCAAATAATATGCCAATAGCACTATTACTGTCTCCATTCTGGATACTCTAAGTAATTGCCTCACTTCTAAATTATTCTCATTAATATATTTTTCAGTAATAAGAAGCGAAACTACGCATATGCCTTCAACTAATATTATCCACGCATGCTGATTCCAATAATTTGACGTTAACGCAACGTCTAATACTACTCCGATTACAACAATTTCTATATAGTACTCTGTTAATTTTTTTATTTTAGTTACTATTTCTTCCATATTCTTATTCGTTATATATTAATGTATGCCTTCATCCAAATTCAAAACCATGTGCTTACCCCATTACGTCTGTAGTATCTCATCTATTTCTCCCAGAGCTTTCTTGCATGGAATCCAAAAGAATACCGTTAATACAAGTAAGACTAATAAAAGAATTGAAAGTACACTTATATCAAGTGATGTTGTAATCATTGGCCCTGCGAAGATAAGACACAATAATAAAACAGAAAAAATATGCAATATATTCATTCTCGCATCGATTGTTACTTTACTTCCATCTGTCTGCTCTGTTATATTGATTAAAATTTTCGGCAGCGCAATATTTTTTCTACTATAATGTTTAGTTTGTATTGGGTATAGCACTATCGGTTCATTATTAACATTTCCGACAAATAATACCTCAGCTTCATTTTCAGAATTGAAAGTGATTATGTCTTCATTAATGGTTATTGTTTCCAAAGATTCTTTCAATTCTTTTTTGCTTTTATTAGTAATATATTCTGCTCTATAAAATGGACAAAATATTGGTATAAGCAAATTTATTTTTTTCAATCTTCTCCCCACTCCTTGCACATAGATGGCCTGTCATAGAATTTCACACTGCATACAGATTCAATCTTTCTGCTTTTTTAATTTATATAGTATTGCAAATATGAACACTATTAGTAGATAAACTAGAATAATCATCACTATTTCACCAATACCAATACTCCCCACATTAGGAATAATTGCACCAAACAAAATGGTTGATAATGCCATTGGGCTCACTCGCAATAATAAAGATACAAATATTTCTTTGAAAGATCTGCTATCAATCTTCTCTATATGCTTTTTCTCTTCATTATTAGATTTCTTGGTTTTCCTTGCGCGAACTACTCGCTCCCATTGACTACTATATAAAGTATCTACATCAACATTATTTTGAATGATATAATCAACCACCTGATTAAATTTCTCATTGCCAATAATAGCTTGCGTTAAATCAATCCAAAATATTTTCTTGTAACTAAGTATAATCGCATCCGAACTCGAATATTGATTGTATTTAGCAGCATGTACATATCTACAACTATCAATTCTATTTCGTTTCAAAAATGGCGCATAAACTATAGTTATATTATTTCCATCGATAATTACTTTTTTGAACATCGATGAGAGCATGGCTATTATTATGGTGATTGCAATTAATGCTATAACACTCCCAAAAATTCTCAGATCCTTAAAGATAAAATTTACGTCAAGAAATAAAAATGTCCCAGCTGATACTATCAACGCAATCTGCAATGATTTATCATTTTTAATTATTGTTCTATTCACTGAAATCAAAATACCCCGCTTGTCCTTCGTTGTTCAACTTCATCGTACCTTCTACACATCCGGTTTGTATATTGTAAACATATAGGGTTCCGTAATTCGGTGTTGTAAATAGCCCCAAATGTAATACCGAATATGCTATATATTTTCCATCATTATTTATAGAAATCCATTTATCTGATGGCCTTTCGGCTATAATCTCCTTCTTACCTGTAACAAGATCATAACGAATTACATTTCCATCACATACGCCATAAACATATTTTTCTCTTATTCATCCTGGATGACCAACCAGTAGACATACTCTTCCCCTTTAACTGCACTTATTCATATATATCCGGAATAAATATTCCGTACCTTTCTATTCTTCCCGATTCATCGAATAATATTTTTTCGCTTTGATCAAAAACTTTAAGTCTGTCGTCAGCTTTTACAGCAATAACGCACTTTACTCCTTGCTTCTCTGTCTGTTTTGTATTTTTTGAATAATTCTCAATTAAAACAAAATATTTTTCACTGTCAGTCTCTATATAGTAATATGACTTAATCAATTTAATCTCATAATTGTTGTCTAATTCTTCAAATGAACTAGGTGGATCTGATTCCTCATATGAAATAACTGTGCCATCTATAAAATCACAAAGTCGTTGGATATCATTATCAATGTTCGCAGAATTGCTTACAGCATTCTCAGAAAATATGCTTTTTATAACATCTAAATCATCATTATTTATCCCAGCTATAATTTTATCCATTATTTCATTAGATATCTCTTCGTCACTATCTTCAAATAATTTATCTATATCATTTGTTGCCTCACTTTCGCCTATTATTGAACCGCACCCTATAATCATAGTTAACGATATAAAAAGTATAATCGAACACTTTATTAGTCTATGCATTGATTGCCCTCCCAAATACTGTGGTGCCTGACCCCATTACACTAGAGGTATTACCTATGACAAAATCATTTCTACCCACTGTACTGATTTCCATGTCATAGGTTACCTTTGCATTTCTTATTCTTCTGTTTTCTGCAATATTTATTTTTTCTGCTTCAAATCTTTATTCTCCGTTTGATATATTTTTTCACTCAACTTTTTCTACTATAGCCCATTTAGTATTCGTTAAATATGTCACTTTAACACGATTACCTTTCTTAATATCTTTGTCAGCCCATAGCACTCGATATTCTATTTCCTCATTTTCGTGTATTACTATAATTGATTTAAACAATCCAAGTGCGCCTCCGTCCACTACTTCCTGATATGCACTTCCGTTAGACTCTACATAATTTTTTTCAATACAACTTGGCGTATCTTTTATAATTGGAATAATTATATAAAAAGTGATAAATATTATAAAAATTACCACTGTGGATCGTACACTGATTTTTATTTTATTATTATTTTCCGATATTCTTATTCGTTCTTCCATCATAAACGGAGCTTCGCTTATACACAAAAAAATAGTCCAAATAACTGCTACTATATATAACAAGTATGATATTACCAAGTATTTGCAAAATATTGCTGAATAATCCATATGATTTATCCTCTCTTAACACATTGGGCCCTAAATCCAATATAGCTAGGCTGGCTTTCTAGTTACATCTGCTCTTTGTGTGTACCATAATTGCCATATACAAATATATTAGAAACGCGCTTATTACACTGCAAATACACAAATATAGTTTTGAAAATTGAATATCATTAATATTCCTAACAATATTTCTTATGAAAACAACTAATCCTATTGATATGGATGATGTTACCCCTACCCCAATTGGTGAATATCTTCTTCCTTTTGTCTTTGCTTTTTTTTCAATAACAAATGCTAGGATTGCTATCCCTGCAATTATGCCTAAATAAGCAATAATAAATGCATATGACATATTTAAAACAAGCATCTGACGTAATACAATCATTAAAAAAATGATTATAATTTCAGCAGTAGCAACTGATAATCTTACCTTTGTCTTCATATAGTCAATTTTTTCTCGTTTGCTTACCCATTCATATAATAAAACTAATACTACAATCCCCTGTACCTCTATTAGTATGATGGGAATATTTATCGTTTTTTGAATTAATCCTATTGCACAATCTATTAAAGCTAAACTACACAACAACAGGTACCCTTTTAGAAAATTTTCCTCAGCTTGTTTTCTATTTAAAGCCATGATTTCAACTCACTCCATCCTTATCTACAGTATCATTTATCGCCTTAACACCATCAGTTAAATATGAAACAGTGGTGCCTTAAGCTGAAAAGCCATGCTCTCATTGAAGATTGTAGTTATAACATTCCTTTATCATGAAAGTAATTTTTTATATCTTCATATCCCTGACAATGATATGGTATTTTTAGTCTCTTGTGAGACTCTGTATCTATAATTATTTGAGAATTTATATATCTACCGTAGTCTGCTAGCTCCACATTTTTTATCTCATCCAAATTAAAATGATATTTTTTATTTATGATATTGTTGTACACAAATATATTGTCATTTATATCAATTTTTTTATTAATAAAAATTAGTAACGTGTATATTCCTGACACCGAGAAAAATATAAGAATTACCCCAATGATATAATCCACCTTATCAGGCATAATTCTTGTTAAAAACACTGAAACACATGCATACATAATTACTAAACATGAATAAAACAAATAAATAAAACTCCTATATGTTACACTAATTGACTCTTTCAAACGTTCATTCTCCTAATCGCCTGAGACACGGAATTTGCCTCACCACAAATCAACGACTCTATATTAATTATGTCGTCTATTTACTTATTTAGTAGTATTGTAATACTCTCCATTGCAGCTTTCAAGGGATAATTGTTAGAATTTTTAGTGAAAAAATAAAGCTGCCTCAATTGAGACAGCTTTACTGCTATTGAACTGGTAATATTGTGGCCTGACCCCATTACGAATTTATTACATTGTGCTTTCTATGTAATAGGGTCAGGCAACTACTCCTTATCGGTTTGCAGAACTTAATGCAATATATGGATTTTTTGCATTTACCTCTGGAAGTGACGAAAAATATCTTAAATATATTCAATTGGTAATGCAATCAAGTTTTCTCTCAAATACATTTTTTTGTCAGTCAAACAAAGGATAACACCTAACCCTCTTTTCTTATCAGGAATTTTGTCTAAGATTTCGTTTGCACTACCCATTGACGCTTTTGGATTTCCGGTCATTTTTATTTCGACTGGATATAATTTACCATTTTCTTCAATTATTAAATCTATCTCATTTTCTTTGGTTGTAGTCTTATCCTTACCTCGATAGTAGAAAATAGAAAATCTATAATCTTGTCCTTCGTTTGCATATGTCTTAAGAATTTCAGAAACAACAAATGTTTCAAACATGTTTCCAGCAACTGCACTATTTTTCAGTGCATCAGCCGTCAACCATCTTGTTAAGTAGCAAGCTAAGCCTGTATCTCTAAAATATACTTTGGGTGCTTTAATAGCTCTGGTTAATGCATTGGCGCTATATGGTTGTAAAATGTAAACTATCCCAGTCCGCTCGAGTATAGATAGCCAACTCTTAACGGTTGGTTCTGTAACTCCTACATCTCCAGCAATGTTAGCATAATTGAGCATTTCACCAGTTCTTGCTGCAACAGCTGTTAGGAATTTCAAAAATGTAATACTATCTGTTGCTATTAATTCATTAATATCACGTTCCAAATATGTATCAACATAAGATGAATAAAAGTCTTGCCACTCTCGATTGACATCATATAACTCTGGATACGAACCTTTATGTATTATTTCCCATATGTCTTTATATTGAACGAGTTCTTTTTCTCGTTCAATAAAGTATTCTTCTGTTGGCACAAAGTGCTTGTTAAATTTTACATTGAAAATTTCTCGAAGCGATAACCCCAAAAGCTCCATAATTGAGACGCGTCCTGCTAAAGATTCGCTCATTCCCTTCATTAATTCCAATTTTTGAGAGCAAGAAAAAACAAATTGTCCTCTTTCATCTGAATCATCGACAATTGCTTTTATATCTTCTAGAATACTGTTTTCCTTTTGGACTTCATCAATAAATAAAGGCTTTGGATTGTTTAGAAAGAAAAGCTTAGGCTCCTCTTTAGCCTGTAGCCGAGTCATTTTATCATCAAATGTCACACGATTATACTTTGGGAATTCGTGCTTTAAAAGCGTTGATTTTCCCACTTGTCTAGCGCCTGTTAGTAATAAACATTTACTAGTATTTGCTCGTTCTACTATTTTATTTGTAATTGCTCTATTTATATATCCCATAAACATAACCTCGACCAATCTAAAATATGGTTTTATTATAGCCGCATTTAGTGACGTAGTCGACTGTACAGACTAATCTAAAATAGAACTTTATTATAGTCTCAATGTTTTCTCAAAAAATTAGTTGAAGTTGAGTTGGTTGAGTTGAGTTGAACGATGGTCACTTTTGTGCCCCCTGTATTTGTCAAAGGTAAAAATGCCTTGGGGCGTTCCATACTTTAGCAAGGAAATCGTTAAAATCGCCAATGACATTCTCGATATAGTAAGTTCTGATAAATAAACATTGGTGCCTAACCCCATTACGTAAAACTCTAAGTATAAACTTGTTATTCCAAATCAAATTTCATGGTTGCTTATTTATTCTTTTTATTACCCATTCTCCTTCCTTTTTTTCTATATCCACTGTAATCGTATCAGGTATTTCTTCAATCTTTATTGTTCCATCATCTTGTCTTATAACCCTTATTGCATTAACATCCACATACATCCTAGCTCTATCAATAAACATTATCACTCGTCTGCACCTTACAGAAACCTTGTAAAAATCATCTCTTGGGTAATATGATTCTAAATGTACTCTATTAACCTCATTTTCAATACTTTCCCCATGTATTGCTGCTTCAAAATCGTTTAATATACCTCCTATCTGCTTATACGCGTAGAATCTATACGATACAATCAATACACTTACTACTATTATAGACACCAGTATTTTTTGTCTCATTATTATCTCTCCAATTCATCATTTATTCTAACTACAACAACGCCATATTCTCCATCTGGTCCCAAATTATCAGACAAACTTTGATCAAATCGTCTTTTAGTATTTCCTGCATATAATATATCATCATTTGTAACATCACTTACAATTGCAGCATGATGCACCTTTCCATCTTCATTAATAAAGTAAACCAGATCTCCTGTTTGTATATTTGCCGATCCTACGGCTTCCTTCACTCCATCTGCAGATGTTATAGTTATAACTCCACTATCTGATTGTGAAACACCATTATTAGAAAACTCGACCTTATCAGTATTTATATAACCATTATCTGGATTACTAAAATATTCGTATTGTTTTGTTGCAACCGACCATGTCAAGCTATAGTCATATGTATACCAACTTCCAGCATAACCAAATTGATTATACATTTTGTATTCGGTTCTATAATGGTACCAATCATCATTATAGCCAACTCCACCTGCCGCAATACATTGTGATACAAAATTTGCACAATTGGCTGTCCTTCCATCCATATACATAGGGTTTCGAAAACCTGGATGAAGTAAAGACCATATATACTCATTAGTTGGTGATTCTCCTTGCCTTGGTGCAGCATACTTTTTAGCGTATTCTCTTACTGCATCTCTATCATATTTATATGTGTGGCTTTCACTTTCTTCGCACTCAGTAGGAGTATTGCCATTCCTGTCAACAAAGGATATAGCATTGCCAAAACAATAACTATATATATTCATAGTATATGGTCTATATACAGACCCCTTTACATTATCCTCACTTTGGAATCTACCTGTACTTGCATCATAGAATCTCGCCTGTGCAAACTTAAGGCCTGAAACCTCGTCTTCCTGGTAGCCAGTGAATGCAAATGGTTGGATGATATTTCCGTTTGTTGTGTAATCATGCTTTCTTTGCTTGCCTGTTCTTGGGTCGATGTTTCGTCCAAAGTCATCGAATGCATATGATGATACTGCTATACCATCGGTACCTGTCATGTACATTGGTGAGCCTAGCTCATCCTGGAGATAATAGTAGTTGCTTCCTGCCTTCGACATGCTGATTACGTTGTTGTCATAGATGAAGCTTTCTTTTTCTCCATTTACAGTTCTTTCAAGAAGATTGTAGTAATCTCTTGATAGGTCACATAAGTATTCTATTTTTTCTTCTGGTCTTGTAGATGCCACTCTAAAGCCAAGGCCGTTATACTGATTCTCTAGCTCGCCCTTTGTCACATCAGTTACTTTTGCAAGCATGTTTGTTGCATCAAAAGTAAAAGTCTTTTGTAAGAGACCGTCTACAAATTCTTTTGTCTGATTACCACGTTTATCGTAGTCATATGTTTTTACGATTGCCTGACTATTATTAAGCTCTTTTGCTTCTACTAGTCTATCAAGTACGTCATACTTATAAGCTGTAGTTGTATCTTTTTCTGTAAGTACAGCTCTATTTCCAAAAGCATCATACTCGTAAGCTGATTTAGTCTTACCATTTAAACTTGATTCTGTAAGGCGGCCTATTGCATCATACTTGTAATCATACTGACCTGATACTGCATCAAGGTCTCGTCTCTTTCTATTTATGCCACTGATAAGTCCTGTGTTGTCATAGGTATAGAAGTACTTATCAAGAACACCTTCTTTATCATGGCTTTCCATGCTTCTTAGGTTTCCACCTGGAAGGTATGAATACTCCTGCATTACTCCATTGGCAAAGCTTTTGTTTACAAGTCTTCCAAACTCATCATAGCTATAAGAAGTCTCTTCCCCATTTCCTACAACAGCTGAAAGCTTACCTTCTTCATCGTAGTTATATATGGCCACTCTTCCATCTGGATATGTAAGCTTTGTCTTTTCTCCTATTGAGTTATACTCATAGCCTACTGTTCTGTTTTGATAATCAGTTACCTTTGTAAGACGGCCTAAGATATCGCTCTCAAGTGTTGTTTTTCCAAGCCAATCATTTATCTCATTGAGTTGGTTTAATTCGTTATAAGAAAATTCTACACTTCTACCGTCTACATAACCTACCTCTGTCACTACTCCAAGGTCATTGTACTTATAGTTTGTGGCGTAGTTATCCCTATCAGTCTTAGTCTTAAGACGTCCATACTGGTCGTACTCGTATGTTTCTTCCTGACCAAGGGCATCTGTTACCTTTGTAAGCTGACCTGATAAGTTGTAAGAGTAGATTGTTACATGACCATCTTTTCCTACTGTTGGGAAGTATTCTGAATCCGTATTTACGATTCTTCCTTCTGCTCTATGAACTGACTGAAGGTTATCAAGCGCATCATAAGTGTAGGCGGTCTCGTTACCAAGTGCATCTACTACACTTTTAAGGCGACCTGTAGGAGTGTAGGTGTAAAGTGTAGTGCTTCTTCCATCCACTACCTTTGCGGCTCTTCCCATTGCATCATACTCGTATTCAACTGTACGTCCATCTGAGCCTTCTACTTTTGAAACTCTACTTAGTACGTCATAGCTATAGCTAATCTTATAGCCATCTGCAAATACTCTTGCTTCAACACGACCTACATTATCATATTTTAAAAGCTGCTCTATCTTGCCGCAAAAATAGATTACATTTAGTTTTCCTGCATTGGTGTATTCAAATCTTCTTACTCTTCCTGCAGCATCTGTGATTGTTTCTATTTCTCCAAGCCTGCTATAGGTGTAGCTTGTTTCATTTCCAAGTGGATCTGTCTCTTTTGTTACTCGACCAAGAAAATCATACTCTCTTGTGTACTTGTTTCCGAGAGTGTCTGTCATTTCTATGAGGTTGCCAGACTCGTCATAAGCATAAGATTTCTCATGACCTAAAGCATCAACCTCTTTTATGACTCTATTTAAGGCATCATAATCAAGGCTACGTACCTTTACGTCGCCTAAGTATTCTTCTATTACATTTCCATTTCTATCATAAGCATAACCTGTTGTTCTTCCCTCTGGGTCTGTTACTTTCATAAGTCTCATTAGAGGGTCGTAGTCATACTTTATGACACCGCCATTAGGCAGAAGTACTTTCTCCTGCTTTCCCATGGCATTATAAGTGATTTCTGTTACTCTTCCTGCCTCATCAACTACCTTTGATACTCTGCCCATGATGTTTATGTCATAGTTTTTAGTTGTTCCATCAGCCTCTTTTACTGATGTAACCTTTCCCATCTCATCATAGGTGTACTCTCTGGTGTTACCTAGGGCATCTATAGTTCTTGTGATGCGGTCAGCATTATCGTATTCGTATTTAGTGATTGCCCCGTCTGCATTTTTTGTTGCTACTACACGGTTTAGATCGTCATAGCTATACTCTGTTACAACGCCATCCGGATCCTTTATCGTATTTACGTTACTTCTATCATCGTATGTAAAGTAGGTTAGAGCTCCAGCAGCATTTCTTGTTTTTTCTAGATTTCCATCTCGATAGTAGAATCTATTTGTCTCATTAAGTGGATTTCTTATTTCAAAAAGCTTTCCATCAAGATCGTACTCATACTTATACTCTTCTCCCTTAACTCCCTTTACGGCCATAGGCTTTCCATCTGCTCTATAGGTAATGCTTGTTTTATTACCTAGGGCATCTACTATCTTTGTAAGATGGCCCTTATTGTCATAAGAAAACCTGGTAGTATTTCCTCTTTTATCTGTAAAGCTTGTCTTTTGATTTCTCTTGTTATAGGTGTATCTTTCTTCACCATCATAGTATTTTGTTTTTGTATGACGTCCCATGTCATCATGGCTATAAACCACCTGATTACCGTTTTGTTCTGTGGCAATAGTAGTCATCTTTTCATCATCATACTCATAAGTCATAGTAGTATCATCAGGGAAACTTTGCTTTGTAGTACGATTTTCACTGTCATACTCATTTGTGATTGCTACTACTCCCTTAGGATTTATTACTTCCTTAATCCTGTTTTTACTATCGTATGTAAACTTTCTTGTAGCACCATCTACTTCTGTGATGCTTACAAGTCTTTTATCTTCATAGGCATAGGAAACAGACCTACCTGTCTGGTCGGTCACTTTTTCTATAAGTCCTTTATTTTCATCTTTTAAATATGTGAATGTGAGGCTGTTTTTATTCTTTGCCTCTACTTTTGAAAGAAGCCATTTACCGCTATCTGACTTCTCATAAGATAGAGATACGCTATCTCCATCATTATCTCCCATGGCAACAAGCTTGCCTAAAACATCAAATCTTTCATAGTCCCCATTATCCTGTGTGATTACATAGCCATCTGTCAGTTTTTCTAAAATACCTGGTTCGCCATGCTCTTCCATGTATAAATGCTTCTTTTCATTTATACAAAAGAATGAACCTTTACTTCCATCAGGATAATCTATTTTAATCTTCTTTGTTATTTCATCTTCGTATATACGTTTTTCAAAGCTATGAGTCCAGCCTAATCCTAATGAGCCCTCTTTAGTACTTTGTGCATTATAAAATCTTTTAAAGGTTAATGTATATCTACCACCAAGACTTACATCTTCATGTTCATTGATGTAGTTACCATTACACATGTTTACAGGGTCATATCTATACACTGCACATCTTGGCTTCTTTCCCTGTAAATAATCTTCCATGTCATCACAGAACTGGTTGTACTCTTCTAGTGCTTCACCTGTAAGCACATCTCTTGGTGTTACCCATGGAAGCTTTCCACCTGTGGCATCATAAGTACTGATATCGTAATACTTTCCATTTCCAAACCCAGCCATAAATGTATCTAGGTTTGTTTTGATGGTATCAAAAATGGTCTTATAATCACTGCCACTTATGTCATCCTTATGGGCTTCATCAAAATCGTGAAGTGCCTGTTTTAATTCTGGAACTATACCTGATAAGCCATCATTACTTGTAATTTTTTCCAGTTCTTTATAGAAGTTTCTATAGTCTGGAACTGTAAATGTTCCTACCTCCCAGCATGTCTGCTTTAACATCTCAGCCATAGCTTCTATGGTCTTACCATTTGATTCCAGGCAGTCTTCGTAGGAGATAAAATCTAGCATTATCTGACGCAGTTGGGCTGTGCTTATTTTTGCAGTGGATGATGAATCTACAGTCTCACTAAAATCATCCATAAGGTTGTTCTGCAAATCCATAAGCTTTTGAATATCATTTGTGATATCTACTAGAAGTGGCTTTTGTCTTTCTTCTATGAAATGTTTTGCACTATCAGCCTCTGGGCCTTTATGAGTTTCATCATTCGCAAATGCTTCAAATGATTTGATTAAATCATCTGACATTTCCAAGAAATCGTTATAAACCTTTTGGCAGTCATCAAAATAACTTCTTAATGCTGCAACATCCCACTCTATATCTACTTCGCCTACTTCTATGTTCCCCTGTGCGTCTGCGTATGACATAAGCTCTTCTCCCTTTACTGTGCAAAAATTGTAGTACCTGTTCTAATTCCAAGCTCAGAAATGGTCATGTCCCCTTTGATTAAAGCTATTGGGTTTTCTGAGCGCATATGAAAACCTTTCGCATTTACTTCATCTACACCTAAATCAAAAGCAACATTTAGTCCATGAAGCAATTCATCCGCTGTTATACTGGTTGGAATCTCTACGTCTATTGTTTTTCCTGCGTTATTAAACATTATGATAATTGTATCTCGCATTTTTTCACCCAATTATTCCATAGTTTTTAATCTTATAATCTTGCCCTCTTTAGTGTAATATGCATCGCCTTTTGCATTTTCTTTTTTAATCTGCCTGATAGCTTGTGCTGGAATATTTACAAGCTTGATATTTTTCAAATCCTCGAAGAATAGCATGTTTCCTCTGTTTCTTACATCTAATAGGATTTGATTCGATCCTGCAGCCAATGCAATATTTGGCAAATTTGTAAAGATAAAACTTATTTTGCAGTTTGCATATGCACTTATTATCTGCAAATATTCTTGCTTTAGTTCAGCATGACTATTAATTACGTCTGCAACCTTTGGATCATTGAATACCACTACTTTCAATGGTTCATTCTCAAGACTTTCATTTCTTTCAAGTATCTCTTTACGATTAATTGCTGTTTGACGCAATGATTCCATGATATCAACTAATTCCATAGAATTATCTGTGTAGTCATGGATGGCTAATGTATCACATATCGCCTTCAAAGATCCCTTTGCATCATCTATAACAGTCAGCTTTATTGCATTGCTTCCTGCTTCTGTTGCCATCTTTTTAAGTATGTATCTAACATATGAATCACGTCCAAGCTCATCTCTACCATAGATTCCAGTTACAACATTTTCCAAAATATTGTTATATACTGGCTCTACATTTGAGTATGCCAAACCTACAACCAAATTGTAGTCCTTGATTTTTGTTGAACCGAATCTGCTGCTCCAATACTCATCATTAAGTGTTGGAGGGATAAACTTAACGGCTTCAGCTGTACTTTCACCATACTTATCATTACAAGCCTGAATAAACTCATTAATCTTTGATAAACGTTCGACCTCTTTACCCATTGAAAATGCCAAGTATGTTTGGAATTCCATGACTTCATTATCAATTTTGATAAGACCTCTACCTGGATTTTCATCAGGCTGCATTTTGCATCTATCAAGTAATTCAGAATACTGGCCTCGCTCGTTGCAGTTCATTGCTATCTTTGTCGAGAAGTTGGTTAGAAGTTTGTATCCTATTCCTGACATCTGCTGATTTGTTACAACTATAGAAATACCCAGTGCAACTCCATCTCGACATATTTTTATGAACTGAGCTTCTATTTCAGGGTAAGTCTCTCTAAAAGCGGTGTAATTTTCAAGGAATACTACGATTTGTGGTAAATCCTTATTTCCAGCTTCTTTATAAGCTCCAAAAGAACTTAATCCTATTGTGGAAAGAATTTCACGTCGTTCATCTATCTTCTTTTGCAACATTTCGATAAAGTTCTTTAGCTTTTCATCTTCCGCTAAAGTTACTACTGCACCAACATGATTTAGCTTTGAAAAAGCCTTTAGTGCCATCGATGCAAAATCTAATATATAAATATTTACCTCTGATGGAGAATACTGACTAGCCAATCCATAGATGAGGTTTTGAACTAGATATGTTTTACCTGCCAATGAGGCACCAAGTATAAACACATGGCTTTGTGTTAAATTCAAAATAAGCTCATTCTGAGACTGCCTTGCTGGGTCATCGTATATACCAACTGGTAAAGCAACATCACTTCCTTCAACTTTTATCTTAGAAGGATATTCAATGATTTCTGCAAGAGGTGGTAAACAGATTTCCTGTAGTTTCTTAATCTTTTCTTCCTTGCAGTATTCATCAATATATTTAACAATTGCATCTAATTCAGTAACAGTATTATCATTTTGCTCAGGTTTCTGAGAATAAACTACTGTTTTGCGTCCTGCTAAATCAACCTTTGAAATTTCAAACTTCTTGATGGCTTTCACTTTGCCATCTGAAATATAGGCCCCACTATATGCAGACTGAAACAGTTCAAAGATTTCATTATTACCTACTTGGAGATATGCTCTACCTGGCTCTCTGATTTCTGCAGCAAGTGGTGACTTCAATACTTCATTACTATCTGATTTATCTTGAACTTTCAGACATAGCTTAAACTTTGAATTACTCCAAATCTGGTCATTTACAACACCTGCTGGCTTCTGGGTTGCCAGTATCAGATGCACACCCAAGCTTCGTCCTATACGTGCAGCACTTATAAGTTCCTTCATAAATTCCGGCTGCTCGCTCTTAAGCTCTGCAAACTCATCTACTATCAATATCAAATGTGGTAATGGTGTTGGTGTAACTCCTTCTTTGAATAGTTTTATATAATCATCAATCCTATTCACATCATATTGTGCAAAAAGTTCCTGTCTTTTTATTAACTCAGCCTTAATAGACATCAATGATCTATTAATTTGCTTACCATCAATATTGGTGATTGCTCCATTTAAGTGTGGCAAGCTTCTGAACTGATTTGCCATACCACCACCTTTAAAATCGATGATAATAAAACTAACTTCGTATGGATGAAACAATGTGGCCATTGAAAGAATATATGTCTGCAAAATTTCAGATTTACCTGAACCTGTTGTACCTGCAACAAGTCCATGTGGACCATGATACTTTTCATGTATATCAAGATATACCACTTCACCACCCGACTTTACGCCTAATGGTGCTGCCATACTACTATAGACTTTTGATTCATTCCATCTATCTTCAAGAGATATATCCTCTACCTTCTTTACATCAAGCAACTCATACAGTGAGATATTCTTTCTTAAGTCACTTTCCAATGTTGGTTCTTTGATATATATAGGTGCAAGCTTATTAGAACATTGCTCTGCAACTTCTTTACTAATATGGGTATATGTAAAGTCTTGTAATTCTGTGCCATCTGATAAATCTTGTATGAAACCTTGGAAATTGTCATCATCCAAAAATACACCCAGCTCACAAGCTTTATTCAAAAATTCCTCTTTCTCCTCAAAGAAAAGAAATGTAAATCCAAGACTTCTAGCGACCTCAAAATATTTGCTAACTGGATGATCTGATAAACGTTCTGAACGAAACGCAAATACGATATAGTCCGGCAGTTCTTCTATCTGCTCTTTTTTTAATCCCTCTCGTTTAGATATTTCCGAATATAGATTACCTAATACGCTTTTAGCACTTTCGTCATCATACATTACATTGCGCATACCTGTATTTTCATCAAATGTATTAGGTAACCATCTAACCCATTCTAAGTATGGTGCATAGACTTCATCTAATAGAAAAATCATTTTTACATCTGTAAATGATTCTTGACCAGCTATAGTCAAAATCACATTTTTCATCATGTGATATAGTTTTGTTCTATTTCCAATGAAACCTATTGCATTGACCTTTCCAATAGGTAATGTTACCGGCATATCGGCAATATACTCATACTTATCATGAAGATATTCAGGATAGTCTATCAAATCATCATATACATGCAGATACTCCTGTTTTTTATACTCTACTTGAAGCTGGGATTTTACATTTCCTGTACCAATTCGAACATCCAAGTAGTCCTCATGAGATTTTTGTTTTTCAAAAAGATTAGGTGAAAAAGACTGAATCCTATCAATTGTTTCTTCTATTGATGGGTTTCGCTTAGTCATTATAAGTTTTTCTTCTGCTCTGGCTTTCTGTATATCTGCTTCCTTCTTTTCTATATAAGCAGCATATTTTTTTACTCTTTCTTTTGTCTTCTTCTTATAATCTTTGCCGTTATCGAAGTATGTCCATACAGACATGGCTGCGCCTACAAGCATTGTTGCAGCAAAATAAATGATGTACATAATACCGCCGCGCATCATTCTACTTCTTATAAATATCATCAATAAAAATGACACTACAACCGGTGTTAATGTCATCAATAAATTTCTCTTTGGCTCTTGTGGCGGTGTTTCCGGATTTAACACTTCCAGTTTTTCATCAGGGAGTTCATAAAGATATCTAGCATTTCTGTAGAATTCAGGATACACCATCGCTTTTCCTGACTCTGACAGATCTTTATTAGGAAACTGTGTTTTGATTCTATAGACCATTGATGTTTTGATGGTATATTCCTCAAAGAAAAAGGACACATTCCCGACAGTCAAAAAGCTATTTATTTTAAACGCATTTACACCTGATTCTGCTTCTACACCATTGATATAGTATTTAAAACTATCGCTCTCGCAGCTAGCTTCAAAACCATCTTTTGTTCTTTGAATTCTTATCTCTACACATGATTCTTCATCACATAAAAAAGAAATATCACTTCTAGAGGTATTACCTATGACAAACTCATTTCTACCCACTGTACTGATTTCCATGTCATAGATTACCTTTGCATTTCTTATTCTTCTGCCTTCTGTATTATTTGTTATTCCCGCTTCCAATCTTTATTCTCCGTTTAACTTAATTTTTAGTAATTATGTTTTTTATTATTGTAAATGGTAACAAAATTACATTTTTTATACCTATAAAAAAAATTACTGCCAAAGTCCATGGATAGAATACAATTGATAATATTTTCCATACTATCTCTTTTCTTTTAAACCAAGCAATAAACTCACCTACTCCAGCCGAAACGAATAAGAATAACACAATCCCGCTCAAAAAAATAAGTAAAAAATTATTCACAGTCACATCATACGTAGGTGAATTGTATATATACATCAATGCTATTAAGAGTGACAATACTATACCAACTCCAAATGTTAGCTTAAACAACTTTGAACAAAATACGTTTTCGTAATTATTCAATTCTTTATGACTTTTATTCTTTTTTACTATAGCTTTAATCTCATTCAAATCGTCTTTTTGAAGAGTTGAATTATCTAAAAAAGCCATACCTCCACCATTAAAGTGAAAGAATGAATATTGTTTTACTATAAGAAAAGACTGAATATCTGCAAGCTTATACTCGCTGGTATCCTTTAACGCATTTCCATTATATATTTCAAATAATATATTTTTTTTATCAATCGTATATAAATATCTGAATTCCCTATCACCAAATATTTTATGTGCTTTTCTTCCAGCGACAATCGCCCTAAAAATAATCACCACTGTTGCTATTAATATAACCAGCATTGGAATAATAAGTTCGTAATTTCCTGCAAAAACTCCCACAACTAAATTACAGAAAAAAACAATATCAACAACAAAAAAACATCTAGAATTATGATTCCCCCATAACTCTTCCTCTATTGTCATTGTTTTTATTTTCTCTCTATTTATAATAAATTCGCCAGTCATTATTAATATCCTTTACTCAAATGTACATAGTTGTTTTGCTATATTTCCTCGTTTATCATACTCGTATGACATGGCCTTTGAATCATGCATCTCAAGACTTCTAAGATAACCACCTGAAAGACATGACATTACTTCTTTATTAGCATTTGGAAGTATCTTTTCTGATAATCTATTAAACTCATCATATATATAGCTTGTTTTATCTGCTCCACTAATCAGCAATAATAACTTAATTATCTTTAGATTCTGTTATTTTCTCGATAACTGCATATTCTGAATTAGGTAGATACGTAACTTTAACTATATCTCCCTCCTCTATTTCTCCCACTGTTTTAAGAACATTCAACTCATACTCGTCATCGTTATATGAAACTATTATTGTTTTAAATAGCCCCAATAACCCACCATCAGTAACTTCTTGAACAACAACTGCATCATTAATTACAACATAGCTATTGCGCTTGATATACGGTATATCTCTAAACATTGGCAATGCAACAACCCCTAAATATAACACTACACTTATAGGTATTAACAATTTATTCACAATGAGTCTATATTTATTATTTTTTAATGATTCAAACTGTTTCCAATATTCTTTATTTATAGTAAAAAAAATGGCAATAAAAATACCTATAATCAACATGAGTATAATTTGATACAATTTTTTATTAAATATAATATTATAATTCATAACTTTCCTCTCTACTCTCCGAAACACTTTTGAAATTTGTCAGTTATATATGTATCTGCATAATTCATTATAATATTTGTTCCTCCATTCAATCCAAAAGCTGCTCTTCCAAAATCATCAATAATATTTTTAACACTTCTAGTATCAAAATTTGAAATAAGTCCTAATGGATTTGTCAAAGATTCGACTTCTGCTTTTACAGCCCCTGGCTTAATCCCTTTCAGTGCCCATGAACCAAAATCAAATGCTCCACCTATTATTGCGCCCCTTAAAGTGTCACTTAGCATTTTACCATTTTCAACATGCTTATCTGTTACTGAATTGGTAAGCATATCATTCATAAACGCACTAGCAGCTCCTCCTTTTGCATTTGCTAATGATATGTTTTCAGTATTAGCAATTGCTCCTCCGAACGATGAAGCTGCATATGTCTCTGGAGAAGATAATTCACCATTTATAAGATCTGTCACTGCTTGCCCACCAAATCCTAATATTGTGCCTGCAGGATTTGCTGCAAATGATGCCACCATTACCGATGTATCAGCCATTCCTCTAGCAAAACCTTTTTCAAACCCATCTTTGCTAGTTGCGCCCATAACTATTCCACCGCCAACACTCATAGCTCCTACAGCAAGTGCTGTGCCAGCACCACAAGTAGCAACAGTTACAGTAACCGCAGCAGCTGTGATTAGTGTTGCATTGATAATTTCCTTGTGATCATGATAAAACTCCCCAGCAGCATTTACTGCTTTTTTTGCTCCATCTGCTACAGCTGTAGTAGCCTTATTTACTGTGTCCCCCACTGCATCCGCAGCATTAGTAATCCACTTCGGCCAATTACCATTATTATCAGCTATTCCAATAGGATTACTAAAGCAGTATCCATAGTGATTCAAAGTGAATGGAGCATTAGTAAAGCCCTTTACATTATCTTCACTCTGGAATCTACCTGCGCTTGCATCATAAAATCTCGCCTGTGCAAACTTAAGGCCTGAAACCTCGTCTTCCTGGTAACCAGTAAAGGCAAATGGTTGGATGATATTGCCATTTGTTGTGTAATCATGCTTTCTTTGCTTGCCGGTTCTTGGGTCGATGTTTCTACCAAAGTCATCGAATGCATATGATGATACTGCTACTCCATCTGTGCCTGTCATGTACATAGGACTTCCCAGTTCATCCTGGAGATAATAGTAGTTGCTTCCTGCCTTCGACATGCTGATTACGTTGTTGTCATAGATGAAGCTTTCTTTTTCTCCATTTACTGTGCGCTCAAGAAGATTGTAGTAATCTCTTGACAGGTCACATAAGTATTCTATTTTTTCTTCCGGTCTTGTAGATGCCACCCTAAAGCCAAGGCCGTTGTACTGATTCTCTAACTCGCCCTTTGTAGCATCTGTTACTTTTGCAAGCATGTTTGTTGCATCAAAAGTAAAGGTCTTTTCTAAGAGACCATCTACAAACTCTTTTGTCTGGTTACCACGTTTATCGTAGTCATAGGTCTTTACGATAGCCTGACTATTATTAAACTCTTTTGCTTCTACTAGTCTATCAAGGACATCGTAGTTGTATGTTGTCTTTGTTTCATTTTCTACAAGACTTGTCCTATTACCAAAAGCATCATACTCATAAGCAGATTTAACTAAGCCATTTAAACTTGATTCTGTAAGTCGACCTATTGCATCATACTTGTAATCATACTGACCTGATACTGCATCAAGGCCTCTTCTCTTTCTATTTATGCCACTGATAAGTCCTGTGTTGTCATAGGTATAGAAATACTTATCAAGAACACCTTCTTTATCATGGCTTTCCATACTTCTTAGGTTTCCACCTGGAAGGTATGAGTACTCCTGCATTACTCCATTAGCAAAGCTTTTATTTACAAGTCTTCCAAACTCATCATAGCTATAAGAAGTCTCTTCTTCGTTTCCTACAACAGCTGAAAGCTTACCTTCTTCATCGTAGTTGTATTCGGCTACTCTTCCATCTGGATATGTAAGCTTTGTCTTTTCTCCTATTGAGTTATACTCATAGCCTACTGTTCTATTTTGATAATCAGTTACCTTTGTAAGGCGGCCTAAGATATCATTCTCAAGTGTTGTCTTTCCAAGCCAGTCATTTATCTCATTAAGCTGGTTTAATTCGTTATAAGAAAAGGCTACACTTCTACCATCTGCATAACCTACCTCTGTCACTACACCAAGGTCATTGTACTTATAGTTTGTAGCGTAGTTATCTCTATCAGTCTTTGTCTTTAATCTTCCATACTGGTCGTACTCGTATGTTTCTTCCTGGCCAAGAGCATCTGTTACCTTTGTAAGCTGACCTGATAAGTTGTAAGAGTAGAGTGTGACATGACCATCTTTACCTACTACAGGCATTCTCTCGTCTTTGCTTTCAATAGTGCCTTCTGCTCTATGAACTGACTGAAGGTTATCAAGGGTATCATAGGTGTAGGCGGTCTCGTTTCCAAGTGCATCTACTACACTCTTTAGTCTTCCCGTTTGTGTGTATGTGTAAAGTGTAGTGCTTCTTCCATCCACTACCTTTGTGGCTCTTCCCATTGCATCATACTCGTATGATACTGTTCGTCCATCTGAGCCTTCTACTTTTGATACTCTGCTTAGTACGTCATAGCTATAGCTAATCTTATAGCCATCTGCAAATACTCTTGCTTCAACACGACCTACCTTGTCATACTTTAAAAGCTGCTCTATTTTTCCACAGAAATAGATTACATTTAGTTTTCCGGCATTGGTGTATTCAAATCTTCTTACTCTACCTGCAGCATCTGTGATTGTTTCTATTTCTCCAAGCCTGCTATAAGTATAGCTTGTTTCATTTCCAAGTGGATCTGTCTCTTTTGTTACTCGGCCAAGAAGGTCATACTCTCTTGTGTACTTATTTCCGAGAGTATCTGTCATTTCTATGAGGTTGCCAGACTCGTCATAGGCATAAGTTTTCTCATGCCCTAAAGCATCAACCTCTTTTATGATTCTATTTAAAGCATCATAATCAAGGCTACGTACCTTTACGTCGCCTAAATATTCTTCTATTACATTTCCATTTCTATCATAAGCATAACCTGTTGTTCTTCCCTCTGGGTCTGTTACTTTCATAAGTCTCATTAGAGGGTCGTAGTCATACTTTATGACACCGCCATTTGGCAGAAGTACTTTCTCCTGCTTTCCCATGGCATTATAAGTGATTTCTGTTACTCGTCCTGCTTCATCAACTACCTTTGATACTCTGCCCATGATGTTTATATCATAGTTTTTAATTGTTCCATCAGCCTCTTTTACTGATGTAACCTTTCCCATCTCATCATAGGTGTACTCTCTGGTGTTACCTAGGGCATCTATAGTTCTTGTGATGCGGTCAGCATTATCGTATTCGTATTTAGTGATTGCCCCGTCTGCATTTTTTGTTGCTACTACACGGTTTAGATTGTCATAGCTATACTCTGTTACAACACCATCCGGATCCTTTATCGTATTTACGTTACTTCTATCATCGTATGAAAACCACGTAAGAGCCCCAGCAGCATTTCTTGTTTTTTCTAGATTTCCATCTCTATAGTAGAATCTATTTGTCTCATTAAGTGGATTTCTTATTTCAAAAAGCTTTCCATCAAGGTCGTACTCATACTTATACTCTTCACCCTTAACTCCCTTTACAGCCATAGGCTTTCCATCTGCTCTATAGGTAATGCTTGTTTTATTACCAAGGGCATCTACTATCTTTGTAAGATGGCCCTTATTGTCATATGAAAACCTGGTAGTATTTCCTCTTTTATCTGTAAAGCTTGTCTTTTGATTTCTCTTGTTATAGGTGTATCTTTCTTCACCATCATAGTATTTTGTCTTTGTATGACGTCCCATGTCATCATGGGTATAAACTACCTGATTGCCGTTTTGTTCTGTGGCAACTGTAGTCATCTTTTCATCATCATACTCATAAGTCATAGTAGTCTCATCAGGGAAACTTTGCTTTGTAGTTCTTCCCTTACTGTCGTACTCATTTGTGATTGCTACTATTCCCTTAGGATTTATTACTTCCTTAATCCTGTTTTTACTATCGTATGTAAACTTTCTTATAGCACCATCTACTTCTGTGATGCTTACAAGTCTTTTATCTTCATAGGCATAAGAAACAGACCTACCTGTCTGGTCGGTCACTTTCTCTATAAGTCCTTTATTTTCATCTTTTAAATATGTGAATGTGAGGCTGTTTTTATTCTTTGCCTCTACTTTTGAAAGAAGCCATTTACCGCTATCTGACTTCTCATAAGATAGAGATACGTTATCTCCATCATTATCTCCCATGGCTACCAGCTTGCCTAAAACATCAAATCTTTCATAGTCTCCATTATCCTGTGTGATTACATAGCCATCTGTCAGCTTTTCAAGTATTCCTGGTTCGCCATGCTCTTCCATGTATAAATGCTTCTTTTCATTTATACAAAAGAATGAACCTTTACTTCCATCAGAATAATCTATTTTAATCTTCTTTGTTGTTTCATCTTCGTATATACGTTTTTCAAAGCTATGAGTCCAGCCTAATCCTAATGAGCCCTCTTTAGTGCTTTGTGCATTATAAAAGCGTTTGAAACTAAGTGTATATCTACCACCAAGACTTACATCTTCATGTTCATTGATGTAATTACCATTACACATGTTTACAGGGTCATATCTATACACTGCACATCTTGGTTTCTTTCCCTGCAAATAATCTTCCATGTCATCACAGTACTGGTTATACTCTTCTAGTGCTTCACCTGTAAGCACATCTCTTGGTGTTACCCATGGAAGCTTTCCACCTGTGGCATCATAAGTACTGATATCGTAATACTTTCCATTTCCAAACCCAGCCATAAATGTATCCAGGTTTGTTTTGATGGTATCAAAAATAGTTTTATAATCACTGCCACTTATGTCATCCTTGTGGGCTTCATCAAAATCGTGAAGTGCTTGTTTTAGTTCAGGAACTATACCTGACAGACCATCATTACTTGTTATCTTTTCCAGTTCTTTATAGAAGTTTCTATAGTCTGGAACTGTATATGTTCCTACCTCCCAGCATGTCTGCTTTAACATCTCAGCCATAGCTTCTATGGTCTTACCATTTGATTCCAGGCAGTCTTCGTAGGAGATAAAATCTAGCATTATCTGACGCAGTTGGGCTGTGCTTATTTTTGCAGTGGAAGATGAATCTACAGTCTCACTAAAATCATCCATAAGGTTGTTCTGCAAATCCATAAGCTTTTGGATATCATTTGTTATATCCATTAGAAGTGGTTTCTGTCTTTCTTCTATGAAATGTTTTGCACTATCAGCCTCTGGCCCTTTATGCGTTTCATCATTTGCAAATGCTTCAAATGCGGTAATTAACGCATCTGACATCAATAAAAAGTCATTATATATCTTCTGACAGTCATCAAAATAACTTCTTAGTGCTGCAACATCCCACTCTATATCTACTTCGCCTACTTCTATTTTCCCCTGTGCGTCTGCGTATGACATAATAAATCTCCCTTTTATCAAATCTTAGGCAATAGTTTGCCCTGTCATTCTTACACTTTCTGTTTGAGCTGTTCTTTTACTTTCTTCATCAACATTAAGATAGTTCTCTTTAATGTTGTTCATAGTTTCTGTAATCATAAAAACCTGTTCTCTTAACTGCTTTAATAAGTCAACCATATTGTGGTCTTCTTCCTCAAATTTAGGAACAGTAACATTGTTGCTTGTAAAAGCATCTACTTCTGAATATGCTTGATCTGTACTTATTATTAATTCAGCCTGATCTTCTATTCCTTTGACCAGCTCTTCATATACTTCCTGGTCAATTTGGATTTCTCCTGAACTAGGACCAGATCCGCACTCACGCCTTTCCTGTGCATCTGCAAATGCCATAGGTCTACCTCCCTTACTATAATTGTGATTCTAATTCAGCTATTCTATCTTCTAAATCATCCCTCTTACTATACAGTTTTGCTAATATTTCATTAGTTGTGTCTACCGCCGAATCAATATCACTGCTCAAACTATCAGTATCCGAAATGTATAGTGTCTTTTCTGCTTTAGCTGTCATCAAATCTGTAACCGCTAAATTCTCTTTATTACCTCCCCAAGGAGTATCAGCTTTTAAATCGTAGCTTCCTACATAATCATATACAAAAGTTGTTAAATCATTTTTTATAAGCACTAAAGAATTTCCCGACTCTTGTAATATGCTAAGGATTCCCTCGTAGTGCTTAATTAAACCATTGACTACGGCAAGCTCGGCTTTTAGTGCCGCTATTAAAGCCAATATGGCTGCTCTTCTAGCCGCATCGTCAATTTCTGCTGTCGATCCCATTTTTTACCTCCCTCTATACAATATTCATATGGCGGACAACGCCGCCATATGACATAATTTTAACCTACTGTATATGTAGGAACTGAAGCTAATGCAACAGCATCAACTTCTTCAAAATCATTAGCCTTTTGCTGAAGCCCGCTACCATATGTTTCTAATTCCTCAACATATTGCTTTAGCTTTAAATCTAAATCCTCATAATTATCTAATAATGCTGGAGATGATTTTCCTTTTGTTGCTTCTGCTATTGTTGTAATATTATTTCTTATTTGATTAAGTCTAGCCTCTAAGTCTGAACTAAAGGTAGTCAGCTTATTACTAGTATCAGCCATATCATCGGTCTGTCCGTAAATAATGTCTGCCATTGTTTATCCCTCCCTTTCTAATATGTATTACTTCCGTCAGTGGCAACTTCTTCATAATTGTTTCTTAATACAACTGTCCAATCATGAATAGCCATAATAGCATCTGACATCGATTTCATATTCTGTCCAAGTTCTGCTAGGTATGCTATATTATCCTCAGCATTACCGCCTTTCCAAGCCTCACTTAAAGGCTCAGCCAACCCAAAAACAGAATCTGCTATAATGTCCAACTCTGCTGCCTCTGTCACTATCGTGTTTAATGCAGTAGTGACTTCTTCCGTATTCATACCTGTTTCTGCCATTATTCTTTCCTCCTATTATAAAATTTTTATTTAAACCCATTTTTTATGGTGTTTAATACAACTTGCTATATAGTTCTATCAGTTCCAGTTATCACTATGTCTTCTTCTATCTCAAATCCACTTGGTACCTCTGTCAATAACTGTGTTTCATCATTTAACAATTCTGTTGAACTATCTAAGATTTCCGTTTCTGGACATTCATACACCTTTTTTGTTTTTAACATCTCAGATGTATTCCAGTTAAGAACAGCGTTTGACTTTTGTACCCCTGGAGTCTTTGTAATCGCTACATCCTTGTTTGTGCCTATTCTTGTTAATACTCTAATCGAATGAGCTATATCAAATACAAACCACAAAACAACGGCCACTATGAGAAATGTAATCGCTGTAACAGCTAAAACTATGGCTATATTATTGAGTAATTGTGTTTGTTGAACTGTATCCACTTTTATTAATTCTCCTGTTCCGCCAATGAAATAGTCTGTCTTGCTTTTTCTATATTGGTTCGCAATTCTTCTTCCATCGTCGTTACTCTTTCGATATTTACAGCGTCTGTGCTATCAATATCATTCTTTACATGTTCCTCAATGTTTTGTAATGCCAGTTCCATATCGTCATACGCGACACCATCTCTATGAAACTTTTCGGCATTGCTTGAAATCTGACTTGCAAGTTCCTTATATATAACCAAGGCTGTGGTTGCATTATCCAATTCAGCAATATTGCCATCTGACAATGCCATTAGATCGTCCCAGTAGTCACTATATGAGACACCACCATCCCCTGATTTATCTATTGTTCCTAGGGAAATATAATAATCTGCTATACTTCCCAATCGCACAGCTCTCTCCTTTTGACTCTGTTCCAAGTCTCCCTCAGCCGCTTTTTTGAACCAATAAGCTGACTGCTGTTTATTTCCCGTGCCTTCATAGCTATAGAAATAAGCCAAGCCTAATCGATATGCAAACAGTGCATACTCAGATCCATTTTGACTAAGGATATCCTCATATGTGCGATTTCCACTGGTAGTTATCAACAATTGCCTGAGCTCTGTCGCCTCTTCTTCTGAAAAGTTTTCATCTGCCAAATAAACTTTATCTACCAGATTTATATATGCATCTGCCTTAGATGGATCAATATTTATTGCCTCTATATAATTTGTTTCCATATCAGCAGAATTCTGATTTTTATCAGCATTGTCTATATGTGTTTCATAGCCTGATTGTTGCAGATTGCTAGCATATACATGACATGTTATTGCAGCTACACCTGTAATCAGAGCCATGCTCATTGCTGCAACAAAAGTTCCTAGCTTTACTTTTTCTTTTTTACGATAGTTTTGATCCAACTCATAATAGTGCTCTAAATCGTAAATTATAGATGAACATTTTTGATAGCGTTTTTCAGGATCAAGCTGTGTACACTTAAGTATTATTTGCTCCAATCCCTGTGAAAACTCCTGATTCCAATACCGTATTGGATATATTTCATAAGGTGGTTCACTAGGATTTTTCCCAGTCAAAAGATGATACATAGTTGTTCCAAGGCAATATATATCTGTTCTTGCATCTGTTTGGCCATGACCACCAAACTGTTCAGGTGCAGCATATCCTCTTGTACCAAGACAGGTAGTATCTTCTATGTTGTCTACTTTGTACTGTCTTGCTGTTCCAAAATCTATGAGCACAATAGTGCCATCCGGCTTTAGCATTATATTTGATGGTTTCAAATCCCTGTAAATAATCGGCGGATTCTGAGAATGTAAATATCCCAATACATCACACAACTGCTTTGCCCATTCAATAACAAATTCTTGTGGTTGTGGGCCATATTCCTCTAGCGCTTTTCCTAATGTATTACCTTCTATATAGTCCATTACGATTAGAATGCTATCTTCGTAATCTATTATGTCTATAATGCTTGGCAAATTAGGATGTGATAAGTTTTTTAGCAACTCTGTTTCGGTCTTGATGCTTTGCAGATTTACATCAGAATCTATCATTGCATCTTTACGTATCTCTTTTATTGCCCATTGCTTATTTGCACGCTCATTCATTGCAAGATAGACAATGCTCATTCCACCTTTGCCAATTCTATTTAGTATTTTGTATTTGTTGTCAATTACGCTTCCTATTTCCAGCATTTTAAATACTAATTAATAACCCTGATATGTTATCTGTCTCTCCTCTATTTATTACTAACTCAGTGAGCTTCTTTAACCCATCCCTTTGGGCTGCAAATTTCACTATTTCATTTGGATCTAGCTTTCTCCATAATCCATCTGAACACAGTAAATAGTTTTCTCCTTTGTTACAGGATCCTGTATGAAAATCCGGCCTTACTTCTTCGGATGCTCCTATGCACTGAAGAAGTATGCTTTTCTTATCGCTATTCACAGCTTCTTCATATGTCATTTTTCCTAAATCCATTTGTTGCTGCACATAACTATGATCATGTGTTAAAAGACCTATTTGAGAATTCGTAAATACGTATGCCCTTGAATCTCCAACATTCATTACTAAGTATTCATCATTAACAATCACCATCATTACAACAGTTGTTCCTATTCTGAATCCCTGAGTGCGACCATACTCTTTTAGTTTTTCATTCATCTGCTGCACTATTAGATTTAACTGTATTTGAACCTGCTTTAACGACTTATTATCCATGTCGTTGGCGCTAAGCTCTTCCGTTTTTTCCTCTTTACTAAGCGCTCCTGGCAGTTCATTTCTAAACCACTCATCTATTCTACGAACAAAGCTTGAGCTTGCCATTTCCCCTTGGGATAAACCTCCCATTCCATCACATAAACATGCTACACACACTACATCTCCCGCAGCTGTTTTCCCTTGTTTTACCAGTAACGAATCTTGGTTTACTTCTTTTTTTGTTCCTATGTCAGTATTGACGTCTGTTTTATAACTCATATTTAAACTCTTCGTTTGAAATCTTAATTACTGAACCATTTGAAAGTTTTTGCTTGCCACCCTTTTCCAGCTTTACTCCATTCAACCAGGTTCCATTTGTGGAATTACAATCCTCTAGGAAAATACCATTATTTGTTTGACGAATTGCAGCATGTTGCCTACTAATCGTTCCATTATCTTTTACATAATAATCTGCATGTAGGCTGTCCTTTCCTATGGTGAAATAACCTTTATTCAGTGGTATTTTTTCTCCAGTTTTTACTCTTATAAGTGTTCCCATTTTAATCTGCTGGGAAATCCCTTGCCCTTGACCAAGGATAGTAGTTTCGCTGGAAGCTGGTTTACCAGCTAATATCACAGTGTCTGTTGGCCCATAATTGTCATTGGAAGATTCAAACTTAAACGGATCATTTGGAGTTTTTACTCCCGGCTTATTAATAAAGCTTTGCATTCGGGCTTCTTCCTCTTGCTTAAGCTGCTTCTTTGACTTCTTTTTAGGTTTATCTTTATTGATTACAATAACAATTACTGTGGTCGTTATACCTGCAACAACTGCAACTATGCCAACGCATATTATTACTATTACGTATGTAGGTATTCCCTTATCTTTTGTATCAGATACCTCAGTTTCAGGGGCTTCCTCTTCCTCTACAGGTCTTTCATATTCACAGGAATATTGAATTCCAAGGCCATCTAAAAGCTTTGTTATTTTGGTTGAGTCCAGTGCACATGAATACATTCCATCACTTGTAAGAAGATTCATTCCTATAACATATCCATACTCGTCTACAAGTGGACCGCCACAGTTATTTGCTCCTACTGCCGCATCACTTTCTATCACTTGAACATTTTGTAGATTTACAAGGTTTACGATATGCCCCATGGTCATAGCCACTTGTTCATCTGAATAGTACTGGGTTTCAGAATCATAAGTTATTGCATCTGGATATCCCATCGCATATACGGTATCTGCTATCGCATAAGGCAGATTAGCCACCTCATAATTTTGTGATGTAAGAAGTGTAAGTGGACTCTTTGTATATATAGGTTGTGGCAATTGCAAAACAGCCAAGTCTAATTCTGCGCTGGTATTTACAACCGTTGTACTAAGAACAACATCTCCTTCTACTACCACCTCTGTGGAAAATGAAATTTTCGCTACATCTTCCTCTGAATTTGGTAATTCAAGGTATTCTAAAGCAGCAGTAATAGTCTCATCATCAGGATTAAGGATGTGATTGCAGGTTATTACGTACTCACTTCCCTCTGAATCTCCAATTAAAAATCCCGATGCACCACATATAATATGTTTGACATTGCTTTCATCCGTAAATACGATATTAACTTGAACAACACCATCTTTTGCACTTTCAGCATTTGATGTGTCGTCTGCAGCCTGCACTTTATAAACAGGCGAGAATGCCATTATTAAACCTAACGACAATACACAAAGAGCCTTAAATCCCTTCATTAATAAATCTCCTACTATCTAGTCTTTATCTTTTTAAATGCAAATACTCCAACTCCTGCACCTGCTGCACCAACTGAAGCAACAGCAGCTATGGCTATTGGAAGAGCCGCGCCAGCAGCTTTTGGTCCTGGAACCTCACTAATAATCTCGTTATCTCTTAGTTCTTCCGCTTTCTGAGAAACAAGCAAATTGTTATAACTAAGATTTGTTACGTTACCAGCAACATCAGAACATGTTATTTCGATATTTTGCAAGTCTTCCTTTTCAGGAATAGTCAGAGTCTTTGTTCCACCACTTTCTGCCAATTCCTCGCTTGTATAGCTTCCTAGCTCTTCTCCATTTAGCGTGATAGTCATTGCTGATACACCAATTGTGTCTGTAGCATTTACTGAAAAATCATGATTTGCTTCTTCGTAAGTTCCGTTATCTTCAATTCCTGATACAACTACACTTGGAGCTGTCATATCCATTAAAAATTCTATTTCAGCATCTTTGGATTGATTACTTTGCTTATTAGTCGCTCTATCCTCTGAGAATACAGTCACATTGTATATTCCATCATTGTTGAAATTATTTTTCCCAACAACATAACTTATAGAATGCCAACCACGATCATTAACCAAATCACTAGTGGTATATCCTCTACCTTCTGATAGTGTTTTTACATTTCCTTCAAATCCCACTGATACTTCCTTATAGGTAAGGCTATCAACATTAATTTCTGTTATAACCACATCCTGTGGAGATGTAACATAATATCCATCTACCATAGACTTAGTGGCTTGCGAAAGAACATAAACAGAACCAAATCTATTTACTGAATACTCAATTTTTCGCTCAGATTTATTTCCTGCCAAATCAGTGATAACTGCATTAAGGGTATATAAATCATCTTTATCCTTTTCATGGGCGATATCAGAAACCTTGATTTGATACCCATCGGCAATTGTAGTCATAGTCATACCACCATTCACAAGTCCGTTATTTGAACCTGTAAGGGTTACTTCTAAACTTTTTTCCTCTAAGTTTTTGTCCGTTACACTTATGAGTGGCTCAACTGCACCTTTATTTGCAGACATGTTTTCTACGCCTGTTATATCTATAACAGGAACTGTCGTATCAATAACAAATGAACTACATGTATATGCATCAGATACATTTCCTGCCAAATCTTCACAAGATACCTTGAATCCGTACGAACCATCTTTCTCAAATTTAATAGTTACCTCATGGTCTTGATCAGAATCATAGTATCCACTGATTTCAGGTAATTCATTTAGTCCTTCTTCCGAAGATTTTGTTATTACAGCCTGAGAAGCCTTTGCATTTGGATCCTTGATTTTTATTTTTGCTGTTCTTGCAGAATTAAAATACTTTCCATTTTGTGCTGAATTATTATCAAATTCTACAGACACTTCAGGCGCTTTTGTATCTATTACAAATTCATTAACTGATTTTGTTTCAGAAACATTTGTGGCTTTATCTTTACAGCTAAATTTAAAACTGTATGTTCCGTCTTCTGAAAACTTTACAGTCTTTGTATATGTATCCTCACCCGCCTGCTGCCAAGCACCAATCTCTGCCTTACCACCACTAGATGTTATCTCTAAGCTTGTGAATTTATCGTCTGTACTGAAATTCTTTTCTTGAATCTTAATAGTTGCAGTTCTTGCTACCTTGTAGAATTTTCCATTTTTTCCTTCGTTGTTATCAAATGTTATCTCTGCTACTACTGGAGCAGTTTTATCAATCGTAAAATTAGCTTGATCAAATGAATCTTCTTTATTACTGTTTCCAGCTTTATCGGTTACGCATCCGGCAACATGATAATCGCCTTCTGCAGAAACCTTTGCTTCATACGTATATACGATATCGCCATTCTCTAATGGTTCGGAAACTGTTTTCTTTTCGAAGGGTATTTCTTCTGTTGAATTTCCTACTACTGTTAATCCTGGTAATACATCCACCGCATCAAAGTTGGCCTCAGTAATCTTGGCAACAACTGTTACATCATTATTGTAAAATCCAACTTCCGCTCCCTCCGAGCCTGCTGGTGCTGGTTGATTGTTATATGTTATTTCAAGCTTCGGAGGTTCGTTATCTATGAATGTTTTTATGGTTTTTGTATAAGTATTTGTTTTGTCACCCTCTATTGTATAGGACACTGTGTATGTATTAGATGAATCTGTAGGTAACTTGGCTTCATAAATGTTGTCTACTACCCATACATTGATGTCCCAAGTCCATTCGAATCCAAAGATAGAAAAAGTAATCTGTCTTTTCTCAAAGCGGCCATTCCCATCTTTTCTTTTAAATTCAATTGCCTGTTCTTGACCATCTTTAATACTATTTACTTGAATCTTGGTATTTGCTTTTCCTTCGATTTTTAGGTTTAATTTATCCTCACTGTTACCATTGTTTGAATACCACTTTATTTCGTTATCTTTAACATCCTGCTCTGTTAATGTATATGTGCCATCACTACTACTTATTGTGTATTTAAATTTGCTGTTCTCTTTTGCTGCATCAGCATTGCCTACTATGTCATTAAGCTCATATTTATCTGCTGCAATCGAAACATTATCGTTTATCTTATTGACTGCTACGACGTAACCAAGAGAATACATCTTTCCCTCTTCG
The DNA here is from genome assembly GCF_900218035.1 of Pseudobutyrivibrio ruminis DSM 9787. Classification (GTDB taxonomy): domain Bacteria; phylum Bacillota; class Clostridia; order Lachnospirales; family Lachnospiraceae; genus Pseudobutyrivibrio; species Pseudobutyrivibrio ruminis. The sequence goes on from NZ_OBMR01000004.1 coordinate 279,289, forward strand.
GGTTCTAATGTCCAGGTCACTGTTAGAGTTCCATTAGCACCGCTTCTTTCAGGAGTGCATATACTATTCAGACTAAATCCCGATTGATTGTCTGTTGATGTTTCATCACTATAATCATATGCACATATATCTACATCAACGTTATCTAGGTTTTTATCTTTTGCATATCCTTCAACTTGTACTGTTGCTTTAATTGTTGTTTTGGAATGAAAGATTTTCTCTTGCTCTTCTGCCTCTTCGCCTTTAACTTCTACCTTTGTAATTACAGGCTTTGTTGACTCTTCCTTTGTATAATCGCAATTTTCATTTTGGCATTTATATATGAGTTTGGTGCCATCATCACTATAGACGGGCTCAGCCAATTTATGATTAGTACATACTTTATCGTCTTGGTTGTCATCCCCGCCACCATTATCGTCGTTTCCACCTGTTTCCTGTCCTGATTTCTCTACTTTTGATTCATTTAAATCCGCTCCACTAGATTCTGGGACAGCATCTACCGTAAAAGTTTGTTGTTTTTCTTCCTCTGTGTTCTCTTGTGTTTTTGGCTCTTCTTCTACCGTTTTCTCCTCTTCTGTACCCTGTTCTTCTGGCTGGACATCCTTATCTACAACAATATCTTCCTGTCCATTTTGTGTTTCAGCTAATACACCTATTTCTGATGTGGAAAAAAGTAATGCAGATAGCATTACTGCCGCCACTACTCGCTTCGTGGCGCATAGAATTTTATTGTTTCCCAAAATACATTCTCCTCCGCTTTGTTGTGCTAATGGTAATTATTTCACAATTAATTCAATTTTATCCCTTTTACTATTCATTTTCAATCTTTAACTAATTTATATTAAAAAAATCTATAACGCCTGTATTTTAAGCATTTTTATGTATCTCGAATCAATGCATTTTATTGTTTGCGCCACAATATTAAAGATATTTGTCATATTTTTTATCACATTCTGAGTAGTATCCTAATACTTACAATCTTTCATGTCAATACTTATAACAAAAAATACCGAGGAATTCCTTCCTCGGTATTTCTTAGACTTTAACCTTATTGAACTAGATATTTTAGTTTTTGAAGTTCAGTTAACTCGGCATCTCCATATTTTTCTTTTACTTTTTCTATCAAATCATCCTGTGTTTTAACATTAAATTCTGTCAACGATTTACCATATGCACTTACAATCACTTGCGATTGTGGGATGTATAATCGTCCGTACTCAGCATAATCCAAAAATCCATACGAATTCAAATCAATTATGTACATATCTGAATAATTGAAAATAGATAATTGGTTCTTTTCTTCGTCATAAATCGTGTATGACAAGTCGTTAATCTGGTTGCTCATCAAGAATACATTCTTATCCTGTTGCCTATCGTATATACGGAAATACAAATCATCTCCCTGTAAGTACAACTGATTGTTGTCTTTTGAGAATTCGACATAAGAATAATTGTCACCATAATACTCTATAGTGTTTTCTGCTTTCTTTGTCTCCCAATTATATACTCTTAAATAGCCATCTTCTGTGATTACAGCAATTATATTGTCATCCTGGCTTGTCTTTATATCATTTACTTTATAATCCTCGAAAATTGATTTTGACTTTCCTGAGATGGCATTAACCTTGTATGCTTTGCCATAAACATCAATTCCATATACAGTCTTTCCATCGTTAGATACAGCAATGTTCCAGAAATTGAAGTCAACCTCTCCACTGTATATTATTTTTCGAGCTTGTGTATCGATTACATAGAATTCCTTATCGTCACCATAAGCAACATATTTCAAATTTGTAGATATTGCATAATCTGTGCTAATAAGATCTTCTTCTGATATTTTGACTTCCTCAGTCTTTTTATCACTAACTGAGTAATATAATACTGATCCCCCATAGGTTGGAAAGATGATTGTATCTTCATCTAGATAATACAATTTTCCATATCGCCCATCGTCGATATCAATTGTTCCAATTTCTTCGCCGGTAGCTGTTTCAAAGACTCTACAGGTGTATGCATTGGAAGCAGCATCATTGCTAGTCTGCAAAACATATGTGTCCCCGGAAGGGCTCATAGCTGCTCCGCCATAAAATCCTGTTTCCATCTCTGTTTGTGCCAGATAATCGTCATCTTCTTTAAACTTCAATACCATAAGATTTGGACTTCTAAATCCAGAAGATACAAATACCGCATTTTTTATATCAAAATCAATTAATGAATCCGAAACATCTACCAAGCCATCATCTGCCACTTCACCTGTTAATGCATCGTAATATGAAAGCTTTCCATCCGAAGTTCCTACAAATAGCAATTGGCTGCTTCCGCTCATCATATAATTTTGAATAAAGCCGTTTGTGGAGAAGGAGCATACATCTTCACCTGAGTACAAATCCAAGATGTACATCTTCTTTGTGCCATTTATTATCAATTGAGGATATTCCACTCCATCAATTTCTAAGATTCTACTTCCTATATGAGAATAGCTTGTGCTAAGTGCTCCTCCTATGTAATCTACATCGCGGAACCACTTTATTTCACCAGTTTTTCTATCACACTTAATTATATGCATTGGTGCATTTTCATATGACATCAACGCATCGTAACTCATACTTGCAACGGCAAAATCTCCATCTTTAGTCGGAACAATATCAATAATTGCTCCACCTTCAACAGGAATATCAATCATATCATCTGTTGTAAGATCAATTACTGTTGCATAGTTTGGATCTTCATCATTACCAGGCAAATGTTCAATATAGAATGTTTTACCATCTTTATCAAACATCATTGTGGCTCCAAAAGCAGTCTGCGTTTGATTCTCATATTTCTTTAAAGATTCACCTGTTGTAGCGTCTACTATTTCAACATAATCGTGTTTCTCGTATTCATCATCATAATACGCTGTTTTTATAGCCACATACTTCCCAAAGTCATCTACTTTTGCAAATGTGATGCCATCCTCAGGCACGTATTCATACTGAAGTTCACCCTGGTCATTATAGCCACGAAGATAATAATCTGATGCAACAACAGCAATATCTCCTGCGAACCCTACAGCCCTAATTCTGTCATCTTCCTCTTCAACAACATCAACCGGCTTTTTAAAAGTGCATTCACCGTTATCCAAATTCCAGATATAAATCTTGTTATTGTTATCTACTGATATAACTCTGTTGCCATCTTCATTAATGGCAAAATCAGAAATATTTACATCGTGATTCAGCTTTAAATCGTGCTCCAGATTTAATCCCAGATTGTAAGTACCAAGAGCCTGAGACAGTGCAAACACTGGATCTGTCACATATGGACGACCGTTTTCTTTGGTACCGATTCCTTCCATTGCAACTAAGGCTGCTGTTTTGGCATCGCCATCATCTAGCACATCAAGTGATGTGGCTGCAATTACTCTTGCCTCATTTACAAGCTTCTGCTGATACTCTTCATTTATCTTTGCAAGGTTGTAAGCTGTGTATCCACCAAACGCCACTGCGATGGCTGCAATAGCTGCTGCAATCCCAACATTTCGGCGCATCTGGCGCTCTCTATGACGCTGCTTTAAATCGTCATAATCTACGTGCAAAATAGAAGCAGCCAGACGAAGTGTCTCTGTCTTGAGCTTCTTCTTTACCTCTTTCTTGTTTTTACCTCTAACATCTGCTGCAAGAGGCTCCACAAGATTGCCATTTTCATCTGTTAAAAGCTGTGGTGGAAATGAATCTGCTGGTTCTCCATCTACAAGCACTGCTAAGATATTTTCACGGCCGTGCATCTCAATGAAGGTGTCGATTTCCTTCATTACCCAATATGAATCTTTTGTCTGTGGAGAACAAATGACAACTAGAAAGGCTGCCTCTCTAAGAGCTGCCTCAATATTAGAGCCCAGGTCGCTTCCGATTGGAAGCTCCTCCTGGTCTCTGAAAACTCTATCTATCTTTTTTCTGCCAATTTCCTTCTGAATCTTTCTAGGAATCTTGGTTGTCTCTAGAGCCTTGTGTACTCTCTTTGCCACAAACATATCCCGCTCCAAATGTCTGTAGCTAATAAATGCATCGTATTTCATAATCATTCTTCCCTTTTGTTTTTCTATAACTCTGTTCTGCCGTCTAACGCTCTAAGCAATGTGACCTCGTCGATGTATTCCAGGTTTCCGCCTACTGGAACACCGGATGCAATTCGGCTTACCTTGATGCCTGTTGGTTTTATCAGCTTGCTGATGTAGGCCGCTGTGGTTTCACCTTCCAATGATGAGTTGGTGGCGATGATAACCTCCTCTACATCTGTCTGCTGCAAGCGAACCATCAATTCCTTCAGCTTGATATCTCCTGGGCCTATGCCGGCCATTGGAGAGATTGCTCCGTGAAGCACATGGTAAACACCCTCGAATTTGCCTGTCTTTTCATAGGCAGCCAAATCCCTGGTATCCTCCACAACCATGATGATGTTTTGGTTGCGCTTTGGGTTAGAGCAGATTGGGCAAAGCTCATCGTCAGTAAGTGTGAAACACTGCTTGCAATATCTCACATTTTTCCTGGCCTGCACGATGGCATTGGCCAAATCGTTAACCTTTTCCTCATCCATCCCTAATATATGGAAAGCCAGCCTCTGGGCTGACTTACTTCCAATACTAGGCAAATCACTTAGCTCCGCTATTAAGTTGCTAATTTCTTTGCTGTAATATTCCATCTATTAAAATCCTAGTCCACCTGGCATCTTTGGCATAGATGCTGCTGTGATTTCATCAATCTTGTGAAGTGCTTCGTTTGTAGCTGCCATAACAAGGTCTTCAAGCATCTCTACATCATCTGGATCTACTGCTTCTGGATCGATGTGTACCTTTGTGATTTCCTTTGAACCTGTAACTGTAACTTCAACAACACCGCCACCGGCTGTGCCTGTAACTTCTGTCTCCTCAAGCTTTGCCTGAGCCTCTTCCATCTGGCGCTGCATACGCTGTGCCTGCTTCATAAGGTTGGCCATGTTGGCTCCACCCATTGCTCCTCCTGGAAATCCGCCTCTTCCTTTTCCCATATTTAAATCCTCCTATTACTCTGGGTCAGTTTCAATTTCTATACCTAATCCCGCGAAGTAGTCTCTTACGTCTGTCTTTGTGTTCTGTGAACTAACACCGCTGGAATTAATCTCTACTTTAATGGTTACTGTCTTGTGAATCATGCCTTCGATTGCTGCCACGATTTCATCCAGCACTTCTGGGCGATTAACAAAATCTCCTGCCATACGCTCGGAACCTGCTGGCTGGTCAAATATCAGCACAAGCTCTCCCAAGTCGTTGGTGGTAACTGTTGTAACCTCTTTCAAATACATCTTTATGTTAGGTGCCACCTTGCCAAGCACTGCGTTCCAGTTGCTTGCCACCTGCTTTACCTCTTCTTTTACTGCTGCTGGTAATGGCTCCTTTTTTACAGGAGCTGCACTGGGTGTGGCGCCTTGTGCCTGAGGTGCTGCCATCACTACTGGCACTCCCTCTTCCACCTTTTTCTCAAGGTTTGCCATTCGATTGTTGAGCGCTGAAATATCCTGCTCCATCTGTGGCTTGCAAAGCTTTATCAGGGCTATCTCTATCAGTACTCGCTTTTGGCTGGCATACTTGATATCGTTAGAAAGTGCTGACAGAACTTGAATGTATCTCATTAATATCTCTGTGTCAACCATCTGGGCTTCTTCTTTTAGAAGAGCCAGGTTATCAGAAGACATTTCAAGCACATCTTCCATATCATCTGAGCTCTTGATAAGCATCAGGTTTCGTAAATACCAAGTGAAGTCATTTACGAACTGATTCAAATCGCGGCCCTGGGTGATGATTTCCTCAAGGATGCCAATGCACTGGGTGATTTCGCCATTAATGATGTGGCGAAGCAGTCTTGAGAACACCTCTGTATCAATGGCACCAAGTACCTTTAACACATTGTCATATGTAAGGGTCTGTCCGATGTAAAATGCAATACACTGATCCAGCAAACTAAGGCCATCACGCATTGAACCATCCGCAGCCTTTGCGATGTAGCGCAAAGCTTTTTCCTCAACCTGCACGCCTTCCTTATCCATCAGCTCCTGCAAACGAGCAGCAATTGTGTCGATGGAAATACGATGGAAGTCGTAACGCTGGCATCGGCTAAGGATTGTGATTGGAATCTTGTGCACTTCTGTTGTGGCCAAAATGAACACAACATAAGAAGGTGGCTCCTCCAAAGTTTTCAGCAAGGCATTGAAGGCACCGGTACTAAGCATATGTACCTCATCGATGATGTATACCTTGTATTTACCTTCTGTAGGAGGGTATGCCACCTCCTCAACAATCTGTCTGATGCTGTCTACACCGTTGTTTGATGCAGCATCCATTTCTATTACGTTCATGGAATTGCCGGCTGTGATTGATTTACACATGGCACATTCCATACAAGGGCAACCATCCTGTGGGTTCTCGCAGTTGATTGTACGGGCGAGAATCTTGGCGATAGTTGTTTTACCTGTTCCTCTTGTTCCTGTAAAAAGATATGCATGTCCTATACGGTCACTTTTTATTTGGTTTTGAAGAGTTGTAACGATATGGTCCTGTCCTTTTACATCGTCAAATGTCTGTGGACGGAACTTTCTGTATAATGCCATATAAGACATGTCAATTACCTACCTATTATTTATTAGCCTGGCTTAGTCGCCGAAGCTTATTCCGATTCGTTTCGCTTCCTCTATCATCTGGCAATCTGGCTCAACTACCTTGAGCTTACCAGCCACCTTTTCAAGTGGGATGCGCTTTGTCTTGCCATCTACCATTGCAATCATGTTGCCGAAATCGCCATCCATGATAGCCTGGGCTGCTGCAGAACCAAGGCGTGTGCAAAGCACTCTATCAAATGGATCTGGGCTTCCGCCTCGCTGCATATGACCTGGAACTGTAACACGAACTTCGATTCCTGTTTCCTTCTGGATGCGGTCTGCAATCTCGTAAGAAACTGATGGATACTTTGAAGTCTCAAGCTTCTTTTTGTAATCCTTCTTTGAAAGCTTTGCATCTTCCTTGGAAATTGCACCCTCGGCAACTGCAAGAATTGTGAAGCCCTTGCCTTCTTCTGCACGATGATTGATGGCCTTGATGACCTTCTTGATATCGTATGGAATCTCTGGAAGCAGGATGATATCTGCACCTGATGCAACACCAGCATAAAGGGTGAGCCAGCCAACCTTGTGGCCCATAACCTCTACGATAAACACACGGCTGTGTGATGATGCTGTGGTGTGGATGCAGTCGATTGTGTTACATGCAATGTCGATTGCACTCTGGAATCCGAATGTCACATCTGTGCCGAAGATATCGTTATCGATTGTCTTTGGAAGATGAATGATATTTAATCCTTCCTCGCGAAGGAGGTTTGCTGTCTTCTGAGTACCGTTTCCACCAAGGATAACCAGGCAATTAAGATTGAGCTTGTAGTAGTTTGACTTCATAGCCTCTACCTTATCAAGTCCGTTTTCATCTGGCTCACGCATGAGCTTGAATGGCTGACGGCTTGAGCCCAAGATTGTTCCTCCTCGTGTAAGGATTCCTGAAAAGTCCTGGCTAGTAAGGAGTCTGTAGTCCCCATAAATCAAACCCTTGTAGCCATTGAAGAAGCCGTACACCTCCAGGTCCTTTACATTTGCTGCAAGTCCCTTTACAACACCACGCATTGCAGCGTTCAGTGCCTGGCAATCTCCACCACTTGTAAGCATTCCGATTCTCAACATAAAAACCTCCTCTTCTTAAGTTTGTTACGGTTTTAGTTCATATCCTCAATAACTTTTCTTACATAATTGTAAACACGCTCTGTTGAAGCGATTGATAAACGCTCCTTTGGAGTGTGAATATCGTACATCTCTGGTCCGATTGAAACTGCATCAAGTCCTGGAAGCTTTGAAGCTAAAAGTCCGCACTCAACACCTGCGTGGATTGTCTCTACGATTGGTGCTTCGCCATACATATCTGTGTAAATCTTTACCATTTCATCTCTGAAGCTAGACTCTCTTAAGTACTCCCAAGCTGGGTACTCGCCGTGGATTGATGTCTGGCAACCGAATGCCTTTGCAACCATAAGTACCTTGCGGATAAGTGCGTTCTTTGCGCTATCTACTGAGCTTCTAAGTGAGCATGAATACTTGATTTCGTCATCTAATACATTAAGGATACCAAGGTTAAGTGATGTCTCTACTAAGCCTTCGATATCGTGGCTCATTGTCTGAACGCCGTTTGGCATAGACTGAAGGAGCTGAATGAAACGCTCTGACTGAGCTGCGTTTACGCCATCTACTACAACGTTGCCTTCGTTTGTGATAACGATTTCCATCTCTGGGTCTGTGATTGCAAACTCATTCTTAATTGCATCTGCTTCTTTTGTCATAGCTTCAACAACTGCTGGAGTTGTAACAACCTTTGCGCTTGTAGCACGTGGGATTGCATTGTCCTTTGTTCCACCAACTAAATCTACGATGCAAACCTCGCCTGCCTCAAGACCTGCTGCAAGAACTCTGTTTGCTACATAAGAAGCGTTTGCTCTACCCTTATCGATTTCTGCACCTGAGTGTCCACCTGTGCAGTTCTTTACTTCGATTGAAACAAGTGCGCCCTTTAAAGACTCCTTCTTTACAGGGAGCTCAACATCTACACGACATCCACCTGCGCAACCTGCAAGGAAATGTCCTTCTTCTTCTGAGTCAAGGTTGAGAAGCTTGCGGCCCTTGAGCATTGAAACATCGATGCCTGCTGCACCTTCCATACCTACTTCTTCTGATACTGTGATGATAACCTCGATACGTGGGTGCTTAAGCTCCTCGTCCTCAAGGATTGCAAGTGCCATTGCTACTGCGATTCCGTCATCGCCACCAAGTGTTGTGCCCTTTGCTGTAACGAAACCATCAACGATTTCAAGGTCAAGACCTTCTGTAAGCATGTCCTTCTTGCAGTCGTCATCCTGCTCTGCAACCATATCCATGTGGCCCTGAAGGATGATTGGAGATGCGTTCTCCATTCCCTCAGATGCTTCCTTAATCATAATTACGTTGTATAAATCATCCTGATAATACTCAAGATTGTGTGCCTTTGCGAAATCAACTAAGTATGCGCTGATTTTTTCCTCGTGATAACTTGGGTGAGGGATGTTACAAATCTCCTCGAAATAATGAAATACTCTCTCTGGCTTACAATTGCTTAATACTGCCATTTTATAAATCTCCTAACTATTTATTTATCATATTCACCGAACTCACATCCGATGTTATAAGCTTCCATATCGTCCACCAATTCCCAGTCGAATTTGGCCATAGAACCATCCTCGTTGTCCTTGGTTTTCAATATCTTTTTGTATAGCTTTAATTCGCCTACGCCATTGCCGCCATTCCAAAGATTGTTATGGCGCTTTTCTCCATTTGGTGCTTCGTAATTGATAAGAAGCATGTCCTTTTTCTGACATGTGAAGTGGCCCTCTATCTTTGCAAGAGGTGTCTCCTGGGTGATGTTCCAAACCACCTCATCGCCATCTGTGTTGCAGGCGAAATCTGTCTTTGTCAAAGTCCAGAACTTTGAGAAGTTGAACTCATATGGCTCGCCCTCATACCAAACTGCGCCAAGGATAACATTTTCAAATGTCTTTCCTGTGCGAATCTTTGGGCGTCCGCCACCTATATCAAATGCTGTATTGTCAAGCCACTTACCTGTGAGCTTGCTCTTTAAATGAGAGCTTGCCAGCCATACCCATGGGGATGTGAAATCCTTTCCCCAGTTTTTATCTGCATAGCCATAGCAACTGTCTTTATCTACAACATATTCTTCACCATCTAATATAACAGAGCCGTTGAAGAATGTCTTCATTCCCTCGGCGTGCCAAAACATTTCGAAGGCCTCTAATTCACGTGATGCCCAGCTTGCGCCGTAACCTACGTTGAAAGCGATGTCCTTTTCGATGTTTAGGTCCCAAATCATCTTGCCTGACTGGCACATCCACTCTGGATGATTTGCTGCATCCTCCTCAGTCACTTCCACCATACCAAGGGTACGTGTCTCTGAGCAGAAGCAGTTATCTGCGCTAATCAAAAATGGGGCTTCTTCCTTTATGTTGACCTGGTTCCAACTAAAGAAACGATGAAGCTGCTTTGCGCCCTCGCCCCAGCAGCCTGCCTTTACCATCATATAAGATGGCTTTTTGCCTGCTGCTTTGTTCTCTGGAAGCTGGCCAAACACTGGCTCATCTCCACCAAGCTCTGGGTTGATTGTAAAGAACTCTATAAAGAATGCCTTTTCCTCACCTGTCTTTTTGTTGTGACCTGTGAAGCTGTGCCACCACCAGTCATAACCCTCGCTGGCCAAGGCACCCTTTAACATGAAGTTGTTTCTCAAAATATCAGAGTGATTAAAGCTGCCTTCCAGCAACTTATCCTTCACGTCTAGGCCGTCAATTTTTTCAAGAACTGTCTCCCCTAGTTGACTAATCTTTTCCTTTACCATGATTCTGTCCCCGCTGTTTAATAACGCTTGATTTGATCATCCTCATCAGTTGTAGTCTTATCAATTTTACGAATTTCTACTTCGTATGAATAGCTGTCATTAACCTTTACTGTTGCTTTATCACCAACATGCTTTCCTCGGATGGCTGCACCTAAAGGTGATTCTATGGAAATAAGCCCCTTCAATGAATTGCCTCGGATGCTTGTAACAAGCTTATATGTTTCCTCGCAATCATCCTCTGGAATGTATATAGTTACTGTGTTATTTATACCAATTTCATCATCTGCACTTGTATCATCTACTACCTCTGCAAACTTAAGCATTTTTTCAAGATAACGTATACGGCTATCATTCATATTCTTTGCTCGTTTTGCCTCATGATACTCAAAGTTCTCCGAAAGATCACCTTGTGCTCTGGTTTCTTTTACTTCTTCTAATAACTTTGGTCTAAGAACTAGCTTGCGCTCATCTATCTCGGCCTGAATCTTTTCTATATCTCCTTTTGTAAGACGCTCGCCCATTGTATTGCCTCCTAATTCTTACTATATAATTTCTCAATTTGTATTATAACACAAGTAATGCTGTATCTAAAAAGCAATCTTCAACTAATGTAGCCAAATATCAAAAGGCGCCGCTATACGCGACGCCATCTTATTAATATACAATCTTAAATTTACTATTTACAATTTCCCCAACTGGAGTGTTCTTCCTGATGAAATCAATAACCAAGTCTGGCATTTCTTCTGAGTAGCTGCGAGCCACTGGAGCATTTCCGATGCATTCGTAGCCACCGGTGCCTGTTGCTCGGTAGTTGCTTGTAGAAAGTGTGTAAGTTTCTGTGTCAGAAAGCTCTGTTCCGTCTAGCTTTTTGAGAGTGACAACTCTATCTCCTACTGGGCGAGTGATATCAAATGTATACTCCAGGCCAGCGTAGAAATCATAGTTGTAATGCTCTACCTTTGGCTCAAGGAATACCTTGGAAATCTTTACTTCCTTAGTAGCAGCATCGTAGTCGAAGTACTCAGCACATCTTTCTAATGCTTCCTTGATAACTGCCTTTGTTACCTGCTTTACTTCTACCGTATTTGCGAATTGATAAATTGCAAGTACATCTCTTACAGTGATTTCCTTCTTTAGTCCAAGTGGATCATTTGCAAGGCTAGTGCAAGAGAAATCTGCACCTGTAAAATCAAGCTGAACCTGATTGAAAATAGCTGCTACCTTGCTGCCATTTACCGCTGCATCTATCTTTGACTCTGGAGCAATTTCCTTTTCAAGTGAGCCGATTGGCTGATCCAACCAAACCTCTACGCAGTCAGTTAAGTCATCCATGAATCCATGCTCATCGATAATGTACTGAAGTCTTTCATCAACAGGATTTACATCCACAAGCTTAGATGAAATACTAAGTCCATCATCGCCCTTTACAACCTGTAGCTCGCAGAACTTTGTGGCATTTGATGGTGGCTGAACACCGTAAGTACCAGCAATTTCAACACCCTCAACTGGCATATGCTGATGACCTGTAAGTAAAATATCAAAGCCAAATTCTCTTGCCATTTTGCAGGCCTGATTTTCTGCAGTATCTGATAAAAGCTTGCCTGTAGCCAAGTCTTCTTCAAAGCCACCGTGATAAACGCATACAGTGATATCGCATTTATCCTTGAGATACTCATACTCTTCTTTGAGCACATCCATTGGCTCAAGCACCTGAAGAAGCTCCAGGTTTGCTGGCTGCTCCCACACATTTACATATCCTGTAACTGCACCTGTGATACCAACCTTTGTGCCGTCTGCCATTGTATGAATCACGTGCTTTTTAATATCAAGCTTGCCGCCCTTATCTAAAACATTAGCGCATACAAGTGTGGCATTCATGCTATTTGCATAATCAACAATTGCATCATAGCCAAAGTTGAAATCGTGATTACCAAATGTGTAATAATCAAGGCCTATTTCATTGAAACCCTCAGCCATAGGATGGAAATTGTATTCATCCTTGTGCTCTAAATAATATGTCATAAGTGGTGTTCCCTGAAGTGAATCGCCACCGTCAATAATCAATGTATCATCGTCTTTTTTTATCTGGGAAGAAATGCAAAAAAGCCCTGAGTTCTCAGGGCAGTTTTTCGCATAATTCACTGGAAAGAGATGACCATGTGTATCAGATGTGAATAAGATACGCATATTTGCCTCCTTTAACCTCTAGTGAGCTTAGTTCTGATTTTTGTTGAGATGTACTCAATAACAAGAATCAATATAATTAATCCAGCAAGGATTGCTCCTGCCTCGTTCCATCTGTATGCATTCATTGCAAAGATAAGTGGAGCACCGAAACCACCGGCACCAACTAAACCAAGGATTGTTGCATCTCTAAGGTTGATATCAAATCTGTAGATTGCTGTTGATGCAAAGTTTGGCATAAGCTGTGGCAAAATACCATAGCGAATCTTCTGCCATGTGCTACATCCTGCTGCATCAAGTGATTCGATAACGTGGATATCCAAATCCTCGATTGCTTCTGTGTACATCTTTGTAATCATACCAACTGAGCAAACGCCCATTGTGAGAAGACCGGCGAAAGCACCAGGTCCTGTAACACGGATAAACATAAGACCGTAAACAAATGCTGGAATTGTACGAATGGCCATAAGAACGATTCGTCCAATGAAAGCGATTGGCTTTGGTACTAAGTTTACTGCTGAAACAAAAGCAAGTGGTATTGATATGATAGCACCTACGATTGTACCAAGGAATGCGATACAAATTGTCTCAAGCATCAAATAAGGTACGCCTGATGTGGAAAAGTCAAACAAAAATCCAAGGTCAGGTGTAAAAAGTCCCTTGATGATGTTCCATGCGATAGTGCTGCTTCCATCTGCTGCACCTGTTGCCTCAACTGCACTGCAGCTCCAAATAATAAGCGCAAGTGTGATTACAGCGATGCATGTATTGTAAACCCAATTCTTGGGTCTCTTTTCATAAGCTTGTTCTATTCTACTATTCATTACGCACCTCCATTAAACCAATTTCTTACGGAAATATCTGCTGATTGATTCAATGATAAATACCGTAACGAAGAGTGCTATAAGAATCATACCAACGCTTGGATAATCTCTCCAAGAAATACGCTCGTTAAGAATAATACCGATACCTCCGGCACCTACATAACCAAGTACTGCTGCATATCTAACATTTCCTTCGAAGTTGAAGAGGCAGTTAGATAAGAAGAATGGTAATACCTGTGGGATAATTGCTGTAATGAATGCCATTGGACGTGTTGCGCCCATAGCTTCCATTGCCTCAAATGAACCCATATCTACTGTTTCGATTTCCTCGTATGTAAGCTTTCCAATGTAAGCAAATGAGAAAACTGCAATTGAAATAGTACCTGCAAGTGTACCAAATCCTACGATAAGTGTTGCAACAAGAGCTGTTACGATGGTAGGAATTGTTCTAACGATACTGAAAAATAATCTAACGATTGAAACTACTACTTTGTTGCGACATACGTTTGTGCTGGCAAGCATTGCGAAAGGCACTGATAAAAGTGAACCTACCAATGAACCAAGAAGTGACATCTTGATAGTGTCGAAAATTGGTCCCCAAACGTAATCCATAAACTCTAATCTAGGAGACTTGAACATATCGCCGATGATGACGAAGAACTCTCCTATTCTCTGGGCTAAAACTGTCATGTTGAAGCCTGTAATCTTGACTGACAAAATACACATTGCCAAAATGATGATTGCGTAAACAGGGCCGCGGGAAGCTTTCTTCTCTACGGATTTGCCATTAGGCAATGTGTAAACGTGAGGCTTAAAAACCTTATCATAAATACTCATGCGTTTACTCCTCTTCTTCCTGTACGTTACCCTCGGCATCTACTTTGCCATTATATATATTTGCTAAAACCTCCGGTGTAACTTCACTGGCAGGTCCATCATAAACGATTTCACCGGCTCTGATACCAACAACTCTGTTAGCATATTTGAGAGCTAAATCAACGTGGTGGATGTTAATTAAGATAGAAATGTTCATATCCTCGTTGATTCTCTTGAAATCACCCATAACCTGATTTGCAGTAACTGGATCAAGTGCAGCAACTGGCTCATCAGCAAGGATGATTGCTGGATTCTGTGCAAGTGTTCTAGCAAGAGCTACTCTCTGCTGCTGTCCACCTGAAAGCTGGTCAGCACGAACGAATGCTTTATCCAAGATACCTACTTTATCAAGACACTCAAGTGCCTGTAACTTTTCTTCCTTTGAATAAATACCGAATACTGATCTGTACCATGGCATGTCTGGTACAAGTGCTGTTAAAACATTTTTAATAACTGTAGTTCTAGTAATCAAATTGAATGATTGGAAGATCATTCCAATTTTTCTTCTGAAACGTCTTAGCTGCTTTCCTGAAAGTGACATAACATCAACGTCATCTACTGTGAGCTTTCCGCTTGTTACATCGTGCATTCTGTTGATTGTACGGATAAGTGTTGACTTACCAGCACCAGAAAGTCCAATAATAGCAACAAATTCCCCCTGCTCAATTTCAAGGTTTACATGCTTTAATCCCTCGAAACCATTAGGATATTTTTTTCCAACATCTTCAAATTTAATCATTTAATAACTCCATTTCTTTAAAAAAAGGAAGATACCGAAATATCTTCCTTTAATAGTTCGATTATTCGAATAAATAAAACATTATTGTAATGACATAATAAGCTCTTGAGCTTTTCTCTCTGAATCGTAATCCTCTGAGTTTGCCTCAACATAACCATTGTGGCTGTAGATTGAGATTACTTCCTTACCAGCATCTGTGTTACCGATGTTGATGAATGCCTGTGAAAGAGCAGCCTTGAAAGCATCGTCCATGATTGGAGATGACTTGCTAACGCTGATTGTATCATTGTAGATACCATCTGTTACACCAATAACATTTGTCTCATCCCAGATGCTTGCGCTTCTGCCGTACTCTGATGTCCATTTATCTTCGTTGTCACGTCTTGCGTCTGCGTATGTAACAAGTACATCTACCTGACCAGATGCAAGTCTTGAGAATGCTGTACCATAGTTATCTGATAAAGCTGTGTGTGAAAGATCTGTAATGTGCTTTCCGTAATTGTCCTGAAGCCAAAGTGAAGGATAAATATATCCTGCTGGAGATGAAGAATTCATAACGCTCCAGTTAAGTCCATCTAAATCTTCCCATGTGAGCTCTTCGCCATTGTTTACCTTTTCAGCAACAGCCTGACCTGCCTCTGAAGGACCTGCAATGATAAGTGCTCTGTAGTATGTTACCTGCTCTGTTGTAGCCTCTGTAGGCTTGTTGTCGTTCCAATCCTTTGCATTATCGCTCTCGATTGAAAGACCGTCTCTAGTTGCTGTAAGAAGTACATCGCAACCATCGTCGTATAATACATATGTACCACCTGGAATAAGTCCAACGTCGATAGTACCAGCTGAAAGTCCCTCTCCTACTGCCTCAAAGCTAGTTCCAACTGTGATATCTACCTCGCCGATATCATAACCAAGGCCTGCAAGCTCGTTTGTAAGGAGCTCCTTAAGTGGCTCTGTAGCTGTTACGATTTCGTCTGGCTCACGTGATGGTACGAAACCAATTGTTAATTTGTCAATTTTGACATTTCCGCTTTCTGCGTCTGTTGCCTGAGTTGTCTCAGTCTTTGTAGCGTCACTACCGCATCCAACTAATAAAGACATAGCTGTGACACCAACAAGCATTTTAGAAATAAACTTCTTCATCTTTCCCCTCCTGGAATATAATTATCCTTGTTATGCTACATTATTATAGTCGGATATGCAAGCACGATTTAATTTCTGTTTTTATTTAAATACAAAAAAATGGCGCCACGTATGGCGCCATAATTTTACAAAATTTATTCACTTGGTTTTTGGGATGCTCCACGTCTCTGCTGATAGACCATGCTAAGCATGTCCTGTTGATATTTATCATCATTGCTAAGGACCTTTAATTTATCCTTAACCACATTCTTACGAGCACGGAGAGTTTCAAGCTCCTTGAGAAGATTAGCCTCTTCGTCCTCATATGATTTTAATTCTCTCTTGAGATCTTCTATATCTCGTTTTGTCTCAGCATCTAACATGTTATGCCTCCCCTAATTCCTATGATTATTTTGCTTTTATGTCCTGACGAACCAATGCCTTCTTTAAGGCTACCTCAGCTCTAAGCACATCAAGATTTGCATCCTTTTCAGCTAGACGAGCTCTCGCTCTGTCTTCCGCGCTACGGGCACGTTCAACATCAATCTCATCTGGCCATTCAGCAATTTCAGCAAGCAATGTCACCTTGTCTGGAAGTATTTCAGCGAGTCCCGCATGAACTGCAGCCTTTTTCACTCCCTCTGCCTCGGTGATGGTACAAATACCTGGTGCTATAACTGTCGTTAAGGGGATGTGCTTTGGCAGAACGCCAATTTCACCCTCAACTGTATTGAATTCAACCATTGTTGCTTCACCTTCGTAGAAAGTACGCTCAGGTGTAATGATTGAAACTTTAAAGGTGTTATCTGCCATGAAACGCCACCTCCTATTTGTTCTGATTCATCTTGGCACGAACCTCGTCGATTGTACCAGCATTGAGGAAGTAGCTCTCTGGGATATCATCGTGCTTACCTTCAAGGATTTCCTTGAAGCCGCGAACTGTCTCAGCGATTGGCACATACTTTCCTTCAAGACCAGTAAACTGACCAGCTACGAAGAATGGCTGTGACAAGAATCTCTGAATCTTACGTGCACGGTTAACAACAAGCTTATCCTCTTCTGAAAGTTCGTCCATACCAAGGATAGCGATGATGTCCTGCAGCTCTTTATATTTCTGAAGAATCTCCTGTACACCACGAGCAACCTCGAAATGCTCCTGACCAACGATACGTGGATCAAGGATACGAGATGTAGAACCAAGTGGGTCTACCGCTGGATAAATACCAAGCTCGGCGATAGAACGCTCAAGAACTGTAGTAGCATCCAAGTGTGCGAATGTTGTAGCTGGAGCTGGGTCAGTCAAATCGTCGGCAGGCACGTAAACAGCCTGTACTGATGTGATAGAACCGTTCTTTGTAGATGTGATACGCTCCTGAAGAGCGCCCATCTCTGTCTGAAGTGTTGGCTGATAACCAACGGCTGAAGGCATACGACCTAAGAGGGCTGAAACCTCTGAACCAGCCTGAGTAAAACGGAAGATGTTATCGATGAAAAGAAGCACATCCTTTCCACCCTTATCTCTGAAGTACTCAGCCATTGTAAGTCCAGTAAGACCAACTCTCATTCTGGCTCCAGGTGGCTCGTTCATCTGACCGAAAACCATGCAGGTCTTGTCGATAACGCCTGACTCCTTCATTTCATAGTAAAGGTCATTACCTTCACGAGTACGCTCACCTACACCTGTGAATACTGAATATCCACCGTGCTCAGTAGCGATGTTGTGGATAAGCTCCTGAATAAGTACGGTTTTACCTACACCGGCACCACCGAACAAACCGATCTTTCCACCTTTCTGATATGGGCAAAGAAGGTCAACGACCTTAATACCTGTCTCAAGCATTTCAGTTGATGTTGCCTGCTCCTCAAACGCTGGTGCTTTTCTATGGATTGGCATCTTCTCAACACCTGTAGGTGCTGGCTGCTCATCGATAGCTTCACCAAGTACGTTGAAAATACGTCCTAATGTTGCCTCACCAACAGGAACCGAAATTGGTGCTCCTGTAGCTACTACATCCATTCCACGTACTAAACCGTCTGTAGGACCCATGGCAATACAACGAACTGTATCGTCACCCAAATGCTGCGCAACCTCAACAACCAGTCTCTCGCCGTTATCTCTTGTGATTTCAAGAGCGTCGTTGATTTCTGGAAGCTGGCCTTCGCCAAACTTTACGTCAAGTACCGCACCGATGATCTGAGTGATTTTACCAATATTATTTGCCATCTTTTCACTCCTATCTGCTTTTTTAAGAAAGCGCCTCTGCACCAGCGATAATCTCGGTCAATTCCTGAGTAATTGATCCCTGGCGGGCACGATTGTATTTTAATGATAGATCACTAATGATTTCCTCAGCATTATTTGTAGCTGAATCCATTGCCTGCATACGTGCACCGTTTTCTGAAGCAACAGCTTCAACAAGTGCTCCGTAAACTAATGAAGTAACATACTTTGGAATGATAAGCTCTAAAGCTTGTTCCTCGTTTGGCTCAAAATTCATAAGAGCTTCCGCTCCTGTTGATTTTGCAGCCTCTACATCTTCTTCACTAATTTCGGCTGGTAACAGCTTCATAAGCTTTGGAATCTGGCTTACTGTATTTTTGAAGTGTGTGTACACAAGATAAATCTGTCCGATTTCGCCATTAGCATAATCGGAAAGAACGTCATTACAGATTGCCATAGCATCTGCATAGGTTGGTGCCTCCATTACTGGAGAATAGTCCTTTGCCACGGTGTAACCCTTATGGGCAAGGCTCTCACCACCTTTATGACCTATTGTGTAAAGCTTTACTTCATCAGGCTTCATGCCGGCACCTGTAATCATCTTTACAACGTTTGAGTTGTAACCACCTGCAAGACCACGGTTTGATGTGATGACGATAACGCCAATCTTATCAGAACCATTATCCTGCAAATATCTGTTGTTTACGTTGCCAGCCTTGGCAAGCATACTACAAATTGTGTTGTACATAGCATTGAAGTATGGTGTAGTCTGCTCTGCCTTGCTTCTAGCCTTCTGGAGCTTTACTGTAGATACAAGCTTCATGGCCTTAGTGATCTGCTGAGTGCTACTAACACTCTGTTTTCTTCTTTTTATGTCTCTCATTGAGGCCATAACAGATCACCCTCCTTACTTGTAGCTCTTTTTACACTCCTCAATAGCAGCGATAAGCTTCTGCTCCATGTCATCCTCGAGAACCTTAGTTGTCTTAATAGCCTCTGGAATCTCTGGATACTTTGTATCAACAAGATCAAATAAAGCTTTTTCAAATGCCTGAATATCTGCTGTAGGAATATCAAGAAGATATTTCTTTGTAGCAGCGTAGATAATCATAATCTGATACTCTACTGGCATTGGTGCGTACTGTGGTTGCTTAAGCATTTCCTTGATACGCTCACCTTGTGCAAGCTTCTCAGCTGTATCTGCATCAAGCTCTGAACCGAACTGTGCGAAAGCTGCAAGCTCTCGGTACTGAGCAAGCTCTACACGGATAGGAGCTGCGATTTTCTTCATAGCCTTAATCTGAGCAGAACCACCTACACGGGATACTGAAAGACCTGCGTTTACGGCTGGTCTGAAACCTGCGTTGAAAGCTTCTGTCTCAAGATAAATCTGACCATCAGTAATTGAGATAACGTTTGTAGGGATGTATGCAGATACATCGCCTGCCTGTGTCTCAATGATAGGAAGTGCGGTAAGTGATCCTCCGCCCAGTTTGTCTGAAAGTCTAGCAGCACGCTCAAGAAGTCTTGAGTGTAAGTAGAATACATCACCTGGGTAAGCCTCACGTCCTGGTGGACGACGGAGAAGTAATGAAAGTGTACGGTATGCAGTAGCATGCTTACTTAAATCATCATAGATGATAAGTACATCCTCACCGTTTTCCATCCACTCTTCACCGATGGCACATCCTGAATATGGAGCGATGTACTGAAGTGGAGCAAGCTCTGAAGCTGTAGCAGCAACAACTGTTGTCCATGCCATAGCACCATATTCCTCTAAAGTCTTAACAAGGGCTGCAACTGTTGATGCCTTCTGGCCAATTGCAACGTAAATACATTTTACGCCCTGTCCCTTCTGATTGATAATTGTATCGATAGCGATAGCAGTTTTACCTGTCTGTCTATCACCGATAATAAGCTCACGCTGTCCACGTCCGATTGGAATCATGGAATCGATGGCTTTAATACCTGTCTGCAATGGTGTATCTACGGATTTACGAGAGATAACGCCTGAAGCAACACGCTCGATTGGACGGAACTTTGTAGTATCAATAGGTCCCTTTCCATCGATAGGCTGTCCAAGTGCATTAACTACACGTCCAAGCATTGCATTTCCAACTGGAACCTCAACAACACGACCAGTAGTCTTAACTGTATCACCTTCATTGATGTTCTTGTCGTTACCTAAGAGTACGCAACCAACATTGTCTTCCTCAAGGTTTAATACCATGCCGTATACTTCGCCAGGGAACTCTAAAAGTTCGCCCTGCATAGCATTCTGTAATCCGTGAATACGTGCAATTCCATCAGCAACCTGAATGACAGTTCCAACGTCTGACACGTCAAGCTGCGCAGCATAGCGTTTCATCTGCTCTTTAATAACCGAGCTAATCTCTTCTGGTTTTAAATTCATGGAGCGCATTCACCTACTTTCAATTGAATATTTGATAACTCGTGAGTTAATTTACTAATCTGAGTCTTGATTGAACTATCAATGACTCTATCTTTAATGCGAATTACCATACCCCCGATTAATTCAGGGTCTACCTTGTATGTCATGACAAATGAAGCATAATCGGTAGTTTGAAGTAAACGCTTCTCGACATCGTTTTTCTGAGCCTCTGTCAATTCCATAGGAGTTGAAACTGTTGCCTTACCAATCTTTTTATAATCGAATACTCGATCAATAAAGTAGTTGAGCACTGTCTCGATATCCTTTGAATGGTCCTTCTCTTCAAGCATTCTTAAGAGACCTACCATTTCATCACTGACTCTGCCTTTGAAAACCTCGTCGATGATTTGAAGCTTTTCTTCCTTATTAATTTTTGGATGATTCATCATCTGAGAAAAGCCGTCGTTTGATTTAACAACATCAATGACTCCTTCAGCTTCCTTCAGGAAATCATCGATTTTCCCTGATTCCACAGCTAGCTCAAACAATGCATCACCATATACGTTTGAGACTAATTTAGCCATGTTCCTTCACCCATTTCCTTAAGTGTTTGCTCTACTAAGGAATTCTGAATTGTTGTGTCGATGTTTGCAGCTACAACCTTCTGTGCCATCAATGCAGCTACAGAAATCATTTCCTGCTTAACCTCGTCTGCAACCTTCTTCTTCTCGAGCTCAGCTTCCTCATTTGCTCTTGCAATGATTGCTGCAGCTTCTTCCTTAGCGTCGCTTACAATCTTGGTTTCACTCTTTAAGGCTTTTTGTCTTGCTTCTGCTAAAATTTCATCACGCTCTTTGCTGATGTTCTTTAGCTTTGCTTCGTACTCTGCCTTTAGCTTTTCTGCCTCTTCCTTTTCTTTCTTTGCATCTGCAATGTCCCTTGCAATGCCATCTTTTCTATCCTGCAAAAGCTTTCTTGCTGGATTGAAAAGCTTGTTAGACATTATAAGGAATAGGAAGAACATTGCTATGGCTAAAAGCACTACATCATTTACTAACTGAAAGTCTAAATCAAATAGTCTTTCCAACTTTTAGCCCTCCTTCTTAAAAATTTTCTTCCTAGTTTCCTTAGCCTACTAATGGCTGTACAAAGAGTAACAGAAGGGCAATTACAAGTCCGTAAAGACCAGTTGTCTCGGCAACGGCCTGACCAAGTAACATAGTAGACATGATCTGTCCCTGTGCTCCTGGGTTACGTCCAACGGCTGCTGCACCATGACCAGCTGCAATACCCTGTCCAATACCAGGACCAATACCAGCGATAACTGCTAAGCCGGCACCGATTGCTGAACAAGCTTTAATTAAATCTTCTCCTGTAATGTTCATAAATGTTTTCCTCCTAATATAGTAAACTTTTTGTTTTCAGTCCCTTTTAAGAATCACCGTAAGACTGAGCTATGTATGTCATTGTCAACATACAGAATACATAGGTCTGGATTGCACCTGAGAAAATATCGAAGTATACATGCAATGCTGCAGGCCATATCAAGGCGAACTTTCCTAGCAATCCATATACAAGACCCATAATGATTGTTCCTGAAAGAACGTTTGCAAATAAACGTAGTGACATTGAAATAGGCACCGCAATATCAGATATTACGTTGATTGGCATCCAGATAGGTAGCCATGGTGGCAATGGAGAACACTTGTCAATCCAAATGTCCTTCGCGCTCTGGTGCCTTACCTTTACTACATGAATGCAAACAAAGGTAATTAATGCAAGGGCCAATGTTGTGCCGTAATCGGCTGTTGGTGGTCTTAAGCCAACCAAACCGGATAAGTTAGATACCAAAATGAAACAGAATATGGTACAAATCCAGTTTGCAAACACTGGTGCGTGCTTACCCATACTTCCTTCCACCATCTTATCTAAGAGTCCTACTATCAACTCCAAGATACTCTGGAAGGTATCAGGAACTTCAGTGGCATGCTTCAGCTTACGGTTGGCAATAAGAGAAAATATAACCAACGCAAGCCACACGATAAGGATGCAGACATGGGAAGTTGTGATCCAAACTTCATGACCAAAGACTTCGTATTTGAACAAGCCTTTTATCATGTCCACAGTATCGCTTGAGGCCAGCAAAATTCCTTCTGTCACACTTTCACCTCCTTTGTATTAAGTTCTTCATCATTACCCTCGGATATATTGGAACTAGTTTTTCCGAGTCTTTTTATTAGCAAAGGCTGTGCATACGCACTTACCTTAAGCCCTAAAATACCGATGATTGCTGTAAACATGTTGCCAAGTTTAAAGACCATCATCAAAATCATCACTGCGCATACGATTAAGTATCGCATCACAGATTTGAAGGAAAGATATTTTTCATGCCCCTTTCCTATGCGAACTGATTCTTCGATAATCATTGCAATGTGGATTGCCATAAATGTGGCACATCCAACTCCTATTAGAAGTCCGCTGGTGTATCTGACTTTATCAGTTACAAACCAAACCCCAATCAGTTCAATTAAAACACCGTATATAAGTATTCCTAAAACCAAGCCAGGTAGAGCTTGATTTAGTCTTTTCATCCAATTAATCATGCTTTTCCTCTGACTGATTTTTTGCCTCTTCTTCCAGACGTCTTGCTCGCTGCCCTGGGGATTCTTCATTCTTTAAGTATCCCTTAACAGAACGATATGCCCCGTTAAATGCAGCAACTATGCCTATCAGAATTCCTCCGATAATATACATGTCGCTGTGAGAACTAGTCACTTTTGATAACACAATCCCCACTGCCATACATAAGAAAATCGGCACTATTACATTTATTCCAAATTGAAGTACCATTACTAGCGAATTGGCCACTTCACGATTTGTCTTTTTCTTGTCCCTCAATGTAAGCTCCTATTTGTTCAATTTACAGTTGCTTAAAGTGTAAATGAAATCTCTCTACCAGTATGCTTGTACTGATAGAACTCTACTCCAGCAGCTCTGAGCATGCGCTTTGATGCTATAACTGATGGTGTATTTTCGTATTTATCACTGTCGTAGATAACAGTTTTAATGCCTGACTGAATAATAGCCTTTGCACATTCGTTACATGGAAATAGTGACACGTACAGCTTTGAACCTTCCAGTGAACCACCTCTGTAGTTTAGGATAGCGTTCAATTCGCTGTGTGTTGTATAGAAATATTTATTTTCCAGAGGGTCCCCTACTCTTGCCCAAGGGAACTCATCATCTGAACATCCATTTGGAAAACCATTGTAGCCCATTGATAAAATCTTATTGTCCTGGCTAACAATACAAGCTCCAACCTGTGTATTTGGGTCCTTAGATCTCATACCCGATAATACTGCAACGCCCATAAAGTACTCATCCCAGCTAATATAATCAAGTCTCTTATCACTCATGGTCTATTCCTCCAATACGTATATAATTCTTGCCTTATTTATATTTATGCCTCAATAACCCTCATTAACTTCTCAATCGAAGCCTTTAAGACTTCGTAGCACAAACCATAGGTCTGTACTGAGCCACCGTAGGGATCCATCACCTCAAGCTCGTCCCCAACGAGCTCGTTTAAGAGGCGTGTATTTTCCTCTGTGGCGTTTGCATATTCACTTAATATTTTTTGCCTTTGGGTCTCTTCCATTGTGATTACAAGTGTGGATTCGGAAAAATCCGTATCTAGTAACTGTTTGGAAGAGTAATCCTTCAGCGTAGTGCCATTACTGATTAAAATCGCTTCCGCCTTTTGATTCAACGGCTCCGGGAACTGAACTATAAGTCCCCTGGCCTCACAAATTATCGGCCTGCTGTGCTCAGTGGCATGGAAAATCGCCGCCGCCATGGGGGCTCTCGATGTTCCACTACCGGAAGCAAAAATCACTCTATTAATATTTTTCATTCCATATTCTCCTGACTGCCGGTTGATGCCTAAACGTCAAGTGTCTTCTGACCAGCTGCTTTCAACAATCGATTCATGATTGCCTGCCCCATATTTGGAGTAGCGAAGCTTTCAGAATATATCAAATCTACACCAAGTTCGTCAAACTTTCGTAGAATGTCGTAAAGATTGTGAGCTATGCTGCCCTCGTCAGATCTGTCCCCTATTACAAGAATCTGACCATCGCTATATCTATCCGCAGTTTCTGATGTAGCGATAATACCAACCTTTGAACCAGCCTCAATTGCTGCTTTTGTAAGCTCGTTGATTTTGGCTACGACTTTATCCTCATCACCGGAAATGATAGTCAAATCACCCTTAGGTGCATAATGCTTATATCTCATTCCTGGTGCTTTTGGCTTTGCTCCACTGGTGGTGCCTTTGTCGTTGTAGACAATGCCTGGGTCAATTCTGACCTCTCCAACCACCTCTTTCAGCATTTCCATATTGATGTATCCTGGCCTAAGGATTGTAACAACATCCTCTGTCAAATCTACGATGGTAGACTCCAATCCGATATCTACAGCACCTCCATCCAAGATGGCGTCTATCTTTCCTGATAAATCCTCGTATACGTGACTAGCCTTTGTAGGGCTTGGACGACCTGATGTGTTGGCACTAGGTGCTGCAATCATACATCCACTTTCCTCAATAAGTGCTAAGGCGATTGGATTGTTTGGCATTCTTACTGCCACCGTATCAAGACCACCTGTTGTCTCGTATGGGATAACCTCGTTTTTGTTGACCACCATTGTAAGTGGCCCTGGCCAAAATGCATCTGCCAGCTTTTTAGCGTTCTCTGGCAAATCCTTTGAAATTTCTTGTAACTGTGAGAACCTTGCAATATGTACAATTAAAGGGTTGTCCGATGGACGACCCTTTGCTGCGTATATCTTACGCGAGGCCTCCTTATCTTTGGCGTCTCCGCCTAATCCGTAAACTGTCTCTGTCGGAAAGGCTACAAGCCCTCCCTTTCTAAGTATCTCAGAAGCCTCACTGATATATTCCATATTGATTGGCTCTGCAGAAACATCCATAATCCTAGTAATCATACTCAAAATTATATCACTTTTCCATTAGAACTCAATCTTTTTGAACTGTTACAAAGCCCATAAAACCATGATTTTTTTGTGTTCTCTTATAGGTACTTTGCAATAATATTCCATACTCCTGTGCTATCAAAGCCTTTCTTCCAGAAGGCTCCTCCAGCCAGATTGTATTTATCCATTACCTTTAACTTTTCTTCGATGGAAGTTTCATCCTCCACCCAAATCTTGTAAGTTGTGCTTCCATCAGCATATTCTGCGTAGTACTGACCGTACTCATCTGACCATGCTGCAGATACACCATTTGTCTTAAGATATGACTGGATTGCATCCATTCCATAAGCTGTGCTATCAACAGAACCATCCTCTGCCACTTCCCAAACTCTACAATAGAATGGCATACCAAGGATTACCTGTTCAGCTGGTACATCATTAAGTGTGTCAGCCACACCTTGATCTACCCAATTAATAGATGCAACAGAACCTGCTTCTTCGCTTCCGCCGTAGTGCTCATCGTAACCCATGATGATTACATAATCCGCATACTTAGCCTGCTCTGCTCGATTATAAATCTCAGATGAAGCAGTAGGTACATAATTGTCTACTGAAAGAATGATATCGTTCTTTTCACATTTAATTGAAAGCTCCTTGATGAACTGAATATATCCATCTGCTGCACTTCCTGAGAGCTGCTCGATATCAATATTGATTCCATCAAGACCGTATGTTATAGCCTGCGCAATAAGATTATTAACTAATGCGTCTCTTGATGATGTAGTGTTTAATACTGTTGTTGTATCAACATCTGCATCCTCAAGATTGCTCACAAGGCCCCATACCTGTACATTATTTGCATGACATGTACTTACATATGAAGAGCTTGCGATTGAAGCAATTCCGCCTTTGTTATCACTCAAATAGAACCAGGTAGGTGACATAACATCAACGCCTGTTGAACTTGCAAGAACTGTAGCAATATCTCCATTTGCTGACTGGTTTGTAACCTGATGCCAAAGCAATGAAATATCCTGTCCTGCAGAAATATGGTTGTATGTACGCTCAGGCAACTCCGCTTCAACTGTCTCAGTGCTCTTAAATGTTATGGCACTATTTTTGATGTAACCCATTACACCATTTTCTGAAACAACAAAGCTCCACTTACCTGTATCACGAACAACGTAAATAGATTCGCCCTTTGTGACATCCTCAAGGACTGGGCTCTTTGGACCATTAAGCTTTCTAATCTGAGTCTTACGCTTTGCTGTATACACATCTGTAGATGAACCAACAGTCTGGACAACAACTCTATCAGGCTCTGAATAATAATTAATCTTGAAATCTGTAAGAAGCTTAAGATAATCCTCAGCAATATAGACTGTATCATCCTGCGCCAAAACTACTGGCAAGCCAAGGCTATTATTACTCTTATCTATTGAATAATCTGCACTACCAACTGTAGCTGTATAAACCTCAGAATCAGTAGCATATCTCAGAGTAATCTCTGATGAATCGTAAACATATCCATCATCCAGATAATCCTTTACAAATCCAAGCTCCAAATAAACATTGCCATCATTTACTATGGCATAACCATGCTCCTCAAGCTCAGAACTGATATACTCTCCATCCAAAACGACCGCTGCTTCGTTTTCATGGAAGACCTGGAAGTAATCTGCCAAATCCATATGCTCTTTTGTAGGCGTATACTTCTTAATGGCGTATATTCCTACAATCAGCACCGCAAGAGCTATAATTCCTGCCGCAATGTAAATATACCCCCTCGGAATCCTAAATCTTTTCTTTCTCTTTCGTCTATGTCTATACGTATTGCTCATAAGCATCTCCCTCGTATCTATTTTCCCTCAAAGTATAACAAACCATCCCGCCAAATTCCACCTTTATGTGGCCCCGCTCCCCTGCACTGCAACCCGGCCCAGGCCCCTCCCAACTTAATAAATTGTAATACCCGCCCCAGTGTACAGGGCTCATACTTATTTACTTGCATCGTCTGCGGATTATGTTTTTCTAAGCATCACGTGTCGCATTTATTATGGTGCGTGTTCTTTAAATTCTTTGCACTTCTAACGCCGCTGTTGGTAGAGTGGGCAGACACACTATTTATAAGTATTAATCTCCACAACAAGCTTAGGAATAATTGCCGCGACATTTGTAGTGAGCCTAGAAAATTAGAAAGGGGCATTTTGCGATGAATAGGCGTGAGGCGCCACGGACGGCGCCGAGAGCCCGACAACGAAACGGACTGAGTTAAAGGGCGGCGCCTAAGCATCCAAAATCCCCTTTCTAAATTTTCTTGGCAAACGGAGTATGAGCGCAATTATCCTAAGACTTGTGTGGAGAGTAATAGGTAGACTTCAAGTGTCTGCCCTCTACCCACAGTGGCTTCGAAGTGCAAAACCAATTAAAGGACACGCACTTAATGCTCCCTTGTGATGCTAAGAAAAACTATAATCCTTGCGCTGTCAGCGTAAATAAGTATGAGTCCTGTACACTGGGGCGGGTATTCATACTACGCTGTTGGGAGGGGCCTGGGCAGCAGATACACTCGGGAGAGGGGCCAGAATTGGTGTAGAGGCGAGCGGTTTGTTGTACAAAAAAAGAGCACCGCGAATGCGATGCTCTTTAACCGGTTTTCTTGATTAAGCTATTAGCCCTGAGCGATTGCTCCTGTTGGGCAAACACCTGCACATGTACCACACTCAACGCAAGCGTCAGCGTCGATGTTGAACTGTGAATCTCCCTGTGAGATAGCTCCTACTGGGCACTCAGGCTCGCATGTACCACATGATACGCATGAATCAGAAATAACGTATGCCATAGTTAAAATCCTCCTTAAATATCTTATTGATAAAAATTAATCAATTTCGTTTGATGTCTCATATATTACACCTAAATTGTGTCTAAATCAAGGACAAAATTGTTTTTTTATGAATCCCTTTAAAATCAGGGCTTACCATGGTTATATTAAACTAACTCCCGTTGATTCAGGCTAACAGTTGTTTTAATTGTGTACACAAATTAGTTTCTCACTAACTTAAAATTGAGCACAATGTAATTGTATATAATCCACAACAATGGAATAATGGTTTGCGAAAAGAAAAAAAGCATGTTATTATCAATTGAAATGTTAAGAAAGGAGAAGTCAAAATGGCAAGAGTTTCTAAAGCAACTATGATCGGCGAGCTTCTTCAGATTGATGCTGATGTAGCTCCTATCTTACTTAATATCGGCATGCACTGCCTCGGATGCCCATCTTCACAGATGGAGACTATCGAGGAGGCAGCAATGGTACACGGTATCGATGCTGATGATCTCGTTGAAGAGATTAATACATTCCTTGATTCAAAGGCTTAAAAAGCAAATTAAAAAAAGAGCTTCGCATAGCGAAGCTCTTTTTTTATATCATTGCTAATTTCTGTACCGCATCACCGTTGACAAGTACTTCATAGTGCTCAGCCATGTATTGGTCTGTACCAACTACATAATTCTGCTGATCACTGTATTCTGATAAGATGTTGCATACTTTATTGTATGTTTCAGCTGTATCATCTGATTTACTAACTACTAAATAGTATTTGTTATCAAATGGACTCTTATAGAGAGAATTCTTTCCCTTGTAAAAGCTACCAAGTATTCCAGAAAGTCGGATTACATCATCCATGTTGTCGAAAACAAACATCTTTGTGATGTCCACTGGCAAGCCATTTTTTGCTGCCTTTTCTGGTGAAGCTGTTATAGCCTCCTGTGCCTTTTCAATAAGACTGTTGAATATGTTAAGTATGTCGTCTGCTGCTGCCTCATTAAATGGCTTTGCTGGTGCATCGACGATGTCATCGTCATCATCGTAGTCATCATCATCCTCTGAAAATCTTGAGAAACGAGTATCAAGCTCGTCAGGATTTTCTACCTTTGTCACAAGAAGGACAATGGATTCTGATGAAAGTGGTATAGCTTCTATCATAAGTGGAATATCTTCCGCTTCAAAACCGTACTGGTAGGAAGCCTGTTCCATAAGTTCTCTAAATAATTCTCTGGCCTTTGCAGAACCATAAGCTAATTCTGAGAGCTTAATGTGTCGGCTTATTAAATCTTCTCTAGACAGAGTGCATCTGATCTGGTTTTCGTTGATTCTTTCAATCTTCATAAAAATCACCTCCCGATCGATATAAGATGCGCTACTATTAGCATTTTTCTTATATGGATTATATATATATTATATCGGAAAGTAAAGCAAAGATACCATATAAAAGGTGATAAAAGTATTAAATTTTTATAAAGTGAATTGTTATAAAACAAAAACATTTTTCAAATTTGTGCTTGCATTATAATTTATTCTGTGTTATAAACTTGTCTGCGAGATGCCTTTCCGAAAGGAAGGAGCTGATAGATTGATACCAAAAGGTATTGAAGACAAGTACGAAGTCATTCGCATACTGCAAGAAACAGCAGCTACCGCAGTATTACTTGTCAATTATAAGTCGATAGGAGCATTAAGAATTCTTAAAGCCATTCACAAGGCGAGTCCTAATGCACACAGCATCCTATCCGAAGCACATCTTTTACAAGGGATTAAATCATCCCGAATACCCACCATTTTTAGTGTAGAAGATACAAATGATATGTACTACCTAGTTGAGGAATTTATTGAAGGAATTTCCCTCAGGGAGTATCTGTTACAAACTAAGTTATCTAAAGAAGAGCTATATAGATTGGCCATAGAAGTATGCCATATCTTTGAAGCGTTGCATTCTGCAGAGCCAGAGCCTGTGCTTTACAGGGATTTAAAGCCAGAGCATCTTATTTTGCAGGGTGATAAACTACGCCTTATTGACTTTGGTATTGCTATAAAAAAGTCTCAGTCGGCTACGGCTATGCCCTTAGGCACAAAAAATTGGGCCGCACCTGAACAGTTAAAAGGCCAAAAGCTTGATGAGCGTTGTGATATATACAGCGTTGGAAAGATAATTGAGTTTTTGCAGATTAATAGTTATGCAAAAGATGATTTCAGGTTGAAAAAACTAGTAGATAAAGCCACTGCTGCAAATCCATTTGATAGGCACAATTCTATCAGTGAATTAAAGTCACAGTTGCTAAAACTACAGGGAGTTAGAGCTAATGAAAATACGGAATCAGGCATTCTCGATAGGAAAATAGCCGTGATTGGAGCCGATTGTGGAGTCGGAACCACTCATATCGCTATTAATCTATGTCGCTATCTTAATAGCAAACATATAGAAACATACTACAAAGATTTTGAAAAAAACACTGTTCATCATCTTTGGGAACATTTCAAAGACAGCCACGTTAAGTCAGGTGTTTTATACCACAAAAACTTTAGAGGCATTCTAAATTATGGGGATGCCATAGAAAGTTACACGCCTCCAAAAGGTCTTTATGTCCTGGACTGTGGTACTAATGACAAATACATTTCAGATGCTCAAATTATATTTTATATAGTAAGTGCATCTCCTTGGAAAACTATAAATTATCCATATTGGGTCAAGGATAAAACTGTTTATGTTATTTCTAATTTTTCTAACAAACTTTTTTCCTTGAAACTTGCAAAGGATTTACATAAAAAGGTTTTCATGTATCCATCAAATAAGTGGTCTTTGAATTTATCTAAGGATGAAAATAGATTTTTTTCTATGGTTCTGAAGAATGAAAAGGATTTTACTGTTTAAACACTGGCTTAATAAGTCAACAAAAAATAAATTCGAAAAAAATAAAAAGATATCTGTTACAGCGGTTTCTCATAAGCTTGGCGTCACTCACTTGTGCCTTTGTTTAGCAAATTTTTTAAGCTCTGGGCTTAAAAAGCCGGTTCTTTATATTGAAATTTCTGATGATAGCCAACTATTGGGATTTGTTGGAGAACATCAAATGAAATATAAAGACATCACTTGCTACAAATATATGGATGTTGTTTACGCTTTGGGATGTAACACATCTGTTGCCAGCTATCTCATTAACGAATGGGATGGATATGTGATTGTGGATTTTGACAAGCTTACTCCAGAAAACGCTTCTATTTACAACCAGTGTGATAAGCAATTTTTGATAGGTTCTCTTATGCCTTGGTGTAAACGTGATGTTTACAGATTTATAAATAATATGGAAGGAGTAGTAGATATGAAAAGTATAGGATTTTTAAATAAATCAAATGAAATAAACGAAAAAGAAATATTTAATGAAGAAAAAATTGAGACTATACAAGGCCTTCCTATCATAAACAATCCTTTTCGTTTGAAAGAATCAGACTTTGAGGCATTGTTTCAATTAATAGAGTAGCTGCGGGGAATGAGTTATATATGTATTACTCTGATAAAGGACTCCAATATCGTCAAATTGAAGTTCTTCAAGAAAAAGACAAATAAAATCGGATTAAAATTGAAAATAAAATAGAGTACAAAAATAGAGGGCGAAATATCGCCCTCTTATTTTATTCATCATGATTTGCATACTGGCTTCTGTCGCGGTTTGCGAATCTTGTGTATTCTGGGAGCCATGTAAGCTCGATAGTTCCGATAGGACCGTTACGTTGTTTAGCAACGATGATTTCTGAAACATTTTTTAATTCTGTATCGTGGTTATAGTAATCATCACGATAAATGAACATAACCACGTCGGCATCCTGCTCGATGGCTCCGGATTCACGCAAATCCGACATCATAGGTCTGTGGTCAGGACGCTGCTCAACCGCACGGGAAAGCTGTGATAGTGCTATAACAGGTACGTTTAGCTCACGGGCAAGTCCCTTTAGTGAACGTGAAATTTCTGAAATTTCCTGCTGTCTACTTTCTGATTTACCGTTACCAGACATCAACTGTAAATAGTCGATGATGATAATAGACAAGCCAAATTCCATTTTGAATTTTCTACATTTGCTTCGAAGCTCACCAATTGAAATACCAGGTGTATCATCAATAATAAGCTTTGAGTTACCGATTTTACCAGCACCTTCGATGAGGTTTTCCCAATCTGCCTCCTGAAGGTTACCTGTTCTAAGCTTTTGCGCATCTACTCTTGACTCCAGAGCAAAAAGACGGTTAACCAATTGCTCCTTTGACATTTCCAGTGAGAATATTGCTGCACAAAGATGCTCGTGAATAGTGATGTGCTGTGCCAGGTTAAGAACGAAGGCTGTTTTACCCATTGAAGGACGGGCCGCAATAAGGATAAGATCTGAAGGCTGAAGTCCAGCAGTCTGTCTATCCAAATCGATAAATCCTGTTGGGATACCTGTAACTACACCCTTCTGCTTTGAAGCCTGTTCTATCTTTGCGATTGCATTCATAACAACCTGACGGATTGGAACATAATCTGTGTTTCCTCTGTTCTGAACCAGTGAGAATATATCTCTTTCAGTCTGGTTCAAAATAGTATCAACATCTTCTGTACCTTCAAAGCACATGTTCTCAATATTTTGATTTACTTTAATTACGTTTCTAAGTACTGCCTTATCTTTTACGATATTAGCGTAGCTTTTAGCATTGACTGTGGTTGGTACTCCAAGTACAAGCTCCTGGATGAATTCCAACGAAGCAAATTCCGGTGGAACACCCTTTTCTTTAAGCTTATTTTGAAGAGTAACCTCATCAACAGGCTCGCCAGCATTAAAAAGTTCTACGATTGCTTCGAAAAGCATTCCGTACTGCTGATGATAAAAATCGTCTTTGATGAGGATTTCTGAACACTCAACAATTACATCTCTATCAACAATCATTGAACCGATTACTGACTGCTCCGCCTCCAAAGAGTTGGGCATTTGTCTGCGAATTACATCTTCCATTATGTATTCTTTCCTTTATTTATTGTTCTGAAACATGTACACGAAGTGTTGCTGTTACCTTTGGATGAAGCTTAACCTTTACCTCGTATGTGCCAAGGGCTCTGATTGGATCATCAAGAACAATTTTCTTTTTGTCGATTTCTTTGCCGTACTGCTTCTTTGCAGCCTCAGCAATTTCTTTTGTTGAAACAGATCCGAAGGTTCTTCCGCCCTCACCTGTTTTAATCTTTGTTTCTACTTTCCACTCTGCAATTTCTTTTTCAAATGCAAGTGCTGCCTCATAGTTTTCCTGAGCGACTTTTTCATCGTGTTTATTCTGAAGCTTAAGGTCATTAAGTGCTGCGTTTGTTGCCTCTACTCCAAGCTTTTTCTTGAAGAGCATATTTCTTGCGTAGCCTTCGCTAACCTCTACAACCTCACCTTTTTTACCAAGTGACTTAACGTCTGAAAGAAGTATTACTTTCATAGCCTAATTTCTCCTTCTTCTAGCATTTTATCTATTGTTGCTTCAAGGTCCTCACGAACCTCATCAAGTGTACGATTTTGAATCTGGGCTCCTGCAATATTTACATGTCCACCACCACCCAGGCGGGCCATAATACTCTGAACATCGATTTCATCGATTGAACGAGAACTGATGTAAATCTTGTCCATATATTTTGTCAAAACAAATGACGCTTTAATACCTACGATATTAAGAAGCTCGTTAGCTGCCTGAGCGCCAACTACTGTTGGGCTTTCAAGATTTCCATCTGGCTCGCATTCTGCGATGGCAAATGCATCTCTGTATACTGCTGCATTTCTAACGATTTCTGCGCGTGCCTTGTATGTCTCCATGTTTTCACGAAGCATCTTTCTAACTCTAGTAACCTCTGCTCCATTTCTACGGAGGAAGGCAGCTGCCTCAAATGTACGAACACCAGTCTTTGTCATAAAGTTGTTTGTATCAATCAAGATACCTGCATAAATACAATCAGCCTCAGTTGGGTTGATATTGATTTTCTCTGCGAAATACTGAAGTACCTCGGCAATCATCTCACTTGCAGATGATGCATATGGCTCGATGTAAGAGAGAATTGGATTTTCAATAATCTCCTCCACCTGTCTGTGGTGATCAATTACAACGATATTTTTGTTTTTATATAGAAGTCCTGGACATTCCACATAGCTTGGTCTGTTTGTATCAACAACCATAATAAGGGTGTTTTCATTGCAAAGATTGAGTGCCTGCTCACTTGTGATGAACATGTCGTCTGGGTACTCGCCCTTTTCTGTAAAGCTCTCAACTACTGGACGCATCGAGCTTGTGATTGTATCAATAACGATATTTACAGGCTTTCCAATTTCTCGACCTGCGCAGAACACACCAACTGATGCTCCTAAGCAGTCTGCATCAGAAAGATTGTGTCCCATAACAATAATTCGTTCTCTTGTTTCCATAAGCTCGCGAAGGGCCTGTGCCTTAACCCTGGCCTTAACACGAGTTGAACGCTCCACTTCCTTACCATGAGTACCATAATAAGAAACGTCCTGTCCATTCTTAACAACTACCTGGCATCCACCACGAGCAAGTGCAAGGTCGATAGCAACATGGGCATACTGTGCCTTTTGATTGTAGTTGTCGCTTCCAAGTCCGATACCAATACTTACTGTGATATCTTTATCATTTCCCATCTTAATTCCAGTAATATCTTCCACGATAGAGAATTTGTCATCCTCGAAGTTCTTGAGATATTTGTGCTGGAACATAATGAGGTATTTATCTTTTTCAAGACGGCTGACTATTGCATCAGCTTCGCCAAAGTATTTGTTAATCTTTCTATCAAGGAGTGCTAAAAGCATTGAGCGCTTTGCATTCTCTACCTGATCAAATACTTCATCGTAATTGTCTACATAAAGAAGGGCCATTACCATGCCCTGGTCATTAATCTTTGCTTTTGTTGCTTGAATATCTGTCTCATCAAACAAGATGATAGCTACTAATCCATCAGTAACTTCATCCATATTAGCTACAAGATTGCTGCCCTGAAGAGGCTCGGTCATATCAAGTCGCTGAAGGCATGCTAGATACTTTCTTTCATTATATTCAATATGAATATCGAAGTTGTCGTCCTTAGCATGATCGATTCCTTCACGTGTGATTTCTGAGAAGATGCTTGTGATTGACTTGTTGTAAGTTTTGTTTTTATCTACAAGCTGGCAAAACTCCTCGTTCATCCACATGATTCTTCCTGTGGAATCCAGCAATACATATGGCAATCTAAAGTTCTTTAAAAGCTCCTTTTGGACTGTTCCATAATGAACTGCATATTCAATTATTGTGTTTTTAAAGGATTTAAGATTGGCCTTGTAATATGCAAAGCAGACTACACCATAAACTAGCACAAAGATAAGTGTTACGCCGGCTGCCTTTGGATTTACAAAGCTTAGAATGATACAACCTATTAAAAAAATAATAAGCATGTACAGAGGGAATCTCAGATATCTTTTCAGACGATTCCTATACTTTAATGC
Source organism: Pseudobutyrivibrio ruminis DSM 9787 (assembly GCF_900218035.1). Taxonomy (GTDB): domain Bacteria; phylum Bacillota; class Clostridia; order Lachnospirales; family Lachnospiraceae; genus Pseudobutyrivibrio; species Pseudobutyrivibrio ruminis. The sequence continues at coordinate 315,452 of NZ_OBMR01000004.1, forward strand.
TTCCATAATATTCTCCCGATTAGTCAATTCTCTACTATCATCAGATAGTTACCTCAATTTTACCTTTGGCATGTATTATATCATATCACATCCAGTTTTATATAATTTATTATCCAAGTATGGAATATGTGCTCAATTCATACAGGGCCATTTTGTATATATTTCACAGCCCGTTGTTAAAATAACGAAACGTTTTTGTATTTTTTGGTTATTCTAACATTGTTCACAGTTTCACCATTTTTTATAATTTTAGATAGTTCAGGGGGGAACCCTAATTTTTCAAAGAGAGGATATTTTATTATGGCAGACATTTCATTAAAAAACATTAATAAGGTTTATCCAAATGGCTTCCAGGCTGTTAAGGATTTCAACCTTGAGATTAAGGATCAGGAATTCATCATTTTCGTAGGACCTTCTGGTTGTGGTAAGTCTACAACTCTTCGTATGATTGCAGGTCTTGAGGAGATTTCTTCAGGTGAGCTTCTTATCGACGGAAAGCTTATGAACGACGTAGAGCCAAAGGACAGAGATATCGCAATGGTATTCCAGAACTACGCTCTTTATCCACATATGACAGTTTACGATAACATGGCATTTGGTCTTAAGCTTCGTAAGGTACCAAAGGACGAAATCGATAAGAAGGTACGTGAAGCTGCTAAGATCCTTGACCTTGAGAAGCTTCTTGACAGAAAGCCAAAGGCTCTTTCAGGTGGTCAGAGACAGCGTGTTGCTATGGGTCGTGCAATCGTTCGTAACCCTAAGGTATTCCTTATGGATGAGCCTCTTTCAAACCTTGATGCAAAGCTTCGTGTTCAGATGAGAACAGAGATTTCTAAGCTTCATGATTCACTCGGAGCTACAATGATCTACGTTACACATGATCAGACAGAGGCTATGACACTTGGTACAAGAATCGTAGTTATGAAGGACGGTGTTGTTCAGCAGATCGATACACCTGCAAACCTTTACCAGAAGCCATGCAACCTCTTCGTTGCTGGATTCATCGGTTCACCACAGATGAACTTCCTCAATGGTACACTTAATGCTGATTGCACAGCTATCCAGGTTAATGGTGCTACAATCCAGATTCCACCAGCAAAGACAAAGGCTCTTTCAGAGAAGAACTACGGTGGTAAGGAAGTAATCCTTGGTATCCGTCCAGAGGATATTCATGATTCTCAGATTTACGTTGATACACAGTCTTCTTCAGTTATCGAAGCTAAGATTTCTGTATACGAGCTTCTTGGTGCAGAGGTTTACTTATACTTCGATTATGCTGGAACTCAGGTTACAGCAAGAGTTGACCCACGTACAACAGCTAGAGGTGGCGACACTGTTAAGTTTGCTCTTGATATGGAGAAGGCTCACTTCTTCGATAAGGACACAGAGCTTACAATTGCTAACTAATCAATTGATTAGTCCAATTTAATGATTTAAAATGGAGGTATCTTTTTGAAAGGTACCTCTTTTTTTATGAATTTCGATGATAAAAAGGAAAAATTACTAGAACAATTATCAAAAGCTACAGGCATTAATTTTCAAATCACTGATTCAGAATTATCAGATGAGGAAACCGTTAATAAACTAAAAGAAATGGTTGTCCGCTTTAATGTGCTGGACTCGAAGAGCTCTTTTTATAGGGCCTATTTAACCAGAGAGCTTTCCTACTCTGATGCAGCCGCTTACATTCATCGCTTTCATATTGATGAAAATGCCATCCGTATGCTTTTCTATTTGGAAAGTCAGGTTGATTATCCAAAGGAAGCCGTATCGTTATTGAAGAGTTTGTTGCCTGATTCCCAGGATGCTTTGGTTCAAATCGACGCTAAACACATTGCGATAATCGTTCACTTTGATTCCATTCCAACTGATGAAGATATCCTTCAATACTGCAATGAATTTTTGGATATGCTAGAATCAGAAGCATTTTTGAGTTTTAAGGTTTCTTACGATTTGCCTATAAACAAATTCACTGAGTTACCTAATTCTTATAAAGATATTGTTTTGGCTATGCATATTGGAAATATATTCAGAAGCTCTGACCACGTATATTCATACAGCACCATGGGGCTGGGTCGTTTACTTTACAATATTCCTGTGGATGAAGTTGAAACATATCTAAACAACCATATAAATATCGACATTTTGGCGCAACTTGACGTGGAAACTTTAAACCTTTTAGAGGCATTTTTTGATAATGATTTGTCACTTGCCGAGACTTCCCGCAAAATGTTCATTCATCGAAATACTTTAATATATCGTCTCGATAAATTCGCCGATCTAACAGGATATGACGTGAGAAAATTCAGTGATGCAATTACGGTGAAGCTATCATTGATGCTCTACAATTACATTCGCAGTAGATAAATAACAAAAAGCTAGTATGTTACGACTACAAGCCTGAAGTTACTCCGTTCAATAACACATTTCACTTGAGTAACCTCAGAGCTTGCTGTCTACATACTAGCTTATTTTATATGTATCTCACCATTTTTGCTTACGATATGTAATTATACAAATGCTTTAATCTGCTTGTAGATACCCTCAGCATCTAATTCGTATTTAGCGAGAAGCTTTACAGCTGGACCTGACTCACCGAATGTATCCTTTACGCCGATGCGAAGCATCTTTGTAGGGCACTTCTCTGAAAGAACTTCTGCAACAGCTCCACCAAGACCACCGATAACTGAATGCTCTTCTACTGTTACAACCTTGCCAGTCTTAGATGCGCTCTTTACGATAAGATCAGCATCGATAGGCTTGATTGTGTGGATATTGATAACCTCAGCATCAATTCCGTCTTCTGCAAGCTTCTTTGCAGCTTCAAGTGATTCATTAACCTCAAGACCTGTAGCAATGATTGTAAGATCCTTGCCCTCTTTAAGAACAACACCCTTACCAATTTCAAACTTATAATCTGGTCTGTCGTTGATTACAGGTACTGCAAGACGTCCAAAACGAAGATAAACTGGACCATCCATCTTGTAAGCAGCCTCTACAGCAGCCTTTGCTTCAACATCATCAGAAGGATTGATGATAGTCATGCCTGGGATTGTACGCATAAGAGCGATATCCTCGTTACACTGATGTGAAGCACCGTCCTCACCTACTGAAATACCAGCGTGAGTTGCACCAATCTTTACATTGAGGTGTGGGTAACCAACTGAGTTACGTACCTGCTCGAAAGCACGTCCTGCTGCAAACATTGCAAATGATGAGCAGAATGGAACCTTTCCTGTGCTAGCAAGACCTGCTGCAATACCAACCATGTTTGACTCTGCAATACCACAGTCAATATGGCGCTCAGGAAATGCCTTCTTAAAAATACCTGTCTTTGTAGCCTCTGCAAGGTCAGCATCAAGAACTACTAAATTGTCATATTTCTCACCTAAAGCAACGAGAGCGTTACCGTAGCTCTCACGAGTTGCGATTTTCTTAACATCTGCCATTACTCTTCACCTGCTTTCTTTAATTCTTCCATAGCGATAGCGTACTCCTCGTCGTTAGGAGCCTTTCCGTGCCATCCTACCTGGTTCTCCATAAATGAAACGCCCTTGCCCTTTACAGTCTTCATAATGATAGCTGTAGGCTGTCCTTTTGTTTCTCTTGCTTCTTTGAAAGCAACGCGAAGCTGATCAAAATCATTTCCATCTGCAACTTCTACTACATGGAAGTTGAATGCTCTGAATTTGTCTGGGATTGGATATGGGCTGTTTACGTCCTCGATACGTCCATCAATCTGAAGACCGTTGTTATCTACGATTACGCAAAGGTTATCAAGCTTCTTTGCAGCTGCGAACATAGCAGCTTCCCATACCTGACCTTCCTGGATTTCACCATCTCCAAGAAGTGTATAAACTCTATAAGATTCATTAGAGAGTTTTGCTGAAAGAGCCATACCTGTTGCTACAGAAATTCCCTGGCCAAGTGAACCTGATGATGCATCAATACCTGGTGTATGCTGCACACATGGATGTCCCTGTAAGTGACTTCCAATGCTACGAAGGCCCTTTAAATCCTCAACTGGGAAGAAGCCTCTCTGCGCAAGTGTAGCATAAAGACCTGGTGCTGTGTGTCCCTTTGAAAGCACGAATCTATCTCTGTCTGCCTTCTTTGGATTCTTTGGATCGATATTCATCTCCTCAAAGTAGAGATATGTAAATACCTCTGTTGCTGAAAGAGATCCGCCTGGATGTCCAGCTTTTGCAGCGTGAACACCTTCAATGATTCCCTTGCGGACTTCAATAGCAGTTTTTACTAGCTCTTGATTTGTCATTTTTCTCCTCCTAAAATCATTGGGTAAAACCTATAATTATCTCATTTCATCCAACGTAATCAACATAATGTTTTTGATTGCTGATGAAATGGTGATAGCATTTTCATGGAAGCCTGCATTAGAAAATACAAGATAAAATGCATCTCCCTGTCTGTGAAGCTGCTTTGTTTTTTCAATTAATGACTTTAATTGAGCAACTTCTATTGGCTCATGGATATAATAGCACTGAGCAAAAATCGTAGCTGACTTGCCATCACATTTTCCAAGTGATACCAAATCAAATCCGTCTGTGGTTCCTGCTTCATCGTCATTAACCCACCAGTTTCCAATCTCTTCGATAGTAAATGGAAGAAGGTTATTATCGCTTCTATCTCGTAAGTATTCAGCACATATTTTGATGAATACTTCCTTCATATAGTCATCAATATCTGCTTTGATTGTGTTCCAAAGCTCATCAACCTGACCTGAAATATATAAATTGTAGTTTGCCACAATGTGCTTGTACCAGAATAATGTGCTGGTATTAACTATCGAATAACGAGTTTTCTTTCTATTTGTAATCTCAGTGATTGCTGTATCTTTTGTACAAACGCCAATCGACATTAGTGAGTTCAAGTAAGGAACTACAACATCCTTTGGCTTTTCAACCTCTGCCGAAATCTGATTAACTCTGTTTAATCCCTTGGCAAGTGTCGCAAGCATATAGTTGTAATATGATAGCTCGCGAAGCTCAGTAGCCATAACCTGCTCCGGATTCAAACCAAGATTGCAATTCTTATCCAAAAACAGCTTGTACGCCACTTCTTTTATTTTATCTTCACCATGTATTGGACTGATGCCGTACATATCGTACCCATCTATTCCAAGTAGGGCTGCTGTGCGTACCAGGTTGTATGGAATACCGCCTGTAATGCCATATAAAAATGCAGCTTCCTTCGGACTAGCATCTGCAAAAAACTCGCAAGAGTCATAAAATCCTAATGGCTGAACTACCAAATCAAGTGTTATATCGTTTTTCCATAGAGCCTTTTTGCCCTTTATGTATTTATCAACTAGCATAAACGCATCGGAACATAGAATGAGCTTAACTGGTAATTTCTTCCATTCTCCGACGATATATTCATGAAGTTTTTTATCAAAATCTGGATCTGACTTAACAATATGAGGGTATTGGTCAATGATGATAAGCTGCTTAGATTTTGCAGCCCTCTTAGAAATTTCCTGGCAAAATGCCTCCCCATCGAGAACAGTTGACGAGCCTATAGTTTTGCTAATCTGCTCAAACTGATGCTTAGCAGTAGTCTCGTAAGCCTCGAAAAAAATGGCTTCTTTATCCTTTGCAAACTCTCTTAATAGAGCTGTCTTGCCAACCCCCAATTGGCCAGAAACAACTGCAACGGATGCTTCTTCTCCCTCATAAAATCCATTTAGTTTTTCAATTTCTGATTTGCGTCCTTTAAACATAACACCTCTCCTTTACACACTAACTAGCGTGCAAATCCATGGTATCACGTTTCAACTATGGATGCAATATTCTGAAAATATTAAGATTTAATTTTTATTATTCTAAACTATTTTAGAATAATCTTTAATAACCTTTCTTTACTTTAGCATTATCTCTTATTTTTATCAACTATGCATTCTCTTTTTTTACCTTATAATGGCTAAAAAAAGACCTGACAGCTGTTCTCTGTCAGGTCTAAAGCATCTTTATTAATTTACTTTATATGCATATCCCTTTTCTTCTGCATTTGCATAATTAATATATCCTTTTTGTCTGTATGGATGCTCTTCCCAAAGTTTATCTGCTGTTGGCTTCCAGTTTGCTGCATATTCTGCACACTTTTCACATAAATGCTCAACAGGCTCTTCCTGCTCAACATCTGTAGAATGAGCTCCTGAACGCTTAACCATCTCCTGGAGAAGTTCTGGATTTTCCAGCATAGGACAAGGTCTAAGCATATTGTCATTAAATGGTTGTCCCTTTCTGTACTCCATAAATAATGGCTGCTGTAGGCACTCAATAAGAGATTTTTCACGAATATTTGCACCAGAATAATGTATAAATACGCATGGCTCTACATCGCCCTTTGGATTAATATGGCAATAGTTTCTACCACCAGCGATGCATCCACCTACAAACTCTCCATCGTTCTGGAAGTCCATAACATAGATTTCCTTACCGCCTTCACGGCCACGAACTTCACGAAGTCTATGATAAATATACTCTCTTTGTTCTGGAGAAGGCATTAATTCTGGAGAAGCCTTCATTCCAACTGGCATAAGATGGAAGTACCAAGCAAATCTTGATCCATGCTCAATCAATAAATCAAAGAATTCATCTGAAGTTACTGAATCCATATTCTTTGATGTATAGCAAACTGAATTACCGAAAATCAATCCATTTTCATGGAGTAAATCCATGGCATGAATTACCTTTGCGAATACACCTTCACCACGGCGGAAATCATTTGCATCTTCAAAGCCCTCAAGAGAAATTGAAAGTGATAAATTTCCTACTCTCTTCATTTCATCACAGAATGCCTGATCTACAAGTGTTCCGTTTGTGTAGCTATGGAATGCACAATCATTATGCTTCTCGCAAAGCTTTATAATATCAGCCTTTCTAACAAGTGGTTCGCCACCTGTTAGCATGTAGAAATAAATTCCAAGCTCCTTCCCCTGAGTTACGATACTATCTAATTCCTCAAATGTAAGATTAAGTTTATGACCATACTCAGCTGCCCAACATCCTGTGCAACGAAGATTGCAGGCACTTGTTGGATCCATGAGAATCAGCCATGGTATATTACAACCAAATTTTTCTCTATTCTCCCTGATCATCTTGGTACCTTTAAATGCAGCCTGGTATCCAAGATTTAATGCTGTCATTTTTGCAACATGTGGATCTGTTTCAGTTAATAATCGTGTAACATAGTTCATCCACTTAGAGTCTTCTTGATTAATGAGATCTCTAGCTCCTGCAAAAGCAGCTGTACGGAATCCTTTACTACTTCCACCCATCATTTTCTCTGTCATATCAACAATCTTTAATAGGCTTTTCTGTGGATTCTTTTTTACATTCTTCAGAACTTCATCTATAGCCGCACTAAATGCAGCTCTTTCAACATTATCTTTTACTCCCATTTTAGATCCTCCGTTTCATTTAACCTAACTTTAGTATAGATTCCACATATTTTTATGCTATATACAAAGTTTTTTCTTTGTTTTTTGATTTATACAATTTTTTTCATATGTATAGGTTTGCTATATAATCTTATTTCACAGTATTTTAGCAATATGAACCACTATATATGGTATTATTGATTTATACCAAGTTATTGCATTTATTGTTCCTTTATATAAAGGTATTCTAGCTTGGTAAATTCGAGGTAAATTTTTTTGTATTGGGAGAATATATGCCAGGTTTTATTACTCATTTAACTTTCGGAGAACAATGTATCTCATTCATCGAATCTGACGATACTAAGAATCTGATTGAAAAACATCAGACATGTTTTGGATTGGGCCTTCAAGGGCCTGATATCTTTTTCTATCATATCCCTGCATATGTCTTTTATAAGAAGAATATTGGAAACGTAATGCATAGAGAACGGGTTATGCTGTTTTTTGATTACCTTTTTGACGCAAGAAATAGCTTTGATGATGCTCACGATAGACGTATTTGTGATGCTTATATAATGGGATTTATGGGTCATTATTCCTTGGATGTGATTTGCCATCCTTATGTCTACTTTAAAAGTGATCATTTTAATAATCTGAAGAAAAGTGGCATATATGATTTCGGAAGACACGTTTCTCTAGAAACTGATATAGATCATTTGGTTCTAGATCATTTTAAGCATGTACTCCCTAGTCAATTTGATTATGCTAGAACTGTATCACCTTCAGACAACGAGAAACGAGTTATTACAGAATTGCTTTTTATAAGCATAAACCGAGCTTTCCCAGAGTATCACGTACGATATGGAACTATAAAAAATGCTATAAAATCATTTATAAAACTGAATCGATTAATGAATGATCCATCAGGAAAAAAGAAAAAACGCATTCAAAGAATAGAGCACCTATTCTTTAAATGCGATGTTATTTCGTCTATGATTCCCAGCGATACAATTATTAAGTACAACGACCCTTGCAATTCTTTCAATGCCAACTGGCATAATCCTTGGAATCCTTCAATTAATAGAAACGAAAGTATTTTTGAGTTATTCAATGAAGCTATGCCTGATTTCATAGAACGAATAAATCTTTATATGAAATCCTGCGGTAATACTTCATTCTTTGATTCAGATATCGATACTGTCACTGAAACCAATATGTATCTTCATTATAGAAACAAATTATTAGTAAGTCTCAGTGACAATAGTTATCTATCAGGTTTACCTCTTAATTAATTAAAGTAATCCTTTACCTGATTGTAAATAATCTTCATCAAGCGCTGTCTTGCTTCTACAGCTGCCCACGCAATATGTGGTGTAATAATAAGTTTGTTGCTGTCTTTTATATTGCGTAATGGATTTTCTGGAGACATAGGTTCAATATCAAGTACATCTAAGCCAGCTCCAGCTATTTGTCCACTCTCAAGTGCGTCCGCAAGGTCTTTTTCCACAACGATTGGACCTCTACCAACATTTATGAGAATGGCACTATTTTTCATCTTTTCAAATGCATTCTTATCCATTAAGTGTAAGGTGTTTTCATCAAGTGGTGCGTGGATAGAGATAACATCTGATGTGGATAACAAAGTGTCAAAATCAACTTCTTTGTAAATATCGCTGTGATTCTTTCCACTAGTAGAATAGTAAACTACATTCGCACCAAGGCAAGTTGCTATTTCTGCCACTCTTTTTCCAATAGCACCTAATCCAATAATGCCCCATGTCTTATTTGCAATTTCATTAAAGTGCATCTCAAAGTGTTTAAATAACTTATCATCTACATACTTTTCGCTTTTTACATAATCATCATAATAACTTAAATGCTCGTATAAGTTTAATAATAATGCCAAAGTATGCTGAGCAACTGCTTCAGTTGAATATCCAGCTACATTTCTCCATTCTATATTTCTCTTAGCTAGATAGTCTTTATCAAGATTATTAGTTCCTGTAGCTGTTACACATACAAGCTTAAGATTATTAGCCTTGCCAATTGTATTTTCATTGATTGGTACTTTATTTATGATAACCACATCGGCATCTACGGTTCTTTCAGCTGCCTCTTCTGGGGTAGAATAATCATATATAACAACTTCCCCAAATTCATTAAAACAACTTAAATCTATATCTTCACCTATAGATTTTCTGTCTAAGAATACTATTTTCATATTGCCTCCTATAAATACAAAAAAACCTTCAAGCATTATATCTTGAAGGTTTATAAAAAACAAGTGCCCAGAGTCGGAATCGAACCAACGACACGAGGATTTTCAGTCCTCTGCTCTACCAACTGAGCTATCTGGGCACGTAGTTGCGGGAGATGGATTTGAACCACCGACCTCCGGGTTATGAGCCCGGCGAGCTTCCAGACTGCTCCATCCCGCGATATTAAAAAAGATGGGCGGTGGTGGATTCGAACCACCGAAGCAATTTGCAGCAGATTTACAGTCTGTCCCCTTTGGCCACTCGGGAAACCGCCCATAGTAAAATATTTAATTAAGTGGGACCTACAGGGCTCGAACCTGTGACCCCCTGCTTGTAAGGCAGATGCTCTCCCAGCTGAGCTAAGATCCCACATTATTAAAACGACCCCAGAGGGACTTGAACCCTCGACCTCCGCCGTGACAGGGCGGCGCTCTAACCAACTGAGCCATGAGGCCATTTAAGGTTTATAACAACCTCAAAACTTCACACAGTAAAACTTAGTGTCCGAAAATTCGCTACACATATTCCTTTTAGAATAAACCTTCAATCTATTAGTATTCATCAGCTGAATGCGTTACCGCACTTACACCTTGAACCTATCTACCTTATCGTCTATAAGGGATCTTATTTCCTTGAAGGAATGGGATATCTCATCTTGAGGGGGGCTTCACGCTTAGATGCCTTCAGCGTTTATCCCGTCCAGACTTGGCTACTCAGCTATGCCGTTGGTCGACAGCTGATACACCAGTGGTCCGTCCACCCCGGTCCTCTCGTACTAGGGGCAGCTCCTCTCAAATATCCTACGCCCGCGCCGGATAGGGACCGAACTGTCTCACGACGTTCTGAACCCAGCTCG